>NZ_CP018155.1:1490000-2690000 GCF_001889045.1 Tenacibaculum todarodis | reverse complement strand
TATTGATAAATACCACGGAATTATCAAAAAATCGTTTGTAGATTTTGGTATTTCTTTTGATAATTACTCACGTACATCGGCAGAAATTCATCATGAAACAGCATCAGATTTTTTCACAAAACTGTATAACGATGGAGAGTTTATAGAAGAAGTTTCTGCGCAATTGTATGATGCAGAAGCAAATCAGTTTTTAGCAGATAGATTTGTAATTGGAACGTGTCCTAAATGCGGTTTCGAAGAAAGTTATGGAGATCAATGTGAAAACTGTGGAACTTCTCATAACGCAACAGATTTAATCAACCCAAAATCGGCAATTACAGGAAATGTACCAACCATAAAAGAAACAAAACACTGGTTTTTACCATTAGACAAACACGAAGCTTTTTTACGCAAGTGGATTTTAGAAGATCATAAAAAGGACTGGAAAACAAACGTTTTAGGGCAATGTAAATCTTGGTTAGACGATGGTTTACGTCCAAGAGCGGTAACTAGAGATTTAGATTGGGGAATTCCAGTTCCGTTAAAAGATGCCGAAGGAAAAGTATTGTATGTTTGGTTTGATGCGCCAATCGGTTATATTTCTGCTACCAAAGAATGGGCAGCACGTGAAGGTAAAAACTGGGAAGATTATTGGAAAAAAGATGACACCAAAATGGTTCACTTTATTGGGAAAGACAATATTGTTTTTCACTGTCTTATTTTTCCTGCAATGTTAAAAGCACACGGAGATTATATTCTACCTGAAAACGTACCAGCAAACGAGTTCTTAAATTTAGAAGGAAACAAATTATCTACTTCTAAAAACTGGGCAGTTTGGTTACACGAATATTTAGAAGAATTTCCAAATCAACAAGATGTATTGCGTTATACCTTAACAGCAAATGCACCAGAAAATAAAGACAACGATTTTACTTGGAAAGATTTTCAAGCAAAAAACAACAACGAATTGGTTGCCATTTTTGGGAACTTTATAAATCGTGTAGTTGTTTTAACTAACAAGTATTACAACGGAATTGTTCCAACTCCAAACGATTTTACAGAAATTGACGAAGAAACTTTAGAAAGTTTACAGCAATTTCCAGATGTTATTGCAAAATCTATTGAAAGATATAGATTTAGAGAAGCTTCTCAAGAATTAATGAATTTAGCAAGACTTGGAAACAAGTATTTAGCAGATGAAGAGCCTTGGAAAGTTATAAAAGTTGATGAAGAACGTGTTAAAACCATTATGTATGTTGCCTTACAAATTGCAACAGCATTATCGGTTTTAAGTGAACCTTTTTTACCGTTTACTTCAACTAAATTGAAATCTATGCTTAATGTCATTCAGAGCGAAAGCGAAGAATCTCTATCTTGGAAAGATGTTGCTAAAAAAGAAACGCTATTAGCAGCAAATCATCAAATTAATAAAGCGGAATTATTATTCTCTAAAATTGAAGACAAAACTATTGAAGCACAAGTTGAAAAACTACAAGCTACTAAATTAGCAAACGAACAAGAAAATAAAGTTGTGGAACCTCAAAAAGAAACGATAGATTTTGAAGATTTCACTAAATTAGATATTAGAATTGGTACTATATTAGAAGCTGAAAAAGTAGCGAAAACTAAAAAGCTTTTAAAATTAAAAGTAGATGTTGGTATTGATGTTAGAACTATCGTTTCTGGTATTGCTGAAACGTTTTCACCCGAAGATATTATTGGGCAACAAGTTTCTGTTTTATGCAACTTAGCGCCAAGAAAAATACGCGGTGTAGAAAGCCAAGGAATGATCTTAATGACGGATACTCAAGATGGTAAACTCGCATTTGTAGAACCACAACAAGAAGTGAAAAACGGAAATGAAGTTTGTTAATCAACTTTTATAAATCAATATTAAAAACCGCAATGACTTGCGGTTTTTTTATGCGTAAAAAACGCCTAATCAGCAGGTAAGCAAGTAATAAAATTTACCTATATTGCATAACACAAAAAGAATTTGAAAAGATTCTTTTTTTTATGTAGAATAAACACTGTTTAAAAGTAAAATAGCAAGCATGACAAAAAAAGTAATTAAAGATTTATTGGATGATGCTTTAGACAGCTCTATAAAACAAGTTACTGGGCAAGATGCTGCATTTTTATATGCAGAAAGCGCACTTAATCCAATGCATATTGGAACTTTAATTATTGTAGAAGATTCTTTAAAATTTGATGACTTTAAAGACACCATTGCTTCTAAATTACATTTAATGCCAAAGTTTAGACAACGGTTATTAAATGTTCCGTTCGATTTAGATTATCCATATTGGGTAGACGATCCAAATTTTGAGCTCGATTTACATTTAAACAGAATAAAATTACCCGATCCAGCAGATTGGAAAACATTAAGAGACACAACAGCAACCGTTTTTAGTGCTTCCTTAGATTTAAGAAGACCACTTTGGTCTATTACATTTATAGAAGGTTTGGATACTATTTCTCAAATCCCAAAAGGCTCTGTTGCTATACTTACAAAAGTACACCATGTTATGATTGATGGTGCCTCTGGAGTTGGATTAATGGGAATGTTGTTTGATAAAAACAAAGCCGACAGTACAAAACCAATTCCAAAACCAAAACCTTTTGAACCAGAACCGCTTCCAGAAGAATTAAGTTTATTATTAAAAAGCTCCTATAAGTTTTTTAAAGCCCCACTTAAAATACCAAAACTGGTAGGAGAAGCTGCTGTATCAGTTATGCAACAGAAAGCAAAAAAAGCAGTGGTTGGAAATAAGCCTTTTGATAAAAAATCCTTTTCAGTTCCAAAAACCATCTTTAATGGTTCAATTTCTCCAAAGAGAACTTGGGGAACCGCAATTTTATCTTTTGATAGAATAAACTCGCTTCGTAAAATTATGGGCGTAACCATTAACGATGTTATAGTAAATATTTGCGCCGGAGCTATTAGAAGATATTTAATTGAAAAAGATCAATTACCATCTTTACCATTGGTTGCAAATGTTCCTATTTCAATCCGAGTAAAAGGCGAAAAACAAAATTATGGAAATAAGATTTCTAATATGTTGGTTCAAATAGGAACACACATAGAAGACCCAATTGAGCGATTAGAATACATACAAGAACAAACAGAAGTGGGAAAATCTCGCCATAAAGCTGTTGGTGCAAAAAGTTTAATGAAAATGGCTGAAAGTGTTCCTTTTGGCTTGGCAAATTTAGCTTCAGGAATCTATAGCAAATACAATATTAAAGAATTACACAGACCACCTTTTAATGTAACAATTACTAATGTTCCTGGACCACAAACAGCCTTATATTTAAAAGGACATAAAACAGTTGGGGTTTTTGGTTTAACACCCGTTGTAGATGGTTTTGGTTTAATTATAGCTGCTTTTAGCTATAACGGAACTGTAAGTATAACAACAACTTCCGATGCTAAAACAATGCCTGATGCTGGTAAATTTTCTCGTTTCATTAGAGAAGAAGCCAATAAGTTAGAAAAAATTATTCAGAAAAGAGGAAAGCAAAAGGAGAAAGAAATTGCGAAAGCAACCTTAGCAAGTTCAGCATTTTTCTCTGCATTTAAACGCTTTATAAAAAATAATGCTGAAATTGTAAAAAAACACAAAGGTTTGTATCAATTTGAAGTAACTTCTAAAGAAGAATCTCATTTTTGGAGTTTAGATTTTACGCAAGATGAAGGTGTTTTAAAAAAGAAGAAAGAAAGAAAAGCAAAAGCATCATTTAGTATTGATGATACAAATTTAATTGCTTTACATCAGCAAAAATTCTTACTACAAGAATTAGTTATACAAGGAAGAATGAAGTTTGAAGGAGATAAAAAACACCAAGATAAATTGATTTCAATTTTATCAGAATTTTTAAATAGATAATGAGTTTTAGCACACATACATTTACTGCAAAAGACGGTGAAAAAATATTTTATTACCGCTGGAAAGTAGCTTATCCAAAAGGTATTGTGCAAATAGCACATGGAGTTGGTGAACATGCTGGAAGATATAAACGTATTGCAGAAATTTTACAACAACAAGGTTTTGATGTTTATGCAAATGATCATCGTATTCATGGAAATTCAACTAAATCAAAAGAATATTTAGGTGTTTATGAAGGTGAAAATTATTTTGAAGATGCAGTTAATGATATGTATGATTTAACTAAAATTATTCAGAAAGAATATCCGAAGGAAAAAATCATCCTTTTTGGCCACAGTATGGGTTCTTTATTAAGTAGACAATATATAACAGAACACGGTGACAATATAAAAGCGTTGATACTTTCTGGAACTGGAAGTTACATTAAAAGTTTAGGTTCTATTGGACTTGCTGGCGCTAATATGGTAAAGTTTTTTAAAGGTAGAAAAAGAAGCAGTAACACCTTAAAATCTGTCTTTTTCTCTGAATTTAATAAAAAATTTAAACCCAACAGAACACAAGTAGATTGGATTAGTAGAGATGAAAAAGAAGTAGATTTATTTGCAAAAGATCCTTTAAGAATTGAAGATTTTTCAATCAGTATGTTTATTGACATTTTAAAAGGAAGTAAAAAAATTAACGATTTAGAAACGTTTAAAGCTACTCCAAAAAATATTCCTATTTATATATTTTCGGGTGATAAAGATCCCGTTGGAGAAATGGGAAAAGGAGTGCAAAAAGTGGCAAGTCAATACATTAAAGCAGGTATTAACGACCTAACTTTAAAATTATATGAAGGTGGAAGACATGAAATGTTGAATGAAACCAACAAGAAAGAAGTAGAACAAGATTTTTTAAATTGGTTGAATTCCCACATTCAATCAAAAGAATACTCAGAATAACAAATGGAAAATAATAAAACCCTATATACTACATTTACTAAAATGGCAATTAAAGTTGCTATGATAAATGAGTATTCCCTTACAAAAGCGAAAGAACTAGTTACTAAAAAATTTGAAGACCATCCTTTTGAAAAATTCATCTTAAAATCTATTAAGAATGATGAATTTAATAAGGAAACATTAATAAAACTAACTAATAATTGCATAAATATTTGTGAGGAATTTGGGCCAGATAGAGATTATATAACACTTGTTTTAGTTTTAGAAAGCATTAATTTAGAAACGCTTCCGAAGAACTTAAAAAAAGATATTTCTTCTCCAATTGTTGCACATTTTAGAGAAGAAATTATAAAAATAAATAAAACAATTCCTGCTCCTCCACCTTTCAACATGTTTTTAGAAACACGTTCTTTAGTAGAATGGAGTACCATGTTTGGTTTGTACTATTTAATTCCCAAGAAAAAACAAGGAAACAACAAACCCGTTTTATTAATGCCTCCATATTTAGGAAACGATAGCTCTACTAAATTTGTTCGTAAATACTTAAAATCAGTAGGTTTTAAAACTTATAAATGGGAATTAGGTGTAAATATGATTAACTCTAAATACTTGCCAAAACTGGTAGAACGTTTAGATGAAATCTATGAAAAGCATGGAGAAAAGGTTAGTTTAGTAGGTTGGTCTGGCGGAGGAATATTTGCTAAAATAATTGCCAATCGTTACCCAGATAAAGTAGAGCAACTAGTTACAATTGGTTCTCCTGTTTGGGGAGTAAACAATATGCAAACTCCTTTAGTACGCGTATTAGAATTTTTACGAGGAAAAACTTTGCGTGAACGTAACGACAAGTTTTTAAAAGAACTAGAAGAAATACCCAAAGTACCAGTAACTTGTATTTACACTAAAACAGATGGATTAGTACCGTGGAAACATTGTTTAGAGGCAGAAACAATGCGAAAAAACATTAAAAACGTAGAGGTTTACGGAAGTCATATGGGAATGGGAGCAAATGCATCAGTTTTAGTAACTGTAGCAAATGCTTTAATTGAAAACACACAAGGAAGAAAACCAAAAGGTTTTATTACTAAATTAGAAAATATGTTTTTCCCAAAATTTTGGGAACGAAAAAAAGGTGATATCCTAAAAGATTTAATATCAATACCTAATTATAATTAGTCAAACAAACGTCTAAATGTCTATAGAAAAAATCTTTAACCAACCAAAGTTTCAAGACGAACTTAAAGGAATTGCTTTACAACGTAAACAATCTTTAGAAGAAGTTCAAAAAGAAGCAGAACTTTGTATTACGGAAATGTATGCAGAACAAAACCCAATAGCAAATATGGCTACCTTAAAGGGTTTTGAATATATGCTTTCTAAAGCTTATGAAGATAAAATTGATGTAGATCGTCAGGAAATTAAAAAGTTGATGAAATTAATGCGTAAAAATTCTGTCGCATTTATTTTGACTCATAAAACCTATTTAGACACTGTTGTTTTAGTAACAACCTTACACCGCTACGGAATGCCAATTCCCTACTTTTTTGGAGGTATAAATTTGGCAATGCCTGGTGTAAAGCAATTGGGGAAAAATTCTGGTTTAATCTTTTTACGCAGAAGTTTTAAAGATGATGCCGTTTACAAAGCGTCTTTACGCCATTATATTTCTTGTTTTATTGAAAACGGAGATCATTTAACGTGGAATATTGAAGGAACTCGCTCAAGAACAGGTAAAATCGTCTATCCACAAATGGGGATTTTAAAATACATTATGGAAGGAGAAAAAGCAAGTTCTCGTCCAATAAAATACGTTCCTGTTTCTATTGTGTATGACTTAATTCCCGACGTGAAAGAAATGACCGAAGAAGGAAAAGGAACAGACAAAAAATCTGAAAACCTTGCTTTGTTTGGAAAATATTTAAAAAATTTAGGACATCGTTACGGTAGAGCTTCCATTCGTTTTGGAGAACCTGTAGAAAATTCTCAACATACAAATGCTATTATTCCAGATATGGAAGAAGACAGTTATGCTGATAAAAACACGTTACCTCGTTTTGCTTTTGAATTAATTCACAAAGCAAATACAATTACACCAGTAACTACAGTTTCTTTAGTTTGTAACGCCCTTTTAAACAACTTTGCGCTCACTAAAAAAGAAATAGAAATCAACGTAATAAAGTTGATGAATTACATAGAACAACGCAAAGAAGATGTGTTGTTAGACCGAGGAAACAAAATAGATGTTACTGTACAAAAAGCACTGAATTTATTACTTGGCGCACATATAATTCAAAAAAGTAAAGCTGGGAGAAAAACACAATATAGTTTAGCTCCAAATGAATATTTGTCGGCAACCTATTATGCAAACATGTCGGCAAGTCATTTATATCACAGAGCCTTTATTGAAATGGCTTTGATAAAAATTAAAGACGATACATCAACAGATAGAATTCTTCATTTTTGGGAAGAAATTATGCACTTGCGTAACACATTTAAATTTGAATTTTTCTACACAAACAAACCTAAATTTTCAACAGAAATTGAAGACGAATTAAACTTATTCGATAAAAACTGGAGAAAGATAATTACGGACCCAAATGGAGATATAAATACACTTTTAAAGAAGCAAGAATTATTTGTTTCTAAAGGATTATTGTTAATTTATCTTGAAGCAAACAAAGTTGTTTGCCATACTTTAAATAGTTGGGATTTAGAAGATGATTTTATATATTCTGAATTCTTAGACTTGTGTTTATTTAAAGGAAAGGAGTTGCATTGGCAATCTCGTATCTCAAGATTAGATAGTGTTTCTAAACCGTTTTTAACAAACTCATTACGCTTTGCAAAAAATGCAAAGCTAATTCCTGTTGAAGGAAAAATAGATTATGATGGTTTAGAAAGTTGGATGCAAGAATTAGATGAATTCACTAATCATTTAAATGAACTTCAAAAACTTGAGGTAAAATCATTATTGAATATTACAGCAATAGAAACCGAAGAAGAAGTGGTTCCTGGCTCTGATTTGGATACGATATCTAATAGAATTCTAGAACAAGAAGAAGGTGCTCATATTGCAGCATTTTTCGATTTAGACAGAACATTAATCAATGATTTTTCTGCCAAAAAATTTGTACAATCTCGTTTATTAAGTGGTAAAACTACTACTAAAGAATTGCTGTCTCAATTTGCAACAATTTTACTTTACGGAGCAGGAAATAGAGATTTTGAAGTACTCACAAAACTATCGGCTCTTGGTGTAAAAGGAATCAAAGAAAAAGACTTTACAACACTAGGACAAGAAGTATATAAAAAACATTTAGTTGACACAATTTATCCAGAAGCACGTACTTTAATCGCTTCGCATTTAGAAAAAGGACATAAAATAGTAATTATCTCAGCAGCCACTGTTTATCAAATAAAACCAATTGCAGATGAGCTGGGTATTTCTGATATTTATTGTACAGAAATGGAAGTAAATCGTGGTAAATTTACAGGTCAAATTAAAGAAATGTGTTGGGGCGAAGGAAAAGCTAACGCTGGAAAAAAGTTTGCAAAACAAAACGATATAGATTTATCTAAAAGTTTCTTTTATACAGATAGTTTTGATGATTATCCGTTGTTAGAAATTGTTGGGAAACCACATGCTGTTAATCCAGATAGTCGTTTGTCTCAAGTTGCTTTTGAAAGCGGTTGGCCAATTTTACGCTTCGATGAAACAAACGGACAACCAATTGTAAATAGGTTTAGAACTGGTTTAGCAGCCGCAAGTTTATATCCTTCAGCAGTAAAAGGAATTATTCGTGGAGCTTTTACTTTATCTAAAAAAGAAGCTATAAACACAACCATTGCAAGCATTGGAGATTTGGGAACAAAATTTGCCGGATTGGATATTGCAGTTAAAGGAAAAAACAATTTAGAAGATTATAGACCAGCCGTTTTTTGTTTTAATCATCAATCTTCGGCAGACTTTTTTATCATATCAAAATTATTAAGAAAAGATGTGGCTGGAGTTGCAAAAAAAGAGTTAGAAATGACTCCTTTTGGACCTTTATTTAAAGCAATGGGTGCAATTTTTATTGATCGTTCAAATAAAAAAAATGCACTAAAATCTATGAAAGATGCTGCAGAAGTTATTAAAAATGGAACTTCCGTAGTTATTGCTCCTGAAGGTACAAGGAGCGGAAGTAAAGAGTTAGGGAAATTTAAAAAAGGTGCTTTTCATTTAGCAATGGCAGCAGGTGTTCCTATAATTCCTATTGTAATAAAAAACGCATATATGGCAATGCCAAAAGGGAGCTCAGTATTTAAACCAACACACATTGAAGTTGTAATTTTAGATCCTGTTGATACTTCTGAATGGAAAGTAAAACATATAGATACGTATGTAGAAGAAGTGAGAGATTTGTATAAAGTTGCGTTAGAAAACTAATCTTTTTTTATTTCGGTAAAAGTAAAAATCCATAAAAAACAGTACCTTTAATTCGATTTTTATATCGAAAACAATACATTAACACATTCTTTTGTGATAATTAATGTCTTTAAAAATATAACTTATGAAATTAAAAGTAGGCATACTTGGTGGCGGTTCTTGGGGAACAACAGTAGCATCTATTGTTGCAAAAAATGCGGAAGCAACTATTTGGGCGCGTAGAAAAGAAACGGTTGATGAAATAAACGAGCATCACACCAATCAACGGTATTTACCAAATGCAAAACTAACGCGTTCTTTAAAGGCGGTAAATACAATTAAAGAAGCCGTAGAAAATGCCGATGTAATTGTAATGGGAATTCCTTCTCAAAATCTTAGAGCAGTTTTAGAACAAGCAAAACCACATATAAGACCTTGGATTCCTATTGTTAATTTAGCAAAAGGTTTAGAGATTTCTTCAAAAATGCGAATGACAGAAATTATTGAAGAATTATTACCTGGACATCCTGCCGGTGTTTTAACAGGTCCAAATTTAGCAAAGGAAATTCATTCTGGAAAAGCTGCAGCGGCTGTAATTGCAATGGTTGATGACACTATTGCTAAAAATCTACAACCTATTTTTAGTTCAGGATTATTTCGTGTTTATACAAATTCTGATGTTATTGGTTGTGAATTGGGTGGTGCTTTAAAAAATATTATGGCAATTGCAACAGGAATGGGTGATGGCGCAAATGCTGGTGATAACACAAGAGCGGCATTAATTACTCGTGGTTTGGCAGAACTAACACGTTTAGGTGTTGCAATGGGCGGTAAAAAAAGCACGTTTGCTGGTTTGGCTGGAATGGGAGATTTGGTAGCAACATGTTCCAGCGATAAAAGTAGAAATCACCATGTAGGTTTTCAATTAGGAACGGGTAAAAGTTTAGCCCAAATTATTGAAGAAATGAACGAAGTTGCTGAAGGTGTGAAAACCGCAAAAGTGGTTATGGAATTAGCAAAAGATTATAACGTTCCAATGCCAATTTCTGAAGAAGTGTATAAGGTTTTATACGAAGGAAATACTATACAACAAGCTTTTAAAGGTTTATTACAAATTGAAATTGGCTCTGAAAAAGAACCAGGATAAGAATGATAATATACCTAATACTCTTTTTCATAATTTTTATTGGAATCCTAATTTCAATGTCTTTTTTAATTAATCGATATATCAAGAAAAAAGGATATAATTCAAAATGGAAGTTATTGTCTTTGACACCTTTTTTTATAGTTGGATATTTTATTTATATAGGAATTTATCCTTCGGATGAATTTTATCGAGAAGATTTTAAAGAAGTGACAACAATAGAATTACCAAGATATTCAAAAATTAAGTATAAGACGGCAAGTATTCCTGATCATTTTGGAGATTACACTTCTGTTTCAACAATAGAAGTAAGCAAATATTTCTATAAAAAATTACCTATTATTTTAAAAAGTAAAGGTTTTAAAAAAGATATAAAAGAAATTAGTTCAAGAGAACTCGATAAAGCTATTAAACTCTCTAAAGACAACAATCAGGTAATTATAAGCGAATACAACCTGCTTGAAGATAGCAAATCATTTTATGTTGGTTTTTTATCTGATGAAAGAACAATAATAGTTCAACGTTTAAGTTGGTAAATAAATAACATTATGGCAAAAAAACAAGATCAAAATGCGTCTTTTATGGTGCGTTTTAACCAACAGATATACAAAGAAAACGGCGATGCAAAAGTACAGTGGCGCGGTAAAATAAGTCATGTACAAGATGGTGATGAAAAACGATTTTCTGACTTTAATGATGCACTTGTTTTTATGCAAGAAAAATTAGCGTTGTTAACTAATGAAGCTACAAAAGATGAACCCAAAGAAGAACGTGAAAGTATTTTGCAAAAGAGTTTTTCTATGTTTAAAACAGTAAGAGATGTTGCTCCTCAGTTTTTAAAGGAAACTATAAAAAATCCGAAGAAGCAGTTTTCTAATATTCAGGAACAAATCCAAGATCAGATAGAAAATTTAGGGGAAGAAATTAGTGAGAAAGTACAATTTGACCAATGGAAAAAAGCTTCTAGAGCAGATTATCATGAACTTCAAACATCTATAGATTCCCTTTCTAAAGAAATTAAAAAACTGAATTCTAAAGTAGATAAAATCAGTAAAAAATAATTTTTTATGTCTGAATTATCCGACAAACTACAACAGCTCACAGAGTTTTATGAGCAAGCTCCCATCAAAATTAAAACGTTGGGGCAGTTTTCGGTATGGAGAAATGAAGAAAAAATTTCTTCTAAAGAATTTGGACGTGATAAAACAATTCAGCTTTTACAATACTTAATTTCCAACAGACATAGACACGCGCTTCATAAAGAAAAAATTATGGACAATCTTTGGGAAGATTGGAATGATCGTGATTTTAAAGTTGCTTTACACGGAATAAATAAAGCCTTAGAACCTAATAGACCTTCGCGTACGGAACCACAATTTATATTAAGACAAGGTGTAAGTTATCAATTAGCAACAGATAAAGTTTGGATAGATATTGATGCTTTAGAAAAATACATAATTATTGGAAACCAAGCGCTTTCCGAAGAAAAAGAAATTGCCAAAAAAGCCTACAAAAAAGCAATTGAATTGTACCAAGGTGTTTTTTTACCCAATAGAATTTACGAAGATTGGTCTTCTGAAGAACGGGAGAAAAGTCAGTTGTTAATTTTAGGCGCTTATATTACGTTGGCAGAAATTTTATTGGCAGAAAATCCGCTTGAAAGTATCCGTTTAGCACAAGCAGCTTTAGCAATAGACAATACTTGGGAAGATGCTTACAGATTACAAATGCGTGGTTATTTAGCAAAAGGAAATAGACCACAAGCTATTAAAACGTATATGAAGTGCGAAGTAATTTTGGAAGAAGAATATGGCATTTCACCTTTACCAGAAACTAAACAATTATTAAAAGAAATTGAAGCGATTGGGTAATTTATTTTAATTGTCAAAGAAATCTTTCGGGTAAACACCTAAAGCTTGCGTAATTTTTAAAAAACGAAACATATCTAAACGTGTTTTTCCTTTTTCAATTTTTTGATACGCGCTTTGCCCTAAACCAATTCGTTTAGCAAGCTCATATTGTGACAACCCAATTTTTTCTCTTTCTTCTTTAATTCTTTTTAATAAGTTACTTTCTAACTCTTCAGTAGTTTTAAATAAAAACATTAAATAGTAATTTTTGGAATAGTAATTTTTGGAATAGTAATTTTTGGAATAGTAATTTTTGGAATAGTAATTTTTGGAATAGTAATTTTTGGAATAGTAATTTTTTCTTTAAATCAAAGATACAAAAAAGAAGCTTAAATCCATATAGCTTTTTTGGCATCGTAAAAATACCACGCTAAATAAGAATTAAAAATATTTGGAAACTCCAAAATACTTTTTAAACTTTGGAGAACTTAATACTATAAAGATGAGATTGCTATGAAAAAGAAAAATCCTCTGCTTATAAATTTAAGAACAAAAATCTTGCAAATAAATGTTTAACTTAAAAATTAGTGCCAATGAATTGACAAAAAACAAACAGAGGAAAGTGTTGCAAAAGTAACACTTTTTCTACAAGTTTCTTAAGAATTGTAAACTTGTTTACTCAGAAACAATTCTAAAAATTAAATATCAACTAACCTTAAAAAAGGTTATAAATTTTAGAAATTATGAAAAAAATAATTTTAGTACTAGCATTTGTATTTGCTAGCGGGAGTTTAGTGAATGCAGAAACATTAATTAATAATACTAATTTAGAGAGCCCTCCAAAACTAAAAAAGTTTAGAATTAAAGTAGATTGTGATGGAGATGGAATATTCGATTATGACATGACTGGGAATTTCACAGAGGAAAATGCTAACGCAATGGCTGTGCAAATGCAAGAGTCTTGTTAAATAAACACTTTACTAACTATTAATATTAAAAGTTGAGTTTTAAATCTTTATTTTAGAACTCAACTTTACTTAAATTTCTATGATAAAAAAAGCTATAATTATATTTTTCTTATACTTCTCTATTACAATATTTTCTCAAGATAAAAAAGGAGTTGTGTTTTATGGACAAAAAGAAAGTATGGGAATGGGTTCAGATATAGGTATTGATTATACATCTGTTCTAGTATTTAACAAAGATGAATCAATTTATATAACTAGAAACGATTCATTAGAAAAAGGAAATATTCGTGAAGAACAAACCTTTAAGGATAAAAACAATGTTTATATGGTAACTAAAGCCACTAATAAATATGGGTTTAGGTATTATACAGATTTCAACAAAGACAGTTTATATAGTAGGGGTTTAGGTTTTACCTATGTAAAAGAAAAAAAACCTAAAATAAAATGGAAAATTACAAAAGAAACAAAAAAAATAGGAAACTATTTATGCATTAAAGCAATTACTAAGTTTAGAGGAAGAAATTATACTGCTTGGTACACACCAAAAATTGCAATAAAATATGGTCCTTGGAAACTACAAGGTTTACCTGGTTTAATTTTAGAAGCATACGACACAAAAAAAGAGATCTACTTTTATTTTAAAAATTTAAAATACCCAGCAATTACTAGTATTAATATAGCAAAACCTGTAAAACAGCCTAATCAAATTCATAAAAAATGGATTACTTTAAAAGAATATCGAAAATTTTTAATAGACGCTTATTTAAATTCTATTAATAGTGGTAGAGTTTTTGCTGAAAATTTTAATTCTGCAGACACAGAGTCAAATGTAAAACTTCAACTAAAAGATTCATTTATTGAAAACTTTGAAATAACTGAATTTTATGATAAAAAAAGGTAATTTTCTGTTACTATTATTTTTTGTTACACACTACATAATTTCTCAAAACATTAATATTAAAGGAAAGGTTATTGATAAAGAACACAATAACCTTTCTAATATTACAATAATGATTTACGGAAATGGCCAATTAATATCATACGGATATTCTAACGAAAAAGGGGAGTTTCAAATTTCTATAAATCAGAATAAATTAAAAACATTAACTATTGTTGCTAATGGTTTAGGTTTTGAAGAAGAAAAAAATATCATTAACATATTAAAAAGTACAATAAATACTAATTTCTTATTACAAGAGAAAAACGAAATATTAAAGGAAGTTGTGCTTGAAACTTGGGAAAAGATAAAAGTTAAAAAAGATACAATTGTTTACAAAGTATCGGCATTTAAAGATGGTTCAGAAAATGTTGTAGAAGACTTACTTAAAAATATACCCGGAATGGAAATTTCTTTAAATGGTACTATAAAAGTTAATGGTAAAGCTATTGACAAATTACTTGTTGAAGGCGATGATCTTTTTGATGATAAATACAAATTATTAACTAAAAACTTAGATGCAAGCACTATTAAAGAAGTAGAATTACTTACTAACTTTGAAGATAACCCTGTGTTAAAAAGTTTTCAGGAATCAGAAAAAATAGCTTTAAATTTAAAACTTAAAAATGATAAAAAAAATGTTTGGTTTGGAAATTTAGATTTGGGTTTTGGAACAAATAATAGCACTAATACAACTATAAATATTGGTTTACTGAAAAATAAAATAAAATTCTTTAATCTATCAAACATAAATAGTATTGGAAACTCAGCTGTTTCACAAGTGAAAAATGAAAAAACAATAAATTTTACTGGATTTAATGTTAATAAAAAAAATGAAAAAACTAATAACGAACTTATAACTATTGACAATCTATCATCTTCAAATTTCTCTAATGATGAAGATGTTTTTAATAATTCTTTTTTAAACTCACTAAGCTTTGTCACTAATCTCTCTAAGCAAACAAAATTAAGAAATCTGACCTATTTTACTTATGATGATATAGAAAAACAAAATAATAACATCACTAAATATTTTATTGAACCTGAAACAATTTCTTTTATAGAACAAAATAAAATTGAAATTAAGGATATATCATTTGCTACAGAATTTGAGTTAAAATATTTATCAAAGAATGATGAGTATTATACCTATAATTTCATATTTGAAAACAACCCAACTAAAAATAATGGAAATCTTATTTTTAATAATGAAAAAGTGGTTCAAAAATTAAAAGAAAAAAAACAGAATTTTTTCAATCACTTAAATTTCACAAAAAAAATTTCTAACAATACCTTATTGTTAGCATATGCTTATTTAGGCATAAATAACACCAAACAGAATTATAGCATTCTACCAAATACTTTTAGTGACGTTTTTAATAATGATGGAGCTTTAACAATTTATCAAAAAAACAACACACCTCTTACTTATTATGGTTTAAACTCTGAGTTAATTACAAAAAAAAATAAGGCTGAGTATGGATTAGAATTTTCAGCAACAGTAGATAAAGATAAGATTATTAGTAGTTTTAGATTTGACAATATCCATAAAATCGATTCATTATCTAACCATGTTAATTACAGAAATCAGAAAATCTCTTTAAAAGGAAAGTATAACTACAATATTTCAACACTATTCAAAGTAAGAAGCTCTCTATCTATAGAGAAAAATTATATAAATCTAAACAAAAAGAATAATCAATACTTTTTTGTAAACCCTAAGATAAGTTTGCATTCCAATAAAACCAAAATTGGTAATTTTGGTGTGAGTTATGGTTTTCAAAATAATTTACCAAATTCAAAATATTTAACTGAAAGTTATATATTAACAAATTATAGATCATTTAATAAAGGCTTCGATAACATTCAACAATCAAACAATCATAGTTTTGGTTTTTACTATACATTCAATAATTACAAAAAACAATTTTTAATTAATTCTTTTTTGTTACATAGTTTCTCTGATAAAAGTTATGGTGTAAAGAGTTTAATTTCCGACAACGTTAATTTTAACCAATATACTATAGTAAATGGAGGAAAACTAACTAATTACAATTTAAGTGCAACAAAATACTTAAAAGATGTATCTAGTAGCTTAAAGTTAAGTACTCAACAATCATGGTCAAATAATCCTGTAATAATAAACAATATAACAAGTAATGTGGAAAACTACACTTCAATATATAGAATGCAAGGAACCACATATTTTAGATTACCAATAAATTTTAAATTTGGTTTTCAACTTAACTATTCTAAAGGAAAATTTAATGAACAGTTTTCTACTAACAGTTATTTAGAAAGTAGTTTAGACACAAGTATAAAAATATCTAATAATTGGTTGTGTAAGTTTGAAAACAATTATTACTCTATAAATTCTAAAGATTATTTGTTTTCAAATATAAACTTAAATTATAATCCTAAAAAGAGTAAATTATCTTACCGATTTAAAATTAACAACCTCTCTAATATAACAAAATTTAACGATGTATTTCTGTCTGATTTCCAGAGAAATGAAACAAGTTTTAAAATAGTTCCAAGATATTTTTTGTTAAACATTAAGTATGTTTTTTAATAACACACCTTTTATTTTCTACCAAAATCCGCAGGAATTTCTCCCCACGCTTTGGTTTCCCATTTTAAAATAGGGTTTTTATAGGTGTTTTCTTTCAGCCATTTTTCGGCACGCTTTATCAACTCTAATACATCTTTATTAGACGAATCGAAGACAACATTAGTTCTACATTGTTTCCTTTTAACCCAAGACATTGCAATTTTAGAATCAGAATAAATTGGTAAATCGTCCATTTTTTTGCTCTTTAAAAGCGCAATTCCATGAACAAGCGCTAAAAACTCTCCAATATTATTGGTTCCTTTTTTAAAAGGACCTTGAATAAAAACTTGCTTTTTAGACTTGGTTAATACGCCTCTATATTCCATTTTTCCAGGATTTCCAGCACAAGCAGCATCAACAGCTAAACTTTCTAAAATTGGAGAACCGTAGGTTGCTTTTTCAGCAGTTGAAAGTGTTGGTTTTTTTGTGTTTTTCCCTTTGTAATCTTCATACCTTCCTTTGAAAGCCTTTTCGGCTTCGTTCAAATTAGCAAAAGCTTTGTATTGCGCACCTTCAAAACCATCAATTTGTGTTTTACAAACTTTCCAAGAAGTAAAAACACCCGTTTTTTTTCCCTTCCAAACAACGTAGTATTTTTTTTTCTTACTCATGCTGTAAAATAACACTTTCTATAACCTTCGGAAAATGTATTTGTTCTAGTTTATGAATATTATTTGCAATATCTTCTGGAGAATCTTCTCTTGAAACTGACGTTTTTGCCTGAAAAATGATCGCTCCTTCGTCGTAATTTTCGTTTACATAGTGAATTGTGATGCCAGTTTCTGTCTCATTATTCATTTTTACAGCTTTATGAACATTCATTCCGTACATTCCTTTTCCACCATATTTTGGCAATAATGCAGGGTGAATATTTATAATTTTATTTGGAAATGCTTTAACAATCTCTGAAGGAATTCTCCAAAGAAATCCGGCTAAAATGATAAAATCTGCTTCTTGCAATAAAAAATTAAGTACAGTTTTATCTTTTCTAAAGGCATCTTTATCGAACAGGGAAGCCATTATACCAAGGCGTTCAGCCCTTTCAAAGACTTTGGCATGTTCATTGTTAGACAGCACATGAGTAACTTCCGCAGTTTTGTTCAACTGAAAATAATTAATAATATTTTCTGCATTAGTACCAGACCCAGAGGCAAAAATAACGATACGTTTCATTTATTTATAAGATTGTGATGTTACTGCAAAAAAAAGAATAAATATTAACAAATGTGATTTCTATTGGATAAGATTATAATTTTATTTACTTTAGAACTCATTTTTCGAGCAAAAATTAGATTGAATTAATAAAAATAGTATTTTTGCCTCGATTTTAAATTTAAAAAATTAGAACATTATGTCAGACATTGCATCAAGAGTAAAAGCTATTATCGTAGACAAATTAGGAGTAGACGATAACGAAGTAACAACAGAAGCTAGCTTTACTAACGATTTAGGAGCAGATTCTTTAGATACTGTAGAATTAATTATGGAATTCGAAAAAGAATTTGATATTCAAATACCAGACGATCAGGCTGAGAACATCGGTACGGTTGGTCAAGCAGTAAGTTATATAGAAGAAGCAAAAAAGTAATTTTTATATGCAATTAAAACGAGTTGTAGTAACTGGACTTGGCGCATTAACGCCTATTGGTAATAATATTGAAGAATATTGGAACGCATTAGTTAACGGAGTTAGCGGTGCAGCGCCTATCACAAGATTTGATGCTGCCAAGTTCAAAACTCGTTTTGCATGTGAAATTAAAAACTTTGAAGTAACGGACTTTATTAACAGAAAGGACGCACGTAAAATGGATCCATTTACGCAATATGCAATGGTAGCTTCAGACGAAGCAATTGCAGATGCAAATTTTGATCTAGAAAAATTAAACAAATTACGCGTAGGTGTAATTTGGGGAGCAGGAATTGGTGGCTTAGAAACATTTCAAAACGAAGCTATGAATTTTGGTGCTGGAGACGGTACACCAAGATTTAATCCGTTCTTTATTCCAAAAATGATTGCAGATATTGCTCCTGGAAATATTTCCATTAAAAATGGATTTATGGGACCAAATTATACTACAGTTTCTGCATGTGCATCTTCTGCTAACGCAATGATAGATGCTTTAAACTACATTCGCTTAGGCACTTGTGATGTTATTGTAACTGGTGGCTCTGAAGCTGCGGTTGTAATTTCTGGTGTTGGTGGTTTTAACGCCATGCACGCATTATCTACAAGAAACGAAAGTCCAGAAACGGCATCTAGACCTTTTGATGGAACCAGAGATGGTTTTGTTTTAGGTGAAGGAGCTGGCGCACTTGTTTTAGAAGAGTACGAACATGCTAAAGCACGTGGCGCAACTATTTATGCAGAAGTTATTGGAGGCGGAATGTCTTCTGATGCACATCACATGACGGCACCACATCCTGAAGGAATTGGTGTAATTGCTGTGATGAAAAACTGTTTAGAAAATTCAGGAATTAAACCTGAAGATGTAGATCACATTAATACACATGGAACTTCTACTCCACTTGGAGATGTTGCTGAGTTAAAAGCAATTTCTGAAGTGTTTGGAGAGCATGCTAAGAATATTAATATCAATTCTACCAAATCAATGACAGGTCATTTATTAGGAGCTGCAGGTGCTGTTGAATCTATTGCTTCAATTTTAGCAATGAAACACGGTATTGTTCCTCCAACAATAAATCATACAACTGTTGATGAGAACATTAACCCAGAATTAAATCTTACTTTAAACAAATCTCAAAAAAGAGATATAAAAATTGCTTTAAGTAATACTTTTGGTTTTGGAGGTCATAATGCATGTGTTGCGTTTAAAAAATTAGATTAATTATATGAATAACTTCCTTCGTAGAATAGTAAAACCTCAAAACAAAGAAGATGAGGACTTTTATTATGAAATGAAAGAATTACTCAATTTTAAACCAATAAAGCTTTCGCATTATAAAAAAGCATTTACACATCGTTCCATAAAAGAAACGGATAGTAAAGGAAATCCAATTAATTACGAACGCTTGGAGTTTTTAGGTGATTCTATGTTGGGTTCTGTAATTGCTTCTTATTTATACAAAAAAGTTCCGTCTGGAGACGAAGGTTACCTTACACAAATGCGCTCTAAAATTGTAAGTAGAGAGCATTTAAATGAGTTGGGTAAAGACCTAGAACTTATTAATTTTGTAAAAAGCAACATTTCTAACGATCATATAGGAGATAATATTCACGGTAATATCTTTGAAGCATTAATTGGCGCTATTTATTTAGATAGAGGTTACAATTATTGCAATCAATTTATTTACGATAAAGTTATAGAGCCTTATGTAGATATTGAGCGTTTAGAGGGAAAGATTACAAGTTACAAAGGGCTAATTATAGAATGGTGCCAAAAACAAAAGAAAAAGTATTCTTTTGACACCTACGAAGATACTGGCAACCAAAACATAAAGCACTTTAGTGTAAAAATTAGCATTGATGGTAATTTTGTAGCAAAAGGAAGAGCCACTTCTAAAAAGAAAGCAGAAGAGCAAGCTTCAAAAAGAGTATACTACGCTATGCAAGACTTAATTACGGGTTAAACAAGTTACCTATAACGTTTTCGTAAGTTTTACTATAAGCTAACATTACAATGCTTAACTTTGTTTTATGCAAGTACACGCGTTAAATTTTGATGATTTTTGCGAAGATAATTACACGTTAATAGGAATTCATACTACTTTAGAAGATTATAAGTTAGCATATTTGCTTAATAAAGAACTTAAAACTACTTTTTCTAGAGCAGCTTACGATTTAGATTTTGAAGGAAAAAACAGCAACGCTTCTTTTCCTGTTTACAAATTTACAGATTCTAAATACGACTTTGATTGGTTTTTAATTTCCAATATCTTTTCTAACAACACCAATACATCTTCAGAAAACGTATTATTTACAAGTGAAACTAAAAATTATTTAATACCAGAAAAGAAAAAAGTAGATTTTTTCTTAAAAATAACTGGAGATATCAATTATGCTGATGTACAAGACGCATTAACAAAAATAAAAACTATACCAGAAGTTATAACTTCTTACATAATAGATCAAACAACATTAAAATCTAAAGATTCTTTAATTTTTTAACTATGCCACATAATAAAAAAACCAAAATAGTTGCAACACTAGGACCTGCAACCAATACAAAAGAAATAATTGCAGAAATGGCAGCCAAAGGTGTAAATGTTTTTAGAATAAATTTTTCGCATGCACAATATGACGTTGTAAAAGAGCGAATCAAGATGATTCGTGAAATAAATGAAGAACGAGGTTATAACGTAGCCATTTTAGCCGATTTACAAGGTCCAAAACTTCGTGTAGGAGTTATGGAAGAAGGCGTTATGTTAGAAGACGGAGATACCTTTACTTTTACCACAGAAGAATGTATTGGAACCAAAGAAAAAGCTTTTATGACTTATGGACGTTTTCCAAAAGACGTAAAAGTTGGTGAAAAAATCTTAGTAGACGATGGGAAATTATTATTTGAAGTTACAGCTACTGATAAAAAAACTGCAGTAACTACCAAAGTAATTGTAGGAGGTCCTTTAAACTCTAAAAAAGGGGTAAACTTACCAAATACAGCAATTTCACTTCCTGCGTTAACAGAAAAAGATAAAAAAGATGCAATTTTTGCATTAAAATTAGAAGTAGATTGGATTGCATTATCATTTGTTAGAAATCCAGAAGATTTAAGAATGTTACGCGATTTAATTAAGCATAATTCCGACTTTAGAGTTCCCGTAATTGCAAAAATTGAAAAACCAGAAGCTGTAGAAAATATAGACGCTTTAATTCCGTATTGTGACGGATTGATGGTTGCGCGTGGAGATTTAGGTGTAGAAATACCAATGCAAGATGTACCTATTATTCAAAAGAACTTGGTATGTAGAGCAAAATTAGCACGTATTCCAGTAATCATTGCGACACAAATGATGGAAACTATGATTGAAAACGCTGTACCAACACGTGCAGAAGTTAACGATGTTGCTAATTCTATTATGGATGGAGCCGATGCTGTAATGCTTTCTGGAGAAACCTCTGTAGGTAAACACCCAATTAAGGTAATTCAAAAAATGACTGAAATTATTGGAAGTGTAGAGTATTCAGATTTAATTCAAGTTCCCTCTGCGCCACCACATATTAGAACCAACAGATTTATCACAAAATCAGTTTGTCATCATGCCGCATTAATGGCAAATGATATTGAAGCCAAAGCAATTTCAACCTTAACAAATAGTGGTTATACAGCCTTTCAAATTTCAGCTTGGAGGCCAAAATCGCACGTGTTAGTATTTTCATCAGAAAAAAGGATTTTAGCCCGCTTAAACTTACTTTGGGGCGTTAGAGCATTCTTTTATGACAAAAACGGAAGTACAGACGACACTGTAGAAGACATCAACAAAATTTCAAAAGCAAAAGGCTTTGTAAAACAAGGCGATTATATGATTAACTTAACCTCTATGCCAGTTGAAGCTAAAGGAATGGTAAATACCTTACGTGTTTCGGAAATTGAGTAGAAAGCTGTAAAGCTGAACTTGTTTCAGCTTCTCATTTTCTTTACTTTGGGCGTTACCAAAACAAAAAAGTGCAACTATTTCTAGTTGCACTTTTTTGTTTTGGTCGGGCTTTACACTATATCTTTTTTTGGTGAGATTCCTGCCTTCGCAGGAATCTCACCAAAAAAAGGATGCCGTTTCGATCCCTAACGCGGGCTTGTTTATAAAGGTATTTTCTTACTTAAAACTAGTTAATTATCCATTAATGCTGACGCAGGTACATCTAAAGCTTCCGCTATTTTAAAAAAACGAAACATATCTAAACGTGTTTTACCTTTCTCAATTTTATGGTACGCACTTTGCCCTAAACCAATTTTTATGGCAAAATCCCATTGTGATAAACCTGTTTTTTCTCTTTCTTCTCTAATACGTTGTAACAACTTAGTATTTAAAATTTCTGCCTTAGCATCATAACTCATAAATAATATTTTTTAAGGGGGAGTAATTTTTGGAATAGTAATTTTTGGAATAGTAATTTTTGGAATAGTAATTTTTGGAATAGTAATTTTTGGAATAGTAATTTTTGGAATAGTAATTTTTGGAATAGTAATTTTTTTCTTTCAAAACAAAGATACAAAAATTAAAAAAGAACTTCTACGGCTTTTTTAGCTCCGTATTTCTACGAAGGTAGCTTCGTAGAAATACGGAGCCAAATAAGAATTAAAAATATTAGGAAACTCCAAAATACTTTTTAAACTTTGAGGAACTTAAAACAATAAGAATGAGATTGCTATGAAAAAGAAAAATCCTCTGCTTATAAATTTAAGAACACAAATTGACTAAAATAAATGTTTAACTTAAAATTATTGCCAATGAATTGACAAAACACAAACAGAGGAAAGTATTGCAAAAGTAATACACCTCGTAGAAATTAAAAAACATTTTAACAAGTCTTTATAGGAAAGGCTTTAATTAACAATTTAAATTTTTATAGTATGAAAAAAATAATATTAGTACTAGCATTTGTATTTGCTAGTAGCAGTTTAGTGAATGCGGAAAATCTAGAAACAAAAGAAGAAGTGGTAACTGTTAAAAAAGACTGTTTTGATTTCGCAATAGATTTTTTAATAGTTTACGAATTATTAAATGGCCCTACAGATGATGTTACTGGAGCAGAAGTAATGAACAATGGCTTAGGAATTTGTTGGTTAATAGGAGGAGAAATATAATTTAAATTAATAGCCTCTCTTAAATTTCACAAGAGAGGCATAAAAATAAATAAATGAAAATTAAAATATTAATATTAATTTATGTTTTTTATAGTTCTATTGTTTTTTCTCAAAAAAAAGGAGTTGTAATATATAATGTTAAAATAGATACAACAGGTTTTGATAAAAAAACTAAAGATCAAAATAAACAAGCTGTAAAGCTTATTAAAAGTATTACTAATAATTCTAAAAACTACAAATTAAAATTATCTTTTAAAGATGATAATTCTTATTATTCTTTAATTAATAAAGGTCTAAATACGGATTCTGAATCTAACTATAAATTGAATTTGAGTAAAATAATGTTTAAAATAAGAAGCAAATTTTATTATAAAATTAAAGATAATTACATTTTAGAAGAAAAAGAATTTTTGGGAGATATTTTTTTGGTTAAAAAAAATAAAAAAATATCTGATTGGAAGTTATTAAATGTAAAAAAGAAAATAGGAAAATATATCTGTTATAAAGCAGAAAGAGATTATGTTTATGAATCTAGAAAAGGAAAAGTAACTCAAAAGCAAATTGTCTGGTACACGACTGAAATACCACTTCCTTTTGGTCCAAAGGAATTTGTTGGATTTCCTGGATTAGTTCTTAAAGTTCAAGCAGGTAAAATTATTTATACAGCAGAAAAAATCACTTTAAATCCAAAAGGCAAAATTACAATAAAGAAACCTTTGAAAGGAAAAATGATTACAGAAAAAGAATTACAAAACCTTGGAAAAAAAGCTATGGGAGAATTTACTCGTAATTAATTCTCTTGAGGTAAACTAATTTCTATGAAACACTTAAAAATAATACTATTCTTTAGTCTTGTTACTAATTACGTAACAACGTTTTCTCAAGTTAACTTTTCTGGAATTGTACATTATGAATCTACAATAAACAAAAACACACTTACAAATTACTTAAAAAACAGAAGAGATACTATTGATGAGAATTTAGTAAAAACGTTAGACAAAGTATATTTACAATTAAAACCTATACAATCAAAACTTACGTTTAATAATGGTTCAGGTCTTTTTAAAGTACTTGACCAAATGAGTACCAAAGACAATGATCTAGGAATGAATATAGCAAAAGTAAGCGCTGGTGGTTCTAAAGAATATTTTTATGATGATCCAAATAAAAAATACTTAATAAAAGATTGTGAAACTTTAGGAGAATGTTTTGTATACCCAAATAAATATTTAGAGTGGCAACTAACTCAAGAATCTAAAATAGTTAATGGCTATAGAGTTTTTAAAGCAACCCGAAGCAACCGAAAAGTTATTGCTTGGTATACTACTAAAATTCCTGTAAATTTTGGGCCAAAAGGTGAATATGGTTTACCTGGTTTAATTCTTGAAATAGAAATTGGTAAAACTATTTTTAAAGCAAAAAAAATAATTCTAAATCCTAAAGAAAAAATAAAAGTAAAAAAACCAAAGGGAAATTTAGTAACCTTAGAAGAATATTCTAAAATGATAAAAAAAGGAACACAAAGTATTTTTGGTAAAAAATAAAACAATTCTATTTTCTATCAAAACTCACAAACTAGCATGTGAAAATTACAATTACATTCACTTTTATAACTAAAAAATTAGTTTAAACTAATTTTTTAGTTATATTTAAACTTTCAATATTATTGACAAACTAATTTCTTAAAAAAAACACTATGTTTAGCCGTATATTAATCTTTCTATTTACTTTTTCAACAATAGTAATAAACGCACAAATTACTAAAGGGAAAGTACATTATACTATATCAATAGAACCTTTTGATAGTAAAAAAATTGATTCTTTAGCAAATAGTCCTTCAATTAAAAAAGCTAACATGCGTAAATGGATGAAAGACTTCTTAAAAAATAATGAAGATGTTACAAGTATCTTATCTTTTACAAATAATGAAGCTTTATATATGCTTGAAGAAAAAATGCAACTAGATGAAAAGAAAGTTAATTTATCAAGAATAATAGCAGGTGGTAAAAATAAATTTTACACAAATACAACTACAAAAGAATATTTTAAGCAAGTAGAAATTGGAGAACTATTACGAGTAGAAATGAAACCATTTGATTGGAAAATTACACAAGAAACTAAAACAATTGGTAAGTATATTTGTTACAAAGCAACTGCTACTAAAGAAACAGAAAACAGTAGAGGTTTACATAAAAAAACAACTACTGCTTGGTTTACACCAACAATCCCCGTTAATTTTGGACCAAAAGAATACTTTGGGTTACCTGGTTTAATCTTAGAAATTATAGAAGATAAAAAAAGTATAAAAGCTACTAAAATAACTTTAAATACAACAGAAAAAATTACCATAAAAAGACCCACTAAAGGAAAAAAAATGACGCAAGAAGAATATGATGAAATGGGACGTGATTTTTTCAAAAATTTAGACAGAAGAAGAAACTAATTATAATCTATGTTACAAAAATCACTATTTGTAATTGCCTTAATTTTTAGTCTTTTTACAAATGCTCAAAACATTAAATTAAAAGGCAGTGTAAAAGATAGTTTACAAAATCCATTGTCTTTTGCTAATGTAATTGCAAAACCTAAAGATGTAAACCAAAACCTATCTTTTGCCATTACTGATGAAGAAGGTAACTATGCCCTGACTTTAAAAAAAGACAATAGTTATACCATTAGCATTAGTTTTATGGGTTACGAGCCCTTAAACCAAACAATAACACCAACTAAAAACACAACCAAAAACTTTATTTTAAAAGAAGCTAAAAACCAATTAGATGAAGTGGTTATAGAATTGCCAGTTTCTGTAAAAGGAGATACAACCACTTATAATACCGAGCATTTTGTAACAGGAGAAGAACGCAAACTAAAAAACGTACTTAAAAAACTACCTGGTGTAGAAGTCACCAAAGATGGAAGCGTTACAGTACAGGGTAAAAAAGTAACCACTATGTTGGTAGATGGTAAAAAGTTTTTTGGTGGTGGTACAAAATTAGCGGTAGATAATATACCCGCAGATGCCATAGACAAGGTACAAGTTTTAGACAATTACAACGAAGTTGCTTTTTTAAAAAATGTTTCAGATTCTGATGAAATGGCAATGAATATTCAACTAAAAGAAGATAAAAAGCGTTTTCTTTTTGGTGATATAGAAGCAGGAAAAGGCAATAAAGAGTATTATAAAACACACGCAAACTTATTTTATTATTCACCTAAAACCAATGTTAATTTTATTGGAAACCTAAATAATACTGGCGAAAAAACGTTTACGTTTAAAGATTATTTAAGTTTTTCGGGCGGTATAAATGCAGTATTTAGCGGTAATTTTAATTTTAGAGGTGGAGATTTTAGTCAGTTTTTAGAAAGTAACGATTTGGTGAGCAGTAGCCAACGATTTGGTGCTTTAAATATTACCAAAACAACCTCAGATAAATTAGATGTTTCTGGTTATGTTCTTTTTTCGCACACCAATACACAGAATTTTATAGAAACGTTAAATGAATATTCTTCATTTACAGAACAAAAAACACAAGAAAACAGTCAGAAAAACGTGTTAGGTATTGGTAAGTTATCTTTGGAATATGCGCCAAATGATACGGAACAATGGTATGCAAGAACACAGGTTAAAAAAACAAACAATTATAAGAACAATAGTATTGTTTCTTTAATAAATGAAAATAATAACAGCATTTTAACAGACAATACAAATGGCGCTTGGTATGTAAACCAAAATATAGAATGGCATAAAAAGCAATCAGAAAAACACACATTTTCTGCCACAGCAAATTATACTTTTGATGCTAACAATCCAACCACTTTTTGGAATACAACAAACCCTATTTTACAAGGTTTAATTCCGTTTGATGATTCGCAAAACGAAAACAGACTTCAACAACTTAAAGAAAACAAAAAACATCATTTACACACCGTTTTTAAAGACTTTTGGGTGTTAAATAATAGCAATCATATTTATACAACGGTTGGTAACACGCATCAGCAAGAAAAATTTGTGAGTTCTAGTAGTCAAATTTTAGATAATGGTTCTCAGAACAACTTTACTTCCGCAGGTTTTAACAATACAACAGTTTTTAAACACAATGATTTTTTTGCAGGAGTTCATTATAAATTTAAAACAGGAATTTTTACTTTTAAACAAGGTGCATACTTGCATAATTACAATTGGCAAGTAAACCAACAAACACAAATTGACAAAAATAAATGGGTTGTTTTACCTGATTTTTTGATGAAGATTGAATTCAACAAGTCTAAGAAAATTCAAGTAAACTATAATTTAAAATCCAATTTTACAGACGCTTCAAAATTGGCAAATCGATTTTATTTGCAATCGTATAATTCGGTTTTTAGAGGAAGTGAGAATTTAGAAAACGAATTATTTCATTCCGCAAGAATTAGATATAGTCGTTTTAGTTTGTATCGAGGTTTAATGTTTAATGCAAGTATTAATTATAATAAAAAACTTAACGGATTTAGAAATGCTGTGGAGTTTGATGGTGTTAATCGGTTTTTAACAATTCAATTATTGGAAAATCCGTCAGAAAATTGGGGTTTCAATTCTTCGATTAGAAAACGAATCAAGAAAATTAGATATAAATTATCAAGTAATTATAGCAATGCTTCATATCTGCAAAATATAGACAATATGTTTTCAACTAATAAAAATGAAAACTATTCTTTTGATGTTGGTGCTGAAACATTATTTGATGATTTCCCAACAATTGAAGTCGGTTTTAAAAGAAGTATCGGTAATTTCACTTCCAATAATTCAACTTCAAAATTCACAACAGATGAACCTTATATAAACGTAGATTACGACTTTTTAAAAGGCTTTATTTTTAATTTTGATTATACACATTATAACTATCAAAATAAAGCGCAAAGAGTTGAAAATAGTTATGAAATTGCAAACACAACATTATCTTATAAAAATGATGATAGCGCTTGGAGTTATAAGGTTACAGCACAAAACTTATTCAATACCACTTTTAAACAAGACAATCGATTTTCAGACTATTTAATTTCAGATACAAAAACGCATATTTTACCTAGAATCATTATGTTTTCTATTGGTTACAACTTATAAACTTAATTTCTTAGACGTAATTATAGCATCATTAGTAACAAAAGGCATTGGCATCATTATAGAATCTCTTGGCGTAATTTTAAATGCTGAGTTACTTAATAAATCGTTAGAAACTTCATTTAAAATAAACTCTAAGTTCTGCCCCTCTTCAACTTGAAATTTTAAGTTCAATTCTTTGTCTTGGTTTGCAAAATAATAGATTAAAAAAGTACCGTTTTTTGCTTTCGCTTTATCTCTATCTTTTGTCAATACATTATTAACAAACAAGCTATCAATTATACTTCCGTTTGTAGATGAAATTTCTATTTTAGTTATGTTTCTTTGCGGTTTTATGGTGAAATCTACGTTTCTTTTTCCATTGAAAATAGTATCCGAATTCATACTAATTTTGGAAGATTTTATTTGTTTATTATCAGTTCTTGTATGGTATTTAAAAGTAGATCCATATTTACTTGACGTAATTGAGTTTTTTATGTTTCCTTCGGAATAATTATCTCCTAATTTCTGTGAAATATAGTTATCAAAAGTGGTATTGTAAGTTCCAAAATAGGCCATTTTTGTTTCTTCATTCTGAAAATACACCAAACTGTTTGGGCGCTTATTATCTACTGAAAAAGCACTATTAAACGTTGCAACTCCAAAGAATAAAATTGCTAAGAATCCAAAAGAACGTTGTAAATTATTTTTCTTTTTCTGCTGATAAAAAACTGGCACCATTAATCCGAATAACAACACAATAAAGAGTGCAGAAATAAACAACATTTTCAACCCTAAACCTACCGGAAACATTTTTACCAAAGGCGCAAACATATAAATTGTTGGTATTGACAAAAGTGCAAATAAAACAGGTTTAGATTTCTTACGAACATCCATAAATACTAAAGCAGCAAGTATTAATAAGGCAATAAAAACAGGAATTATAAAAAATGCTGCACCTTGTAAATATTGATATACAAGTCCGTTAATTAGTAACCAAAAAGTAATTGGAGCAATTAACAAATCGGCTTGAGAAATATCTTTAAAAAAGTAGTTGTAAATTTTAAAAAGTATCCAAAAAGTTAACATTGCAAATGCTATAATATATTGATATCCGTTGTAGGTAAAACCGTGCAACATATCTTTATAATGCGGATGAATTAGTAGTAATAATTTCCACAAACTAAAAGCAATTAAAGGAGCAACTACCAATGAAGATAAAAATGGAATAAATCCTTTAAAAATCCCTTTTGAAGTTAGTTTTCCATAAGAAATTCCGAAGAAAATTAAAATAATAAAAATACCTAAAGCAATACATAACATTGGTAAAACCCATGAAAACGGATAGGTTAATAAGGTTAAAAACGGAAAATTCACATACACTAAATCTTTATCTGAATCTAAATTAGACAAATCGGAATTTGCAAAATATGGCAACGTTGCCATTAAATAATCGGCTTGTTGTATTAACGATTCTCTGTCTAATCGTTCGTAATTATCTTGCGCTGTGTGGTAATCGAAATGATCTCCAATAAAAGCAAAATTGAATCCGTTTATATTGGCATCTTCTCTAAAAACGGTTAAGTCTGTATCATTTGGTAACATTTTATAAATGCTGTACATTAAAGAATTTGCAGCTGTAAAATTGGGTTTTGCTTTTTTAAATTCTGTAAGTAATTTACTGTTTTTTCCGTTGGTTTCCATTAGCATATAACTTGGACCACCACTTCCTCTTGCTTCAAAATTTAAAACCAAACCAATGTTTTTTGTCCACGGATGAAAATCTACAAATGCCTGTGCGCCTAATAAACCAATTTCTTCTGCATCAGAAAGTAAAATTATAATGTCGTTTTTAGGTTGCTTATTTTTAGCTAAAAAAGCACGTACAGCTTCTAAAATTGTAACTACACCAGAACCAGCATCACTAGAACCAATTGCGGAATGTGGATTGCTATCGTAATGCGATAATAACAACAAGGCTTTTCCTTCTTCAGTTCCTTTAATTTTTGCAATTACGTTTTCTGTTGTTGTTCCTACAAACCACTTTGCTCTAAATGCTACTTGTGTTTGAATTTCTGTTTGCAAACCTAATTTTTTAAGTTCACTAGCAAGATAATTCTGCACTTCTTTATGTGCTTTTGTTCCTGGAAAATGACTTTCTTTCGAAATCTCTTTTAAATGACTAAGTGCATTTTCGATAGAAAAACCTGTAGTTTTTTCTAATTTTTGAGCAGTAGAAATGTTTGGTTTTAAGGCTGAAAAAGACCAGTAAATTGTTCCTACAATTAGTAGAATGTATAATAGTTTACTTATTGCGTTCATCTAAAAATATTTTCTCTAAAGGTAAAGAATAAAATTTTTAACTACTAAACACCTATAACTAATTAAAAATCAGTATTTTTAGTTTTAAAACTAACTAATATGGGTATAATTAACTTTCAAGGAAAAAGGAGTAATGAGCAAAACGAACAAAATGAACCTATTTTGGTGCGTGATTATATGACAAAAAAACTCATCACTTTTAAAGCAGATGATTCTTTAGATCATGTAATTAATTTACTAATTACCAATAAAATTTCTGGAGGGCCAGTTGTAAATGATCAGAATGAGTTAATTGGTATTATTTCTGAAACAGATTGTATAAAGCATATATCTGAAAGCAAATATTATAACATGCCAACAGACAGTAATAATACAGTTGGTAATAACATGGTAACGGATGTTGATACAATTGACAAAAATATGAATATTTTTGATGCTGCTTTTAAGTTTCTTAGTTCACGTAGAAGAAGATTTCCTGTAGTAGAAAACGGAAAATTAATTGGGCAATTAAGCCAAAAAGATGTTCTAAAAGCTGCTTTAAAAATACAGGGAAATACTTGGAATGGTTAATCTTGTTTCACCAACAAATACATTTCATTTTCTAGTTCTAAATAACCTTGATCATACACATAAAAATATACATTGCCTGTTTTTGTGGTGTATATTGATGTGAACAACCTAAAATCAAAACCTCTATCAAATAACTTTCTTCTTGTAGCTTTTGTTTTTCCAGATACATTTAATTCCGTAAGAATTTTGTAATTTTTTCGTAATCTATTATTGGTATTTCTAATGAGGTTTTTACTCTCTTTGTTCACTTTATTATTGAAGGTATTCCTGCAATAATCGGAGCAGAATTTTTTATCAATTCTACCCACAACTTTTTCGCCACATTCTAAACAATTTTTAGTTTCCATAGTTTTCTTTTTTTAATTCATACCAATTGGCTTTTACATTTTCATAATCAAATTGATTTACTAACTGTAATCCTATTTTAGTTAAAATTCTATTTGAACCAATATTTTCTTCTAAAGCTGCTGCGCATATTTTGTTATACTTCATTTCTGAAAAACCAAATTCTAAACAAGCTTTTGCACTTTCTAATCCATATCCTTTTTTCCAATACTTCGGAATAAAACGATATCCAATATCAATAAAATTTTGAATTCCATTAACAGCTTCTTTTTTATCTTGATTGAATTTTAAACCGCTCCACCCAATAAAATCTCCCGAAGTTTTTTCTATACAAGTAAACCTTCCAATTCCTCTTTCTTTGTATTGTTTTTGAATAAATTGAATGTTTTCTAAGGCTTCTCTTTTACTTGAAATAGGTCTGTTTCCTAAATACAAATGTACTTTTGGATTAGCATCTAACTCAAACATTCCATCTAAATCGGTTTCTTTTATTTCTCTTAAAATTAATCTTTCTGTTTCTAAATAAAATTTCATTTATTATAAATTGCTGATTACAAATATATTAAATAAAATTTAATCGACAACATTCATTTACTATCGAAAACAAACGTTTAATAATCGTTTTTAATTTGCATACTGTTTCATATTTGCAGTGTCAAAACGAATTGACAAAAAAACAAATTATAAATATGCACTAAAATATAGGTGCAATAAAACTTATCTTATGAATACGTTAAGAAACAAAGTACAGTTAATTGGAAGATTGGGTCAAGATCCAGAAATTATTAATTTTAATGACGGTAACAAAATGGCTAAATTTTCTTTGGCTACAGATGAAAGTTACAAGGACAATAATGGAGAGAAAGTAGAACGTACTTTTTGGCACAACATTGTTGTAAAAAACGGCTTGGTAAAAGTTATAGAAGAATATGTAACCAAAGGACAAGAAATTGCTTTAGAAGGTAAATTAAGCTACCGCAATTGGGAAGATAAAGAAGGAAACAAGCGCTACACAACAGAAATTGTTTGTAATGAATTGTTAATGTTGGGTGGGAAATAAGTTTAATTAAAAAAAGGATATTGTTAAATAACAATATCCTTTTTTCTTATATCTTTTTTGAATTATTAATTTCCACTTGCTGGTGTGGAGTCTGTATCTGTTTGATTAGACTGTGTTATTTCTGCTTTATTGATTATAGTTCCAGCTCCAGTTATTGTTGCCGTAATCTGTAATGTTATGGATTGGTTTACATTAAGGTTATCAATATTCCACACATTACCTGTAAATGTTGTACTTGTTGTTGATGAATTGTCTGAAACATAGGTTAAACCCGTTGGTAAAACATCGGATACTTGTACTCCTGATGCACTTGCAACTCCATTATTAGTTACAGTTAATGTATACACTATATTACTACCTATTTTAGGTAATGCATTATCTACAATTTTTGTTAAACTTAAATCTACTATACAGGCATTAATTGTAAGATCTGTTAAAGCTGGTGTTGTTTCTTGCGGCAAACTTGTTGATACCACTAAGCCATTAGCATCTTGAATTGGGACACCATACGTATTACTAGTTGGTGTGTTATCTACTGTTGTTCCAAAATTCAACAAACTACTACCTGTTCCTGTACTACCTCCTACTAATGTTGTTAATTGTGTAGTAATAAAACTTCCGTCTGCTTCTATTGCATCTGGACAACCATCATCGTCTGAATCTGTATCTCTATAACTTGGTGAAGAATCTCCATCTGATTGGCATGACGTTCTATGTAAAAACAAGACATCATCAAAACGAACCGTATAATTGTCTGAATAAGTATTGGTTTCATTATAAACATAAAAACGATAGTAATACTTAGTTCCTGCAATAAGATCTAAATCATACTCATACCCTAAAGTTACATATACACCAACGTCTGTATTTTCTACAAAACCATCATAATACAGAACTGTTGGACTTGTAAATGCTGCATCTGTTGACATTTCTAACGTAACAAAATATTTTCCCAAATTCTCTAAACCAGAATTTGGTGTTGAGAATCCAAGACGAACAAAACCTAGGTTCATATCAATACTTGGTGTATATGCCACCTGAACATAGTCATTATCTGCTTTTGCATCTTCATAGGTAAGTTTATCTACACCACTAAATATATAGGTTGAAGATTCATTATAAGAAGCCTCATCAATTCCTGATCCAAATACAATATCATCTGCATCTGTAAAGTTAGGGCTAGTAAAGCTTGAATATCCATTAGGCCTCCAGCTGCCCGTATTTTCAAATGTAGCATAGTCTGATTGAGCATCATAACCTGTATCATTTGTATCATTATTATGAAACCATTCAACTTGTGTCTGTGTACATTCTCCAGGAATATCTGTTGTCATTTCATATTGAAAGTCTTTTCCTCCATCTATAATACCGTCATTATCATCATCTTCATCACAGATATTACCAACTCCATCTCCGTCAAAATCTTGGAATTTAGGATTCCCTGCATTACATGGATTACAAATCGGAGATTGTATATTTTCGTCTACAGAAGTACCTGCTCCTTGAGATGTACCACCTGGCACTCCGCTAGAATTAACTGTTGCTGTTAATCTACTGTAACGTGTATCAATACTTGAATACGTAAAATTACCATCCCCTTCAATAGCATCTGGACAACCATCATTATCTGAGTCATTATCTAAATGATCTGGTACACCATCTCCATCTGTATCACAAATATCCGTACTAAACACAAAATTATCTATACCATGAGGGTCATTTGCTGTTGATTGAATAGAACCAGAAGTTACTTTATAAACTAAGGACATATTAGATATTGGTGTATTTGTTACAAACCCAAAAGTATCTTCGGTATTTTGTCCAGAATTAATAGTTCCTGTTAAATTACCACTAGAATCATATACAGATAATGTACCATTAACATCATCACCCGTGGTTGCTCCTTCAATATATGCTAGTAAAGTTCCTTCTACTCTAATCTCATATCTTAAAACAGGGTTGTTAGTAGTAAATGTATCAAATATATCTACCCAATCAAAACTAAAAGCTGTTACTGGTATTGTAAAGTTAATATTTACTGCGTATTCATCTCCAACTGTTAAGCCTAATTCTGGCCTAACATGAATACCGTGAGCAATTTCTCCTGAGGTAAAATGAGTTGGTGTAGCTATTGTAAATTCCGCAAAATCATTAGTTGCTAAATTAGAAGTATAAGTAAGTGTTCCATTACTAAATGTACCTGTACTTGCAGTTGCTGTACCTTGACCAGTGTTACCAGTACCATCTCCTGAGTTTCCAGTAAATGTAAAATCTGAAGTGGTATTTAACACAGTTAATGTTTTACCTGTTTGATATGCATACTGCTGATAACCTGACTCTTGATACCCTAAAGCATTTGTATTTCCTCCGACAACAAAAACACTATACCCACCTGATGTCCATGAAAGTGCATCACTTTGTGGCGCAACTGATCCAGGTATTTCTGGGCAATTTTCACTAGTATCTAAAATACCATCGTTATCATCATCTAAATCGCAAACATCAGATATATTATCTCCATCTGTATCCATGTTTCCTGAAGCTGCAGCATCACAAGGGTTTACTACAGGACAAGCATTAGCTGTATTTATATCTTTTGTCATTGTTTCGCTAATACAACTTCCTAATGTAACCGTTAAGCTATATGTACCATAATCTGTTGCTTGCAAAGGAAACGGAACAATTACTTCTTCCCCATTAACTGTTGAACCATCAGGTAATAACCATACATAAGTTGCTCCAACAACTCTATCAGAAAAAACACGAAGCTCATTTATAGAGCAACTTGTTTTAATATCTAGACTTAAACCTGGCTCTACAGTTACCTCAAATACATCTGCATTTCCACAATCATCTACTACACGTACTGCATAAGTTGCACTTGTGTCTGTAAGTCCAGGGAAGTTAAAATCTGACACATCACTAACCGATTGTAAAGGCGTTGATAAACTTGGATCATTTGTTTTATTGAAAACTGTAAAATCATAGGGTGCAATTCCGTTCATTCCTTCTCCTGAAATTTGAACATCTCCACTTGAACAAGTAACTGCATTAAAATTTGTAATTGAAGGGAAAACATAATCTTCTATTGTTACTGTTCCAAAATCTTGTGTATTACCACATGAATTTGAACCTGTTCCCCAACTAACATTATAATCTCCAGGAACTAAATCTGTAATAGATCCTGTTGTGCTTAACCCTCTTAACTCTTTAACTTTAACACCATTAGAATCTGTAATAACTAAACTTCCGTACAAACTAGTATTTCCTTGTAAATTATTATTATAAATATAATTAATTGCCCCCACATTACCTACTGTTGGACAACTTGAAACCCCTTCTAATGAAAGACTCATTGTACTAACCTCATCAATAGTAAATGGTTGAGAAGATTTATTTCCACAAGCATCTGTAAGTTCAACTATATAATCTCCTAAAATTAAAGCTCTTATTCCTGGTCCATTAGTAGCATTGTTAATAGAACCTGTTAAAGTTGCTTCTGGATCGGAAGCATATGCCGGAGGATATGTTGTTAACTCCCAAGTTTGAGGTAAATTATCAAAAACATTATTTCTAACAAATGTTGCTTTCCCATACCCTAAACATGTACTGGGAGCCGTATCTACTCTTAATAAATTTACAACTCTTGCTGCAAAAGAAGTAGTACCAGTTTTTGTGTCTCCACAAGCATTAGTAGCAACCCAAGTATAAGAACCATATGGTAAGGTAATTGCATAATCTCTACCGCTATTAACTGTATAAACATCTAATGTTAATGTATTTTTATACACAATATTAATACCTAATCCATCTGGACTCCAAGTATTTGAAGCTATAAACAAAGCTTCAAACCCTGCACAGCCTGCTGTTCTTGTAAATATTGATGATTGATCTCTCCAATTTCCTATTACGGTTGCTTCTTCCCCACATTTATCTGTAACTTTAAATGTATAAGGTTGGCCAGCAGTTGGTAAATCAAATTGCGCAGAAAGACTACTTGTAGGCCCTTGTGTGGATACTAAATTATTTCCACTATCAAAAGCTTCAAATGTATATGGTGGTGCTCCAGTAAAATTTGCACTATTTCCCGTAAAAACGTTATAAATTGCATTATCACAAGAACTCAGAATAGGTTGTCTAGATGAAGCAAAGAACAATCCTAATGGTTGCGTGTTGTTTTCAACAGTTAAAGGAGTTCTTGTCTGTATTACCCCACAGTTATCTGTTATTTCTAAAGAATAATCACCAGCACCTAAACCTGTAAAACTTTCGATTCCTGCTGAAGCCGTCATAGTAACTGAACTAGTTAATGTACCTCCACTAAGCGTAAAACTATAAGGTGCTTTTCCTGCTGAAGTACTTACGTCTATTATACCGTCTTCGACACATATTTCATCAGTAATATCTATTACAATATTAGTTGCATTAAATTCAACATAATTATCAGTAACAGTTACAACTTTTGTTACAGAACTTGTAGAATCTGTTACTTCTACGGTATAATTACCTGGACACAAACTATTAAAAACACTTACTGTTCCGTTTATTACTGGATAATTTAAACCCGAACAAACAACTGATGGTTCAATTAATCTATAATTTACGGAACCTGTCTGCCCAGAAACATTTACTTGTATTCTTCCATTATTTGGACAATCTGCATCTGTAACTGTAGTGGTAAAAGAAAGCTGAGCATAAACATTACCTTTAGAAAACAAAAATACAAGTAACAGAAAAGTAAAAAATGTTTTTGAATTAATGAATGATCTACTTAGCTTTATATAAAAATTAGGACCTGTTAATTTCATGAACAATTTTTTATTTAAATTTATTTGAAGAAGCGAAAGTAATTAATTTTAAAGGTATTATATAATTTTCAATCTATCTAAAATAATTTTGTAAACTTTATTAAAAATAAACCCCCGAAATCGTAAGATTTCGGGGGTTTCTGTTAACTAATTTCAAATTATTATGAACAAATCACTTTTTAAATAGCAATTAAATGTTTATTTCTTTACCCAGTTTTTAACTGCATCCATATCACCAGTTAAAGCTAATTTAGATTGTGCTTTCCAACCAGAAATATCATAGATTTTGGTATTTACCTCTGCATCAGCTAATAACTTTGTAATGTCTTTAATAGTCATTTTAGCTAATTGCTCATAAGCAGTAAAACCAATTTCGTTTAAAGTTTCCTCTAATTTTGGCCCAATACCTTTAATTACTTTTAAATCATCTTTCTTATCAGACTTTAAAACAGTAACAACTTTAGCAACTACTTTTTTAGCAACTGGTTTTTTAGCTTCAACAGTTTTAGTTACTTTCTTAGCAACCTTTTTGGTAGCTTTTTTAGCAGTTTTCTTAGTTACTTTCTTCGCTTTCTTCCCATCAACAAGGTCTTCTACTTTTTCTACAACATCTTCTACTCTATCCTTAACCTCGTCAACTAAATCTTCCGTATAATCTTCAATTTTTTCTTTAACGTCTTCAATAGTATCAGTAAGTTTTTGACTTAATTTAGCAGACATTTTTTCTGCTTTCTTAACTATTTTGTTATTAGAAACTTCTTTCTCTATACGGTTTTTTACTTCTTCAGCTTTTTCAACTAAAGGGTGTTCAGTTACCATTTTTTTAGCAGCTTCAACCATTTTTGGATCGTAACCAACTAATGTTTTTAAACGATCTGTACCAGTTTCTAACTGTCCTTTAATAGTTTCAGCAGTTTCTAAAACCATTTCTTTTTGTTTTTTAGAAATTGGCTCTGCTTTCTTAACTAACTTCTCAGCTAATTTTTGCCATTTCTTTCCAGTTTTTACTGTGTTTTCTAAAGCGTCAAAAGATGCGTCAATTAAATCTGCATTTATTCTTTTCACTATTTTTCTAGCCTTACTAATCTTATTTGCTTTCTTAGATGCCATTTTATCTTTTTTAATATTAATTCAAATTTTGTTCTACAAACTTACAATCAAGCAGTTACAAATGAGTTGCAATTTACTTTTTGCTAAATCTCTTAGTTACTTTACTTACGTTTTTCACTAATACAACTTTACCAGAATCTAAAGCATCAAAAATTACTTCTTGTTTTTGTGCGTTAAATGCTAATCCGTTTTTAATAGCCTTATCAAGTGTGTTTTGCCATTCAGAAACTGTATTAATTCCTTTAACTGCAACATTTTCTGTTGTTGCTAATGCAAAGTTGTTTACTGTAGAAAAAGTTTCACTTACGTTTTCTAAAGTGAATAATTCTTTAATTTTGTTAATGTTTTTAGTAATCATAATTATATTTTTTATCGTTAATAAACAGTTTTTTAATATTTACGATGCAAACGTACGATTACGGAGTTACAAATGAGTTACAAATTTGGTTTGTAGTATTTTAGCAATTATTTTGAGAAGCTATTTCCTGCTTTCGGCAGTCGCTTTTTTTAGCTATTTCGCTACGCTTATAGTAAAAAAGAGCTTCAACAAACGCCTCAATCAGGGCTAAGCTTATTTATGAAGTAAATTTAATACGTGTAACTTTACACTTTTTTAATTACGCTGGTAACAATTCCCCAGATAACAAAATTATTATCTTCCGTAATTTTTATAATAGGATAATTCGGATTTTCTGGTTGTAACCAAACCTCTTCTCCTTGAACACGTAAACGTTTTACTGTAAACTCACCATCTAAAAAGCAAACAGCAATTTTATTATTAGTTGGCTCAATACTTCTATCAATAACCAACAAATCTTTATCATCTAAACCAGCGCCAATCATAGATTGTCCGCTAACTTTTGCAAAAAAAGTAGCTTCTCTATTGCTAATTAACTCATCATCTAAAGAAATTCGTGTTTCTCTAAAATCGTCTGCAGGAGATGGAAAACCAGCAGAAATACCTGTATCAATAAAAATAGTTCCTTCATTTTTTGAAAATTCAGGAGTGAAAAAAGTTAAATTCTTCGGAGTCTCTACAGTCATTTTACAGTAATTACGTCGTTAATATTTGTGGTGTATTTAGGCGATAAGCGTTCTTGACGCATTTTCCAAGTTCTTTTTAAATCTTGATTTGCCAATTTAATTTTATCCGCTTTAAAAGTACGATTTAATTTATCAATAGCTTGCATTAACGGTTTGTGTTTTGGGTTTTCAGTAGAAAATAAATCTAATTGATAATTATCTTCTGCCACAATACCCGTAACAATAACACCTGCACGTTTGTATTTAATTCCGCTTTTAAAAATAGTAGAAACCGCTTTAACAGCCGCACTACTTAATGTTAATGTAGAATTTGTAGGATTCGAAAAAACCACTGTTTTACTAACGCTATGTTGCGCTTCATCTTTTTTATGACGATCGCTACGCAACATAACAATTAGCATATAACAACTAGAGTTTTGTTTGCGTAACTTCTCCGCACAACTTGTTGCAAAGGTAGAAACACGTTCTTTTATATCGTGAATATTAGAAAAAGTACGCTCAAAGCTACGCGTAGTTGCAATCATTTTTTTTGAAGAAGTTGTATCTTCTAATAAAATTTTAGAAATGCCTTGTAAATCTTTCTGCAAACGCCATTCTACAATAGAGAATTCTTTTAAAACCAAACTACTTGCTAATTGTGTAAAATCGAATGCAGTTATAATTCCTTTCGTTTCTAATCGTGTTTTTAAACGTCTTCCAATTCCCCAAACTTTACCAATTTTAGTCCATTTTAAAGCTAAAACTCTTTTCTCTTCAGAATCTATAATGCAAATTCCTTTTGACTGCTTAATATTAGATCGTGCAATTTTATTAGCAACTTTACTCAGCGCTTTAGTTGGCGCAATACCAACACAAACCGGAATTCCTGTCCACTGTAAAATTCTACTTCTTATTTTAGTTGCGTAGGCTTCTAAGTTGATGTTATCAAATCCTTTTAACTCTAAAAAAGACTCATCTACAGAATAGACTTCTATATCTGGAGAAAATTGTGCAAGAATTTTCATAACACGTTCGCTCATATCTCCGTACAACGGATAATTAGATGATAAAACCGAAATATTTTGTTGCTTACAAAACTCTTCCCACTTAAAAATTGGCGCACCAAATGGCAATCCTATTTTTTTGGCTTCGTCACTCATAGAAATAACACAACCGTCATTATTGCTAAGAATAGCAACAGGTTTCCCTTGCAAATTCGGATTAAAAACCCGCTCACAAGACGCATAAAAGTTGTTACAATCTACCAGTGCAAACATGCCATAAAAGTACTATTTTTGCATCAATAATTGGTGTTAAAATTTTTAAGAATGGCTAAAAAATCTTTAGAATATATTTCTGATGTTGAATTAAAAAAAGCATACAAACGCGCTAAAATATTGACTATAGTTCAAACTGTTTTAGTTTGTGTTATGCTAGTTTATGCGGTATTAATGACTATGGACAACGGTATAAATCCGTTTACTTTTTTACCATTAGTTTTTACTCCAATGATTATTGCAGGCGCATTACAAATGAGGCATTTTAAGAAGGAAATAATTAGGAGAACTAATCTTCTTTAAATTCTAAAATATCTGCTGGTTGGCAATCTAATGCTTTACAAATTGCTTCCAACGTAGAAAACCTAACCGCTTTTGCTTTACCAGATTTTAGGATAGATAGATTTGCTGTAGTTATTCCTATAATTGCTGCCAATTCCTTGCTCTTCATTTTACGCTTGGCAAGCATTACATCTAAATTTATAATAATTGCCATTGTTATATTGTTAAGTCGTTTTCTTGTTTTAATTGATTTCCTTTATTTAATATTTTTCCTTGAATTAAAAAGAACAATCCAATTGCTATAATAAATAATGCAAAAATAAACTCTGTACTATAAGCTAATCGCAAAGAATAATTAGTTAATCTTGAGACAAACTGAATCAAGAAAACTAAAATCATTAAACAGCCAGAAACAATAAACATTTTACCTGTTCTTATTGAATTTTGAATTACATAATTGGAAAAATATTTTTCCTTTAAAAGTTCTTTAGAAAGTTTTTTTAGATAGAAAACTCCAACAATAAATAGCACATAAGAAAATACATATATAAAAGCTAATATCCAAAGTAAAAAAGGCCATTTTATAACTGATACATTTTCAAAATTTATTGAAGTCAAATACATTGTCGGAATTGCAACTATCAAGGTTAAAAAACCTACAATTTGCAATATAAAAATGCTATCAACTAACGTTTTAAATAATTTTTCTGCTTTCATAATTATATTGTTAGTTCGTTTTCTTGTTTTATAATACTTCCTTTAACAACGATAAAAGAGATAAACTGAACAAATAATGCTACTAAGAATAATGGAAGTCTTTCTCTTATTACAATTCCCAGAACTTTTCCAACATTGTATCCTGAACCATACGCTGTTTCATTAGGTAGTTGAATAACATTTGAAAAACCTAATACCAATTCAAAAATCACATGAATAGTAGCATAAATAATGAGTCCTTTTCCAATTTTTCGTAACCTTTCACTATTTTCTTTTGTAAATACCTCTTCATTTGAAAATTTAAAAAAGACTTTTCTAAATTCTATCGCTAAATAAATAAGGTAACCAACTAATATCAATACAACAACTGATAATAAATAATAAATTCCTTCACTCCAATTTTTAGGAAAATTAAAACTGAAAATTTTCAACTTATTTCCACCGTAAATAAAATAGTGAATAATTTTATACAATTCCTTGAAAAATTTATACGAAGTACTTATTACCAATAAAGTACAAAATAATTTTAATGAACTTAATACTCTTTTCATACTTATATTGTTAAATCATTTTCTTGTTTTGCTGTTTTTGCAACTATAAATATTTCACCTAAAACCATAAAAAATAGTCCAAGACATACAATTACTATATATGGATTTAAACCAAACTCTAAACTCATTTTTTGTTCAAAATACAGTTTACTTAAGAAAGATAGAACTAAAGTAACTACTCCAGAAATGGTAAGTAAATAACCAATTTTATTAAATAATTGAATTACTTTATTATCAAAAACTTTTACTAATAAAAAAAAATATAAAACTCTTCTGAATAAATATAAAGCATAAATTATCAATAAATAATTTAGTGCGTTTAATGCAAGTAATAACTTTAACGGCATGCTGCTATCAACAGAATTAAAATTAATTGAGTTAATTGTTATGTTTAAGTCGCCAAAATCATAAAAGAAAATAGCAGGAATAAAAGCTATAATTACCATAACTAAAGGAATAGCAAAAATCCAAGTAAAATCTACAATCGCTTTTAAAATGTGTAATTTTCTCATAGTTCATTCATTTTCTTACCACAAATATATAAAAATTATTGTTTATCAATAATTTTTTATTCTTTTTTAATAATTTTATTCGATAATCGAAATTTAGATGTTTAGATACTTCCCTCTAATTTTAATATTGTTTTCTTCCAAATATTTCAGGCTTTCCTTAAGGTAGTTTACTTTCCTTATTTTTGCTGTATGAATAAAAATAACATCATAAAAAATACCATAAAATTCGTAAAAGAAACACTAAAAGGTGCAGAAGGCGGTCACGATTGGTTTCATATAGAACGTGTCTATAAAAACGCTTTATTAATTGCAAAAGACGAAAATGTGGACGAATTTATTGTTTCACTTGGCGCTTTATTACACGACATTGCCGATGCAAAATTTTATGATGGAGATGAAACTGTTGGACCTAAAATGGCGCGTGAATTTTTAGAAAATGAAAACGTTTCCGAAGAAATTATTATTCATATTGAAAACATCATCAACTTTATTTCTTTTAAAACTAGTTTGTCTTCTGGTAAAAAATTTACTTCACCCGAGTTAGAAGTTGTACAAGATGCAGACAGGTTAGATGCAATTGGCGCCATTGGTATTGCACGTTGTTTTAATTATGGTGGATTTAAAAACAGAACCTTATACAATCCAGAAATTGCTCCAAATTTAACGATGAGCAAAGACGAATATAAAAAATCTACAGCACCAACAATTAATCATTTTTACGAGAAATTATTACTCTTAAAAGATAAAATGAATACTACTTCTGGAAAACGAATAGCTACAGATAGACACAACTATATGGAAGGTTTTTTACAACAATTCTATGATGAATGGAACGGTAAGAAATAATAAGTTATTGTACTATCGATTTTATTTCATTTCTATATTTTGAAGCACTTTTACCAATTACGTCATTAAAGACTTTATTAAAGTGCGAAAAATTATTAAACCCGCATTCAAAACAAATATCGGTAACACTACTTTGGCTTTCAGTTAATAATTTTGAGGCATAAAACACACGATATTCATTTACAAACTGTGTAAATGTTTTTCCTGTAACTTTTTTAAAGTAACGGCAAAAAGCAGGCACAGTCATATTTGCAACGTCTGCAATTTGGTCTAAAGTAATTTGACTTTGAAAATTCTTATTAACGTATTTAAAAATCTTATCTATTTTGTCTGTGTCTTGTGGTTGTATTTCAAAAACATAACCATTTTCATTCAATAAAGTATAATTGTCCGTTAAAGCTAAGAGCTCTAATATTTCTAATAATTTTGTTAACCTTTTTATTCCTTCATATTTGGGTAATTTTTCAATTTTAGGCCCAACAACTTTTTTAATTTCAGATTTAAATAAAATACCGTTTTTTGCGCGCTCTAAAAGCTGCAATATATTTTTCATTTCTGGTATAGAATTTAAAGCGTTTCCTAAAAGCTCTGGATGAAATTGTACTAAAGTCTCTTTTCCTTTAGAAGTTAAACGATCTATAAAACCATTATGGGGTAAATTAGAGCCTATTAAAATTAATTGACTATTATTAAAGTAAGATAAATGATTACCAATATGTCTACGTCCTTTTCCTTTATTAACGTAAACCATTTCTACTTCTGGATGAAAATGCCAAAATGCTTCACTCCTTTTGCGCTTCTTTGTTTCTTGTATAGCTACTATAGAACTACCAAAGGTTAGCTTTATTTTTTTTAATGTTGGTTTTGTATTCAAAATAATTAAAACTTTAATTAAATATACATATTTAATATATTTGGTTTGTATGGTAATTTACCTTAAATATATGCTAAATTAACTTATTAAAGACTAACTAAATTCAACTCGGTTAATATAGTATATAAACCTGCAAAAATTCTTGTTTTCCTAACTATACTTCTGGCGTAACTTTGTCCCCATAATCATTAAAACTATTAGATTATGAAAAACTTTATGAAAAACATTTTAGTCTTAGCAATGGTATTTGCTACACTAAGCAGCAACGCAACAGAAAAAACTTCATTAAATAATGAAGAAAATGGAAAAACAACTTTAATTTTAAAAGATGTTGTCCAAGGTGAAAAGCTTATAATTAAAGATAATTTTGGAGTTGTTCTTTACAATGAAATACTTTTAAAAAGCGGAGAATATACTAAAACTTTTGACTTAACAACTTTACCTGATGGTAATTATATATTTGAATTAGATAAACAAGCACAAATAAAAGTGTATCCTTTTACAGTAGCTTCTAATACAGTTAAATTTGATAAAGAAAATTTAAAAGTAATTTTTAAGCCAAAAGTTGAATACAAAAATAATGCTATAATTGTTAGAGCTTTAAATGCTGACATGTCTCCTTCTAAAGTAGAATTACTTTACAATGTTACTGATTCAACTTTTGAAACAATTTACTCTGAAAACATTAGTAATACTTCTTTAATAGCAAAGGAATTTAAAATATTAGAAAAAGAAAAAGAGGAGTACAAAGTAAAGGTTACGCTTAACGGAAGAACTTTTACTACTTCTATTAATATTTAATAAAAAATATTAGTTTTAAACAAGAAAAGACGCTTTATAGCGTCTTTTTTTGCTATAACAAAAGTTGTTTTTTTAATTGGCTACCTGTATTAACTTATCTAATTCTTTAGCAATTACTTTTACAAATGACTTAGGCATTGTAAATGTTAGCTCATCAAAATTGGCTTTTGTTTTAATATCAAAACTACCCGTTGTTTCATGCTGAAAACTTAATTTGCAGAAAATTCCAAAATATTGGTAATGTGTATCCTGAATTACTAGGTTTATATCATCAATATTCACATTTTTATAAGAATTATCTCTTCCATAAATTCCTATTATTCTTAATAAAGCTATTTCTGTTTCTCTTTCTTTACCTTTAGAAATTAGTCTTTGGTAACGTTTTCTATCAGAAAAAAAAGTTCCTGTTTTTGAAGGTATTGTAGTTGCTAAAAATATACCGAATGAAGTAAAACCTGCCATGAACATAAATAATTCTCCAGAAAAATTAAAAAAACACGTAAAAATAAGGCAAATAATAGACAAAACTAACGATGATAAAGGGCCTGCTAAAATTACATTTGCAAACTTTTTAATGTTTTTAGGATTATCATCAACAGGTAAAACCGCAGCTACACCTCCATAATAGGCTAAATTCTTATTAAGATAAACCTTAATTTTATTATCTTCTCTTTTAATTCCAAGAGGTCCAACAACAAATAATTCAAATTGAAATCCTTGTATTAGACCAGTTACTAAGTGACCGAGTTCATGTATACCTAACACAAACTGTATTGTAAAGATAATGCCTATAAATTCTATAATTTTGCTTCCCATAATTACTTAAGTTGTAATCTAATCCTCAACAAAAACATTTGAAAGGATTTAATTTGATTCCCTTTTTTTAATTAAAAAATTAATGCTAATAAGTCTGTTACTAAATCTAATGCTTCTAAGGTTATTTTTATTATAATTGTTATCATGCTTATTGAATTTTTCCATTTTTAATTATAACCGTTTCAGAGTTTTCGCTATTCACAAACTCAAGTTCCAATAAATCTACTTTATCAAAATCTTTTACATCAGATTTTAATAATTTCTGAATTTTTGTTACTTCATCTTTTACAGATGTAAACTCACAATCTACTAACTGAAATTCTCCTTTCTCTGTACTTAATCCATTTGCCCCAAATTGAATTCCTTTTGCATATATAATTTGATTTACCTCTTTACAGTTGCAATTGTCTTTTAAAACCTGAAGAATAGTACTTGATCGATCCGAACTTTTTACTACAGAACCAACTGTGTAACCAACCAAACCTCCAAGACATATAAATAAAATTATTATTACTGCTGTTTTTTTTGTTTTCTTCATAATTAAGTTATTTTAAATATTCGTAAATTTCTCTTACAAAGATTTGAATTTAAAAAACATTCTACAAGCAAAGCCAACCTGTTTTTAAGGAAATAGGGCTCTTAAAAAAAAACGTGTTTACCTCAATATAAGCACCTTAACACTAATTAAACATAAACGAAGTTTGATAAAACAACAAGCCCTAAATTTTTAAATTTAGGGCTTAAAAGAGTAAAATATTATTATTTTTTAAGAAATAGAGTTCAATTTTTTAATATAAATTGAAGGTAACAAACCTGTTCTTTTCTTGAAATATTTAGTAAATGAATCTGGGCTTTTATAACCTAATTCTTCTGAAATAGATTGCACAGAATAAGCTCTAAATCTTAAATCTTCTTTTAATTTTAATATTGAATAATTTATACGAAGATCGTTGATATAAGTATTAAAGTTTTTTTGATAATGCAAGTTAATAACCTTAGATAAGTAAGTTGTGTTTGTCTTAATTTTTTTAGCAATTGTATATGAACTACACTCTTTTTTTAGATAATAATTTTGACTCGACAGTTTTTCTAAACCTTCAACTATTTGTTGATACGTTTCTGGGTTAATTTCAGATGTATTTTTATCTTCAGAAATAACATCTTTAGTACTTATAATTTCGCTCTTTTTATCTTCTTTAAGAATGTCAATTTTAGAAATTAACTCTTTAAACTTTAATGTTTCTTTCTTTCTTTTCACAGAAATAGAGAATGCATAAAAAGCTAATATTGATATTAGAAAACCACAACCTAACAAAAGATATAATGTAGTTTTCTTTTGCACCTTTTTTTCAAACTCTAAATCCAAAACTTCTTTGTTATGAAAAGAATCTATTATGTTGTTTTTACTCTTTTCTAATCCTTTTTGATTTAAAACATACTTTTCGAAATACTCATTAGATTTTTCTAAATCTCCATTTTTTTTGTAAATTTTAGCTAGTTTTTTATAATCATCTACCAGATTAAACTCTTTGGTTTTGTTCTTTGCAGCAAAAATTCCTTCTTCCATTATTTTAGCAGCTTCTTCATAATTTTCAATTTTACTATAATACGTTGCTAAGTCATTATAATAGTAAGAAACTCCAGATTTAGAATCATACTCTTTAGACACTTTCTTTATATATTCAAACTGCTTTAAAGCTTCATCATACTTACCTTCTTCGACTAATATTTTTGCTTTTTGAGTTTGAAAATTAATATTTGTTATCCCAGAAATTGTATCTAATTTTTGTTTAAAACCAAGATCTAAAATATATTTTGCAGAGTCAATTTCATTTAACTTAAAAAACACATTACTCATACTAATAATTGTAAGAGAACTATTAAACTTTCTATTTAATTCATCTATTTCTTGAGTGCTTTGTAATAAAGAATATCCTTTCTTGTAGTATTTTAAAGCTTCTTTATATTCTCCTGCTTCAGATTTCATTCCGCCAATTAAAACAGGAAGTACTGCTTTATAAAATGGTAGGTTTTCTTCTTTTGCTATGTCAACACTTTTATAAAAATAATCTAACGCAATTTTTGTTTCTCCAATTGCAGCGTAATTATTTCCTTGTTGAGTATATACTTCAATAGGAGCAATTTTCGCTCTATTTAAAAAAGCCTTTTCTTCTTCAGATAAATTGTTATTAATAAGTAATTCTATTTCTTTTTGAAATAATTTGATTGATTGGTAATTCTCATTAACAAACTGACTTTGTCTAGCATAATTATGCAACATTTGAATAATTCTCAAAGTATCTTTGTTCTTTTCTGACAAATCTAAAAGACCTCTAAGATATTGTAAAGACTCTCTTGTATTGTCTTGATATTTATTAACAGAATCTACCAGTTTTAAAAACTCTTTCTTATACACGCTGTCTTTAAATTGTTGAGCAAAAGAGTTGGCAACAATTAAAATTAAGAAAGAGGAAAGAACTATTTTTTTGAGAATCTCTTTCATACTAAGCTCCTGGAAAATTAGCTTTTCGTTTTTCTAAAAATGCTGTTGTTCCTTCTTTAAAATCTTCTGTACCAAAACAGTTTCCGAATTCAGAAATTTCTACTTCAAAACCATTTACTCCATCTTCAAAATTTGCATTTACAGCTCTAATTGCTGCTGTAATTGCTACAGAAGAATTACGCATAATCTTACTAGCTAATTTTTCTGCAAGTGGCATTAATTCTTCTAAAGAAACTACGTGATTTACCAATCCGTAGGCTTTTGCTTCTTCAGCAGAAATCATTCCGGCAGTCATAATTAATTCCATTGCTTTTCCTTTACCTACTAATTGTGGTAAACGTTGTGTACCTCCATAACCAGGAATTACACCTAAAGAAACTTCTGGTAAACCCATTTTTGCATTGTCTGAGGCAATTCTAAAATGACACGCCATTGCTAATTCTAATCCGCCACCCAAAGCAAAACCATTTACGGCTGCAATAACTGGTGTTGAAAGGTTTTCTACAAAATCAAATAACATATCTTGTCCTAAAGCAGCTAATTTACCTCCATCTTCAACAGAAAAATTTGCAAATTCAGAAATGTCTGCTCCTGCAACAAATGCTTTTTCTCCACTTCCAGTAACCACAATTACTTTTACGGTTTCATCATCTTCTAAAGCCTCAAAAGCTGTGTGTAGATCGTGTATAGTTGCTTTGTTTAAAGCATTTAATTTACTTGGCCTATTAATTGTTACTGTTGCTAGACCATTGTTATTTGATACTAAGATGTTTTCGAAATTCATTTTTTAGATTGTTTTTAGATTCCTGCCTACACAGAAATGACAATTGGTTATTCTTTTGGTAAAATTACGGTAAAAACAGTTCCTTTTCCTTCCGTTGAAGTAAAAGAAATGGTTCCGTTATAAGCTTCAATTATATTTTTTATTATTCCTAAACCTAAGCCCATTCCACTTGTTTTTGTGGTGAATTTAGGCTCAAATATTAATTCTTTATTGGTTTCGGAAATTCCTTTCCCATTGTCGGAAACAACAATTTTTACATTATTTTTTTCTCTTAAAACTACAACTTCAACTTGTGGATTTTCTTCAACATTTATAGCTTGTGTAGCATTCTTAACTAAATTAGTTACAATTCTAATTAATTGTGTTTTATCTAGGTTGGCTTCGATTTTTTCTTCTTTCGGAATATACTCGATATAATCTTCAGTAAAAATATCTAAGGCGTGTTTAACTACGTCAATAACATCTAGTTGTTCTCGTCTTTGAGTGGGCATTTTAGCAAAATCTGAAAAAGCAGATGCAATAGAACTCATTACATCTATTTGCTGAATAAGGGTTTCACTATATTCAGCCATTTTTCCTTTTATTTCAGGATCTTCTGGATTAAATTTTCGCTCAAAACTCTGTACAGTTAAACGCATTGGAGTAAGCGGGTTTTTAATTTCATGTGCTACTTGTTTTGCCATTTCTCGCCAAGCTTGCTCACGTTCACTTTGTGCTAATTTTACAGCACTATCTTCCAATTGGTCAATCATATTATTATAAGATTCTACCAACGAATTTATCTCTGAACTAGCAGAGCCTAATGTTATCTTCTCATTTCGTTTATTTAAACGTGTCTCTTTAATTTTTTCAGAAATTGTTTGAATAGATCGTGTTATGTAACTCGATAAGAAATAGGCAAGTGCAATGGCGATTAAAAACATAAAAACGTACACAAAACCAAGACGCGACATAAATTCTTCGAGTTCTCTTTGCTGTTCTGTATTGTCTTGCGCTATTTGTAATTCTAAAATACCAATCCTTTTAAATTTTGGATCATTGATATATGTATAAGAAGATTGATAATTAACTTCTTCTTGTGTATCATCCTTTAAAATTCTATGATTAGAACTATTAGCTAATTCGTTTATTACTTCTATTGACAGAGGTTTTATATCAACTTTTTCAAAAGCTACTGGTTTAGAGGATTTTAGTAATTCTCCATTCATGTTGTACATTGTTATATTTAACTTATGTACTTGGGAAATTTCGTAAATTCTGTTTTGGAAAATATATTGTAAATTTTCTGTATTTACAGCAAAAGTTGTTCTTCTTGTTAATTCAATTTCTATATCTTTCTTTATTGTTTCTTCTTTACGCTCAAAACGCTTTTCATTATATTCTTTTGTTTGTTCATCATATTGAATTATTGTTACACCAGCAATTAAAACTGAAGCCAATAAAACCAAGAGAATCATCGCAAGAAATATGCGAATTCGTAACGATATGTTTTTAAAGTTTAGCAATTAGTAATTAGTAATTTATTAGGTTTTTCATTCATCAATAATTAAACCGTTTCTTCTTTTTGATGTAAAAAACGTGTTAACTTCATAGAAACATCCAATAAAATAATTTTAGCATTTCCGTTTCTTTCTATATGATATTGTGCTTCGTTTAACTCCTTTTCTATCAATAAAATATTTCCACTATGCACAAATGGTGCAAAATTTTTCAAGTTGAATTTTGGTGTCTTTGTTTCTAAAAAAACCAACTCTTCGGAAGCATAATTAAGCAACATTGCTTGTCTAAAAAACTGCAAACAATATTGTAAAAACTGTTTTTGCGTTTCTCTTCCTGTTCCTGCTATTTCGTTAGACCAAGCAATTAATTCTTGAATTACCGCTGCGTTTCCTTTTGCTTTAAATGCTGCTCTAATCCAGGTTATAAACCATTGTTCAAATTGTAAATCGTTAGAGTTTTCGTTTAATAATTGTAATGCTTTATTGTAATTTCCGTTAGCTTGATGTGCTATTCTTATAGCTTCGTTTTCTTCAACTTGTTCTTCACTTATTAAAGTTGAGACAATGTTTTCTTCACTTAAAATAGGAAAGTATAATGCTTGACAACGAGATTTTATGGTATTTATAATCTGCTCTTCATCTTCTGTAATTAAAATAAAAACTGTGTCTTTTGGTGGTTCTTCAATCAGTTTTAATAATTTATTTGCGGCAGCAATGTTCATTTTTTCTGCCATCCAAATTATCATCACTTTAAAACCTCCTTCGTAACTTTTTAGTGTTAATTTTTTTACAATATCTTGTGCTTCGTCAACACCAATAATACCTTGTTTATTTTCTACACCAATATGTTGCAACCAACTAAATAGGCTTCCGTAAGGTTTTTCTGCTATAAATGTTCGCCAATTTTCTAAAAACAGATTACTAACAGGATGTTTTTTTACGGAATCGTTTGTAGTAACAGGAAAAGCAAAATGCAAATCCGGATGTTGTAACTTGTTACATTTAATATTACAAGCTTCATTATTTTCAGAAGAATTACACAATAAAAATTGTGCATAAGCTATTGCCATTGGCAAAGTACCGCTTCCTTCTTTACCTACAAATAATTGTGCATGTGGTATTCTTCCGTTTTCAGCAGAAATTTGCAGATGTTTTTTTATGTGTTCTTGACCTATAATTTCACTAAATAGCATAGCAACAAATATAAGAGATAAAATTACGAAATCGATATTTTAATTTTTAGGTTTTCAATTTCTGTAAACCTAAATAATAAAGTATTTTTGTTGAAAACACACCAATTAAATGAAAACACTTAACGATTTTAACTTCGAAAACAAAAAAGCATTAATTAGAGTAGATTTTAATGTGCCTTTAAATGATAAATTTGAAGTTACAGATAATACTCGAATTCAATCTGCTAAGTCTACTATTATTAAAGTTTTAGAAGATGGCGGTAGTTGCGTTTTAATGTCGCATTTAGGACGTCCAAAAGGAATTGAAGATAAATTTTCGCTACTACATATTGTAGAAGAAGTTACCAATGTAATTGGTGTTAAGGTAAAATTTGCAACTGATTGTGTTGGCGAAAAAGCAGAAGAAGCTGTAGCTAACTTACAAAATGGTGAAGTGTTATTATTAGAGAACTTACGTTTTCATCCAGAAGAAAAATCTGGTGATGTTGACTTTGCCAAACAACTTTCTAAATTGGGAGATATTTATGTAAATGATGCTTTTGGAACTGCGCATAGAGCACATGCATCAACAACTATTATTGCACAATTTTTTGCAGAAAACAAGTGCTTTGGAAACTTGTTAGCTAAAGAAATTGAAAGCATTGATAAGGTCTTAAATAATTCCGAAAAACCAGTAACCGCAATTTTAGGAGGCGCAAAAGTATCTTCAAAAATTGGTGTTATTGAAAATATTATTGAAAAAGTAGATCATATAATTGTTGGTGGCGGAATGACGTTTACCTTTATAAAAGCACTTGGCGGTAAAATTGGAAATTCTTTAGTGGAAGATGATAAATTAGAATTAGCTTTATCAATTTTAAAACTAGCTAAAGAACAAAATACAGAGATTCATTTACCAGTTGATGCATTAATTGCTGACGATTTTTCGAATGATGCTAACACACAACTTGTAAATACAAATGAAATTCCTGATGGTTGGATGGGCTTAGATTGCGGACCCAAAACTTCTGAGAAATTTGCAGACGTTATTGCAAAATCTAAAACCATTTTATGGAACGGGCCTTTAGGTGTTTTTGAAATGGAAAAATTTGCAACTGGAACAATTGAACTTGGAAATGCAATAGCAGAAGGAACACAGAATGGAGCATTTTCTCTTGTTGGTGGCGGAGATTCTGTTGCCGCAGTTAAACAATTTGGTTTTGGTAACAAAGTGAGTTATGTTTCTACTGGTGGAGGCGCAATGTTAGAAATGTTAGAAGGAAAAACATTACCAGGAATTGAAGCGATTTTAAAATAGTTTAAACAAACCCTCGTTAAAAATGAAATATTGGTTTTTAAATAATAACATAATAGTTGTTACTGAAGATTCTATCTATATTGGGAGTTCTAAAAAATATATAAAATCTGAATTAATTTCGAAATTTGAAAAAGAAATAATTCCTAATGAAATTTTTAATATTCCTTTCGCTTATATAAAAAGTGTTGAAAATCCAAAAAAAAAAATTAATTACAATTTTTTATGGTAATGATTCAGACGAGGAAATTAAAATCGATAATTTAAAAATTAAAGACGAAATCTTTAATTACTTGAAAGAAAAATTATCAAAATTAGAATATTCAAGAAAAAAGCCTTCCGTATTAAAACACGCTAAAGCTCCTTTATTTGCAATTTTATTTGTTTCAGGAATATTCCTTTGGACTTTTTACTTAGCAAGTCAAATTGCAAAAGGATACGAATATGAAATTGCTGGTGGTAAACAAGGAATTGGCAGTTTAATTCTTGGAATGGCTCAATTTGGAACAACAAAAGTCATTTTAGGATATTTATTAATTTTATCAATTGCTTTTTTTTCATTAATTAAAAAACTAAAAAACAGAAGTTTAACCGAATACCTTAATAGAAACTAACAAAATATGAAATACACAACTTTACCAAATACCGATGTAAAAGTTTCTAAAATATGTTTAGGAACAATGACTTGGGGAAATCAAAATACCGAAGCAGACGGACACGAACAAATGGATTACGCTCTTGAACAAGGAGTTAATTTTTGGGATACTGCAGAATTATATTCGGTTCCTGCAACGCCAGAAACGTATGGAGCAACCGAAAAAATTATTGGTTCTTGGTTTAAAAAAACAGGAAACAGAGACAAGGTTGTTTTAGCGTCTAAAATTGCTGGTGGTGGCGATTACACTAAACATATTAGAACTGGCGGATTCTCGAAACAAAATATTATTGATGCAGTAGAAGGAAGTTTAAAACGTCTACAAACCGATTATATAGATTTGTATCAATTACATTGGCCAAATAGAGGTGTAAACTGTTTTGGTGTTAGAGATTATCCTTATAAATATTCAACTAAGGAAGCAGAAAATCATTTAGAGATTTTAGAAACCTTGCAAAATTTAATTCAACAAGGAAAAATAAAACACATTGGTTTGTCTAATGAAACTCCTTGGGGAACCATGAAATACATGCAAACTTCTGAGCAACACAAACTGCCAAGAATGAGTACAATTCAGAATTCGTATTCATTAATTCATCGTGGTTATGAAGTTGGTATGAGTGAAGTTTCTATGAGAGAAAATATTGGTTTATTAGTATATTCTCCATTAGCACAAGGTGTTTTATCTGGAAAATATTTAGACGGTAATTTACCTGAAGGCGCAAGAGGAACATTATTTCCTCGTTTTATTGCTCGTTATATGACCGAAGGTTCTTTAAAAGCAGTTGTTGAATATCAAAAAATTGCCAAAAAACACGGACTTACATTAACTGAATTATCATTGGCGTTTATAAATCAATTGCCATTTGTAACTAGTAATATTATTGGCGCTACAAAAATGAGTCAGTTAAAAGAGAATATTAACTCAATAAATATCGATTTATCTGAAGAAATTTTAAAAGAAATTGAAGCAGTGCATAGCGCAATGCCAAATCCTGCGCCATAATTTAGTTTGCAGTATTTAGTAGCAATTTGCAGTATAAAAAATCCGAAGTAAAATTTTACTTCGGATTTTTTATGTTTATTATTTTAATTTTGGATTAATCTATCAGTTTTAATTCACTGGCAACAAATCTGTTTTCAACGATTTCGCCTGTAACTTCTGCTTTTCTAATTACGTTACAAAAACCCATATTTATATCGTGTGCGTCTCCAAATTCATCAATATGTGCTCCATCAACAAAATAAGCAGTATCGTTAATTCTTACCGCTAAATCACATCCTTTTTGTGTATCTAACCCAAATTTACATTGACCGCAAGAAACCTCAACAACCTGAGTTTTACTTGTCTTTTGTGAGCAGGCTATTATTCCAAAGAAAAATATAAAAAGTATTTTTTTCATTGTCTATTTTTTAAATTAATAACCCAATTTAGCTCTAGTTCTCTGTAAAACATCTTGCGCTACAACTCTAGCCTTTTCTGCACCAATAGCTAAAGCAGCATCAATTTCATTTCTATTTTCCATAAAATGATTATAACGCTCTCTAATAATTGCAAACTTATCTACTATTAACTCATACAATTCTTGTTTTGCATGACCGTAACCGTAGTTTCCTGCTTCATATTTAATTCTCATTTCAGCAATTTGTGCTTCAGATGCTAATAATTTATACAGTGCAAACACATTATCAGTATCCGGGTTTTTAGGTTCTTCCAACGCTAAACTATCCGTTTTTATTCCCATAATTTGCTTGCGAAGTTTTTTATCAGAAAGGAAAATATTAATAGTATTGTTTCTTGATTTACTCATTTTTTCGCCATCAGTTCCTGGAACTAATTTTGTGTTTTCTTGAATTTTTGCTTGAGGAGCAATAAGTGTTTCTCCAACAATATTATTTAATCTACTAGCAACATCACGTGTCATTTCTATATGTTGCAATTGATCTTTTCCAACAGGAATAATTTCTGCATCGTATAATAAAATATCTGCCGCCATTAACATTGGATACGAAAATAAACCTGCATTTACATCTTGTAACCTATCTGCTTTATCTTTAAAACTATGGGCTAACGTTAATCTTTGGTATGGAAAAAAACAGCTTAAGTACCATGTTAATTCGGTAACTTCTGGAATATCACTTTGACGATAAAAAACAGTTTTATTTATATCTAAACCGCATGCAAGCCAAGCTGCAGCTGTACTGTAAGTGTTTTCTCTTAAAATATTTCCATCTTTAATTTGTGTTAGTGTATGCAAATTTGCAATAAACAAAAAAGATTGATCGCTAGATTCATTAGCCATTTTTATGGCTGGTAAAATAGCGCCTAATAAATTTCCTAAATGTGGTGTTCCTGTACTTTGAACTCCTGTTAATATTCTTGCCATTTCTGTTATTTTGAATAGCAAAAATAATCAAACATAAAGAATATTACTACATTAGCATTTATGAAAGCTCATAATGAGCATTTAATAAATAAAAAACGCTACAACAAACGCAGTTAAACTACTGTATAACAAGTACTAAATAGATGAAATACCTACTTTACCCTTTTCGATTAATTTGGCGAATTTGGTTTTATTTACTCATGATTGTCTCAGTTCTTGTAATGATTCCATTTTTATTAGTGCTTTTATCTGATGAAAAGTACTATAATTCATTTTGGAAAATGATAAGAATTTGGTCTTTTTTCTTAATCTACGGAATGGGTTTCCGTTTAAAAATTGATAAAAAAGAAAAATTAAATCCAAAGAAAAGCTACATGTTTGTTGCAAACCATGCCTCTTTATTAGATCCATGGATAATGATTGCTATGAATAAAAATCCACTTTTATTTGTTGGGAAAAAAGAATTAGTAAAACTTCCTATTTTTGGGTTTTTCTATAAAAAAGCAGTCGTAATGGTTGATAGAAATGATCCTAAAAGCAGAAAACAAGTATATGCTAGAATTAAAAAACGATTAGAATCTGGTTTAAGTATTGCTATTTTCCCTGAAGGTTTGGTGCCAACAGAAAATGTTATTCTGGCACCTTTTACAAATGGTGCGTTTAGTTTATCTATCGAATATCAAATGCCAATTGTAACACAAATTTATTACGATGCTAAACGTTTATTTTCATGGAATTTTTTTAAAGGACATCCAGGAACTTTTAGAGTAAAACAATTAAACACAATAGAAACAAAAGGGCTAACAATTGAAAATAAAGAAGCTTTAAAAAAACAAGTTTTTGATTTAGTTTTTAATGAATTAAATAACAACAAAGCGTACATGAAAGATACAAATAGACCTAATAATGAGCGAGAAATTAAATCACCTTTATAGTAAAAAAGAAGAGTTTTTAAATGTTCTTACACATGGTTTTGGTTTATTACTTAGTGTAATTGCATTACCTTTTTTAGTGCAGAAATCTTTTAATTATCATCACCTGTGGCAACATTTAAGTTTAGTTATTTACGGTTTAAGCTTAATTGTTTTGTATGCAGCATCCACTTTTTATCATGCAGCAAAAAAACCTAACATAAGAAGAAAGCTAAATATATTTGACCATGCAGCAATTTATGTTCTAATTGCTGGAAGTTATTCACCTTTTTGTTTAATAGCGTTGCCTGAAAAATTAGGTTGTCAACTATTTATTGCTGTTTGGATTTTTGCTTTATCTGGCGTAATTTTAAAACTGTTTTTTACAGGTAAATTTGACAAAATTTCAACAGCATTGTATATTTTAATGGGTTGGCAAGTTATGTTTTTTATAAAACCACTAATGGAAAGTCTTTCGGAAAGCGCCTTCTTTTATTTAGTTGCAGGTGGAATTTCATATACAATAGGAGCCATTTTATATTCAATTAGCAAGCTTCCATATAACCATGCAATTTTTCATGTTTTTGTTTTAGGTGGGAGTTTTTTCCACTTTATGGCAATCTATTACCACATTTAATTACCAATTACAAAATGGTTTTTTAGAAAGATTTGAATTGTAATATTTTTTTTTACCTGTTACTTCTTTTCCTAACCAATTTGGTTTTGAAAAAATCTCATTTTCTGATTTTAATTCTATTTCAGCAACCACTAAACCTTGGTTTTTACCTAAAAATTGATCAACTTCAAATATGTGGTTTTCAGATTTAATAAGATAGCGATATTTTTCAATGCTTCCTTTTTCACAAAGAAAAAATAACTCCTCAGCTTCGTTTTTAGAAATTTCTTTTTCCCACTCAAAACGAGAAGTTCCGCTTTTATTAGACTTCCCTTTTATGGTTAAAAAACCTTTATCGTCCATAATTCTTATACGAACAGTTCTGTTTTTATTAGAATTTAAAAAACCTTGTTTTATATAGTTTTTTTGATAGGCTTCTTCTTTAAAGCTATCTGAATTAACCAAAAATTTTCGTTCTATTTCTAACGCCATAAAAATGCAAATCAAATTTGTACGAATGTATCCTTTTTTATCGTTATTATTAAATATCTTTGAATACTTTATGAAGAAATTAGTACTATTTATATTCCTATCTTTTAGCTTTCTAGCCAACTCTCAAACTGATTATAGCGATCGTTGGGAAGATTTTTTTTCTTACAATAATGTAAAGGATTTTATAAAAGTAGACGAAGTAATTTATGCAATGGCAGACAATGCTGTTTTTATTTATAATACGCAAACTCAAGGAACCAATAAACTATCTTCTGTACAAGGATTGTCTGGAGAAACCACTTCAGCAATTCATTATAATAAAACTTTTGACAGACTGGTAATTGGTTATGAAAACGGATTAATAGAAGTTGTAGATGCAGATGGCAGCATTACTGTTTCTGCGGATATTGTTGGTTTTAATCAAACCGGTTCTAAAAGAATTAATGATATTTATGAGCATGAGAATAAACTTTACCTTTCAACTCCTTTTGCTTTAATTGAATATGATATTGACCGCGTAGAATTTGGAGATACTTTTTTTATTGGTCAAAATTCTTCCGAAGTTAATGTAAATCAAACTACGGTTTTAAACAACACTATTTATGCCGCAACAAATACAGGTATCTATTTTGCGGATGTTAATAACCCAAATTTAATTGATTTTAATAATTGGCAACAAATTTCATCAACCAATACTTTTAAAAAAATTACTGTATTTAACAACAACATATACACTACTCTCAACACAAGTTTACAAAGACTAGACGGTAACAATACAATATTAATAAGAGATTTTCTAGAACCAATAAGAGGATTTAAAAGCTCTAACACCCACTTATCTGTATCGTTAACAACGTATATTGTTTTGTATGACATTAACATTAATAGTATTGCACAAATAGATCAAACCACTGATTTTAGCTTTATTTTAAACACAGCTTACACAGAAAATAATGATGTTTATTTAGGTACAACAGAATTTGGTGTTTTAAAAACAACCTTAGGTAGTTTGGCTAATTTTGAAGAAATACATCCTGATGGCCCGCTAAATAATGCTCCTTTTTCAATAGCTGTAAAAGAAGATAATTTATGGGTTGTATATGGCGGTTACGATGTAACATTTACACCAAATAAAGCAGAAAAAGGGTATAGTCACTTCAAAGAAGGTGAATGGATAAACACTCGGTTTAATGCTGATTTTCCTGTTATTGATCTTAATTACATAACTATCAACCCAAATGACACTCAACATGTTTTTATAAGTTCAATGGGATCAACAAGAAATGTTAACTCAGTTTCAACAGGAGGTTTATTGGAAATAAAAAATGATGAAGTAGTAAATTTTTACAATCACAACAATAGTCCAATACAAGATATTTTAGCAACAAACCCTGCTGTAGTTACTATTAGAGTTGTTGGAACTATTTTTGATAGAGAAGGAAATCTATGGATTACAAATATTCTTGTAGATGAAAAGTTGAAAAAATTAACTCCTTCTGGACAATGGAAAGGAGTAAATATAAACGACATACTAACCAATGGAGCTCCAGGTTTAGGAGAAATTGTAATTGATAAATCAAATTCTATTTGGGTAGCTACAAGAAGAAATGGAGCACTTATTTATAATGAAAACGGTGATAGAAAAAGAGCTCTAATTACAGAACCCACAAAAGGAAGTTTGCCCAACGCAAACGTTAGAACAATTGCGGTTGATGCAAGCAATAGAATTTGGATTGGGACTCTTACAGGCTTAGCACTTTTTAATAACGCAGCTGGTTTATTTGATGCTGACATTTATGATGCAGAACCTGTTATTATTTTAGATGATGGTATCCCCAAAAAATTATTAGGAGAAGAAACTATAAACAGTATTGTTGTAGACGGCGGAGATAACAAATGGTTTGGAACAGAAAATGCTGGTGCTTTATATACAAATCCAAATGGGCAAACAACATTAGCTAATTTTAACTCCAGTAACTCACCACTACCTTCTAACAAAATATTAAAAATTGCTGTAGATGATAGTACCGGAAAAGTATATTTTGCAACAGATAAAGGTATAGTTGTTTACAATAGTAATGTTTCTCCTTTTGGTGATGAATTAGGTGAAGTTTACGCCTATCCAAATCCTGCATTAAATAATCATAGTACCGTAACAATTGATGGTAGAAACGGAACTCATTTACCTAAAGGAACTAATGTTAAAATTTTAGACGTTGCTGGTAATTTAGTTTACGAAACTAATGTTGTAGAAGGTCAAGAACTACAGGGAGGAAAAGTAGTTTGGAACAAACGAAATTTAGCCGGAAATAAAGTCGCATCTGGTGTTTATATAGTTTTACTTTCTAATGATGATGCTTCAGAAACTACCACAACAAAAATTGCAATTGTTAATTAAATGGCTGTAATTTCAACCAAAGCAATTGTTATTAGTGCTCTAAAATATTCCGATTCTAGTCTTATCGTAAAATGTTTTACAGAACAAGAAGGCTTAAAATCTTATTTAATTAGAGGTGTTTTAAAATTTAAAAAAGGAAATTTAAAACCTGCATATTTTCAACCACTTACCCAATTAAAAATAGAAGCTACACACAAACAAAAATCTACTTTACACACCTTAAAAGACGCTACTGTTTTACATCAATACAATACAATTTATCAAGATATTGTAAAGCAATCTATCGTTTTATTTCTGTCTGAAGTTTTATCTAGTTGCATTCAAGAAGAAGAAAAAAATATTCGTTTTTTTTCTTATTTAGAAAATGCAATTTTGTGGTTAGACACACATGAAACAGTTTCTAATTTTCACTTATTATTTTTATTGAATTTATCACACTTTTTAGGGTTCTACCCAGATGTATCTAATAAGCATAAAGATGGCTTTAATTTACTTGAAGGAAATTTTACGGATGCAACTCACGAAAAACTAACTATTTCTGGAGACAAATTAGCACTCTTTAAAAAGCTTTTAGGCATAAATTTTGATGCTATAGAAAACGTGTCTTTTAGTAAACAAGAAAGGCAAGTAATTCTACAAGTGATAATTCAATATTTTGAACTACATTTGGACGGTTTTAGAACACCAAAATCTTTAGCAATTTTAGAAACAGTTTTTAGTTAAATGAGAGCCTTATTTATTACTTTTTTCACACTCTTTTCTTTTATAGGATTTTCGCAAAAAGCGAAGATTTTAGACCAAGAAACAGGTAAAATCATTAAAAATGTGTCAGTTTTTAACAAAAATAAGACAAAATCGTCAATTTCTGACGATAATGGTTTTATTGATATTTCATCATTTAACAAAAATGAAATTATCTTTTTTTCACATATTTCTTATGCTGAATTAAAACAAAAAAAAACAACGATAAAAGCTAACAACTACATAGTTTATCTTAATAAAGAATCTGAACAATTAAATGAAATTGTTTTATCTGTATTTAAAAACAAAGAAAAAGCCAACAGAATTGCAGAGCAAATTGCTGTAATTTCACTTAAAGACATCCAAAAAGAATCTCCACAAACATCGGCAGATTTATTGGCTTCAGTTCCTGGAATTAAAGTTCAAAAATCTCAATTTGGAGGAGGAAGTCCAGTGCTGAGAGGTATGGAAAGTAATCGTGTTTTATTGGTTGTAGACGGTGTTAGAATGAATAATGCAATTTATAGAAAAGGGCATTTACAAAGCGCCATAACTGTGAGTCCAAATTTATTAAAAAGAACCGAAGTTATTTTTGGGCCTTCTTCTGTAATTTATGGATCAGATGCTTTAGGTGGCGTAATTCATTATTATACTAAAACTCCTAAACTATCTGATGAAACTGAAATATCAAGTCAATTATTCTCTAGATATTCAACTGTAAATCAAGAAACAACAACCAATGTTACAGCTGAATTAAGTTTTGATAATTGGGCAAGTTTAACAAGTATTTCTTATAGTGATTTTGGCGATTTACAAATGGGAGAAAATAGATCTCATGGTTTTGATAACTGGGGAAAAGTACATTTTTATTCAGAAAATATAAATGGAAATTATGCTGAAAACCCAACAGAAAATAAAGATGTAAATCTACAAAGAAACACTGGCTATTCTCAAACAGATGTGTTGCAGAAGTTCTTTGTTCCATTGTCTAAAAAGACAGATTTAAACATCAACTTACAATATTCTACTTCATCAAATATTCCTCGTTTTGATAGACTTACCGAGTTAAAAGACGAAACCGATAATTCTTCATTAAAATTTGCAGAATGGTATTACGGACCGCAACAAAGGTTGCTAATTTCTCCTCAGTTGATCATAAATCCTGAGAAGAACTGGTTAGACAAAGGAACTATTACTTTTGCTTATCAAAACTTAAAAGAAAGTAGAATTCAACGAAAATTTGGAAGTTTAGATAGATCTTACAGAGAAGAAACTGTAAATGTGTTTAGTGTAAATGGAGATTTTACTGTTCCGCTTGCGAAAAGTAGAAATTTAGGATACGGTTTTGAATTTGCATACAATGATGTTGCTTCAAATTCCTACGGAAAAATCTTAAACATTTCTAACGAAAATATTAATGGTTTTTCAGATGACTTCAAAGTACAATCTCGTTATCCAGATGGCGGAAGCAGTTACTTTAGTGCTGCTGCTTATGTAGATTATAGACAAGATTTAAGTAAAACTTCAACTTTAAACACTGGTTTACGTTTTACAAACACACAACTAAATGCAAAGTGGATTGATGAAACTTTTATCACTTTACCTAAAAATGAAGTAGAAACAAACAATTCCGCAGTAACAGCAACTATTGGTTACGTGTATAAACCGAATAAGAATTGGCAACTAAATAGTGTAATTTCTTCTGGATTTCGATCTCCTAATATTGATGATGTAGGCAGAATTAGAGAAAAAAGCGGCAATGTTACCATACCAAATATTGATGTTAAACCAGAGTTTGCTTATAATGCAGAAATTGGTGTTCAAAAATATTTTAACGACAGAAGGTTCCGTTTTGGTGCAAATATGTATTATACATTATTAGACAATTATATTCAAAGAGATTTTGTGTACAACACCAACGGAACAATAAAACAGGTAGAATTTGATGGCGAGTTTGGAAATGCAGTTAATAACCAGAATAAAGGAACTGCTTACATAACCGGAATTACTGCAAGCTATGAAGGAAGAATAACCAACAACTTTAAAACATCTGGTTTTATTACATACACTAAAGGAAGAACTTATGACACAGAAGAACCTATGTCATCAATTCCACCTTTATTTGGTCAATTTGATGTAAGTTACAAAAGAGATAAATTATCTTTAGGAGCTAGAATTAGATTTAATAGCAAAAAAGATATTACTGATTTTAATATTACGGAAGGAATTGACAATCACGATTTAACCCCAATTGTAGATGCAAATGCTACAGAAGACACAGACAAATATTACGGCTCACCAAGTTGGTTTACTTTAGGTTTAAACGGAAGTTATACTATGAGTGAAAACTTTTCTGTTATGGCACGTTTAGATAATATTTTAGATCAACATTATCGTGAATTTGCTTCAGGTGTTTCTGCTCCAGGACGAAATTTATCGTTAAGTTTATTAATTAATTTTTAGGGTATTCCCTTCGGGCCGCGCTATCCGTTTTATCTTTTCTTCATTCTTCAGAAAAGGATGCCACTTCTATCGCTAATACACAACTCCGCTACTTTCGTTTCCCTTCATCATCGAAGTTCTTATTTAGTGCTTGTTCTGTTTTAATAACAGAAACCGCTAAAGACAATATCATTAACGCCATTGGTTGCCAAGAAATTAATGGTTTTAAATACACTAAAAGCAAAGCGAATACAAAAGAAATAGCAGAAAACTTTACAAACTGTTTTGTAAAAAAAGAATTAGCAAATTCCCAAATATCTTCATTTAATATTGCCTTTTGAGTTCGATATCCATACAATGCATTTATTTTTTTTGGTGGAAAAAAATAAAAAATAATACTTAATAAAAATAGTAATCCGTTTATAGATAAAACGTAAACAAATGGGCTCATAATAACTTTGTCATTCCTGCGCAAGCAGGAATCTTTTTAATGTTAGTTCTTATTTATGTTGAGATTCCTAAACACGTTAGAAATTACAATTCTTATCTTTTTGGTCGTATTAAACCTTCTTGTGCTACAGAAGCAATTAGTTTTCCATCGCGAGAGAAAATATTTCCTCTAGAGAAACCTCTTGCACCAAAAGTATTTGGAGCTTCCGCAGTAAACAACATCCAATCATCAAAGTCAAAATCTCTGTAAAACCACATAGAATGATCTAAACTCGCCATTTGTGTATTACCATAATGCGCTTTACTTCCATGAGGTTTTAATACTGCGTTTAGTATTGGATAATCAGATATATAAGCTAATAATTGATGCTTTAAAGGTAAAGAAATATCTGAAGGAATAGTTCCTTTCAACTTAAACCAAACATTTTCTTCTGCTGGTAAATCTTTTTGTTCAAACGGGTTTAAAATTTGCGTCGGTTTAAACGCTACAGGTCTATCAATACTTAAATATGAAAGCATTGGTTTTGGTAAAATATCTTCGTATTTATCTACCATTTCTGTCCAACTTAATAAATCTTCTGGTTGTGCTATATCTGTAATTATTTCTTTCTGATAATCATGACCATCTTCTACAATTTGAAATGATGCTGCCATAATAAAAATAGCTTTATCATCTTGTAAAGCAGTTACTCTTCTTGTAGAAAAACTACGTCCATCTCTTAAGTTTTCTACTTCAAAAAGAATAGGTTTTAGCAAATTTCCAGCACGTAAAAAATAAGAATGTAATGAATGTACAAACCTATGTTCCTCTACAGTTCTATAAGCCGCATTTAAAGCTTGCGCTGCAACTTGACCTCCAAAAACATTTGGGCTTCCAATAGTTTTACTAATACCTTTGAAAGTGTTTTCAGAAAGTTGTTCTAAATCTAGAATGGCTATTAAATCGTTTATATTTTTCATTATGAAAGGGTAACTTTTTCCGTTTTAAATGGATGTTTTTGATGAAATGGTGTTGGCTCAATTCGTTTTAAAAAGATGCTTAACAATCTATTGGGAATTGAGTTTTTATGTCGTAAATAAATAGTTAAATCTTGCGGAAATGCACCAACCGAACTTTTTATATCGCTTGCAGTTCTTCCGAAGTTTATAGTCGATAATTTATTGTCTAACGCAATCTGTATATAATCATACAACATACGTTGATAAATGGCGTATTCTCTATTTTTTGAATAGTCAATTCCAACAAAATGAGCATCTAATGCATTCTGATTTATCATTCCTGATAAAAAACCAACTAATTTATTGTCTATTGAATAGGCTCTTAAAATATATGTATCGCCTAAATTCTCTTTTAAGGATTTATAGGTTTCCAGGTTAAAATCGCCTAAATTAAAACCTGCATTTGCCGAAACTGTCTTATAAAGTTCCGTCATTTTTGGCAATAAATCTGCTATATTTTTGGTTGTAACCTCTTCAATTTTAATGTCTGCACTTACTTTCAGTGCTTTTTTAGCTTTAACACGAAACTTGGTTTTCATGGCTGCTAAATAATCATCAAAAGAGCTCCAGTTTTCATCTAATTCTAAAACCATATTCGGCTCTACATTAAAAGAAGAATAATTATAATCGTGTAATTCATCTGTAATAAAAAGCGATTCTTTAATAAAATCTTTCAGCATAAATGCGTTAATTTCCTTATTCAAACCTGCATTAGAACTCACAAAATGCAAAATGGCTTTTGCCAATTCTTTTACAATCTTCTTTTTATCTTGATTTTCTTTTATAAAAATTCCGTGTTCGCCACTTACAAACGTATTACCGCAAGTCAATAATTTAAACGGTTTTTTATCTGGAATTAATCCTAATTTTCGACCAATATTTTTAATTCGTCTTACAGCCAATTCCAAATCGTTACGAACGCTGTCTAAGAAAAAATCTACAACCTGTAACGTAGCAAAAGCTGTTGGTAATTTATTTTCATCAACCAAAACTATGTAAGCAAACGTAATTTGCGGATTATTTTCTGCTAAAGCCGAAAGGTATTTCTTACTAAAATAAACCTCTTTTGTACAACCTAATTGTTCCCAAATAGTATCAGATATTTCTTCTATTGAAGAAAAATATAGTGATGTATTTGTATGGTTACAACAGATCAAATTTTATTAATTTAGTTAAAAAATATATTCGTTTATAATTACAGTTTACCCAACAATATTGATGATTTTTCCTGGAACTACAATTACTTTTTTAGGTGTTCTACCATCTAACTGCGCAATTGTTTTCTCGTGAGCCATTACTGTTTTTTCAATTTCATCTTTAGATAAATCTAACGGAAGTTCTAACGTAAAACGCATTTTTCCGTTGAATGAAATTGGATACACTTTAGCACTTTCTACCAAATTTTTCGCATCAAAAACAGGGAAATCTGCTGTAGAAATGCTTTCTTTATTTCCTAACAAACTCCATAATTCTTCTGCTATATGTGGTGCATAAGGCGAAACTAATACAGCTAACGGTTCTAAAATTGCACGTTTATTACATTTTAAAGCTGTTAATTCGTTTACAGCAATCATAAAAGTAGAAACTGAAGTGTTAAAAGAGAAATTCTCTATATCTTCTTCTACTTTTTTAATGGTTTTATGTAATGTTTTTAACTCGTCTTTTGTTGGCTCAGCATCTGTAACCTCAAATGTTTCTCCGTTAAGATATAGTTTCCATAATTTCTTTAAGAAAGAAGAAACTCCAGAAATACCTGAGGTTTTCCAAGGTTTTGCTTGTTCTAAAGGTCCTAAAAACATTTCGAACAATCTTAATGAATCTGCTCCATATTCTGCAACAATATCATCTGGATTTACAACATTGTATTTAGATTTAGACATTTTTTCGACTTCGCGAGAAACTTTTATCTCACCATTATTAGTAAGGAATAAAGCATCTTTAAAATCTTCATATTTATTATCAATTTTAAAATTTTCTATATCAAGATTATCTGAAGAATTAACATAAGTAACATCAACTCTATGAGATTGTATTCTAAACTCACATTTATCAAAAATCTCTTCATCAATTTTTAAAGACTCAACTAATAAGTCTAAACCTTTAACTTTTTTACAAATATCTTCAAAACTTTCAACCAAGATATACGCTTGGTCATCATTTTCAATATTAAAATCACTTGAAAGAACTATTCTTGGTAAATTTTTAAACTTTTCAAGTTCTTCAATTTTCCTCTTTTTCAAGTCGTTGTAACCACCTCTACCTCCAAAACTTGAATTTATCTCGAAAGTATTTACAAAAGCACTCGTACCCAAAATCATTCCTTGGTTAATTAGTTTTTTTGCAAACTCATCAACAGGTACAATTCCTTTATCAAACAAGAATTTTTGCCAAAAACGTGCGTATAATAAGTGTCCTGTTGCGTGTTCTGAACCACCAATATATAAATCGATATTTTCCCAATACTCTAAATTTTCTTTAGACGCAATTTCGTTTTCGTTGTTAGGATCCATATAACGATTAAAGTAATATGAGCTTCCTGCCCAACCTGGCATTGTGTTTAACTCTAACGGATACACCGTCTTGTTTTTTAACTTATCGTTAGAAACAACTTTTTTATTACGAGAATCCCAAGCCCATTCTGTTGCATTTCCTAAAGGTGGTTTTCCATCTTCGGTAGGTAAGTATTTTTCTACTTCTGGTAACACAATTGGCAAGTGTTCTGCGTCAATCATTTGTGGCATTCCGTCTTTGTAATATACAGGAAAAGGTTCTCCCCAATAACGTTGTCTGCTAAAAACAGCATCACGCAAACGGTAATTTATTTTTCCGTAACCAAAGCCACGTTTTTCCATTTCATAAATGGCTAATTTTAATGCTTTCTTATATTTTAATCCGCTTAAAAAATCTGAATTTGCTATAACAGTTCCGTCTTTATCTGCATGCGCAGCTTCAGAAATATCTACATTCTCAAAAATATTTGGAATCGGAATTCCAAAGTGTTTTGCGAAATCATAATCTCGTTGATCTCCACAAGGAACTGCCATAACTGCTCCTGTTCCGTAACTTGCTAACACGTAATCTCCAATCCAAATCTGAACCTTTTCACCAGAAAAAGGATGAATTGCATACGCACCAGTAAACGCACCAGAAATGGTTTTTACATCTGCCATTCTATCACGTTCAGAACGTTTTGCTGTTGCGGTAACATACGCTTCAACTTCTGCTTTTTGAGCGTCTGTTGTAATTTTAGAAACCAACTCGTGTTCTGGAGCTAACGTCATAAAACTTACTCCGTAAATTGTGTCTGGACGCGTTGTAAAAACGTCAATTTTGTATGATTCTTCTTCAGAATTAGAAGTAACAGCTGTTTTATTATCAGCGTTATCAATTACTTTAGGAAATTGAATTGCAAAATTAATTTCAGAAACTACTTTTACAACATTTTGTAAAACCTCTTCATTTGTAAAACGAATAACGTTAAATCCTTCTTTATGGAAGAATGCTGTTCTTGCTGCTTCATCTTCTTTACCAGAAAATTCAACAATTAAGTTTTTTGCTAAACACACATAATCCACCAAAAATGTACCAATTGTATATTTTTTTCTAAATTTTGATGCGCCTTTTTTATTTTTAATTTCATTCCAAAGCGTAGTTTCAGCCTTCGATAAATTTTGTCTTAATTCTTTTAATGCTTCAAGTTCTTTGTAAGATAATTTTACTTCAGAAATAGATTTTGGAGTGTTGCCTTCAACTTGAAACGTAACCATTGCTCCTTGCGAGCGCCCAATCCAATTGGTTTGAGAATCTTTTAACGGTTGTGGCCAATCTATAGTTTCTAAACCGTCTAATAAACGTTGTGCGTATGCAGAAATTCGCATAGACCATTGTGTCATTTTCTTACGAACAACAGGATGACCTCCACGTTCTGAAACTCCGTTTACAATTTCGTCATTTGCTAAAACGGTTCCTAAAGCAGGACACCAGTTTACTTCTGTGTCTGATAAAAATGTTAAACGGTATTGTAATAAAATTTCTTCTTGTTCGGTTTTTGAAAAAGCTTTCCATTCTTCCGCAGAAAAAATAGTAATATCTTCATCTGAAACAGCATTTACTTTTGCGTTACCTTCTTTTTTGAAGATTTTTTCTAAAGTAGCAACATCTTCTGCCTTATCAGTATCTTTATTGTACCAAGAATTGAACAATTGGATAAAAATCCACTGAGTCCATTTATAATATTCTGGATTTGATGTTCTTACTTCTCTACTCCAATCAAAAGAAAAACCAATTTTATCTAACTGTTTTCTATACGTTGCAATGTTTGCTTCGGTAGTTTTTGCTGGATGTTGCCCAGTTTGAATTGCATATTGTTCTGCTGGCAAACCAAAAGAATCATATCCTTGCGGGTGCAATACATTAAAACCTTTATGACGTTTGTAACGCGCATAAATATCACTTGCAATATAACCTAACGGATGCCCAACATGTAAACCTGCTCCGGATGGATAAGGAAACATATCTAACACATAATATTTAGGCTTCTCACTTTCATTACTGGCTTTAAATGTTTGGTTTTTTGCCCAAAATTCTTGCCATTTCTTTTCTATCTCTTGGTGATTGTATTGCATTTGATTCTTTTATTAAAGTGTGCAAATTTACGCTTATTGTTTGGAAGAGTAAAACAAAAAAAACCGCAAACAATGTTTGCGGTTATATGATAACTTTTATGAAATTTTTATTCTGTAATTGTTACAGAGACTAATGTTTTTCCAAAAACTAGATACATTGTCATATCATCTCCAAAACCAATAGTAAATGCTTCATAGTTTTTATCAGATTTACCAACTAACCCTTTTACTCTTACAACATCTTCTTCTTGCCTATAAGAATAAGAACCCCAAACATTCTTTGCTGTACTTAATATTACAGTCCATTCTCCTTCACCTGGAATTGTAAATAATGTATACGTACCTGCTTTTACCTCTTTGTCTCCAAAGGTTACATCTTTATAAAAAGTAATTTCTGCTGCTTCGTTTGCTCCTGTTCTCCAAACTTTACCTTTTGGCGCTAATTTGTCTAAAGTTCTCCCTTTTAATTGTGGTCTACTATAAGTAACTCGAACTATTTTATCGGAATCTCTCCAACTGTAAGGAAATCTTGCTACATCCATTGGGCTTTTATCTAACGGATCAAAAACTTGAGCAGAGACTTCTATTGAACTAATTAAAGCGATTGCAAATATTGCAATTGTAAATATTGATTTTTTCATTTTATATTGATTTTAATTATTTCCGATTAGTTCTACTAAAATAAGTTTCCTTACAAGAAATTGTATTAATGCTTTGTTAAAATTACTAACAGCCACAATCTGTACTGCAACCTTTTTTATCTTTTGGTTTAAAAAAGAACTTTTTTACCAAAAAAGCAATTGCCAAAATTACGGTTATGTACATTAAAATTTCTTGCATTAACTAAGAATTTGATAGGTTATAAAGGCAGTTACGTATGCTAAAAAGGTCATTCCAAATAACTGAATTAAAGGCCATTTCCAGCTTTTAGTTTCTCGTTTTACAATGGCTAAAGTTGCCATACATTGCATTGCAAATGCGTAAAAAACTAACAATGACATTCCTGTTGCAAAATTGAATCGTTTTTCTCCAGTAGTTGGATTTATTTCAGAAGCCATTTTTTGCTTAATGGTTGTTGTATTTTCATCATCTGATTCTACACTATAAATTGTTGCTAAAGTTCCTACAAAAACTTCACGCGCAGCGAAAGACGTTATTAATGCAATTCCTATTTTCCAATCGTAACCTAAAGGTTTTACAACAGGTTCAATAGTTTTTCCAGCAATACCAATGTATGAGTTTTCTAATTTCGCTGAAGCTACTTTTTGCGACAATTCTTTTTCAGAAAGTTGCTGATTGTCTACATTTTCTATTACATTTTTTTCAGCATTCTCATATGCTGTTGGTCCGCTTGAAGCTAAAAACCACAACACAATTGAAATTGCTAAAATTATTTTTCCAGCTCCAAAAACAAATGCTTTTGTTTTTTCCCAAACATCAAAAAATACATTTTTAAGAGATGGTTTTTTATAATCTGGCATTTCAATTACAAAAAACGAAGTGTTTTTTATCTTTAAGGTCTTATGTAAAATATAGGCAGAAATTATTGCCGTAGCAAAACCTAAAGCATACAAAAGCAATAAGGTTAATCCTTGTAAATTTAAGAATCCTAATATTTTTTTATCCGGAATTATAAGTGCAATTAATATTGCATAAACCGGTAAACGTGCAGAACAGGTTGTAAACGGTGTTACTAAAATGGTAATTAATCTTTCTTTCCAATTCGCTATGGTTCTTGTTGCCATAACTGCAGGAATTGCGCATGCTGTACCAGAAATTAACGGAATTACACTCTTACCGCTCATTCCGAATTTACGCATAATTTTATCCATTAGAAACACTACACGACTCATGTAACCGGTTTCCTCAAGGATTGCAATAAACATAAATAAAATTGCTATCTGCGGAATAAAAATAACAACTCCACCAATTCCAGGAATTATTCCATCCGTTAATAAATCTGTAAAAACTCCAGGCGCTAAAGAATCTTTTAAACCTTGACTTATACCGGCAAATATGCCATCAATAAAATCCATTGGAACAGAAGCCCAATCAAATATTGATTGAAATATCAACAATAAAATTCCGAAGAAAATTACGTACCCAAATATTTTATGTGTAAATATTTTATCTAATTTACTTCTTAAATCTGTAGCTTTAGTTTTATCAACTATATAGGTTTTTTTTAGAATTTTATTGATTTCTTGATAACGATAAATCGTTTCTTTATGTTGATACCTTTTCAATTTAGAAACGTCTTTATTAAACGCTAATAATTGTTGTTTTTGATCTTCAGAAATTGAATTTGGAAAGTTTTTCTGCGTTACCATCAACCATAATTCGTACAAGGAATGTTCTGAACTTATTTCTTTTAATTTATCAAAATAGGCTGGATCAATTTTATGATTTACTGCACACATTGGTTGTGCTTTTGCAGAAACATGACTCTTTATAATTGCTGATTTTACTGCGTCAATTCCCTCGTTTTTTCTTGCACTTATTAAAACAATTTCTGAATTTAACTCCTCTTTTAAAGCCGTTAAATCTATTGAAATTCCTTTTTTATGCATTTGATCTACCATATTGATAGCCAAAACAGTTGGAATTTCTAAATCTTTTATTTGTGAAAAAAGCAGTAAATTTCTCTTTAAATTCTCTACATCTGCAACTACTAAAATTACATCTGGAGATTCTTTAATATCCTTTTTTAACAAGGTTTTTAAAACAATACTTTCGTCTAAGGAAGTAGGATTTATACTATACGTTCCAGGTAAATCCGTAATAATAGCGGTTTGTTTTTCCGATAATTTACAAATACCTTCTTTTTTATCTACGGTAACTCCAGGATAGTTTCCTACCTTTTGTGTTAAACCAGTTAATTGATTAAAAAGTGAGGTTTTTCCAGTATTCGGATTCCCAATTAAAGCAACTTTTATAGCGTTTTTAGACATTATTAATTTGCTTTTAAAATTTCGATTTGTTGTGCAGTTTCTTTTCTAATGGCCAAATGACTTCCGTTTACACAAATGTACATTGGGTCTTTTAAAGGTGCAATTTGAATGAGTTCCACTTCTGCTCCAGGAATACAGCCCATTTCTAATAATTTAAGCGGAATATTTTCTAAAGTGTCTTCAGAAATGTAACCAACTTCGCCGATGTGTAAAGATGCAATAGTGTTCAAAAATCTATTTTTAGGAGCACAAAGATACTAAATTAGAATGATTCTAAACAAGATGTTTTGCTATTAATTTTGATACAATTTTTAATTACTTTTATGTTGCTGAAATCTGGTTAAAAGCACTTTTTAGTTTTCTAATTACAACAACCATTTCTTTTGTATCTAAATGCCCAAAACCTAAACGAATTGCACAAGTGTTTTTATCTTGATACAAAATTGTTTTTGGTAAAAATAAATCGTTTTTTTCTGCTACTGAAGCAAGTTTAACTAAAGAAACCTGCTGCTGAAATTCTAACCAAATTGCCAATCCTCCAGAAGGAATTTTCCATTTTGCAATCTTATAAAAATGCTGATTTAAAAGCTCGCACAAACAATCGCGTCTTTGTTTATAAACAACACTATTTTTTTTCATTAAACGAAGAATTTCACCCTCATTAATCAATTCAGACAACATTTGCTGCTGAATTAAATCGCCTTGTTCATCTAGTAATTGTAGATAATTTTGTGCTTCAGAAATTAAATTTTCAGGAGCAACCATAAATCCTGTTTGAAAACTTGGAAATAAAGATTGCCCAAGTTTTCCTAAATAAATAACCATTCCATTAGCATCTGAACTTGCCATTGGCAACATTGCAGAACCTTCGTACTGAAAATCATAATCATAATCATCTTCAATAATTGCAAAACCATATTCTTTTGCCAATTGCAACAATGCCAAACGACGTTCTGTACTTAAGGTTACCGTTGTTGGATAATCTCTATGAGCACAAATATAAATGCAACGAATACTTTTTTTTATAAAGTGTTTTCTAATATAATCTACATCTAAACCACCTGCGTCTAACGGAATTGTTTTAATACTTGCGCCCGCTTCCTGAAAAATCATGTTTGCAGCATAATTACTTAAGTTTCCAACCAAAACAACATCATTTTGTTTAATTAATAACTGAGAAACTATGTACAAACTCATTTCTGTACTTCGTGTACTTATTAGGTTTTTAGGTTTTATATGAAAACCTCTCGTAGCGTTTAAATAGTTAGATAATTGTGTTTGAAATAAGGAATAAGAAGATTCGTTAGGTCTGTTCCATTTTTTTATCAAGGTTTTTCGCTTCATTGCTGCACTGTACCATCTTGAAAATTCATGAACAGGATGCAAACGTAAATCTGGTTTTCCTTCATTAATAGAATATTTAGCTTTTGTTTCCTGAACTGTTGAAGCTAAATGAAATGATTTTTGAAAAGGGAATCCAGTTGATTCCGCATAGGAATAAGCCTGATTTATTTTTTGAGAAGTGGCTTTTATTTTTGCTGTTTTTAATTCTGGTTCTAAAACAAAAGTACCTTTGTTGGGTATAATTTCTACCCAACCTTGAGAAGCCAATTCATCATAAATAGCAACCGCAGTATTTCTATGAACTTTTAATAATTGCCCCAATGCGCGAGTTCCTGGAAGTTTTGCGCCTTTGGTTAAATATCCTCGTTGAATTGCATTTATAACTTGCTGAGAAACTTGCATATAAACAGGTTGCTCAATCGATTTATCGAAAGAGATTAATTGTTGAAAAAGCGCACCAACCGGACTATCTATCATTTTAAAACGGGACTAGTTTAATCGTCCGGAAAGTTACGATTTTTGCAACATAATAAAATCACTAAACATGAAAATTAAAATTACGGTAATAATTACCTTATTGCTTGTTGCTTTTCAAGTAAAAGCACAAGACAACACCATAAAAAAAGATACTTTAAAAGAAGTTATTATTACTTCTTCTAGAATTGATTTACCTTTTAAAGAAAACTCAAGAACTATCGATGTTATTTCTTCAAAAGATATAAAGAATAGTGCGGCTACAAATGTTGCAGATCTGTTACAACAGGTTGCAGGTGTAGATATTAGAAGAAGAGGAACTGCTGGAAGCCAAGCAGATTTATATATTAGAGGTGGAGGTTTTGACCAAACATTACTTTTAATTGATGGTATAAAAATGGATGACGCACAAACAGGTCATCATACATTAAATGCTGCTTTGCCAATTGAAGTTATTGAAAGAATAGAAATTATTAAAGGTCCTGCTGCAAGAGTTTTTGGGCAAAATGCATTTACTGGAGCTATTAATATTGTTACTAAAAAGAAATTATCAGACACAGTTTCAGCAAATATTGAAGCAGGTTCTTTTGGACAATTGAATGGTTCAATAACTGTTGGTAAAGAGTTTGAAAATTCATCAATTATCGCACATGTTGGTGCGTTAACTTCAGATGGTTATCGTACAAATTCTGATTATAACAACTACAATTACTTATTAAAAGGAGTTTTCAACAAAAAAAAACAACCTATAGAAGTATTAGCTACTTTTTTCGACAAAAAGTTTGGTGCAGAAAACTTTTATACAACCAATCCAGATTGGCATGAATACGAAGAAACACAAAACAGTTTAATAGGAGTTTCTACAACTTTTAAAACTGAAAAATTTAAGATTACGCCAAGAGTTTACTGGAGAAGAGGTCAAGATATCTTTTTATTGAAAAGAGATGATCCAAGTTTTTTCAGAAATCAACATATTACCAATAAAATTGGTGTGGAAACAAATGCTTCCTATACTTCTAAATTAGGTATAACTGGTTTTGGTATAGATATTTCTAGCGTATCTATAAGCAGTAATAATTTAGGTGAAAGAAGCAGAACTATGGCAAATTTGTTTTTAGAACACCGTTTTAAATTAATGAATGATAAATTAGACATAACTCCAGGAGTTGCAGTTACTTATTTTTCTGATTTTAAATTTCACGCCTTTCCAGGATTAGATATAGGTTATAAATTATCAGAGAATTTAAAAGCCTACGGAAACTTAGGTGTTACGTATAGAATACCTACTTATACAGATTTATATTACAATGCTCCTAATACAACTGGAAACGAAAATTTAGAGCCAGAAGAAGCTTTTGCTCAAGAAATAGGATTGAAATATAACTCTAATAATTTCTCAACTTCTGTTGCTATTTTTAATAGAAACGCTACCAATCTTATTGATTTTATTCGTCCAGACACATCAACTTCAAATTACACGGCAACTAACATTGCAAAAGTGAATACCAAAGGTTTTGAATTTAATGCAGACTATAATTTTAAAATAAAAGACTATAATCAGACTTTATCATTTGGATATAATTTTTTAGATGATGATATTTTAGATCAGAATAAAGATTTATCTCGTTATTCTTTAAACACATTAAAACATCATTTTATTACTCGTTTTACCAGTAAATTATTTAAAAATGTAAGACAAAATATTATCTATAAACATGCAGAAAGAACTGTTGGAACAAGCTACAACGTTTGGGATGCTTCTATAATAGTTGATATTAAGAAACTTAGTTTTACAGTTACAGCTAATAATATTTTTGATGCAGAATATATAGAATCTGGTTTTGTACCAATGCCACCAAGCAACGTTTTATTTGGTTTGCGTTATGGTTTCTAGAGAATAAAAAACCTCAATTTTTAAAAAAGCCTTGATATATTCTTATCAAGGTTTTTTGTTTTTTAAAGATTTTCTGTAACAAAATGTCCTTTTTAGCTACTAATAATTGAAACTCAACCACACTTTAATATTATTGGCTTCTTTTTAAGCCGAAAATCAACAATAAAAAGCGCTTTTTAAAAGGTTGATTAAATTAAAAATGAGTTTCTCTTTATATTGATAGAATAACGTGTTCTATTCAGTCAAAAATTTTTATATTTATTCACTTTAAAAACTAATTGTTATGATGGAATGGTTTCAAGAACTAACGTCTTTTCAAAAGACGTATTGGATAATTACAGGAATTTCTACACTTATCTTTTTATTTGTTTTAATCAGCACTTTTATTGGTGCAGATACAGATGATATTGGCGATGTAGATGCAGAAATGGATGCAGATACAGGTGCTGGTTTTCAGTTTTTTACCTTTAAAAACGTTGTTGCCTTTTTTGCCATTTTTGGTTGGAGCGGAATTGCAAGTATAGATGCAGGAAACTCTAAATCGGTTACTATTTTTATATCGATAACATGCGGTTTAGCAATGATGTTTGTAATGGCTGCAATGTTTTATTACATCAGTAAATTAACATCTAGCGGAACCTTAAAGATGAAAAATGCTTTAAACTCAATTGGAGAAGTCTATTTAACTGTTGGTGCAAACCGCTCTAAAACAGGGAAAATTCAGATTAAAATTCAAGGTGCGTTAAGAGAATTAGAAGCTTTAACAGACCATAATGAAGATTTAAAACAAGGAAAAATTATTAAAGTAATTGAAGTAACAAATAACGGAACATTAATTATTGAACCACAAAACTAAAAAAAACTATGCTAAATTTTATTGTATTACAAAGTAGTCCTTTTGCAGGATTAGTCGGAATAGGAATTGCTATTCTATTCATTTTTATATTAATTGTTGCCATGATTAAGCGCTACAAAAGATGTCCTTCAGACAGAATTTTAGTAGTGTACGGAAAAGTTGGTGGCGGAGAATCTGCTAAATGTATTCATGGTGGAGCCGCGTTTATTTTCCCCGTAATTCAAGATTATCAATTTTTAGATTTAACACCAATTTCTATTGAAGTAAATTTAGTGAACGCACTTTCTAAGCAAAATATTCGTGTAAATGTGCCAAGTAGATTTACAATTGGTGTTTCTACAGAACCAGGAATTATGCAAAATGCTGCAGAGCGTTTATTAGGTTTAGATCAAGATAGCATTCAAGATTTGGCACAAGAAATTATTTTTGGTCAATTACGTTTGGTAGTAGCTTCAATGGATATTGAAGAAATTAATAACGATAGAGACAAGTTTTTAACCAATATTTCTCAATCTGTAGAAACAGAATTAAAGAAAGTAGGTTTAAAATTAATCAACGTAAATATTACCGATATTGTTGATGAATCTGGTTATATCGAAGCTTTAGGAAAAGAAGCAGCAGCACATGCAATTAACGCGGCAAGAAAATCGGTTGCAGAAAAAACTAGAGATGGTTCTATTGGTGAGGCTAATGCGGTACAAGATGAAAGAAGCCAGGTTGCAGCAGCAAATGCACAAGCTGTAGAAGGAGAAAACACTGCAAAAATTGCCGTAGCAAATTCAGATTCTTTAAGAAGACAACGTGAAGCTGAAGCAGAACGTGTTGCAATTGCATCTGAAAAAGTACAAACAGCAAAAGCATTACAAGAATCGTATGCAGCTGAGCAAGAAGCAGAAACTGCAAGAGCCGATAGAGAACGTTCTTCTCAGTTAGCAGATATTATTGTTCCTGCAGAAATTGACAAAAGAAAAGTTGAAATTGATGCAGAAGCAAAAGCAGAAAATATTAGACGTATTGCAAAAGGTGAAGCCGATGCAATCTTATTTAAAGCACAAGCAGAAGCACAAGGTTTGTATGAAGTTTTAACAAAACAAGCAGCTGGTTTAGATCAAATTGTAAAAGCAGCAGGAAACGATTCTCAAAATGCAGCCTTATTATTAATTGCTGATAAATTGCCAGAATTGGTTAAAACACAAGCAGAAGCTATTAAAAACATTAAGATTGATAAAGTTACTGTTTGGGAAAATGGTGGAGGAAAAGATGGAAAAACATCTACTTCTAACTTTATTTCTGGAATGTATAAAGCGGTTCCGCCATTGCAAGAAATGTTTAATATGGCTGGAATGGAATTACCAAGTTACTTGAAAGGAAAGGAAATTCCGTCTGAAATTGTTGAAGATATTAAAGAAGACAATTCAGAAGAAAGTAAATAATATTTGTTTTAAAAATCCGCTTTTATAGCGGATTTTTTATGCTATTCAATTAAGCACAAACCTTCACAAACAAGTTTAGCCCTGATTGAACGGCGTGTTTGAGCTCTTTTTTGGTTGTTGAGCGTAGTCGAAACACCAAAAAAAGCGAGTAGTGAAAGCAGGAAACTGCTTCTAAAAAAATGTCAGTTCATTTTCTTAACTTTGTACTTTAAAATTGAAAAATGGGATTAGATCTTACCAAAATAGATCGCGTAAAAACGATCACCAAAGAAGACTTTATCAAAAACTATTTTAAACCACAAAAACCTGTGGTTATAGAGAACTTTGTTAATGATTGGCCAGCACATTCGAAATGGTCTTTAGAGTACATGAAAGAGGTTGCAGGCGATAAAACCGTGCCTTTGTATGATGATAGGCCTGTAGATTTTAAAGATGGTTTTAACGAACCACACGCAACCATGAAAATGGGTGAATATGTAGATTTATTGAAACGTGAGCCTACTAAATTCAGAATTTTTCTTTGGAATGTCTTAAAAGAAGTACCAATTTTACAGAAAGACTTTACGTTTCCAGACTTTGGTTTACGCTTACTAAAAGGATTACCAATGTTATTTTTTGGCGGAACGGATTCGTACACTTTTATGCACTACGATATTGATTTAGCTAATATTTTTCACTTTCATTTTGAAGGAAAAAAAGAAGTAATTCTGTTTGACCAAAAACAAAATAAGTACTTATATAAAATTCCACATTCTTTAATTGTAAGAGAAGATATTGATTTTTCTAATCCAGATTTTGACAAATGGCCTGCACTTAAAAAAGCAAAAGGACATATTACACATCTTGAACATGGAAATGTATTGTACATGCCAGAAGGTTATTGGCATTACATGCGTTATATAACTCCAGGTTTTTCTATGAGTTTGCGTGCTTTAGCAAGAAACCCTAGTAGGTTTGGAAAAGCGATGTACAATATTTTTATTATGCGTAATTATGATAATTTAATGCGTAGAATTAAAGGTCAAAAATGGATTGATTGGAAAAACGAACAAGCTATTATTAGAACCAATAAAGAAAATAAAATTGCTTAACATTAAATAAAACTATGGAAAACACATTAAACAACAACGTTCTTTTAGCTGAAGGAACCGATGTACAAAGAGTTGCTTTTTACAAGAAAACCTACGCACATGTTGCTGGTGGCGTTTTGTTATTTATACTTTTTGAATATTTACTATTACAAAGTACTACAATAGTAAACTTTATGCTTTCAATGACGCAAGGCTATAAATGGTTGTTATTATTAGGTGGATTTATGTTAATTACCAATTATGCAGAAAGTACTGCTTTAAAAACTACCGATAAAAACTTACAATATTTAGCTTATGCAGGTTACATTTTTGCTGAAGCGTTTATTTTTGTTCCGTTAATTTATATTGCAATTTCGTTTACAGGAAATTTCGATTTAATTCAACAAGCAGGTATTGTTACACTTACTTTATTTGCAGGTTTATCTGCTGTTGTTATACTAACTAAAAAAGACTTTTCGTTTTTAAGATCAGCATTAACAATAGGATTTTTTATTGCAATAGGATTAATTATTGCGGGAACTTTATTCGGATTTAACTTAGGTTTATGGTTTTCTGTAGGAATGTGTTTATTAGCCGGAGGTTCTATTTTATATCAAACATCTAACTTGGTTCACAAATTTGGAACAGAAGATTATATTCCTGCTGCTTTAGGCTTATTTGCTTCTTTAATGCTATTATTTTGGTATGTGTTGCAGATATTTATGTCTAGAGATTAAGAGCAAAAAATGATATCATAAAAAAAGAGCAACCAAAACTGATTGCTCTTTTTTTATGCTTTAAATTCAAATGTTATTTAAACAATCTAAATATATCGTTACCATTCGCAAATATTAACAACGCTAGTAAAAGCACAAAACCAACTACTTGAGCGTGTTCTAAAAATTTATCACTTGGTTTCTTACCTGTAATCATTTCCCAAAGGGTAAACAATACATGACCTCCATCTAAAGCAGGAATTGGTAATAGGTTCATAAAACCTAACATTATTGATAAGAATGCTGTAATGTTCCAAAACGTTTCCCAGCTAAATTCTGAAGGAAAAATACTTCCAATAGAAATAAAACCACCTAAACCTTTGTATGCTCCAGTACTTGGATTAAATATCTTTTTAAGTTGTTTTACATAACTTGTTAAAGTATCCCAAGATTTATTTAAACCTGCAGGAACAGCTTCTGTAAATGAATAATCAATTCTTTCTAAATCGTAGTATCCTAGTTTTTCTAAATCATTATAAGATGCTCCACCAAAAACAACACCTATATTTCCGTAATTAGAAACTTTTACAGGAATTTCTTTAGTTTCCTCACCTCTCTTAACAGTTAAGGAAATAGCTTGTCCTTTTAATTTCTCAAACTCTACTTTCGCTTGGTCATAATACTTTATCGGAGCTCCATTAATAGCAACCACCATATCTTTTGGCTGTAAACCAGAAGAAGCATTTAAAGAATCTTGTTGCACGCCACTAATTAAAAACGGATAACGTGTATTTATAAAATTTCCTGCGTTTTTACCTCTATCAACTAATTTTGAAATAAAATCAATCGGAATTTCTTTTTCAAGAACTTCACCATTTCTTTCAATTGTATAGTTGTTACCGTTGATAAACTCTATTGGTAATTGATTAAATTTCTTAATTTTTTCACCATCAACAGTTAAAATTTTATCTCCAGTTTGCAAACCTAAATCCGTTGCTAATTGGTTTTCTACCCAAACACCATCTTTTACATTTTCGTTTGGTAAAAAACGTTCTCCATAAGCCCACATTAAACAGATGTAAATTAGTATTCCTAATACAAAATTCACGATAACACCACCTAACATAATTATTAAACGCTGCCAAGCTGGTTTAGATCTAAATTCCCAAGGTTGTGGCGGTAAAGCCATTTGTTCGGTATCCATACTTTCATCAATCATTCCAGAGATTTTAACATAACCTCCTAACGGAATCCAACCAATACCATACACTGTTTCTCCTACTTTCTTTTTGAAAAGTGAAAATTTATAATCAAAGAATAAGTAGAATTTTTCTACTCTTGTTTTAAACAATTTTGCAGGGATAAAATGCCCCAATTCGTGCAATACAATCAATAAAGAAAGGCTTAAAATAAACTGTGATGCTTTTATTAAAATTTCCATCTACGTAATCAATCTAAAATTTATAATCCCGCAAATGTACGCTTTTAGAAACAGTTGTAAAAGTATTGTTTTTACTGACAAAACTCTTTTAACAAAGAATTTAGAAAATCTGTTTTAAAGATGTGTTTTTAGCCGTATTTTTGTACTATGGAAACAAAATTTTTCAAAAAATCTAAATACACTTTATTGTTTTTGTTGGTCTTTTCAGCAATTACAATTCCAATTTTTTATCATTTAGTAAAAGTTGATAAAAAACTACCAGTTTACAGTCCAGCTGATATAAATCCGAAACTAGTTGATGCTTCTATCAGAAATCAAAAGAAAAATCATAAAGTTGCCGATTTCTCATTGATAAATCAAAATGGAAAAACAATTACAAACAAAGATTTTGACGGCAAAATTTATGTAGCAGATTTCTTTTTTACGCGTTGCCAAACCATTTGTATTGCAATGGCGTATAATATGAGTGAATTACAAGAACATTACAAAAACGATGATGATATTATGTTCTTATCGCACTCGGTAACACCAACAATAGATAGTGTTTCGGTATTAAGAGATTATGCTGATAAAAAAGGTGTAATTGATAAAAAATGGCACGTTACTACAGGAAGTAAAAAACATATTTATAAGTTAGCTCGTAAAAGTTATTTTGCTGTTTTAGATGAAGGCAACGGAGATGAAAACGATTTTGTACACACAGAAAACTTTGTTTTAATAGACAAAGAGCGTCGTATTCGTGGAATGTATGATGGCACTGAAAAAGAAAATATGCAAAAAATTATTGATGATATTTCTTTATTAAAGCAAGAATATAGTAAATAAAAAAAGCGACCAATTGGTCGCTTTTTTATTTTATAAGAATGGTTTATTTACCAAATAAACGCTGAAAGAAATTCTTAGTTTTTTTAACTACTTCTTCTGCTACCTCTTCTGCATCTTCAGCAAAGTCTGCAATATGTTCACTTGCTTCTCCAGCAAACTCACTTGCTTTTTCACCTAAATCTCCTAACGCTTCTTTTGCATCACCTGCTAATTCAGTTGCTTTACCTTTAATATTTTCAACACTTTCACTAGATAAAACTTCAGTAATTTTTTCTTTAGCTTCTCCTGCTAACTCAGTTGCTTTGTCGGCTGCTCCAGAAAGAGCTTCTTTTGCATCATCTGTAAATTCACCTGCTTTTGCTTTTACGTTATCTATTGTTTCTTCAGAAATAACCTCGCTTAATTTTTCTTTTGCTGTATTTAAAGCCTCTTTTGCTTCCTCAGTTACATTGCCTGCAATTTCTTTAGCCTTATCAGAAGCTTCAGATACTATTTCTTTTACATTTTCTGCTGCATCGCTTGCCATATCTTTAGCATTTTCTACACCTTCTTTAAGATTTTCTTTTACATTTTTATTTTCTTCAGACATTTTAATATTGATTTTTAATTAGATAGACTCAAAAATACTAAATTTTTCAATACTAAAAAGCTTCATCTTTTGGTTCCCAAAGTTCAATTTTATTTCCGTCTAAATCTACAATCCAGCCAAATTTACCATAATCATATTCATCAATTTTATCGATTACAGTAACGCCTTGTTCTTTTAATTCCTCTAATAACTCAACTAAATTTTCAACACGATAATTAAACATAAAGTCTTTTTTTGAAGGCTCAAAATGTTTTGTATCTTTTGCAAAAGGACTCCATTGAGTCATGGCTTTTTTTCCGTTTTCATCTTTCCACCAAAAAGAACAACCCCAATCATCTGTATTAAAACCTAACTTGTTTTTATACCAATCTTTAGTTGCTTTTGGGTCTTCAGTTTTAAAAAAAACACCACCAATTCCTGTAACTTTACCTTTTTTCTTCATCTTACTTTTTAGTGTTAGTTTCGTAAATATTAATCCATTCTTCAACCGTCATTTTTGTACATAATTCTGCAATTAAATCAAACGGAATTTCTTCTATCTTCTTAAATCTAATACAGCTTTTTCCCATATCTAACTTGCGTTTACAATGTTTTGGGTATTCAGCTACAAACCAATCATGCAATGCTGGGTTTGCGTAAATTCCGCTATGATATAAGTTTATAGAGTTTTTTTGTGAAGCAAAACTCATAAAAGGAAGTGGTTCTTCCGGCTTGCAATGATAACCGTTTGGATAAATTGAATGTGGCACAAAATAACTTGGAAAGCTATATTGCATGCCTTCTTCAAAACCTTTTGGTAAATTATCTTTTATGGTTTTGCGTAATTTATGTAACGTTTCTTTTCGTTCTTCTGGAACTTGACTAATATAGTCTTCGGGTGAAGTAGCTTTATATTGCATTAGCTTTGGTTTTTATAAAATATCATTACGAAATGAAATTCCTCCTCATACTTCATTCGGAATGACAACAAGCCTACAAGTTAACAAAATTTTGCTTTAATTTTATCTACAATAGTTTGAGCCAGTTTTTCTTTACTTTCAACTGTCCAACCAGCAACATGTGGTGATAAAATTACATTTTCTGAATTAATTAAATACTGAAAAGCTTCTGGTACTTCGGCTACGCTCAGTACACCGTCTTTAAATTTAAATAGATTTTCAAAAGATGCTTTTTCATATTCCAAAACATCTAAACCAGCTCCTAAAATTTTACCTGATTTTAATGCTGAAACCAAATCTGCCGTTACAACCGATTTTCCTCTTGCTGTATTTATCAGCCAAAATGGTTTAGGAAAGCCATTGATAAAATCTTCATTAACCATATTAATAGTTAATGGTGTTTGTGGTGTGTGTAAACTTAAAACATTTGCTCTATTCTGTAATTCTTCTAAGGAAACTTGTGTACAGTTTTCATCGCCAACATTGGGTTTTAAATCATAACACAAAACTTCTACATCAAAGCCTCGTAGTTTTTTGGCGAAAGATTTTCCCATATTTCCGTAGCCAATTAAACCAACTGTTTTACCATCAAGTTCAATTCCACGGTTTTCTTCGCGCAACCATTTTCCACTTCTAACTTGGTTATCGGCTTTGTTTAGTTTGTTAAATAACGAAAGTAACATCCCTAAAGAATGTTCTCCAACTGCGTTTCTATTTCCTTCTGGAGCAGCAATTAAATACACATCTTTTTGTTTGGCATAATCGCAATCAATGTTTTCTAAACCTGCACCAACTCTTCCAATAAATTTTAGGTTTGTTGCTTTATCAAGAAAGGTTTTATCAATAGAAAAACGACTTCTAATAATAATTCCTTCGTATTGATGAATTTTTGCTTCAACTTCACTTTTTGAAGAAATAAAATCTTCTTCATTTGTAAAGCCTAAATCGTTTAATTGATTTAATAATAATGGGTGATTTGAATCTAGGTGAAGGATTCTCATTTAATACTGTTCTTTATTACTTGGGAAATCTCTAGATTTTACGTCGGTAATATATTGTTCAAAAGCTCCTGTCATTTCAGTATATAAATCTAAATATCTACGTAAAAAACGTGGATTAAATTCATGTGTCATACCCAACATATCATGCGTAACTAAAACTTGTCCGTCAACTCCGCCACCAGCTCCAATTCCGATTACAGGAATTGTTAACGCTTCTGCTACTTTTTGAGCTAATTTAGCCGGAACTTTCTCTAAAACCAATGCAAAGCAGCCTAATCTTTCTAGTAATAATGCATCTTCCATTAATTTTTCTGCCTCTTCTTCTTCTTTTGCTCTTACTGTGTAAGTTCCAAATTTATAAATAGATTGTGGCGTTAAACCTAAATGTCCCATAACTGGAATTCCCGCATTTAAAATACGTTTTATAGATTCTTTTATTTCTTTTCCACCTTCTAATTTTATTGAATGTCCTCCGCTTTCTTTCATTATTCTAATAGCAGAACGCAATGCTTCTTTTGGATCTGATTGATAACTCCCAAAAGGTAAATCTACCACAACTAAACAACGATCTATACCTCTAACAACAGAACTTGCGTGGTAAATCATTTGGTCTAGCGTTATTGGCAATGTTGTTTCATGACCAGCCATAACATTTGAAGCAGAATCACCAACTAATATCACGTCTATACCTGCATTGTCTACAATTTTTGCCATTGTATAATCATACGCGGTTAACATAGATATTTTTTCTCCGTTAGCTTTCATTTCAACTAACGATTTTACGGTGACTCTTTTATATTCTTTTTTTGCTACTGACATCAATTTTAATTTTAGAATTGGGTAAAAATAGACATTTTATATAAGATTTTACCAAGTTAATCTTGTGTTAATCTTCTTTTATTTGATTTTTTTGTATCAACTTTTGTATAGTTTTACCTTTCAACCAAACTTTTAAAGATGAATAAAATAATTATTTTACTTGTTACTTTAAGCTTAAGTTCAATTCTTACAGCTCAAAATTCTTCCGATGAAAAAGCCATAAAAGAAACCATAGAAACTTTTTTTGATGGTTTACATAAAGGAGATAGTACAATTGTTAGCGCTACAATGCATTCATCTATAAAAATTCAAACCACATTTAACAGAAAAGGTAAAAAAGATATAGTAACTGATAGTAGAGAAAAAATACTTACAGGAATTGCAAATAAAAAGCCAGAAAACAAATATTTTGAAAAATTATTGTCTTGGGATATAAAAATTGATGGAAATCTAGCATCGGTTTGGACGCCTTATGAGTTTTACTTAAACGGAAACTTTAGCCATTGTGGGGCAAACTCATTTCAACTTTTTAATAATAACGGAAAATGGGAAATAATATACATTGTTGATATGAGAAGACGTGAAAATTGCAATGCTTTAAAAGTTAAAAAATAGCGTATATTTGGCATCAATGAATTCTAAGGACAACAAACCAACTTTATCGCCAGATACTTGGATAGATAAGTATGCCGATTACTTATTTAACTATACTGTTGTAAGAGTTAATGATAGTGATACTGCAAAAGATTTGGTTCAAGAAACGTTTTTTGCTGGATTAAAATCGGCTAAGAATTTTCAAGGAAAATCGACTGAAAGAACTTGGCTTATCTCAATTCTAAAGCGAAAAATAATTGATCATTATAGAAAAATAAATTCTAAAAAAGGACAAGCCGAAGTTAGAATGAATTTTTATGATAGCGGAGAAAATGAAGGTAATTGGATAGAAGAACGCGTACCACAATCTTGGGAAAACGAATCTGAAAAAATTATTGAAACTCAAGAATTAAAAGCTCAAATAGATAAGTGTATAGATGCTTTGCCAGAAAAATACGCAATGGTTTTTAGAATGAAAACTATACAAGAATTTGAAACTGAAGAAATTTGTAAGGAGCTAGACATTACTGCGTCAAACCTGTGGGTAATAATCCATAGAGCCAGAACTCAGTTAAGAAAATGCATGGAAGAGAATTGGTTTAATAATTAATATTATGTTTAAGAACTTTATAATAAGCTGCGACGAAGCAACTACAATTTGCGATAAAAGCCAATATGGAGAAGCTTCATTTTCAGAAAAATTGAAATTAAACTGGCATATTTTTGTTTGCAAAATTTGCAGTAAATATGTAAAACAAAACCGTACAATGACCAAGGTTTTAAAAATGAAAGCCTCAGATTGTAAAGAAGATAATAAATGTCTTTCTAACGCAGATAAAGATGCCTTTAAGAAAGAATTAGAAAAAATGGAAGCATAGAAGATTTTCGGTGTTAAACCGAATTTTTGATTTTTTGTTAGATTGAAACGGAGTTTGCTTTTTGTAAACTCCGTTTTTTATATATTTGAAAAGTTAGATTATTAGATTACTCGACTTTTAGACTTATAGAATGCATAGATATAAAGATTTAAAATTTTGGCAGTTAAGTAGAGTTTTTTGTAAAGAAGTTTATGAAATAACTAAAAAATTTCCTGAAGAAGAAAAATTTGGTTTAGTTTCTCAATTAAGAAGAGCTTCTGTTTCTATTTGCTCAAATATTGCAGAAGGGAGCTCAAGAAAATCAGATAAAGATTTTAGCCGATTCTTAACAATGTCTTTAGGTTCTTGTTATGAAATTGATACACAATTAATTTTAGCAACAGACTTAAATTTTATTTCTGAAAACGATTATTCTAAATTATTTAAAAAATTAATCTCTATAATCAAAATGCTGTCAAAATTCAATTCCACTCTAAAAATCTAATAATCCAAACTTCTATTAATCTAAAAAAATAATGCACTTTTTACCTGAAAATATTGACAATTATGTTGTTGCACATTCGCAACAAGAACCTCTACTTTTACAAAAATTAAGCAAAGAAACTTGGCAAAAAGTATTAAATCCGCGTATGTTAAGCGGTGCTTTTCAAGGAAGAGTTTTGTCTATGATTTCAAAACTTATTCAACCAAAAACTATTTTAGAAATCGGAACATACACTGGTTATTCTGCTTTGTGTTTAGCGGAAGGTTTAGCAAAAAACGGAACTATACACACCATTGATAAAAACGAAGAATTAGAAACATTACAACATAAGTATTTTCAAAAATCGGATTATAACAATCAGATTCAACAATATGTTGGAAATGCACTTCATATTATACCAAAAATTGAAGAAAAATTTGATTTAGTTTTTATCGATGCCGACAAATCTAATTACGTAAATTACTTCAATTTAATTATTGATAAAATGAATACAGGCGGCGTAATTTTATCTGACAATGTACTTTGGAGCGGTAAAGTTGTTGAAGAATTAAACCCGAAAGATATAGATACAAAAGTGCTTTTGGAATACAATGCACTTTTAAATACTGATGAAAGAGTGGAAACTGTTTTGTTGCCAATTAGAGATGGCTTAACAATTAGTAGGGTAAAATAATTAAAGGTTGCGCTTTATTGGCCCAGTAAAATCATCAATATTGTCTTTTACCTTATTTACTTCTTTATTAATGTCTTTTACAAAATCCGTGTCAAGACCTTGCTTTTTTGCGCTGTCATTAATTTCCCTTTTAATATCGTTGGTTGCATCTTTAACCTGACGAATTCCTTTACCCAAACCTCGAGCAATCTCAGGAATTTTATCTGCACCAAATAACATCACTACTAAAAGTAGAATTACAAATATTTCTGGGCCTCCAATAAATAAAAAAATTGTGTTCATTACTGCAAAGATACTTACTTTTTAATCAACATTCGTTTAATCTCATTCAACTTCATTAATGCTTCTATTGGCGTTAATGTATCTATATTAGTTGCTAAAATTTCTTCTCTAATATCTTCTAAAAGCGGATCATCTAATTGAAAAAAGCTCATCTGCATTTCTTCATTCTGAACCTCTTTTAGGGTTTCTTTTACTTCGGAATGTGAATGGTTTTCTTCTAACTGCTTTAATATTTTATTAGCTCTATGAATTACCATACTTGGCATTCCTGCTAATTTTGCAACATGAATTCCAAAACTATGATTACTTCCTCCGGCAACTAATTTTCTAAGAAAAATAATAGAATCTTTTAATTCTTTTACCGAAACATTAAAGTTTTTAATACGCTCAAAAGTAGTTGTCATTTCGTTTAACTCATGATAATGCGTAGCAAACAAGGTTTTTGCTTTTGACGGATGTTCATGCAAATATTCAGAAATTGCCCAGGCAATTGAAATTCCGTCATAAGTAGAAGTTCCACGACCAATTTCATCTAACAACACCAAACTACGTTGAGAAATATTGTTTAGAATAGATGCTGTTTCGTTCATTTCTACCATAAAAGTAGATTCTCCCATAGAAATATTATCACTTGCACCAACACGTGTAAAAATCTTATCTACAATACCAATTCGTGCATTTTGAGCCGGAACATAACTTCCCATTTGTGCCAACAAAACAATTAATGCAGTTTGACGTAAAATTGCCGATTTACCCGACATATTGGGTCCCGTAATCATAATTATTTGCTGCTGATTTCTATTTAAAACAACATCATTTGCAATATAATCTTCGCTAATTGGCAATTGCTTTTCAATTACTGGGTGACGACCATTTTTAATTTCAATATCAGTACTTTCATCCATCATTGGACGCACGTAATTGTTATCCATCGCTAATTTTGCGAATGATAACAAGCAATCTATTTGCGCTATATTTTGTGCATTTTGCTGCACAGGTTTTACAAAACCAACAATATATTGAATCAGTTTAGCAAAAATTTCTTGCTCTAAAGCTTGAATTTTCTCTTCAGCTCCTAATATTTTTGTCTCGTATTCTTTTAATTCTTCTGTTATATAACGCTCAGCATTTACAAGGGTTTGTTTACGTATCCATTCTTCTGGAACCTTATCTTTATGCGAGTTTCTAACTTCAATATAATAGCCAAAAACATTGTTAAACGAAATTTTTAAACTGGTAATTCCAGTTCGTTCCGTTTCTCGCTTTAGCATGTTATCTAAATATTCTTTTCCAGAATTAGAAATAGCTCGTAAATCGTCTAATTCTTGTACAACTCCGTTGGCAATTGCATTTCCTTTATTGATATTTACTGGAGCATCTTCAACTAAAGTCTCCGTGATTTTGGTAATTAAATCATCACATTCGTGTAATGCTTTTCCGATTTGTTGAACAGCAACATTTTTACTGCTTTCAGCGGCAGTTTTTATAGGTAAAATTGCTTTGAGCGAATTCTTTAAATTCACTACTTCTCTTGGCGAAACTTTACCTGTTGCAACTTTAGAAATTAGACGTTCTATGTCTGAAATTTGGTTTAATTGATAGCTTACAGTCTCAAAAAAATCATCTGAATCTATAAAGAATTTGACCATTTCATGGCGATTTTTTATGGCGTCAATATCTTTTAACGGAAGCGCCAACCAACGTTTTAATAAACGTCCGCCCATTGGCGAAATAGTTTTATCAATTACATTTAACAACGTAACAGCATTTACCGAATTTGGATTGTACAATTCTAAATTTCTGACCGTAAAACGGTCCATCCACACGTAATTATCTTCGGCAATTCTACCAATAGTTTGTATGTGTGATAATTTTTTATGTTGTGTTTCTGACAAATAAAATAAAATTGCGCCTGAAGCTACAATTCCATAATTCAATTCTTCTACACCAAAACCTTTCAAGTTTTTTACTTCAAAATGATTTTGTAATGTTTCATTCGCATATTCCGATTGAAAAACCCAGTCTTCTAAATAAAATGTATGAAATCTATCTGTAAATAATTCTAAAAAGCGTTGCTTATTTTGTTTTTGCACCAAAACTTCACTTGGATTAAAATTTTGCAACAACTTATCTATATATTCTTCGTTTCCTTGCGCTGTTAAAAACTCACCTGTTGAAACATCTAAAAATGAAACTCCAAGTAATTTTTTACCAAAATGAACCGACGCTAAAAAGTTGTTTGTTTTACTTTGTAAAACCTCGTCATTTAACGAAACCCCAGGAGTTACTAGTTCTGTAACACCACGTTTTACAATGGTTTTGGTCATTTTTGGATCTTCTAACTGATCGCAAATTGCAACACGTAAACCCGACTTTACCAACTTTGGCAAATACGTATTTAAAGAATGATGAGGAAAACCCGCTAAAGCCGTTTCACTATCGCTACCTGCACCACGTTTAGTTAATGTAATTCCTAAAACTTGCGCCGCTTTTTTGGCGTCTTCTCCAAAGGTTTCATAAAAATCTCCAACACGAAATAGCAACATTGCATCAGGATATTTATTCTTGATTGCATTGTATTGTTTCATTAAAGGAGTTACCTTTTTTGGTTTCGCTTTTGCCAAGTTTTCGGAAATTTTCAGTTAGTTTTGCGAAGATATGAAAAGTAGGCAGTTTTCAGTTTTCAGTAAGCAGTTAATTTATCCACAAATATGAGAAAACTTAAGAATAATGAACTTGGTAGAATTACAGTTGACGAATTTAAAGCTGTTAAAAAAACACCTATAATTGTTGTCTTAGACAATATTAGAAGCTTAAACAATGTAGGTTCTGTTTTTAGAACTTCGGATGCTTTTTTGATTGAAAAAATTTATCTCTGCGGAATTACTGCAACTCCGCCAAATAAAGACATTCATAGAACCGCTTTGGGTGCAACAGAATCTGTTGACTGGGAATATGCTGAAGACACGCTTTCTGTTATTCAAAAATTAAAAGATTCAAACATTAAAGTTTTAGCTATTGAACAAGCGGAAAACAGCACAAAACTGAATGATTTTACTCCAGAAAAAAATCAGAAGTATGCAATTGTAATGGGAAATGAAGTAAAAGGTGTACAACAAGAAGTGGTTTCTTCTGCTGATGGTTGTATTGAAATTCCGCAATTGGGTACAAAACATTCTTTAAATATTTCTGTAACTACAGGTGTTGTGCTTTGGGACTTGTTTCAAAAAATGATGTAGAAACTTTTTTTTTAAGAATGAAATAACTATTTTTATGAGGATAAAAACTGTATGAAATTAATACGTTTTTACCCTATGAAAAAAACCCTCTTTCTATTTTTATTTTTTTCTGTATTTATTGTTTTTTCACAAAAACAACAAGATTCTATTGCTTTCTATTTAAAAAACGCCAAAGGAGCAGACAAATTTTCATATTTAAAAAGAGCGGTACTGCTTTCTGAAGATTTAAAAATAGATTCTCTTATAAAGCAGACAAGTCTTGAGTACGCAAAACATAGTTATTTTGCCAAAGACACTTTAGGGTTAACATTTTCTACAAACAAATTACTAAAACACTTTCAAGTTAAGAAAGATTCTTTTTCTCTAGCAAAGGCATACCATCTAGAAGCTTTAAATCATAAAATAAAAAATAATTTAGATAGTACTTTTTATTATCACCATAAATCAAAAAATGTTTCTATAGCTCTAAAAGATTCTATTGAAATAGGGCGAAGGTTACTATCTATGGCTATTCTTCAAGTAAAAGAATTAGACTATTTAGGTTGTCAAATTACCACCATTGAAGGTTTAAAATACATAGAACCCACTAAAGAATATAGAACTTTAATTTCTTTATATCAAACCTTAGGAAACGCTTTAGGTCATTTAAAAAAACCTAAAGAAGCAAGAAGTTATTACATAAAAGCACAGGAAATTGTTAAGTTTAATTCTGTAAAACATAGAAGAGAAAGAAACTACCTTAACCTATTAAGCAATATTGGAATAACATTTAAAGATGAAAGACAGTTTAAAAAAGCAGCATCTCTATTTAAAGAAGGGTTAAATTTTGATAGTATAGAAACAAAACACCCTACACAATACCAAAACCTTTTAGGAAATTTATCTTCTATATCTTTTAGGCAAGGAAAAATAAAAAAAGCAATAGAAGGCTATAAAACAGTTTTAAAAAGCAGAATAAAAACTAAAAATTTATATGCACAAAGTGTTTCACATGGTCTTTTAGCTGAAGCGTACTTAAAAAACCAACAATATGAATTGGCAAGGAAACACGCTAAAACAGGTTTAGAACTAGGAAAAAAAACAAGAAACAATGAACAAGTTTTAGGGTGCTTAAAAATTTTATCGGAGCTTACTAATGAGCAAACCGCTAAGAAGTATTTAGAAGAATATATAAAATTAAGCGACAGTTTACTTACTAAAGAAAGAAATTTAAAAAACCAATTTGCAAAAGTTAGATACGAAACTGAAAAAAAGGATAAAGAAAACACTAGTTTAAAGCAAGAGAACGAAAAACACGAACTACAGATAAAAACAGAAAGACAATTTAAAACAATTGGTTGGTTATTAGCTGGTGTTGGTTTTCTTATTATTGTTTTTGGCGTTTACATTGCTACAAGCAGAAGAAAAAAACTACTATTTGAAGCAAAGTTATTACAAGTAGAAGTACGTGAAAAAGAACGTCAGGAAATTGCAAAATCTTTACATGATGAAGTTGCTGGAGATTTAAGAATGTTACACCTAAAACTTGCAAAAACAAACCTGTTAGAGGAAACTGAAAAGTTAGATGTAATTAATGAAAAAGTACGAAATTTATCGCATCAATTAAGTAGTGAAAGCTTTAATGAAGTGGTTTTTAAAGATCAAATAGTGAATTTAATATCAGATTTTTTTGATATTGACCTTAGAATTAAAGCAGAGAAAATAAATAGTGTAGATTGGAAAAACATTAATAACGCTATTAAAAGAACCTTATTTTTAATAATAAGAGAAAGCATTCAAAATGCAAAAAAACACGCAGCTGCAAAAAATATAACTTTACGTTTTAATGAAACAAAAAAAGCTGTTTTTTTAACTATTTCTGATAACGGAAAAGGTTTTAATGTTGATGATAAGAAAAACGGAATTGGCTTAAAAAACATAAAAGAACGTACAGAAGAAATTAATGGTATTTTTACTATTGAAAGTAAATTAGAAAAAGGAACAACTATAAAAATTGAAATCCCTAAAAATGGAAACTAAAATAAGAATTTTAATTGCAGATGATCATCAACTTGTAATTCAAGGAATTTTATGTTCCTTAAAAGAAGTAGGCGATTTTGATGTGGTTACAACTAATAATTGCGACGATGCTTTTCAGTTGATAAAAACACACCAAACCAGCAACCCTTTTCATTTATTATTTACAGATTTAAGTTTTGACAATGCTACTGAAGAAACAAATTTAGACGGTGGTGAAGAATTAATAAAAGCTATTAAAAATAATGAATTTGATATTAAAATAGCTGTTATTACTGGCCACACAGAAACCAATAGAGTTTATAATGTTATTAGCAACTTAAACCCAAATGCGTATTTATTAAAAAGTAAATGCGATGCTAAAGAAATTGGTTTTGCTATTCAGAAAATGTTAACTAACGATTATTATTATACGCATGAAATTCATCAAAAAATTATGCGTAGAAACATTATTCAAATTCAAATGGATGATGTTGCTATTCAAATTTTAAAAGAATTACCCAAACATCCAAAAATTAATAATTTAGAAGGATTAATAACAAAAAACAACGGAACACCTTTAAAACTTCGTTCAATTGAGAATAAGTTATCTTCTCTTAGAATTGATTTAAACGCTAATAATAATACAGATTTAGTGCTAAAAGCCAAAGAATTAGGCATTATAGATTAACTCCTTTTTTCGGAAACCCACATTTTTAATTGTGGTTTTTACAAAAAAACTACCTTAAAGTAATAGTACTTTTGACAAAAAATAATTAAGAGTGTTACTGTAGGGGATGATACTCTTAATGCTAAAAGAAAAAGTTAGGCTGTCTGAAAAGACAGCTTTTTTTATACACCAACTTCTCGTAAATGAAAGAACGTTAGCAAACAGGTTTAGCCCTGATTGAAGCGGCATCCTTTTTTGTTTTTCTCAAAAAAGATATAGTGAAAAGCAGGAAATAGCTTCAGAACCTTTCGACTACGCTCAAGATGACAATATTATATTCCTAAAATCATTTTTGCAATCATAAAATAGATAAGAATTCCGAAGATATCGTTAGAAGTAGTGATAAATGGACCTGTTGCTATTGCTGGATCAATACCGCGTTTGTTTAAAAATAAAGGCACAAAGGTTCCTATTAAACCGGCTATGACAATTACGGCGACTAATGAGACGGAAACTGCTAAAGCAAGGTCTACTTTTCCTTTAATAATCCAAACAAAAACGAATAAAAACAAAGCTAAAATTACACCGTTTAAAAGTGCTAGGAACATTTCTTTTATCAGCCTGCTATTTACACTTCCTTTTACATCATCATTTGCTAAACCTTGCACAATAATTGCAGAAGATTGTACACCAACATTACCTGCCATTGCTGCAATTAAAGGCGTAAAGAAAAATAATGCCGCATATTTTGCAAATACTCCGTGAAAACCTTCCATGATTAAAAAAGCGCCAATTCCGCCTAATAAACCTAAAAATAACCAAGGCAAACGTGCTTTGGTTAATTGTAAAATACTATCGTCTGAATCTACGTCTTGTGTTAAACCTGCCGCCATTTGGTAATCTTTGTCAGCTTCTTCTTTTAAAACGTCTACAATATCATCAATGGTAATTCTACCGAGTAATACGTTGTTTTCATCTACAACAGGAATGGCTTCTAAATCGTATTTTGCCATGATTTTGGCAACTTCCTCATCATCTTCGTTTACATTTACTGCATCTACTTTAGATTTTGAGATGTCAGCAATTTTTTGGTCAGATTTGGCTATAATTAAGTCTTTTAAAGACAATCTACCAACCAACTTTTCTTCTTTATCTACTACGTAAATAGAGTGGACTCTTGTTACTTCTTTTGCTTGTCCTCTAATTCTGCGCATACAACCAGCAACGGTCCAAGTTTCATAGACTTTTACCAGCTCTTTTGCCATTAAAGCACCTGCCGTATTATCTTCATAAGACAATAATTCTTTAATATCTGCGGCTAATTCATCGTCTTCTAAAGCATTTATAACACGTTCTTGACGTTCTTCTGATAGTTCACCAATAATATCAGCAGCATCATCAGAATCCATCTCTTCTACCTCTTCGGCAATTTCTTTTGCAGATAAATTTTCTAGAATTTTTTCACGTATATCATCCTCTAGTTCGGTAAGAATTTCAGATGTTTTTTCGCTATCTAAAAGCTTAATAATATAAATGGCTTCCTCAAAACTTACTTCATCTAAAACCTCTGCAATATCTGCAAAATGGACTTCTTCAAATAAGGTTGCTATTGCTTTATCATCCTTATTTAAGATAAGGTTTGTAAGATTTTCTAGAAATAGATCTGAAATTTCAAATGCCATGATTAGCTGTTTTTCTCGATAATTGAGATGTGTTCTTATATATTATTATTCTGCACTTAATTCAGACAATTTTTTTGTTAATTCTATAAACTGATTTACAGATAATTGTTCTGGACGCTGCGCAAATATAGGCTCTTCTTTTAAAGAATCCGTAAGATTGAAAGATTTTAAACTTGAACGCAACATTTTTCTACGTTGCTGAAATGCCGTTTTTACAACTCTAAAGAATAATTTTTCATCAACTGGAAGTGAATAATCTTCTTTTCTGATTAATCGAATAACGCCAGAATCTACCTTTGGTGGCGGATTAAAAACCGTTGGCGGAACGGTAAATAAATATTCAACATCAAAAAATGCTTGTGTTAATACTGATAGAATTCCGTAGACTTTAGAGCCTTCTTTTTCTGCAATTCTCATAGCTACTTCTTTCTGAAACATTCCAGCAAATTCTGGCACAAATTCTCTATTTTCAATTGCTTTAAATACAATTTGCGTAGAAATATTGTATGGAAAATTACCAATAATAGCTACTTGTTCTTGGTTAAAAACCTCGGTTAAATTTTTCTTTAAGAAATCGCCTTCAATTATTTTAAATTTATCTGAAGTTGTATCTAATTTTATATGTTCTAAAGGGAAAGTATCATTTAAATACGCTACAGATTCTCGGTCGAGTTCCATAACAGTTACTTTTGGTTTTTTTTCTAACAAATACTTTGTTAAAACACCCATTCCTGGACCAATTTCTAACACATTATTATAATTATCTCCAATTAAAGCATCTGCAATTTTTTTTGCAATATCTTCATCAGTAAGAAAATGTTGTCCTAAATGTTTTTTTGCTTTTACAGTCATAAAATAGATTCAAGAATAAAGAGGTAAGAAACAAGAAATATTACCTTGTTGATTAACTCCAAAAATTAATTAATTGGTTTTTTTAATGTAAAGAAAATAATACTTATCATAAGTCCAAAACCACAAAGTGCTCCACTAATTGTTTCGTGAGGCTCAATACCCCAATAAAAATAAGCCGTTATAAGGCCAATAATTATAAAAAGCACTCCAATTGATGCTATTAATTTTCTATTATTATATAACAAAATACTTGGCTTTTTTCTTGATTCTGGCATCTATTCTCTAAAAAATTAATTACTTACAGCTGTTGGAAAATACTCGTTAATTATTTTTAATTCGGTTCTAAAAGCTAACATTTTATCGGCAAACTTTTTAAATCCGTCTCCACGAAGTTTGTCTGCATGTTCATTATAATATGCATCCAAATCTTCTCTTGTAGCTGCTGTGTATTGAACAGAATATGTTGCACCGCCCATTTCTTCATCAACCAAAACCTGTGTTAATTTAGCGGATAAAAATTTACCAGTATCCAAAACTTCTGCAATATGATTTTGAATCCACTGCAACCATTCTTGGTGAACACTTTCGTCTATATTTATTGTTACGTTGTATATGTACATTTTACTGAGTAATAGTTTAATGTTTATGCGTTTATTTGTTTAGTTCTCGACTTGCGAACTGTTACTGAATACTGCTTACTAAAAAATTGCCGACTAAATATCGTCGCCGCGTAATTTTCTGAATTTCTTACGAGCATCAACCAAATAAATACTACTTGGATGTTCAAAAATAATCTTTTGATAGTATTCTTGAGCTTTTTCGGGCTTATTTAATTTATTGAACAATTCTGCTACTTCATAATACACGTCATCATTATAAATACCTTCTGCATCATTTGCTACTACTTCTGCAAAAGTTAAAATAGCTTCATCGTATTTTTTTAGTTTTACTAATAGTTTCCCTTTTTTAAACAAGGCTTCGTATTCTATTGGTTGTCCTCCAAAATCTACAAATACTTCTTCTAAAACTGCTAATGCTTCTGCATTTTTATTCTGAAAACTAAACAAATCTGATTGCGCAATCTGTTTTAATCCAGACGGAATTGAATCTTTAGGTTCATTGTCTGAAATGGTTAAAAACAAAGCTACTGCATCATTAGCAATTAATTGTGTTGCAGAACCTTTTAACACTTTTAGCTGTGCTTTTGCCCAGGCAAAATCGCCTTTAAAGTAACTTGTTTGCGCCACTTTAAAACGCGCTTGTTGCGCTAAAGGATGACTTTTTAATTTACTTTGTATTTGAGTGTAATAAATTAAAGCTTGGTTAAACTTCCCTGTAAAAACTAACACATCACCTAACTTCAATTTTATACGTGCTTGTTGAAATTTAGATTTAGCATAACTCATTGCTTCTTCTAAAATTTCTTGTGCATTTTCTGGTTCATTTTTTACGAACGTTACATAATTTGCATATTCAACTTGAATAGGAAGCGTGTTTTCATTCTTTCCAAATTCGCTAAAAACGGTTTCAAACTTGTCTTCAATTTTTGGTACTTCTTGCTTAATTGCAATTTTCAATAAATACAAATGTGCATTTACTTTTTCATCTGGATAATTGGTTTTGTCAAGAATAAATTCGAAACTCTTTTGAGCAGTTTCAAAATCATTATTAAAAAATGCAATTTCTCCTAAATTTACAATACTAGCTAATTCATCTGCATCTCTTGCATACAATGCTTTTTCTTGAATTAAAGCTTTATTATATTCTTTTTGTTGTACAAATAACCAACTTAATAAGCTGTTCCAAATTGCTTTTGGGTTACTAGCAGATTTACGCAACAATGCTTTTTTAAAGGCTATGTTAATTTCGCTTTCGCTATCATCTGTAATATATTGTGCTGTATATCTTTTTACCGTTTTTAATCTACTCGGAATTTTATCAACTAAATCTATATACGATTCAAACATTTTAGGAAAATCTCCTTTTTCTCCATAAATCTGGGCAATTTGAAATCCATAACTGGATTTTGGCCTTTTTTTAGCAGTAGCATTGTACGCTTCAATTGCTAAATCTAACTGATTGTAATTCTTTAATAAATTAGCTATTGTTGTCCCATAATTTGCATTTTTATCAATAGATTTTATGGCCTTTTTATATAGTTTTATTGCTTTTTCTGGCTGTTGTTGTCTTTCATAATTATAACCCAACAAAACATTGTAAAAAGTAAGTTTTTTATTTTTCTTTTGTTTTAAAGTTAACAAACTATCTACTGAAGAAAACCTATTCAATTCTTGATAACAATCTACCAATCTTTGTATATAAGTTGTGTTATACGGACTTTTGTCTACTAATTTTTGATAAATCTGAAGTGCTTTTTCATATTCATTATTTCGATAATAATTTTCGGCCAACGGATAGTCGGATTGCGCCAATACTACTTGGCTAATTACCAGGAAAAAAAGTATTAAAAATCGTTTCATCATTAAATCAAAGATAGGTAACAAAAATGTTAAATTTCTACTAAAACAACTCCGTTTTTAAAAACACTTGTAACATTTTGGCATGGAAATTGTCTTTTGTATACTATAACTAACAATTTAGAATTATGAAAAATCTAACCAAACAATACGAAACCGCTAAGAGAAATTCAATAGAGTTTATGAAAAACGGACAAATATCTGCTTATTTCAACGCACTTTTAGAAATGAAAAAATACAAGCAATTAATGGTTGCTATTGTAGCTAACTAAATCCCCTTTGTCCTTCGGACATTTCCCCAAAGGGGAAAGTTGCAGTCATCAGTTGCAGTTTGCAGTTACAAACTGACTGTAAACTGCAACTGAATACTGTTTACTCAATAATAGAGAACCCACAATAAGGCACTAAAACCTCAGGGATTTTAATTCCGTCTGCTGTTTGATAATTTTCTAAAATCCCCGCTAAAACTCTTGGCAACGCTAAAGAACTACCATTTAAAGTATGTACTAATTGCGTTTTTCCTTCTTTATTTTTATAACGAAGCTTTAATCTATTTGCCTGAAAAGTTTCAAAATTAGACGCAGAACTTATTTCCAACCAACGCTCTTGCGCTGTAGAATACAGTTCAAAATCAAATGTTAATGCTGAAGTAAAACCAGTATCTCCACCACACAAACGTAAAATTCTGTACGGTAATTTTAACTCACGTAAAATATCTTTAATATGTTCTACCATTCCGTTTAAGGCTTGGTAAGAATTTTCTGGACGCTCAACACGTACAATTTCTACTTTATCAAATTGATGCAAACGATTTAATCCACGAACATGCGCTCCGTAACTTCCCGCTTCTCTACGAAAACAAGGTGTGTAACCTGTTACCGAAATTGGTAAATCGTTTTCTTGCTTTAAATCTCCTCTAAACATATTTGTTATTGGAACTTCGGCAGTTGGTATTAAATATAAATCATCTACTTCCGTATGGTACATTTGCCCTTCTTTATCTGGTAATTGTCCAGTTGCAGTTGCAGATGCCGTATTTACTAAATGCGGAACTTGTACTTCTGTATAACCCGCTTTTATGTTTTTATCTAAAAAATAGTTGATTAATGCACGTTGTAATCTTGCTCCTTTTCCTTTATAAACAGGAAAACCTGCTCCCGTAATTTTAGTTCCAAGTTCAAAATCGATTATGTCGTATTTCTTAGCCAATTCCCAATGTGGCAACGCATTTTCTCCTAAATCAGGTATTGTTCCCTCTTTATAAACTTCTTCGTTATCGGCTTCACTTTTACCAGCTTTTACAGAAGCATGTGGCACATTCGGAATCTGATACAATAACTCTTGTAACTCTTCAGAAACTGTATTTAATGTCTCCGTAAACTCTTTAGATTGCTCTTTTAAAAGACTCGTTTTTTCTTTTAATAAGTTCGCTTTTTGCACTTCGCCAGACTTAAAAAAACCTCCAATTTCTTTCGATAATTTATTAGATTCTGCCAACACGTTGTCTAGAGAAACTTGCGTTGCTCTACGAGTTTCATCAGCAGTTAAAACAGCATTAATAATTTGTTCGGCATTTGCAAAATTACGCTTTGCTAATCCGTCTAAAACCGTTTGTTTGTGGTCTCTAATAAATTGTACTTGTAACATTTTTGTTCAAATTTTAAGAAAGCAAAGATAGAAATTGTAACGCTGTTTTACCACCAAATTAAAAATAAAAAGGTGTTTCTGAATTTTAGAATTATTTTTTGGGCGTTACCACAAGGGTCAGGCTTTTCGTTACAAGTCCTCGTTCGTTCCTCACTGTGGGCTTTCCACTGCAATCCTTAACGCGAACCGAGCTACTCTAAAAATTGTCCTTAATGTATAATAGAGAAGTTTCTTCGTCTTTTTTAAGTTGAAGAATTAACGTTTCAACGGAGTCAAATTTTTGTTCATCACGCAAAAAGTAAAGCAGTTCTATAGTTAAATTTTTGCCGTACAAATCTTGGTTGAAATCAAAAAAATGGACTTCAATTGTTTGGTGTATTCCGTTTACGGTTGGTCTTGTTCCAATATTCATCATACCAAAAACAATTTTATTATCTAATAACGACTTTACAACATAAACACCCGTTTTAGGTATTAATTTATAATTTTCAGCAACACTAATATTCGCTGTAGGAAAACCTATTTTACCACCTAATTGCTTTCCGTTTACTACCTTTCCGAAGATTGAAAAGTTATGTCCTAAATATTTATTTGCCGTTTTAAGGTTTCCGCTAGCTAACGCTTTTCTTATTTTTGTAGAACTCACCGAAACCGAATCTATATCTTGAGCCGGAATTTCTTCAACCGTAAAATTATACAAATGGCTATATTCTGTAAGTTGTGTTATATTTCCTTCTCTATTTTTCCCAAAATGATGATCGTACCCAATAACTAGCTTAGAAATATTAAGCTGATTTACCAACACATCACGCACAAAATCTAACGCCGTTAAACGAGAAAACTCTTTACTAAACGGATGAATAATTAAACAATCTAACCCAGTTTTTTCTAAAAGTTTAGCACGTTCATCAATAGAATTAATAAGTTCTATTGAAACATCCTTTTGTAACACCATTCTTGGATGCGGAAAAAAAGTTAACACAACAGATTTGTGCCCTTTTTCTTTAGCCTCTGCAACTAAGTTCTCAATAATTTTCTGATGGCCAATATGCACACCATCAAAAGTACCAATAGTTACAAAGGTTTTTTGGGTAGGTTTATAATCAAAAACTGAATGGATAATTTCCAAATTCGGAGTATATTTTCTACAAAAATACAACTAAAAAGGATAATATGCATTTATTATCAATCTATCATTCTAATAAAAATAGCTCATCAAAACTGTTAAAAAAACAAAATAATGTCTTAAATATTTCATAAATGAAAAAAAATTGTATTTTGCGCAATAGTTAACAAATTATTAAACATTATGATGAAAAAATTATTATTGATTGCATTTGTCCTTTTTGGTAGTGCTGCAATGTTTGCACAGACTACTATTACAGGAGTTGTTAGTGATGCCACAGGTCCTTTACCTGGCGCTAACATTAAAGTTGCTAGAAAAGCTGTTGGAACATCTACAGATTTTGATGGTAAGTTTACATTAAAAGTTACGGACACTCCGCCTTTTACATTAGAAGTTTCTTCTATTGGATTCCAAACAAGTTCTGTTGAAATAACTAAAAACAACCAAGTTGTTACAGTTACTTTAAAAGAGAATGCAACAGCTTTAGATGAAGTTGTAATTTCTGCTTCTAGAACTCCAGAACGTATTATGGAGTCTCCAGTTACTGTTGAAAGAATGGATGTTAGAGCAATTAGAAACACTTCTTCTCCTTCATTTTATGATGGATTAGAAAACTTAAAAGGGGTAGACATTAACTCTAGTAGTTTAACGTTTAAATCGGTAAATACACGTGGTTTTGCAACGTTTGCAAACGAACGTTTTATGCAATTAGTAGATGGTATGGATAATTCTTCTCCAGGTTTAAACTTTGCTTTAGGTAATTTATTAGGTTTATCAGAATTAGATGTAAAAACAGTAGAGTTATTACCAGGTGCGTCTTCTGCATTATATGGAGCAAATGCTTTTAACGGTATTATGTTTATGACAAGTAAAAATCCTTTTGATGATGCAGGAATTAGCTTTGTATTTAAAACTGGAATTACTAGTCAAAAAGCTGCTGGAGACAACAATTTTTACGATTCAAGTATTAGAATGGCATATGCTTTTGATGACAAGTTTGCTGCTAAAGCTAGTTTATCTTTCTTAAAAGGAGAAGAATGGCATGCAACTGATTATAGAGATGAAACAGACATGACATCTCTAGATCATTCTACAAATCCTAACTATAACGGTTTAAACGTGTATGGAGATGAAGTTTCAACAAACATGGCTTCGGTAGGTCAATCTTTAGTAGATGCAAATGTATTACCAGCAGCGTTACTACCGTTTATACCTAACCAAGCGGTTAGTAGAACTGGTTATAATGATGTAGATATGATTACTAATGAAGCTAAAAGTGTTAAACTTGGTACTTCTTTACATTATAGACCTTGGGGTAATGATCGTTTAGAGATTATTTGGAATTCAAAATTTGGTATTGGTAGTACTATTTATCAAGGGCAAAATAGATACAATCTTCAAAATTTCTTTATGGAGCAACATAAATTAGAATTTAAAGGAAAAAGTTTTATGGTACGTGGTTACGTTACTTCTGAAGATGCTGGAGATTCCTATGATTCTCGTTTTGCAGCAATTAACATTAATAGAAGATGGAAATCTGATTCAAATTGGTTTGGACAATATGTAGGTACTTATGCGCAAGCAATTGCGGGTGCTATTCCTGGTGTTCCTGCTGGAAACGCAGATGTAGCTCACTCTGTTTCAAGATCTGTTGCAGATACAGGGAGATTAATTCCTGGTACTGCAGGTTTTTCAAAGGCTTTTAATACAGTTAAACTAGACCCTTCTCTGATTACTGGCTCAAAGTTTGAAGAAAAAACAAAGTTATACCATGCAGATGCTAACTTAAACTTACAAGATTACATCGATTGGGCAGAAATACAAGTTGGTGCTTCTTATAGAAAATATATTTTAAACTCTAACGGTACACTATTTACAGATTATGATGGTACTATTGATTATGATGAATACGGTGTATATACACAATTACAAAAGAAAGTATTGGACGACCGTTTAAAAATTACAGCTTCTGCTCGTTATGACAAAGCTCAAAATTTTGATGGAAACGTTTCTCCTCGTTTATCATTGGCGTATGCTGCTGGTGAGGATAAAAACCATAACTTTAGAGCTTCTGTACAAACTGGTTTTAGAAATCCAACTACACAAGATCAATACATTGGTTTAGATGCAGGTAGTGGTATTTTATTAGGTACGGCTCCAGATAATATTGATAGATTTACTTCTAATCCATTTAATTTAGGTATTCCTGCTGGTTTAGCAGGTTATATTAATGGAACAACTGGTTCTTCTATTGGAGCAACTGGTACATTAACAGGTAGAATGGCTTATGAAAACTCTTGGACTGCGTCTTCTGTTGAAACATTTTCTGATAGTGGGAACCCTGCTGACTTAGTTAAATCTGACGTAGAGTTTGTAAAACCAGAACATGTAACTGCTTTTGAAGTTGGTTATAGAGGTATTATAGAAGGTGTTACAGTAGATTTAAACGTGTATTATAACAACTATAAAGATTTTATTGCTTCTCAAAATGTTGTAGCTCCATTATATGGTAGTGTTACATTAGCAGACCAAGTAGATTTAGCTCCTATAGTTGGATCTCCAGTTCCTGTTAATACACCAATTTCACTAATTGCTTTACAAAATGGCGATTTTAAAGGTGTAGCTTTAGATAGTAACTCAGAAGAAGATGTTAGTTCTTACGGAGCTACAATTGGTTTAAATACAAAAGTATTAAACGGTTTTGACCTAGGTTTAAACTATACATACTCTAAACTTAATATTGATGAAGCTTCTGATTTTGAAGCTGGATTTAACACTCCAGAGCACAAAGTAAAATTACAATTTGGTAAAACAAGTGTAATTGAAAACTTAGGTTTTAACGTAAACGTAAGATGGCAAGATGAATTCTTATGGGAATCTTCTTTCTATGATGGTGTTGTAGATGCTAGAACTGTAGTTGATGCACAAATTAACTATAGAATCCCTTCTTGGAAATCTGTATTAAAAGTAGGAGCTGCTAATATTGGCGGTAAAGAATACTTTAGTGCACCAGGTGTTGGAGCTATCGGTTCTCAATACTTTGTTTCTTGGACAATTAATAACTAAGAGTACATTTTTATAAATTAAAAAGGCTTCATTTTAAAATGAAGCCTTTTTTTTGTGATTTTATTTATTGCTATTATCAATCCATTCTTTGATTTTCTGATCGTTTAGAATGTATTTCTTGTATTTATTATCTCTATAACGATAGTAAATAAACAAAGGCATTAGAATAAACGATAAAAAGAATACTCCTAAACCCATTACAATTTGCGCTTTTTCATGTTCGGTTTTTATTAAATAAAAACCTGTACACATCCAAAGAATAAAAATGACAAATAAAATTTTTAATACTGTTTTCATCTATTTAAAAAATTAAAGTAAATTGTTATTCAAAAAATTAATCAATTTGAATTGATATTAATTTGTTAAATACCCATTATGGGTTTCATATTGCAAAGCTACAAAAGTTATACTTTTAGATCATGAAAATAAAATTACTTTTAGCATTATTGTTAATTTGTTCTTGTAAACAACCTAAAGAGAAAAAGGATATGACACCAAAAACTGTAATTGCACATCGTGGTGCATCAGGTTATTTACCTGAACATACGCTAGCTTCTAAAGCAATGGCTTTTGCTATGAATCCTGACTATCTTGAGCAAGATTTGGTGTTAAGTAAAGATAATATTCCAATCGTTATTCATGATATTTATTTAGATGATGTAACTGATGTTGCTTTAAAATTTCCCAATAAAAAAAGAAAAGACAATCGGTTTTATGTTATTGATTTTACATTTGAAGAACTAAAAACACTACAAGTTAGTGAGCGTTTTAATCCAAAAACTGGCGAACAAGTTTATAAAAATCGTTTTCCGAAAAGGAAAGGAAATTTTAAATTACATTCTTTACAAGAAGAAATTGAATTGATACAGGGTTTAAATTTTTCTACTGAAAAAAATATTGGAATATATCCTGAAATTAAAAACCCTGCTTTTCATCTTTCTGAAGGGAAAGATATTTCTAAAATAGTTTTAAATATACTTTCTGATTATGGCTACAAAAACAAAAAAGATACCTGTATTTTACAATGTTTTGACGCCAAAGAATTAGAAAAAATAAGAAAAAAGTATAAGTCTGAATTATTCTTAGTACAACTTATAGAGTTTCCTGAAGAAACAAAACAATTGAACCATTTTGCAACCTACGCAAATGGAATTGGGCCTTGGTACAAACAAATTTTAGATAAAAAAGTTGATGATAAATGGACGTTTACTTCTTTGGTTTCTGATGCTCATAAATTAGATTTAGTTGTACATCCATATACGTTTAGAGCAGATGCTTTAGACGAGTTTTCTTCTTTTGATGAAATGGTGCAAACAATTCTTTTTGAAGCGAATGCTGATGGCGGGTTTACAGATTTTCCTGATAAAATGGTTTCTTTTTTAAATAAGAGATAGCTTAGTGCCTAGCAATAACAATTAGTTAACAAACAAGTTTAGCCCTGATTGAGCCTTTCGACTTCGCTCAAGACAAGCTAATTGTTTGAGCTCTTTTGAGGAACGAAAAAATCGAGTAGCGAAAGCAGGAAATAGCTTCTTAAAAAACTAACTTGTTACTTCTATCAATTTATTTCTATAGGCTGTTAATAGCTTCGATTTTGATATAAAGCCAACATACTTATTCCCTTTTAAGACAGGTAAATTCCAGGCATCGCTTTGCTTAAATTTTCGCATTACTTTTTCTGGAGAATCGTTATAGTTAATGATTGCTGGCGCACTTTTCATTAAGGTTTCTACAGTTAAACTGTTGTACATTTCTTGCTCAAACATTACAGGTCTAATATCATCTAACAAGACAATTCCTAAAAATTGTTGGTCTTTATCTATAACTGGAAAAATATTTCTAGTGGAATTTGCAACCGCTTTTTTAAGCATTTCTCCAAGTTTCATTTCTGGATGCACTGCTTTAAAATTAGTTTCTATTAAGGTTTCTAAACGCATCATCATTAATACGTTTTTATCTTTATTATGTGTAATAAGTTCTCCTTTCTTAGCTAATTCTACGGTGTAAATTGAGTTAGAAACAAAGTACTTAGTAAGTGCAAAAGATATTGCAGCTACTAACATTAATGGTACAAATAAATCGTAACCGCCCGTAATTTCTGCTATTAAAAAAATGGCGGTTAAAGGCGCGTGTAAAACTCCTGCCATTAATCCTGTCATACCAATTAAGGTAAAATTGGTTTCAGAAACATTAAAGCCAAATTGATTGATAATTTTTGCAAATACGTTTCCAAGTGCACTTCCCATTACCAAAGTTGGAATGAAAATACCTCCAACTCCACCAGCTGCAAACGTTGTTGTCATTGCAATTGCTTTAAACAATGTAACTATTAACAGGAAAATAATAACCATCCAAACGTTAGAGAAATCTATGTCGTACGGAATATCTTCTAAGGCAGCAACGGCATTACCTTCTAGTAAATTATTTATTAATCCGTAACCTTCACCGTATAAAGGTGGAATTAAAAATAACAACAACCCAATTACAATTCCACCAAAAACTAATCTGTGAAATGGGTTTTTAAAGCGTTCAAAAAAGTGTGTGATTTTAAAATATATTCTAGAAAAATAAACAGATGCAATACCTGTTCCTACACCTAATAAAACATAAAACAATATATCTTGTATGGCAAAGCCTTCTTGTAAATCTACACCTAATAAAACATCCTTTCCTAAGAAAAAATACGAAGTTACTACTGCGGAAACCGATGCTAATAGTAATGGAACCAAACTTGCAAAAGCCAAATCTAAACTAAAGATTTCTACTGCAAAAATAATGGCAGCAACGGGCGCTTTAAACATGGAAGACATTGCTCCTGCAGTTGCACAACCAATTAATAACATTCTAGTTTTGGTATTCATGTGAAACAGTTGCGCTACTGTAGAACCTAAAGCAGCTCCTGTACTAACTGCTGGACCTTGTAAACCGGCCGAACCTCCAAAACCTACCGTAATTGGCGCAGTAATTAAAGATGCATAAATTTTATACTTTTCTATAATTCCGCTGCGTTTAGAAATGGAATGTAAGGTTGTAGAAATACCATGACCAATTTCTTTTTTTATAACGTATTTTTTGATGTAAAACACTAGAAATAATCCAATAATTGGAAATATAAAGTACAAAGAGTAATGGTATTCTTTAATTAAATTTCCTTCTAAAACATCTTGAAAAAAGAAGGTTAAGTTCTTTAAAACTAAGGTTCCTAAACCAGCTAAAAAACCAACCAAAATACTTAAAACATACATAAATTGATGTTCAGAAATATGTTTATATCTCCAAATAAGAATTTTTCTAAATATGCTTTTAATTGATAACATCTATGCAAATATAAACTTACAAGCGGTAAATTAACATTCTATAAAATCTTTTATTTACTTTTATCGTTATAAAATATTTTTATGCTTAAAAAATTATCACTTCCAACGCCACATACTATTCTACTAATAATTACTGCTGCTGTTACGTTGTTAACGTGGCTTGTACCTGCAGGTAAGTATGATACTTTAAAATATAATTCAGATACAAAGCAATTTGTAAAAACACATTTAGAAGTAACAGAAAACTTACCTGGAACGCAAGAAACATTAGAGAGTTTGAATATTAAAATTCCGTTAGAAAAATTTGTTTCAGGCGGAATATACAAACCCATTAGTATTCCTGGAACCTACAACCAATTAGAAGCTAATTCGCAAGGTTTTATCGATTTAATAAAAGCACCAATTAAAGGAATTATAGCTTCGTCTGATATTATTCTATTTGTTTTAATTTTAGGTGGAATGATAGCAATTATGAACTTTTCAGGAGCTTTTGATGCCGGAATTGCAAGTTTAGCTTCCTCTTTAAAAGGACGAGAATATTGGTTGATTATTGTGGTTACAACATTGGTTGCTCTAGGTGGAACAACTTTTGGTTTGGCGGAAGAAACCATTGCTTTCTACCCTATTTTAATTCCCGTTTTTCTCGCCGCAAAATACGACGCTATTGTAGCGTTAGCTTGTATTTACATTGGTTCTAGTATTGGCACAATGTGTTCAACTGTAAATCCGTTTAGTGTAATTATTGCTTCTGATTCCGCAGGAATAAATTGGACAACAGGCTTTACAGGAAGATTATTAATGTTAATTGGTGGTGTTGTAATCTGCTTAATTTACATTATTCGATATGCTAATAAGGTTCAAAAAGACGCATCGAAATCTATCATTTTTGATCAAAAAGAAATGATTGAGAATTTATTTGGAAGCTCTACAGACTCTAATCAAAAATTGAATGGTCGTTTACGTTTAATCTTAGTAATTTTTGCGCTTTGCTTTGTAGTAATGATTTATGGCGTTTCTAGCTTAGGTTGGTGGTTTGAAGAAATGACTGCTGTCTTTTTAGTTGGGTCAATTATAATAGGAATTTTAGCTAAAATTAAAGAAACTGCATTTGTAAATACATTTATAAAAGGAGCTACAGATTTATTAAGTGTCGCCTTTATTATTGGTATTGCAAGAGGTGTTTCCGTAATTATGGAAAACGGATTAATTAGCGATACACTTTTATACAACGCAAGTACAATTACCGAAGGTATGTCTAAAGGAATTTTTGCAAACGCCATGCTATTTATCTATTCTGGTTTGTCATTTTTTATTCCAAGTTCTTCTGGAATGGCAGTTTTAACAATGCCAATTATGTCTCCATTAGCAGATACTGTTGGCGTTGGTAGAGAAGTTATTGTAAACGCGTATCAATACGGAATGGGTTTATTTGCATTTATCAATCCAACCGGATTAATATTAGCCTCTTTAGCAATTGTAAAAATTGGTTACGACAAATGGTTGAAATTTGTATTGCCTTTAGTATTAATACTTACCATTTTTACAATGATAGTTTTAACGATTCAAGTATATTTATAAAACACAAAAAATCCGTTCTAAGTTTTAGAACGGATTTTTTTATTATCTCTTTTAATTCCTTATTTCTTACTCAAAAAATCGGTTCCTAAATAACCATCATCTTTGTTATAATACCAAGCTCTATTCTTCGGAAACTTTATATCGTTAATCGTTTCTTCTTCGGTTAATAAAATATATTCTCCATCGTTTTTAGATTCATCTTTAAAAAACTGATAGATTTCCATTCCGTAGTTCTTCGGATTAAAATAAAAGTACCAAGTATCTTTACCAACTTCTTTTTCATAGGATACTTTTAAAACCAAGTATTCCTTTCCTTTAAAGGTTTTACGTTCCGTTTTTGGGTGAATTATAGTTCCGTTGTCTTTTAACTTCATTGGTAAACCATACAAATACGTGTAATAATTTTTATACATATTTGCGCGTTCGCAACTTAATTTGTTTTCCTTTTTAATTTCTTCAGAAGGAGTTTCTCCATTAAAACCAATAGTACAGTTTTCTTTTTCAACCGTATATTCTGTAGTATTTTCTCCTCTTGATGCTTTTACATAAAAGTATTCCTGCGGAAGATTAATTTTAATTTGACTTTTTCTCTCACCGCTTTTTGGTGTTTTCATAGAAACAAAAAGTTCGCCATTAAAAGTGTTCCAATTTCCATTTGGATCGTGGTATTCAATTGCTTTTTCTACTAATTGTTCTCCTGTAAGTTCTTGTGAAACTCCTTGAAAAGCGAATGCTAAAAATAAAACTGTGATTAATTTTTTCATTCTATAAAAATACTAAAAAATCCCAACCTAAAAAGATTGGGATTTTGATTTATCTGTTATTCCTGCAAAGGAAGAATCTCTATATAAAACAGAACAATTATAAACAAGATTCCTGCCTTCGCAGGAATGACAAGTGTTATTCTTCAATAGCTAACTGAAGGCTCAATTCTTTTAATTGTGTATTATCTAAAACTGCTGGCGCATCAATCATAACATCTCTACCTGAGTTATTTTTAGGAAAAGCAATAAAGTCTCTAATAGTTTCTTGACCACCTAAAATAGCAACTAATCTATCCAATCCAAAAGCTAAACCTCCGTGTGGTGGCGCTCCGTATTCAAAAGCATCCATTAAGAAACCAAATTGTTCTTTTGCTTCTTGTTCTGTAAAACCTAAATGTTTAAACATTATGGCTTGTGTTTCTTTATCGTGAATTCTTATAGAACCTCCACCAATTTCGTTTCCGTTTAAAACTAAATCGTACGCGTTTGCTTTTACATCTCCAGGATTAGTGTCTAATAATTCTAATTGTCCTGGTTTTGGTGATGTAAATGGATGGTGCATTGCATGATAATGTCCAGTTTCTTCGTCTAATTCTAACAATGGAAAATCTATTACCCAAAGCGGAGCAAATACTTTAGGATCTCTCAAACCTAAACGTTCTGCCAATTCCATTCTTAAAGCAGACATTTGCGCTCTTACTTTATTTGTATCTCCAGATAAAACACACACTAAATCTCCAGGTTTTGCACCTGTAATTTCTGCCCATTTTGCTAAATCTTCTTGATCGTAGAATTTATCTACAGAAGATTTGAATGTTCCGTCTTCGTTAACACGTGCGTAAATCATTCCTAAAGCACCAACTTGAGGTCGTTTTACCCACTTAATAATATTGTCTATTTCTTTTCTTGTGTATGCATTTCCGCCAGGAACAGCAATACCAACAACCAACTCAGCCGAATTAAAAACTCCAAAATCTTTATGTTGTGTAGCTGCGTTTAACTCGCCAAACTCCATTCCAAAACGAATATCTGGTTTATCATTTCCATACAAACGCATAGCATCATCATATAACATTCTTGGGAATTTATCCACCTCAACATTATTCACTTCCTTTAATAAGTGACGTGTTAACCCTTCAAAAATTTCTAAAATATCTTCTTGCTCAACAAACGCCATCTCACAGTCAATTTGTGTAAATTCTGGTTGTCTGTCAGCTCTTAAGTCTTCATCTCTAAAACATTTTACAATCTGAAAATATTTATCCATTCCACCAACCATTAACAGTTGTTTAAAGGTTTGTGGCGATTGTGGTAATGCGTAAAACTGACCCGAATTCATACGTGAAGGCACCACAAAATCACGTGCTCCTTCTGGCGTAGATTTAATTAAATATGGTGTTTCAACATCAATAAAACCTTTATCTGTCAAGTATTTTCTAACTTCCATAGAAACCTTAGAACGGAAGATTAAACTGTCTTTAACAGGATTTCTTCTAATATCTAAATACCTGTATTTCATTCTAATATCTTCACCTCCATCCGTTTCATCTTCAATAGTAAACGGCGGTAATTTTGCTTGGTTTAAAATCTCTAATTTAGAAACCAATACCTCAACATCTCCAGTAGCTATTTTTGCGTTTTTAGATTCACGCTCAATAACAGTTCCGGTTACTTGAACAACAAATTCTCTTCCTAAAGATTTCGCCTTTTCCATCATTTCTTTTGGAGTGCGTTCTTCATCAAAAATTAATTGTGTAATTCCGTATCTATCACGTAAATCTACCCAAATCATAAAACCCTTATCGCGGCTTTTTTGTACCCAACCTGATAAAGTAACTTCGTTATTTATGTGTGACGCTCTTAATTCGCCACAAGAATGACTTCTATACATTTCTCTTCAAAATTTGCTTCCGCAAAGCGGAATTTCCTAAAACTGTTCTCGGAGTTTATTTCCGATTCTAAAGCTGCAAATTTAAACAAAACCTAAGAATATTAAGTAATTAAGAAACTCATTTGTTGGTAGAATCTTATTTAAACTTTTTGCTTCAAATTTAAAAAAACTAAATAATATTTTTTTTAGTTAGGAATCCTTACTATATTTGTATCATAATAATTCAAATTTATATAACATGAAAAAATCAATTTTTTATCACGCAGGATGCCCTGTTTGTATTAGTGCAGAACACGACATTGTTACACTTGTTGGAGAATCTAACGTAGAAATAGTTAATCTTGGAGAAGACCGAAGTAAATTAGATACCGCAGAAAATGCAGGTGTTAAATCTGTGCCTGCATTGGTAACGCCAAACGGAAATGTATTGCATATTAATTTTGGTGCATCTATGGCAGATGTAAGAGGTTAATAATGAAAGTTTCTGTTTACGATACGTATGTTAAAAAAGATTGTGGGGCGCTAATGCATTTTGATATTTTGGTTGAAACAAACACTTCGGTTAATGATGTTTACAAATATGGAAAAGAGTATTTAACACTAAAAAAAGTACAACAAACTAATCTTAGTACAAAAAAATGTAGGTTTTGTCATATTGAAGAAGCCCCCAAGAAAGTAATCGATTCTATTAATAAAGAAGGATTTTACATTATTGAAATGGAAAATTGCAATTAATATAATTAGGATTACTAACTTTGCCTATCAACTTTAAAGTTGATAGGCATTTTTATGAAGAAGGAAAACAAAATAACTCAAATAGATAAAAATACTAATGTAACCAACAAGATTGTTGTTGGTTTACAACGTATTTCTGAAGCTTTTAAGGTATTACTTTGGGAAAAAGCAAAAGAGTTTGGGTTGAGTCCAATACAGATCCAAATTCTTATTTTTATTCAAAATCACAAAGCAACCTATTGTAATGTAAGTTATTTAGCTAAAGAATTTAATGTAACCAAACCAACAATTAGCGATGCAATTAAAGCCTTAGAAAAAAAGGAAATGATTGTAAAAGATTACTCTTCTTCTGATAGCCGTAGCTACACTATTTTCTTATCTGAATTAGGAAAAAATACGGTGTTAAAAAATGACGATTATGGAAACCCTATTTATTCAGAGATAGAAAAAATACCACAAAAAGAACAAGAAAAATTATTTTCTACATTGAGTTCTCTGATTTATCAGTTAAACCAAAAAAACATTTTAACAGTTCAAAGAACTTGCTTTGCTTGTAAGTTTTATTCAAAAAACAATAAGAAACATCATTGTAATTTACTTGAAAAAGAATTATTAAATTCTGAAATTAGATTGGACTGTGATGAGTTTGAAAACGCTTCTTAATAATTCTTTTGTAGATTTGTTTTTATGAGTGTAATTAATCTTCAAGAAAAATTTAAACTTTTTTCAGACCATTGGTCGCCCAAAAAAGTAGGTGAATTAAACGGACAACAAATATTACTAGCAAAACTAAAAGGCGAATTCGTTTTTCATAAACACGATAATGAAGACGAGCTTTTTATGGTAGTAAAAGGTTCTTTAGATATTGAATTACGTGATAAAACAGTAACTTTAAACAAAGGTGAATTCTATATTGTTCCAAAAGGAGTAGAACACAAACCTATTGCAAAAAAAGAAGTACACATAATGCTGTTTGAACCACTTTCTATAAAACATACTGGAGATATAATTGCTGACATTACCGTGGAAACCTATGAATCAATTTAGGAAAACACCCCTAATTAATTGATTTTCAATAAAATCACTGTTTAAATTCGTACATTTGGAATGCCCTTATTTATGAATTCATACTTCTTGGGCAATTTTCTGATAGAAAAACAAGATTGGGAAGTAACAATTCTTTTACGAATCTAAACTTTATTATCATGAAAAAACTACTCATTCTTGTATTCGGTATTGCTTCCTATTTTATCTTTTTTGCAACATTTTTATATTCCATTGCCTTTGTAGGTAATCTTTTTGTAACTAAAACAATTGACACTGGAGAAACAAGTTCTTACGCAATTGTTATCAATTTATTATTGCTTACCGTTTTTGCATTACAGCATAGTATTATGGCAAGACCAGGTTTTAAAAAATGGTGGAATACTATTTTTGGAGCTTCAATGGAAAGAAGTATTTATGTACTCTTTTCAAGTTTAGCACTGATTTTAATCTATTGGAAATGGCAACCAATGACAGCAATTGTTTGGAATGTTGAAGGAGAATTATACGCAACAATTATAACTTGTATTTTCTGGTTAGGTTGGGCAATTGTACTAATTTCTACTTTTTTAATAAGTCATTTTCATTTATTCGGATTATTACAAGTATTCCAAAACTTTAAAAGTAAAACACTAACAGATCCACAATTTAAGATGAACTTTTTTTACAGTTTAGTACGTCATCCACTAATGTTAGGTTTTGTAATTGCATTTTGGGCAACGCCCATTATGACACAAGGTCATTTACTTTTTGCAGCAGTTACAACTATCTACATCTTTGTTGCTGTTAAATTTTTAGAAGAAAAAGATTTACTAAAAATACATGGAGAAAATTATAGAGATTACCAAAAGTCTACACCAATGATTATTCCTTTTACAAAGTTTAAAAAATAAACAATCACACTAAAACACATTCTAAAGCCGCTTTTTTAGCGGCTTTTTTATTGTAACTTTACAGCTTTATATCAGGATATATGTCAAAATTATATTTAGTACCAACACCAATCGGAAATTTAGAAGACATTACTTTTAGAGCTATTAGAGTTTTAAAAGAAGTCGATTTTATTTTAGCAGAAGACACACGTACAAGCGGAAAACTCTTAAAACATTTTGAGATTGCTACGCAAATGCACAGTCATCATATGCACAATGAGCATAAATCTATTGACGGTGTTTTAAACCGATTAAAAAACGGAGAAACTTGCGCACTAATTTCTGATGCTGGAACTCCTGCAATTTCTGATCCTGGTTTTTTATTAACCAGAGCTTGTGTACAAAATAATATTGAAGTGGAATGTTTACCTGGCGCAACAGCTTTTGTACCTGCGTTGGTAAACTCTGGTTTGCCAAATGATAAGTTTGTTTTCGAAGGTTTTTTACCCGTAAAAAAAGGAAGACAAACGCGTTTTTTAGCGTTGGCAGAAGAAACTAGAACCATGATTTTTTACGAATCTCCTCATAAATTAGTGAAAACGTTAGGGCATTTTATAGAATATTTTGGAGCAGATAGACAAGTTTCAGTAAGTAGAGAACTCACAAAAATGTTTGAAGAAACCATTAGAGGAACTGCAACTGAGGTTTTAGCGTATTACACAAACAAACCTCCAAAAGGTGAAATTGTTGTAGTGGTTGAAGGGAAGAAGTAATCAATTTAAATGTAACAATTGTCAGTTCGAGCGCAGGAGAGAACTTAATAAAAAAACCTCCAGAACCTGAAGACAAATCTATCACAAATTTTTACTTGACAAGGAAGATTTGTAAATATCAAATCAAGTTTTTTTATCCTTACTATCAAAAAAATAATATTTCTTTTTGGTTTTCTTTATAAAATCTCCAGACTCTTCGATAGTTGAATTAGGATAAATTTGATTGATTTTATCCATCTTTTTTAAAATTGACTTTTCATCTATAACTTTAATTATAACTCGAATTACTCCAGTTACAACTGTAGATATAATTAGTATATAATGCCATGTTTCCATAATTTCCAATTTTGTTTTGCAAAAGTAATTTCAACTTTACTTATTTATTCTTTTTTTGAAACTACAATTCCGTAGTTTCACTTAATTAATGAATTCAAGTATACTATTATTGAAGATTTCAAAAAAGGACATTAAAATCGCACTTAACTAAACCTCTTTAAAAACAATGCTTTCAGGGAATTATAGTATTATATTGCTAAAATATTTTATTAAAATTTAAATCTTCCTTAATAATGGTAATCTAGTTTTTTACAAATTTAAAAATCTGAATGTAATTTCTTAAGACATGTAATTTTATAAAACACAAAAATTAAAAAAGTAAGAACCAAAAATAAGGACAAAATTAACTTAAAAACACAAATAATTAATTAACAGTTAGTTACGGGTTCTAAAAAACAAAACTTACATCTTCATATTTTGTTCTTTTCGTGAAAAAAACTATATTATAATTTCTAATAAAAAACTAAATGATAATCCAAGAATTCAAAACCAAATTAAAAGCGAATCCAACTTCCATAGTATTTGCAGAAACCATGCAAGTAATTGAAGACAATTATACGTTTACGCCAACAGTTTTTACAAATGGAGGCATTAAAAACAATGCTGGAGAAAATTCAGGTTCTTGTAAGTTGTTTGCGTTTGCAAAGCTTCAAAAACTACAAAAAAAAGAAGCACTATTTTGTTTTGGTGAACATTATAAGAATGTTTTAGAAGACGAAAACGGAACAAGTCATCAAAATATTAGAAACTTTATGAAATCTGGTTTTGAAGGTTTGTCTTTTGAAAGTGAAGCTTTAGCTTTGAAAAGTTAGCATGTCATTTCGAAATGAGAGAAGAATGAACGATTGAGAAATCTCACTCATTTAGACACAAAAGAGATTCCTCTTCCTTCGTCATTCGGAATGACACTGGATTTGTCATTTCGAAATGAGCTTTTTTGCGATTGAGAAATCTCAGAATAATTTAAAAAAGATTCCTCATAGTACCTCTGTCGGAATAACAAAAACTTATACTTTTAATAAATGCAAAACCTACTTTCAGAAATAAAACAATGTACCATTTGCGAACCTCATTTAGATTTGGGCGCAAATCCTGTTGTTACGGGTCATAAAAAATCTAAAATTGTAATTATTGGTCAAGCTCCCGGAACAAAAGTTCACAAATCTGGAATTCCGTGGGATGATGCCAGCGGAAAACAATTACGTAAATGGCTCAATGTTTCTGATGAAGATTTCTACAACGTAGAAAATTTTGCAATTGTACCTATGGGTTTTTGTTATCCTGGAAAAGGAAAAACTGGCGATAAACCTCCACGAAAAGAATGCGCTCCACAATGGCACAAACAATTGTTTGACAACATGCCAAATCTAGAAATGATTATTCTAATTGGAATGTATGCGCAAAAATATTACTTAAAAGAAACCGCTAAACGAACGCTTACGGAAACGGTAGATAACTATCCGGAATACTTGCCAAAGTACTTTACGCTTCCTCATCCTTCACCTAGAAATAGATTTTGGCTAACAAAAAATCCGTGGTTTGAAAAAAATGTAATTCCGGAATTGCAAAAAAGAGTCGCTTCAGTTTTAAGTTAATAATTTGTCATTCCGATGACGAAGGAAGAGGAATCTAAAAGATTTCTCAATCGTTCATTCTTCTCTCATTTCGAAATGACAATTATTTTTCATTAATTAATACTTAGAACCATCGTGTTTTCCAACCTCAAAACCATGTTTTCCTAAAAACTGATTTCCAGAATCTATTGCATCTTCCTCTAAAGTTGTTCCCATAGAATCGTTCCAACGGTTTAAATATCCGAAGAGAGAAATTACACCTAACATTTCTACAATTTCACCTTCGTCCCAATATTTATACAGTTCTTCTTTAATTTTTGCATCAACTGCATTTGGCACCATAGAAGCCGCCAAAGAAAAGTCTAAAGCGGCTCTTTCTGCATCAGAAAACGCTGCATGTGTTTTATATTCCCAAATATTATCTAATTGCTCTTGTTCTGCTCCATAACGTTCTGCAGCTCTAATTGCATGTGCTTGGCAATATCTACAACCTGTTGCGTTACTTGAAACCCAAGCAATCATTCTTTTTAAGGCTGAAGTAACTTTTCCTTCATTTGCCATAACTGCTTTATTCAAATTGATAAAAGCCTTAGAAATGGCGGGTCTACGTTGCATAGTTAAAACCGAATTCGGACAAAAACCCAAGGTTTCATTAAAAAATTCTGCTAATTCTTTTGTTTCTAAATCGTGTTCTGCTGATAATGGTGTTACTAATGCCATATTTTATATTTTTAATTGTCTTATTTTTGTATGAAAGCACAATTTAATACATCATTTTTTAATAATCGAGAATTTAACAGCAATTATGAATACAAATACAGTAACTACCGTTTGGACAGAAAAAGTACAATTTGAATCTGACAATCCAAGTGGACATAAATTAACCATGTTTTCTACTTCTGATGAAGAAAATGACAACACAGTTGGTTTTGGTCCAAAAGCATTAATGTTATCTTCTCTTGCAGGTTGTTCTGGATTAGACGTTGTTTCTTTATTGAAGAAAATGCGTGCTGAAGCAGAAGAATTTAAAATTGAAATTACCGCAGAATTAACGGATGAACACCCAAAATTTTACAACAAAGTACAAGTTGATTATCATTTTACTGGAGGTGACTTACAAACTGAAAAAATAGAAAAAGCAGTTAATTTATCTGTAGAAAAATATTGTGGTGTAATGGAAATGTTTCGCCAATTTGCTGATGTAAAAACAGCTATTCATTTACACAAAAAATAAAACTCTCAATTGCTATGAGATGGACTTTAAAACCCAAACCAAATACAGAAACTGTTTCACTTTTATCTAAAGAATTAAATATAAACCCAACGTTAGCAAAATTAATTGCACAACGCGGTATTACTTCTTTTGATGAAGCCAAAAACTACTTTCGCCCAAGTTTAGAAAACATTCATGATCCGTTTTTAATGAAAGACATGGATCTTGCAGTTGCACGTATTGAAAAGGCAATTGCAAACAATGAAAACATTTTAGTTTTTGGCGATTATGACGTGGATGGAACAACTGCGGTTTCATTGGTTGCTTCTTACCTAAGAACCATTTACCCAAATGTAGCAACCTATATTCCTGACAGATATAAAGAAGGTTATGGCGTTTCTTATGCAGGAATTGATTTTGCACAAGACAACGATTTCTCGTTAATTATTGCTTTAGATTGTGGTATAAAAGCCATTGATAAAGTTGCCTATGCTACTGAAAAAAACGTAGATTTTATTATTTGCGATCATCATAAACCTGGAGCAGAATTGCCAAAAGCAGTTGCTGTTTTAAATGCCAAAAGAACAGATTGTAATTATCCTTATGATGAGTTATGCGGTTGCGGAGTTGGTTTTAAACTAATTCAAGCTTTAGGTGAAAAAAGAAACCAAACTATTGAAGATTTTATTCCGTATTTAGACTTAGTTGCCACAGCAATTGCAGCAGATATTGTTCCAATGACTGGTGAAAACAGAACCTTAACTTATTTTGGTTTACAAGTCATAAATTCTGAGCCTAGAAACGGAATTAAAGCAATTATCAATCAAGTTAAAAAAGAAGAGTTAACCATAACAGATGTAGTTTTCACAATCGCTCCGCGGATTAATGCCGCAGGAAGAATGAAACATGGAAATTATGCTGTTGAATTACTTACCGAATTAGATTTTGATTCAGCTGTAAAGTTTGCAGGCGATATTGAAAAATTTAATTCAGACAGAAAAGATTTAGACAAAAAAATTACACAAGAAGCATTGCTTCAAATTGAAGAAAACAACGAACAAGAACGTTTTACAAGTGTTGTTTTTGATGAAAACTGGCACAAAGGTGTTATTGGAATAGTTGCTTCAAGATTAATAGAGAACTACTACAGACCAACATTAGTTTTTACTAAAAGTGGCGATAAATTGGCAGCTTCTGCTCGCTCTGTAAAAGGGTTTGATGTATACAATGCATTAGAAGAATGTAGCGAATTTATTGAGCAATTTGGCGGACATAAATACGCAGCAGGTTTAACATTATTACCAGAAAACTATGAGAATTTTAAAAATAAGTTTGAAGAAGTTGTTGCAAAAACCATCGATAAAAAATTATTATCTCCAGAAATTTTAATTGCTGCAGAGATTGATTTATCAGAAATAGATCAGAAATTTTTTAACATTGTAAGCCAAATGGCACCTTTTGGTCCGCAAAATATGAAACCTGTTTTTAAAACTTCAACTGTTAGAGATAATGGTTATGGAAAACAAGTTGGTGCAGATAAAAGTCATCTAAAATTGAATGTTTTTCAGGGTGATAACAAGCACACTTTTAATGCAATTGGTTTTGGTTTAGGTAAGAAAATAGCTGAAGTACAAAACGACTTTGATATTGTTTATACTTTAGATGAAAACGAATGGCAAGGCAGAAAATCTATTCAATTAATGCTAAAGGATTTACAATAAAACAACTCCTTTCGGCTCTTTAAACTACTTTGTTTCTTTAATTAAATACATATAAACTGGATAATGATCTGAATAACCACCAATGTAAGTTCCCCAAGAAAAACTTCTTTTTGGGTAACCTTTATATTTTCCGCTGTTAGTAGTTAAAAACTGTTTATTAAAAATGCCAGATTTAAACATTTTATAACTAGAAAAATCTTTTTCTCCTTTATCTAATAACGGAGAAGTAAACATAATTTGATCAAATAAATAAATTTTATCTCTAAAACTCAAAGTACCAAACCCTCTGCGATACATGTCTTCATAAGGATTGTAAATATCTCCTTCACTCACATTATTCTTTTTAGTTTTTGTTTTTAAAACCGATTTAAAACTAGAGTTTATTGGGTCATCGTTAAAATCTCCCATAATTATAATCTTCGGATTTTCTTCTTTCTCTTTAATTTTTTCAATTATTTGAGAAACTTTATAAGCTGCTTTTTCACGATACGGATTGCTTTTTGCTTGTCCGCTTCTACGAGAAGGCCAATGATTTACAATTACATGTATTAATTCATCATCTAAATAACCAGTAACCAATAAAATATCTCGAGTATTTTTCTTAAAATTATCTGCATAAATATTCGGGTTAAAAGCCTCATAATGAACTGGCTTAAAATATTTTGATTGATATAATAAAGCTACGTCAATTCCTCTCTCATCAGGAGAATCAAAATGAATTACTTCATATCCTTTTTCCTTTATGAAGTCGGTTTTTGTTAAGTCTTCTAAAACTTGTTTGTTTTCAACTTCAGCAACACCCAATATAGCAGGACTTGTATTTGATTTTTCTTTACCCAATTGTACAATTACAGAAGCCAACTTGTTTAATTTATCCTTATAAACAGCTGTTTTATCTCCTTTAATCTTCATTATCGGACTTGCTTCATCATTCTTTAAAGTGTCATTTACTGTATCAAATAAGTTTTCAAGATTGTAAAAGGCAACTGTTCTAATAGTGTATTTTTTGTCTTTCTTTTCTTGAGAAAAACCGGTAAACACTGTTAAAAATACAATAGAAAAGAAAATTATTTTTTTCATTTTTTCAATTTAGGATAACAAAGGTAAAACAAATTTTAGACCAATTTTAACTTTCATGCAATAAGCACATTAACTAAACATTATTATTTTTTCATTATATTTATAACGCTATAAAAAAGAAAAACTATGAGAAAAATTATGTTCTCAGTGTTTTTGGGTGCCTTATGTTTAAGCGCAACTGCCCAAAACACTGTTAAAGGAATTATTTTAGATAATAATTCAGAAAAACCGCTACAAGATGTTCTTGTTCATGTAAATGAAAACACAGTAAAAACTACAAATGGTGTTTTTTTATTTCAAAATTTACCCAACGGAAAATACTTATTGGTAATAACCAAAAAAGGATACGAAACTCAAAAATATCCTATCAATTTATCTGGAAAAACAATAGATTTTGGTACAATTTTGCTTTATTTAGATGTGTTAGAAACAGAAGATTTAAGCACAATTACAATTTCTGATGATGAGTTAAATGATGATGTAAGTTCTGCAGATAACATTTCTGGCTTACTACAATCATCACGAGATGTCTATTTAAAAACCGCCGCATTTGAGTGGTCTTCTTCATTTTATAAAGTTCGTGGTTTAGGCTCCGAAAACGGAAAATTACTTATAAACGGCATAGAAATGAACAAGCTCTATAACGGAAGACCACAATGGAGTAATTGGGGCGGTTTAAACGATGTTTTACGAAATCAGGAATTAAGTAATTTCTTAACTCCTTCTTCTCAAACATTTGGAGGTGTTTTGGGTACAACCAACATTAATGTCCGAGCTTCAGCAGCAAGGCCTGGAAGTAGAATTACATATTCTTCTTCCAACAGAAGCTACAGTAACAGAATTATGGCTTCTTATAATTCTGGTGTGAATAAAAACGGTTGGGCATTTACTTTTTCTGCAGGAAGAAGGTTTGGAAATGAAGGTTTTGTAGATGCTACTTCTTATAATGCAAATTCATTTTTTGCTTCCGTTGAAAAGAAAATTAACGAGAAACATAGTATAAATTTTACAGGAATTTATGCCCAAAATAAAAGAGGAAAGTCGTCACCGAATACACAAGAAATTTTCGATTTAAGAGGCATAAAATACAACGCATATTGGGGTTTTCAAAATGGAGAGAAAAGAAATTCGCGTTTAAAAAGAATTGAAGAACCTATTTTAATGTTGAATCATTATTGGACAATTTCCGATAAAACTACACTAAACACAAACATTTCTTATCAGTTTGGAGAAATAGGAAATAGCCGATTAGATTATAACGGAAGTACATTCGATTCTAATTCTGTTGATGGAAATGGAGATCCTTATATTCTCGATTTAGATGGCGCAAATCCAGATCCAACGTATTATCAAAAATTACCAAGTTATGGCTTGCGTGAAGGTTTTTCTAATGTCTATGAAATGGAACAGGAATTTCTAAACAACGGACAAATAAACTGGAACAATTTATATACAGCAAATGCGAACGCAAATTCGGCTTATGTGCTTTATGAAGATAGAAATGATGATAAACAAATTACTGTAAACACAATTTTTAACACCGAATTGTCCGACAATATTACATTTAATGGTGCTATAAACTTCAAACAATTAAAATCGGAAAACTTCGCAAGTGTCTTAGATTTATTAGGAGGAAATGGATATTTAGATGTTGATGTTTTTGCAGATTCGTTTAGTGGAAAACAAAATAACTTACTAAATCCATTACATATTGCTGATGTTGGAGATAGATTTAAATATAACTTCAACCTTACTTCAAGCGTGTTAAATGCTTTTGCACAAGCACAATTTAAATACAATAAATTAGATTATTATGTTTCAGGAAACGTTTCTCAAACTACACATCAACGAGAAGGATTATTCCAAAATGGAGGCTTTTCAAAAAACTCTTTAGGCAAATCTGCAGCACAAAATTTTACCAATTTTGGTGTAAAAGGAGGTTTAACATATAAAATTACTGGTCGACATTTAATTGACTTTAACACAGCTTTTATAAGTAAAGCACCAACTTTACAAAACACGTTTTCTAACTCTAGAGAAAATAACAATGTTGTAGATAATTTACAAAGTGAAAAACTACTTTCTGTAGATGCTAGTTATATTTTAAGAACTCCAATTGTACAAGCAAAACTTACAGGTTTTTATGCTAAAACAGAAGATGCAACAGAAATTTCTTTCTTTTTTGCTGATGGAATTGGTGGAGATAACACTGCTTTTGTACAAGAAATATTATCTGATATCAGTAAAAAACGTTTTGGCGCTGAGCTTGGTGTTGAAGCAAAAGTAACACCTACAATTACCTTAAAAGGCGCTGCAAACTTTGGTCAATATACCTATGATAATAATCCAAATTTATATTTAACTACCGAAAATAATGAAGACTCAAAATCTGCAGGATTTATTAACGGAAGAAAAGATTTAGGAAAGTCAAACTTAAAAAATTACAAATTAGCAGTTGGTCCGCAACGCGCATATTCCGTAGGTTTTGATTATCGAGATCCAGATTATTGGTTCTTTGGCGCAACTGCAAATCATTTAAGTAATACGTTTGTTGATGTTGCTCCACTAACAAGAACTAGCAACTTTGCCGATGATGGCGGAACTCCTTTTAATGATTATGACGAAACCATAGCAAGGCAATTATTACAACAAGAAAAATTTAATGATTACACGATTGTAAATGCTGTTGGAGGAAAGTCTTGGAGAATTGGTGACCAAAAGTACATTGGATTTTTTGCAAGCATTGGAAATATTTTTGACACCAAATACAAATCTGGCGGATTTGAACAAGGCAGAAATGCAAACTACAGACAATTAAGAGATGACAAAGCGTTAGACAAACAAGTTTTTGGGAACAAATACTGGTACGGAAGAGGAACTACTTATTTCTTAAATGTTAATTACAGATTTTAATAAAATGACTTCAACAATTTAAAAAATTCAAAAATGAAAACTCAAAAATTATATATCCTACTTTCAATTCTAACAATCACTTTTACTAACTGTGTTAAAGATGATAATTTTACCAATCCAGAAATAACGATAACAGAACAAACCGAAATTGCAGAAAATGCAGCTTTAAATGGTTCTATTTCAAAAATTCAAACAGATTTAATTCAAGAATATAACTTAAACGGAAGTATTATTTACACCTATCGAGAAAACGACATACCAACTTATATTAGCGGTTACGTAGTTTCTAATTCGGCTGCTGGTAATTTTTATCAGACTCTAATTGTACAAGATAAAATTGAGAATCCGACTGCTGGAATAGAAATTATGATAAGCAGCAATACCTTAAGTGAAACCTATTCTTTTGGACAAAAAGTATACATTAAACTAGACGGATTATCTGTAAGTTATGATGATGGAGAATTTGAAGCTGACCCGAATCTATTTGGTGCAACAGGAAGTTCTAATGTTCCTGGAAAATTCTCTTTGGGTTTAATAGATCATACAGGTCAAGTTGAAAATATTCCTTCAACTACTTATCGAGATTATGTTGTTAAATCATCAATAATTGAAGAGATAAATCCAACTTCAATTAAACTAGAAGAAATTGAGCAGAAACATATAAACACCTTGGTTACATTAGAAAATGCTCAGTTTGAAAAAAGTCAACTCGGGAAAACTTTTTCAAATGAATTAAATGATACTTTTGATGGATTTAGAACCATTTTTGAATGTGAATCTCAAGCAACTCTATTTTTACAAACAAGCACATTTGCTAGTTTTAATTCCAATACTATTCCGTCTGGAAAAGGAAAAGCTACCGCAATTTTATCTAAAGATTATAGAGCAGAATTATTTGTATTAATTGCTTCTTCACCTGCCGATTTAGATTTTTCAAATCCTGATAGATGTGATCCACCGGTTTTAGAATGTGGAACAGTAAATTCTAATGGAACTACCACTGTTTATGATGAAAATTTTGATGGTATCTCTTCTACTTCAGCTTTATCAAGTGCAGGTTGGACAAATATTAATATTAACGGCGGAAGTAATTCGTACAATGTAAGAACCCGAAGCGGGAATAAATATGCAGAAATATCTGCTTATAATTCTGGCGAAGATCCTATGGAAGTTTGGTTGGTAACGCCAAGTATTAATCTAGACGCTTCTACAGATGAAATATTATCATTCGACACAAGAACGGGTTATAACAATGGCGCTGCATTGTCTGTGTGGATTTCCTCAGATTTTACAGGAGATGTAACTACGGCAACTTGGGTACAATTAGATGCAGAACTTGCCGATGGTCCTTCAAATGATTATCAAGCTAATAATACAAATTCTGGAGATTTGAATATTTCTTGTTTGTCAGGTAATGTTCATGTAGCTTTTAAATATTTAGGAGCAGATGGCGGCGTTACCACAACTTTTCAAATTGATAATATAAAAGTTACTGGAAACTAAACTTCCTCTTTTATAAACAAAAAAGCCAACTAAATAGTTGGCTTTTTGTATTAATTTAAATTTCGTTTTTCTATAAAAAATCGTTTTAATAATTGAGAACATTCATTCTCTAAAATACCGGAAACTACTTTTGTCTTTGGATGAAGAGTTGTTCCTAAAATCTTAAAACCACGTTCTGGCTCAGAAGCGCCATACACAATTTTACCAATTTGGGTCCAATAACTTGCACCTGCACACATTTGGCAAGGTTCTAAAGTTACATACAAGGTGCAATCTTTTAAATATTTTCCGCCTAAAAAATCTGCCGCAGCAGTAAAAGCTTGCATTTCTGCGTGTGCTGTAACATCCGTTAATGTTTCTGTAAGATTATGGGCTCTTGCAATAATTTGATCTTTAAAAACCACAATAGCACCCACAGGAACTTCACCTTTATCAAAAGCAACTTCTGCTTCTTGATAGGCTTTTTTCATAAAATAAGTATCGTCAAAAGGTTGTATCATAATGCCGTAAATGTAAACAAATTATCTAAAAAGGTACATTTAAAAAGGCTGTCATTCCTGCGTAGGCAGGAATCTCAATGTAAATTAGTTCTAAATATTACAAGATTCCTGTTTTCACAGGAATGACAGAAAACTAAATTTGAAGTTGTACTTTTGTTTTTCAAATGAAGAACTTATTAAATACTATTTCTTTTCCTTTGGATGTACGCAAGTTACAACCGGAACAATTGCCAGAATTGGCAAGAGAATTACGTGCATTTATAATTGATATTGTTGCTACAAAAGAAGGTCATTTAGGAGCTAGTTTAGGTGTTGTGGAATTGACGATTGCACTACATTATTTATTTAACACACCAAGAGATTTATTAGTTTGGGATGTTGGTCATCAAGCGTACGGACATAAAATTTTAACAGGAAGAAAAGACGTTTTTCATACAAACAGACAATTAAATGGTATTGCAGGTTTTCCTAACAGAAGTGAAAGTGAATATGATGCTTTTGGCGTTGGACATTCATCTACCTCAATTTCTGCAACCTTAGGTATGGCAATTGCTTCCGCCTTAAAAGGAGAAATAAAAAAACAACATATTGCAGTTATTGGAGATGCTTCTATTGCTAGTGGAATGGCTTTTGAAGCCTTAAATCATGCAGGAGTAAGTGATGCAAACTTGTTAATTATTTTAAATGATAATGCTATTGGAATTGATCCATCAGTTGGTGCGTTAAAAGAATATTTAACAAAAGTTAAAACCGATAAAAGATTAGCAGTTCAAAATAATATTATAAAAGCTTTAAATTTTGATTATTCAGGCCCAATTGATGGTCATAATTTTGATGAATTAATTGCTGAATTAACACGATTAAAATCAGTTAAAGGCCCAAAGTTTTTACATATAATTACTACAAAAGGAAAAGGTTTACCGCAAGCGGAAAAAGACCAAGTTACGTATCACGCTCCAGGAAAATTCGATAAAATTTCTGGTGATGTTTTGCCTAAAGCTGTAAGTGAATTTACTAAATATCAAGATGTTTTTGGAAAAACAATTGTTGAATTAGCAAAACAAAACGATAAAATTGTTGGTATTACACCCGCCATGTTAACAGGTAGTTCGCTAAAATTAATGCTGCAAGAATTTCCAAACAGAACTTTTGATGTTGGTATTGCAGAACAACACGCAGTAACACTTTCTGCAGGAATGGCAACACAAGGTTTAGTTCCGTTTTGTAATGTATATTCTACTTTTTTACAGCGTGCTTACGACCAGATTATACATGATGTTGCCTTACAAAATTTACCTGTAATTTTCTGTTTAGACAGATCTGGTTTGGTTGGGCAAGATGGGGCAACACATCATGGTGTTTTTGATATTGCATATTTACGTTGTATTCCTAACTTAATAGTTTTTGCGCCTAGAAACGAAATTGAATTGCGTAATATACTTTTTACTGCTCAAACTGGCTTAAAACAGCCTATTGCAATTCGATATCCACGTGGTTATGGCGAGATTGAAAATTGGCAACTTCCGTTTGAAGAAATTGAAATTGGAAAAGGAGTTTGTTTAAAAGAAGGGGGAAATGTTGCTATTTTGTCTATTGGGACCATCGCTAACAGCGTTTCTAAAGCTCTTTTAAAGCTTGATAACAGCACTGAATCATCTCATTATGATATGCGTTTTATTAAGCCTTTAGATGTAAAATTATTGCATACTATTTTCAAAAACCATAAAACAATACTTACTGTTGAAGACGGCACAATAAAAGGTGGGTTTGGTTCTGGAATTTTAGAATTTGCTTCAGAGAACAACTATTCTAACACTATAAAATTATTGGGTGTTCCTGATACTTTTATTGAACACGGAACTGTTGAAGAGTTGCAAGAAATTTGTGGTTTGGATGTGCAGTCTATTCAAGAAGAAATAGAAGGTTTACTTGAATAAATTTATAACAATCAAGACTAAAATTAAAACAATAAAAGCTATAAGATCTCTCTTTACCATTCTTTTATATGTTTTCCCCTTATCATTATTTTCTTTATGAACTTTCTTTGTTCTAAAATAATCTTCGTTAAGCTTTTTATTCATTGACATATTCGAAAATAAAAAAAGCGAACCAATTGGTTCGCTTTTTTTATAAAAATTTAATAATTTTCTAATTATTCAAAGCTTCCGCTCCACCAACAATCTCTAAGATTTCATTGGTAATTGCCGCTTGACGTGCTTTGTTATACGTTAATAATAACTCGTCACGTAATTCTTTTGCGTTATCTGTTGCTTTGTGCATTGCAGTCATACGAGCACCGTGTTCTGATGCAAAACTATCTCTAATTCCTTTGTATAATTGCGTTTTTAAAGATTTTGGTATTAATGCTAATACTATTTCTTCTTTAGATGGCTCAAAAATATAATCTGAATTTGTAATTGCTTCTCCGCCTTCAATAGGTTTTATTGGTAAAAATTGCTCTACTTGTGGCAATTGAGTAGCGGCATTTTTAAATTGATTGTAAATGATTTCTATTTTATCATAGGTACCATCTACATATAAAGCCATTAATTTTTCTGCAATTTCTGCAACATTATCAAAAGTTAAATCATCAAAAACATCGTTTCTGTTTTCAATTACTTTATTTGTTTTTGATAAAATATCATCTCCTTTTTTACCAATTGTAAAAAGGTCTACAGTTGCATCGCTGTATTTTTGATTGATTGTTTTAACTGTTTCTTTTATAATTGAAGAGTTAAAACCACCACACAAACCTCTGTTAGAAGTAATTGCAACTAATAACACATTATTTACTTCTCTTTGTTGAGAGTAAGCACCTCCAGCATCAGAATCTAATGTTGCGCTTAAGTTTTGTAACAATTCGGTAAGCTTAGAAGAATATGGGCGCATTGCCGTAATAGCATCTTGGGCTTTTTTCAACTTTGCTGCAGATACCATTTTCATAGCACTTGTAATTTGCATTGTTGAACCAATAGAAGTAATTCTGTTACGTATTTCTTTTAAGTTTGCCATTGTTTATAATTAGGTGTTAGTAGTTAGTGTTTAGTAGTTTGTACTATTTACTAACTACTAAACACTAATTCCTAATTTTTAATATTTACTTGAAATTTCTTTTGCTACTGCTGTTAATGTATCAGTAACTTCATCAGTTAATTTACCTGATTTTAAAGTATCTAAAGCATCTCTATGTTTAGCATTTAAGTAAGAAATAAAATCTTTTTCAAATTCTTTTACTTTGTTTACTGGTACATCTTTTAACAAGTTTTTAGAACCTGCATAGATAATTGCAACTTGATCTTCTACTGAAAAAGGATCGTTTTGAGCTTGCTTCAAAATTTCAACGTTACGTTGTCCTTTAGAAATAACATTCATTGTTGCAGCATCTAAATCTGAACCAAACTTAGCAAACGCTTCTAATTCACGGAACTGAGCTTGATCTAGTTTTAAAGTACCAGATACTTTTTTCATTGATTTAATCTGAGCGTTACCACCAACACGAGATACAGAAATACCTACGTTAATTGCTGGACGTACACCAGAGTTAAATAAATCTCCATCTAAGAAGATTTGCCCATCTGTAATAGAAATTACGTTTGTTGGGATATATGCTGAAACGTCTCCTGCTTGTGTTTCAATAATTGGTAATGCAGTTAAAGAACCTCCACCTTTTACAATTCCTTTTAAAGAATCTGGTAAATCGTTCATTTCACTTGCAATTTTATCGTCATTAATAACTTTTGCAGAACGTTCTAATAATCTTGAGTGTAAGTAAAATACATCTCCAGGATACGCCTCACGTCCCGGTGGTCTTCTTAATAATAAAGAAATTTCACGGTAAGCAACAGCTTGTTTAGATAAATCATCATAAATGATTAAAGCTGGTCTTCCTGAATCTCTAAAGTACTCTCCAATTGCTGCTCCTGCAAATGGTGCATAAACTTGCATTGCTGCAGGATCTGATGCATTTGCTGCTACAATCGTTGTGTATGCTAAGGCACCTCTTTCTTCTAACATGTTTGCAATTGCTGCAACTGTAGAAGCTTTTTGACCAATAGCTACATATATACAGTATACTGGCGCACCAGCATCGTAAAATTCTTTTTGATTTAAAATGGTATCAATAGCAACTGTAGATTTACCAGTTTGACGGTCTCCAATAATCAACTCACGTTGACCACGACCAACAGGAATCATTGCGTCAATAGATTTAATACCAGTTTGTAACGGTTCTGTTACAGGCTCACGATAAATTACACCTGGCGCTCTACGCTCTAATGGCATTTCGTAAGTTTCCCCTTTGATAGGACCTTTTCCATCAATTGGACTTCCTAAAGTATCTACAACTCTACCTACAATTCCTTCACCTGCTCTTAAAGAGGCAATACGTTCTGTACGTTTAACTGTTGATCCTTCACTAACTCCTGTAGAAGCTCCTAATAATACAACTCCAACGTTATCTTCTTCTAAGTTTAATACAATACCTTCAAGTCCGTTTCCGAAATCTACTAATTCACCGTATTGAACATTAGATAAACCATATACACGTGCGATACCATCACCTACTTGTAATACAGTTCCTACTTCGTTTAAAGAAGCTTTTGCTTCGAAGTTTGTTAATTGTTGTTTTAAAATTGCTGAAACTTCAGCTGGTTTAATTGCCGCCATCTGTTATAATTTGATGTATAATTAAATTTTTGGGATAAAATGACTGTTGTCAAATTCCTTTCTTAATTCACTTAAATGATTAGAGATACTTGCATCATATTGCACATCTCCTACTCTTAATATAAATCCACCTAAAATAGTAGGATCTATAGTATTCTCCAGGCTAGATTTATTGCCTGTTAGTTCTTCTATTTTAGCATGTACTTTAGCTTCCATTTCTGGTGTTAAAGCAACTGCTGTAGTAACTTTAGCTACTTGCGTACTTCTAAAGTGTTCAAAAATTACAGTATACTGCTTTGCAATAGACTCCAACATTGATAAACGTTTGTTTTCTTCTAATAAATTAAACAAACCTGCTATTACACTATTAGAGTTTTCTGCAAATAATGCGTCTAATACTTTCTTTTTGTCTGAAGCTTTAATAACTGGACTTGCAAGCATTGTCTCTAAATCTTTGCTTTCATCAATAGTAGCAGCAATAACTTTCATGTTATCGTTTACTTCTGCTTCACTAGAATGATCTTTAGCAATATTTAATATAGCTTTTGCGTATCTTAATGCTGGTCTAGATTGTTTCATTACCGCTTCTTAGTTTAAAGTAACCTCTTTTAACATACCTTCTACCAACTTAATTTGATCGTCTTTAGAAGCTAATTCTTTTCTGATTACTGTTTCTGCTATACCAATAGATAAATCCGCTACGTTCTTTTTTATCTCAGCTAATGCAGCTTGTTTTTCTTGCTCTATAGATGCTTGTGCACTTTCTATTAATTTAGAAGTTACTTCTTTTGCATCTTCTTTTGCATCTGCAATCATCTTTTCTTTAATCTCACGAGCATCTTTCATCATTGCATCTCTTTCTGCACGTGCTTCTTTGATTAATTTTTCGTTATCTGCTTGTAAATTTTGCATTTCTTTACGTGCATTTGCTGCAGCTTCTAATGCATCTTCGATACCAGACTCTCTTTCTTCAAGAGAATTCATAATTGGTTTCCAAGCAAACTTTGCTAATAAAAATAATAATACAAGTAAGATTACAGCTTGCATTGCAAATAATCCTATTGAAAAATCATTAAAAATATCCATACTACTAATTTTTTATGCTGTTTAATTTTTTAAAAAACACTTCTGTAACCAACCGTTACAGAAAGTGTTTTTGTTTCTGTGTATTGAAAAAATTATTTTCCTAAAAGTAAAGCACCAAATGCTAAACCTTCTAATAATGCTCCAATAATGATCATCGCTGTTTGGATTTTACCAGCAGCCTCAGGTTGACGAGCAATTCCTTCCATTGCTTTTCCTCCAATTTGACCTAGTCCGATTCCTCCACCGATTACGATTAATCCTGCTCCAATTAAATTGTACATACTAATTGATTTTTATTAAATTAAACAAACTTTTACTATTACTTTCAATTCCTTAATGATCATGTGCATGATCGTGCTCTTCTACTGCCATACCAATAAATAATGCCGATAACATTGTAAAGATATATGCCTGCAAAAAAGCTACTAATAATTCTATAACTGTTAAGAACAACGTTAATACAAATGATATTCCTGTAGCTCCAACGGTTCCAAATTGTGCTTTCAATAAAATCATTAACGCTGCAATACCCATTACTACTGAGTGACCTGCTGTAATATTTGCAAATAAACGCACTAATAATGAAAATGGTTTAATTAACAAGAAACCTGCTAATTCTAATACTGCTAAAATAGGTCTTAATAACATTGGTACACCTGGCATCCATAATGTATGTGCCCAGAAATCTTTACTACCGTTAGTTATGTATATTATAGTTGTAATTACAGCTAAACAAACTGTTACTGCAATTTGACCTGTTACGTTAAAACCTAACGGAGTTAAACCTAATAAGTTTAATATCCAGATAAAGAAAAACACCGTTAATAAATAAGGCATAAACTTTCTATATTTCTTTTCTCCAATATTTGGTTTTGCGATATCATCACGAACATATAACACTAATGGTTCTAGTATACGACCAACTCCTGTAGGAATTGCTCCTTTCTTGTATCCTTTAGCTAAAGAACCAAAACCTAAAAACATTAATAATGCTGCTAATAATATTCCGAATACACTTTTAGTTATCGAGAAATCTAAAACTTTATGTGCATTTGTTGCGTGGTGTTCTCCATCAAAAGAAACCGTAGATGCACCTGCGTCTAATTCGTAAATCTTACCGTGAATTTTAGTTAATTTTGTATCGCCTTTTTCAACTAACACATGACCATCATCATTATGATGAAACTCCGAAGACATAAAGGTCTTTAAACCGTTACTTGTCCAAACAATAACAGGAAGTGGAAAACCAATATGTTTTCTTTCACCCGCATCATTTGAATACGAAAACAACGAAAAATCGTGAGAATCTTTAAGGTGGTGTTGAATATACTCTTTAATACCTTTTGGAGTATTAATTTGACCATCTTTATCAGAAGAAGGAGTATCTCCCCCAGCAAAAGCTGTAAAAGATGTAAACACTATTGTAAATAATACTAAAAACTTGATAGATTTTGTTGCTATCGCCATACCTTAAATTAAATATAGAATTATGCTTCCTAAAATTCGGTGCAAAGGTACATAATAAATTAAAAATACGATAGATTTTTTAAGTTAGTTTTTAGAGTTTTTTTTTATGCCCAACAATTACTAAGAAAAATAGTGAACTAATTGCTATTCAATAGTTTTGACACTCCTATTGCTTCACTAATTAAAAAGATAAATAACGGAATCACTAAAGAAACCCTTTCTACTTTTGTTAAGTCTACTTCCGTAAAAACTGACGCTTTAAAAATTAAAACAAAGAAACCAAGTTTTAAAAACACAGAGGCTAAGTAAGCATAACCTGCTTGATTTGGTATTTTAAAAAACACCAAAACCACTAAAGTAAAGACTATTGCAGATGCAATTAGGTGAAATAAATAAACTTTTAAAAGTGAATATGATAACTGAGAATTAAACAAATCGAGCGATTTACTATGACCTAAATAACTTATTAGAAATACAATTATAATAGCCGATAAAAAAGGAAGTATCTTTTTAATCATTAGTTTTAGAAATTTTAGAAACCTGCATAATTACAGAAAACATTGAGACAAATACAGCGAGTAATGTAACTCCCTTGGTGTAAGCATCATTTTCATTTGGGTATTTTTGATCCAAATATTCACCTAACAAATTACCTAAGTAAATTGTTAATCCCATTTGAAAAGCAATTCCTGTAAAGCGAACAAATTTATTAAGCGGTTGCCTTTTCTTTGTCATTTTTTAATTCTTTTACAGCACCTTTCATACTACAAGTTGCATTAAATGTAGCTCCTGGTTCTACAGAAAGTTTACCAATAACAACATCTCCAGAAATAGTTGCAGTTCTTTTTACCGTTAAGGTTTTAGATACTTTTAAATCTCCAGAAAACCCACCTTCAATATCTGCATTTGCACAAATTACAGACCCTGTAACAAGACCTTTTGCACCAATTACAACACGTCCATCAGTAGTTAAATTTCCTTCTAAAGTTCCATCAATCCTAAAATCTCCATCAGAAGTTATGTTACCAATAATTTGTGTGTTTTGTGCTAAAATATTTCTTTCTGAAGATTTTTTTTGTTCGTTAGTAGTTTGGTCTTTTTTAAACATTTTAAATAATTGTAAGGGTTAATTTAATTGTTTTACTATTTCTTTAGCTTTTTTCCCTTCTTCTGTATTTGCATATGTTAATGCTACAAACTCCATAGCTGTTTTGTAGGTTTCTTTATCTTTTATTTTACCAATTGCGTAGGCTTTTAGTAAATCGAATTTCGGCAATAAATTAGATTCTAAAATAGTTGGCAGCAACACATCAATCTTCGTTATTACCTCATCAAACTTATTCTCTTTATATAAATAATAAATATCTTTATAAGCATCTGCTATTTTATCAACCTCTTCATCTTGTGCTAATTTTTTGGTTGGATACTTTATAATCTGAGCGTATTTTGTGTCTGGATACTTCGTTAGAATAACGTTTTTATACTCGTTTGCTTTCGGGCTATTTAACGATGTATAAATTTGATACAAATGATAATTTATTGGCAGATTTAATCGTTCGTCTGTATTAACCGTTTGCAAACGTTCTAAGTTTTTAATTGCTAATTGCGGATTTTTAAATTGCTCTTTATAAATTAATCCTAATTGATACAACGCATCATTTCGTTGAAACGTTAAACTATCAATAGCTACTTTATCTGTTGGAATTGTTTCTAAATAAGTTGCCAACTCGTAACGCTTATTAGTTTGATTGTCAGCATCAACATCAGTATCATTAGAAGAAACTGTTGTTTTATCACTCCAACGCCAATTATCTTCTAAAGACCTTGTTCCCCAAACTCTTTGAAATTCCGCTTCACCAAAAGCCTTTGCTTGTGTATTATAAAAATACCATTTTCCGCTATTGTTTGTTGTTGATATTGAAGATCCTCCGCCAAAAGAATTACCAAAAGAAAGTGCATTTAATTGTTGTTGCGCATTTTCTTCATCTTGCTTTTTAATCTTAGCAATATAGTTTTCAAAATATATTTTTTGTTCACCTTCAGGTAAATTAGCAATATGTAAAATGCTATCGTTTATTTTTAAAACGTTTTCATATTTACCCAAAGAAGCCAAAGATTTATGTCTTCTCTTTACTTTTCTTATACGTTTTTCATTCACAACATCTTCAGTTGCAACTTGTAAAACACTGTCGTAAAAAACACTTGCTTTTATAAACTCAGCATTTTTAAAATGAATATCACCTAACTTTTCAAACGTGTATGTTTTTTGATAATCATCTGCATCTTTTGCTTTTAATGATTTTTGATAATATGAAATTGCATCTGCAATACTATCTTGATTTTCATGTAAAACCGCAACGTGGTAATACAACTTATCTAAATACGGACGATTATCTCTATTCTTAATCAGCTTTTCAAAACGCTTTATTAACGCTACTGAAGAAGAATCTGCCGATGTGTTTTTTACCAATTCTATGTTAGAATGAATGCGGTATTTATATGGCATTTTCTTGAAGTCTGCCAATTTTTGAAACACTACAATTGCAGAATCTTTTCTATCTAACTCACTATAAACTTGCCCTAAAATGAATAAATTACGAGCAGTTTGCTCTTTATTTTCATGTGTTCTAGTTGCAAGCGTTAAGTGTTCTATTACTTTCTGAATTGTATCTGTCTTCGCATACGCCATTGCCATTGCAGTGTGTGCTTGTTCTTTAATTTCGTCGGTTAGTTTATCGTCTCCTTCTTGAACGTCTAACAATAATTTTAAAGATTCTATTGCTAATTTTTCATTTTCTAAACGAATATTAGTTTTTGCTCTCCAAATCTTTGTCTCGTTAATTAAATTAGCATCCGGATATTCTGCAATTACATAATTTAAGGCTTCTAAAGCCGGAATAAAACGTTGTGTATAATAACGCGATTTACCCAAAAGTAAATACGCATCATCAATTTGACGATTACGTTCTCTACCTTTTATATTCATGGAATGTTTCTGAACCGCTTTTATCGCTTTTTCTTCTGCTAGTTCAAATGAAGTTAGATTTTTATTCTCGTCTTCTTCTCCTATAGAATTTTTGAATTTTGGCGCTTGAATTTTAGTGTCCTCAAACGTTATTGGCTCAATTAATAAGCGTTTCCAGTAATTATCTTTGTGTTTGCTGCTTATTTCTTCCAAGCCTTTTATAAACGCTTGTTCTCCATTAAAAAGCACGTTGTATTTTGTGGTTAATGCGTGAAAATTACGACTAACAAGAGTGTCTTTTCTTGTGCTACAAGATAAGACTGCAATTAAAAGGACTGCTAAAAGGACTGTTTTCTTAAGGTTTTTCATAAAAAAATTACGCTCTAACATACAACTAAAATCAATGATTATTATTGTAATGAGAGCGTAAAAATAGGAATAAAAAAGGATTTTTTTGCTTACGCAGAAAAATAGCTTTCTAATTCTGTTAAAGTTTCTTGAGATGTTGCTATATCTTTTACCACATTTCCTTTGTCTAAAACTACAATTCGTTCGCAAACTTCGGTTACATGCGTTAAATCGTGACTAGAAACTAAAACGGTTATTTCTTTGTCTTCCGTTAGCTTTTTAATCATCGTTTTTAAACGTATTTGCGTTGTTGGATCTAAGTTTGCAAAAGGTTCATCTAAAATTACAACTTTCGGATTGCCCATCATTGCGCCAACAATTCCTGCTTTTTTCTGGTTTCCTTTACTTAAATCTCTTAAGTATTTTTTCTTTCCAATGATTTCTCCGTTAAAAAACTCATCAAACTGACTTAAAAATGTTTTTACATCGGCTTTGTTCATTCCGCGTAAATCGCCAATAAAATCGAAATATTCATCTGGAGTTAAATATCCAATTAAAAAACTTTCATCTATAAAAGAGCTTGTAAAAGTTTTCCATTCTTCACTTTTATTTACAACAACTGTGTTATTAATAATTTCGCCAGATGTTGGTCTAATTAAATCTAACAACATATTAAAAAAGGTAGTTTTTCCTGCTCCGTTGTTACCAACTAACCCGAAAGATTGTCCTTTAGGAATTTCTAACGATTCTATATTTAATACTTGTGCTTTTCCGTATTTTTTGGTGATGTTATTTGCTTGTATCATTTTATATATTGAATTAAAGTTGGTTAGTCTTGTTGTTTAAATCCGTGAATGGTTGCGTACTTCTTTTCTTGATATTTCTTTTCAATAAAACTCATAATTGGGTTTTTTAATAGTAAAGAAACAACTCCAATAAGTGCAATTGCAATAATTGCGGCATTAAAACCTAAGAAATGATTTACAATTGCATACACTATTATTGGTAAAACAAGTACCGGAATCATAACCAAAAACTGTGCTGCACTTGTTCCTTGCGTATTTGCTAATCCTCCTGAAGAAAGTTCAATTCTTTTTTTATTAAATGCGCCCATATACAGCATTATTAATGGTGTAAAACCTAAATTGAAGAAAAAACCGGCAACAATTAATAAGTATTTATGTATTCCGAAGTACAAATAAGGTGTACATAAAACGAATAAAATAACCGTCATTACAATCATTAAATACCATTTGCTTTCTAGAAATTTTCTGTACGAAAGATTTTGAGTCATTAACATTCTATAATGTTCACTGTCCCAAGCCGGAACAAACTGACCATAATTCATACTAAAACCAGCTGTTACAAAAATAGCTCCGTATAATTGCATTACTTCCATGTCTTTATAACTTTCCATGGTAAAGAACATTAATCCGAAGAGTAGAAAGAAAAACGACATAAGAAAAACCGTTTTTGTTCTTTTGTTTCTCCAAATTAGTCGCATATCATTTTTAATAAACGGAGCAACGCTACCCAGACGATCTACAAAAGATAAATCTGAAGTATTAACTTCTTGATTTTCTGTTTTTACAGCACCATCTAAATATATAACGTTCGATAATTGTTTAAAATTTAAATAATATAAAATTCCAGCAAAAATTACTCCTATAATTGATAGTAATGGGTTTTGATACACTGCATAAAATAGATCACCAAAGAAACCTGTTACGTTTCCTAATTCATATTTAAAAGCGAGCCACAAACCACCTAAAAGAGCAACTAAAACTCCTAAAGCAATGTTGTTTTTGTTGATTAAAAAATTAGTAAAATTGAGGCAAATAGCCAACATAATCATAAAAAATGTCCAACCAACAACGCCTGCAACATTATAACCTTCCATAATTAATACAATAGCAAAAGGTATGTATAAAACTAAAGAACCGAAATTGAAAAATGAAAAAACAGATTTTGTTAACACATAGTTTACCAGTTTGTTTTTCTTAATTGGTAAAGCCAACATTGGCTTAATATCCATTACTGGAATCTTTTGCATTAAGTACCTAAAAATTAAATCGGAAATGACCATGAAAATCATAAACTGATTGACCAAAACAAATGGATCTTTACCTGGAAATAATTCCTCTAAAATAGAATATCCTTTAGCTCCTAAGAATAAAAAGTTTACTAAAATAATAATAGCAAAAAAAGCCATGAGGATTTTTATTCCTACATTTTTTCCAAATGAAGCAGATCTAAAAAACTGCTTCCATTCTAAGTTTAAAAAGTGTGAAATCATTGGTAGTAAATTAGTTTGATTATCTAATAAGTAGCAAACGAATTCATTTTGTTACAAAGAATTAACCATTTTATATTCTGGGTAGGTTTCTTCTAAGAGTTCTTGAGCTTTTTGAGGCATTAAAAAACCAGTGACGTAAAATAGAATTGAAATAGCTACCGCAACAAAAGAAATTAATAATATAATATGGTTTTCGAGTTGAGAAAAATCAGTTTTAAAAGCATTAACCAGGTTAAAACTATTAATAAACATAATTCCAGAAAAACCATTTCTTGTATCGCCTATCATTGCTTCTAATAAAAAAACTTTGTCTTTCTTTTGTTGTTTTTGCTGTTCTTTTCTTCTGATATATAGGTTTCTTAAATCAATTACAACTAAAATAAATAAAACACCTAACAATATATATTGCGAAAACGGAATTTGTAACAAACAAAAAAGCCCTAAAACAAGCGTTAATGTTGTAATAATTTTAGGCATTGTATACCATTCTTTAAAAAAACGCCACATAATCTTTCTATACCGTTTATTCATTTGTTTTTGCTTGGCTTCTATAACATCCATAAAACCAAAAATTCCGAATTTTTTGAAGGAAGTATCTCTCGCTTTTTCAAAGGAAAGCTTTGGGCTTTCTTCCCAAATTTGCTCTATATCATTTGCTAAATGATCTACCAACTCTGTTTGTACATCGTAATGATACACGTAATGTTTTCTGGTGAATTTATATAGGTTTTGTATGTTTTCTTGGGTTAGTTTCATTCTTATACAATTACGTTTGGATATTGTTGTTGTACTTCTTTTTTATTTTGATAATATACATATTCTCCAGACCAGAATAATAAAAACAATAAAACATATGCACCAATATGTAGATAATTATGATTTTTATTTAACAAGCTTATTTCACCTCTGTTATTAAAAAGCTGAAGAATAATAACAAATGAATGAAAAAAGGTTACAAACCTCATTGTCATGTTTAAAGTTAAAAATGTTCTTTCTTTTTTGCTTCTTTTCATACCTATAAAAGCTAAAGAAAAAGTTAGAATTAAGGCGAAAAAATTTAAACCTAAGAAGAAATATTCTTTATTTTCAACAACATCCATTATTTGAAGTAAAACAAAAAATAAAGCAATAGAAATTATCACTTTAGGAAGTTTAAAAAACGTCTTAAAATTTAAAAACGTCTGTTTTATAAAACGTTTGTGAGTAGATTTTGTCTTAGTTTCCAACAGTTTTTTAAATCCATTATCACTAAATTTCTTATGTTCTTCTACAATTGCATTTTTAAAATATAAATTTGGTTCTTTCTCTAATCTATATTCTAAAATTGATGCAAAATGGTCTACAATTTCCATTTTTACATCATAATATTTTATTCCGCAAGCGGAAATATAATTGTCTATTTGTAAAACTTGATCTTTTGTTAATTCCATAGCGTTAGTTTAACAAGTGTTTGTACTTTTCTAAAATAATTTTACGTTGTTTTCTTAAAACTATAAATGCCGCTAAGCCATAAATAATTGCAAATGAAGCATAGATTGTGAATAAATAACTATTGGACATTAAGAAATATTTAAACTCAAAACCATCTGCTAGATGAATCATAAGAAAAGGTAACCATATTTCTGCTCCTAAATACTTTACCTCATCAACTTTACTTAATTTCTTTTTATTTATCATCCCAAAAAAAGCAGATAATAATAAAATTACAGATTGAAGAATCAAAAAAGTTCCCCAAAGCCATTTATTATTTAGTTTTTCAGCTAAAAAATAAAACATGCTAAAAACGGCAATAGAAATTGGTAACAATTTTAAATCAGTAAAAAAATCGAAAAAATGATTCCACGTTTGTTTTCCGTAGGTTTTTTTAAATTCGCTTACCCTTCGGTTTGCAAATCTTCTTATAAAACCTAATTCATTAGATAAATATTGAGATAAATTTCCGTTTTGTGTTGTTGCTTCAAAGTCAGAAATTAAATGGTCTATTAATTCAATTCTAACTTCATCTTGGAAATTTGGATATTTCCTTTTCAAATAATCTTCCAAAAAAGCGAGTTGCTTTTCGGTTATTTCGTATTTATTTTCCATCTTACTCCAAGCTAAATTTAGGGTTTACCAAATGCTGCATCGTTTTTAAAAACTCTTGCATTTCGGCTAATTTATTGGCAGTTTCTTTGGTTCCACTTTCGGTAAGCTTGTAATATTTACGCAATCGGTTCCCTACTTTTGCAACCTCAACATCTAACAAACCTTCGGCTTCTAATTTATGTAAAGCAGGATACAAAGCACCTTCGGTTATTTTGAGCTCGCCTTTGGTTAATTCTTTTACTTTCTGTGTTATTTCGTATCCATACATTTTATCATTTTGTGCCAAAAGTTTTAAAATGATGGTTTGTAAAGAACCTTTATATAATTTCTGATTTCCCATATTTTGAAATGTTTAATCGTGTAATTGTTGTTTTCTGTTTCTAATTACCAACAACATTGTTATAATTAAAAAGACACTTCCTAAAATTCTGAGCCAAAACCCAAGATTCATATCATCTGAAGTAAACATAAAATTAAGAATTATTAATACTGTACTTATAATAATTAAAATCACTGGTAAATTATTTTTTTTCATGTTATAAATTGATTTTATTCAATCGTTTTGCAGTTGCAGTCACTTCGAGTGATTTCTGTTTTTCTACCGAAATTGTATCGAGAAGTCTTTTTTGTTCTCGACTACGCTCAAACGGACATTTAAATTTTCCTTTTCAATAAAAAAGATTGCTTCGTAAACTAGCAATGAAAGTTTTTCTTGCCGTAAATATATACATAATTTTCTTATGTATAAAATTCTTAGGTATACATTTATTAAAATGCTAACACTTGGTTTGTTAGAACTTCGTTATTTTTGCAATTCAAAATTTAAGAATGAATACATTTTACAAACTAAAAATAAAAGAACTAATACAGGAAACTAAAGATGCAGTTTCTATATTATTTTCTGTTCCTTCGGAATTAAAAGAATTATTTTCATTTAAAGCTGGACAATACATTACCATAAAAAAAGAACTAAACGGAGAAGAAGTTAGAAGAGCTTATTCTATCTGTTCTTCACCTAAAAGTGGCGATTTAAAAGTTGCTGTAAAAGCGGTAGAAAACGGGTTGTTCTCTGTCTACGCAACTACAGAACTAAAAGCTGGTGATGCGTTAGAAGTACATCCTCCAGAAGGGAAGTTTATATTGAATTCGCAAGCAGCTAAAAACTACATTGCGTTTGCTGCAGGAAGCGGAATTACACCTGTTTTATCCATGATTAAAACGGTTTTAGAAGAAGAAAGTACTTCAAAATTCACATTGGTTTATGGAAATAAAATGGCGGATAGCGTTATTTTTAAAGACGAATTAGAACATCTTGCTGCAGCATACCCAAATAATTTTAAACTACACACAATCTTTAGTAGAGATAAAGTGAAGAATGCTTTACAAGGTAGAATTGATAGTAGCGTTTGTAAGTATTTTGTAAAAAATATGTACAAAGAAACTACATTTGATTCGGCTTATTTATGTGGTCCAGAAGAAATGATTACAGCAGTTACCGAAACTTTAAAAGACAACAACTTTACTTCAGAAAATATTCATTTTGAATTATTTACAGCTTCTTCTGATGAAGAAAATATTGGTAAGATTAAAGATGGAGAAACTACCGTTACTATTTTGCTAGATGATGAAGAAACTACCTTCACTATGAAACAAACCGATGATATTTTAGCAGCAAGTTTACGTAATAAAGTGGATGCTCCGTATTCTTGTCAAGGTGGTGTTTGTAGTTCTTGTTTAGGAAAAGTTACAGAAGGAAAAGCCGTAATGACTAAAAATTCAATTTTAACGGATTCAGAAGTTGAAGAAGGTTTTATTCTTACTTGTCAAGCACACCCAACTACTCCAAAAATTGTAGTAGATTTTGATGATGTATAATTCAGTTTGCAGTTTTCAGTAGCAGTAAACGGTTAATGTGTAAGTAAAAATCTGAGTTTTATAAATTGTATATTTGGATTCTCTTTGATTATTTTCTATGGATATTTACGATTTTAAAAATGCTTTTTTTGTAGGAGTCTTTATGGCTTTTATGATTGGCCCTGTATTTTTTATGCTGATTAAAACCAGTATTTTAAAAGGTGCTAGAGCTGCTTTTGCATTTGATTTAGGAGTAATTTTAGGCGACATTACTTTTATATCAATTGCATATTTTGGAAGTAGAAGTTTATTAGAGAAAATAAAAGACGATCCAAGATTATTCTTAATTGGCGGTTTGGTATTAGTTGTTTACGGACTAATAACGTACTTGGACAAGAGCAACAAAAAGGAAGCTGATGAAACCGAAGTAAAAGTACCGGAAGAAAACAACTATTTTAAATTACTGATAAAAGGATTTTTCTTAAACTTTATTAATATTGGTGTTTTAGCAGGTTGGCTTGGAATAATGGTTATTGTTGGCCCAACTTTAGACATGAATCCAGTTTCAATTTTTTGGTATTTTGTTATAGTTATTTTAGGTTATGCAGTTACAGACTTAGGTAAAATACTACTAGCAAAACAACTTAGAGATAAAATGACACCTTTAGTTATTTATAGAATAAAACGCGGAATGGGAATAATGCTCATCGTTTTTGGAGCTATTTTAATGCTAAAAGGCTTTATTCCGAAGGAAAAAATAGACAACTTGATTGACAAAGTTGAGATAAAAAAATAAGCGAAGTTTTCACTTCGCTTATTTTTTTTGAGTTATAAGTTAGTAATTACTTTCCAAAAGTATTGTTATCCATTTTAACGTCAGCCATTAATTTAGACTTGTCAATTTCAACAGATTTTACTGTTTTAGAAGTAGTAAAACTATACGTTGGATGTGCCCAAGTCCAGTCTTTTAAAACTGTTGCGGCTGTTGGTTTTTGACCTCTCATAATTCTTAATGGAATATTAAACTCTTCCGAAGAACCATCTGCATACGTTACAGAAACATCTATTGGCATTGGCATTTTACCAATTCGTTCCAAAGTTATTTTGTTTCCTTCAACAGCTTTAACACCATAATCAATTGTATGCGTTGTTTGCGTCCATTCGTTTAAATACCAATCTAAATGAATTCCAGAAACTTTTTCCATACTTCTTTTAATATCATTTGGAATTGGGTGTTTAAAAGAAAAGTCAGTAAAGTATTTTTTTAATCCTTTTGCTACATTTTCTTTCCCAATAACATATTCTAATTGGCTTAAGAAAAGATTTCCTTTAGAGTAACTTGCCATACTATAAGCCGCATTTGTGTTATATCTATCTGCATGAGTACTCATTGATTCTTCAATATTGTTTGCAACAATACCAAAATAATGTCTATAAGAACCTACTTGAGGATTTTCTATATTTCTACCACTAACTTTATTCATTGCTTTGTTAGAAATATGAGTTGTAAAACCTTCATCCATCCAAGGATGTAAACTTTCATTTGTTGCTAACAAAAATTGAAACCATGTATGTGCCAATTCATGAGATGTTACTCCTAATAAACTTCCAAAAGAACGTTCTCCAGTAATTAATGTAGACATTGCATATTCCATTCCACCATCTCCACCTTGTATAACTGAATATTGCTTGTACGGATATTGACCAACATTTTCACTGAAATATGTCATTAATTCAGCCGTTTTAGGTTGTAAATTTTTCCAATTTTCTAAATACTTTGCTTCTAAAGTTTTCTTGTATAAAAAGTGTAAATCGATTCCATTATTCATTTTAAAAGTATCGTGAATATATTCTGGATCTGCTGCCCATGTAAAATCGTGCACGTTTGGTGCTTTAAAATTCCATGTTAATTTTTCTCCTGAAGGAAGATTTAAAGACTTGTTTTTGTCTTCATAACCATGACCAACTTCTTGTGGGTTTTGTAAATATCCACTTCCTCCAACTACATAATTTTTATCAATATGAAGTGTTACATCAAAATTTCCCCAAACTCCGTGAAATTCACGAGCAATATAAGGTGGTGTATGCCAACCTTCAAAATCGTATTCTGCCATTTTAGGATACCATTGGCTCATAGATAAAGCAACGCCTTCACTACTATTACGCCCAGAACGTCTAATTTGAACTGGTACTTGCGCATCAAAATTCATAGAAAAGGTTGCACTTTCTCCTGGTTGAATTGGTGTGTTTAAAGTTACTTCTAAAATTGTACCAACAGTTTGGTGCTCTACTGAAGTTCCATTTTGAGAAAGGGTGTTTACTTTAATGTATCCAATTTCAGAAGGACTTAATTTACTTATTCTATCCCCAATTTTTTTACTTGGATCTTTTATGTTTCTAGAACGAACATCCATTTGAGAACCTGGCTGAAACGCATTAAAGTACAAGTGATAAAAGACTTTATTTAACGCATCAGGAGAATTATTGGTGTAAACCAACTCTTGTTTTCCTTTATATTGATAGTTGTTTACATTCATATCAATATCCATAGTATAATCTACATGTTGTTGCCAATAAGCATCACTTTTTGAAGTAGTTGTAGTAACAGTTGAGGTTTTTACTGATGGTTGTTGAGTTGTTTCTGTATTAACTTTTGTTTTTACTGAAACACAAGAAATCATTACTGATAATGTTAATCCGAAGAAAAGTGTTTTTTTCATTTTTATAAATTTATGTTAGAAAAAACGTCATTGTTTGCTGAATTTTTTCAGTGCACAATGACGTTTTATTTAAAAAATCAGCCTGCGACTGTTTTATTATTTTCCATTTACCATTTGGTCTGCCATTACTAAGGCATTGTACGCATTTACAACACGTCCAGAAACTGATAATGTAGAAAAAGGAACTAATTTCCCTTTAGGATTTTCTCTACTTCTTGAACCTGGTTGTAAAACTTCTAAATCAATTTTAGTTCCAGAATTCATTAAGATACGCTTCACCTGACTTGCTGATAATTGTGGGTAGTAAGAACGAACTAAAGCTGCAACACCTGCAGTTGCTGGTGAAGCCATTGAGGTTCCACTGAATTTTTTATATTCACCTTCTGGTGTAGTAGAATGTACTTGAACTCCAGGAGCAAAAACATCTACATTTATTTTACCGTAGTTAGAAAAACTTGCTGGTAAGTTTTCATCATAATTAGCGCTCATTGCACCAACAGTTAAAAAGTTATTAGAAACTTCGTTTAATAAATCTGGTGCATCATTAGGAAATGTTTTTTCAACATCGATGTTTTTACCATCGTTTCCTGCTGCATTTACAATTAATACATCTTTAGAAGCAGCGTATTTAATTGCATCATAAACCCATTCTTTATTTGGTGAAAATGCTTTACCGAAACTAGTATTGATAACTTTTGCTCCATTATCTACTGCATATCTAATTCCTAATGCAACATCTTTATCGTATTCATCTCCATCAGAAACTGAACGAACTGCCATAATTTTTACATTATCTGCAACACCATTCATACCAACACTATTGTTACGAGTTGCTCCAATAATACCTGAAACGTGAGAACCGTGTGCTTCTCCTTTTTCTGAATGACCAGAGTTACCATTTCCATAACCTGGTTTATCTTTAATGTCATACGCATTATCACCAACTGGAGTTCTATAATCTGTTTTAAGATTATCTCCTTTGATAGTTTTATCCGCAGTATCAACTAACTTAGTTAATTCTTTTCTTGCTTCTGATAAAGACGGTAAACCAAAACCATACATCTGTTTTGCTCCTGCAACAGCCATTTTTAAAGTTTCGTCAGTTGGTGTAAGCGCTAAAACTTGTTCTTTTGTATAATCAGCTTTTCCAAAATGTTTAGTTAAAGCATCATCAGCCATGGTTACTCCTGCTAATATTTCAGTATAACGTGATTTATTTGCTTTAGCTCCGTCAACTTTTGTTTTTTGAAATGCTTTTACTTCAGCAAGTGTCGCCGCATCAGCAATAGAAGGATTCATTAAAATACGTTCATATTCTAAATGTTCTTTATATGTATCACCTAAAAAGTTCCAACCGTTTATGTCATCTACATAACCATTGTTATCATCATCTTTTCCATTACCTGCAATTTCTCCTTTGTTTACCCAAGCAACATCTTTTAAATCTTCATGTTTTAAATCTGTACCAGAATCTACAACTCCAACAACAACCTCAACACCTTTTTTACCTGCTAAAAAGGTATACGCTTTATCTACACTCATACCAGGAATAGTATCAGTAGCTAAATCTAAATGTTGCCAATTATCTTTTTCTGAATCTGTTAATTTTGCTTTTTTTGCTGAAATTAATACTGCATTTTCCATTCCTGTTGGAACTGCAACATTAGTTAAATTACTAACTGTTTTACAACTAGTAAAAGCAACAGCAGCAATTGCTGTATAAAAAATTGGTTTTAAAATTCTCATATGTATATTCTTAATTTAATGTAGGTATTTATATAATTTTTAGTTGAAAATATCTGTAAATTTATGACTCTCTTTTAATCGAACTCCTTTTTCGGTATGTTGTACTGTACAAATTTCATTGTAAGCGTCGTGTTCTAAAAACAGAAAGTAATCTCTATCTGCAGCTTCATTTAAAAAATCTGCTTTTTCTTTAATCGTTAATAACGGACGTGTATCGTAACCCATTACGTATGGCAAAGGAATATGACCAACTGTTGGTAATAAATCTGCCATAAAAACAATTGTTTTTCCTTGGTATTGAATCTTCGGAAGCATTTGTTTTTCGGTGTGTCCATCCATAAAAAGCACATCAAAACCAACTTGATCTTTAGTGTTTCTATGTACAAAGTTTAATTGACCACTTTCTTCAATAGGTAAAATATTTTCTTTTAAGAAAGACGCTTTTTCACGTGGGTTTGGTTCTACTGCCCAATTCCAATGACGATCATTAGACCAAAATTTTGCGTTTTTAAATGCTGGCTCGTAGCCTGTTTTGTCTTTGTTGAATTGTATTGAACCTCCACAATGATCAAAATGTAAGTGTGTTAAAAAAACATCAGTAATATCATCTCTATGAAAACCGTGTTTTGCCAAGGAAGCATCTAGAGTAAAGTCTCCAAACATAAAATAATATCCAAAAAACTTTTCAGATTGCTTGTTTCCCATTCCAGTATCTACTAACGTAAGTCTATTTCCATCTTCAATAAGCATGCAACGCATACTCATATCAATCATATTATTAGCATCAGCAGGATTGGTTCTTTGCCAAATAGATTTTGGAACAACGCCAAACATTGCACCACCATCTAACTTAAAATTACCTGTTTCTATTGGATAAATTCGCATAGTTTACAAATATGCGAAAATTTAACTTAACGTTTTGTTAAGAAAAACAAAAAAGCAACTCGATTGAGTTGCTTTTTTTTAAACTAAAAACTCAAATAAATTGGGTTTATCGTTAAGATATTCACCAAAAAAATTATGTTTTTTCATTTTTGTTATTAAGGGTTCTAAGTCTTTTGGCGATTTTAATTCTAACCCAACTACCGCAACATCATTTTCTCGATTTACTTTTTTGGTATATTCAAAATGTGTAATATCATCTGTTGGATTTAAAATATTTACAACAAAATCTCTAAGCGCACCAGCTCTTTGCGGAAACTTTACAATAAAATAGTGTTTTAAGTTTGCATACAATAATGCACGTTCTTTTATATCCGCAGTTCTTGTAATATCATTATTAGATCCACTAACAACACAAACTACGTTTTTACCTTTAATTTCATCTGCAAAATAATCTAAAGCCGCTATACTTAAAGCACCTGCAGGCTCCACTACAATTGCATCTTTGTTGTACAAATCTAAAATTGTCTGACAGATTTTTCCTTCTGGTACCGTAATCATATCGTGCAAATTCTGTTGACAAATTGCAAAGTTTAAATCTCCTACTTTCTTAACTGCTGCTCCATCTACAAAGGCATTAATTTTTTCTAAAGCTGTATTTTTTTTATTTCTGATTGATGTTAACATAGAAGGTGCTCCTTCTGGCTCTACACCAATTATTTTTGTTTCTGGAGATAAATACTTAAAAACAGATGATAAACCAGATGACAAACCTCCGCCACCAACTGGAACAAAGACATAATCTATTTTTTTATCAGTCTGATTTAAAATTTCTAAACCAACTGTAGCTTGTCCTTCAATAACTTTTTCATCATTAAAAGGATGAATAAAAGTTTTACTTTTTGCTTCGCATTCTATAATTGAAGCATTGTAAGCATCATCAAAAGTATCGCCTTCAATAACCACATTTACAAACTCTTCCCCAAACATTTTTACTTGTTCAATTTTCTGATTTGGAGTAGGCAAAGGCATGTAAATTGTGCCTTTTATTTGGAGTAATTTACACGATAAAGCTACACCTTGTGCATGATTTCCTGCGCTTGCACAAACAATTCCATTCGCTTTTTCTTCAGCGGTTAAAGAGGCTATTTTATTGTAAGCTCCTCTAATTTTATAAGAGCGTACAACTTGTAAATCTTCCCTTTTAAACAAAATATTGGCATCAAACTTTTTTGAATTCTGTAAATTTTGAGTTAATGGAGTAATAGAAGCTACATCTTTTAATTTTAAAGAGGCAGCTTCTATATTTTTAATACTTGGAAAAAAAGTTGTTTTGGTTTCCATAAATGGAATTATGCTTCGGTTTTAATTACTTTCATTGCTGTCATAGAAGCTCTTAATTTTGCTCCTACTATTTCTACTGGATGGTTTCTAATAATAGCATTTATTCTAATTAACTCTTGGTTATCAACTCCATTTTCTGAACTAAAAGATTTACCAATAACATTCGTTTTCACATCCTTCATAAAGTCTGTTAATAAAGGCTTACAAGCATGGTCAAATAAATAACAACCATATTCTGCCGTATCAGAAATTACACGGTTCATTTCTGCTAATTTCATTCTTGCAATTGTATTTGCAATTAATGGCGTTTCGTGTAAAGACTCATAATATGCAGATGCATCTATAATTCCAGAATCTGTCATTGCCTCAAAGGCTAATTCTACACCAGATCTTACAAAAGCAACTAATAATGTTCCATGATCAAAGTATTCTTGTTCTGGAATTTCATCAGAAGTAATTACTTGTTTTTCAAAAGCAGTTTCTCCTGTTGCAGCTCTCCAAGTTAATAGATTTATATCATCATTAGCCCAATCTTCCATCATGGTTTTTGAAAAATGACCAGTCATAATATCATCCATATGTTTCTGGAACAACGGACGCATAATGTCTTTTAATTCTTCAGAAAGTCTAAACGCTTCTACTTTTGCAGGATTAGATAATCTGTCCATCATATTGGTAATTCCACCATGCTTTAAAGCTTCCGTTACAGTTTCCCAACCATACTGAATTAATTTTGCAGCATAACCTGGTTCAATTCCTTCTTCAACCATTTTATCAAAAGATAAAATTGCTCCTGTTTGTAACAAACCACATAAAATAGTTTGTTCTCCCATTAAATCAGACTTTACTTCAGCAACAAAAGAAGATTCTAAAACTCCTGCTCTGTTACCTCCAGTTGCTACTGCATAAGCTTTTGCTTGTGCCCAACCTTTTCCTTCTGGATCATTTTCTGGGTGAACTGCCGTTAATGTTGGCACTCCAAATCCTCTTTTATATTCTTCTCTAACTTCAGAACCTGGGCACTTTGGTGCTACCATAATTACTGTTAAGTCTTCACGAATTTGCATTCCTTCTTCTACGATATTAAAACCGTGAGAATACGATAAAGTAGCTCCTTTCTTCATTAAAGGCATTACAGCATTTACAACATTTGTATGCTGCTTATCTGGTGCTAAATTAATAACAACATCTGCAGTTGGTAATAACTCTTCGTAAGTACCAACTGTAAAATTATTAGATGTTGCGTTAATATAAGACTGTCTTTTTTCACTTATTGCAGCTTGTCTTAAAGTATAAGAGATATCTAATCCAGAATCTCTCATATTTAAACCTTGATTTAAACCTTGTGCACCACAACCTACAATAACAATTTTCTTCCCTTTTAATGCTGCTACTCCGTCTTCAAATTCTGAAGCGTCCATAAAACGACATTTTCCTAATTGTTCTAATTTCTCTCTTAATGTTAATGTGTTAAAATAATTTGACATTTTTTTTTATTTAGTTGTGTTTGATTAGAATAGAGAAAAAAGAGGAGAGAATAAAGACTAATTGTGTTCGATTATCTGTATTTTTTCTTTTCTCTATTTTCTTTACTCTATTTTTTATTTTAGTTGTTGTATGTTTCTAATAATTCTGATATTCTCATCTCATCTTTAGTTACTGCTATAAGACCAGAACGTGTATATTGCATAATGCCATAAACACTTAATTGCTCATGTAACTCTGCTATTTCTTCTTTTTTTCCTGATTTTTCTAACACAAAAAAATCTGTATTAACAGTTACAATTCTTGCGTGACTATTTTTAATAATATTCTGAATTTGAGGCTCTTCAAACAACAATTCAGACTTTACCTTAAACAAACCAGATATTTGATAAATAACTTGATCTAGTGTATGATAATAAGCTTTTATTACTTCTACTTGTTTTTCTATTTGTCCGATAATTTTCTTAACATCAACCTCTATCATATTTACCACAATCGTAAATCTAGATACATTATCTATTTCTGAAGGAGAAATATTTAAACTCTCAATATTAATGTGTCTTCTTTGAAAAATTGCTGAAATTCTATTCAACAATCCAATATTATTTTCAGTATAAACTGATATTGTATAAAGTTGTTTTTCTGTACTCATGCTTTTAAGTTCAAGGTTTAAAGTTTAAAGTTTCAAAGTTGCTACTCTTCTCTTTAATCTTTGTTCTTTATTCTCTTTTCTTAATTCTTTTTTACTCTAATCTAACATCTGAAACACTTGCTCCTGTAGGAATCATTGGAAAAACATTTCCTTCTTTTTCTACACAAACTTCTAAAAAGTAAGCTTCTTTACTTTCCATCATTTCTTTAACAGCATCTGCTAAATCTTCACGTTTAGTAACTTTTCTTGCTTTTATATAATAACCTTCTGCAATAGCAACAAAATTTGGATTCACCATTTCTGTTGATGCATAACGTTTGTCAAAAAACAATTGTTGCCATTGGCGAACCATTCCTAAGAAATCGTTATTTAAAACCACTACTTTTACAGCTGCTTTTTGCTGAAAAATAGTTCCTAATTCTTGAATTGTCATTTGATAACCACCATCACCAGAAATAGAAACAACCTCTCTATCTGGAGCAGCCATTTTTGCACCAATTGCTGCGGGCAAACCAAAGCCCATTGTACCTAATCCACCAGAAGTAATATTACTTTTGGTTTTGTTGAATTCTGCATATCTACAAGCAATCATTTGATGCTGACCAACATCACTTACAATTGCAGCGTTACCTTTACTCTGAACGTTAATTTGATGCAGCACTTCACCCATTGTTAATCCTTCTTTCGTTGGATGAATATCATCTTTAATCACTTTTTCATACTCAATAGCGTATAAATCGGCAAATTTTTGACGCCATTCTGGATGCGAATTTTCGTTTAATAATGGTAACAACAACTCTAAACTTGCTTTTGCATCACCTAAAACTGCAACATCAGTTTTTACGTTTTTATCTATTTCTGCTGGATCAATTTCAAAGTGAATTACTTTGGCCTGCGTTGCATACGTATCTAATTTACCAGTTACACGATCATCAAAACGCATACCAATTGCTATTAAAACATCGCAATCATTAGTTAAAACATTTGGCGCATAATTACCATGCATACCAACCATACCAACATTTAATGGATGTGAAGTTGGAATTGCAGAAGCCCCTAAAATTGTCCATGCAGAAGGTATTCCTGCCTTTTCAATAACCGCTTTAAACGCTTCTTCCGCTTCACTTAAAATAACACCTTGACCCCAAACAACTAATGGTTTTTTAGCAGCATTAATTAATTTGGCAGCTTCTTCTACAGAAGAAATTTCTGTTTTTGGTACTGGATTATAACTTCTTACTCTTGTACATTTTTCATAAGAAAAATCAAATTCATCTAATTGTGCATCCTTTGTAATATCGATTAAAACAGGTCCTGGCCTTCCGCTTTTTGCAATGTAAAATGCTTTTGCAATTGCAGCAGGAATGTCTGAAGCTTTAGTTACTTGGCAATTCCATTTTGTAACCGGAGTAGAAATACCAACAATATCTGTTTCTTGAAATGCATCCGAACCTAATAAATGAGAAAAAACCTGACCCGTAATACACACCATTGGTGTAGAATCTATTTGTGCATCTGCAATACCGGTAATTAAATTGGTTGCTCCTGGACCAGAAGTTGCTATACAAACACCAACTTTACCAGAAATCCTAGCAAAACCTTGTGCAGAATGTGTTGCACCTTGTTCATGACGTGTTAAAACGTGATGAATTTTATCTTGATACTTAAATAACTCATCATAAACCGGCATAATTGCTCCACCAGGATAACCGTAAATTATTTTTGTGTCTTCAGCTATTAAACATCTTACAATTGCTTCGCTACCAGAAATTCTTTCTGTAACTGTTGTTGTATTTTGTTCGTTTTTTATGGTTTGTGTTTCCATATTCTTATATTTTTAGATGAAAGAGTAGAGATGATAACATAAAGACTTTACAATCTTTTACTTTTCTCTATTTTCTTATTTCTCTCTTCTTGATTCTTTTATTATTCGTCAGTTATACATCCTTTAGATGCAGATGCTACCATTTTAGCATATTTGTACAAAATCCCTTTTTTATGCTTTAATGCTGGTGCAACCCATTTTGCTTTTCTTTCTGCTAATTCTTCTTCAGAAAGTAAAACATTAATAGAGTTGTCTTCTGCACTAATTCTAATTTTATCACCTGTTTCAAGAATTCCAATAGTTCCTCCAGATTGTGCTTCTGGTGTAATATGTCCGACCACAAAACCATGCGTTCCTCCAGAAAAACGACCATCTGTAATTAAAGCTACAGATTTTCCTAAACCTGCTCCCATAATTAAAGAAGTTGGTTTTAACATTTCTGGCATTCCTGGTCCTCCTTTAGGTCCAACATACCTTATGACGACTACATCTCCTCTTTCTACTTCTCCGTTAGAAATACCTGTATTTGCTGCTTGCTCTCCATCGTAAACCACTGCTTTTCCTTCAAAAAGCAACCCTTCGTTTCCAGAAATTTTTGCAACAGCTCCTTCTTCTGCAAGGTTTCCATAAATAATTTGAATGTTACCTGATGATTTTAATGCTTTATCTTTTGGAAAAATCACATCTTGATCTTCAAACTCCATAGCCTCAACATTCTCTAAATTTTCTGCTAATGTTTTTCCTGTAACCGTTAAACAATCGCCATGTAAATAACCATTGTCTAATAAATATTTCATAATTGCTGGTGTACCACCAACTCCATGAACATCTTCCATTAAGTATTTTCCAGATGGTTTTAAATCTGCAATTAATGGCGTTCTATCACTTACTTTTTGAAAATCTTCTAATGTAAATTCAATATCTGCTGCGTGTGCAATTGCTAAAAAGTGCAATACTGCATTTGTAGATCCTCCTAATGCATTTACAATTGCGATTGCGTTTTCTAAAGACTTTTTAGAAATAATATCAAGCGGTTTTAAATCTAATTCTAATAAGTTTTTAATAGCTAAAGCAGTTCTTTCTGCTTCCGATAATTTATTAGGATTTTCTGCTGGTATAGATGAATTATAAGGCAATGCAAAACCCATACATTCAATAGCAGAAGCCATTGTGTTTGCAGTATACATTCCGCCACAAGCACCTGCGCCTGGAATTGCTCTCTTTATAATTTCTCTATATTCGTCTTCTTCTATTTCTCCTGCTACTTTTTGACCTAAAGCCTCAAAAGCTGATACTATATTTAATTTTTTTCCTTTGTAATTTCCTGATGCAATTGTTCCGCCATACATCATAATTGACGGACGATTTAAACGCAACATGGCAATTACGGCTCCTGGCATATTCTTATCACAACCAACCACAGAAATCAACGCATCATAACTTTGTGCATTCATAACAGTTTCTATAGAATCTGCAATAATATCTCTAGAAGCTAATGAATAATTCATACCCGAAGTTCCCATAGAAATTCCGTCTGAAACACCAATTGTATTAAACCCTAAACCTACTAAACCCGCAATTTTAGATTCCACTTTTACTTCTGCAGCCAAGTTGTTTAAGTGCATATTACATGGATTACCATCGTAACCTGTACTTGCAATACCAACTTGCGCTTTGCTCATATCTTCATCAGTTAAACCTACAGCGTACAACATTGCTTGAGATGCTGGCTGAGATTCGTCTTGTGTTAATCTTTTACTGTGTTTATTCAAATTCATTTTTAAACAGCTTTATTGCTTTGATTTTTCGAAATTATTTTATTCTCTTATTATTAACGCTACTTATTATTGTTTTAAATGATATCTATTGAATAGATTTAAAACTTAAAAACCTAAATATCAAATTATTACAAGTGTTTTATTGTAATATTCAAAACATTAAAAAGGTTGTTTTTTAATTAAAAAAACATAAAATTATATAAAAAGGCTTCCTAAAAAATTAGGAAGCCTTTTTATAAAATATATAATACACTTCCTATCCTTGTAAAAAAATTACAATGACAATAATAGAAATGATATTTATAATTTGTTTTCTCACTTTATATAACAAATATTTAAAATATTTATTGAATTATCCTAACTGAAGTGACGTTTTTAGTGAATTATTTTTAATTTCTCAAAAAAGAGGATTAATTATTTTTTTTATTCTTGAATCAATGAAAAAAGGGCTTATTTTTTTTCATATTCATAAAAATCAATGTTTTATAAAAAATAAATCGATTTTATTTTTGTTAGAAACAAAAACATTATAGATTTACACCATGATTACTTCATTAAATAAAAACGAAAGACCCACAAGTTTACCAACAGGTAAACGACGTCGCTAATGCACTTCTTAAAATGCATTTTAGTTAATAGTTTTTATTTTTTTTTACAATGAACAATTTATCACCTTCTTTTTTATCTCTAAGTAACGTTATTTTAAACAATAACAAAGCTTTATTACGCTGTATTTCTACACGACGCCCGTAAGGGTATTCTTTAATTACTGAATTAGGTGCGTCCAATTCTTCATTCAAAAACAACTTAATATTTACTTATAAATTAAAAAAACCAATTACAATGGAAATTGTTATTGCAAATAAATCACATACTGTTTACGCAGAAATTATCTGTAAAACCATAGAAGAAGCTTCTAAGGTAAGAGGAACTGGTATTGCTAAAAGAAAACCAGAATATGTTGCCACTAAAATGGAAAACGGTAATGCTGTAATTGCTTTAGATAACGACAAATTTGCTGGATTTTGCTATATAGAAAAATGGGGACATGGAAAATTTGTTGCCAATTCTGGTTTAATTGTGCATCCAGATTTTAGAAATAGAGGTTTAGCAAAAAAGATTAAACAAGTTATTTTTAATCATTCTAGAACAAAATTTCCAGATGCTAAAGTTTTTAGTATTACAACAGGTTTAGCTGTTATGAAAATGAATAGCGACCTTGGTTACAAACCTGTAACATTTTCTGAATTAACAGACGATCAATCTTTTTGGAATGGTTGTCAAACTTGTAAAAACTATGATATTTTAACAAGAACAGAACAAAAAATGTGTTTATGTACAGGAATGCTATACGATCCTGCTAAAAAAGAAAAAACAGGAAGTGAATCAAAAAAACATGATAAAAAAGTGTGGACAAGATTAAAAAATATTAAACAATCTATGTTCCTTAAAAAGGATAAAAAATGAAAAAATTAGTAATAGCTTATAGTGGTGGTTTAGACACTTCTTATTGTGCAGTAAGTTTATCAAAAGAATATGATGTGCATGCGGTTAGTGTAAATACTGGTGGTTTTACAACTGAGGAGATTAAACATATAGAAAGTAACGCGTATAAAATGGGTGTTACAACTTATAAAAATATTGATGCCGTAGCAACTTTTTACAACAAGGTAGTAAAATATTTAATTTTTGGAAACGTGTTAAAAAATAGTACATATCCGCTTTCGGTAAGTGCAGAAAGAATTATACAAGCCATTGAAATTATAGAATATGCAAAAAGTATAGATGCTGAATATATTGCACACGGAAGTACTGGCGCAGGAAACGACCAAGTGCGTTTTGATATGATTTTTCAAACATTGGCGCCAAACATTAAAATTATTACTCCAATTAGAGATCAAAAACTAGCTAGACAAGAAGAAATAGATTACTTAAAGTCTGAAGGAATTGACATGAATTGGGAAAAATCGAAATATTCTGTAAACAAAGGTCTTTGGGGAACAAGTGTTGGTGGTGTTGAAACTTTAAAGTCTGAAAAGCCTTTACCTAGTGAGGCATATCCTTCTCAATTAGAAAAAGAAGGGGAAGAAAAAGTAACATTGACCTTTAAAAATGGCGAATTTGTTGCTTTAAACGGACAAGAAAATAAACCAGAAGTAAATATTGAAAACCTAAATAATATTGCTTCAAAATTTGCAATTGGTAGAGATATTCATGTTGGAGATACTATTGTTGGTACAAAAGGAAGAGTTGGTTTTGAAGCTGCTGCTGCTTTAATTACGGTAAAAGCACATCATTTGTTAGAGAAACATACTTTAACAAAATGGCAATTACAGCACAAAGAATATTTGTCTAGTTTTTACGGAATGCACTTACACGAAGGTCAATATTTAGATCCTGTAATGAGAGATACCGAAGCGTTTTTACAAAGTTCTCAAAAAATGGTTTCTGGTAATGTAGTGGTTTCTTTAAAACCGTATCATTTTTCTTTAGACGGAATTATTTCTGACCACGATTTAATGTCGAGTGCTTTTAGTACCTATGGTGAAGAAAATAAAGCTTGGACTGCGGATGATGCAAAAGGATTTATCAAGATTTTAGGAAATCAGAACAAAATTTATAGACAAGTAAACAATTCATAACTATGTTACAAGTAGGAATTATAGGAGGAGCAGGTTATACAGCTGGTGAATTAATCAGATTGTTATTAAATCACCCGGAAACAAATATCAATTTTGTGTTTAGTACTTCTAATGCTGGCAACAAATTATATAAAGTACATCAAGATTTGGTTGGTTCTACGGAAATTAGCTTTACAAGTGAAATAAATGCAGATGTAGATGTTTTATTTTTGTGTTTAGGACATGGAAATTCAACTGCTTTTTTACAAAAAAACAGCTTTTCTGACAATACAAAGATTATAGATTTAAGTAATGATTTTAGATTATTGGCTGATAAGAATTTTGAAGGAAAAGAATTTGTGTATGGTTTACCAGAATTAGATAAGGAAGCGATAAAAACAGCAAAATATATTGCAAATCCTGGTTGTTTTGCAACGGCTTTGCAATTGGCAATTTTACCTTTAGCGGCAAATGGTTTGTTAAAAGATGATGTTCATATTAATGCAGTTACAGGCGCAACTGGTGCAGGAACTTCGTTTTCTGCAACTACACATTTTACGTGGAGAGATAATAACTTCTCGCATTACAAAGCATTCAACCATCAGCATTTAGGAGAAATTAATCAGACTGTAAATCAATTACAAAACGATTTTAATTCCGAAATTAATTTTATGCCAAATCGTGGTGATTTTTCTAGAGGAATTTTTGCAACTACGTACACAAAATTTGAAGGTTCTCTTGAAGGTGCCAAAAAAATATATAAAGATTATTATAAAGATGCTGCTTTTACATTTATTTCTGATGAAAGTATCTTTTTAAAGCAAGTTGTAAACACCAACAAATGTTTGGTGCAACTAGAAAAACACGGAAATAAATTATTAATAACAAGTACAATTGACAACCTTTTAAAAGGAGCTTCTGGTGCCGCAATTCAGAATATGAATTTGATGTACGGTTTTGAAGAAACGTTAGGTTTAAATTTAAAGGCAAATTACTTTTAGTAGTAACTAGCTCTCGCGTTAGCGATTGAAGTGACATCCTTTTTTTGCTGCCATAAATGGCAAAAAAAGATATAACGGAAAGCGCGACTTGGTCCTGAATGCTTTCAGGATAAAGTAACGCCAAAAAAATATTTATTATGAAAATAGCAATTATAGGAACAGGAAATTTAGGAAAATCTATTGCAAAGGGTTTAATTACCAACAACGCAATTACTAGTTTATACTTAACCAAAAGAGATTTAGAAGGAATAAAGGAGTTTGATGGTTATAAAAATGTGTATTTAACTACAGATAATATTGAGGCTGTTAAACAATCTGACATTATTATTTTTGCTATTCAACCTGCTCATTTTGAAGGAATTTTAAATGATGTTAAGCCTTTTTTATCCGAAAAACATGTTTTAATTTCTACAATTACAGGGTTTTTAATCCCTAAAATTGAAGGAATAGTTGGTAAAGACAAATTTATTATTAGAGCGATGCCAAATACAGCAATTGCTGTGGGTAAATCGATGACGTGTTTGTGTAGTAATGAACAAGGTGAAAAACGCATTAAGATTGCGGAAGCTATTTTTAATCGTTTAGGACATTCTTTGAGTATTCCTGAGAGTCAAATGCAAGCTGCAACGGTGGTTTGTGCAAGTGGAATTGCCTTTTGGATGCGCTTAATTAGAGCAACTACGCAAGCGGCAATTCAGTTAGGTTTTGACGCCAAAGAAGCACAAGAATTGGCAATGTTTACAAGTGAAGGAGCTGCTAATTTGTTGATAACAAATGGAAATCACCCAGAAGAAGAAATTGATAGAGTTACTACGCCACAAGGTTGTACAATTGAAGGTTTAAATGAAATGGAACACAAAGGATTGAGTTCTTCTTTAATTCAAGGAATGGTTGCTTCGTTTAATAAAATTAATAACATCAAAAAAGAACAGATTTAAAGTTGAAATCTGTCATTTAGAGCATAGCGGAGATTCTTAAAATTGTAGATTCTTCGGTTATTCTTCCCTCTGAATGACAAACAAAAAAAGAACAAATATGAGTTTATTTAATGTATATCCACTTTTCGATATCACTCCTGTAAAAGCAGAAGATGTGTATGTTTTTGATGAAAATAATACCAAATATTTAGATTTATATGGCGGACATGCTGTAATTTCTATTGGGCATTCACATCCTAAATATGTAAAACACATTAGTGAGCAAGTTAGTAAATTAGGTTTTTATAGTAATTCTATTCAGAATCCGCTACAGGTTGATTTAGCAACTAAACTTGGCAAATTATCTGGCTGTAAAGAATATCAATTATTTTTATGTAATTCTGGTGCAGAAGCCAATGAAAATGGGTTAAAACTAGCTTCATTTCATAACGGAAAGAAAAAGGTGATTGCTTTTAAAAACGGTTTTCATGGTAGAACTTCTGCTGCTGTTGCTGCAACAGATAATGCTAAAATTGTTGCGCCAATTAACGCACAACAAGAGGTAGAAATTTTAGAATTAGGAGATTTAGTTGCTCTTGAAAAATCTTTAGCTAAAAACGATGTTTGCGCTGTAATTATAGAGTTTATACAAGGTGTTGGTGGTTTAGATGAAAGTACCGCAGAATTTTACGAAGCAATAAACACGCTTTGTAAAAAGTACAATACGTGTTTTATTGCCGATGAAGTGCAGTCTGGTTTTGGAAGAACTGGCGATTTCTTTGCCTTTCAAAAATACAATGTTACTCCAGATATTATCTCTATTGCCAAAGGAATGGGAAATGGTTTTCCGATTGGCGGAATTTTAATTCATCCAGATATTAAAGCTTCTTTTGGTTTATTAGGAACCACTTTTGGCGGAAATCATTTAGCTTGTGTAGCTTCTTCAACCGTTTTAGAAGTTATTGAGGAAGAAAAATTAATGCAAAATGCAACAAAAATTTCTGCTTATTTTATTGAAAAAGCGAAAGAAATTTCAGAGATAAAAAACATAAAAGGACGTGGTTTAATGTTAGGATTGGAATTTGATTTTCCTATTGCAGAGCTTCGTAAAAAATTGATTTTCAATCAAAAAATATTTACAGGAAGTGCAAAAAATCCTAATTTATTAAGAATTCTTCCGCCTTTAACCATCAAAAAAGAACATGTTGATGCACTTTTTGATGCTATAAAAAGTGAACTATCATGAAAAAATACACACATATAGACGACATTGACAATATTAATTCTTGGATTGAAGAAGCAAAAGAAATCAAAGCAAATCCATTAAAAAATATAGCATTAGGAAAAAATAAAACCTTAGGATTATTGTTTTTTAACTCAAGCTTACGTACGCGTTTAAGTACCCAAAAAGCGGCATTAAACTTAGGAATGAATCCGATTGTGATGAATGTTTCTGGTGATGCTTGGGGAATTGAATTTGAAGATGGAACTGTAATGAACGGAACCACAGCAGAACATATTAAAGAAGCTGCAGCAGTGGTTTCTCAATATTGCGATGTAATTGCAGTTAGAGCATTTCCTAGCTTAACTGATAAAGAAAAAGACGAATCTGAACAGGTTTTAAATTCGTTTGTAAAATATGCTTCTGTGCCAATTGTAAATATGGAAAGTGCAATAAGTCATCCGCTTCAAGGGCTAACAGATGCACTTACAATTTCTGAAAACTCAACAAAAAAGAGACCAAAAGTAGTTTTAAGTTGGGCGCCACATGTTAAGGCATTACCACATGCAGTTGCTAATAGTTTTACACAAGCAATGCAAAAAATGGATGTTGAGTTTGTAATTGCAAACCCAGAAGGTTATAATTTAAATTCAGAAATTACCAAGAATACTCGAATTACTCACAACCAAAACGAAGCTTTTAAAGATGCCGATTTTGTGTACACCAAAAACTGGAGTTCTTATGATGATTACGGGCAAGTTTTAAATACAGACCCTAATTGGATGATTACTAAAGAAAAAATTGATGAAGCAAAGTTTATGCATTGCTTGCCTGTTAGAAGAAATGTTGTGGTAGAAGATGCTGTTTTAGATAGCGATTCTTCTTTGGTTATTGAACAAGCAAATAATAGAACGTATGCAGCGCAATTGGTTTTGAAAAAAATATTAGAAGACTTGTAAAGTTTTCGTAATTCTGAACTTGATTCAGAATCTAACAATAAACAAAAAGATACTGAAACAAGTTCAGCACTTATGGAAAAACTATCAATCATAAAAATTGGCGGAAATATTATTGAAGATGAAACTTCTTTAAATGCTTTCTTAAAATTATTTTCTAACCTAGAAGGAAATAAAATTCTCGTTCATGGAGGCGGAAAACGTGCTACTCATATTGCATCTAAACTAGGTATTGAATCTAAAATGGTAAATGGTAGACGTATTACTGATGGAGAAACTTTAGAGGTAATTACCATGGTTTATGGAGGTTTAGTCAACAAAAATATAGTGGCTAAATTACAAGCTTTAAACGTTGATGCAATTGGTTTAACAGGAGCAGACATCAACAGTATTCAATCAGAAAAAAGACCTGTAAAAGAAGTCGATTTTGGTTTTGTTGGTGATGTTAAAAAAGTTGCATCTAATTCAATAGATAAACTAATTAAAGCCGATTTTACACCTGTTTTTTGTGCAATTACGCATGATGGAAACGGACAATTATTAAACACAAACGCCGATACCATTGCAAGTACAATTGGTGTTGGAATGAGTAAAATCTACGACACTTCAATTTACTATTGTTTTGAATTGAATGGTGTTTTAAAAGATTTTAATGATAAAAATTCAGTTATAAAAACTATAAATGCTGACACCTACAAAGAATTATTAACAACTGAAATTATTACTGACGGAATGATTCCGAAAATAGATAATTGCTTTGATGCTTTAAATAATGGAGTGTCTAAAGTACATATTGGAAATACCGCTATGTTAACAAAAGAGAACGACAATTTTACAACTATTACATTATAAAATGAATATCGAAAAATTAACAAAAAACGCAATTTCACTTTTAAAGAATTTGATTGAAACACAATCATTTTCTTCCGAAGAAGAAAATACAGCCAAACTTATTGAAGCTTGGTTTCTAGAGAACGAAATTCCGTTTAAAAGAACTAAAAATAACATTTGGGCAACCAACAAACATTTTGATAAAAGTAAACCAACATTATTATTAAACTCTCACCACGATACTGTTAAACCAAATTCTGCTTATACAAACGATCCTTTAAAAGCGATTGTTGAAGACGGTAAATTGTATGGTTTAGGTTCAAATGATGCTGGTGGTTGTTTGGTTTCTTTAATTGCAACTTTTACCAACTTTTACGCGCAAGAAAACCTAAAATATAATTTGGTAATTGTGGCTTCTGCAGAAGAAGAAAGTAGTGGTCCAGATGGATTAAACAGTATGCTTTCTATAATTCCACACATAGATGTTGCTATTGTTGGAGAACCTACTTTAATGAACTTAGCAGTTGCAGAAAAAGGTTTGGTTGTTTTTGATGCTGTTGTAGAAGGAACTCCAAGTCATGCTGCCCATCCAAATAACAACAATTCAATTTATAATACTATTGAAGTTTTACAATGGTTTAAAGATTTTAAGTTTGAAAAAACTTCTGAAGCTTTAGGTGATGTAAAAATGACAGTCACTCAAATTAACGCTGGTAAACAGCATAATGTTGTTCCAGCACATGTAGATTTGGTTCTGGATGTTCGCGTTAATGATGCCTATTCTAATCAGGAAATTGCAGATCTGTTACAAGAAAAATCACCTTGTACCAAAATAACACCTAGAAGTTTACGATTAAATTCGTCTTCTATTTCTACTGAACACGATTTAGTAAAAGCAGGAATTGAAATGGGAAGAGAAACCTATGGTTCTCCAACCTTATCAGACCAGTCTGTATTAACTTGTCAATCTTTAAAATTAGGTCCTGGAGACAGTACACGTTCTCATTCTGCTAATGAATTTATTTATTTAGCTGAAATTGAAGAAGGAATTAAAATATACGTTGAATTGTTGAATAGAGTAATTGTTTAATTAGGCTGTCATTCCTGCGAAGGCAGGAATCTCAAAATAAATTAGACCTAACATTAATAAGATTCCTGCCTACGCAGGAATGACAAAATATAAAAATTATGAAGTTGTGGGATAAAGGATTTTCAATAGACAAACAAATAGAAAACTTTACGGTTGGTAATGATAGAGAAATTGATATTCACATTGCAAAATATGATGTTCAGGCTTCTTTGGCACACGCAATAATGCTAGAATCTATTGGTATTATTACTGCTGAAGAATTAAAAGACCTTAAAAAAGGCTTACAAGAATTAGCAAATGATATTGAAAACGGAACGTTTGTTATTGAACCTTCTTTTGAAGATGTACACTCTAAAATTGAATGGGAGTTAACAAATAAACTAGGTGAAGTTGGGAAGAAAATTCACACTGCACGTTCTAGAAACGACCAAGTTTTAGTAGCACTTCAATTGTATTACAAAGAAAATTTAGCAGTTATAAATGATAAGACTAAAACCTTATTTGATACGCTTTTAGGTTTAGCTGAAACACACAAAGAAAGTTTATTACCTGGTTATACACATTTGCAAGTAGCAATGCCATCATCATTTGGGTTATGGTTTTCTGCGTATGCAGAATTGTTAATTGATGATGTATATGTTTTAAATGCCGTTTCTAGAGTTGTTGATCAAAATCCTTTAGGTTCTGCCGCTGGTTATGGTTCTTCTTTTCCTATTGATAGAGATTTAACCACCAAAGAATTAGAATTTGCAACAATGAAATATAATGTAGTTGCAGCACAATTAAGTCGTGGAAAAAGTGAGCGTTCTATTGCATCTGCATTAGGCGGATTGTGTAATACCATGTCTCGTTTTGCAATGGATGTTTGTTTGTATATGAGTCAGAATTTTGGTTTTATTTCTTTTCCTGATGAATTAACAACAGGAAGTAGCATTATGCCACACAAGAAAAATCCTGATGTTTTTGAATTAATCCGTGGAAAATGTAATAAAATTCAGGCATTACACACAGAAATGGTTATGATTACCAACAATTTACCAACAGGTTATCACAGAGATTTTCAGTTATTGAAAGAAAACATTATTGCTGCTTTTGAAGATGTAAAAGATATTTTAGACATCTTTAATTATTCAATTCAGCAAGTAATTGTAAAAGATATTGATTTGAATGATGAGAAATATCAATACTTATTTACGGTAGATTCAATAAATAATTTAGTAGTTGAAGGCATGTCTTTTAGAGAAGCGTATCAACAAATTGGCGGACAAGTACAAGCAGGAACTTACAAACCAGATTTAGGAAAACAACACTCTCATGTTGGTAGTATTCATAATTTGAGTTTGGATAAAATTCGTGAGAAATATCCGAAGTAAGAAAAATTAAAAATCCCCAGAACTTATCGTTTTGGGGATTATTTAATACTAAATATAAATTCTTAAGCTAACAATTCTTTTTGAAAAGTAGCAAGTGAACTTCCTAATTTAAAAGTATAACCTACTTTAGATAAACCATATTCAATAGCACTTAATGTAGTTGTAATATCTGCTGCATTAATAGAACCCATGTGACCAACTCTAAAATATGTTGCTTTTATTTCTGCATGTAATCCACCAGCAATAATAACACCTAATTCTCCTACTTGCTTACGGAACTCATTACCATCAATTTCTCTTGGGTAATAAATTGCTGAAAGCGTATTTGCCGTGATTTCTGTTGAATTTGGAACTAACTCTAATCCAATTGCTACAATTGCTTTTTGAAAAGCCTTCGCGTACTTTTTATGAACGTTTGTTCTATTTGTAATTCCTTGTTTGTTAATCAACTCTAAACTTACCTCCAAAGCTCTTATTAAATTAACAGCTGGTGTGCCAAAATAAGATGGTTTTCTATTTTGATATGCTTTCATAATTGGCAACCAGTTTTTCCAATCGGAATAATAACTTTGTACTGGTGTTTTTCTGTTTTTCCAAGTTTCCATTGCTTTAGGTGAAGCAACTAAAAGTGCTAAACCTGGCGGAACTCCAATTGCTTTTTGAGATCCTGTAAAAACAATATCTATTCCCCAATTATCTTGCTGAATTTCTTCTCCTGCAACAGAGCAAACTCCATCTAAAATACTTAATGCATTGTATTTTTTAGCAAGTGCCGCAACTGGTTTTGGGTCTACTAAAACTCCTGTAGAAGTGTCTACATGAGTCATAGTTACTAACTTGTAATCTTTATTTTTTAACTCAGTTTCTATATCATTTAAAGAAACAACGTCTCCAATAGCAGCTGTAAGAACAGTTACATTTGCTCCGTAAGTAGTAAGAATATCTTTAAAACGTTCTCCAAAATATCCAGTAGAAATTACTAATGCGTTTTCACCTTTTTCAATTAGGTTAGAAATTGCCATATCCATTGCTAAAGTACCGCTACCTGCAATTAAAAATGGCTGTCCATTTGGAGATTGCCATACATTTTGTATTAAATCTAAACAATTTCCAAAGGTTTCTATAAAATTGGGCGCAACATGACTTGTAGTTGCTTCTCCCATTGCTCTTAATACAGATGGTTCAAACTCAATTGGACCAGGAATCATTAATAACTTTCTACTTTTCATTTTTGAACTTTTGTGATTTCTATAAAAATAAGTTTTTTTACAATCCTACCAAATCTCCTTCTTCATTTTTTGTAGCTAAATCAGATTTACCCATTAAATAAATATCTACTTGACGCGCTGCTTCTCTTCCTTCAGAAATAGCCCAAACAATTAAAGATTGACCTCTACGCATATCTCCTGCAGTAAATATATTTGGAATGTTAGTTTGATATTTTCCATACGTTGCTTTATAATTAGAACGAACATCTCTTTCTAAGCCTAATTTATCTGCAATAGTGCTTTCTGGACCTGTAAAACCTAAAGCCAATAACGCTAAATCGCATTTCCAAGTTTTCTCAGTACCTGCAATTTCAATTAGTTTTGGACGTTCACCCGGAACCATTTCCCACTCAACATTTACTGTTTTCAAAGCAGTAAGTTTTCCTTTTGCATTGGTAACAAATTCTTTGGTATTTATTAACCAGTTTCTTTCTACACCTTCTTTATGAGACGTAGATGTTTTTAACTGTAATGGCCAATATGGCCAAGGTGTTGCTGGTGATCTATGTCCTGGAGGTTTTGGCATAATTTCGAAATTAACTACCGATTTTGCTCCTTGTCTGTTAGATGTACCAATACAATCTGATCCTGTATCTCCACCACCAATTACAATTACATTTTTATCCGTTGCTAAAATTTGATCTTTTACTTTTTGACCAAAAACAACTTTTGTTTGCTGTGTTAAAAAGTCCATTGCCTGTACAACTCCAACTGCATCAATTCCTGGTGTTGGTAAACTTCTTCTTTCCGTAGCTCCTCCACAAAGTACAACTGCATCAAACTTTTTTAAGTCTTCAACATCATAATTAACACCAACATTTACGTTCGTTTTAAAGATAATTCCCTCAGCTTCTAATATTGCTAAACGACGATCTATAATACCTTTTTCCATTTTAAAATTAGGAATTCCGTAACGTAATAATCCTCCAATAGCATCATCTCTTTCAAAAACAGTAACGGTGTGTCCTGCTCTATTTAATTGTTGTGCTGTTGCTAAACCTGCTGGTCCAGAACCTACAACTGCAATAGTTTTACCTGTTCTTACTTTTGGTGGTTGAGGCTTAATCCAACCTTCTTTAAAAGCACGTTCTACGATGTTTTTTTCAATATTTTCTATTGAAATTGGATCTTCAATAATACCTAAAACACACGCTTGCTCACAAGGAGCAGGACATAAACGTCCTGTAAATTCAGGGAAATTATTTGTTGAATGTAATATCCACGATGCTTTTTGCCATTCACCTTGGTGAACCATGTGATTAAAATCTGGAATTAGATTACCTAATGGACAACCACTATGGCAAAATGGAATTCCACAATCCATACAACGAGAACCTTGTTCTGCCATGTCTTTATCCTTTAAAGGAACTGTAAACTCATTATAATGCTTTACACGATCCTTTACTGGCTTGTAAGACTCATCTTTTCTTTCGAATTCTTTAAAACCTGTTACTTTTCCCATTGTTCTATACTGTTTCTAATTCTTCTACCATTTGTACTTCTGTCTCTAAACGTTTTAGAGCACGCTTGTATTCCGTTGGCATTACGCGAACAAAATTCTTTAAGCTTGTTTCCCAGTTAGCTAATAATTTTTCACCTAATTTACTTTCTGTATATTTTACATGCTTTTCAATCATGGCTTTTAAATCATTTGCATCTTTCTTGAGAATCTTTTCAAACTCAATTGTTTCGGTGTTACATAATCCGTTTACAAACTTATTTTCTGGATCATATACATAAGCGATTCCTCCACTCATTCCTGCAGCAAAGTTTCTTCCTGTTTTACCAAGAACAACTACTTTTCCTCCTGTCATATACTCACAACAGTGATCTCCAACTCCTTCTACAACTGTTATTGCTCCAGAATTTCTAACAGCAAAACGTTCTCCTGCAATTCCATTTATATATGCTTCTCCACTAACTGCTCCAAACAAGCAAACATTACCAATAATGATATTGTTTTCTGCAATAAAATCTGCTTTGGCTGGTTTTTTAACAATTAATTTAGCTCCAGATAAACCTTTTCCTAAATAATCGTTTGTATTTCCTTCTAGCTTAAACGTTAAACCAGGTGCACCAAAAGCTCCAAAACTTTGACCTGCTGAGCCTTCAAAATTTATATTCAATGTGTCTTCAGGTAAACCTAAATGACCATATATTTTTGAAATTTCATTACTAACAATAGCTCCAACTGTACGATCTGTATTACTTATTGGATAGGAAAGTGCCATTTGCTCTTTTCTATACAATGCTCTGTGCGAATCTTTAAGAATTGTAAAATCTAAAACATTATCTAAATTATGATCTTGTTTTTCAGAATTTTTAACAGGCATTTCTCTATAACCAGCTGGTCTGTGTAAGATTGAAGATAAATCTAAACCTTTAGCTTTATAATGACTAATTGCTTTATTTGCATTTATTTTATGTGTTTGACCAATCATTTCATCCATAGATCTAAACCCTAATTCAGCCATAATACTTCTTAATTCTTCTGCTATATAATAGAAGAAATTAATAACGTGTTCTGGTGTTCCTTTAAAGTTTTTACGCAACTCTTTATCTTGTGTTGCTATACCAACTGGACACGTATTTAAATGACATTTACGCATCATAATACATCCTGAGGCTACTAAAGGAGCTGTTGCAAAACCAAATTCTTCTGCTCCTAATAATGCTGCAATTGCTACATCTCGTCCTGTCTTTAATTGACCATCACATTCTACAACAATTCTACTTCTTAAATTATTAAGCACTAAAGTTTGTTGTGCTTCGGCTAAACCAAGTTCCCAAGGTAAACCTGCGTGTTTTAAAGATGTTAAAGGTGATGCACCTGTTCCACCATCATAACCTGCAATTAAAACTACATCTGCTTTTGCTTTAGCAACACCTGCAGCAATAGTTCCAACACCAACTTCTGATACTAATTTAACATTAATTCTTGCTTCACGATTTGCATTTTTTAAATCGTAAATTAATTGTGCTAAATCTTCAATTGAATAAATATCGTGATGCGGAGGCGGAGAAATTAACCCAACAAACGGAGTTGAATTTCTTGCCGATGCAATCCATGGCAATACTTTTTCACCCGGTAACTGACCACCTTCTCCAGGTTTTGCACCTTGTGCCATTTTAATTTGAATCTCTTTAGCATTGGCTAAATAATGAGAAGTTACTCCAAAACGCCCAGAAGCTACTTGTTTAATAGCAGAATTTCTACTGTCTCCATTTACATCTGGTTGAAAACGTCTTCTATCTTCTCCTCCTTCTCCAGAATTAGATTTTCCTCCAATTCTGTTCATTGCAATTGCTAAGTTTTCATGTGCTTCACGAGAAATTGACCCGTAAGACATTGCTCCCGTTTTAAAACGTTTTACAATTTCTGTCCAAGGTTCTACCTCATCAATAGAAATTGGATCAATATTATTAAATTCGAATAAACCACGAATGGTCATTAAATTTTTTGATTGCTCGTTGATGGTTTTTGCATATACATCATAACTTGCTTGATCGCTTAACCTAACAGCTTGTTGTAATTTTGCAACAGTAGTTGGGTTAAATAAGTGCTTTTCTCCGTTACGTCTCCATCTGTAATCACCACCAATGTTTAAACCTAAACTCTTATTAACTTCTGTAGTTGGATATGCGTGTTTATAACGTAAATTAATTTCTTTTTCAATTTCATACAATCCAATTCCTTCAATTCTAGAAGCTGTGTATGGGAAGTATTTTTCCACAAATTGAGAATTAAAACCTACAATTTCAAATATTTGAGAACCTCTATAAGAATGTAATGTTGAGATTCCTATTTTGTTCATCACTTTTAAAATACCTTTTCCAATAGCAGTATTAAAATTATCAACCGCTTTTTGCTCGTCCATTCCAGTTATAAAACCTTCTTTTACTTGCGATCTAATAATTTCATTTACCATATATGGATTCACAGCACTTGCTCCATAACCAAATAAAGTTGCAAAATGATGTGGCTCTCGTGGTTCTGCTGATTCAATAATAATATCGAAATAAGAACGCTTACGTAAACGATTCATTTGATGATTTACATAAGAACAAGCTAATAAAGCAGGAATTGGAGCTAAATCTTCATTTACACCTCTATCTGATAAAATTATAATGTTAGTTTTTCTATCTAGTGCTTTTTCAATTTGAACAATAATATTGTCTAAAGCGTCTTCTAGTCCATTAAGCCCTTTATCTTTTTGATATAAAATACTTACAGTTTCTGCCTTAAAACTTTCAACAGAAATATTTCTTATTTTATCTAAATCGTCATTAGAAATTACCGGGTTTTGGATTTTTAATTTTCTACATTGTCTTTCTGTAATGCTGAAAATGTTTCTGTCCTTACCTAAGGACAAACTAATGTCTGTTACTATTTCTTCACGAATTCCGTCTAAAGGCGGATTCGTTACTTGCGCAAATAATTGCTTAAAATAGTTTGAAATTATTTGAGGTTTGTTAGATAAAACTGCCAAAGGAGTATCAATTCCCATAGAACCCAAAGCTTCTTTAGATTTTTGAGCCATTGGCGTAATTACCTCTTGTATATCTTCAAACGTATAGTTAAATAAACGTTGCCTTGTTCTAATATCGGTAGTTTCTACTGGGCAAGTTTCACCAGTATAAGGTAAATCTTTTAAGTGCAATCTTGTTTTGTCTAACCACTCTTGATACGGTCTTTCTTTAACAATTTTACTCTTTATTTCTTCGTCATTTATAATTCTACCTTGGTTCATGTCTACTAAAAACATTTTACCTGGTTCTAAACGTCCATGACTTTCTACATCTTCTGGTGCAATATCCACTACACCAATTTCTGAAGACATAATTAATTTACCACTTTTGGTAACTGTATATCTAGACGGTCTTAATCCGTTTCTGTCTAATAAGGCACCAATATAATTTCCATCTGTAAATGGTACAGAAGCTGGTCCATCCCAAGGTTCCATAATACAAGAATTGTACTCGTAAAATGCTTTACGCTCTGGAGACATTGTTTTGTGTTTTTCCCAAGCTTCAGGAATCATCATCATCATTACTTCAGGTAAAGAACGCCCAGTATGTGTTAACAATTCAACAACCATATCCATTGAAGCTGAATCTGATTTTCCTGGTAATATAATTGGAAATAACTTTTCTATTTGTGGTCCAAAAACATCACTTTTCATGATTTCTTCTCGAACACGCATTCTACTAACATTACCACGCAATGTGTTTATTTCACCATTTTGACACATAAATCGAAAAGGTTGCGCTAGCTCCCAAGTAGGCATTGTGTTGGTTGAAAAACGTTGGTGTACTAATGCTAAACGTGTTACTAAATCTGTTGCTTGTAAATCTTTATAATACGGCCCAATATCTTCAGGCATTATAATACCTTTATAAATAAGTGTATTGGTTGATAAACTAGACACATAGAAATAAGAACTTTGCGACATTTTTGAGTTCGCAATGGTATGTTCTGTTATTTTACGTGCAGCATATAGTTTTGCATTAAAGTCTTGTTCAGAAACCTCATTAGATTTTCCAACAAAAAGTTGTTCTATATTTGGTTCTGAAGCTAAAGCTATTTCTCCTAGTTGAGTAGAATCTACTGGCACTTCTCTCCATCCAATTACAGAAAGACCTTGTGCAATAATTTCTTTTTCAAAAGTATCTTTACAAAACTTATATTGGTTAATGTTTTTTGGTAAAAACACCATTCCAACAGCATATTTTCCTTTTACAGGAACCTTAAACCCACAAACTCTTCTAAAGTACGCATGCGGTATATCTATTAACAATCCTGCTCCATCTCCTGTTTTTCCATCAGAACTTACACCTCCACGGTGTTCTAACTTCACAAGAATCTCTAATGCATCATGTATTATTTGATTTGTCTTCTCTCCTTTAAGGTTACAAATAAACCCAGCTCCGCAATTTTCATGTTCAAATTCGGGCAAATAAAGTCCTTGCTTCTTCAGCATATTCAAAAAAAATTTAAAGGCTTTTACGCCATATTACACCTCTAATATAAACCCAAGTATTCAATTAAAAAAAAAGTTGAATCACTTTTCCGAAATTCACAATTTGAAGGTAAAAAAAAGAATTATGCATATTAAAAGATGCTTTTTTCTATCAAATAAGCAATGCGTAAAATTCAATAAATATTGATTTTTTATTGCGAAAAATTTGATAAAAATTAAATTTTAATGAAAATAATTCATGAAAAATTAAATTTTAATGAAAATAAAATAATTTCAAAATATCAATTTTATAAAAAATAATACCAAAATTTATCATACTCAATAATTTTTATATGTTAAAATAACAGAATCATAAAAATGAAATTTCTGTGTCCATATATTTTTTTTTGAAGCATTTTTTGAGATAGATTTGAGGGCTTAATACATAAACTAAAACAACTTAATTATGAAAAAAATTATTTTTACTTTATTATTAGCAACTAGCTTAATAGCATCTGGACAAGAAAAAGTAGACAAAGAAGAAAAAGGCAAATTTACCTTAAGCGGAACCGTAGATGTGTATGGAACTGCAAATTTTGTAGATGGATCTGGAACCCCTGGAATACTAATTGCTAATCCTGGAAATGCTAATGGATTTGGTTTAGGATTTGCAAATACTGTATTTGCTTATACAAAAGGAAAAACTGGTGTTGTAGCAGATATTGCTTTTGGACCAAGAGCAGATGATGCTAATATGGCTGGAGCAATAAACCAATTATATGCTTACTATGAGGTAAGTGATAAAGTAACAATTACTGCAGGTCAGTTCAATACTTTCTTAGGCTATGAAGTTATTAACCCTTCAGCAAATTTTAACTACACTGTTTCTTACTTATTTAATGCAGGTCCTTTTTCTCATACAGGAGTTAAATTAGATTATACTTCTTCTGAAGACTTATCTTTTATGCTTGCACTTACAAATGCACACGGTATTTCTAGTGCTGATGGTAACTTTGGAGGAGATATGCAAATTGGTGGTCAAATTGGGTACAAAGGCCAATTCTTAAACGTAATTTACGGTTCTGATGGATCAGCGGATGATGCTTTATATTTAGATTATACAGGTGGTTTTGATTTATCTGACACTTTCTTTTTAGGAATAAATGCTGCTTATGCAAATTCTTCTGATACAGATTCTGGTTATACAGGTGCTGCTTTATATTTACAAAATACTTTCTCAGATACTTTTGCTTTAGGTTTACGTCCAGAATACTTTAAAGTAAGTGCTGGAACTGCAGATGCAGATGTGTTTGCTTTAACTTTAACAGCTAATGCATCTTTAACTGATAACCTAAAATTAATTACAGATTTAAGATATGATTCTTCGGAAGATGGATTAATAGAAGCTTTTGCGGCAGAAAAAAGCGTATCTGCATTAACATTAGCTGCAGTTTATTCTTTCTAAAAAAAACAAATTAACTAACTAATAATTTTAATTATGAAAAAAATTGAAGCAATTATCAGAAAATCGAAGTTTTCTGTTGTAAAAAAAGCATTACATGATGTAGATGTAAACTTCTTCTCTTATTGGGATGTTACTGGTTTAGGTAACGAAAAAGAAGGTCACGTTTACAGAGGTGTAAGTTATAGTACAAGTGATATTCAACGTAGATATTTATCTATAGTTGTTAATGATGATTTTGAACAAATAACTATAGATGCCATACTTAAATCTGCTGCTACAGGAGATGTTGGTGATGGTAAAATATTTGTATCAGATATCTCAGAAGCATATCGAATTCGAACGGGAGAAAAAGGAGGAGGAACTTTAAAGAAAATATCTAAATAAAAAAAACATGGAAATTTTTACTACAAATAATGTGTGGATGATGATCTGTACAGCACTAGTTTTCTTTATGCATACAGGTTTTGCATTCTTAGAAATTGGTTTAACAAGACAAAAAAACACAATAAACATACTATTTAAAAATATCTTTATTATTACTGTAGGGTTATTGCTTTACTATTTAGTAGGGTTTAATTTAATGTATCCTGGTTTTGCTGAAGGATCAGCAGGAGTTTTAGACTTTGCTGGTTTTGGTATTGCACCTCCAGAAAATGGAATGACTCCAGAATATGCAGATGGAGGTTATACTTGGTGGACAGATTTCTTATTTCAAGGAATGTTTGCAGCAACAGCAGCTACTATAGTTTCTGGTGCCGTTGCAGAAAGAATGAAAATTGGACCTTTTATGATTTTTACAATAATCTATGTAGGATTAATTTATCCAATTGCTGGTTCATGGAAATGGGGTGGAGGATTCTTAGACCAATTAGGTTTCTATGATTTTGCCGGTTCTACACTTGTTCACTCTGTTGGTGGTTGGGCTGCTTTAGTTGCAGTTTGGTTACTTGGATCTAGAATAGGTAAATTTAAAGACGGTAAACCGCAAGCAATTCCTGGACATAATATTCCTTTAGCAACAGCAGGTGTTTTAATTTTATGGTTAGGTTGGTTTGGATTTAATGGAGGTTCTGTACTTTCTGCAGATCCAGCATTAACATCTTTAACGTTAGTTACAACATGCTTAGCTGCTGCTGCAGGTGGTGTAGTTGCTGCTTTAGTTTCTTTTATCAGGTATAAGAACTTAGATTTAACAATGTTTTTAAATGGTATTTTAGGAGGTTTAGTTGGTATAACTGCTGGTGCAGATGTAATGACACCAGAAAGCGCTATTTTAATTGGTGCTATTGCTGGAGCACTTATTGTATTTGCGGTTAGTTTTGTAGATGCAATTAAATTAGATGACCCAGTTGGAGCAATTGCTGTACACTTAATCTGTGGTATTTGGGGTACGTTAGCTGTTGGTATCTTTTCTACAAACCCAGATCATAAATTTTTAGCACAATTAACAGGTGTTGTTTGTTATGCTGCAATATGTATTGTATCATCTTTTATAATATTTTTCACCTTAAAGAAAACAGTTGGAATTAGAGTTTCTGAAAGAGAAGAATTAGAAGGTCTTGATGCTCATGAACACGGTATGGATGCTTATCCAGACTTTAGATTGAACGAGCATTAATTTTAGTTAAATTCAAAATAAAAATCTCGAAACATATTTGTTTCGAGGTTTTTTTATGCCATAATTTTTTCAAAATGAAACCAAAAAAAGGCCTGTCAAGTTTTTAAAATTGACAGGCCTAACTTTATTAATTATTATTCTTTCTTATGCAGAATTTCTACTAGCATTTATATTACCAAATAGAGAACGTGTAACAAGTTTCTCATAAACTTTTATTTGTTCTTCATCTTTAGTTTCTGCTTTTTCAAGCTCCTGTATTTTCTTTAAAGCATATTGCTGTATTGTTAACAGTGGTAAAACTATAGACTCTCTAACTGCAATAGAGGCACTTCCTGCCGGCTCTTCTTGCATAAGTTCTGTATAACCAGTAAGTTTTAGAAGTAATCGTTTAGAAGTTTTGTATTCTTCATAAATAACATTCCAGAAACCACCGTACTCTTCATCTTCACTCATGTATTTTGTTAAATCAAAAAATGATTTTGATAACGACATCATGCTGTTTTCAATCAATGTTTTAAAGAAATCAGAAGTTTTAAATAAAGTTTGTACTTTTTCAAATGTATTTGTGTCTTCATAATGTTTTAAAGCAGTACCAACTCCAAAAAAGCCAGGTACATTTTGTTTTAACTGACTCCAAGAACCTACAAAAGGTATTGCTCTTAAATCTTCGAAAACTAAACCTTCTGCCTTTCCTCTTTTTGATGGGCGACTTCCAATATTAGTTTTTGCATAATATTTTAAAGTACTCATGTACTCTAAATACGAAATGAATTTTGGATGCGCCTTAAAATCTGAATATGCCTTATAGCTTCGTTCAGATAAATCTGTCATTACTTCTCTATTTTCAGGAAGCATACTTAAATCTTTATCGCTTAAACTATTATAAATACCTGAACTAATTAATTGTTCTAGGTTGTATTGAGACGAATCTAATGTTCCAAAATTAGAACTAATTGTTTGTCCTTGTATTGTTAATTGTACTTCTTTATCTTCAATTGTTGGTCCTAGAGAAGCATAAAAATTATGTGTTTTTCCACCACCACGAGCTGGAGGTCCACCACGACCATCAAAGAATATAACAGTAACACCGTATTTTCTTGAGATTGTAGTTAGGTTCTCTTTTGCTTTATAGATTGCCCAATTTGCCATTAAATAACCACCATCTTTTGTTCCATCACTAAAACCAAGCATAATTGTTTGCTTGTTTCCTCTAGATTTTAAATGCGCAGCATATTCAGGATTTGTATACAAATCTTCCATTACTTGAGGCGCATTTTCTAAATCTGTAATAGTTTCAAATAAAGGCCCAACATCAACTGTTAATTTATCTTGAAAAGCAACTAATTTTAGCATTGCAAACAACTGCATAACATGTAAAGTTGTTTGATTATTACTAATAATATAACGGTTTGCTGCTACTTCACCATTTGTAGTTTGAATGGTTTTTATAGCTTTCATTGTATTTAAAGCCTTCAGCGTTTCTTCATCTTTAATTAAAGATAAATCTACTGCGCCTTCAACTTTAGACAATAATTTTACTTGTTCGCTTTCTGGTAAATCATGATAATTTTTAGGAAATATAGCACTACCACTTTCAATTAAAGCGTTTACCATATCATTAAAAAACTGTTCGTGTTTTCTACTATCTTGTCTAATATCTAAATTTGCAAAATGGAATCCGAAAAGGTGAATTTTATTCAATAAACTATTTACTTCAGTAACATAAAGCGATTGATGTTTATCAATAATTACTTGTTTTATTTCCTTTAATTCAGAATTAAAAGACGTTAAAGTTAAATCTGATTCTTGATTAGTAATCATTTTATATAACTCACGTTCTAATATAGTTATACGGTTTTCTACATCTTCAAATGTTAATTTTCTTCTTAATCTTCTAATGTCACGATAATAGTTTTTAATAACTGTTTCTCGTAATCTATTAGCTACTTTTAATGTTATTTCTGGAGTTACAAATGGATTTCCATCTCTATCTCCTCCTGGCCAAAAACCAATATTTATAATATCATTATTAATGTGTTCTCCGTCAAAAATATTTTGTTGAATGTAATCGTAAATTGACCCAAAAGATTTATAAAACACATTTTCTAAATACCATATTAAACTAACAGCCTCATCATAAGGTGTAGGTTTTTCATGTTTAAAAAATGGGGTTTTTCCTAACTGTGCTAAAAGATCGTTTATTTTAAGTAAATCATTTTCACGTATAGCTTCAGTTAAATCAGTAATAATACCTAAAACTGAACCTGGATAAAACTGTGTTGGATGGGCCGTTAATACAATACGTACTTTAAATTCTTCAAGGTAAGCTTTAAGTGCTTCTAATTTATTTTCAGCAGTTGCATTTTCTTTTAAACTACGCAACGTTCCAATACCATCCATGTTATTCACAAATGGAAAAGCAGCATCTTCAATAGCATCAAATAATACAACTTGACGCTCTATATATTGAATGAATCTGAATAATAAATTAGTCTGACTCTCTTTTGATCTACTAGATTGATATTTTTTAAAAAACGTTTCTACAATAGTTGTAGGGTTATCTTTTTGAGAAAATCCTTTCTGGCAAGTCTCATGGAAAAGTGGTAAAAGAGCACCTGTTTTAGTAATTGTATCAAAAGGCAAAGTCATAAATATACTGTTATATATCTGATATTTAGACAGTACGTTTTGATTAAACCTTATGAGTTTTGGTTGTGTTGCCATTGAATTTATATTATGGTAGATTGTCCTAAATGAATATTCTTAAAATTAAGATTAGAGTCATTTGGGTTAGAAATATAATCAGCTATAAAATCTCCAACTTTAGAAGTAGATACATTATGATCTGCATTAATATCTGGAGTTGTTATATTAAGAATTAGCGCTTTTTCAACTGCTTTTCTAATTAAATCTGCTTCAGCAAATAATTCAAAATGATCTAAAAGCATTGCTGCAGATAAAATAGAAGCAATTGGGTTTGCAATTCCTTTTCCTGTAGCCTGAGGATACGAACCGTGTATTGGCTCAAACATTGCAAATTTATCACCAACCGACGCCGAAGCCAATAAACCAATAGAACCACCAATTACACTAGCTTCATCACTAATTATATCTCCAAACATATTTTCAGTTAAAATAACATCAAACTGCTTTGGGTTTAAAATCATTTGCATTGCTGCGTTATCAACAAATAAGAAGTCTAATGCTACTTTTGGATAATCTTTTGCAACCTCTGCAACTACTTTTCTCCACAATCTAGAACTTTCTAAAACATTTGCTTTATCAACCAAAGTAACTTTGTTATTTCTAGATCCTGCTGCTTTAAAAGCTAAATGAGCAATACGTTTAATTTCTGGTTTTGTGTATAAACATAAATCCGAAGCCGTATTTCCATCTTCACTTAAATACTTTTCGCCAAAGTAAATTCCGCCAGTTAATTCTCTATAAATACTAATATCTGTACCTTCAATAATATGCTTTTTTAAAGGCGATTTATCTAATAATGTTTCATAAGCCTTAACAGGTCTTATGTTTGCATACAAACCTAAAGACTTGCGTAAACGTAATAAACCCTGTTCTGGACGTACTTTTGCATCTGGATTATTATCATATTTTGGATCTCCAATAGCTCCAAATAAAATAGCATCTGTTGCTTCGCAAACGTCTAATGTTTTTTCTGGTAACGGATTTCCTGTTTCATCAATTGCAATTGCACCAACGGGTGCGTGCTTATACGTAAATGTATGATCAAACTCTAAAGCAATTGCATTTAAAGCCTTAATTGCCTGTTCTGTTACTTCTGGACCAATACCATCTCCTGGTAAAACTGCTATTTTTAATTTCATCTAATTATTTATTTTGTTTGGGCGTTACTTTATCCTGAAAGCATTCAGGACCAAGTCGCGCTTTCCATTATATCTTTTTTCTCGTTCCTAAAAAAAAGGATGCCACTTCAATCGCTAACGCGCCTATTAAGAATTTGCATTTTCAAAAGCCTCAATCACTGCCTTTTTACTTAGCAAGTAATCAATATCGTCATAACCATTAATCATACAAGTTTTTTTGTACGCATCAATTTCAAATGACTCAGACAAATTGATATTATTTACAGAAATAGTCTGTGCTTCTAAATTAACATTTATTACTGTTTCTGGAGTGTTTTCTATCGTTTTTAAAAGTTCTTTTAAAAAACTTTCTGAAACCTGTACAGGTAACAAACCATTGTTTAGCGCATTACCTTTAAAAATATCAGCAAAAAAACTAGAAACAACTACTTTAAAACCATAACCGGTTAAAGCCCAAGCTGCATGTTCTCTACTAGAACCACAACCAAAATTATCTCCAGCTACTAAAATTGTTCCAGAATAGTTAGCATTGTTTAAAGCAAAATCTGTATTTACAGAACCATCTTTTTGGTATCTCCAATCTCTAAAAACATTGTCTCCAAACCCTTTTTTATCTGTTGCTTTTAAAAAACGTGCAGGTATAATTTGGTCTGTATCTACATTCTCAATTTGTAACGGAATTGCCCTAGAATTTAATGTTGTAAACTTTTCCATATTAATTAAGTTGTTTTGTAATATCAATAATTTTTCCTTCCACAGCAGTTGCTGCCGCTACTAACGGACTTGCTAAAATAGTTCTAGAACCTTGTCCTTGTCTTCCTTCAAAATTTCTGTTTGATGTAGAAACGCAATATTCACCTTGCGGAATTTTATCATCATTCATTGCTAAACAAGCCGAACAACCTGGTTGTCTTAATTCAAAACCAGCTTCATCAAAAATATCTTTTAAGCCTTCTTCTATAATTTGAGATTCTACTTGTTTACTTCCTGGAACCAACCAAGCAGTAACGTTTTCGGCTTTTTGCTTTCCTTTTATAAAGTTTGCAGCAACTCTAAAATCTTCAATTCTAGAATTGGTACAACTACCAATAAACACGTAGTTAATTGGTTTATTTATCAAACTTTCTCCAGCTTCAAAATTCATGTATTCTAAAGACTTTTTAAAAGAAGCATTGTCTTCTACAGGAATATTTTCAGTAATTTTAATTCCCATTCCAGGATTAGTTCCATAGGTAATCATTGGTTCTATATCTTCTGCATCAAAAGAGTATTCTTTATCAAAAGTTGCGCCTTCATCAGTTGGTAATGTTTTCCAATGTGCTACTTTTTTATCAAAAGCTTCTCCTTTTGGAGCATATTCTCTACCTTCAACATAATCAAAAGTGGTTTGATCTGGAGCAATCATTCCTCCACGAGCACCCATTTCAATACTCATATTACAAACTGTCATTCTTCCTTCCATACTCATTTCTTCAAAGACATTTCCTGCATATTCGCAAAAATATCCTGTTCCAGAATTGGTACCTAATTTAGAAATAATATAAAGAATAACGTCTTTTGGTAAGACGCCATTCTTTAATTTACCATTAACCGAAACTCTTAAACTTTTGGGTTTTGTAAGTAACAAACATTGACTCGCAAATACTTGTGCTACTTGACTTGTTCCTATACCAAATGCAATAGTTCCGAAAGCACCATGAGTTGAGGTATGACTATCTCCACAAACCATAGTCATTCCCGGTTGCGTAATACCTAATTCTGGAGCCATAACATGTACAATGCCATTATATTTATGACCTAATTCAAATAATGTGATGTTATTTTTATGGCAATTTTTTGATAATTGTTCTAGTTGTTTTCTAGATAATTGATCTTTTATGGGTTGATCTTGATTTTGTGTTGGTGTATTATGATCTGCGGTTGCAACAATCTGGTTTGGTCTAAATACAGGAATTCCGCGATCTTCTAATTCATTAAAAGCTTGCGGACTTGTTACTTCGTGTATTAAATGTTTGTCTATATATAGAACCTGCGGTCCATTTTCTATAGTGTCTACAACATGTGCATCCCAGACTTTATCAAATAGTGTCTTCTTCATCTATGCAGAAATTATTTGTTTGTATATTTTACTAGTTTCTATTATTTGATGAATGTCTGCATCATTAATTTCTTTCTTTTTATCTGCAAAAGTTAAAAAGCTTGCATAAATTTCATCTAATTGTAATTTTGTTAATTCGTATCCTACGTTTTTAGCTCTATACGCCAAAGCTGCTCTACCACTTCTAGCTGTTAAAACAATAGCAGATTCTGTTACACCAACGTCTTTAGGATCTATAATTTCGTACGTTTCACGGTTTTTTATAACGCCATCTTGGTGAATTCCAGAACTGTGTGCAAATGCATTTGCACCAACAATTGCTTTGTTAGGTTGTGTATAAATACCCATACTGTCTGAAACAAGTTGGCTCATTCCATACAACATTTGTGTATTAATATTGGTGTTTAAATTTAGATAAGGATGTTGTTTTAAAACCATAACAACCTCTTCTAAAGCAGTATTTCCTGCACGTTCTCCAATACCATTTATTGTACATTCAATTTGGCGAGCTCCATTTATAACACCTTCAATAGAATTAGCTGTTGCTAAACCTAAATCGTTATGGCAATGGCAAGATAAAATTGCTTTTTCTATACCCTTTACGTTTTCTTTTAAGTACTTAATTTTGGCACCATATTCACTTGGTAAACAATAACCTGTTGTATCTGGAATATTTAAAACCGTTGCACCCGCTCTAATTGCAGCCTCGCAAACTCTTGCTAAATATTCATTATCTGTTCTTCCAGCATCTTCTGCATAAAACTCAACATCTTCAACAAAAGATTTTGCATATTTTACAGCATTAAAAGCGCGTTCAATTATTGCATCTTTATTAGACTTAAATTTATGAAATATATGTGAATCTGAAGTTCCAATTCCTGTATGAATTCTTGGTTTTACAGCATATTTTAAAGCTTCCGCAGCTACTTTTATATCATTTTCTACAGCTCTAGTTAAACCACAAACTGTAGCGTTTTTTACTATTTTAGAAATTTCTTCTACAGATTTAAAATCACCAGGACTAGAAACCGGAAAACCAGCTTCAATAACATCAACTCCAAGTTGATCTAGCTGTTCTGCAATAATAACTTTTTGTTCAGTGTTTAATTTACAACCAGGAACTTGTTCGCCATCACGCAGTGTTGTGTCAAATATTTGGATTTTATCGTTATTCATTATCTAAAATAATTATCATTATAGAATCAAATGTATATATTGGCTATTCATAAAAGTTTACTCTTAAAAACTTTTCACGACATCAAGTTATATAAATAAAAACATAAAACACTAATTAACAGTATTTTAAATGAATTTTTTTACAAAATCTAACCAACAAAATGATGCTTTATTTGTACTAATTCAGTCTTTAACCAAGTCAGAAAAGCGTCAATTTAACTTGTATATTGGTAGATTAGGCGGTAATACTGATGCTAAATTTTTTATTTTATTCAAATTTTTAGAAAAGCAAAAAAAGTATGATGAAAAAGCTATTTTAAATAAAGGAATTGTAAGTAAGCAACAATTATCTAATTTAAAAGCGCATTTATACAAACAAATATTGGTTAGTTTACGTATGAATCCTGCTCACAAAAACATAAGAGTTCAGGTACGTGAGCAATTGGATTTTGCTACTGTTTTATATCAGAAAGGATTATATAAACAAAGTTTAAAATTACTTGATAAAGCAAAAACACTTGCTATTGATAACGAAGAAAAAAACATTGCTTATGAAATTGTTGAATTAGAAAAAATAATTGAAAGCCAATATATAACAAGAAGTATTGACACAAGAGCAGATGAGCTTACAATACAAGCCAAAGAACTAAGTCAACAAAACGTACTTACCAGTAAATTATCTAATTTATCTTTACAATTATACGGTGTTTTATTAAAAACTGGTTATGCTCGTAATGATGATGAACTTCAAAAAGTAAACAATTATTTTGATTCTCGATTACCTGATTTTGAGTACAAATCTTTAGGTTTTAGAGAGCGCCTTTGGTTATATAAAGCGCATTTATGGCGAAGTTTTTTAACACAAAACTTTATAAACGGATATAAATATTCTTCTAGCTGGGTTAATTTATTTAGAGAATACCCAAAAATGATTCAATTAAACCCTGTTTTTTATCTAAAAGGGATTAATTATTTATTGGAATCTTTATTTATTATTCAACATAAAAAAGAATTTAATAAAGAGTTAGCTTTATTTGAATCCGCTATTAAAGAAGACCAAATTCCTATAAATGGAAATACTGAAATATTAATTTTTCAGTATCATTATGCCAATCAACTTCACAAACATTTTTTAGAAGGAACCTTTAAAAAAGGTGAATATTTAGTTGAAGAAATTAATAAAAAAGCACTTGAATACAATAATAGATTAGATAAGCATCACATAATAACCTTGTATTATAAAATTGCCTGTTTGTATTTTGGAATGGGAGAAAACAAGAAGTGTATCGAATATCTTTCTAAAATAATTAGCGCTAAAAACCTATATGTTGGCGAAGATTTACAGTGTTTTGCAAGGATTTTAAGTTTAATTGCACATTATGAGTGTGGCTTAGATTATCATTTAGAAAAGCAATTTAAAGAAACCTATAAATTCTTGCTAAAAATGGAAAACCTACAAGAGGTTCAAAAAGAGTTTATTTTCTCTATAAAATCTCTTCAAGATGTTTTTCCTAATGAAATGAAAAACGAATTTAAGAAGATTCATGGCCGATTAAAAGTGTACGAAAATCATCCTTTTGAAAAAAGAGCTTTCCTTTATTTAGACATTTTATCTTGGCTAGAAAGTAAGATTGAGAACAAACCTATTGCTCAAATTATTCAGGAAAAGAGCGCTAAAAAGTAAAAAACTCTAAAAATCTTACGATTAATAGAGTTTTTTTGAGGTGTCTAGCGGATACCGAAGTATTTTTTTATTAGTTTTTACTTATTCTTAAAAAGACTAAAAACCTTATTAAATATAGGGATAATGACATAGTAAAAACATATAAATAATAATTGACACACAAAACGTGGGTAATATTGTGGGTAATATTGTAAATAAAAAACATTAAATTTGCAATATAAATAAACAACATATTGGCTAACATAAATTTTAAATTAAACAACGGAAAAGCTACTGAAAACGGAAAAGAGTATTCGATTTACATTAGATATAGGTTTGGAAGAAAAGTAGATATTAGAAAAGCAATAGGCTTTAAATCAAAACCAGAAGATTGGAATAGCGAAAAACAAGAAGTAAAAAATAGAATTCATTTAAAAAATCGTGTTAAAGTCAATAATCTTATCAAAACTTTAATTAGAAGAATTGAAGATTTCGAAGACAATCTTATCCAAAATGGTAAACAACCAGATCAAAAATATGTTGAAAGAAACTTTAAATCTTTCTTTGGAAATAATGATGATAAATCAATTCCAAAAAATTTATTTGATTTTATTGATGCTTTACAAAAGCGTCCAGATATAAAAAAAACTAAGGCTAGTGGAACGTTAAAGAATTATTTAATTACTGAAAACATACTAAAACGATTCAACAAAGAAGTTTATAAAATCGATTTCGATAATATAGACATAGATTTTTATAACGATTTTATAGATTGGTGTGAAAAACAGAATCTAACTAGGAATTACATTGGCAAACTCATTCAAACTTTTAAATTTTTCTTAAACACAGCTACATTAGAAAAAATTAATACTAATTTAGAATTTAAGAATCCTCGTTTTAAAGTTATCAGAGAAGAGGTTGATAATATTTACTTATCTCTAGAAGAACTAAATAAAATTTACAAATTAGACTTATCCCATCATCCTAAATTAGACCAGTCAAGAGATCTATTTTTAATTGGTGCATACACAGGATTGCGTGTTTCAGATTTTAATTACCTCAATAAAGAAAATATTTACGAATATAATGGGGAAACGTTTTTAAATGTAAACACTAAAAAAACACCAAAAAAAATAATAATACCTCTACGTCCAGAAATAAAAGAAATTCTAAATAAACATGGTGGTCAACCACCAAAACGAATGCCAGACCAACAAATAAATTACAAAATAAAGGAAGTATGTGAAAATGCAGGTATAGATGAGAGAGTCAGCACAACAAAAACTATTGGCGGAAAAAAAGTAACAACAAAAAGCTTTAAATTTGATCTCGTAAAGACTCACACTGCTCGTAGGTCATTTTGCACCAATGCATATCTGAGCGGTATGAATCCAATCGACATTATGCAAATTAGTGGGCACTCCAGCGAAAAAACCTTTTTGAACTATATAAAAGCAGATGCTTTACAAAAAGCAGTTAAAATAGGTTCACATCCTTTTTTTAAAGGAGAAAACAATCACGAAAAATTAGTTAAATAATGACTTTCAAAGAATTAGAAAATGAAATTGAAGACATAATGATTCTAAAGGCAGATGATTTAAAAGAAATTTCAGAAAAAGAATTATTAAATTTCATAAAAAAATTAAAAAGGAATCAGAAAAAGGTTGACATTTTAAAAGAACATAAAAACCACTCTAATGTCACTTTAAATGCTGAAAAACGTAAACTCTATATAGAAGAAAAAATTGATGAGATTGAAGAAGTATTAGAGTCTTTAACTAAAAAAGAAGAGCTTCAAAAATCATTTCCAGAAAAAAAGAAAAGAGGCTACACTTTAAATCAAAAATTTGAAATTCTCAGAAAGACAGGTTACATAGAACTAATATTAGAAAGATTTGATACAGAGCTACAATATGAAATTTTTAGTAAACTTTTCGATTGCAATATAGATACTGCAAGAAAAATTCATTGCGGTACCTATAGAAAAACTAATGATGTTAATCCCTTAGAGTTTGAAAAATTTTTAAAACAGATAAAACTTAATAAAATATAATTTGGCACTCCTTTGGCACTAAAAAAAAGTGCCACACACTGATTCTCTCTTTCTTTGTAGTGGAAAAATTAAATCCATTATAAATGATCAAATCAACAATTATTCAATTATCGCCAAAAGAATTGGCAAACTTCATTAGCTGTGAGCTAAAAGCAGAACTTATAAAGCTCACAGCAAATCCTAAAATTAAAAATTTAATTTCTACGGATAAACCTCACTTGACCCGAAAAGAGACTGCAAAATTTTTCGACGTCAGCCTAAACTGCATAAACGATTGGAGTAAAAAGAATATTCTAAAGCCTTTTAAAGTAGGACAAAGAACTTATTTTAGAAAGTCAGATTTACTCGATACATTATTTTCCTGCAAATAGCCAGTAATCTATTGACTATTATTTTACAACCTATATAGGAATAAAAATTACAAGCAGTTATCTCTACCTAAAGTAGAAACATCATTTTTTTATAAACCAAATTTTTATGCCAATTAGTAATTTCTGATTGTAATGAATCATAAATACTAATTTATAAGATAACATCTTAAAAAAACAAGTAAAATTATTAAACACAAAACAACTTTGAAAAACTCAACACCAAAAACCCAAAAGGTAAATCACTCTTTTCCAGTAGAAATATTCCCAAATAGTATTCAGGAATTGATTAAAGATGCTGAAAAGACAGAAGGATATTACCCAGACTATCTGAGCGCTGGAATTTTATCTAACGTTGCAACTGCAATGGGCTCTAATTTTAGATTAGACAATGGTTCCTATGACAGTCAACCTATCTTATGGTTAGTTATTGTAGGACAATCTGGAGGTGGTAAAACTCATCCATTAAACTTTGCAAAAAAACCTATTGAAGAAAAAGACAAACAGAATTATTTAGTTTTTCAAACTTCAATGAAAAAATATAATGCAAGGGATGACAAAAAAGGCAATAAACCCAGTTATGTAAAATCAATTTTAAGTGACTTTACTCCAGAAAAACTTGCTGAAAATCTACAGCATAACGAAAAAGGAGTATTAATATTTAAAGACGAACTTATTGGCTGGATAAAAAGCTTTGATCAATATAGAAAAGGTGCTGATCAACAGCTGTACTTGGAATTATTCAACGGAGGAACTTTGTCTGTAGACAGGGTGTCAAAACCATCTATAAGAGTAGAAAAAACTAATGTAAACGTTTTGGGAGGAATTCAACCTTCAGCATTGAAAGATATGGCTAAGAACAACAGAAATGACGATGGTTTTTTAGCTCGATTCCTATTCGTTTATCCAATAAAATCTAAACCTAATTTATTCTCTGGAAACAAAATACAGTCTAAACATACAGATGGTTACAAGAAATTTATTCACGATATCTATAATGCTGATAATATAAATTTAAAAGCTTCTTCGAGTCAAATTAAAATTTATCAAAAATGGCAACACAAAAAAGTTAAACAATATCATAATGATGATTCTCAATCTAAAATACAAGCAAAATTGCAGACTTATGTTTGGCGTTTAGCATTAATTATAGAAATAATGGAGCAAGCTAACTGTAACAAGTTTACAAATACAATATCCGACACAAGTATCGAGAAAGCAATAAAGCTTGCTGAATACTTTAGAATGACTGCAATTAAAGTGTATGATAAAATATCACCATCGAGTCCTTTAGATAGTTTACCAAAGAACAAAGCTGATCTCTACAAAGCTTTACCTAAAAAATTCAAAAGAAGCGAAGTATTACCCATAATAGAAGAACATAATATTAAAGGAGGTACAATAAATCGTTTTTTAAGCAACAACGAACTTTTTATAAGATTAGATGGTAATGGAAACTATGAGAAAAGAGTATAGTGCGTTGACCATGTTTACCATAGTTGACCAAAACCAAAAAAGACTACAACCCCTACTATCATTGAGATTAACCAACATTACCACGTTTACCTCAACTGTATAAAAAACTAAAAAAAAGAATTAAAAAAAAAGAATAATATCCGAAGAAAAATACATGAGAATGTACAGTACTACTGAGAGTGTTTTAGTAAAAACAAATAATAATAAATAATTATTTCAGACAAAGAAAACAACTAAATGGAAATTTAAATCAATTGGACAAGAAAAATTGAAGATGTCAAAAATCGGGAGCCCTTATAGTTTCTTATAATAACATATATGCCCCCCGATTTTTTCAACCTCAATCCCAACAAGGGGTGCAAATGTGTTTTTGAAAATAAAAATCAAGATTTAAAAAATTATAAAACAGATTAGAAGAATTTAAAATTTCAAGCTATTTATTTAAGTTTAGTCTACCTACCATTTTACAAGTTTCAAAATGTAATTTCCATTTAAGAGAATAATTAATAATCAAAAAAATAAAAGAATCATGTTAAATACAAAAGAACAAAAAGTGGATTTATACCACAAAAAAACGAATCAATTACATTTCGAAATAATCTTTGCAGAGGTTATTAAAGAAAGAAACATTAAAGAACACTCAATTTACCTAACTAACGAATTGGAATACGAATTATTCAAAAAAGATCCTCTTGCATATTGCAATGTCGTTTTTAAAAAAGAAAAACCTAGCATATTCTATGAACTTGATTTATTCCACGCTCGCTTATTACATAGAATCAAACCAAATTATATAAAGCTACTAAAGCTAAGAGGTTATTAAAATATGATAGACTTCTGCGATAATATAGAAATAAGGAAACATGTAAGAGAATTTACCAAAGAAATACATTGGCGAAAATTTATAAATGTTTTTGAAGAAGCGATGAAATCTATACCAAACTCTCACAATAATACATTCGATTTTCAAAAAATACAACATATTAAATGTAAAAAAAATCCTTTGGAATACATTGAATTCTTTAATTCAAGAGACAAATATTTAATATATTTTAAAATTTGGATTTATCAATTAAGAATTACTCCTACTTAATATAATCACAATGGTTAACTTTACATAAAGAATAAAAGCAACAAGAAACGATTACCATTTCTTGTTGCTTTTTCTTTTTTATCTCTCCAAAAAAGATATAATTTCACTCATCATATTCTCCCATGCAAACCACGAAAGCCAATTAAAATAATTGGTTTCGTCTGTTGGACTTGGTTTGTTTTCTAGTCTTCCGCATCCATTTTCGAATTCTTCTAACATTTGTAATATTGGTAAATGATGCTTTTTTGCAAAAGCTACAGTATCCACATAATAAATCATACCAGACACAGATCCGCTATTTGCAGAGTAGTAATCTTGAGGATACTTTTTAATTAAAGACCAATCTACATCACCTTGTTTCAATATTTCCTTATGAAAATTTGGATGTGAACTATAATTTTCTAAAAACTCTTTTTTACTTAAATTAGACATAATATTTGTTTATATCTAAGGTTTTTAAAAGCTTTATTAGTTCTTAAAAGAACAAAAAACTTATTTCCTAGTATTTCAAATTACAAGACACACTTTTATTACTAGATAAATATAAATAGAAACGTTATCAAGATTATTAGTACATACAGAAATTACAACTATTCAAATTTATTCAAAAGTGATTGAGAGAATAGTTAGTGATAATATGGCTTCATTAAGAATTAAATTATAGAGAACCGTTTAAAGAATAAAAATATCGAAATCAGCAGATAAATTTGAAGTTTTAATTTATTAACATATCATTTAATCTATTTTAGTTCATTTTTGTACCTTTGTAATTAGAATGACAAAGTTTTCTCATAAAATATTAGCTGTTTTAATGTCGTTTGTAGTCTTATTTTCTACAACTTCATTTGCTATCACAAAACATTTTTGTGGAGATACTCTTGTAGATACCGCTATTTTTTCTGAAGCTTCTTCTTGCGGAATGGAAATTGAAAAAGCAGATTCTACTAATATTTCTGGTTGTTCAATAGTTAAGAAAGATTGTTGTAATGATGTTCAAATATTAATTGATGGTCAAGATGAAGTGCAACTTCAAGTTGATAAAATATCTTTAAACCAAGAATTATTTCTAGCTTCGTTTATCTACACATACATTAATCTCTTTGAAAATTTAGAGAATAATATATCTTCCTTTGAAGAATATGAGCCGCCACTCGTCATAAAAGAAATCTTCAAGATTGACGAGACTTATTTAATCTGATTTTTAAGCAATAGACTGTAATATCCTATAACTGCAATGTTATAAGGATAAATTGTTGTATTCGGTGTTTTTCCAACACCAATTTTAATTGTTTAAATATCAAAACTAATGCTAAATAAAAGCATAAAATTTCTAATAGAAAATAAACTTGTATCCGTTTTACTACTCGTCCTTTTTGTAGGTTGGGGAACTGTAAATGCTCCTTTTGATTGGAAAATTCCATTTTTACCAAGTAATCCAGTCTCGGTAGATGCCATTCCAGATATTGGAGAAAATCAGCAAATAGTTTTTACAAAATGGGATGGTCGTTCACCGCAAGATATTGAAGACCAAATTACATATCCTTTAACCACTTCCCTATTGGGTATTCCAGGAGTTAAAACAATTCGTAGTTCTTCTATGTTTGGTTTCTCAAGTATCTACATCATTTTTGAAGAAGATATCGAATTTTATTGGAGCAGAAGTAGAATTTTAGAAAAACTAAATTCATTACCAAGTAATTTATTACCAGAGGGTGTAAATCCTGCTTTAGGTCCAGATGCTACAGGATTGGGGCAAATTTTTTGGTACACGCTTGAAGGTCGTGATGAAAAAGGAAATGTTACAGGTGGTTGGGATTTACAGGAATTACGAAGCATTCAAGATTACTATGTAAAATATGGATTATCATCTGCAAGCGGAGTTTCTGAAGTTGCCTCAATTGGTGGCTATGTTCAGGAATATCAAGTGGACGTAAATCCTGAATTAATGCGACAGTACAACATTAGTTTAAATCAAGTTGTAAAAGCTGTTAAAAGTAGTAATCAAGATATTGGTGCGCAAACTTTAGAAATCAATCAAGCTGAATATTTAGTACGTGGGTTAGGGTATATAAAATCCATTGAAGATATTGAAAATGCTGTTGTTACTTCAGAAGATTTTACAGCCATCAAAATAAAAGATATTGGTAAAGTTTCTTTAGGTCCAGCAACAAGAAGAGGATTGTTAGATAAAGAAGGCGCAGAAGTAGTTGGTGGTGTTGTAGTTGCAAGATATGGAGCAAATCCTATGGAAGTAATTACAAATGTAAAAACTCAAATTGAAGAATTAAAAGGAGGTTTACCTTCTAAAGTTTTAGCTGACGGACGAACATCACAAGTAACAATTGTTCCTTTTTATGATAGAACAGAATTGATTGAAGAAACTTTAGACACACTAAATGAAGCGTTAACATTAGAAATTCTGATTACCATTTTGGTAATTATTGTAATGGTTTTTAATCTTCGGGCTTCTATTTTAATATCTGGTTTATTACCTGTTGCAGTATTAATGGTATTTGTTACGATGAAACTATTTAATGTAGATGCAAATATTGTAGCACTTTCAGGTATTGCGATTGCGATTGGTACAATGGTTGATGTTGGCGTAATTCTCGCCGAAAATATGATTCGTCATTTAGATGATGAAAAATTACAAAGCAGTGAAAATGGTACAAAATACACTACAGATCAAATAATTTACAATGCAACTGCAGAAGTCTCTGGAGCAATATTAACAGCCGTTTTAACTACAATTATCAGTTTTGTACCTGTATTTACAATGATTGGCGCAGAAGGTAAATTGTTTAGACCTTTAGCGTTTACCAAAACAATGGCGCTATCAGCATCTTTAGTTATTGCTTTATTTTTAATTCCGCCATTTGCAGCCTATTTATTTAGAAAAACAACATTAAAAAAATCATTTAGCCATATTGTTAATATTGCTTTAATAATCGCTGGAATAGTAATTATAATAAGTGGGTTTTGGTTAGGAAGTATTTTAATTGCTTTTGGAATTAACGGTTTATTTGCTGTTTTAGGAAAGCTGAATGAGAAAAAAAGCAATCTTATAAATATCATTATTTCTTGTACTGCTATTATATTCTTACTTGCAGAATATTGGCGACCATTAGGTTTTGACAGAAGTATCTTCATCAACTTGATTTTTGTAGCCATTATTTGCTTTGGTATTTTAGGAATATTCTCGGTTTTAAAAAACTATTATAGACAAATTCTACAATGGGCATTAGCAAATAAAGTGTTGTTTTTAACGATACCAGCATCAGTTCTTGTATTTGGATTTTGGATATTTTATAACACAGGTAAAGAATTTATGCCCTCTTTAAATGAAGGTTCTTTTTTATTGATGCCAACCTCAATGCCACATTCTGGTGTCGAAGAAAATAAACGCGTTTTACAGCAATTAGATATGGCGGTAGCCACCATTCCAGAAATTGAAACTGTGGTTGGAAAATCTGGAAGAACAGAATCCGCTTTAGATCCTGCACCTTTGTCAATGTATGAAAATATGATTCAGTATAAATCTGAATATATGCGCAATGCTGAAGGAAAAAGGCAACGTTATAAAGTAAATAATGATGGAGTTTTTGAACTAAAAAATGGAAAATTTATTAAAAACCCTAATAATTCAGAAAACGCAAATTTCACGAAACTTAAACATTCTCAACTTATTGAAGATAATGATGGTGAATTTTATAGAAACTGGCGACCAGAAATAAATAGTCCAGATGATATTTGGAATGAAATTGTAAAAGTCACCAAACTACCTGGTGTTACTTCTGCTCCGAAATTACAACCCATAGAAACAAGATTGGTAATGTTACAAACAGGTATGCGTGCGCCAATGGGAATAAAAGTAAAAGGACAAGATTTAAAACAAATTGAAGCTTTTGGGCTGCAATTAGAAATCCTTTTAAAACAAGCTGAAGGTGTTAAAGTAGAAGCTGTTTTTGCGGATAGAATTGTTGGAAAACCTTACTTATTGATTGATATTGATAGAGAACAAATTGCACGTTATGGAATTTCTATTGAGGATGTTCAGAATGTTTTAAAAGTTGCAGTTGGAGGAATGCAATTGACCCAAACTGTGGAAGGAAGAGAACGTTATGGAATTCGAGTACGTTATCCAAGGGAATTGCGTAACAACCCAGAATCTATAAAAGACATTTATATTCCAGTTGAAAAAGGCAATCCTGTTCCTTTAAGTGAATTAGCAACCATTAGATACGAACAAGGTCCACAAGTAATTAAAAGTGAAGACACTTTTTTAGTAGGTTATGTCTTGTTTGATAAAATATCTGGTTTTGCAGAAGTTGATGTGGTAGAAAATGCACAAGCTTTATTTCAACAAAAGATAGATTCAGGAGAATTAATCGTGCCAAAAGGCATCAACTATAAATTTACAGGAACCTATGAAAACCAATTACGTGCAGAAAAAACATTATCCGTTATAGTTCCATTAGCATTGGCAATTATTTTCTTGATTTTATATTTTCAGTTTAAATCGGTTTCTACATCACTTATGGTTTTTACAGCAATAACAATTGCTTTTGCTGGTGGGTTCATTATGATTTGGTTGTATGGTCAAGATTGGTTTTTCAATTTTAGCTTTTTTGGAGAAAATATGAGGGATCTCTTCAATATGAAAACCATCAATTTAAGTGTGGCGGTTTGGGTAGGTTTTATTGCATTGTTTGGAATTGCTACAGATGATGGTGTCGTTATGGCAACTTATTTAACACAAACTTTTGAACGCGAAAAACCTGCTGATAAAAAGAGCATTCGAGCTTCAGCTTTGGTAGCTGCACAAAAAAGAATTCGTCCGTGTTTAATGACCACTGTAACTACAATTTTAGCCTTGTTACCTGTTTTAACATCCACAGGAAAAGGAAGCGATATAATGATTCCAATGGCAATCCCAATTTTTGGAGGAATGGTCATAGACATCACTTCTTACTTTCTTTTACCTGTTTTGTATAGCTGGAGAGAAGAGATAAAATTGAAAAGAATAACGAAAAAAGAAAATCAAGAACCAAGACAAATCGTTAATTAAAATGAAAAATATAGATAGAAAATTTCAGTTAATCTTTACTCTTTGTTCCCTTTTCTTTTTTCTTAACATTCAAAGTCAAGAATTGCAAAGCTATTTAGAACAAGCAATGGCAAACAATCCAGCAATTCAAAAATTTGAATTGCAATACAATATTGCTTCCGAAAAAGTAAACGAAGTTAACACGCTACCAAATACTGAATTTGGCGTTGGCTATTTTGTAAGTGAACCAGAAACAAGAACGGGAGCACAACGTTTTAGAATATCTATAAAACAAATGTTGCCTTGGTTTGGAACTATTACCTCAAGAGAAAATTATATTTCTTCAATGGCAGATGCTAAATATGAAAATATTGTAATTGCTAAACGTAAACTAATTACTTCCGTTTCGCAGTCCTATTATAATTTGTATGCAAATAAGGCAAAGCAAAAGGTATTAGAAAAAAATATAAAACTCCTCGAAACTTACGAAACATTGGCATTAACATCGGTAGAAGTTGGTAAAGCATCAGCTGTAGATGTGTTACGCTTACAAATGCGTCAAAATGAAATGCAGCAACTAAAAGATGTTTTAGAACAACAATTTTTAGCTGAACAAACTAATTTTAACAAGCTCCTAAATCGCGATAAATCAGTTACAGTAAATGTGATAAATGAGTTGAATATTCCTTCAGAAAATTTCGAAATAAACACAGACAATTTAGTTTTACACCCAGAATTATTGAAGTATGATAAGATTTATCAATCTGTAGAAAAATCAGAATTATTGAATCAGAAAGAAAACAATCCTATGATTGGTTTTGGTTTAGATTATGTAAATGTTGCTAAACGACCTAATATGAGTTTTAGTGATAATGGTAAAGATATTTTAATGCCAATGGTTTCTGTTTCCATTCCTATTTTCAATAATAGTTACAAATCGAAAACCAGACAAAATCAATTGCAACAACAAGAGATTTTAGCGCAGAAACAAGAACGTAAGAATACCTTAGAAACAATTTTAGACCAAGCAATAAATAACCGTATTTCCTCAAGAATAAGTTATAAAACACAAACTAAAAATCTAAAACAAGCGAAGAATGCTGAAGAAATTCTAATAAAAAGTTACGAAACAGGAAGGATTGACTTTAATGATGTTTTAGATATTCAAGAATTGCAATTGAAGTTTGAAATGAATCAAATTAAGTCGATTAAAAACTACTATTTACAAACAACAATTATTAATTATTTAATTCAATAAAAATGAAACACATATATCATATTCATGGAATGACTTGCAATGGCTGTAGAGGTCATGTAGAAAAAACACTTTCAGAAGTTGCGGGTGTTTCAAAAGCAATAGTTGATTTAGAAAAATCTGAAGCAACCATAGAAATGGATGCTCATATTAAAATAGAAACTTTTCAAGAAGCTTTAAAAAATGATGGTGGACGATATAGTATTCACAAACAAGGAGAGCATCAACATATAAAGGAAGAAAAAAAGGAAGTTCTTAAGGGAAAAGGAACGGGTACTTTTTATTGCCCTATGCATTGTGAGGGTGAAAAAACGTATGACAAACCTAGTGATTGTCCAGTCTGTGGTATGGATTTGGTTGAAGAGCAAAATCTATCAACAACAAATTCAGAACAATGGACCTGCCCAATGCACCTAGAAGTTGTAAAAGATGAAGCTGGTGATTGCCCGATTTGTGGAATGGATTTAGTGCCAATGGAGGCTGATAGTTCTGCCGAAGAAAAAGCATATAAAAAATTATCTAAAAAGTTTTGGATTGCAGTTGCGTTTACATTGCCAATTTTCTTTATAGCAATGAGTGAAATGCTAATGAATAATCCATTATACGATATTTTAGAGCAGAAGAACTGGAATTGGGTTCAGTTTGTTCTATCAATTCCTGTAGTGTTTTATGCAACTTGGATGTTTTTTGAACGTGCTTATAAAAGTATAAAAACTTGGAATCTAAATATGTTTACACTTATTGGCATTGGTGCTGGTGTAGCTTGGTTGTTTAGTTTTTTCGGAATGCTTTTTCCTGATGTTTTTCCAGATCAATTTAAAACTGAATTTGATGCTGTACATGTTTATTTTGAAGCTACAACTGTAATTTTAACATTGGTTTTAATGGGGCAATTATTAGAAGCTCGTGCGCATAGTAAAACAAATTCTGCTGTGAAAGAACTTTTAAAATTAGCACCCAATAAAGCAACCAAAATAGTAGATGGTAAAGAGGTGGAAGTATCTATTGATAAAATAGAATTAGATGATATTCTAAAAGTGAAACCAGGTGATAAAATTCCTGTCGATGGTAAAATAACAGAAGGTCATACAACTGTTGATGAATCTATGATTACAGGAGAGCCTATTCCTGTAAACAAATCCGAAGGAGATAAAGTAAGTAGTGGTACAATAAATGGGAATCAGTCTTTTTTAATGAAAGCCCAAAAAGTGGGTAGTGATACATTACTTTCTCAAATTATTCATATGGTAAACGATGCCAGTAGAAGTCGTGCGCCTATTCAAAAATTAGCAGATACGGTTTCTGGTTACTTTGTACCAGTAGTTGTTTTAATTTCTCTAATTACATTTATAGTTTGGGCAATTTGGGGACCAGAACCAGCGTATGTGTATGCTTTAGTAAATGCAATCGCAGTTTTAATTATTGCCTGTCCTTGTGCGTTAGGTTTGGCAACTCCAATGTCTGTAATGGTTGGTGTTGGTAAAGGTGCTCAAAATGGAGTGCTCATTAAAAATGCGGAAGCTTTAGAGAAAATGGATAAAGTAGATACGCTAATTGTTGATAAAACTGGAACAATTACCGAAGGTAAACCAACTGTAGAGAAAATTGGTTCTTTTGATGATAATTATACTGAAAATGAGGTTTTAAATTATATTGTTTCTTTAAATTCAAATAGTGAACATCCTTTAGCAGAAGCTACTGTAAAATATGGAAAAGAGCAAAATGCAGAAATTATAAAATCCAATTCTTTTTCTGCGGTTACTGGTAAAGGTGTTGAAGCTATTATCAACGATAAAAAAATATCGTTAGGTAATCCTAAAATGATGGAATACGCAAATGCAAAAATCTCATCAGAAATGGAAGAAAAAGCAGCTTCTTTTCAAATGCAAGGAAAAACAGTTTCTTATTTATCAAGAGACAAAAACGTAATTGGTTATGTTGTTATTGGAGATAAAATTAAAGAAACCAGTGCAAAAGCAATTAAAGAATTGCAAGAAATGGGAATTGCAGTAATTATGTTAACTGGAGATAATTACAATACTGCTAAAGCAGTAGCGACAGAATTAAATTTGACAGATTTTAAAGCAAGTATGTTGCCAGAAGACAAACTAAAGGAAGTAGAAAAATTACAAGAAAAAGGAAATGTTGTTGCAATGGCAGGAGATGGAATTAACGATGCACCAGCTTTGGCAAAAAGTGATGTTGGTATTGCAATGGGAACTGGAACTGATGTTGCTATTGAAAGTGCAATGATAACTTTGGTAAAAGGAGATTTACACGGAATTGTAAAAGCAAGAAATTTAAGTGATGGCGTTATGAAAAATATTAAACAAAATCTATTTTTTGCACTTATTTATAACACTTTAGGAGTACCAATTGCAGCTGGTGTTTTATTTCCTTTTTTCGGAATATTATTGTCTCCTATGATTGCCGCTTTGGCAATGAGTTTTAGCTCGGTTTCTGTAATTGTAAATGCTTTAAGATTAAGAACAATTAAAATTTGATAATATGAAAAAATTAATAATAGTACTTGTATTAATAACAACCATCTTTAGTTGTAAAAATAAAACCAAAAAAACTGATAATAATGAACATAAAAATCATTCTACAAAATCAGTGAAAGAGAAAATACCAAAAAAGAAAGTATTAAGTCCACATCAATCTACAATGGCTATGATTGGAAAAGCTCATATTCATATCGATTATTCTTCTCCTGGTGTTAGAGGAAGAATAATTTTTGGTGGTTTAGTTGGTTATGATAATGTATGGCAAGCAGGTGCTCATAATGCTACTTGGATAGGAACAAATAAAGATTTAATAATTAATAATGAAATGCTTCCAAAAGGCAAGTATGGTTTCTTTACAATTCCATCTAAAGGAGATTGGACTGTTATGATTAACAAAAATTGGGATCAACACGGCAAAGATGAATACGATGCTAAAGATGACGTAATTAGATTTAAAGTTACCCCTACTCTTTCAGATAAAATCACTGAACATTTAGAATATAAAGTAGAAAAAACTGGAGACACAGAAGGTGCAATTACACTGGTTTGGGAAAAAGTAACAATTAATTTTCCATTTAAATTAAATAAATAAAAAAGATGAAAAAATTTGCAATTTATATTATTCTACCAGCTCTTGGGCTACTTTTAGGATATTTTCTCTTCGGAAATTCTTCTGAAACAAATACTCATAAACACGATGAAGTTTCTACAAAAAAACAAATGTGGACGTGTTCTATGCATCCGCAAATTATGAAACCAGAAGCTGGCGATTGTCCTATTTGTGGAATGGATTTAATTCCTGCAGAAAGTAGTGCTGAAGGTTTAATGGCAGACCAATTTAAGCTAACAGAAAATGCGATGGCTTTGGCTAACATTCAAACTTCTACTGTTGGAAATGGTAAAGCTGAAGACAATGCCATTAAATTATCAGGAAAAATTGTAGAAAACGAAGAAGCAAATACAGTTCAGGTTAGTTATTTTTCTGGAAGAATAGAAAAGTTGTATGTGAATTCAACAGGAGAAAAAGTTAGAAATGGGCAACTGTTGGCTACTATTTACTCGCCAGAATTATTTGCTGCACAGCAAGAATTAATTACAGCTTCGTCTTTAAAAGAAACGCAGCCTGCATTATACAAAGCTGTTCGTAATAAGCTAAAATTATGGAAACTTTCAGAATCTCAAATCAATCAGATAGTAACATCTGGTAAAGTCAAAGAAAATTTTCCTGTGTATGCCACTGTTTCTGGTACAGTTTCAGAAAAGTTAGTAGAACAAGGAGCATATATTAAACAAGGGCAGCCATTGTTAAAAATAGCAAACCTAAACACACTTTGGGCAAATTTTGATGTTTATGAAAATCAGATTGGTTTTTTTAAAAAAGGGCAAGAAATTTTTATAACTACAAATTCTAATAAAGAAATTACCGCAAAAGTAGATTTTATAAACCCTGTTTTAGACTCCAAGACAAGAACTGTAAAATTAAGAGTTGTGCTTAATAATAGAAATAATGAATTGAAGCCAGGAATGTTTGCTGAAGGAAAAATTAAAGGAATCAGATCTAATAAGGAAGCAATTATTTCTATTCCTGCATCTGCAGTTTTATGGACAGGAAAACGCTCTGTGGTTTATTTAAAAACGAATGAGAATGAGCCAGTTTTTGAAATGCGTGAAATTACATTAGGTAATAGAATTGGAGATAACTACGAAATTTTAAAAGGTCTAAAAAATGGTGATGAAATTGTAACCAACGGAACGTTTACTGTAGATGCAGCTGCACAATTACAGGGTAAAAAGTCAATGATGAATCAAAAAGGTGGCAAAGTAATGACAGGTCACGAAAATCATCTTGGTATGGATAATAATACTTCAACCGAAACTAATAATTTCAACAAAAATGAAATAATAGAAGTTTCTGTAGAATTTCAAAATCAACTAAAAACAGTTTTTAATAATTATATCAACTTAAAAGATGCTTTGGTTAAAGATGATGCTAATAAAGCGATGTCAGCATCAAAAGTAATATTAGAAAATATATCTAAAGTTGATATGAAATTGCTGAAAAATAATGAAGCTCACAAAAGCTGGATGTCTTTAAAAGGAAAAATAAAAGCAACTACCTTTTCAATTTCTAAAACATCAGATATTGCAACCCAAAGACTTCATTTTATGCAGCTTTCATTAAGTTTAATGGATGCTATTCAGGTATTTAAAATCAACCAAAAAGTATATGTAGAGTTTTGTCCAATGGCAAATAGCAACAAAGGTGCGTATTGGTTAAGTAAAGAAGAAGTGGTAATGAACCCATATTATGGCGATGCAATGTTAAAATGTGGAGAAGTAAAACAAGTAATAGAATAATAAAAAATCAATTAATAATTAAATTTTAAACAAATGAAAAAAGTAATTTTAAGTTTAGCAATTATTACAGCTACAGTATTTACAAGCTGTAAAAGTGAAGGCAAAAAAGAAACGAATACGAACAAAACTGAAGTTTCTAAAGAAATGGCAACTACAGGTATTACCTTTGGAGTTAGAGGAAACTGTGGTATGTGTAAAAGCACCATTGAAAAAGCAGCAAATAATGTTGAAGGTGTAGCAACTGCTACTTGGGATGTTAAAAAAAAGAAAATTGATGTTTCTTTTGATGGCACTAAAACAAATGCAATGGAAATTCACAAAGCAATAGCAGCTTCTGGCTACGATACTGAAAAATCAAAAGGAGATTTAAATGCTTATGACGGTTTACCTGGTTGTTGTAAATATGATCATAGTATGGGAATGAATCAATAAACCTATAAATAGAAGAAGTGCTTTTTTATAAAAAAGCACTTCTTCTAAAATTATTAGTTGAGCTTTCTTATTTGCACAACCATTGCACTAATTAATTTATATCTTTGTTTAAATGAAATATTTAGCCTTCATATTATCAATTTATATTTTAGCCCTTAATTTAGCACCTTGCGAAGATTATGCTGCGCTTGATAATGAGGTTCAAACAGAAATTTCACAGGTAACCGACAGTGATCATCAACATCAAGATTCAGACTTATGTTCTCCTTTTTGTATTTGTCAATGTTGCCATATTAGTGCGATAGATTTCAAATTTGTTGATGTAAACATTAACATATCCTACATTTCTACAAAAGACTTTTTCTACCAAAATGGTACAGAAAAAGATTTTACTACTTCAATTTTACAGCCACCAAGGGCATAATTCAGTTTCTTTTTAAGGATAATTATATCCAATTTAGAACCTAAAGGTTCTTGAAATTTCGGGTAATTCTATTTTTTACATCAGAATTGTATCGAAAAGTTTAACTGAATTAACACATTTTCTATGATTAATAAAATCATTGATTTTTCAATCAATAACAAATTTATGATTGGTTTGCTAACGCTTACCATTATTGGAATAGGTATTTGGAGTATGACACAAGTACCAATAGATGCTGTTCCAGATATTACAAATAACCAAGTACAAGTAATTACACAAGCACCTAATTTAGGAACAGAAGATATTGAGCAAATTATAACCTATCCAATAGAGATAGCAATGAGTAATTTACCTAATGTCCAAGAAATTCGTTCAATTTCTCGTTTTGGTTTGTCTGTGGTTACCATCGTTTTTGATGATGATATGGGAACATATTTACCTCGTCAATTAGTTGCTGAAAAACTTAACGACATCAAAGAACAAATTCCTGCTGGTTTTGGAGAACCTTCAATGGGACCAATTTCATCTGGTTTGGGAGAAATATATCAATATACATTAAAAGTAAAACCTGAATTTAAAGACAAATATTCGGTTACGGATTTACGTACGATGCAAGATTGGATTGTACAACGCCAAATGGCAATGGTAGAAGGTGTTGTAGAAGTGAATGCAATTGGTGGTAAAATTAAACAGTATGAAGTTGCTGTTGACCCAAACGAATTACGTGCAATAGGATTAACAATTACTGATGTCTTTGAAGCGCTGGAAAATAACAACCAAAATACAGGTGGTGCATATATCGAAAAAAACCATCAAGCTAATTTTATACGTGGTGAAGGATTGGTGCGAAGTTTAGATGATATAAAGAAAATAACAATAAAAAATACGAATAATATTCCAATTACTATTGGCGACATTGCCAAAGTACAATTTGGTTCAGCTATTCGTTATGGTGCATTAACACAAGATGGTGAAGGAGAAGTTGTAGGTGGTTTGGTAATGATGCTTAAAGGAGCTAATTCAAATGATGTAATAGAAAATGTAAAAGTTCGAATGGCTCAAATTGAAAAATCTTTGCCAGAAGGTGTGATAATTGAACCTTTATTAGACCGAAGTAAGCTAATAGCTGAAACAACATCAACTGTAGCAACAAACCTTATTGAAGGTGCATTGATAGTGATTTTCGTTCTTATTTTCTTATTGGGAAACTGGCGAGGTGGCTTAATAGTAGCTTCAACAATTCCATTATCATTATTATTTGCTTTTATATTGATGAATGCATTTGATGTTTGGGCAAATCTAATGAGTTTAGGAGCAATTGATTTCGGTATTATTGTAGATGGTGCAGTAATTATAGTAGAAAGCACCGTTTTTCTCATTGCATCAAAAGTATTAAAGAAAAGGAAATTAACATCCAAAGAACGTGATGGCGTTGCAGCAGATGCTTCAAAAAAAATGATGAATGCTGCCTTTTTTGGTCAGCTTATTATTCTAATCGTATTTCTGCCAATATTGGCATTAGAGGGTATTGAAGGGAAAATGTTTAAACCTATGGCATTGACTTTCATTTTTGCAATGATTGGTGCAATGGTTCTTTGTTTGACCTATGTGCCAATGATGTCTGCCTTAATTTTAAGAGCTCCAAAGTCAGAAAAAAAATCTTATGGAGATAAATTTGTGCATTGGGTAGAACGTAAATACCAACCTTTATTAGAAAAAGCAATAAAAAAAGGAAAACTAATAATTGGTGTTTCTGTTATTTTATTTGGGATTACTGTTTTTATGTTTACAAGAATGGGGGGCGAGTTCATACCTCAACTTGATGAAGGCGATATTGCTTTTCACGCTATTTTAAAACCTGGTAGTTCATTAACTGAAACTATTGAAACGACAACAAGGATTGAGCAAATTGTTAAAGCAAAGTTTCCAGAAGTTGAAAAAATTGTAAGTCGAATTGGTGTTGCAGAAATACCAACAGATCCTATGCCTATGGATATTGCAGATATTTTTGTGATTTTAAAACCAAAAAGTGAATGGACTTCAGTTAATTCTAAAGACGAACTCATTGAGCAAATGAAAGAAGCTGTTGAAATAATTCCTGGTGTTAATTATGAATTTACGCAACCCATTGAAATGCGTTTTAACGAATTATTAGAAGGTGTTAGAGAAGATATTGCTATAAAAATTTATGGTGAAGATATTAATGTGTTATCTCAAAAAGCAGAAGAAATATCTAAAATTATTGCAGGTACAGAAGGTATTGGTGATATGAAAGCAGAAGCTACAACTGGCTTACCACAAATTACAATTACGTATAACAGAAATAAATTAGCCCAATATGGTCTTCAAATAAATAAAATGAATCAATTGGTTCAATCTGCTTTTGCAGGTGGAACTGCAGGTATCATTTTTGAAGGAGAAAAGCGATTTGATTTAGTAGTAAGATTAGATGCTGCCAATCGTAAAAACATTTCTGATGTTCAAAATTTATATATCAATTTACCGTCTGGAAATCAAATTCCACTTCGTGAAATTGCAGATGTAAGCTATAAAGCTGGTCCAATGCAAATAAGTAGGGACAATACAAATAGAAGAACCTATGTAGGGATAAATGTTAGAGGAAGGGATGTAAAATCTTTAGTAATGGAAATAAAATCAAAGTTAGATGCGCAATTAGAATTACCTACAGGTTATTTTATTCGTTATGGTGGTGCTTTTGAAAATTTAGAACGTGCCAGTAATCGTTTACTAACAGTTGTACCCATTGCGTTATTACTAATTTTTGTACTCATTTATTTTGCTTTAAAATCATTACCACAAACTTTAATGATTTATATCGCAATTCCAATGGCAACTATTGGTGGTGTATTTGCATTATGGTTAAGAGATATGCCTTTTAGTATTTCTGCAGGTGTAGGCTTTATTGTTTTATTTGGTGTTGCAGTTTTAAACGGATTGGTAATGATTAGTGGTTTAAATGAACTAAAAGAAGAAGGTGTAACTAATTTAAAAGATAGAATTATAGAAGGCACAAAACGAAGAATTAGACCTATTATGTTAACAGCTTTTACAGATGTATTAGGTTTTTTACCGATGGCAATTTCGGCATCAGCTGGTGCAGAAGTGCAACGACCTTTAGCAACGGTTGTAATTGGTGGTTTACTAACTTCTACATTGTTAACATTATTCATTTTACCAATTTTATATCATTGGGTAGAAAACAAATCATTCAAGTTCAGGACAGATAAAAAAATAATTACAGTTACAGCAATAGTAGTTTTTATGTTTTTCTTACCAATAAATGGAAACGCACAAGAAATTAATGATACGTTGCCAACTATTTCAATGAATGAAGCGGTTAAATTATCAAAAGAAAATTTTCCGCTTTTAAAACAAAAGCAATTAGAAATTAGTAAACAAGAGCAGTTAAAAAGTACAGCTTACGATTTTGGAACCACTCAAGTTTTTACTGGAGGTGAGGAAATTAATAACGGGAATGGCATTTATACAACTATCGGAATTGGTCAAAGCAACATTGATGTGTTTGGTGTTTCTGCAAAAAAACGATTGCAAGAGCAACGCATTCAATTAGCTCAAAAAGCGTTTCAACTTTCAGAATTAGATTTAGAATTAGAAGTAAAAAAGGCGTGGGCAAATGCTTTTCAGAGTAAAAGGAAATACAATTTATACAAAGAATTAGATTCCATTTATACCAACTTTGAAAAAGCTGTAGCTTTAAATTACGAAGTAGAAGCCATTTCAAGATTGGAATATGCAGCTGCAAAAAACCAAGCTTTACAAATTCAAAATAAATTTATGAAATCTAAAAGCGACTATAATATTGCATTAAAACAGCTAAATTTATGGTTGATTTCTGATGCTTTTTTTACTGTTTCTGATGATTTTGAAATTACTAATGGAATTAATGTTGAATCTTTTAATCCAGAAAAACATCCAATATATAGTATTGCTCAATTACAGGTAGCAGAGGCAGAAGCAACATATAAAGCTGCTAAAGCAAACAGTTTACCCAAGCTAAATCTTCAAGCAGGTTTGCAAAACGTAAATGGTAATACTGGTTTTTATACCTATCAAGCAGGAATTTCAATTCCTTTTTTATCAGGAACAAATAAAGCAAAAGTAAAAACGGCAAAAATTGATACTGAAATTGCGGAAGCCAATATTCAATTTAAAAAACAAGAAGTACAATCGAAGTTTAAACAATCAAAAGAGAATTATCAAAAATGGAAAAAAGCTTGGTTCTTCTATAAAATGGAGGTGTTACCTCTTGTAAAAGAACAAAAATTGGGAGCTTTATTTGCTTATAAAGAAGGAGAGATAGATTACACGAGGTTTACACTACTCATAAAAGAAGCTATTCAATCTGAAATAGAAGCACAAGAAGCATTAATAAATTATTTAGAAAGCACATTTCAACTACAATATTTTAATCAATAAGACAATGAAAAACACACAATATATAATTTTAGCACTACTAACAGTTTCATTTTTAGTTGTTGCTTGCGGAAATAAAGAAAGCCATAAGGAAGGTGATGGTCATTCCCATAACGAAGAACAAAAGATTGAAGAAAACGATGACCATAGCGAAGGCGAAGAAGTGATGCTTTCACAACAACAGTTTGAAGCTTTAAAAATGAAGATAGACACCATTGCATTGCGTAATATGAGTGGTTATGTAGAAGCAAATGGCACATTGGAAGTACCACCACAAAGTGAAGCAGCAATAACTTCTGTAGTTGGTGCAAATGTGTTATCCATAAAAGTGATTGAAGGAGACAAAGTGAATAAAGGTCAAGTTGTGGCATATCTTTCACATCCAAATATTATTCAAATGCAAACCGATTATTTGAATGCTTTTAGCAATAGTAATTTTTTAAAGAAGAACTTTGAGCGTCAACAAAAATTATATGATGCAGGAGTTGGCTCTGGTGCAAATTTTCAAAAAGCAGAAGCTGAATATGATGCCTCAAAAGCGATGGCAAACGGTTTAGAAGCACAATTAAAACTATTAAACATAAACACCTCATTAGTTAAAAATGGAACAATTGCTCAAAGTATTTCACTACGCAGTCCTATTGAAGGCTATGTGCAAAAGGTTGAAGTGAAAACAGGTCAGTATGTAGAACCACAAACCGAACTTTTTGAAATTGTAAACACACATCACGTTCACGCTGATTTAATGGTCTTTGAAAAAGATGTGTATAAAGTTAAGAAAGGTCAAAAAGTAAGCTTTAATATACAAACAATGCAAGATGAAGAATTAACAGCAGAAATCTATTCCGTAAGCAAAACATTTGAAGATGACCCTAAAGCAGTACACGTACACGCTGAAATTGAAAACAAGAAAGGTAACTTAATTCCTGGAATGTATATTCAAGGAAAAATTCAAACAGAAAACACACAAACTATGGCATTGCCCGAAAGTGCGATAGTAAAAGAAGGTGATAAATTTTTTGTGTTTTCGGCAGAAAAAGAAAATGACGATTGGAGTTTTAAACCAGTTGAAGTGCTTTTAGGAGCAAAAGATGGCAATTGGATAGCTATTCAATTTTCTGAAGATATAAAACCAAATACAAACTTTGCTTATAATAATGCCTATTATTTAATAGCCGAAATGAAAAAAGGCGAAGCAGAACACGAACATTAGATTATGCAAACCATAGAACAATTATTAGAGTTAAAAAATATTCGCGTTACGGCAATGCGTTTATTGATTTATAAGTTTCTTGCAGAGAAACAAGTAGCAGTAACATTAAGTGATATTGAAAATGCTTTTGAAAAAGCAGATAGAACTACATTGTACAGAACTATTAAAACATTCGAGGAAAAAGACATTGTACATCAAATAGATGATGGTACAGGTATTACCAAATATGCTTTATGTGAACAAGGTTGTAGTTGTGATATAAATAAAGATTTACACTTACATTTCCATTGTAACAATTGTAATGAAACCATTTGCTTAACAGACCATAAAATACCAAAAATTAAAGTGCCTGATGGCTTTGTTTCAGAAAATGTAAACTTGGTTGTAAAAGGTATTTGTGATAAGTGTAGTAGATAACAAATGTACTTCCATTGCACTTACTATTAGATTATTTTTATAAAAAATTAGTGGATATGAAGTTTAATACTAAAATACCTAAACCTCTTAAACAGGCTTATAATGAAGAATTAAAACTATACAGTTTATGTTTAGAAAATAAGCAGTATAATAATGCTTGGTATCATTTAGAACGCAGTCATATAATAGGGCAATCTTACCCTATAGAACATACCTATTCACATTGGCTAATGCTAAAATTTGGATTTATGCAAAAAGATACTAAAGAAGTACTCGGTCAAATTATTAGGTTACTTGTTGGTGGTTGGAAATCATTTATTGACCACGTGCCACTTGGTAACACAGGCGGTGCAAACGTACCACCATTAAAATCTATGATTATACCTAATGATATTAAAAATTTATTCAATTCAAAATGAAGAAAAAGAAAGTCAATTTAAGAGATTTAAAACCAAATTCAAAGGAACAACATTCTCACGATGATGGTCACGACCACGGAGATGGTAGCGCATTCAAAACATACATTCCTGCTATCATAAGTTTTGTAATGTTAATTGTAGGTATCGCTGTAGATTATTTTGATGTGATTCCTCAATTTAAAGGATGGATTCGAGTAGTTTGGTACACTTTAGCATATATTCCAGTTGGATTTCCAGTAATTAAAGAAGGATGGAAAAGCCTTATAAAAGGCGATGTTTTTACCGAGTTCTTTTTAATGTCTATTGCCACGATTGGTGCATTTATAATTGGTGAATATCCAGAAGGTGTTGCAGTAATGCTATTTTATGCAGTAGGAGAATTATTTCAAAATGCAGCAGTAAATAGAGCAAAAGGAAATATTAAAGCATTATTGGATGTTAGGCCAAAAGAAGCCAATGTATTTCGTGATGGTGACTATATAAGTGTGTCGCCAGAAGCTGTAAATATTGGAGAGAAAATTCAAGTTCGTGTAGGTGAAAAAATTCCATTGGATGGTATTTTATTATCCGAAAAAGGGTCTTTCAATACAGCAGCTTTAACTGGTGAAAGCAAGCCAGATACGATTTCAAAAGGTGAAAAAGTATTTGCCGGTAGCATTAATATGGATGGTGTAATAGAAATCGAAACTACAAAAGAATTTAAGGATAGTTCAATTTCTCGAATTCTACATATGGTGCAGAACGCAACAGCTCGTAAATCTAAAACAGAATTATTCATTAGAAAATTTGCTCGTATCTACACTCCTATTGTGGTTTATTTGGCTATTGCGATAACATTTTTACCATACTTTTTTGTAGATGATTATGTGTTTAGAGATTGGCTATATCGTGCATTAATATTTTTAGTAATTTCCTGTCCTTGTGCCTTGGTTATTTCTATTCCTTTAGGATACTTTGGTGGTTTGGGAGCAGCTTCAAAAAATGGAATATTGTTTAAAGGCGCTTCATTTTTAGACGCTATGACCAAGATAAATACATTGGTAATGGATAAAACTGGCACTGTAACAAAAGGAGTGTTTAAAATTAAAGAAATTAAAGCCATTAATTGGGAAGAAAAAGAGTTTATGAAATACCTAATGGCAATGGAAGAACAATCTACACATCCTATTGCAAAAGCTATTTTAGAATATAAAGCAGATGGTAAAGATTTTCAAGCTTCAGAAGTATCGGAAATTGCAGGTAAAGGTTTAAAAGGGATTGTAAATGGTAAAACAGTTTTAGTAGGAAATAAAGCCTTAATGTCTTCTAATAATATTGATGTTCCATCTGAAACGGAATCTATTGTAGAATCTATCGTTTTAGTTGCAATCGATAATCAATTTGCAGGTTATGTTGTGATAGCAGATGAACTAAAAGAAGATGCAAAAGAAACAATTACCAATTTACATAAAGTAGGTATTAAAAAAATAATGATGCTTTCTGGGGATAAGGATTCTATTACGCAAAAAGTAGCTACAGAACTAAATATTGAAAAAGCTAAAGGCGGTTTATTGCCAGAAGATAAATTGAATGAAGTAGAAAAATTAAAACAAAATTCAGAAAATAAGATTGCTTTTATTGGTGATGGAATTAATGATGCGCCTGTTTTGGCTGCAAGTGATGTTGGTATTGCAATGGGTGGTTTAGGTAGCGATGTTGCTATTGAAACAGCAGATGTAATTATTCAAACAGATCAACCTTCAAAAGTGATAAAAGCAATTCAAATTGGTCGTTCTACAAGAAAAATTGTATGGCAAAATATTGGATTAGCATTTGGTGTAAAAGTGATTGTGTTAATTTTAGGAGCTGGTGGATTAGCTACAATGTGGGAAGCCGTTTTTGCAGATGTAGGTGTGGCTTTACTGGCAATTCTGAATGCGGTAAGATTACAGAAAATGAAATGGTAAAAAACTATAGGTTTCTATGTTCTAGCATTTCATTTTTAACAATTTCTAAATCTTTTTTAAGTTGTTCTAGACCATATTTCTCTATTTTTAAGACTTTAATTTTACAACATCTTTTAAATTTATTCTCACTACAAATTGGACATAAATCATTATTCCCAACTTTAAGTTTTCCTATTCCAACATGAATGATTTTTTCAATATATAAAAGATTGTCTGTTTCTAATTCTTCTTTATAAAATTGTAGAATACCTTTTTCGTGATGTGCAAACTCTCCATTAGCATATTTTCCAGTTTTTAATTTATATTGATGGTTCGCAAAAAATGGATAAATAAACTTTTTATAAAAATTGATTATATTTATTCCACTTCGTTGTTCTAAAATTAGTTTATGAGGTATTGCAAGACAGCACAAACCTTCATCCGATATATGAAAATCCCAACTTCTATCAATATTTTTAGATGTTTCAACAACTATAGGTGTAACGTGAGGATAATTTTTAGTTGGTACAAATACATTGATATCATAATTCCCCCAAAGCACATCATCCACATCAAAAACATCAATAAATCCACTTAAAACAACACAGCTTTCATTTTTAGTGATTTTAAAATTATAATATGTGTTTAGAAACTCATGTATGTCTTTTTTAAGTGCAGAATTCATTAAAAATTATAATACGGTTTATTTACCTCTGCAATAGGACTTAAAAGGACTGGATTTAATACTGGCGCTTTGGTATTTCCAATATTTAAAATTAGATCACTATCTATATTTTGTTTTGCAAAATCATTATCCACTAAATATCTTTCCCAATTAAAATCATATTGATTATAAAACCGTCCATCTTCATAATCCCAAATAGGTTTCGACTTTACTTTAAAATACTTATCAGAAGAAGAAATTTGATTTATAATATTTTGCCCTGTAACGATTCCGTTTGAGGTTGCATTAGCTTGCATTTTAGGAGCAAGACTTGTGTGTAAACTACACGTGGTAACCTCACCCGAATCTCCTAAACCAGAATACATCCAAAGTACTTGGTTATCGTGCCCTAAATCAACTCCTGCTCTAGTATATATATCTTTAATTCCTTTTGAATCAAAATAGTCTTTTAAATCATTTTTTACAAAATAAGAAATCATTGCAAAAGCTTTTAAAGCATCTTTTGTAGCTTGTTTTTTTTCAATATTTTTTCCACCAAAATAAACCATCAATCCATCACCCTGTATTCGATGGACATAACCACCACATAGATTTACGGCAAAAATAGATGCCTTAATAATACTTTCTGTAATCAAAGCTACAGTAGCTAAAGCAAAATTATTGTAAAGTTGTGTGCTCTTTTTCACATCAACAAAAGCAGAAATAATCCAATGTTTTTCTGTGTTATTGGTGTATTTTAGATTTGCAAAATCAGGATGATTTCCTAATCTTGGTAAGTTCTCAATTGCTGGTGTATTTAGTCCTTTTACTAAACGCGAAGATTCATTTAGATTCTTTAAACCTGGTAACTCATTCCGTAATTCGTTAATGTAACTTGTGTCAAAATCTGATTCTGGCTGTTTTGAAAAAAGTTTAATATAATTATTTCTCGGATCTTTATCTACTGCTTTTTTGATAACATCCAAATATGGATTGAAAATACTCATAATTTTTAATTTTATAGATTGATTAATATTGTTATAAAAATTAATAAAAGCATAAAGAATTGTGTAACCAATAATATACCTGCTAATTTTAATTTTGTGAATTTTTTTGTCAAACCTTGCGAAAGAGCAAAAGTTTGTGATCTTAAATCTTTTAACTCTTCCTTTTTAGTGTAATTTTTAGAAGTTTTATTGAATTCAGATTGTGTCATTTTAGATATTGCTCCAAAATAATAGATAGATTTTGGTTTAGATGAAAAAAATGGAATACTCGCAATAGATAATACGATTAGATTTACGATACCAGTAAGAAGTAGTAACCAAACAGTAACTTGACCTAAAATAATTAAATCCTTAACTATATTTGTCTGTGTAAGTAAGACAATAATACCACCAGTTATAAAAGTATTAATGGCAATGTAAACAGCAGATTTATTATTAACACTATCAAAATAATGGTCAAATCTATTTATAGTATATTTCAATCTATCTTTTTCCATCTCCAGTAGTAATTAATTTTAAAGTGACTAAACCAGCCAGTATTAAAAAACCATTAGTAACTTGGTTGCTAGTTTCTTTACCATATTGTACCCAATTAGCAAAATGTTCACAATTAAAGCCTAAAAAGCTGTAAGGGTGTCCTAGCTTTTGCTTAACTCTAAATATGGCTTCTCTTGCATCTAATTGTGTTCCAGTAAATTCTCTAATTTCAATCGGTTCGTAAACTTTAAGTAATTCATAAAGTTCATTTTGTGTTACTTGTTTTACACATCCTTTTAAATTTCCAACAAATATCCCATTACCTAAATAGACGATGTAGTGATTTAGAATTCTTCCTAAACCAACTCTTTTTTTAGCTACGATAACATCTATTGGTTTTAAGCTATTTAATAATCTATTATAATCTTCCATAACTTAATTTTCTTTTCGAACTCCTTTAAAAGGTGTTTTACTTGATGTTTTACCATCCATAAAACGTCCAGTTTCTGAATCTCTTTTTATCCATATATCTGTTTTTGGGTTCTTTACTTGTGAGCGTCCTTTGACTGCTCCATGTCTGCGGTTATCTCCGCTTTTACCATTTGTTGCCATCTTAATTAAATTTTGTATATTTTAACATTTTTAAACCTCTACTTTAGAGGTGCTATGTATATATGAACAAAGTGTGACAAAAAATATTTGTCACGGAAAACACATATCATTATAATGCTATTGGATATAGAATTTCATTTATTAATTATTTCAGAAAAAGAAACAAATTCCAAAGAAGCTAAAGTTTCTTTTTCTAAAATTTATGAGTATTACAGATTGTTTTTATACAATGTAATAATGAAAAATATTAACTACAAATCACATAAAGAAGAATTCTCCAAAACGATACTAAATGAAGTATTTCATCATGTTTGGAACAATCCATTAGATTGGGATTATAAACCAGATAAACACAAATCATCAGACTCTGGTTTTAAAGCTTATTTAGCTACAATTGCATACTATAAGAGATTAGAGTATTTAAGAAATAATGAATCATATTTAAAAAATGAAACATCTAAAATTGATGATACCAACAATGATTGGCTTTTTAATTTAAAAGATGATGAGTACGAAGTTTTAGAAAAGGAACTGCCTAAAAAAAATAATCAATTAGATGTAATTTTAGCCAATCTTGATTCTAAAAAAAGAGACATCGTAAGTGTATACTTTCAACATTATGAAGAAGGAAAAAAAATGAGAAGTGAAAACATAGAGTTAATGGAATCCATGTTTGAAACTACTTGGGATAATATACGTCAAATAATTTCACGTATTAAAAAACAAATTAGAGAATCTATCAAAAAAAGCAATTAAAAATTCAGTAAAATGGAAACAAATAGCAAAAAAGATATTGGACAACTATTGAAAAAATTTGGTTACTCAATGCCCCAATCTGAAGAAGAAATTATAGCTTTTGAAAATAAATTTACAAAGGATTTTGAATCTCCTAAAGAGTGGTCTTCTATTGAAGATATAATAAGTAAAGAAATTTCTGTCACAAAAAAAGTAATAAAATTAAATGAAAATAAAGCTATCATTCCATTATCAATGGCAGCGAGAGAAGGTAAAGAAATCACAAACGCAATAAGAGAAAAAATGATTAAAGATAAAAATGAAGCGAAAAAATGATTTTCTTTCTCAATACGATGTTGTTAACTTAAATGATTTAGCAAGCGATATTTCAGATTATTACTTTCCTGACAGTCAAATCGACCCTATAATTTTAGCTGAAAGAAAAAAGATCCCTTATAGTTTTGGGAACTATTCTGATGCATTTGACGGTTTATTAGAATGCTCCAATAGAAACTTTCATATTTATATTAATATTGATAAATTAGGTCATGCTTATTCAGAAAGAGCTCGTTTTACTTTTGGTCACGAATTAGGGCATTATTTTATAGATGACCATCGAAATGCACTATTAAAAGGACTATCTCCAAGCCATTGTTCATTAACAGGTTTTAAAAGTAGAAATAGAGCCGAAAGACAAGCAGACTTTTTTGCTTCCTGCCTATTAATGCCAGAATCTAGGTTTAGAAAGTATTGTTCAAATAAAAAATTTGAATTTAGAATAATACAAGAATTAGCAAAAAAATTTGGTACCAGTATTTCAGCTACAGCTTTAAGGTTTTGTTCTATTGGCTCTCATCCAATAATGGTAGTTTATGCTTATGAAAATAATATTAAATGGTATTGGTCTTCAAATGATTTTCCTTTTAAGTTTTTGAAATTTGGTAAAGATAGACTTCCAGAAGATACGGTTGCTGGCGAGTATTTTAATTTAGGTAGAAAATTCAATAATACTCAAAAAGTTTTTGCTATGGATTGGTTTAATATTTGGAAAGATAGCCAAGCTGAAAAACCATTTTACGAACATTGCTTAATGAATAATAAACACACATTTAGTATAATTTGGGAAGATTAAAATCCAGATAAACTAAAAACATTTTCTTCGAAACAATTTCTTTATAGTTTCTTAAAAAGCACCTTCCAATGGAATCCCAGTAAAAAGTCATTTGGACAAAATAGTACAGAAAGAGCAGAAGAAATCATCGCAGATGAGTTAATCTATGAAATGATAAACCCAGAGACATTCATTAAGAAATTTTTAGATATTTCAGGAAGAGGTATTTTACCAAATAAAATAAACCAGCCCAAATATTGGGCTGGTTTATTTTCTCTTAATCTAAAATGTTTCTTCTTTTTCTCATCCAAATAAACATTAGCTGACATCCGTCACTTATCATTCTGGAAATTAATTCGTTTGAAAAATCTCTTTGATCCATAATTTTATTATTTTTAATTATTAGTATTATTAAGGATCTATCAACTAAAAAAAGACCTTTTTTTGTTTGTTTTTCTCATTACAAAAAATTAGATTTTCAATAAAATATAAAAAAAGAAAGAAATTGAAATGAGTAAATCGAGTATCAACGTGTATTTTATTTTCCTTAAAACGAGATAACTAGTCATAAACCTCATCAGAAATAAACTTAAGAAAAAAGAAAAATAAATTTTTGATAAAGGATTAATGAGATTTTCACTTTCAAAAACTAGTAAAGATTTAAAATCTCTAGTGATTCCACAAGTTTTACAAATCACATTGTACTTTTCTTTATAATAACAAGAAATTTGAAAGTTATAAAAAATAATAAAAACTATCAGAAATATAACAATCAGAGAAATATTTATCATTAAATAAGCTCTATTTGTCTTCAATTAATTGTTTTGAAACCCCATTCACATATACATTAATTACATCCAACTCTTTTGACAGTTCAGATCCTTTAAAGCCACTGATATCATCAACTTTAATATTCTTTCTATAGTGTTTTAAATACTCTCCAGATAAAGGAATATAAGACCAATGCCATCTTTCTATATTATAACCTTTTCGACCATTTACTTTGGATACGTAAACCTGAAAAAAACCATATTTATTTGCGTTTTTTACTAACCAGTCGTATTCTTTCTTACCTATCCCCTTATCAAAATAAGAATTGTTGAGGTTATTTAGGTCTATATCAGTTCCCCAGTGATGTCTAGAAGTTGAAGGCATCGAGCTATATTCTAATATTTTTTTTGCTCTATTTATGGGTTTCAAGTTTTTATACCGCTCCCATTTTCTTTCCCAAATTGATTTCTGTTCGTAGAAATTTCGTGTTCCTGAAATGATTTTTAAATTAATACCTTCTAATTTTGCAGAATTAAACATTCTAACGAACGACAAATAAGTTTCTCTTTTAATATATAAAGTTTTAGAAGAATGCATCTTTTTTACTTTTACAAAAGAAGTATCCTTTCTGTAATTAAACTTTCCTAAAATAAAATTTTTATCGAATTGATTTTCAATTTCTTCTTCTATAGGAACAAAAACTGAAATATTGGAGACTATTTCTTCAACTTTCTTTTGTTCTTTACAAGAACAGATAATGATAAAAAGCATTAAAATTCTTTTCATTTTAATTTTTATCAAAACAGCATCCATGAATCCATCCAACATTTCCTGAAGGTGTTTTAACTTTATACCAATACTCATCAATTTCCTTTCCTTTAATAGTAACAGTTATTTTCTGCTCAGATTTTTGGTTTAAAAATTCAACTTTGGTATCTAGTGGAAGATTTTCAATTTTTTCTGCATCTAAATCTGGGCTTGTTCTTACTCTTAAATTATCGACAGTTATATTGTAAATTTTATTAACCTCAATTTTTTCTTCAGAAACCTCTTCTACTAATGCTGTTTTTGGAGCTTCCACATTTACAATTTTCGACACTTTTTCTATTGGTTTAATATCTTCGTTGCTCAAAATTCCAGAAGCTTTAACAGCTTTAATTCTTTCGTTTTTCACTCTATTATTTACTTCTTCACCCATACCACAATTAGCACCTGTAAAATCAGCAATTCTGCTTTTCTTTGTAGTTTGAGTGTTTAATTCTGGATAAAATATAAAACTATCGCTACAATATTTACCATAGCCATCCCCATCGCTTCTGCTAGACTTAAGAAGATAACCTTTTATATTAACAGTTTCTTTTAATTCACCATTTGAAAATAACATAAATGCTTCTTCAACATGAAAGGCACTTATAGTTATATAAATATTATCGTACCTACTTACATAATTTATTCCCTCAGATTCATACATTTTTCTTCTAGCAACTTCAACCTTTTTCACCTTTAAATTGTAAGATATCCCATTTTCGCCTGTTACTGAAGAATTATCAGAAAAGTAGTTGACCTTTTTAATTTTTGCTTTTCTCTCATCATCTACTATTACGGTAGATACAGGTTTTGTTTCTTTCTTCTTAAAATCTATTGGTTCACCTCCATTTTCTACAATTGTTTTATTTGCTTCTTTAATTAATTCGTCACCTAAAGCATTCATAGCAGCGTATTGAGAATAAGCAATACCACAACCCAATAAAGAAGTTATTAAAGCCCCAACAATTAAACCTTTTTCATGGTTATGCTTTAATGTTATTACCAAACCTATCAGCGAAATTGATATTGCAATTATTCCAAAGAAAATAGTAAACAAGCCAAAACATGGAATAAAGGATACTAATAACGTAACAATACCTAATACCAAACCTGTTATTCCCAATCCTTTTGATAATGATTGGTATTTTAATTCTTGAGAGCTTTCTTTTTTCATGTTTAGATTTTTTAAATTTTAAGCAAATATATATAAAAAGGTTGTAAACAACCCATTGTTTACAATTGGTTATATATAATTGATTGTAAGCACCTTTGATTTATGTTAAAGCGAAAACGAAAAAAAGAAATACCTATATTCTGTATAGAATTAGGAAAACATATTAGAGAATTAAGAAAAATAAATAATTTAAGCATAGAAGAAATTGCGTTTAAAGCTGAAATTGATGCTCAAAACTTAAGAAAATACGAATTAGGTAAACAAGAGATGAAAATTTCTATGCTTAAAAGAATTGCAGATGCTTTTGGAGTTTCTCCTTCAGAACTGATAAAGTTTAACGAAGATTAATCTAAAAAATTTATTTAGCTGTATATATTCTTTACTTTTGTTGCTATAAGAACTTCTATTCCAATTTAATTAAAGGATACAGTAAATAATACTTTTTTATTAATGCGGGTAAAATCGTGGGTAAAAAATAAAATAAAAAACCCTTAACTAGTTTAAAGTCAAGGGTTTATTAAAAATAATTGAGGTGTCTAGCGGATTCGAACCGCTGTACATGGTTTTGCAAACCATTGCCTAGCCACTCGGCCAAGACACCTTTTAAGTTTTAAAACAAATAACAAGCTGTTTTAAGGATTGCAAATTTACGTAAATTTACAAGTATTACAAGCATTTTTTAATTTTAACGCTTTTTTGTTAAAACAATAACTACTTCTGCTACGTTTCCGCCTATTGGTGGATTTATTTTAGCAACACTAACTTTTGCTCTTCGTATCATTCTAATTTCTTTAAAAAAACGTGTTAAAATGCGCTCTGCAACGTGTTCTAGTAACTCCGATCGTATTGCCATTTCTTCTTTTACAATATGATTTAAATGCACATAATCTACCGTATCTACTAAGTTATCTGTTTTAGAAGATTTTCTTAAAGATGCTTTTATTTCTACATCAACTCTATATTCTGAACCAATTTTCTCTTCTTCATCTAAACATCCATGGTTAGAAAAAAGGCGTATGTTGTTTACTTGTATAATTCCCATAATGGCAAATATATCAATGTTTTTTAGTTTCCAAAGAAATCAAAAATATTACTTAATGCAGAAGTTGGAGCTTTATAAAACTCTGTATAACTACACCTTTTACAGGTAACACTTGTAAATTTTTCACTTTGAATGTTAAAAAACTTCGTCCAAAAACCTCCTGTTGCACGCATTTGTCCAACTTTATAGTCTTTTGAATTACATTTTGGACACGTATAATTTAATGGTTTACTCATAATTAAAAGTTATGTATACTTATTAGAGTGTAAAAACTTAAAATTGTTACATTTTATTTAACTTCAAACTCTTGTGCTTCTCCATTTAATTTAACGGTGTACTTTCCTTTTGGTAAATAAAACACGTTGTTTTTCGCTGCTACAACTTCAGTGTCTTTATTCTTTTTAGTATATTTTTTTCTTCCTTTTTCAGAAAAAGAAACATCAAACTTAGCCTCATTAAAACCCTTATCTGCATTTACTGTAAGTGTATTTACTTTTATGTTTTCAGAAAAAACATCTAATGTAACCTCTTTATCAGAATTTACATAAAAAGGAATAATCATTTCAGGCGTATTAGCTGGTCTCCATTGACTCCAAGAACTTCCCCATCTTTTACTTTTTTTAATATCATTTATTGAAAAAAGATGCGTATTTTTTGCTAAAATAGTTTCAGAAACTCCTTGTATAGTTTCAATATTTGCCTTGTAAATACTTCTTCCGTGCGTACCAACAATTAAATCTTTTGCTGTTGGCTGAATCACCAAATCGTGCACAGCAACATTAGGTAAGTTGTTACTAAACATTTCCCAAGAATTTCCTTGATTAAAAGAAACATACAAACCATTGTCTGTTCCCAAATACAACACATTTTCGTTTTCTGAATCTTCTTTTATAACGTTTACAGCAGCTGTTGGTATGTTACTACTTATACTTTTCCATGTTTGTCCATAATCTTCAGAAACATAAACGTAGCTTGTAAAATCATCAAATCGATATCCGTTTAAAGTTGCATACACACGTTCTTTTTTAAATTTTGAGGCAATTACTCTTGAAACCCAAAAATTTTGTGGTAAATTATTAGAAATGCGTGTCCAGCTTCCACCACCGTTCTTTGTAATGTTAATATAACCGTCATCTGAACCTGTATAAATTAAACCAAATTGAAATGGACTTTCAGAAATACTGGTTAACGTTCCGTATGCTACATTTCCTTCTTTTCCGCCAGCGGTTAAATCTTCAGAAATTTCTTCCCAATTATCTCCTTTATCTAAAGAACGGTGTAATTTATTTCCTCCTAAATATAAAATATCTTGATTGTGTTTTGATAAATGAATTGGAGTTTGCCAGTTAAAACGATATGGTTTTTCGTCTTTTTTTGGTTTTGGTTGAATATATTCTTGTTCCTCAGTTTCTAGATTTAAACGATAATAATTTCCAAATTGATAACCTGTATACACAATATTCGGATTTCTATCATCCACCTGAACCTGCATTCCGTCTCCTCCCATAATTGATTTATATGGGTTTTGACCTGTTTGATGCCACCTTTTATCAATTCTTGCGTTATTAGGGCCAAACCAAACACCGTTATCTTGCAAACCACCATACACATTATAGTTTTTTTGATTGTCTGCATATACCGTATAAAATTGTCCAACGGCAGCATTGTTTAATTTAATCCAATTTTCTCCATCATCATAAGAAATATTTAAACCGCCATCATTTCCTTCAATTAAATGCCCTGATTTTTTAGGATTTACCCATAATGCTTGGTGATCTGCATGTACGTTTTCGCTGCTAATAGACGTAAATGTTTTTCCTCCATCTTTAGATTTAATAATACCAACACCTAAAACATAAATACTATTTTCATCTTGTAAGTCTACTCTAATTTCACCAAAATAATATCCATAAGAACTATAAATACCATCTAAATAACTTGTGTGCTGTTTTTTCCAATTTTTACCACCATCTGTTGTTTTAAAAACTTCGGCACCAATTACTGGTTCTTCAAAAGCAATAGCCATTTCATTTTCTAAAAAGGTCATTAATTCTTTTGGCTTAACACCTCCAGGTCTTAATAATTGTTTTGCATTTTCTGCTCTAAATTTTTCTTGAAAACCATAAGCTTTTAAATAATTATCTAAAGTTTTGTTTCTTAACGCTAAAACATCGGCAGAACTTAAATTTTCAAATTGTTTTTTAGAAAAATTAAAAGATGTTGTTTTTTTGCCTTCGGATTTTCTTCGGTATTGACTATCATGTAAAGCATACACAATGTTTTCATTAAAAACCGCTAACCCAATTCTACCAACTCCTTCTCCAACAGGAAAACCGCTTTCATCAGAAATTTTAGTCCAAGTATTACCTGCATCTGTAGATTTATAAATTGAAGAATTTTTTCCATCACCATCAAAATTCCAAGCTTTTCTTTCTCTTTCCCAAGAAGCTGCATACATTATATTAAAATTTTCTGGTGCTATTGCAACATCTATAATTCCTGTATTTTCATCAATAAATAATGTTTTACTCCAAGTTTTTCCTCCATCAGTGGTTTTAAAAATACCTCTTTCGGAATTTGGAGAATATAAATGACCAATAGCTCCAACAAGAACTTCATTTGGATTTTTTGGGTTGATTAAAATTCGCCCAATATGATGACTGTCTAGCAAACCTACATTTTCCCAAGTTTTCCCTTTATCCGTAGATTTTAAAATACCAATTCCGGCATAACTAGAACGCGAAGAATTATTTTCTCCTGTTCCTACCCAAATAGTTCCGCTATTCCAATCAACAGCAATATCACCCACATTTTGTGTTGGCGAGTTGTCTAAAACTGGCGTAAGCGTTGTTCCGTTATTGTTTGTATACCACAATCCGCCAGAAGCATAACCCACATAAAACTCTGTTGTATTATTAGGATTCACATCAACATCTACCACACGACCACTCATAACCGTAGGTCCAATATTTTTAAATGGAATGTTTTTTACAAGTGATGTTTTAGCTAAAGCTGTTTTTTGTTTTAACGCATTTTGAACAACGTCTGTAGAAGTAGCAGTATTTTGAGCACATAGTGTTGTTGAAATCAACAACACTAAAAGTTGATAGATAGTTTTCATTAGTTTGGTTTTTAAACGTTGAAATTACGAGAAAGGTTTTACCTAAAAAAAAAATTAAGAATTATTTAAGAGTTTTAAACACAATGTATAACACCAATAATTTTATTAAGTTTGTAATAAATGAACAAACCTATAAACATATTTATTCTTTCTGTTGGAGAAAAAATTTACTCCACAAATCGTATTTATCAAGAAGCTAAAAAGAAAGGACATTCTGTACGAATTATAAATCACACCAAATGTTCCATAAAACTCTCTGGAGGTAAGCGAGAAATTGTTTACGAAGGAGAAAATATTATTGATATTCCTGATGTAATTATACCAAGAATTGGTGCTTCGGTTACGCGTCATGGTGCTGCTGTTGTTAAGGAGTTTGAAATGAACGGTATTTTTAGTACAGCACGTTCTTTAGGTATAATTAGAGCTCAAAATAAAGTAAGAACACTTCAAATTATGAACCGAAAAGGAATTCCGATTCCTGACACACTTTTTTCGGTAGATACAGACAATATAAAAGAGCAAATAGAATTATTGGGTGGTGCGCCAGTAGTTATAAAACTACAAGAAGGTACGCAAGGTGTCGGTGTTATGTTGGCAGAAAGTAAAAAATCTGCCAAATCTATTATTGACACCATGTATAGCATGAATAATAGCATTTTATTGCAAGAATTTATTAAAGAAAGCAATAGTGAAGATTTTAGGGCTTTTGTAGTAGGAAATAAAATTCTTTCAGCAATGAAACGTAAAGGTTTAGACGATGATTTTCGCTCAAATATACATCGTGGCGGAAGTGGTTCTGTAGCTGTTTTAACTGAACAGGAACAAAAAATGGCAATAAAAGCTGCAAATTATCTAGGTTTGCCAATTGCAGGTGTAGATATTATAAGATCTAAACGTGGACCTTTATTAATTGAAGTAAATTCTACACCAGGTTTACAAGGAATTGAAGCGTATACAAAAGTAAATATAGCTGAAGGAATTATTAATTATGTGGTAAATAAATGTTTGAAAAAGAATTTAAAAACGAAGTAGTAGAAATACGTGGTCAAAAAGTTGGTTTAGGAGAATCTAAGCTAATAAAAATACCAATTGATAGATTACCAACTGGAACGTTAATTGAAATTCCTGTCTATATTTTTAATGGTAAAAAAGCAGGGCCAACTGTTTTATTGCAAGGTGGTTTGCATGGAGATGAAGTTAATAGCATTGAGTTGGTAAGACGATTATTGATTGACAAATCTTATAAAATTCTTAGCGGCTGTGTAATAGTGGTTCCATTATTAAACATTTTCGGGTTTATAAATTTATCTAGAGACATGCACGGTAAAGATGTTAACCGAAGTTTTCCAGGCTCAAAAACGGGTTCCTTAGCTAGTAGAATGGCATATTATTTAATGAAAGAATTAACTCAAAATGTAGATTTCGGTATCGATTTTCATACTGGTGGTGGGCAACGAAGTAATTTTCCACAGATTAGATATACTCCAGAAGATAAAAATGCAGCAGCATTAGCAACAACCTTTAAAGCGCCAATGATGTTTGGGTCAAAATTAATTGCCAAATCTTTTAGAAACTCTTGTTACAAAAAAGGGATTCCTATAATTGTTTATGAAGCTGGAGAATCCCTCCGATTAAATGAAGAAGCCATTCAACAAGGAATATACGGAACACTACGTGTGCTTAGAAGTTTTAATATGATAAGTAGCAATGTTAAAATTCCTGAAGGAGAAAAATCAATTATTATAACCAAACGAAAATGGATACGCGCCAAAGTAGCTGGGCTTTTTAATTTGAAGGTAAAAAATGGTGAAGAAATAAAAAAAGGGCAAATTCTTGGTTTTATTATGGATACCTATGGCGAAACAAAGTTTGCAGTAAAAGCACCTCAAGACGGTTATATTATATCAGTAAATTTCTTTCCAATAGTAAATATGGGAGATCCTCTTTTTCACTTTGGAAGCTAACAATCAAACTCTTAACCTTTCAACAATTAATCAGTTTTGTAAATAATCGTAATTTTTTTGTTATATTTAGAATCTATTAACTAATTAAAAACAACTAAATTACTATTGAGTTAATCATCAACCAAAAATCAACGAGAAAAGATGCTTTTTAAGCATCTTTTTTTATGCGCTAAAATCAATTTTAATAGCTGTACCTTTGCAAACTCATAGAAATACCAATAAACCGTGTATTTCTAAACAAATAACTATGACATTTAAATCTTTAGGATTAACTGACGCTTTATTAAAAGCCATTGAAGAAAAAGGATATACAACTCCATCACCAATACAAGAAAAAGCAATTCCGCATATTTTAGCAGGTAAAGATGTTTTGGCATCTGCACAAACCGGAACAGGAAAAACAGCTGGTTTTACCTTACCTGTTTTACAATATTTATCGGAAACTAAACATCCAAAATACAGACCAGTACGTGCTTTGGTATTAACTCCAACAAGGGAATTAGCTGCTCAAATCTTAGAAAATGTAAGAGAATATAGTACACATTTAGACATAAAATCTACCGTTGTTTTTGGTGGTGTAAAAGCAAGCGGACAAATAGCAACTTTAAGAAGAGGTGTAGATATTTTAGTAGCAACTCCTGGTAGATTATTAGATTTACACAGCCAAAAAGCCGTGTCTTTTAATCGTATTGATGTGCTTATTTTAGATGAAGCTGACAGAATGTTAGACATGGGTTTTGCTCGTGATTTGAATAAAATAATGAGTTACTTGCCTGCAAAACGTCAAAATTTGTTGTTTTCAGCTACTTTTTCAAAAGAAATTAAAAGACTTGCTGAAGGGATTTTAAAAAATCCTGTTATGGTAAATGCGGCACCGCAAAATTCTACCGCAGAAATGGTTTCTCAAAAAGCCTATTTAGTTGATAAAGGCAAAAAAACACAAGTAGTTACCAACTTAATTAAAGATGGAAATTGGAATCAGGTTTTAATCTTTACAAGAACTAAACATGGAGCTAATAAATTAACAAAAAAATTAATTGGAGCAGGTATTTCTGCAGCTGCAATTCACGGAAATAAAAGTCAAGGTGCTAGAACAAAAGCGTTAAAGAGTTTTAAAGAAAATACCATAAGAGTTATGGTAGCAACCGATATTGCTGCTCGTGGATTAGACATTCCGTTATTACCACACGTAATTAATTTTGAGTTACCAAATGTACCCGAAGATTATGTACATAGAATTGGTAGAACTGGTAGAGCTGGAGCAAGCGGACAAGCTATTTCTTTAGTTTGTAGCGAAGAAACTGAATATCAAGCAGAAATAGAAAAGCTACTTAAGAAAAAACTAGAAACCGAAATAATTGAAGGCTTTGAACCAACAGATACTGCTGGCCCAAAACGTGCTGCTACTCAGAAAAAAGGTTCTTTCAACAAAAAGAAAAAAGGTGTTGGCGCTTCTCATAGAGGCGGTTCTGGAACAAAGAAAAAAAGACCGTCAGATGGAAATTCTGAAGGAGCTGGTAGAAACAGATCTAGAAATAGACGTAGATAAAATTTAGATTGACAAAATACAAAGCATCTTTTATTTATCGGTTTAAACTTGTACTTTTGATTTTTATAAAAACAAATCAACAATGAAATACCACCAAATAGACCGCAACTTATTTATAGAAAATCGTAAAAACTTTGCTTCAAAAATGAAGCCGATGAGTTTAGCTGTTTTTAATTCTAATGATATTTATCCGATTTCAGCAGATAGTACGTTGCCTTTTGAACAACACAGAGATATCTTTTATTTAAGTGGTGTAGATCAAGAAGAAAGTGTTTTGGTATTGTTTCCTGATTCTCCGAAAGAAAAATTTAGAGAAGTCTTATTTTTAAAAGAAACTAACGAGCATATTGCTGTTTGGGAAGGTGAAAAATTAGACAAGGAAGCGGCTTTAAAAACAAGTGGAATTAAAACTGTTTTCTGGTTACAAGACATCGAAAAAGTGTTTGCAGAAATGATGGCCTTGGCAGAAACTGTTTACATAAACACCAACGAACATTACCGCGCAAAGGTTGAAACTGAAACTCGCGAAGACCGTTTTACAAAATGGTTATTAAATAAATATCCTGCACATTCGGTTGCTAAAAGCAGTCCTATTTTACATCGTTTACGCTCTGTAAAAAGTAAGATTGAACTCGATTTAATGCAACAAGCCTGTGACATTACCGAAAAAGGTTTCCGTAGAATTCTAAACTTTGTAAAACCAGATTGTTGGGAGTTTGAAATTGAAGCAGAGTTTATGCACGAATTTTTAATGAATCGTTCTAAAGGATTTGCCTATACACCAATTATTGCAAGCGGAAATAATGCAAATGTGTTGCATTATATTGAGAACAACCAACAATGTAAAGCGGGCGATTTAATTTTGTTTGATGTTGCTGCGGAATATGGAAATTACGCTTCAGACATGTCTAGAACAATACCAGTTTCTGGTAGGTTTACAGACAGGCAAAAAGCAGTTTATAATGCTGTAAATCGTGTTAAGAATGAAGCTACAAAAATGCTTGTTCCTGGAACAATTTGGGAAGATTATCATGTAGAAGTTGGGCATTTAATGACTTCAGAATTGTTAGGTTTAGGGCTGTTAGATAAAGCCGATGTACAAAACGAAAACAAAGATTGGCCAGCGTATAAAAAATATTTTATGCACGGAACATCGCATCATATTGGTTTAGACACGCACGATTATGGTTTGCTACACGAACCAATGCAAGCAAACATGGTGTTTACCGTAGAACCTGGAATTTATTTACCAGATGAAGGTTTTGGAATTCGTTTAGAAGATGATGTTGTTATTCAAAAAACGGGAGAACCTTTTAATTTAATGCGTAATATTCCTATTGAAGCAGATGAAATAGAAAGCTTAATGAATTAATTTTATTTTAAAACAAAAAGGCTTCATTTTTTAATGGGAAAAGAATACATATACTCAAATTACACATACAATAGTAAAAATCCTTTAGCTAGGTTTTCTCATAGAAAAAGGTTTTTAATTGGGTTGAATATTATTTTTGAAGAAAAATTTAGCACCATTTTAGATTATGGTTCTGGAGACAATAAGTTTTTAAAAGAAATTCTAAAGCGAGATAAAAACATAGAACTGAGTGCTTACGAGCCTATAATGGCTAATCAATCTACAAGTAATATTAAAACCTATACTAAATTAGAACAATTAAATTCTAAAGTTTTTGATGTTGTAACTTGTTTTGAAGTGTTAGAACATTTTAACGAAAAAGAACAGCAAAAAATGCTTTCTTTTTTTCATAAAAAACTTAGTAACGGCGGAAGATTATTAATTTCTGTACCTATTGAAATTGGATTCCCTTCTCTTATAAAAAACATAAGAAGAATGGGATTTGGTGGAAGTTTTTCTGGAAATTTAAAGAATACTTTGAAGTGCTTTTTAGGAATGGAAGTCCCAGAAATCAGGAATGCTGAAGGTTATATTTCTTCTCATGTTGGATTTAATCATAAAAAATTAGAAGCTCTTTTTCACAATCAATTTGAAATAGTAAAAAGGAGAAACTCACCTTTTGGCAAACTTAATTCGCAACTTAACTCGCAGGTTTTTTATCTACTTAAAAAAAGATAAAACTTAGTTTTTCTTTATATTCGCACAAATTAAAAGAGGTATGCTGAAAATCTTTAAAAGAGTAAGTAATTAAATATTATTATATAGCTATGAAAAAACATTTTTTGATTGTACTTTTTTTGATTTCAATTCTAACCTACTCGCAGGAAAAAATTCAAGAACCTAATTTTATAGGAGAAGCTTTTATTCTCAAATCAGATAACACCCCTTTAGTAATGGAAAAACAAAACGTAAAACTTAGAACTGGCGCTGGTTTTAGTATTGCTCTTGTTACTGTTGCTAAGACTAAAACAAAAATTAGGGTAGAAGGTTGTTGTTCAACCGCTATATATAACCCAGAAAATGAAATTAAAATTGTTGTAAGAGCTGTTGATAATGAAACAGACCCAATGTCTATCGTAAACATTTTTAAATTTAAAAGAAAGAAGAAGAAAAGACTAGCAGAATTAGCTTCTTACGGTATTTGGTCTAGTTCAACTAACAATCTTGATCTTTTAAAATTTAAAGGTGAAAAATATGGTGAAAAATCTTATTTATTAACAATCAATAAGTTTGATAGAGACAGTGAATATGGGATTATCGTTACAAATCCAAATTCATTAGATGAAAAAAGAGCAATTGTTTCAACATTTGCAATTAAATAAAAAAATATTTTATATAAATAACCAAAAAACCTCATCAAATTGATGAGGTTTTTTTATACTTTAAAACACAATGTGTTTACATTTTCTGTAACCATGCTTTCGCATCAACTTCTGCTTTAATAATAGCATTTAAGTCGGCAATTGCAACACGGCTTTGTTCCATTGTATCTCTATGACGTATGGTAACTGTTTTATCTTCTAATGTTTGATGATCTACAGTAATACAAAACGGTGTTCCGTTTGCATCTTGTCTTCTGTAACGTTTACCAACTGCATCTTTTTCGTCATAAAACACGTTAAAATCCCATTTTAAATCGTTTAAAATCTCACGTGCAACTTCTGGTAAGCCATCTTTTTTAACCAACGGTAAAACCGCTGCTTTAAATGGTGCTAAAACTGCTGGTAATTTTAAAACGGTTCTTGATGTTCCGTTTTCTAAAGCTTCTTCTTGCAAAGAATTAGAGAAAACAGCTAAAAACATTCTGTCTAAACCAATTGAAGTTTCTACTACATAAGGAACGTAATTTTTGTTTTCTTCGTGGTCAAAATATTGTAATTTTTTACCTGAATATTCTTCGTGTTGTTTTAAATCGAAATCTGTTCTTGAGTGTATTCCTTCTAATTCTTTAAATCCGAATGGAAATTGAAACTCAATATCTGCTGCTGCATCTGCGTAATGTGCTAATTTATCATGGTCATGAAAACGGTAATTATCGGCGCCCATTCCTAAAGATAAATGCCATTTCATTCTGTTTTCTTTCCAGTTTTCGTACCAAACTTTTTGTGTTCCTGGCTTAATAAAAAACTGCATTTCCATTTGTTCAAACTCACGCATTCTAAAAATAAACTGTCTTGCAACAATTTCATTTCTGAAGGCTTTACCAGTTTGTGCAATTCCGAAAGGAATTTTCATACGCCCAGTTTTTTGAACGTTCAAGAAATTCACAAAAATACCTTGTGCTGTTTCTGGACGTAAATATACTTTTGTAGAATGTTCTGCAGAAGCACCTAATTGGGTTCCAAACATTAAGTTAAATTGCTTAACGTCTGTCCAGTTTTTAGAACCTGTAACAGGATCTGCAATTTCTAATTCTTCAATCAATAATTTAACATCTGCTAAATCTTCATTTTCTAAAGATTTACCCATTCTTGCTAAAATAGTAGTGATTTTTTCTTGGTATCCAACAACACGTCCGTTTGTTGCAAGAAATTCTTCTTTATTAAAAGCATCACCAAAACGTTTTGCAGCTTTAGCAACTTCTTTATTTATTTTTCCTTCAATTTTGGCGCAATAATCTTCTATTAAAACATCTGCTCTATAACGTTTTTTAGAATCTTTATTATCAATTAACGGATCGTTAAAAGCATCTACGTGTCCAGAAGCTTTCCAAACGGTTGGGTGCATTAAAATTGAGGCGTCTAAACCAACAATGTTTTCGTTCATTTGAACCATTGCTTTCCACCAATAATCTCTAATATTTTTCTTTAACTCTACTCCGTTTTGAGCATAATCGTAAACCGCACTTAATCCGTCATAAATTTCAGACGATTGAAATACATAACCGTATTCTTTTGCGTGCGATAATACTTTCTTAAATTGATCTTCTTGTTTTGCCATAATGACCGCAAATATACAGTAATCTAAAAAAAATCAATAAAAAATAAGTTACTTTATACAGCGATAAACAAATGCTGGTGGAAAGTTAAGTGGTTCAAATTCTAATTTAATTTCTTCGGAAAAAACTTTAGATAATTTTTTAAAATACGTTAATGAATATTGATACTGCATAAACGTACCTTTTGAAGCTAAAACTTTATACGCTTTTTCTAAAATTTCTGTTGAAATGGCATCAGGAATTATAGTAAACGGTAAGCTAGAAATAATATGGTTTGCTTCTGAAAATCCTAGTTTTGCTAACTCTTCTTCAATTTTTTCAGCAGAAGTATTTAAAACAACCAATTGCTTATTTTTAATCTTCAATAAATCTTTATAAAAATTATCGTTAATTTCAAAACAAACCAAAGTTGCTTTTGGGTGTAGTTTTTTTAAGATTTGTTTGGTAATTACACCATTTCCAGCGCCTAATTCTACAACAACATCTGTGGTTGCAAAATCTATTTTAGCAATCATTCTTTTTGCCAAAAAACGAGAACTTGGAGTTACCGTTCCAGATGTTTTTAAACTTTTTACGGCTTCTTTAAAAAATTTGAGTCTGTTTGTCAAAAAGATTTGTTTTGTTTAACTTTAGCAAAAAACGCTGTGTAAATATGCAACTTTTAAAAGACTTTTTCCAATTATTTTACCCTAATTTATGTACAACTTGTAATAATAAATTGTTAAAAGGAGAAACTGTAATTTGTTCTTTTTGTAGGCACGACTTGCCCATTATTAATCATACAGACTATAAAAATAATAGCGTTGCTCAAACTTTCTTTGGTAGAATTCCTATTGAAAAAGCTACTTCGTTTTTATATTTTAGAAAGGTTGGTAAAACGCGCGAGTTAATTCATTCTTTAAAATATAAAGGTAATGAAGAAATTGGCACTTTTATAGGAAGTTGGTTTGGAGAAATTTTAAATGAAAGTAATCAATTCTCTGATGTAGATTATATAATTCCAGTTCCTTTGCACAAAAAAAGATTGCAAGAGCGCGGTTATAATCAACTTACAAAATTCGGCGAAGCTTTAAGTGAAATTTTAAATACCCCGTATAACAACAACGTTTTAATCAGAATTTCTTCAACCAAAACACAAACTTACAAGCAACGTTTTGAACGATTTTCTAACTCTCAAACAAATTTTACACTCTCCGATTTTACCAAATTTAAAAACAAACACGTTTTACTAATTGATGATGTAATTACAACAGGAGCAACACTAGAAAGTTGCTGTAATGAATTGTTAAAAACAGAAAATATTAAAATAAGTATTGTTACAATGGCGTTTACAGAATGATTTTGTTTCTTTGTTGTAAATATTTTTTTGTGAAAAACGTTTCAAAAATTTTACTTTTCTCTTTAATGGTTCTTGCATTGTATGATTGTGCTAGAAAAGGAAGGCCTGAAGGTGGTCCAAAAGATGAAGCTGCACCCATTTTGGTAACTGCAAATCCGCCAAACGAAACTATTAAATTCAACAAGAAAAAGATTAGACTTTATTTTGATGAATATATTGTTCTAAAGGATTTAAATAAACAATTGGTTGTTTCTCCACCAATGAAAAATCCGCCGTTGATAACACCTCAAGGAACTCCAAGTAAATATATTAATATTGAAATTTTAGACACACTAAAACAAAATACTACCTACACTTTTAACTTTGGTAATGCAGTACAAGACAATAACGAGAATAACAAGTTAGAGAGTTTTAAATATGTTTTTTCTACGGGAGATTATATAGATTCATTAACCTTAAAAGGTGTGGTTAGAGACGCATTAGTAGAAGATTTAGCTAAAAGCACAAGTGTTTTATTGTATAAGTTAGATTCTACTTTTACAGATTCTATCATTTATAAAAAGAAACCCCTGTATGTTTCTAACACGTTAGATTCTAACAATTATCAATTTACTAATTTACAAAAAGGGAACTATTTGTTATTAGCACTTAAGGAAGAAAATAACAACTATATTTTTAGCTCAAAAACAGATAAAATTGCCTTTTCTATAGATACTATTTCTTTACCTAGAGATAGTGTTGTAAATAAAGAATTAGTGCTATTTAAAGAACTACAACCGTATAAATTTAAACGCGGTAAAGAAGTAACTAAAGGTAGAATTCAATTTGGTTTTGAAGGAGAAAAAACTGAAATGAAAATTAACCTTTTATCTGAAGTGCCTGAAAATTTTAAGGCTTTTACCCAATTTGAAAAAGGTAAAGACACTTTAAATTATTGGTTTACACCTATTGAACAAGATTCTTTAAATTTTATTGTTTCTAACACTAATATTAAAGACACGACAACTGTTTTTCTTCGTAAGAAAAAAATAGATTCTTTAAATGTTTTAGCGTCAGCAAATGGCAATTTACACTTAAACGACACCTTGTTTTTTAATACAAACAACCCAATTGTAAAAACAGATGACACTAAGTTTTCTTTGGTTGATAAAGATACTGTAGCGGTAAAATTTCAACTAAAAAAAGAAGCAATAAATAAATACGTTTTCCATTTCAATAAAGAACCATCCAATAAATACACTGTAAAAGTATTACCAAATGCTTTTACTGATATTTATAACACAACAAATGACTCTATCAAGCTTTCACTTAAAACAAAAGCAATTGACGATTATGGAAGCATAATTTTAGAAATTGAAAATCAAACGGAAAGTCCAATAATTTTAGAGCTTTTATCTAAAAGCAAAGAAGTAGTTTCTAAAAAATATATAAAAGACTTAAATAAAGTTGAATTTTCTTTGTTAGAACCACAAACATATACTGTTCGCGCTATTATAGACACTAATAAAAATAATAAGTGGGATACCGGTGATTTCTTGCAAAAATTTCAACCAGAACAAATTATTTACTTCGACAAAGAATTAAAAATAAGAGCAAATTGGGTTGTAAATGAAACATTTACTATAAAATAAGTCTATTTTAAACCAAAACTTTAACTAACTTTTATATATTTGTTTTTAGACCCCTAAATAAAGAATCTTTTGAAATCCCTAATTTCAACCTTAATTCTACTTTTTAGTTGCTTTAGCCTTTTTGCGCAAAAGTACACTTTCGATAACCAACACTTAACACACGATATTGGTGTGTTTACTGGTGTTTATGCTATGCAATCTGATTATGGCCAACGATATAACTTTCAAAGTGAAGTTGGTAATGCTGCAATGTCTATAAGTTTAGTTCATTACCTTACTTTTTATAATAGAAATGCGCGTTGGAATGCGCGTTATAGACTTATTGATGATATTGCCATAAAAACGGAAATCAATTATATGACAACGGATAATTTACGTCATCATGGTAAATACGTTGAAGCTGGTGGCGGTCCTTTTTCTAATAGGCAGAAGCTTAGAGACATGAGAGGTTCTGTAAGTATCTTTAATTTTGGTGTTAGTGGAGAATATCATTTTAATGATTTACGTTCATTTAGTGCTTATTATTCTGAGTATAAATGGAATCCTTATGTTAGTTTAGGTATAATGTATTCTATGTATGAAAACGATTTAACAACTGAACATGGAGATGGAGATTGGAGAAGTGACCCAACTTTATTATACACTAAGTGGCAAGATTGGAGAGATAGAGCTGTAGGTAAAGGAAGTACAGGTTCAGCTGTTTTAGGAGCTGGAATAAGATATAAATTAACCGAAAGAATGGATTTATCTGCTCTAGGGCGTTGGCAATATTTCTTTTCTGACAATGTCGATGGACTAAACGCAAAGAATCGTCCAGAAAACAAATACAATGAATGGGCAATTAGTTTACAAGTTGGTGTTATTTGGCACTTAAATTTCTCTGATCCATTACGATTATTCTAAAAAGCAAAACATAAAAAAAAACCACAACTAAGTTGTGGTTTTTTTTATATACTTCATTCTGCCAACTTATTTCTTAGCCCAAGAATCTCGTAAACCAACCGTTTTATTGAATACTAAATTTTCTGCAGTTGAGTCATTATCAACATTAAAATAACCTAGACGTTGAAACTGAAAACGTTCACCAATTTTAGCAGTTTGTAAACTTGGCTCTAAATACGCCGTAATAGTTTCTAAAGAACTCGGATTTACAAATTCCATAAAATCTTTGTCTTTATGTCCGTCAGGAGCTTCATCATTAAACAACCTGTCATAGACTCTAACTTCTGCTTTAATAGCATGTTTTATAGAAACCCAATGCAAAGTTCCTTTTACTTTACGCTTGCTTTCTTCTGTATCCATTCCCGATTTTGTTAACGGATCGTATGTACATTGTATTTCTGTAATATTTCCATCATCATCTTTTGTACAACTATTTGCTGTAATAAAATAAGCGTTTTTTAAACGAACTTCTTTCCCTAATTTCAATCGGAAAAACTTCTTATTTGCTTCTTCTCTAAAATCTTCGCGCTCTATATAAATTTCTCTTGAAAACGGAACTTCTCTGGTTCCAAAACCTTCTTCGTAATCGTTATAATTAGCATCTAACATTTCTCCATCTCCTTCAGGATAATTAGTAATTACAACTTTTACAGGATCTAAAACCGCCATTACTCTTTTGGCTGTTTTATTTAAATCTTCTCTAATTTTAAACTCTAATAAAGAAACATCAATTACATTCTCTCGTTTAGAAACTCCAACCGTTTCAATAAAACTTTTTATTGCAGCTGGTGTATAACCTCTTCGTCTTAAACCAGAAATTGTTGGCATTCTTGGATCGTCCCAACCAGAAACAATTCCTTGTTCTACCAACTTCATCAACTTACGTTTACTCATTACTGTATAACTTAAGTTTAAACGAGAAAACTCACGTTGTTTTGGCGGATTAGGGTATTCATTCTTGCTAAATTCATACACATTATCGCGAAACCAATTATATAGTTTACGATGTGGTTTAAATTCCAAAGAACATAATGAATGTGAGACTTGCTCCATATAATCACTCTCTCCGTGTGTCCAATCGTACATCGGATAAATACACCAATCTTTACCCGTTCTATGATGTTCTTTGTATAAAACACGATACATTAATGGATCTCTCATTAACATATTATCATCTGCCATATCAATTTTTGCACGTAAAACGTGTTCACCTTCATTAAACTTACCATCTTTCATATCTTGAAATAACTGTAAGTTTTCTTCCACAGAACGATCTCTAAACGGACTGTTTGTTCCAACCCGAGTTGGTGTTCCTTTTTGCTCGCGCATTGCTTCCGAAGTTTGACTATCAACATACGCTTTTCCGTCTTTAATCATTAAAACTGCCCAATCATACAATTGTTGAAAATAATCTGAAGAATACAATTCGTTTTCCCACTTATAACCCAACCAAGCAATATCTTCCTTAATTGCATCTACATATTCCTGCTCTTCCTTTGCAGGATTTGTATCATCAAAACGCAAATTTACAGGTGCATTGTATTTTTCACCCAAACCAAAACTAATTCCTATGGCTTTTGTGTGTCCAATATGCAAATATCCGTTTGGTTCTGGTGGAAATCGGAAACGTAAGTTTTCTTTTGGCATTCCATTTGCCAAATCCTCTTCAATAATTTGTTCTAAAAAATTTAGCGGTTTTTTCTCTTCAGTCATTTTCTAAAAATTGAAAAACAAAATTACGTTTTTTTTATCACCTTAAACAGTCTATAACAGTTTTTTGGACGTTACCTAAAGGTCGGGCTTTCCGCACTCGCTTTTTTGTTTAAAAAAACAAAAAGAGCTCAAACAAACGCTACAATCCCTAACGCAGAGAAAACCTGAGTTTTTATCAAAAAATTGTCCTAAAAACAAAAAAACCGCCAAAAGGCGGTTTTTAATATCTATAAAAGGTTAAATTACCTTATTCAAAATCACATTCTTTACCTAAGTGTTCAAACTTAGCTAACTCTTCAATTAAGCCATTATTTACATTTCCGAAAACTTCGTAAGCAATTTTACCTAATGGTAAGTGTACTGGAGCTTCTTCTAATTGTGCTAATTTATAAATTGCATCTGCTGCTTTTACTGGATTACCTGGTTGGTTACCACTTAAGTTTTGTAAACCTCTAATGCGTTCTCCAACAGTACTTTCGTAATCTTCAATTTTAGTATTATCGTAAGCAGCTGAACTTCCTGCCCATTCTGTTCTAAATGGTCCTGGCTCAACATTAGTTACCTTAATATTTAAAGGCTTTAATTCTGCCGCTAAAGCTTCTCCAATACCTTCTAAAGCAAATTTAGAACCATTATAGATTCCTAAACCCTGAGAACCAACACGTCCTGCAATAGAAGTTATGTTTATAATATGCCCCGAACGTTGTTTACGCATTTGTGGTAAAACTTCTCTAATAGTAGTTAAAACACCAAAAACGTTTACTTCAAACTGTCTTCTTACTTCTGCGTCAGAAATTTCTTCAACACTTCCCATAATACCATAACCGGCATTATTAACAACTACATCTATTTTTCCGAATTTATCAAAAATGGTTTTAACACCATCAATAATCATTTGTGTATTAGCAACATCTATAAGTACTCCAAAAGAATTTCCTGGACTTTCATTATTAAATGCGGTTACTTGTTCTTGTTTTCTAAAAGTTCCTACAACAATTTGTCCTTGCGATAATACTTCTTTAGCTAATTGTTTACCTAATCCTGATGATACACCAGTAATAAACCAAACTTTTTTTTCTGTACTCATTCTTACGTTTTATAATCTTGCAAAAATACTAAAGTTTATATTGTTATAACCCTTTGTTCATGTTAAATTCATTTTAAATAATCGTTTAATTAGGTATTGTTCTTTATAAAACAAACGTATTAAAAAACATATCGCCTGTATTATCAAATTTACTCTATTTAAACCCATTCTAAATATTCAACAAAAAAAAAGAGTTTGTTTGTGCAAGTTTAGTTTTAGCCTTAAATTTGTTTTGATTAATCAACAATAAAAACTCAATGGGATTATTAAAATCTTCTATCGGAAGAAAATTTGCCATGGCAATTTCCGCCTTATTTTTAATGGTATTTTTACTGCAACACTTTGCAATCAATTTAACTTCAATCTTTCCTAACGAAGGAAAAACCTTTAACGCTTTGTCTCATTTTATGGGAACAAATCCAATTGTACAATATGCAATTCAGCCAATATTACTAATTGGTGTTATATTTCACTTTGTAATGGGGTTTGTTTTAGAAGCAAAAAACTGGAGTGCACGTAAAATTAGCTATGCTAAAAATAATGGAGGCGCAAATTCTACTTGGATGAGTAGAAACATGATTTGGTCTGGTTTAGCAATTTTAGCATTTATGGTGTTACACTTTATCGATTTTTGGTTTCCAGAAATGAACACTAAATTTATTCAAGGAGATTGGTCTGGTTTACATGATGGTGAATTAAGATACTTCCACGAATTACAACACAAATTTTTAAGTCCAGCAAGAGTTGTAGCTTATGTAGTTGCATTTGTCTTTTTAGCATTGCACTTATTACACGGTTTTAACTCAGCTTTCCAATCTGTTGGAGCAAACAATAAATACACTAAAGGATTGAAAACATTTAGTAAAATTTATGCTATTGGTATTCCTGTAGGATTTATCATTATTGCATTATTTCATCACTTCAATCACTAATACAAAAACGTATGGCTTTAGATTCAAAAGTACCAAAAGGTCCATTAAAAGATAAATGGACAGATTATAAAAATCATATTGATTTAGTAAATCCTGCCAACAAACGTAACATAGATGTTATTGTAGTTGGAACAGGTTTAGCAGGTGGTTCTGCTTCTGCAACTTTAGCAGAATTAGGCTACAATGTTAAAGCATTTGCTTATCAAGATTCTCCACGTAGAGCGCATTCAATTGCTGCTCAAGGAGGTATTAACGCTGCCAAGAACTATCAAGGAGATGGAGATTCTTTTTACCGATTGTTTTACGATACCGTAAAAGGTGGAGATTATCGTTCTCGTGAAGCAAACGTTTATCGTTTAGCGCAAGTTTCTGCAAATATTATTGACCAATGTGTTGCACAAGGAGTTCCTTTTGCACGTGATTATGGTGGTTTATTAGACAACCGTTCTTTTGGTGGAGTTTTAGTTTCTAGAACTTTTTACGCTAAAGGACAAACTGGTCAACAATTATTATTAGGAGCATATTCAGCAATGAATCGTCAAATTGCTCGTGGAAAGATTGAAATGTTCAATCGTCACGAAATGTTAGACGTTGTTAAGGTTGGTGGAAAAGCTCGTGGAATTATAGCACGTAACTTAGTTACAGGAGAAATCGAACGTCACTCTGCACACGCAGTAGTTATTGCTTCTGGTGGATACGGAAATGTATATTTCTTATCAACCAATGCAATGGGTTCTAACGCAACTGCAGCTTGGAAAATTCATAAAAAAGGAGCGTATTTCGCAAATCCTTGTTATACTCAGATTCACCCAACGTGTATTCCTCGTTCGGGAGATTATCAATCTAAACTGACATTAATGTCAGAATCATTAAGAAATGATGGTCGTATTTGGGTTCCTAAAAGTATGGACGATGTAATGGCAATTAGAGAAGGTCGTAAAAAACCAACTGATTTGTCTGAAGATGAAAGAGATTACTATTTAGAAAGAAGATATCCTGCATTTGGTAACTTAGTTCCACGTGATGTTGCCTCAAGAGCAGCAAAAGAGCGTTGTGATGCTGGTTACGGAGTAAATGCAACTGGAGAAGCTGTGTATTTAGATTTTAAATCAGCTATTTCTCGTTACGGAAAAGAGCAAGCAAAATTACAACACATAACAAATCCTTCGGAAGCGAAAGTATACGAATTAGGACAAGCTATTGTGGAGGCTAAATATGGAAACTTATTCCAGATGTATGAGAAAATTGTTGATGAAAATCCATACAAAACGCCAATGATGATTTATCCTGCAACACACTATACAATGGGTGGAGTTTGGGTAGATTATAACTTAATGACAACTGTAGATGGATTGTATTGTATTGGTGAAGCAAACTTCTCTGATCATGGTGCAAACCGTTTAGGAGCTTCTGCATTAATGCAAGGTTTAGCAGACGGTTATTTCGTATTACCATATACAATTGGAGATTATTTATCTAATGATATTCGTACTGGAAAAATTTCAACGGAAACGCCAGAGTTTACAGCAGCAGAAAATGAAGTTAAAGAACGTATCGATTTCTTCATCAATAATAAAGGAGAACATTCTGTAGATTATTACCACAAGAAATTAGGAAAAATTATGTGGGAAAAATGTGGAATGGCACGTAACGAACAAGGTTTAAAAGAAGCTATGGCAGAAATTAAGGCTTTACGTGAAGATTTTTGGAAAAACGTAACTGTTCCTGGTGATGCTAACGAAATGAATCCTGAATTAGAAAAAGCTGGTAGAGTAGCAGATTTCTTAGAATTAGGAGAGTTATTTGCGAAGGATGCATTAAATAGAAACGAATCTTGTGGGGGTCACTTTAGAGAAGAATCTGTTGAATTAGACGGATTACAAAAAGGTGAAGCAAAGCGTAATGATGAAGAGTATGCGTATGTTTCTGCTTGGGAATATAAAGGAGAACCTGCAGACGCAGTTTTACACAAAGAAGAATTAGAGTTTAACGATATTGAATTAAAACAACGTTCATACAAATAAGAAGATATTATGAATTTAACACTTAAGATTTGGCGTCAAAAAAACGCAAGTGATAAAGGGAAAATGGTAGATTATAAAATATCTGACATTTCTGAACATATGTCTTTCTTAGAAATGATGGATGTTTTAAACGAACAAATAATTAATTTAGGTGATGAACCTGTTGCATTTGACCATGATTGTCGTGAAGGAATTTGCGGAATGTGTTCTATGTATATTAACGGTGAAGCACACGGTCCAGATCGTGGTGTAACTACATGTCAGTTACACATGCGTTCTTTTAAAGATGGTGATACAATTACAATTGAGCCATTTAGAGCAGCAGCATTTCCTGTAATTAAAGATTTAGTTGTTGATAGAAGTTCTTTTGAACGTATTCAACAATCTGGTGGTTATATTTCTGTAAATACTTCAGGAAATACACAAGATGCAAACGCAATTCCTATTTCTAAAGAAGCTGCAGATAAAGCAATGGACGCGGCAACTTGTATTGGTTGTGGAGCTTGTGTTGCAACGTGTAAAAACTCTTCTGCAATGTTATTTGTAGGTGCAAAAGTGTCTCAATATGCTTTATTACCACAAGGACAGGTTGAAGCAACTGATCGTGTTTTAAACATGGTTGCACAAATGGATGCTGAAGGTTTTGGAAACTGTACAAACACTGGTGCTTGTGAAGTTGAATGTCCTAAAGGAATTTCTTTAGAAAACATTGCAAGAATGAATACTGAATTCTTAAAAGCGTCTTTAAAAGGATAATTTTAAATTTTATATAAAACAAAAATCCCGAGTTTTTCAACTCGGGATTTTTTTATGTATTGTTTTTTGTTTTTACAAATCTCGTTGCTTCTCTTTCACTAAATAAGCATATACAGGAAAATGATCTGAGAAACCACCTTTGTACCAAGGACCAATGAATGTTCTAAACGGGCTTCCTTTTAATTTACCTTTAGCAATACGCAACCATTTTTTATTAAAAACTTCAGCATGTTTAAAATGTAATTTTCCAGGTTCAGAGTTTAAAAAATTCTTACTTAGAATAATTTGGTCGAATAAGTTCCATTTTTTATTATAAGTTAAAGTTCCAATTCCTTTAGCAAAAAGACTTTCCATAGGATTGTAGAAATCTGTTCCAACTAAATGTTTTTTTACACTTTCACTTGTTGGATCGTCATTAAAATCACCCATTATTATAATTTTAGCAGCTGCATCTTCTGCTTTAATTTCTTCAATTATAGTTGTATTTAATTCTGCTGCTTTAATTCTTTTTGGTTTTGTTTCTTCTTCTCCATCTCTACGAGAAGACCAATGATTTACCAAAATAGTGATGCGTTCTCCTTTTAAATTCCCTGTAACTCGTAAAACATCTCTTGTGTAATCTCTACTTCCGTCGCCTTCATCAAAATAAAGCGGATACGTTTTAGAAGATAACAATTCAAAAATTTGCTTGTTATACAAAAGTGCAACATCAATTCCTCTTTCGTCAGCAGAATCATAATGCACAAAATCATAATGATATTTTGCTAAATTTTTATGCCTAATTAAGTCTTGTACAACTTGGCTATTTTCTACCTCAACCAAACCAACAATTGCTGGCGGATTTTTAGAACGTTTGGTTCCCAATTGAGAAATTACAGACGTTAACTTCTTAACTTTATCGTTATACCTTTTATAACCCCAACGTCTTTTTCCTCCAGATGTATAATCATCATCATGGGTTTTAGGATCGTCTTTTGTGTCAAATAAATTTTCAACATTATAAAATGCAATCGTAAAAATATCGTCCGAATTATTCTTAAATAATGATGATAAAAGTGAAGCCATTAAAAGGGTTTTAATTATTAATCGATGATAAAATTACAACATTTATCTACTACTTCTAATAAATGAGTTGGAAGACTTTTTTCTTTCCATGGATGACTGGCGCCAAAAACATGATTTGCTCCTTTAACAACCTCAAATTGACTGTTAGAGTTCCATAAATGCTGATTTTCGCCTTCTTTTATAAAAATTGAAGTATCGTTATCTCCATGAATTATTAAGTGCGGAATTTGAAGGTTTTCAATAGCTCTTTTTATGGTTAATCTTTCTTCGTTTTCTTTAAAATCTAAGTAAAACTGATAAAAATGTGGCATTTGTTGTTTTGTTCTTCCGTTTACAACATATTTAACACCATCTTTTTTCCATTGTTCGAGATCTCCACTTGTAGAAGATCTACTTCTAAAATCGGAAACACCTGCCAACGTAATTACTTTTTTTATACGAGTGTTTTCTTCAGATTTTATAGTTACAATTCCGCCTGCTCTGCTATGACCAATTAACGAAATGTTGTTTTTATCTGCTTCATTTTTAAAATCGGTATTTGTAGAAATCCAATCAATTACCGTTTCTAAATCGTCTAATTCTTTGGTGTAATTATTATTTCCGAAGGCTTCTAAATCTGGAAAATCTATGGGTTGTTCAACAGTTCCTCCATTATGAGAAAAATTGAATTTTACAAAGAAAAAACCTGCATTAGCAAATGCTTCTGCCATTAAATTCCAAGCTCCCCAATCTTTAAATCCTTTGTAACCATGACAAAAAACAACAATTTGTTTTGGTTGGTTGGTTTCTTTGTAGAAAACATCAATTAAGATGGGTTTGTTATACTTGCCTTGTAAAATAGTGTTTTTAATGATTCTCATATTGTCAAAAATAACAAATTAATTGGTGTTAAAACTATCGGTTGTTTTGCGTTAGTGATTGCAATGGCATCCTTTTTATGCTGAACTCGTTTCTGTATCTTTTTTAAAAAAATCAATTCTTTTGCATTGTAACAGATGCTGAAATAAATTCAGCATAAATAAAAAGATATAATGGAAAGCACGACCGAAGGGAACGCCCATAAAAAAAGCACATCGAAATTGATGTGCTTTTTAAATATTTATTAAAGTGTATTCTTAAATTACACCTTGATCTAACATTGCGTCGGCTACTTTTATAAAACCAGCAATATTTGCTCCTTTTACGTAGTTTATATAACCATCTTCTTCAGTACCAAACTTTAAACAAGCAGTATGAATAGAATGCATTATTTGGTGTAGTTTAACGTCTACTTCTTCTTTGGTCCAGTTTAGTTTCATTGCGTTTTGAGACATTTCTAATCCAGAAACTCCAACTCCTCCTGCATTTACTGCCTTACCTGGTCCGTATAAAATTTTAGCTTTATGAAACTCGTGAATAGCCTCTGGAGTACAACCCATATTAGAAACCTCAGCCACATATTGCACACCATTTGCAATTAGCTTTTCTGCATCTTCTCCATTTAATTCGTTTTGAGTAGCACAAGGCATTGCAATATCACATTTTACGCTCCACGGTTTTTCATTTGCATGAAAGGTAGCTTCTGGAAACTCATCGGCATACGGAGAAACTATATCGTTATTACTAGCTCTTAAATGTAATAAGTAACTTATTTTATCTTCATCTAATCCTTTTTCGTCATAAATATAACCATCAGGACCAGAAATTGTAACTACTTTTCCGCCTAATTCTGTAATTTTTAAAGCAACACCCCAAGTTACATTTCCAAAACCTGAAAGCGCAATTGTTTTACCTTTAAAATCGTCGTTTTTAGTTTCTAACATTTCTTTTGTAAAGTAAACTCCACCAAAACCTGTAGCTTCTGGTCTAATTAAGCTTCCTCCCCAATTTAAACCTTTTCCTGTAAAAACACCTGAGTTTTCTTGCTGTAGTTTTTTAAACATCCCATACATAAACCCTATTTCTCTAGCTCCGGTTCCAATATCTCCTGCTGGTACATCTGTACTTGGACCAATCATTCTCCATAGTTCTAACATAAATGCTTGACAAAAACGCATTATTTCGGTATCTGATTTTCCTTTTGGATTAAAATCCGATCCTCCTTTTCCACCACCCATTGGTAAAGTGGTTAATGCATTTTTAAATATTTGTTCAAAGCCTAAGAATTTTAAAATACTTAAGTTTACACTTGGATGCAATCTAATACCACCTTTGTAAGGGCCAATAGCATTGTTAAATTGTATTCTGTGGCCTAAATTTACTTGTACATTTCCAGAATCATCAATCCAAGAAACTCTAAATGTTAAAATACGATCTGGTTCTACTAAACGTTCAATAATTTTGGCCGCTTCATATTGTGGATTTTCATTATAAATCGTTTCAATAGATTCTAAAACCTCTTTAACAGCCTGTAAATACTCCTGTTCATTAGGATGTTTTGTTTCTAGGTTTGTTAAAATTTCTGTGACATTCATATTAATATAATTAACAACTATTTATAGTATAATTTTGATAACAAAAATACATTTTTAAAATTGAATTTTAATCAACAAATTTTGTTGTGTTTTTAATCTTTAACAAAAAAATAACTCTTTTGTAAGAATATGTAATTTAAGCACCGTAATGATGATGATATTTTATCATATATTCATTTTACATAAATCCCTCGGGTGGTAATTCTTCTTCTGTATTTTCTTCATTTACTTGTAAATCTTCTAATGAAATACCTGCTTTAAAAATTGCTGCTTTATTATTAGTTCCATCTAAAACGGCTGTTAATGGATTTTTAAATGAAATATGGCGTAAATAAGAATCTTCAAAAACGGCTTCTTTTTCATTTAAATATTCTACATCAAAAAAACCATCATTTATAAATGGATTTATAGTTAAATAACCCACTTTAAAGGATGTTAAGTTTTGAAAAAAGTGTGTTCCTTGACTTGGATCTATTCTGAAATCATTTAAACCAGATTCTACAATTATTTTTGCTGCTGAAATTTGAGACCAAAGTACAGGTATTCCTAACCAAGAATCACTAGAACCCCAACGTCCTGGACCAACCAAAATGTAAGGTTTGTCTGCTTCAATAAATTTTTTATTTATGGCTTCTACTGCTTTTGCTATGTCTCTTGTATTGGCAGGATTAAATGTATTAGGTTTTACATAAACTACATCACAAATATTTTCATACTTTCCATTTCCTAAGGCAGATTCAGAATAAATTATGGTATCTGAAATTTCTAATTTTTCGGGTAATTTACTAACTGTTTCTACACTTTCTACAATAGGTCTTATTTGTAGAAAACTGAATTCTTTTGGTTTTCCTGAAGGAACATCTAGTTTTACTGCGAATTCTATTTCTATAGGATTTCTCATTTCTCGTTGCCCAATTCGTAATAATTCCTGTAAAATTTCTGGTAACGGAAACGTATTGTATTTTAAAATATTATCGAACGTAATTACTCGAATTCCATCGTGCATTACACCTGGTCTAATAGAGTTATTTTGTAAATCGTAAGTAGATGCTACAAACTTTAAAGAACCATGGTTTTCTGCTTTTCTAATGGTTATTTTCTTTTTATTAACCGATTCGGAAGTAGATGTTTTATAACTATTTGGGTCTAAATCTAAACCGTAAAAATATTGCTGTGTGTCTCTTTGAGTAGAGCCTGGAGAAGATAATTGAAGTACTTTTTTGGGATGATAGGGCGAAAAACGTAAAGATTGTCCTCCACCTACAATTAATTCACCTAAACCTAAAGCAATATTAGCAATTCCTTCATTTGGTTTTTCATCTCCAATTGGATAAAAGTTAATAGAACGCGCTACGCCAGATATATTTGGGTAATATACATCTTGGTATTGTTTACCGGTAACTTCCTGTAAAATTACAGCCATTTTATCTTCTTCTATAGTATGCGATATTGCTTTTAAATATAGTTTACTGTTTTCGAAAAAAGATGAGGCTATCACAGATTTAATTGCATTAGAAACCATTTCAACTTTTTTATCAATTTCTGAATCTGGAATCATATAAGTTGAAAAAACTCCTGCAAAAGGCTGGTAATTAGAATCTTCCAATATACTTGATGATCTTACAGCAATTGGACATTTAGTAGTTTTTAAAAATGCTTTAATGTCTTCTAAAGCCCATTCTGGTAAATCTTTAGAAATAAATTCATTTAAAATTTTATCATCATCTGAACATTCAGCAACAAATTTTATTAATTTATGTGTATCAATAAATTGATCAAAAACATCTGTACTTATTACAACAGTTCTTGGTATTGTTATACTTACATCTTTATATTTATTATATAAATTATTTCTCTTTAAGAATGAATCTATAAAGGCTAAACCTCTTCCTTTTCCTCCTAAAGCTCCTTCTCCAATTCTTGCAAACCCAACAAACTCATCATATTTATGTTTGTTAAATTTTACAATTACACCTCTAGACCTGTAAGTTCTATATAATTTAATAGCGTTAATTAAAAACTCTCTAATTTGATTGCTGTTTTCAAAATCGCTATGTTCTATTGTACTTAATAAATCTGCTAAAGGAAATAGCGCTCTCGATTTTAACCATTTAGAGAATTCACTTCTTGTTGCATGATACATTAAACAATCTTCCGTAACAATTTTTATTGCTTTTTGAAATTCGCTTAAATCTTTAACTGCCGCTAGGACCTTCATCTGTGTTGGGTCCCAAAATTCGAAATCTCCAAAAGCAAAATATTTAACAATATAGTTTCTTATATCTACACCTAAAGTTTCGGAATGTTTGTATAAAAACTTTCCTTTCAATTCTAAAGCTCGTTTTTCATTGTTTTCGTCTGAAGATTGAATTAAAAATGGAAAATAACGTTTATAATTTCGCACATATTTTAAGAACAAAAATCCGGCATCTTTGTTTCTAACTCCATCTTTAAAATAATTCACATCCGATATTACACCTAATAAGTTATCTTTATAAGCGTCAAATAAATGCATTCCTTCTTCAAAAGTTGTGGCTAACAAAATTTTTGGTCTTCCTCGCATTAACAACATTTTCCGTTGTTCATTTAACCCTTCAGACATTATTTGTTGGGTTTGTTTAAGAATAACTTTATATATAAGTGGAATGTACCGTGAATAAAATTTAAGTGAATCTTCTACTAATAAAATTGCCTTTACACCAACTCCATTAATATCAACTTCGGCATTCATTCTATCTTCAGTTAATTTTATGATAGCTAAAAATATATCTGCATTCCCATTCCAGTGAAAAACAAAGTCTATTATTCCTGTATTCCCTTTTTGTAGTTTACTTCTTAGTAATGATGAGTGATGACTTAATGCAGCAATTGGCACATTTGGGAAGGCTTCCTTAATTATTTTTGATGTTTCAAATGCTTTATAATTACCAATGTCTAACCAAGTGATAACAATATCAATTTTATGCGAATTCATCATCTTAATAGCTCTTCTAGCAGAATTAGCATGCACAAAATTTGGGGGATATCTTAAGTTTAAAGATGTATATTCATTAAAAATTCGTTCTTCAATTCTACCATCTTCTTCAAGCATGTAAAAATCGTAATTAGAACAAACAATTAATACTTGATTAATTCTTTTCTTCATTAACTTATCGAAAGTAACTTCTTTAAAAGCGTAAGATTTTAAATTCTCTATTATATTTTCTTTCATATTAGTTCCTTTGATTATTGACATACAATATATAAATTATTTAAAATAAAAAAGCGCTTCAAAAATGAAGCGCTTTTTTATTTTATTAAGATTTTGTTACACAACTCCTTGGTCTAACATAGCATCTGCTACTTTAACAAACCCAGCTACGTTTGCACCTTTAACGTAATCTACATAACCATCTTCTTGTGTTCCATATTCTAAACAAGAAGCGTGAATGTCATTCATAATTCCATGTAACTTAGCATCAACCTCTTCTCTTGTCCAATTGTAACGTAAAGAATTTTGGCTCATTTCTAAACCAGAAGTTGCAACTCCACCAGCATTAGATGCTTTTCCTGGTGCAAATAAGATTTTTGCTTCTTGAAAAACTTGAATAGCTTCAGGTGTAGAAGGCATATTTGCTCCTTCTGCAACACAAATACATCCGTTTGCAACTAATGTTTTTGCTTCTTCTCCGTTTAACTCATTTTGAGTTGCACATGGTAAAGCAATATCTACTTTTTCTGACCAAGGACGTTTTCCTTCGTTAAAAACAGCATTTGGATATTCTTTAACGTATTCAGAAATTCTTCCTCTTTTTACGTTTTTTAATTCCATTATAAAAGCTAATTTATCAGCATCAATTCCGTCAGCATCAAAAATATATCCTTTAGAATCTGATAAAGTAACTACTTTTGCTCCTAATTCTGTTGCTTTTTCAGTTGCATATTGCGCAACATTCCCTGAGCCAGAAATAGCAACCGTTTTTCCATTAAAAGAGTCTCCATTGGCATTTAACATGTTTTGTGCAAAATATACGTCTCCATAACCTGTTGCTTCTGGTCTAATTAAAGAACCACCCCAAGCTATAGCTTTACCTGTTAAAACACCAACAAACTCGTTGCGTAATTTTTTATATTGACCGAACATAAATCCAATTTCCCTTCCTCCAACACCAATATCTCCTGCTGGTACATCTGTATTTGCCCCAATATGACGAAATAATTCGCTCATAAAAGCTTGACAAAATGCCATTACTTCTCTATCCGATTTTCCTTTAGGATTAAAGTCAGAACCACCTTTTCCTCCACCCATTGGTAAAGTAGTTAGTGAGTTTTTAAACACTTGTTCGAAACCTAAAAATTTTAAAATAGATAAGTTTACAGAAGGATGAAAACGCAAACCTCCTTTATAAGGTCCAATTGCAGAATTAAACTCAACTCTATAACCCCTATTAACTTGTGTTTCTCCACTATCATCTACCCAAGGCACACGGAACATTAATGTTCTCTCTGGCTCAACCATTCTTTCTAATAGTTTTTTCCCTTGATACTTAGGGTTGTCCTCTATAAATGGAATTACAGTTTCTGCCACTTCATGTACAGCTTGTAAAAACTCTGGTTCATGCTGGTTACGTTCTTTAACGTAATCCATAAAAGCATTTATTTTAGACTCCATAATTTTATATATATATTTTTATGATTATGATAATTTACACAACAAATATAGTTTTTTTCTTTTTTTTAATTTAATTATAAAATTTATTTTACTCCAATTGAAGTCTTACAGAAAACAACTACTATTTTCATTTAAAAATCATAAATTTGCAACTTAATTTTGATGTAATGTTAGACAAGATAAAAGAGTTGATTGGTGATGTAAATGCTTTTTCAGGAGTTTCTTCGGAAGAAATTGAAGCATTCAGAATTAAGTTTTTAGGAAGTAAAGGAATCTTAAAAGATTTATTTGCTGAATTTAAAAATGTACCTAACGACCAAAAAAAGGAATTTGGACAAACAATAAACACTTTAAAACAAGCTGCGGAAGCTAAAGTAGCTTCTTTAAAAGAGGCTTTAGAAAACGCTGTTGAAGAAAAAGGAGTTTATGGAGATTTAACGCGTCCGTCTGAACCTATTGAGTTAGGTTCTCGTCATCCAATTTCATTAGTGAAAAATCAAATTATTGAGGTTTTTAATAGAATTGGTTTCACCGTTTCTGAAGGACCTGAAATTGAAGATGATTGGCACAATTTTACAGCCTTAAATTTACCAGAATATCATCCGGCAAGAGATATGCAGGATACTTTTTTTATTGATAAAAATCCTGACACTTTATTAAGAACACATACTTCTTCGGTACAAGTTCGTTATATGGAAAACAACGAACCTCCAATAAGAACTATTTCACCAGGAAGGGTTTTTAGAAATGAAGATATTTCTGCGCGTGCACACTGTATTTTTCATCAAGTAGAAGGTTTATATATAGATACAGATGTTTCTTTTGCAGATTTAAAACAAACACTTTTATACTTTACAAAAGAGATGTTTGGAAAATCTAAAATACGTTTACGTCCTTCTTATTTTCCGTTTACTGAGCCAAGTGCTGAAGTAGATATTTATTGGGGATTAGAAACCGAAACAGATTACAGAATAACTAAAGGAACGGGTTGGTTAGAAATTATGGGTTGTGGAATGGTAGATCCAAACGTACTTAAAAACGCAAATATAGATCCTACTAAATACTCTGGTTATGCATTTGGAATGGGAATTGAACGTATTGCCATGTTGTTATATCAAATTCCAGATATTAGAATGTTTTATGAAAATGATAAACGTTTTTTAGAACAGTTTAAATCTGTTTTATAGTCATCTCAAAATATTTTAAAGCCGGTAATTATACCGGTTTTTTTATTTAACAATAAATTAACTTCGTTTAGTTCGGTTTGTTCCGAACCAATATATTACATTTGCAGAGAATTTTACTGTAGATGAATAATTTCTATTCAGGACAGTATTAAAACTAATAGAAATGAAAGAAATTTGCCAAGAAAAAATGCGATTAGTTGAAAAACTTGGAGTGCATTTAGAAAATAGAGAGAACTTAGCTCCTGTTGCCGCTCGTATTTTAGCCTATGTAATTCTTACAGGCAAAAAAGGTGTAACTTTTGAAGAAATGGTAACAACTCTTTGCGCAAGTAAAAGTACAATTTCTACACACATAAATCATTTACAGGATTTAAACAAGATAGAATACTTTACTAAGACTGGTGATCGTAAAAAATACTTTGTCATCAATAAAGATTCAGTTGTTCAGCATATAGATAATCTTATAAGTGAATGGCAAGAAGTAAGAGAGTTACATTTAGAAATAAAAGAATATAAAAAAAGTATAAACCAACATAAAATAGAAAAAAAAGAAGAAAAATTTGATTTAAATTTTCATAATGACTATATCAAATTTATCGACGGAGCAACAGCTTCAATAGAAGAGTTAAGAACAAAAATAATAGAAAAAAAATTCGATTTTTAAAAAAAACATAATGATTACAAATAAAATACATAACATATTAGTACTAAGTTTAACCTTAGTTATAGTAAGCTGTGGAAAAACAGAACAAAAACAAGCAGTAGTAAAAGCTCCTCTTGCTTCATTTCCTGTTTCACAGATTGAAAGTAAAACCGTAACTGGTTTTACAGATTATCCTGCAACAATAGAAGGAATAGTAAATAGTGATGTAAGAGCAAAAACATCTGGATATATAGAAAAAGTGTATGTAGATGAAGGTCAAAAAGTACGTAAAGGCCAAATGTTATTTAGGTTAGAAACACAATCTTTAAGTCAAGATGCTGGAGCAGCAAAAGCTAGGGTTAATGTTGCCCAAGTAGAAGTAGATAAATTAATTCCGCTTGTAGAAAAGAACATTATAAGTGCAGTTCAATTAGAAACTGCAAAAGCAAACTTAGCGCAAGCAAAAGCAAACCTAAGTGGTGTCTCTGCCAATATTGGGTATGCAACTATTAAAAGTCCTATTGATGGTTATGTAGGTGCTATTAACTTTAGAGAAGGAGCTTTAATTAGCCCAAATGATGCAAGGGCATTAACAACAGTTAGTGAAATTGATAAAGTTTATGCTTTTTTTAGTTTTAATGAAGCACAATACATCGATCATTTACAACGATCTGAAGGTCAAAATAAAGCAGAACGTATTAAAAACTCACCAGATTTAAGCTTGATTTTAGCTAATGGAAAAGAATATTCAGAAAAAGGGCGTATTCAAACTAGCACAGGTCAAATAAACCAAAACACAGGTACTATTAAGATTAGAGCAACTTTTAACAATCCTAATGAAATTTTAACCAATGGAAACAGTGGTAAAATAAGATTTCCTATTGAATATAAAGACGCTATTGTTGTACCACAAACTGCAACTTTTGAACAACAAGGAAATATTATGATATTTAAACTTGGAGAAGGTAACAAAGTAGCAACTTCAATTTTAAAGGTAAAAGGAACGGTAGATAATTTATATGTGGTAGAATCTGGAATTACTACAAATGATAAAATTATAATTTCAGGAGTTGGAAAACTAAGAAATGGAATGGAAATTTCTCCATTAGAAACTTCTTTTGAAGAAGCTATAAAACCAGTTGCAACTTTATTCAGAAATTAAATAACAACCAAACATATTAGTCATGTTAAAAACATTTATTGAAAGACCAGTTCTTTCGACAGTGATATCTATTATCATAGTTTTACTAGGAGTTATTAGTATAACTAGCTTACCTATAGAAGAATACCCTGATATTGCACCACCAACAATAAAGGTGATAGCAAATTATACAGGAGCAAATGCAGAAACTGTATTAGAAAGTGTAATTGTACCAATCGAAGAGCAAATTAATGGTGTAGAAGGTATGACATACATTACCTCTACAGCTTCTAACAACGGTACCGCAGAAATTACAGTATATTTTGATCAAGAAATTGATGCAGATATTGCTGCAGTAAACGTACAAAACCGTGTATCTAGAGCAACACCTTTATTACCACAAGAAGTTATTCAAACAGGTATTACAACTCAAAAGCAAGAAACGAGTGCGTTAATGTTTATTTCGATGTATTCTGAAAGCGATAATTACGACGCTACTTTTATTCAAAATTACTTAAAAATTAACGTTATACCAGCAATGCAACGTATTAGTGGTGTTGGTGATGTAAGCGTATTTTCTCAGCAAGATTATGCGATGCGTATTTGGTTAAATCCAGAAAAATTAGCGTCTTATAACTTAATTCCTTCTGATATTTCTGCAGCTATTGCAGAACAAAATTTAGAAGCAGCAGCAGGATCTTTAGGTCAGAATAACGGAGAATCTTTTTCATATACATTAACCTATAGTGGTCGTTTTAAAGACGAAGCACAATACAGCGATATTGTAATTAAAGCCTTAGGAAACGGAGAATTTTTACGTTTAAAAGATGTGGCAACTATTGAGTTAGATGCACAATCTTACGCATCAAATGCAATGAGTAAAGGAAATCCTGCAGTTTTTATGGGAATTTTTCAAACCAAAGGATCTAATGCACAAGAAATTATAGAGAACATAAAAGTAACTTTAGAACAAGTAAAGGCAGATTTACCTGAAGGATTAGATGTTTTTGTTCCTTATGATACAAGTTTATTCTTAAACGCTTCAATTGATAAAGTAATTACCACTTTATTAGAAGCTTTTTTATTGGTTTTCTTAGTGGTTTTTATCTTCTTACAAGATTTGAGATCTACATTAATTCCTGCAATTGCAGTTCCAGTTTCAATTATTGGTACCTTCTTTTTCTTGAATGTTTTTGGATATTCAATTAACTTATTAACGCTTTTCGCTTTAGTATTAGCAATTGGTATTGTGGTTGATGATGCCATTGTAGTTGTAGAAGCCGTACATGCTAAGATGGATGAAGGAGAAAAGAATCCTAAAAAAGCGACACTTACTGCAATGAACGAAATTTCTGGAGCCATAATCTCAATTACTTTGGTAATGGCAGCAGTATTTATTCCAGTAACTTTTGTAACAGGTCCAACAGGTGTTTTTTATGAGCAATTTGGAGTTACTCTAATTATTGCAATTCTTATTTCGGCAGTAAATGCTTTAACATTAAGTCCGGCATTATGTGCTTTATTATTAAAAACGCATAAAGAGGATGAGGAGTTAAAAGGAAAAGGGCCATTAAAACGTTTTTACACTTTATTCAATCGTGGATTTAATGCTACAGTAGAACGTTACGGTAGATCGCTTCAGTTTTTATACAAAAGAAAATTTGTATCTGTTTTATTATTAATTATAGCTGTTGTTGGAATATTTTGGGCTTCATCTACAACACCAACAGGATTTGTACCTAATGAAGATAGAGGAATTATTTTTGCAAATATAGAATTACCTCCAGGAGCATCTTTAGATAGAACAGATGCTGTGTCTAGAAAATTATACGATCAAATAGAAGGTATAGATGGTATTGTAGCAGTTAACTTTATTAAAGGTAGAAGTTTAATTAGTGGAGCTGGTAGTAACTTTGGTTTTGGTATTATAAAACTTGAAGATTGGGCAGATAGAACGGATCCATCACTTTCAGCACAAGCAATTACAGGAAAATTATTTGGTGTAGCAGCAGGAATTCCAGATGCAAACATCATCTTCTTTTCTCCACCAAGTATTCGTGGTTTTGGTAATTCTTCTGGTTTCGAAATTAACTTACTAGATAAGTTTGGTGGCGAGTTTGCTGATTTAGATAAAGCTAATAAAGATTTTTCTATGGCATTAATGAGTCATCCAGAAATTAAATATGCAACATCTGCATTCAACACAAACTATCCTCAATACGAAATGGAAGTTAATGTGCCTTTAGCAAAAGAAAAAGGAGTTTCTGTAACTAGTATATTTTCAACATTGCAAGGATATATTGGAGGAATTTATGCTTCTGATTTCTCTAGATTTGGAAAACAATTTAGAGTGTATATTCAAGCGTTACCAGAAGACAGAGCAGATGAAAATGCGTTAAATAGCATGTATGTAAGAACTGAATCTGGAGAAATGACACCAATTACACAGTTTGTAACTCTAAAACGAGTTTATGGACCACAATCGGTAACGCGTTTTAACTTGTTTAATTCTACTATGATTTCCGGTGCTACTAATGACGGTTATAGTACAGGTGATGCAATTAGAGTTATTGAAGAGGAGGTTGCAAAATTACCAAGTAATTATACCGTTGCTTATTCTGGTTTAACCCGTGAGGAAGTTAATGCAGGTAACCAAACAGCATTTATTTTTGCTTTAAGTATCTTATTTGTGTATTTCTTATTAAGTGCACAATATGAGAGTTATTTATTACCATTTGCAGTTGTATTATCATTACCATTTGGTGTATTTGGAGCGTATATAAGTACTAAGTTTTTAGGGCTAGAAAATAACATTTATTTCCAAATTGCATTGATTATGCTTATTGGATTACTCGCCAAAAATGCCATTCTTATTGTAGAATTTGCGCTAGCTAGGCGAAAAAATGGTGAAAGTATTGTTGATGCTGCAATCCTTGGAGCAAAGTCACGTTTACGTCCAATTTTAATGACCTCTTTTGCCTTTATTTTAGGATTAATGCCATTAGCATTAGCAAAAGGTGTTGGTTCTGAAGGAAACAACTCAATTGGTTCTGGAGCAGCTGGAGGAATGCTTATTGGTACTATTTTAGGAGTTTTTGTAATTCCTATCTTATTTATATTATTTCAATGGTTACAAGAAAAAATTTCTGGAAAACCAGCAGTACAAACAATAGAAGAATAAAAAGATGAAATCAATTATAAAGAAAAATAATCTTCAAAAAGGACTTGTTTTAATTACAATGTCCTTTATACTACAAAGCTGTTTTGTAGCAAAAGATTACGTAAGACCAGAATTAAATACTGAAACTGAAGCGCTGTACAGAACAGAAAATTTATCTAAAGATAGCGTGTCTATTGCAGATGTATCTTGGAAAAAATTGTTTTCAGACCAATACCTTCAACAATATATTGCAGAAGGTTTACAAAACAATATGGACGTTCGTATTGCTTTACAACAAATAATATCTGCAGAAGCATATGCTAAGCAAGGTAAAGCAGGTTATTTACCTTCTGTAAATGTAGGAACAAACTGGACACATCAAGTGCAATCTAAAAACACTCAATTTGGAGCTTTTTTAACAGATAGATCTACAGATCAGTTTGATTTAACTGCAAATCTATCTTGGGAAGCAGATATTTGGGGAAAAATAAGAAGCAATAAAAGAGCTTCGCAAGCAGCTTATTTGCAAAGTGTTGCTGGTCATCAATTAGTAAAAACACAATTGATCTCTAGTATTGCAAACACTTATTACAATCTTTTAGCTTTAGATGCGCAATTAAAAATAACAAAGCAAACCATAGCAACAAGAGAAAGTGGTGTTACAACTATAAAGGCATTAAAAGATGCTGGTCAAGTAACTCAGGTTGCTGTAGATCAAAATATTGCACAATACAATAGTGCAAAAACTTTACAAGTAGATATAGAAAGTGCTATTTTTAAAACTGAAAACACGTTAAGTATTCTATTGGGAAAAACACCTCAAAATTTTAAGAGAGGTACTTTAGATCTTCAGAAAATAGAACAAGAAATTGTTCTTGGTGTACCTTCTAAATTGCTAAGTAATAGACCAGATGTAATGGCGGCAGAATTTGGATTAATTCAATCTTTTGAGTTAAGTAACGTAGCAAAAAGTAACTTATATCCATCATTAACACTTACAGCAGCTGGTGGTTTTCAAAGTTTGGAAATAGATGACCTTTTTAACTCAAATTCTTTATTTACAAACATTATTGGGGGGTTAACACAACCAATTTTTAATAAGAGAAAGCTAAAGACACAAAGAGAAGTAGCTCTTTCACAACAAGAGCAATCTTTACTTCAATTTAAAAAGACTTTATTAATTGCTGGTAGTGAAGTTTCAAATGCTTTATTCTCTTACGAGTCTGAAGTTAGAAAATTTGAATTTAGAAAAAATGAAGTTGAAGCGCTACGTAAAGCAGAAAGCAATTCAGAAATTTTACTTAAAAATGGATATGCAAATTATTTAGACCTATTAACAGCAAGACAAAGTGCATTAAGTGCAGAACTTAATATTATAGACAGTAAACTACAACAATTAATTTCAATTGTAGATTTATACGAAGCTCTTGGTGGAGGTTGGAAATAAATAAATTATTATGATTACTAAAGTAGATTTGTTAAAGTTTTCTATCACTAAATTTACCCAATGCGGAAGCAAGCAAGTAACGTTAGATGAAATTGCAAATACGCTTGGTATTTCTAAAAAAACAATTTATACTTTTTTTAATAATAAAGAAGAACTAGTTACTTCAAGTTTAGAGAGTTTATTAAATGAATATAGAGAAGATATAAATAGCGTTGTTACAGAAAACAGTAACGACCCTATATTATGTGTAGTGTTGATTTATGAAAAAGGGTTTGAGTATTTAAAATACTTTAAACCCTCTTTCATTTTTGGTTTAAAAAAATATTACCCAAAAGCACATACTTTATTTGAAGAATTTATTGAAGAATTATCTAAAAAATCCTATAAATTACTCAAACAGGCACAAGAATCAGGTGATATTAAAGAAGATGTTAATATAGAATTAATTGTAAAAATTTACTTCTTAAGAATTGACAAACTTGTATTTAAAGAAAATAATTTGTTTGAATTCTATTCAAAAAACGAACTCTTTAAACATTTAGTTACCTATAATTTAAAAGGAATAATTACTCCTAATTATTCTAACTCTTATTTTGAATAGTTTACTATTTTTACACCATGAAAAAAGACATCCAAATACCAGAAGTTACCGACGTAGAAGTTGCAGTTGTTTATGAATACAATGATATTTATAAAACAGATGATTGGAACGTTTACATTATCAATAAAAAAAATATTGATTTAGAAATGGTTGTAATTGTTACACAGGGTTTTTCTGAAACAAAAACAACGTCTTTAATGCGTAAGAAATTAGATATTCTTCCAGCTAATTCTTTTGCAAAAATTGAATTTATTCAACCCGAACTATTCAAACTACACAATCGTTTTCAGGTTACTTTTTTTGAAGGAAATACTTTATACGACAAAACTTTTTTATTCGAAAAAGACACTATTAAAGAAGGTGCTTTACGTATGATTTCTGTAATTAAAAAACGTGGAATTTTAGCGAAATAAGTTTATTTTTCTATAGAAAAAACAATGCTAAAATCGAAAAAAACATTAAAATAAAACCACTATAAAGTAAAATAGTGTTTAATTGAAGAAATACGCCTGAATTATTGTTTTTATCTTTTCTATCTCTTTCGAATTTATAATAAGATTTTCTACCTAATAGATAAAGTATAATACCAAATATTAATATTCCAAATTCAATCATTTAACTCTTTTTTATTTACCCAAAAAAACCAATAATTAAATACATAATAACAGTAATTACGCCACCAATTAACGCATAAGGCAATTGTGTCTTTACATGATCTATATGATCACTTGCCGAAGCCATGGATGCAATAATAGACGTATCCGAAATAGGAGAACAATGATCTCCAAAAATTCCGCCACCCAAAGTTGCAGCAACAATTATGGTAATATCTGAACCATGAATGTTTGCCATAGGCACAGAAATTGCCAACATAATAGCAAAAGTTCCCCAAGAAGTTCCTGTTGAAAATGCAATAAAAGAACTAATAATAAAAACTACCGCAGGCAGTAATTCTGGCGACAACCAATCTTTAGTAACGTCTGCTACATAAATACCTGTTTCTAATGTCTTACAAGCATCTCCAATAGCAAATGCTAACAACATTAACAAAGCTAAAGGCATCAACTCACTAATTCCTTTTAAGGTTAAACTCACCATTTCTTTCGGTTTCATTATTCCTTGTATAAAATACATTAGCATTGCTACCAAAAGTGCAGTAATAACTGCATATAAAACGGATGATGACCCAGAGCCATTTCCGATTGCTTGCTGCACGTGATTTAAAACTGATGTTGAACTTTCTACAGCACTCCAACCTGTATAAATCAAATTTATTGGCATCATAAAAACCATTACCAATAATGGAACAATCATATTATAAGCTTTTGCTTTAATACCTTCTTTCGGTGGATACGAAGTTACTTCATCTGAAACCATTGGTTTAGAATTTGGATTCATCAATTCACCAGTTTCTTTGGTTCTTTTTTCGGCTTTAGCCATTAATTTAAAATCCTTTTTCGAGAAAATGACAATAAAAACAATTGCAATTGCCAACAACGGATAAAAATTATATTTAATAGAACTAATCAATACCGAAAATGGTTTTTCTATTCCTTGCGTTAATAACAATCCCATAATAAATGCGCCCCAAGCATTAAATGGAATTAAAATAGATGATGGCGCTGAACTTGAATCGGCAATATATGCGAGTTTTTCCCTCGGTACGCCTAGTTTATCAAAAATAGGTCTGTATAAAGTTCCTACTGTTAAAGAACTAATGCTTGTTTCAACAAATAACAACAAACCCGTTACTGTTGCTAAAACTTGTACCATAACTCTACTATAACCTGCTTTTTTATTTTCAAACTTCACCATCCATTTTTGTAAGAGATTTACAAAACCTTCAACACCTTTCGAGTATTGAATAAAAATTAACAAAGCACCAACTAATGCACTAAACATTATGGTTCTGGTGTTTCCTTTAGATTGAAAAACGTCTACCATTCCTTCAATCATAGACATTGTTCCTATAATTGGATTCCAACCTTCAATAATTAACCAAGAAAACCAAATACCAAATAATAGTGCTATATAAACTTGCTTAGTTCTTAATGCTAAAATAATTGCCACAATTGGTGGCAAAACTGATAAAAAACCATATTCCATAAAATACTTTTTTAAGAATTTAAAGGTATACATTAATGTCTATACTTTTAGGTTGTTTTTCTAATTTCATATTTTGTAAATTGCTGTTCTTATTTAAATCAGCAAATGACAAATAAATACATCGTAGCTTTAGATCAAGGAACTACAAGTTCTCGTTCTGTAATTGTAAACGAAAACGGGCAAATTGTTGGAATGGCACAGCAAGAATTTGAACAGATTTTCCCCAATTCTGGTTGGGTAGAACACAATCCATTAGAAATCTTAGAAAGCCAACTTTCAACCTTAAAAAAAGCGATAGCAATTGCTAATATTTTACCTTCAGAAATTGTTGGAATCGGAATTACAAATCAACGTGAAACTACTGTAATTTGGAATAAAAATACAGGAAAACCAATTTACAACGCAATTGTTTGGCAAGACAAACGAACTGCGGATATTTGCGAACGATTAAAGAAAAATGGATTCGAAAATCACATAAAAAAAACAACAGGTTTAGTAGTTGATTCTTACTTTTCAGCCACAAAAATTAATTGGATTTTAAACAATGTTGAAGGTGCGAAAAAAGAAGCAGAAAACGGAAAACTCCTTTTTGGAACCGTAGATTCTTGGTTGCTGTGGAATTTAACCAACGGAGAAATACACGCAACAGATTACAGCAATGCTTCACGAACCATGTTATTCGACATTAAAAATTTATGTTGGGATGAAAAAATTCTTACCGAATTAAACATTCCAAAATCGATGTTACCCGAAGTAAAACCTTCGTCTTTTAACTTTGGAAGTTATGAATTGGATGGAAATGAAATTCCGATTGCAGGAATTGCTGGAGACCAACAAGCAGCACTTTTTGGACAAGCTTGTTTTAATAAAGGTGAAGCAAAAAACACCTACGGAACAGGCTGTTTTATGTTAATGAATACTGGAACAGAGTTAGAATATTCTAAAAACGGATTGCTAACAACCATTGCTTGGGGAATTGATGACAAAGTTTATTATGCACTCGAAGGAAGTGTTTTTGTAGCAGGTTCTGCAATTCAATGGTTGCGTGATGGCTTAGAAATAATCAATTCAGCAAAAGAAAGTGAAAAATTAGCAAGTTTAGTAAAAGGTGAAAATCCAGTTGTAGTTGTTCCTGCATTTGCAGGTTTGGGTGCTCCTTATTGGGACATGTACGCTCGTGGAGCTGTTTTTGGATTAACACGTGATACTGGGAAAAATCATTTAATAAAAGCTACTTTAGAGTCTTTAGCCTATCAAACAAAAGACATTTTAGATGTAATGCAAAAAGATAGCGAAGTACAATTAACATCGCTAAAAGTTGATGGTGGCGCGTGTGTAAACAACTTAATAATGCAATTTCAGGCTGATATGTTAAATGCTGAAGTAGAACGTCCAGAAATTATTGAAACTACGGTTATGGGCGCTGCTTATCTAGCAGGAATTTGTGTAGGTTTATGGAAACAAGAAGATATTCTTACAAGGCGAAAAATTGATAGAACTTTTACACCTACTTTTTCCGAAGAAAAAAGAACTCGATTGTATAAAAAATGGCAAAAAGCTGTTGAAAGAACTAAAAATTGGATTGACTAATGGCAAAATTCACAAACAAAATAACCAAGAGAATACAAACTTTTATTGAAGCACAAAAACTATTTTTTGTCGCAACTGCACCAAAAGATGGTCGTATTAATTTATCTCCAAAAGGAATGGATTCTTTTCGAGTTTTAGATGAAAAAACTGTGGCTTGGTTAAGTGTTACTGGAAGCGGAAATGAAACCTCTGCGCATTTATTAGAAAACGGAAAAATGACAATTATGATGTGTGCTTTTGAAGGTGCTCCAAATATTTTGAGACTCTACGGAACAGCTATTGAAGTTTTACCAAAAGATGAAAAATGGACTGATTTAGTAGCTAATTTTCCTGAGATTCCTGGAACACGCCAAATATTTGTAATGACTATAGATTCTACACAATCTTCTTGCGGAATGTCAATTCCATTTTATGAATACCAAGGAGAAAGAAATGAATTAAATGATTGGGCAGCTTCAAAAACAGAAGATGAATTACAAACCTATATTCAAGAAAAAAATTCAGAAAGTATTGATGGTTTGGTTACAAAAAAGTAATTATTCTTTCATTTTTTCTTCAAAAATAAATAATTGGAACAGCTCAACATTTAAAGCACTTGCAACCTTTAGCAACGTTTTAATAGTTGGATTTGTTCTTCCTGTTTTAATTCTTTGTAATGCATTCTCTTCCATGTCAGATTTAATAGCCAAATCGAACTGAGTTAAGTTTTGTTCTTTTCGGTGTTTTTTAATCTGCTTTCCTATTTCTTTAATAAAAAGGACTTCTTTAGAATACATTTATATCGCTTTGCGATACACCGAAATTAGAAGTACTCTAAAATTTTTAAGCCAACATTAATGTTGATTATGGTGTTTTTTATATGTTAGTGGAATAAAATTGAAAGTTGCTATGAACTCTTTCTTCCTTAAAAAAGGTTATTCCTACATAACTTTAATTGCTAAATTAAATATTAATTCTTAAATTTAATTATATGAAAAACAGAAAAATTAACTTTCTTAAACTTGGAATATTGCTCTTTGGAGTTTCTTTATTATTTTTTAATTGTGAAAGTGAAATTAACCTTATAGAAAACAACACATCAATACCAACAGTTTCAGAGTCAAAAAACTTTCTTTTAAACAGTAACAATTCTTTTAATGCTAGAGAAGAGTCTAGCACTTTTATTGATAGAATTGATTGGAACAACTCTAAAGAAGAGTTTTATAAAGAAAATACTGAGTTGCTTTATTCTCCAATACAATTAAAAACTACTAAAGCAAAATCTTTTGTGGCTTCTATAAAAGTAGATGGCATAATTGATAATAGAATTATAACCTTACTTTATGATAATGATAATAGTCCAAAAATATTTTCTGGTACAATCTTCATTCATACTAAAGAAGGTAAACTTGCTGAAGTTTATAAATATAAAAATGGTGAAAAAGATGTAAAATATATCGTAAGAGAAACCGATAGTTCATCTCAAGCTAGGTCTTCTAATGATTCTGAATGTTTCGATTATGATGTAGGTGGATTGATTTGGGCAGTTGAGAGACAATGTATTGATTTTGCTTTTGAATTATCAACTTGTGTTACAATCAACGCAAGTGTATCTACAAGTGATGGAAGTGGAGGCATAAATTCATGGCATGAACCTATAGATTATTTAAACGATGATTTTAACAGTGGTGACGATAACATAAATAACAATGACCTTACAGATGGTGGTAGTAATTGGTATACTCCTAATTGTGGTGAAGGTTATATTTTAGATGATAGAATTGATACTTCAAAACTTACCGGAAAGGCAGAATGTCTGAATGAAAAACTGAATAAAAACGGAAACACGTTTATTAAAGATATTCTTAAAAAATTTCAAGGAGATTCTGAATTTGATATAAATATAAAATCAGTAGATAAAGTATTTAGAAATAATACAACTATTGAACTTAATGGAAAAACAATAGAAGCAGTAAATAATGTTATAGAAATTCTTATAAGTACAAACAAACTTTCAAGTATGCCTGCTTTAGGTGCTGCTAGAACTTTAATACATGAGTATATTCATGCCGACATGTTTAGAAAACTAAACACTAGAAACCCCACAAGTGGAGATTTAGACTTTAAGTCTACATATGACGAATTTGAAAATGGTAATTTTCAAGCTACTCCACAACATGAATCTATGGCTAAATTATATGTAAATTTAATTAGAGATGTATTAAAAAAATTCCATAAAAATGTCTTAGTGGGAGACTATAATTATCTTACAAATAACGGAAATAATCCATTACCGGATAGTTTTTATGAAGCCTTAGCTTGGCAGGGACTTAAGGAACATAATGTAAAAGTTTATACCGATTTGTCAACACCTAAAAAGAATGAATTGACAAATAGTTTAAATGCTCATTACCATAGTACAACTAAAAACTGCCCTAATTAATTATGAAAAATTTATTCTTATTATTTATTCTTTTAGCTTTTAGTCAAAAAAATGTTTTTAGTCAAAAAAAAGATACACTATTTTTTAAGTTAAACCCTAAGTGTATTGATGTTAAAAAAAATTATGAAGGTGTACATTCATTTATTATAAAAGATGAGGAATTTGTTACATCAGCTTTTAATGAAATCGTAAAAGAAGATTTATTTTTCTTTACACAAGCTGATTTTCCTCCAAAGACATATAAACTTAAACCAATAAAAATATACAAATTAAAAAAATTCATAAAGGAAAATAGACATATGCTTAAAGAAAAGTCTACTAACAAATTAGATGCTTATAAGATAATGGAGTTCTTTGATAAATATGTTGTTTTTTTTAAAAAAGAAAAAAACACTTTCATTAAAGTAAGAGTACATACAACATTATCTGAGTAAAGATCTCTATGATTCAATGGCTTTTGGTAGATTATTTTATGAAGATTCGAGTGGAAATATAGTAGAAACGGACTCATTTAAAGAGTTAGAACCAATTCAAGCAGATAGGGAAATTATAATAACAATTATAGAAAATGAACAAAATGGAAATGGAGATTCAAAAGGTGAAAAATGTGAAAAATGTGATTAAATTTTACTTATTTATTTGTTTATTTAATATAATAAATTTGTCAGCTCAACAAAAATTAAAAGGAAACTATTCTTCAGTGGATGGAATTGGTGTTTTTTTTAAAAATTACTCATTTGACGAAGACAGTGTATTCATTTATGAAGAAGGTGGTGATTTAGGTGTAATAAAATATGGTAAAGGACATTATATAATCAAAAATGACTCTTTACTATTAAATTATGATTTAACTCAATTAAAGGAAGAAAGTTATTTTACAGCAAAAAAATATTATAATTCAAAAGACTCTATTAAGGTTAGATTAAACATCTATAATTTTGATAGAAAACCATTATATAATATTCAAATTTATTCTCAATCTAATTTAAAATCAACAGAGTCTGATAAAAATGGTAATGCAATTTTAATTTTTAAAAAAGGCGAATTTAAAGAGATTATTGAAATTCATATTGATGGTGATTTTTTTGCAAAACAAATTATATATTTACATAGAAATTCCAATTATATTGTAGACGTTTTTATGAGTAAGTCTAAAATTATTGGTTTTGGGCACCCAAGAGCAATAAAAAACGAAATTATTAAGTATAAAATTATTGAAAACAATAAAAAGTGTTTAAAATTAAAAAAAGAGAATAAGATAGTAACGTATAAAAAGTTATAGGTTAAGTTATTTTTTTAGAAAAAATTAAACCCTCAAAACATAAAATGTTTTGAGGGTTTAATAATATCTTGTTGTTTCTACTTTAAAGCATTCAAACCCGTTACATCTAAACTAATAATTCATACGTATATTAATACTTATTATTTTAGTTATCCAGATTTTATAAAAAAATCATTTTAAGATAAATTACCTAAATATGCAACAAATAATTATACTAACTTAACTCATCATAACTTCATGAGTCAATATGTAGAAGCTTTAGCTTATTCATTAAGTGCATATGACAATCACAGACAAGGTATTGAATATTACACAGCGATGTCTTGGGCTGGTTTAGAACAATCAGATGCTTATGAAGCATTAAGTAACAAAACAGAAATCCAAAAGATAATTAGAAATGAACGAGAAGCTAGATCTGGGGCTAAAAGCACTAAATGTTAATAAAATTATTGTATTTTTTCTAATTACATTTATTATTTCCTGTGTCACAAAAAGACCTGACATAGTTAATAAAACATATAAATTAAGGAAATATAAATCAAAAAGTGGTTTTACTAAAATTGTTATTAATGCTTATGATAATGAAACACTAGAATTAATACCTGCCAATGTTGAAATCAATGATTTATTTTTTAAAATAAAATATGAAAACAATAAATTTATTCCTTTAGAAATCATTACAAACCCTAATAGTCAATTAAATATTGAAGTTTCTAGTATTATGAGGCATACAGTAAATATTAATAGTTTTATAATTAAAAAAAGTGATTCAATTATTATTAATACTTATTTAAAAAAAGATAATAGACCTTTACATTAACTTTTTAAAGAAGGGTTAAAACTAAGTTTTAACCCTTCTTTAAAAAAAAACATTAACATAGAAAACTACTTAAAAGCATTTAAACCAGTAACATCAAAACCTGTAATTAATAAATGAATATCGTGTGTACCTTCATAGGTGATTACACTTTCTAAATTCATAGAATGACGCATAATAGAATATTCTCCAGAAATTCCCATTCCGCCTAACATTTGTCTTGCTTCTCTGGCTATTTTTATCGCCATGTCTACATTGTTTCGTTTTGCCATAGAAATTTGCGCAGACGTTGCTCTATCTTCATTTCGTAAAACACCTAAACGCCATGCTAATAATTGTGCTTTGGTGATTTCTGTAATCATTTCCGCCAACTTTTTCTGTTGCAATTGAAACTGACCAATTGGCTTTCCGAATTGCATTCTTTCCTTAGAATAACGCAACGCAGTATCATAACAATCCATTGCAGCACCAATTGCACCCCAAGCAATTCCGTAACGAGCAGAATCTAAACAACCTAAAGGTGCGCCTAAACCAGATTTGTTTGGTAATAGGTTTTCTTTTGGAACTTTTACATTATCAAAAATTAATTCTCCAGTAGATGATGCACGAAGAGACCATTTATTATGTGTTTCTGGCGTAGAAAAACCTTCCATACCTCTTTCAACTATTAAACCATGAATTCTTCCTTCTTCATTTTTAGCCCAAACTACTGCAACTTGACAAAAAGGTGCATTGGAAATCCACATTTTTGCGCCGTTTAATAAATAATGGTCGCCCATATCTTTAAACTTAGTTTCCATTCCGCCAGGATTAGATCCATGGTTTGGCTCTGTTAAACCAAAACTTCCCATCCATTCTCCAGAAGCTAATTTTGGTAAATATTTTTTACGTTGTTCCTCATTTCCGTATTTCCAAATTGGATACATTACTAAAGAAGATTGCACTGAAGATGTGCTACGAACACCAGAATCTCCACGTTCTATTTCTTGCATAATTAAACCGTATGAAATTTGATCTAAACCTGCACCACCATATTCTTCTGGAATATAAGGCCCAAAAGCACCAATTTCTGCCAAACCTCCAATAATTTGTGTTGGAAATTCTGCACGTTGTGCATAGTCTTCAATAATTGGAGAAACTTCTTTTTTTACCCATTCTCGAGATGCATCTCTAACTAATTTATGTTCATCAGTAAGTAAATCATCTATATTGTAATAATCTGGAGCTTGAAATAAATCTGGTTTCATACGTTGCTATATTCTTAGTTTTATATTGTAAAAATAGGAATAAAAATGATTTTTTAGCTTTGTTTTGGTATGTTTGTAAAAGATGAAATTTACACTAGGGAAATTAGAGCGCCTAAAAAGCAAAAAATTAATAGAAAAACTATACAAAGATGGTATTTCTATAAAATCGTATCCTTTACGAATTGTTTACCTTCAAACGGAACATACTTCTAGTTTTCCTGCTCAAGTTGGTGTTTCTGTTTCTAAAAGAAATTTTAAACACGCTGTAGATAGAAATAGAATTAAAAGATTACTAAGAGAAAGTTATAGAAAACAAAAGCACACGGTATACAACGCTGTAGAAAAACCGTATGTTTATATGATTTCGTATCTTGCCAAAGAGGAAGTTCCTTATACTGAAATTGAGACTAAAATGGAGAGTTTACTTGCTAAATTCATCCAAAAAATAGAAAAAGAAAATGATGAAAAATAAAAAAACTACAGGCTTATTTTTAGTGGTTTTAATAGCAATTTCTTTTGCTTTTAAACAATCACCATTTTTTGAAATAGCAAAACAAATAGAAATATATAATACGTTATTTAAAGAGTTAAATATAAATTATATAAATGAAATTAATCCAGGAGATTTAACAGATAAATCCATAAAAAACACACTTAAAAACTTAGATCCTTACACCAATTTCTTTAACGAGCAAGATGTAGAAGATGCCCAAATTAGAAGAGAAGGTGAGTATGGCGGCATTGGAATTTCTACTTTTTATGATAAAAATGGAATTACAGTTTCAGAAGTTTACGAAGGTTTTTCTGGAGATAAAGCTGGTTTAAAAGCTGGAGATATTATTTTTAATGTAAACAATCAAAATTTAGAAGGTTTAGAACGCGAACAACTTTCTTCAATTTTAAAAGGTATTCCAGGAAAGAAACTTGCTTTAAAAGTTAACAGAAATGGAACAACTTTAGATATTAATTTACAATTAGATAAAGTTGTAATAAACCCGGTTCCTTTTTCTAATATGATAGATACTGAAACTGGTTATATTGTTTTAACAAGGTTTAACGCAATTGCATCTTCCGAAGTAAAAAAAGCTTTTATTTCTTTGAAAGAAAAAGGAATGAAAAAATTGGTTTTAGATTTAAGAGGAAACCTTGGAGGATCGTTGAGAGAAAGCATAAATATTGTTAACTTTTTTGTTCCTAAAGGAAGTAAAGTAGTAGAAACTCGTGGTAAAACGCAAGCTAACAGTAGCACTTATAGAGGAAATAAGGCTCCTTTAGATTTAGAAATTCCGATTGTAGTTTTAATAAACGGACGTTCTGCTTCAGCATCAGAAATTGTTTCAGGAGCGCTACAAGATTATGATAGAGCCGTTATTTTAGGAGAACGTTCTTTTGGAAAAGGGTTGGTACAACGTTATTTTCCGCTAAGCTATGGAACACAAGCAAAAATTACAATTTCTAAATATTACACACCAAGCGGAAGATGTATTCAAGAACTAGACTATGGAAATAGAGATTCAAAAACAGGCGAAGTTCCAAAGTTTTCTGACGGAACCGTAAACAAATTTACTACTACTAACGGAAGACCTGTTTATGATGGTGGTGGCGTTACACCAGACATAAAAATAGAACACACTAAAAAAACAGCAGCAACAGAAAATTTAATAAAATCAAGAGCAATTTTTCATTTTTCTACAGATTATTTAGCTAAAAACAATGCTGTAAGTATAGAAAATTACACGTTTTCAAATACAGATTTTAATCAATTTAAAAATTACCTTCTTACACAAGACACAACATTTGTTACCAAACAAGAAAAGTTATTTAAAGAAGCTTATAGCTCAGTTGAAAAAAATGGTTTTATCTCTAGTGATTACGAGAAAATTCAACAAAAATTAAAACAAGAAAAAGTAGCCGAAATCACAAAAAATGAAGACGTTTTATCAGAAGTACTTCAAAATGAAATTTTAGAACAAAAATTTTATAAAAAAGGAATGTATGAACATCATTTAAAATTCGATAAAACAATAAAACAAGCTGTTGATTTGCTTAATAATCAATCAGAACTCAATACTATTTTGAGTAAGTAAAATTACTACCTTTACATTTTAAAATAAGAAATGATACAAACTAAACATAAAGAACGTACACGAGCACAAGAATCTACCAACGCAATTGAAAAACTATACATAACAATGCGCCACTTATTTAGTCGTGGATTTTATAAACCAATGGGTGTTTCTGGAGAAACGCTAAGAAAATCGTTACTTTCTTTACGACCAGAAATTTATGGTTCTATTGCAGAAGATCGCGTAGAATTAAACGGTTTGGTTTACGTTATAGAGCGTTTACCAGAAGGAATTGAAGAATGTCAGTTTATAAATTTAACAGCAGATGAAGGCTATAAAGACTCACATTTTAAAGCAATAATTCCTCCAAAAAGAAGAAGAAATTGTTATAGAATAGACAAAGATCAAATGAATATTGAGATTACCAGAGGAAGATCTGAAATCTATGATATTTTAACACACCTTACTTTTTTATTCATAGAATCTCACAAGATAAAAGATCGAGTTTTATTAAATGAAAATAAAACCTATACAAGAGAATGGGCTAATTTAGAAGATGTTGTTCTAAATAATAAGAAACTTACAGAAAAAGAAAGAGAAGTAACAACAGTACATCTTGGTAATATTTTAGGAAGAACATACCAAGAAGTTGCAAATATTTACGACACTTTTTCTAGTGAAGAAAACCCTGATCGTTTTTTTCAAATAATATATTGGTTGGGTAAATTAGCTATTAATGAAACTTTAGACAACAATAAACGTACTGTAACATTCAGTTCTGTTTTAGTTGAAGAAATTGGGCATCATATTTATGGAGAAATTTGGGCAAACGACATTAAAAAAACATTGTTAGAAAACAATTTATTACAAAGACCAATTCATATTATAAGTGCCAATATGCACAGTGTTTTAAATTCTATTTATGCGCACAATGCATTACCATCTGAAGCAAAAAAACATACTGGTTTTGGTTTATATGAATTATTAAGTGATAATGACAGTAAACCTTTACAAACAAAGGTTAAAAACTATGCATCTAAAAATGGGCTTATTTATTTAAAAGATCAATCTGGTACAAATATTAATGTGCAAATTATAGATACAGATTGTATCAATTTTACAAATGTTCCGTTTGAGAAACACCATTCTAAAGAAGAAAAACCTGTAATTGTGGTTATGGATTATGCTTTTGGAGAACAAGCTTATGAAACAATGGACGAACTCTTAAAACCTTACAAAGTAAATGGAGAAAAAATTCATTTAGATGTAAAATCTGTTTCAATAATGGGTAAAGCAGGAATTTTAGAAGGTGGAAAAGGAGATATTATGATTCCTTCTTCACATATTTTTGAGGGAACTGCAGATAATTATCCATTTAAAAACGAACTTTCTAAAGAAGATTTAGAAGGTTTTGGAGTTAAATCTTTTGATGGTTCTATGGTTTCAGTCTTAGGAACTTCTTTACAAAATAAAGAGCTATTAAAGTTTTTCCACGATTCTACTTGGAATGTAATTGGTTTAGAAATGGAAGGTGCACACTATCAAAAAGCAATACAATCTGCCTCAAAAATTAGAGGGAATATTTCAGAAAATGTAAAAGTACGTTATGCATATTACGCATCAGATAATCCTTTAGAAACTGGAGCAACATTAGCTTCTGGTGGTTTGGGAATGAGCGGTGTAACACCAACTTATGCTATTACTCAAAAAATATTAGAACAAATTTTTTAATAGTTTAAACTATGTCAAACAATCCAAAAAACAACGACGAAGAAATAGAAATAGGTTCTTTGTTTGTAATTTTAGGTAACGGAATTCAGCGGTTTTTCAATTTTATAGCAAGTATATTTAAAAGTTTTTTTCATTTCTTAATTAAAACATTACTGTTTCTTAAAAAAAACGCAATAAAACTAGGTGTTGCAGCTATTGTTGGAGGAGCAATTGGATTTATTTTAGAGTTGAATAAAGATCAACATTATGGAGCGGATATGTTGGTGCAACCCAACTTTGAAAGCTCTCGTCAACTGTATAATAACATAAAGTATTATAACGACTTAGTAAAACAAGAGGATAGTATTTTATTAGCTAAGACTTTTAAAATTTCTACTACGGAAGCCGCTTCTTTAAAGAAATTTGAAATGTTTCCTTTAAAAAGCGAAAATGATATAATTACTGCTTATGATGAGTTAATACTTGAAGTAGATACACTTACTGCAAAAAGTTACTCTTTTGATAAATTTAAAAGAGCTTTTACTGATTATGATTATAAAACGCATCAAATACAAGTAAAAGCAACTGATAAAAATGTTTTTGGCAGTTTAAGTGGTGTAATTATTTCTTCAATTGTAGAGAATGAATATTTTAATAAAGTTAAAAATCTAAACAACGAAAATCTAAATAGAACGGATTCTTTATTGCGTAAAGATTTAGTGCAAACGGATGCATTATTAGCCGTATATAAAAGCGTGCTGTTAGAAAAAGCTAAGAAAGATAATGCTGCTACTAATATTGATTTAGGTGGAAAGTCTTCTTCTACAAAAGAACTGGAACTTTTTCAAACCAAGAGGTCTTTAAATGAAGAATTAAAAAGGGTAACTGATGATAAATCTGGAAAATCTGAAGTAATAAACGTTATTTCTAAACTACAATCTCACGGTTATAAAATTACAGGTATTTCAAAAAATTTAGGATTTCAAATTGCAGCTTTGTGTGTATCACTTATGATACTATTTCTATTGTTATTACAATTAAATAATTACTTAAAAAATTACAAAAAGTAAGTAATGCAAACAATTTTAGTAACAGGAGGAGCTGGTTTTATTGGGAGTAATTTTATCCCTTATTTTCTTGAAGAAAATACAGATGTACACATTGTAAATGTAGATCTTCTTACCTATGCTGGTAATTTAGAAAACCTTTCTGAAATTGAAAAAAACACAAGATATACTTTTGAAAAAGGAGATATTTGTGATCGTAATTTTATTCAATCTCTTTTTGATAAATATAATTTTAAAGGTGTTATTCATTTTGCAGCAGAATCTCATGTAGATAATTCAATTAAAAATCCAGATGCTTTTATACAAACCAACGTTTTTGGTACGTTTACGCTTCTAGATATTGCAAGAAACCACTGGATGAAAGCTCCAAATGAATATAAAACAGCATTTTTAAATGCTAGATTTCATCATATTTCTACTGATGAAGTTTATGGAACCTTGGGAGAAACAGGTTTGTTTACTGAAGAAACTCCGTATGCGCCAAACAGCCCATATAGCGCTTCCAAAGCATCTTCAGATTTTTTGGTACGAAGTTATTTTCACACGTTTGGAATGAACGTTGTTACCACAAATTGTTCAAACAATTACGGACCAAAACAACATGATGAAAAGTTAATTCCAACAATTATAAGAAAAGCTATTTCTGGTGAAAACATTCCCATTTATGGAGATGGGAAAAACATAAGAGATTGGTTGTATGTTTTGGACCATTGTAAGGGCATCAATTTGGCTTACAAAACAGGTAAAACTGGAGAGACCTACAATATTGGCGGTAAAAACGAACGTAACAATTTGTATATTGCAACTACTATTTGTAATTTATTAGATGAAATTCAACCTAAAGAAAAATCGTATAAAGATCAAATTAGTTTTGTAACAGATAGACCTGGACACGATTATAGATACGCAATAGACGCTTCTAAAATTGAAAAGGAATTGGATTGGAAAGCAGAAGAAAATTTTGAAACTGGTATCATTAAAACCATAAAATGGTATTTAAACAACTATAAATAATGAAAGGAATTGTACTTGCAGGAGGTTCAGGAACACGTTTACACCCACTTACTTTAGCGGTTAGTAAACAATTGATGCCTGTGTATGATAAACCCATGATTTATTATCCAGTTTCTACTTTAATTTCAGCAGGAATTAAAGATATATTAATTATTTCTACACCACAAGATTTACCATTATTCAAAAAATTATTAGGAGACGGTAAAAGTTTAGGATGTAATTTTCAATATGAAGTTCAAGAAAACCCAAACGGATTAGCTGAAGCCTTTTTAATTGGTGAAGAGTTTATTGGAAACGATAAAGTTGCACTAATTTTAGGCGATAATATTTTTTATGGAACAGGTTTAGCAGAATTGTTAAAATCTAACAACAATCCTAATGGCGGAATTATTTATGCATATCATGTTCACGATCCTGAACGTTATGGTGTAGTTGAGTTTGATGGTGATGGAAATGCCATTTCTATTGAAGAAAAACCTAAAAAACCCAAATCTAATTACGCAGTTCCTGGGATATATTTTTATGATAATAACGTTGTAAGTATTGCTAAAAATATACAACCAAGTAAAAGAGGTGAGTTAGAAATTACAGATATTAACAAAGAGTATTTAAAACAACATAAACTTACAGTTTCAATTTTAGATAGAGGAACTGCTTGGTTAGATACAGGAACTTTTGCTTCTTTAAATCAAGCTTCGCAATTTGTACAGGTTATAGAAGAACGCCAAGGTTTAAAAATAGGTTCAATTGAAGAAGCTGCCTACAAAAGTGGTTTTATTTCTAAAGAACAGTTACATAAGCTAGCAAAACCACTACTTAAAAGTGGTTATGGTAAGCATTTATTAGAAATTTAATGATTGTTACAAAAACACATTTACAAGATTGTTTTGTTATTGAACCAAAAGTTTTTGGTGATGATAGAGGTTACTTCTTTGAAAGTTTTAATAAACAAACATTTAAAGAAAAAACAAGTTTAGAAATTAACTTTGTTCAAGATAACGAAGCGTTTTCTAACAGAGGTATTTTACGTGGTTTGCATTTTCAAAAAGGAGCTTCTGCACAAGCAAAATTAGTAAGAGTTATTAAAGGAAAAGTATTGGATATTGCTTTAGATATTAGACCAAAATCTAAAACCTACGGAAAATACTTCTCTCTTATTTTATCAGAAAAAAATAAAAAACAGCTATTTGTGCCACGTGGTTTTGCGCATGGATACTCGGTTTTGGAAGACAATACTATTTTTGCATATAAATGCGATAATTATTACGATACTTCTTCTGAAGGTGGAATTATTTACAACGATTCTAACTTAAAAATAGATTGGATGTTAAGTGAAAATGAAATTATTCTTTCCGGAAAAGACAAAACACTTCCACTTTTAAAAAATATAGTTTTATAAAATGCGGTTTTTAAAAAACCTCATAAAAAACGATAGCTTTAAAGAAGTTTTATCGGGCAGTTTTGCAAGTTTTATAACCAAAGCTATTGGTATACTATTAAATTATTTTTTAATCTTTTACATCTCCAATAAAATAGGAGTAGCTTCTGTTGGGTTTTATAATATTATTCTTATTTCTCTTTTTTTAGCAACAATTTTATGTACTGGCGGATTAAATTATGCTATAATACCTTTATTACATCGCTTTTCTTCAAACAAAACAGAATTATACAGTAGGAGCTTATCTATACTCTCTATATTGCTTTTAATCGCAGGGTTATTAATTTATCTTTTATCTCCTTTAATTAACAATTCTTTATTTTCAGATTTTAAAGCATACAACCCGTATGTATTAATTTTATTGGTTGCTTTGTACGTTTTTCAATATTTTAATATTGAATATATTAGAGGGAATAAAAATATTATTGTTTCAGAAAGTCTTAGGAACATTGTTTTTCCCCTGGTTGTTATAATAGGAATTATTTTTAGTGTTTCTTCTTTTCAAGATTACTTTAATTTAATTTTGTTTAGCATTTTTGCCGCTACCATAATTACGTTAATTCCTTCTATTTATTTCGCTTTAAAATCCGCAAAGAACACTGCTGAAAAAAGTTTTGATATTAGCAAAAACACACTGTTAAAAACTGCCACTCCATTAATGATTATGGGTTTAAGTTCTTTTTCTCTTTCGGAAGCAAGTCTTTTCTTTTTAAAATATTATTATGATATAAAGGCTGTTGGAGATTTTACAATTATTTATAAAATTAGCATTACAGCTTGTTTGGTTTTTACCATAGCTTTTGCAATTATTGGCCCTAAAATTGCTGAATTATTTTGGTCTAAGAAAACCTATGAGCTTCGTAAATTATTTGTGTCTTCTTTAAAAATGATATTCTTTGCAACACTTCCTGTTTTTATTGTAGTCTTATTTTTTCCTTCATTTTTTCTAAGTATTTTTAATCTTTCCGCAGATTTTACATTAGAATTAATAATTATGTTGGTTGGACAATTCTTATATGGAATTACTGCAATCTTTGGATTATTTTTAATGGTTACAGACAAGCAAAAAATATATAGAAACATTTATATAGTTTCTGCTATTTTAAATCTTATTTTATGCTTTGTATTAATTCCTAAGTATGGAGTTTTGGGAGCATCAATAACTGTAGCTATTAGTTATGTTTTTTTAAACATACTTTGCATATATTCTTTTTATAAAAGAAATTTATTGGTTTGAAAAAACATTTAAAATATTACATAAACGAAAAAGTTATTCTTAATACAATCTTTGTATTATGTTTTTTTATTTATTTAAAAAAACTACCTATTGGTGTAGAAACACAACCTTTTATCTTGTTTTTTTTAGGATTAGTACTGGTTTTTTTCAATAAAATAAAACTTGCTTTTTTAGATCAGTTTTTAGTTTTACACCTTATCATTCTTACCGTATATTTTACAATTCAATTTATATTATATCAAACAGGTTTAATAGCTTTTTTTACCTATTTAGTTGGGCCCGTTATTTATTTTTCATTTAAAAACAAAATACATTTACTTTCATTAAAAAAAGTAAAATATATTTCTTTGCTTTTTATTGTTTTGGCATCTGTTATTTTTTTTAAAATTCCATTGTTGTATGATTTTATAAAGTGGTTCTATTCCTTATTTATTCCTCGTCCTGGTTGGATTGATGGAGATTCTATAAGAGGTTTCTCTTTAATAGCTCCAGAACCAAGTTATTTTGCTTTTCCAGCGGTTTTGTTGCTTGTTTTGTTAGATTTATTTCAATACAAAAGTAAATCAGTAAAATGGTATAAGATAGCGCTACTAATCGTTATTATTTTATCCAAATCGGCTTTAGTTTTTCTATATGTATTTATTTATATTTTCTTTTTTTACTTAGGAAATAAGCCTTTTGAAATGCTGAAAAAAATTTCTCAACAGAAAATAATAATATTTTCTTCAATTTTTTTAGTATTAATAATTGCATTATTTTTTATTGATAGTCGTGTTTCTCAGGTATTTAATAATGTAACCGACTATTTTTATAAAGAAGATGGGTTTAAAAAATTACTACTTGCGGAACAAAGTGGAAGTACACGTTTTATAATTAATTACTTTGGTTTTACCTCAATAGAATTTGCGCCATTTGGTTGGGGAATTGGAGAGTTTCAAAACAATTTTAAAATTATCGGTAATCAATTTCCAGAAATAATGTCTAAACATTGGATCTTTAAAACAGCAGTTCTCTATAATACTCCTCTAAAAGCCCAAACCTATTTTGCAAATCTTGCTGGAGATTTAGGCATTTTTTCAATTGCGGGTTTTATATTTGTATTTTTAAGTATCTTTAAAAATACTGGAAATAACATTAAAAGAGGTTTACAGTGGTTAGTTCCTATAATGTTAATTTTGGTTCAAGGACAAATTAGCAATCCAATACCATGGATTTTGCTAGCTATTATTAACTCTAATAATTTAAGAAAAGAACTCGTTGGGAAAAGATAAATTATTACTCATTTTTTTTAGAGCACCCTATCCTTTATTAAGCGGTGGTCAAATACGTATGTATCAAAACTTACGCATTTTATCTAAACATTTTGACATAGATCTTTTGTTTCTAACTGATGGTCCTGTTGAAAATTCAACCATAAAAGAATTAAGTAAATACACAAAAGATTTACATTGGTATACATTTAAAAAGAGCCAATATTATTTAAACACTTTAAGAGGTCTTTTTACTTCAGATCCATTACAAACAAATTATTTTTATAGTAGAAAAGTACAAAAATGGATAGATAGAAACATTAAAAAATATCCTTATGTTTTTTGCCATACAATAAGAACAACTAAGTATGTACAAAAACATTCTAATACTATTAAAATTGTAGATTTTGTTGATGCTATTTCTATGAATTACGAAAAAGCGTATCAAAAAAAGAATTTTGGCTTGTGGAAATTACTCTATTATATTGATAAAAACAGATTAAAAAGATACGAGGAAAGAATCTTAAATGAGTTTGATAAATCTATTATTATTTCTAATGTAGATAAGGAGTATATTTTATCAGAAAACTCTAAAAAGAGTATAAAAGTAGTACCAAACTGTATTTTTCCAGATATCGTTAAAAACAATTATACTATACCAGAGAAGCATAAAATTTGCTTTATTGGAAAAATGGATTATGAGCCTAACCAAACAGCTGTATTTTATTTTATTAATAGGATTTTACCTCATGTTGTAAAGAAAAATCCAACAATAAAATTTGAAGTTGTTGGTGTACAACCAACAGAGCAAATTAAAAACTTATCTGTACATAATAATATAAATGTAACAGGTTATGTAGAAGATATAGAAAGAGAAATTAAAGAATCTAAAATAATTGTAGCTCCAATGGTTTCTGGAGCAGGAGTTCAAAACAAAATTTTGCAATCCATGTACTTAAAAAAGTGCGTTGTTACTACAAATTTAGGCGCAGAGGGACTTGTAAATGTTACTAATAATGAAATAATTATTGAAGACAATCCAAGTGCGTTTGCAGAAAAAATAAACTACTACTTAGCAAATAAAGACTTAAGAGATGCTATAGGGATTAATGCAAAAGAATATATTAAAAAAACTTTTTCAGAAGAAAAAGTAGAACAATTGTTAAAAGAGTATTTAATTGATTAATGCATCTTTTTAAAAACATAAAATGGGAATATGTTGGCCTACTAGTTTTGGCTTGTTTTCCAATTTTTCCTTTTTTTTTAGTTTCCGTTGCAATTGCTATATTTTCGCTATTTTCTATAATTAATTACTTTGTTTACAAGCCTAATAGAAAGAGTTCTCATTTCAACATAACTTTTTTTGGCATCCAAATTGCATTTTTTTTGTTTCTAATTGTAGTTTCAGGATTTAAAGATGGTTTTTCTTCAACATTTAAATATTTAGAACCCTCTATTTCACTACTTATTTTCCCTATTATATGGTTTATTACTCGATCAGAAATTACTAAAAAACAACAAATAACAATTCTTAAAACATTTGTAGTTAGTTCCCTTTTATTAGGTGTTTATATTATTGGATATTCTAGTTACTATTCACTTTTAAATGGAACTAAATTTATTGTTTTATCTGAAGAAATTCCTGTGTTAAGTATTCATCCACATTATGTTGGTTTGTTCTTTTTTATGAGTATTGTAATTTTACTTTTTAAACAATTAAAGTTTAAAAAAGCTATTCAATTTTTACTCATCACTTTTTTTACTTTTTTAATACTAACGATGGCTTCTAGAGCTATTTTGTTGGTTTTGTTATTGTTATTAGTAATCGAGTTTTTTAGAAATAAAACAACTTATAAAAATAAAATAATAGCATTTTTAATAGTTATTTTATCAATAAGTACTGCCATTTATTTCATTCAACCTTTACAAAAAAAAGTAGTAGAAGTAGCTTCTGCAAAGCAATTTGAATTACCAAATAAAAAATGGCCAACTTCGGCACAAATAAGAATCGGTTTAAATCATTGTACAGCACCAATTATTAAAGAAAATTGGATTACTGGAGTTGGAATTATATCTTTTGAAAGAATTTTGAATGAATGTTATTCTAAATTTAATAATGCAGAAAAAATACATTACAATTCTCATAATTATTACTCTTTTCTCATAGGAAGTGCCGGTATTTTGTGTTTACTTTTATTTTTGTTGATGCTTTTTTGGCATTATAAAATCAGTTTAAAACAAAAAGATTGGGTATACTTTTACTTTTTGGTACTAATTACATTGTCTTTGTTTACTGAAAACATTTTATCTCGTGTTTATGGAGTAGTATTTATGCTGTTTTTTATGACTATTTTTGTAAAAAATCCACTAAAATCGAACCCAAAAAAGTAGACATATCAGCAACTATTGTTTTGTATAAAAACGATGAAAAAACACTTCAACATACAGTTGATTGTTTTTTGAAAACACCATTAACAAAAAAACTTTTTTTAGTTGATAATTCCCCTACAGATATTTTAAAAAAAATAGCCAACCATAAGGACGTTATTTATATTTTTAATGATAAAAACCTAGGTTTTGGTTCCGGACATAATACAATTATAAATCAGTTAGAAAACCTTTCTAATTATCATTTAATTCTAAATCCAGACGTTTCTTTTTCAGAAACAGTTATTCCTAACTTATGTACTAAATTGTCCGCTGAAAGAGGTGTTGCTATGATTGCTCCAAAAGTTGTTTTTTCTGATGGAAAACATCAATATTCTTGTAGAAAGTACCCAAAACCAATCGATTTAATTAGTAGAAGATTAGGTATTTTTAAGTCTAGAAATCACAAAAAAGAATACCAAGAGAATGACTTATCAAAACCATTTTATCCAGAATTTATCTCTGGTTGTTTTATGTTGTTTAAAACGGTAGATTTTGTTAATCTTAAAGGCTTTGATGAACGTTATTTCCTATATTTAGAAGATGTAGATATTTGTAAAAAAATTGACCAAAATAATTCAAAAAAACTCTTTTATCCGAAAGAACAAATAACACATATTGCAGATTTTGGTTCTTCTAAAAACCTACGTTTATTCTTTTTTCATATTTCTTCTGCAATCAAGTATTTTAATAAATGGGGTTGGTGGTAACTTTCATATATTTGCAACAACAACACAACAAATAACAATGAACATATTAATTCTTGGCTCTGGCGGTAGAGAGCACGCTTTTACATTAAAACTTACTGAAAGTAAAAAAGTAAACACCATTTTTGTAGCTCCTGGAAACGCAGGAACACATAAAATAGCAACCAATTTAAACATAAATCCAACAGATTTTAATGCGGTAAAAGACGCTGTATTAAAAAATGATATTAAAATGGTGGTTGTGGGTCCAGAAGCGCCTTTAGTAGAAGGTGTTCATGATTTCTTTCTCGCTGATGCAGCATTGAAAAACATTCCAGTAATTGGTCCTAAAAAAGACGGAGCATTGTTAGAAGGATCTAAAGATTTCTCTAAACAATTTATGCAAAAACATGGTGTTCCAACAGCAAAATACCAGTCTTTTACCAAAGAAAACTTAACAGATGGTTTTGCTTTCTTAGAAACATTAGAACCGCCTTATGTGTTAAAAGCAGATGGTTTAGCTGCTGGAAAAGGGGTTTTAATTTTAAATTCTTTAGCCGAAGCTAAAACCGAATTAGAAGAAATGGTTGCTAATAATAAGTTTGGAGAAGCTTCTACAACCGTTGTTATTGAAGAATTTTTAAAAGGAATTGAATTGTCTGTCTTTGTTTTAACTGACGGAAAAAACTATAAAATTTTACCTTCAGCTAAAGATTATAAAAGAATTGGTGAAGGTGATGCTGGTTTAAATACGGGCGGAATGGGCGCAATTTCTCCTGTTCCTTTTGCCGATGATGCTTTTTTAAATAAAGTGGAAGAATTAGTGGTTAAACCAACGATTAAAGGCTTACAAAAAGACGGAATAGATTACCGTGGTTTTATTTTTATTGGCTTAATGAACGATAACGGAAATCCTTCTGTAGTAGAATACAACGTTAGAATGGGTGATCCGGAAACTGAGGTTGTATTACCAAGAATTGAATCCGATTTATTTGAATTGTTCGATGGTGTTGCTAATCAAAATTTAGACACAAAATCGTTTTCTGTAACGCCTAAAACAGCAACTACAGTTATGTTAGTTTCTGGTGGTTATCCTGAAGCTTACGAGAAAAACAAAGAAATTACTGGTTTTGATAACGTAACCGATTCTATTGTTTATCACGCAGGAACAAAGTTAGAAAACGATACAGTTTTAACAAATGGAGGTCGTGTAATGGCAATTACTTCTTTTGGAAATACCATTGAAGAAGCCTTAGAAAAATCTTATAATTCTATCGAAAAAATTTCTTTTGAAAAGATGAATTTCAGAAAAGATATTGGATTTGATTTAGTTTAAAAATATTTTTATTTGGGCGTTTTAACAGGCTTTCACTACTCGCTTTTTTTAGTGTTTCGACTACGCTCAACAACCAAAAAAGAGCTCAAACAAACCGTTCAATCCTTAACGCACTTTTTAAGCAGTAAAATAACCACTTAAAATTTAAGTCTTATTTATAAACTTGGTAGTATTTAAATTGAATAATAAATGAATTCTGCCCAACGGAAAATAATTATTGCGCCCTTAAATTGGGGTTTAGGTCATGCAACTCGTTGTGTGCCCGTTATTAATGCAATAATTTCAGAAAAATTTATTCCAATAATTGCTTCTGATGGAAATGCTCTTGCTTTTTTACAGAAAGAATTCCCAGGTTTAAAAACCATAGAACTTCCTAGTTATCATATTAAATATGGTAAAAACTTAAAATTAAATTTACTTTTTCAAGCTCCAAAAATTTGGAAAGCTGTACAAAAAGAACGTGTTATTATTGATAATTTCATTAATGATAACAAAGATGTTGTTGGTGTAATTTCTGATAATCGACTTGGTATAAGAAGTACTAAAGTTCCTTCAGTTTACATAACACATCAACTAAATGTTTTATCGGGTGTTACAACTTTTTTAACTAGTAAAATTCATCAAAAATTCATCAAAAAATTTGATGAATGCTGGATTCCAGATACTAAAGAGCAATTATTTTCTGGAAAATTGTCTTCAACAAATACTGTTAAAAACATAAAGTACATTGGAGTTCTTAGTAGATTTCAAAAAGAAAATCTTCCAAAGTTAAATCATATTTTAATAATTCTTTCAGGTCCAGAACCTAACAGAAGTTTTTTAGAACTGAAGCTAAAAAATGAATTTTCAAATTATAAAGAACAAGTAATTTTAGTTCAAGGAAAAATAGAGGACGTTCAAAAAATTTCTGAAAAAAATAATATTAAAACCTATAATTTTATGCTTTCTGATGAGCTTCAAAATGCTATAAATTCTTCAGAAATAATTATTTGCAGAAGCGGTTATTCTTCAATTATGGATTTAGCTGTATTGAATAAAAAAGTATTTTTTATTCCAACTAAAAACCAATCAGAACAAGAATATCTAGCAGCTTATTTAAAGCAAAAAAATATGGCTCCTTTTTGTTCTGAGGAATATTTTACAGTTGAAAAAATATTAGAATTATCAGGCTATTCGGGTTTAAAATCTAAAGAAACTATGCTAAATCCAACCTTATTTAGCCTTTTCGAGCGTAAAAGAAAACTCTGAGCCTTCACCATACGTACTTTTTAATAAGATAGTTTCGTTATGGGCTTCAATAATGTGTTTTACAATAGACAAACCTAACCCAGAACCACCTTGTTCTCTAGATCTACTTTGATCTACTCTGTAAAAACGTTCAAACAGACGAGAAATATGTTTTTGTTCTATTCCTTCTCCATTATCTGAAACTTTAATTATAAATTTATGCTCATTATAACTTTCAATAGAAACCGTTGTAACTCCTTTAACTGTACCGTATTTAATTGAATTTACTACTAAATTAATAAGTACTTGTTGAATTTTTTCTATATCTCCTTTAACATAAATTGGAAATTCATAAGTTTTATCGAATTGTAAAGATATACTGCGTTTTTTTGCCTTCATTTCAAACAAATCGAACACGTTTTGTACCAATTCTAAAATATTAAAAGGTGCTATATTTATTTTTAATTCATTAGTTTCTAACTTGGTAATCATGTCCAAATCTTTAACTATTGAAGTTAATCTTTCTACTCCTTTATTAGCTCTTTCGAGGTATTTTTTCCTAATAACTTTGTCTTCTGCAGCACCTTCGATTAATGTTAAAATATAGCCTTGAACTGTAAAAAGTGGCGTTTTTAATTCGTGTGCAACATTGCCTAAAAAATCTCTTCTAAAAGAATCTCTTTCTGTTAAATCTTTAATTTCAATAGCTTTACCTTCTACGTAATCTTGCACACTTTTAGAAAGTGTTTCTACATCTGTGGTAATGTTATCTCGTTTTAAATCGTTAACATCTAAAATTGAAATATCTTCATATACTTTTTTAATTCGCTGGTATATAAAGTGTTCCGCTCTATATTGAATAACAAAAAAAGCTACTATAAACAGAACAAATGCAAATGTTATTACTGAAACTATTCCAAAAGATTTAAATAAAAAGTAATAAGAAATTAAAGCAATGGCAACCGAAATTAGCGTTAAGTATAAAGATGATCTAAGGGCGTATTGATAGGTTTTTTTGACTTTCATTAAGCCAAAATTAAGAGTCTTCTCCTTCTAAAACAAACTTATAGCCAACTCCTTTTACCGTTTTAAAGAAATCGTCTCCAATTTTTTCTCTTAGTTTTCTAATATGAACATCAATTGTTCTTCCTCCTACAACTACTTCGTTTCCCCAAACACTATCTAAAATAACTTCTCTTTTAAATACTTTTCCTGGTTTAGAGGTCAGTAAAGAGAAAAGCTCAAATTCTTTACGTGGCAAAACAATTTTTTTGCCAGCTTTAAAAACAACGTATTCTTCTCTATTTATAACAATATCTCCAATTGTTGTAGTTGTACTTGCTTCTTCTGCTGTTTTTAATCTGCGTAATAAAGATTTCACTTTACTTACTAAAACCTTTGGTTTTATTGGTTTTGTAATATAATCATCTGCGCCAGCATCAAAACCTGCTACTTGAGAATAATCTTCTCCTCTTGCTGTTAAAAAAGAAATAATTACGTTTTCTAAGTTTTTAACTTTTCTAATTTTTTCACATGCTTCAATACCATCCATTTCAGGCATCATTATATCTAATAAGATTAAATGTGGAGTTACTTTTTTAGCTTGTTTAACAGCTTCTATACCATTTTTAGCCGTAAATATTTGATATCCTTCAGATTTTAAATTGTAACCTACAATTTCTAAAATATCTGGTTCATCATCTACTAGTAAAATTTTTATATTCTTAGTTTTCATTATTTTTTTAATTGAAACAACCAAAAATAACGATAAAAAGCTAAACATAGCGGTATAACATTTAACTTAACGTTGATTTAATATTACAGCAACCTTAAAAAAACATCTTAATTAAAAGAGTTTTAGTTCTGTTATTTTCTTTGTATTTTTATACGAAAAGAAAAAGATGCTAGAAAAAAAGAAGGTGCAAAATATCTTATTTTTAGATATTGAAACTGTACCTCAACAAGAAAAATGGACTGATGTTTCTATTGAAATACAAAAGTTATATGCTGCTAAAACAAAATATCAACGTAAAGAAGAGTTTACACCAGAAGAATTTTATGACAGGGCAGGAATTTGGGCAGAGTTTGGTAAAATAATCTGTATTTCTGTTGGTTATTTTGTTGAAATAAAAGGAAAAACACAATTTAGAGTTACTTCTTTTTATGGTGATAATGAACATGAAATATTAATTAACTTTAAAGGATTGTTAGATAGTCATTTCAATAAGAAAAATCATGTTTTATGTGCTCATAATGGTAAAGAATTCGATTTTCCATACATTGCTAGAAGAATGATAATTAACCGAGTTGAATTGCCAGAAAAACTTAATCTTTTCGGAAAAAAACCTTGGGAAATTGCACATTTGGACACCTTAGAGCTTTGGAAATTTGGCGATTATAAACACTATACTTCGCTTAAATTACTTACTACTATTCTTGGAATTCCTTCTCCAAAACAAGATATTGACGGAAGTGAAGTAGCTAACGTATATTACAAGGAAAAAAACTTACCCAGAATTGTAGAATATTGTGAAAGAGATACTGTAGCTGTTGCACAATTACTTCTTCGTTTTTTAAACAAGCCGTTAGTAAAGGATAATGAAATTATTAGCGTTTAACCTTCTAACTTCATAGAAAGTTCTAACCAACGCTCTTCTTTTGTTTCCAAAGAAGAAATTATCTCTTGTAATTCTTGCGATTTTTCTGCAATTTCTTCAGGAGATATTTCAACATTTAGAAATTGTTCTTCAATAGTTTTTTTTCTTTTTTGAAGGCTTTCTATATCTTTTTCTAACAAGCCAAACTCTCTATTTTCATTAAAACTTAGCTTTCCTTTTGGTGCTGATTTTTGCTGAACTTCTTTGGGTTTGTTTTCAGTCTTTTTTTCTGCCTTCTCCTTTGGCTTAGAGCTTTCATATGCTCTATAATCTGAATAATTTCCAGGAAAATTCTCAACTACGCCTTCTCCTCTAAAGACAAATAAACCGTCAACAATTTTATCCATAAAATATCTATCGTGAGAAACAACTATTAGGTTTCCTGGAAAATCTAGCAAGAAATTTTCTAAGACATTTAAGGTAACTACATCCAAATCGTTTGTTGGCTCATCTAAAATTAAAAAATTTGGATTCTGGATTAAAACTGCACATAAATACAAGCGTTTTTGTTCTCCTCCAGAGAGTTTTTCAACAAAATCATATTGTTTTTTCTTATCAAACAAAAAGCGCTCTAATAATTGAGAAGCAGAAATTCTTCTTCCTTTGGCTAACGGAATTTCCTCTCCAAATTCTTTTACAACTTCAATAACTTTTTGTCCTGGTTTTACAACAATTCCGGCTTGCGTGTAATAACCGTACTTTACAGTTTCTCCTAAAACAACTTTCCCTGAATCAACTTCAGATTTTTGTGTAATCACATTTAAAAAAGACGATTTACCAGTTCCGTTTTTGCCAATAATACCAATGCGTTCTCCACGCTTAAAAACGTATTCAAATCCATCTAAAATCTTCTTTTCGCCAAAAGCTTTAGATACCTTATGAAGTTCTAAAATTTTGCTTCCTAAACGTTCCATGTTAATTTCTAACTGAACTTGATGATCTTGTCTACGTTGGTGTGCTTTTTCTTTTATTTTGTAAAAATCGTCTGTTCTTGACTTAGATTTAGTTGTTCTTGCTTTTGGTTGCTTTCGCATCCAATCTAATTCCTTTTTAAACAAGCTTTTTGCTTTGCTTAAATTAGTTGCTTCTAAAGCTAAACGCTCTTCTTTATTTTGAAGATAATATGAGTAATTTCCTTTGTATTTATATAGTTTTCCTTGATCTAATTCTATAATTTCATTACAAACACGTTCTAAAAAATAACGGTCGTGTGTTACCATAAAAAGGGTGATTTTTTCTTTAGCAAAATATGCTTCTAACCACTCAATCATCTCTAAATCTAAGTGATTTGTTGGCTCATCAAGAATTAATAAATCTGGTTTGCTAATTAGCACAATTGCCAACGACAATCTTTTACGTTGACCTCCAGAAAGCACAGAAATCTTTAGCGATAAATCGTCTAATTTTAACTTAGATAGAATTTGCTTGTATTGTGTTTCAAAATCCCAAGCATTGTATTGTTCCATTAACTCAAATGCTTCTTGATATGCATCACCATCATCTGGATTTAATAACGCTTTTTCATATTGCTTTACAATAGATAAAATTTTATTATCCGTAGAAAAAATAACCTCTTCAATAGTTAAATTTGGATCTAACTCTGTGTTCTGAGCTAAATACGCAATATGAATACCTTTTCTACTAACTACTTGACCAGTATCTGACGTGTCTAAGCCAGCAATAATGTTTAAGATTGAAGTTTTTCCGCTCCCGTTTTTAGCAACAAAAGCAATTTTTTGGTCTTTATTTATTCCGAAGGAAATATCTTGAAATAAGATTTTTTCTCCATAAGATTTTGCAATATTTTCTACCGATACATAATTCATGTGCCAAAAGTAACTAAAAAACCTCGAGCAGATGCCCGAGGTTTAAAATTTGAATTATTACTTTTTTTATTTTTTTACTAATTTAGATGTTATAGATTTTTGACCATCATTAACTTCTATAATATACACACCTCTCTGTAAGTCACTTACATCAATAGTACTGCTTGTAATTTTTCCTTTTTTAACAACTCTACCAATTGTATTAATCATACGATAAGTTAATTCTTTATTTCTTCCGTATTTAACTTGAATGTAATTTGTTGCTGGATTTGGATAAGCAGTCAATTTTAATGAAGCTTCGTTTCCTAAAGGATCTCCTTTTGGATCAGAAAAAGTTGTGTAATAAGTTGATGAAGAAGCTGACGATATAATATTTACCGTATAGTCTTCTACTTCTCCGTCTGCAAAAGTCTCACAAGCTGTTTGCGCTGCATTGTATTTCATTGAAACACGCATTCTTGTTTGTCCTAAAAGTGCGTTTGCCGGCACTGCTACATTTGCAGATAAGTTATTTGCACTTGAAGAAGATCCAGAAACAACTTTTTCATTATCATCAAAAGTTCCGTCTTGGTTAAAATCAATCCAAACTGCCCAATGTTCTGTATAAGCTGTACTTGCAAATCCTGCACTAACAATCATTCCGTTAGTTCCACTACCTTGAACAAGTGTTGCTGTTTTAGAAGTGAAATCTCCATATCCAGCATTTGCTCCAGATGCATTTGTCATTCCTCCTAATTCCACATTATCAATCCATTCGTAGGTAACTCGATTTCCTTTTGAAGCACAATAAGAAACTTGATTTCCTAAGGTTGTAAAAGTTACTGTATTACTTAAATTTGACGTGTTTCCTTCAGCATCTTTTGCACTTACAGTATAAGAATAAGATGTATTTGCAGTTAAACCTGTAATATTTGCAGATGTTCCTGTTACAGTTCCAATACTTGTTCCTGTACTAAATACTTCATATCCTGTTACACCTACATTATCTGTAGAAGCAGACCAGTTTAAAGTTGCAGTTGTTTGCGTTACACTAGAAGCTGATAAACTTGTTGGTGCAGTTGGCGCTTGTGTATCTGCATTAACATTAACGGTTCTACTAACTTGTGTTGCTGCATTTCCTGCTGCATCACTTACGTTATAGTTTAAAGTATATGAACCTGCAGAAGATGTGTTTACATTTCCTGTAGTAACAATACTTGAAGTTAAATTTCCGTCTATATTATCTGAAGCTGTTGCTCCTGGATCTGTAAATGCATCTCCAACCGTTAAATTCATTGTTGAAGAACCATTAAGTGTTATAACTGGCGCAGTTGTATCTGCAACATCTCCAACTAAATTTACAGTATAATCTTCTGTTTCTCCATAATTATACGAACCACATGCAGATGGAACTGCATTATATTGCATAACAACACGCATTCTTGTAGAACCTGTTACGGCAGATGTTGGCACTGTAAATGAGCCGCTAACTGGCGTAGTTTGCGATGCCGCTTTTGTCCAAACAGTTTCTCCACTATCAGAAAAATCTCCATCTTTATTATAATCAATAAATACGGCATAACCTTCGTTATATAAAGTTCCTGTCCAAGTTGGCGTTATTGTTATTGTTGAAGAAGTTCCTTTTGTTAAATTAGTATTTATTGAAGAATAATCTGCATACCCACTTGATGAAGCTCCTGTTGTATTATTAATACTTCCAAGAACAACTTTACCTATATATTCATCTGCAACGCTATTTCCGTTTGAATCACAATAGTTTAATTGTACTTCTGTAGTAGTAAAACTTACTGAATTAGAATACCCAGATGTAGAATTATCTGGACATTTACTTCTTACTTGTACTTGATAAGATGTTTGAGGTGATAATCCTGATAAAGACTTAGAAGTTCCTGATTCAGAAGATGTGGTCCAAGAAGAAGTTCCTGTTTGACGATATCTAAAATCATAAGAAGTTCCTGTTACTGCATTCCAAGAAATAGAGGCTGTCGAAGAACCAAATCCGTCAATAGTAAAATTTGTAGGTGTTGTAGCATTACAAACAACTGGAGTTCCAGTTAAACCTGTTACTACCAAAGAATAATTTTGACTTCCGCCAGTTAAAGAACCTTTATGCGTAACTGTTATTGTGTAAGTTCCTGAAGCATTAGCAACATCAACTCTTTCATAAGGATCTTTAGTATTATCTCCTTTACCATTAGTTGTAACTCCTGTTAATCTCCAAGGTGTATAATTTGTTCCGCCTTTAGAAACTCTAACATCTAAATCGTTTACTAAAACTGAAGAAGTAGAGTTTGTAGCCGTTGAAGCTGTACCTGCTCTGTCTGTCCAAGAAATTGAAGCCATTAAATCACTAACTCCATCAGAATCTACAGTAATTTGATAAGATTGACCACTTGTTAAAGTTAATTCTTCAATTTTAGATTCATTTCCATTTTCTGTAATTGCTTCTGCTGCTCTTTTAGTGTTCATTAAACCCCAACCAAATACTGCATCTGGACCATTTGATCCTGCATCATCTGCAGTATGAAGAGCTAATCCTTTTAAAGTAGCAGCTTTCATAAACGAACCATTTACATTATTAGCATGTTGTTGTAATAATATTAACGAACCCGCAACATTTGGTGATGCCATTGATGTTCCTGTAATACTATTATATGCTGTATTACTTGTTTCATAAGTTGAATAAACTCCCGTTCCATTTCCAGTAATATCTGGTTTTATACGATAATCATCTGTTGGTCCTTCACTACTTGAACTATTGATAGTAACCGAAATTAAATTTCCGTTTGCATCAATATTTGCATCATTTGCATTTGCTACAACTAAACCATTTTTTGCAGTTGCATGACCTGATAGTTTATCATAAGAAGAATTTCCAGCTAATGGAGCTCCATTTGCAGAATTATCATTTCCATCATTTCCAGCAGCAACAACCATTAAATAGTTTGGTGCATTAAACATAATGTTATCCCAATCTCTAGAATCTGTAATATATCCTCCAAAATAATAATCTGGAAGCTGAGGTTGACCTTGTTGGTTTCTTGCCGCAAAACCATAAGAGTGATTAGAAACTAACATTCCGTTTGAAGCAGCACTTGTAGCTTCAGAAGTGTCATTATTCCAATCATACCCAACTGCTTTTGCGTGTGGTGCCATACCTTTTGCATTTGCTACAACACCTGAAGCCATAATTGTTCCGGTTACGTGAGCAGAATGGTAATGTAAAGCTGTTGTTCCATCTCCAATAGAGAAACGGTTATTTCCTCCAGCTCCATCATATTCTTGATGCGAAGCTCTAGCCAAACCACCATCCCAAACGTGAGCAGTCATGTTTTGACCCATTAGATTTAAACCCAATGAACCACCATTATTTAAATGATCTGTTCTTGTAGATTTTGCAGCAGCAACATTAAATGTGGTGTAATAAATTGGCTTGCCATTTACTATTTTTTGTAATTCCAACATACGTCCGTCTTGTGTGGTAAACTTAGTTTTCCATCCTTTTTGACGTGCAATTTCTATTGCTTTTTGTTTTACTGTTGATGAATTTTTTTTGAAAGAATTTTCAAGTTTTTGTAGTTTTTCAAGATTATACCTGCTCTTGATTTTGTTTATCTCTTGTTTATTTTGAGCACTAACTAAAGTTGCTCCCATAAGGGCAAGAGAAAAAAACAAAGCATTTTTAAAGTACTTTTTTCTCATAATTAAAGGGGTTAAAATAGGGTTAATTAAAATATTATTAATAAAAAAAGATTTTAATTGAATTATACTTTAAAATATTTGGGTTTTTTTATCAATAGCTTAACAAATATATTATTATTTTATTAATAACAAAATTTTAACGTTTTTAAATTAAAAAAACATTACGCAAATTAAATTAATCAACTACATATCAGTTGACTACACAAAAAACCTCGAGTAGCTACCCGAGGTTTAAAATTAAAAGTATCAAATTGATATTACTTTTTCACAAACTTAGTTGTAAATGTTTCTTCATCATCTGTTAACTCTAATAAATAAATACCTCGTTTAAGAGTACTTACATTAATTGAATTGTTTCTAATTGATCCTGAAGTAATTACTTGTCCTAATAAGTTAGTAATTCTATATTTAGATTGAATAGCTCCAAAATTAGGGTTGATGTTAATAATATCAATTGCTGGATTTGGATATAACATAGTGTCTCCCTCAAAATCTGAACTTCCAGTATCTGAGAAATTAGAATATCCTGCAACCATATTTATAGAGTTTGCTGTGTTTCCACCATTACCAACAATACCTGTAATTGTAACTTGATCTATATAAATATGATCTGCATTACCACTTGCATCATTTTGGAATCTAAAAGCAGAATTACTCGCAAAATTAACATCTGTACTATTTAAAGTAACTGTTGCAGAGTAGTAATTATTATTCTGAAAAGATGTTCCTCTAGCCCAAACTCCAACAGTGGCCCAAGATGAACCATTGTAAAAACGTAACCAAAAGTCTTCATTATTTTCCATTGAATACGAGTAGAAATAGAAATTAACCTCAACTTGATCATAACTTGTTAAATTGAAAGGTTGTGATGTCATTGCAGATGCTACTCCAGAATTATCTCTTAAGCGAATTGATTTTGTTCCTTCAAAAGAACGAGAACCTGAATATCTTTTACAATCAACTCCACCGTCAGACCAACCATCCCAACCAGATTCAAAAAACCCTTCGTGTAAAACTGTTGTAGAACCAGTTGAACCTCCTGGAGTTGTAAACGTTTCCGTATTACTTGTTGATGAAACATTTCCAGCAGCATCAAGCGCTCTTACCGTGTAAGAATAAGCTGTGTTTGCTGTTAAACCTGTAATATTTGCTCCTGTACTAGTAACAGTACCTATACTTGTTCCATTACTAAACACTTCATAAGCTGTTACACCAACATTATCTGAAGAAGCATTCCAAGATAAGGTAGCTGTTGTTTCTGTAATATTAGACGCCACTAAATTTGTTGGAGCCGTTGGTGCTTCTGTATCTCCAGCTGGCTCATCAACATTTACTGTTCTAGTAACTTGTGTTGCTGCATTTCCAGCTGCATCACTTACATTATAATTTAATGTGTAAGTTCCAGCTGATGCAGTATTTACGGTTCCTGTTACAACAATACTTGACGTTAAATTTCCATCTACATTATCCGTTGCTGTTGCTCCTGGATCTGTAAATGAATCTCCAAGAGTTAAATTCATTGTTGAAGAACCATTTAGCGTAATTATTGGAACTGTAGTATCTGCTACAGCATTTACATTTACTGTTCTAGAAACCTGTATTGCTGGATTTCCTGCAGCATCACTTACGTTATAATTTAATGTATATGTTCCTACAACAGATGAATTAACAGTTCCTGTAACCACAATACTTGATGTTAAATTACCATCAATATTATCTGATGCAGTTGCTCCTGGATCTGTAAAAGAACTTCCTTGATCTATATCCATCGTAGAAGTACCATTAAGTGTAATTACTGGCGCAGTTGTGTCTGGTGTTCCACCAACTAAGTTTACGGTATAATCTTCCGTTTCTCCATAATTATAAGAACCACAAGCAGACGGAACTGCATTATACCTCATAACAACACGCATTCTTGTTGCTCCTGTAATTGCTGATGTTGGCACTGAAAATGAACCACTTACCGGTGTTGTTTGTGATGCAGTTCTTGTCCAAACTGTTTCTCCACTATCAGAGAAATCTCCATCCTTATTAAAATCTATAAATACTCCGTAACCTTCGTTATACAAAGTTCCTGTCCAAGTTGGGGTTATTGTTATTGTTGAAATTGCTCCTTTTGTTAAATTAGTAGAAATTGAGCTATAATCCGCATATCCACTAGAAGATGCGCCTGTTGTATTATCAATACTTCCAATATTTACATTGCTAATATATTCATCTGCTACACTATTCCCGTTAGAAGCACAGTAATTAAGTTGTACTTCAGATGTAGTAAAGTTTACAGAACTACTATACACTGAATTTCCTGAATCACATTTACTACGTACTTGAACTTCATAAGAAGTTGTGGCAGATAATCCGCTTAAAACAGTTGAAGCTCCATTAACAGCATTAGTTGCCCAAGAAGTTGTTCCTGCAACTCTATAACGAACATCATAAGATGCTGCTGGAACTGCATTCCAAGAAATAGTAGCTCCAGTTGCAGAAACGTTTGTTGCGTTTACTCCTGTTGGTACAGTTGCATTACAAACAACTGGTGTTCCTGTTAAACCTGTTACTACTAAAGAGTAGTTTTGACTTCCACCTGTTAAAGAACCTTTATGAGTTACTGTTATTGTATAGGTTCCTGTTGCTCCTGCAATATCAACTCTTTCATAAGGATCTACGTTATTGTCTTGTTTTGCGTTTGTTGTTGCTCCTGTTAATTTATAAGGAAAATGTGTTGTTCCTCCTTTAGTAACTCTTATATCTAAATCATTAACTAAAACTGGTGTTGTAGAGTTTACTGTTGTATTTGATGGACCTGCTCTATCTGTCCAAGAAATAGAGGCTAATAACGGATTTACGCCATCAGAGTCTACCGTAATTGTATATGTTTGTCCAGAAGTTAACGTTAATTCTTCAACTTTAGATTCGTTTCCATTTTCTGAAATAGCTTCAGCAGCTCTTTTCGTATTCATCAATCCCCAACCAAAAACTGCATCTGGACCAGAAGCTCCAGCATCATCAGCTGTATGTAAAACTACACCCTTTATTGTAGAAGCTTTTGCAAAAGAGCCTCTTATATTATTTGCGTGTTGTTGTAATAATAATACTGAACCTGCTACGTTTGGCGACGCCATTGACGTACCTGTAATTGAATTATAAGCTGTATTACTACTTTCATAAGTAGAATAAACGCCTGTTCCGTTTCCGGTAATATCTGGCTTTATTCTAAAATCGTCCGTTGGTCCTTCACTGCTTGAACTATTTATAGTCACAGAAACCAAATTTCCATTAGCATCAATATTTGCGTCATTAGCATTTGCTACAACTAAATTATTTTTTGCTGTTGAATGTCCTGTTAATTTATCAAAACCAGAACCTCCTATTGGGTTATTATTTGCTGTGTTGTCATTTCCATCGTTTCCTGCTGCAACAACCATTAAATAGTTTGGCGCATTAAATAAAATTTCATCCCAATCTCTTGTTTCATCAATATAACCACCAAAATAATGTTGAGGTAATTGTACTTGTCCAAATTGATTTCTCGCCGCATAACCATACGAATGATTAGAAACTAACATTCCGTTTGCAGCCGCAGAAGTTGCTTCTGCTTTATCACTATTCCAGTCATAACCAACAGCATTTGCATGTGGCGCCATTCCTTTTGCATTTGCATTTACACCAGAAGCCATAATAGTTCCTGTTACGTGTGCTGAATGATAATGTAAAGCGGTGGTTCCATCTCCAATTGAAAAACGATTAGTTCCTCCAGCTCCATCGTATTCTTGATGCGAAGTTCTTGCTAAACCTCCATCCCAAACGTGAGCTGTCATGTTTTGTCCCATTAAGTTTAAACCTAATGAACCACCAGAATTTAAATGATCTGTTCTTGTAGATTTTGCTGCATCTACATTAAAAGTTGTATAATAAATTGGTTTTCCATTAACAACTCTTTGCAATTCTAACATTCGACCATCATTGGTGGTAAATTTTGTTTTCCAACCACGTTGTTGTGCAATTTGTATAGCATTTTGCTTATCCGAAGATGCTTTTTGTTTAAATGAGTTTTTTAAAGTTTGAAGTTTCTCAAGATTATATCTACTTTTAATTTTGTTAATTTCTTTTTCGTTTTGAGCACTTAAAGTAGAGGCTCCAAAAACAATAAAAAGAAAAAACAATATGTTTTTAAAGTACTTTTTTTTCATAATTTGTAGTTTTAAACGGTTAGTTTATTTTTGTTTTTCATAGTTAAAATCACTTTTTAAAACATAATTTGTAATAAAGCAACGATTTTTACAATAAATTGGCAGTAAATATAACTTTTATGTAAGAATTTATAAAGAGTGAAAACACCCATTTATTTTCACTTAACAATTTAACTTTCAGAATTATAAATTACATTTGTTACTTATGCTTGAAGTAAAAAAATTATCCATCTCTTTTAACAACAATACCGTTGTACACAATCTTAATTTTAAATTACAGAAAAATAAAATTTTGGGTATTGTTGGTGAAAGCGGAAGCGGAAAATCGGTAAGTTCTTTAGCGTTATTAGGTTTATTACCAAAACAAGCAACTATTGAAGGCGAAGTTTTGTTTGAAGAAAACAACCTTTTAAGTTATTCTGAAAAAGATTTTCAGCAAATAAGAGGAAACAAAATAGCCATGATTTTTCAAGAACCAATGAGTTCTTTAAATCCAACGTTAACTTGTGGCTTTCAAGTGGCAGAAATTTTACAACAACATACCCAACTTTCTTCAAAAGAGATAAAAGCAGCTGTTCTTTCTCTTTTTGAAAAAGTAAAATTACCAAGACCAGAAGCAATTTTTAGTTCATTTCCACATCAAATTAGTGGCGGACAAAAACAACGTGTTATGATTGCCATGGCAATTGCATGCAAACCACAAATTTTAATTGCTGATGAACCAACAACTGCATTGGATGTTACGGTTCAAAAAGAAATAATTTTTTTACTGAAAGAATTACAGCAAGAAAATGGAATGAGTATTTTATTTATAACGCACGATTTAGCCTTGGTTTCTGAAATTGCTGATGAGGTTCTTGTAATGTACCAAGGAAAAGTTGTAGAAAAAGGCACCGCAAAACAGGTTTTTAAAAATTCGAAGGAAAACTATACAAAAGCCTTAATCAATTCTAAACCCAATTTAGAAGAGCGATTAAAAACGCTTCCGACTGTAACAAATTTTATTGAAGAAACGGTAGATTCAACTATTTACACAAATGAAGAACGCGAAGCTTTTCATCAAAAAATATATGCTAAAAAACCCTTATTAGAAATTATTAATCTTGAAAAGCATTTTATTTCTAATGGTTCTTGGTTTGGTAAAAAAGAGATTGTAAAAGCTGTTAATGATGTTTCATTTAAAATTTATGAAGGTGAAACTTTAGGTTTGGTTGGAGAATCTGGTTGCGGGAAAACTACTTTAGGACGCACAATTCTTCAACTTGAAAAAGCAACATCTGGACAAATTTTTTACAACGGTAAAGATATTTCGAACTTAAAAAATTCAGCATTTAAAAGTTTAAGAAAAGAGATTCAAATTATTTTTCAAGATCCTTTTTCATCTTTAAATCCAAGAATTTCAGTCGGAAAAGCAATTATGGAACCCATGAAGGTTCATAATATTTTATCTTCTAACAAAGAACGTAAAGCCTATGTTTTAGAATTGTTAGAAAAAGTAGGTCTATCGGCTGAACATTTTAATCGTTTTCCGCATGAGTTTTCTGGCGGACAACGACAACGAATTGGAATTGCAAGAACCATTGCATTACAACCTAAATTAATTATTTGTGACGAATCAGTTTCTGCACTCGACGTTTCAGTACAAGCACAAGTTTTGAACTTATTAAATCAGTTGAAGGCAGAATTCAACTTTACCTATATTTTTATTTCGCATGATTTATCTGTGGTAAAATACATGGCAGATCAATTAGTAGTTATGAATAAAGGGAAAATTGAAGAAATAAATGATGCTGATGTTATTTACACCAACCCAAAAACAAGCTACACAAAAACCTTAATAGATGCAATACCTAAAGGAATTTAACTTTTTTCTATCATAGAATTAATAGTATATTGCAATGTTATTTAAAATAAAAGAATTTATATGAAAATTATAGTCCCAATGGCAGGAATAGGATCGCGTTTGCGTCCACATACATTAACAATTCCTAAACCATTAACCGTTATTGCCGGTAAACCAATTGTACAACGTTTGGTTGAAGATATTACTTCGGTTGTGAATCAGAAAATTGAAGAAATTGCCTTTATTATTGGACCTGCTTCAAAAGGTTTTCCTGCAAATACTGAAGAAAAATTAAAAGAAATAGCCACAAAGTTAGGAGCAAAAGGTTCTGTATATGTTCAAAATGAAGCATTAGGAACTGCACACGCAATTCATTGTGCTAAAGAATCTTTAAGCGGGCCATGTGTTGTTGCTTTTGCAGACACCCTTTTTAAAGCAGATTTCACATTAGATGCAAATACTGATGGCGCAATTTGGGTAAAACAAGTTGAAGACCCAAGTGCTTTTGGTGTTGTAAAATTAAAAGATGGTGTAATTACTGATTTTGTTGAAAAACCAAAGAATTTTGTTTCAGACTTAGCTATTATTGGAATCTATTATTTTAAAGATGGCGATAAGGTGCGTGAAGAAATTCAGAATTTAATTGATAATGATATTAGGCCTTCTGGAGAATTTCAATTAACAGAAGTATTAGAATCTTTAAAACAACAAGGAGCACAATTTATTCCTGGAAAAGTTGATGCTTGGATGGATTGTGGTAAAAAAGACCCAACAGTAGATACAAATAAACAAGTTTTAGGTTTTGAACATGCAGACGGCAACAATTTAGTAGCTAAAGACGTTGTATTAGAAAATTCAGAAATTATACAACCTTGTTTCGTTGGTGAAAACGTAGTACTTAAAAACACTAAAATTGGTCCTTTTGTTTCAATCGGAGCAAATAGTGTGGTAGAAGATTCTACAATTGTAAATTCTTTAATACAAAGCAATGTAGAAATTTCAAACGCCAATTTAGACAATGCAATGATTGGTAATAATGCAAAATATAATGGTAACTACACATCCGTAAGCATAGGTGATTATACAGAACTTACATAAAAATATAGTTAGAAGTTGGAAGTTGGAAGTAAGCAAAAAGGCATTATTGTCTTTTTTCTTACTTCTGTTTTCTTTTTGCGCTTTTTCTCAAGATAGTATTCCGGCAAATATTCCCGTTACTGAGAAAAAGAATTTAGAATTTCAAGAGTATTTCTTTAAGGCACTTTCAGAAAAATCCATTAGAAATTATCAAAAAGCAATCGATAATTTAGAGGAATGCAACACATTAATTCCAAATAATAAGGCAGTATTGTTTGAGTTATCTAAGAATTATTTATTACTAAACAAACCTTTTGAAGCCTTAGAATACGGAAACTTAGCCTTAGAAAAAGATCCAGAAAATCTATGGATTTTAGAGCATCTTGTTGCTATAAATAAAAAAGATAGAAATTATAAAGACGCTATTAAACTACAAGAGAAAATAGCTAAAAAACATCCAAAGAAAAAACAAGCTTTAGTTTTTTTACATTTACAAAACAGAGATTTTGTTTCCGCAAAAAAAACATTGAATGAACTTGAAAATGAAAAATTGCTATCTGCCAGATTACGAAGAATTAAAGCAAATTTAGAAAAACCTAAAGCAGTTAAAAAGACAAAGGAATTAACAAAAACAAACCCACAAAATTTAGATTTGGTAAAGCAGTTTGAAAGTGATAAATCTTTTAACTCCTTAAAAAAATTATTAGAGAAATTAGATTCTAATAATGATACAGAACTAGTAAAATATAGCCAAAACGGAATCGGTTTGTTCCCAGCGCAACCCTTTGTGTATTTAATGAATGGAAAAGCACTAAACAAACAAAAACAATATAAAAAAGCATTGGAAAGTTTACAAAATGGCATCGATTTTGTAATTGATGACCCAAAAACCGAAGCTATTTTTTATACAGAAATGGCAAACGCTTATCAAGGTTTAGGAAAAACCAAAGAAGCTGATAAGTTTAGAAAAAAAGCTAAACAATGAAAATTATAAAATATCTATTTGTTTTTACACTACTAATTACAGCATGTAAATCTAGTAAAAACACTGTAAATACTAACGCAATAGCTAAAAAAATGTCTGCAAAAAAAGTTGCAAAAAAACATCTCTCAAATAGTTTTAGTAAGAAAACTATTGATGCTAAATTGCGTGTAAAATTCAAGAATAACAAGCAAAATGAAAGTTTTTCTGTTAGGATGAAAATTATTAAAGATGAAGTAATTTGGTTAAAAGGTTCTAAAATTATTTCAATTTTTAAAGCGAAGATTACACCAACTAAAGTGAGCTATTATTCACCTTATGCTAAAAATTATTTTGAAGGCGATTACTCTTTAATTAAAGATTTTTTAGGAACAGATATTACTTTTGAAGAACTACAAAATATCTTTTTAGGGCAAGCAAAAATTGAAAATAAAGGAAAAGAACACACGGTAGAAATAGTTGACAACGCATATATTTTATCGCCAGAAGAACAATTAGCGCTGTTTGATCGATTTATTCATGTAAATCCAACTCATTTTAAATTAGATAAACATGTTTTGGTAAACGATTTAAAAGGTCAGAAATTAGATATTACGTATCCTAGCTACTTGCAAAAAGAAGCAGAGGTTTTTCCTGAAAATATTCTTATAAATGTTACTGAAAACAATAAGTTTACCAATATTGATATTGATGTGAAATCAGTAGTTTTTGACACCAAATTAAGTATTCCTTTTACAATTCCTTCAGGTTATAAAAAGTTAAATTTTTAGTGAATTCAAAAAGAAACATAGCATTTTTATTCCTTCTTTTAAGTGTTGGATTCTCTTCTTTCAGTCAAACTAGAAAGCAGTTAGAAGCACAACGAAAAAAGATAAACAAGGAAATAAAACAGGTTAATAAATTAATTTTTGAAACCAAAAAGAAAGAAAGAAGCGCTTTAGAAGATTTAAAAGATATTAATCAGAAAATTTCTGTTAGAAAAAAACTGATTAACACCATAAACTTAGAAGCTAAAGTACTTTCTAAAGAGATTTCTACCAATCAAAAAGAGCTAGCAAAACTTAACCAGAAACTTACAGATTTAAAGGCAGATTATGCCGATATGGTTTTTAAATCATACAAAAGTAAATCGCAACAAAGCAAAACTATGTTTTTGTTGTCTTCTCAAAACTTTTACCAAGCTTACAAACGTTTGCAGTATATGAATCAATATACTTCTTACCGAAAAAAACAAGGTGAAGAAATAGTTGTTCAAACAGAAATAGTTCAAAAATTAAACGATTCTTTATTGTATCAAAAACAAATAAAAGACACGTTGATTTTGGTTGAAAAGGAGCAAAAACAAAAGGTTGAAATTGATAAAAAGAACCAAGAACAGTTAGTTTCTAAAATAAAAAAGAAGGAAAAAAAGTATAAAAGAGAACTTCAGAAAAAAATTAAAGAAGAAAAACGCGTTGCTGGTAAAATTGATAAAATTATTAGAGATGCCATTGCTAGATCTAACAGAAATAGAAAAAAAGGCACAAAGAAATCTGCCGGATTTATTTTAACTCCAGAAGCAAAAGCATTAGCTGCAAAGTTTGAACAAAACAAAACAAAACTTCCTTGGCCTGTAGAAAAAGGCTTGGTTACAAGAAAATTTGGTATTCAAAAACACCCAACAATTGGCGGAATTACCATTAATAGCACAGGAATACATCTTACTACAGAAAAAAGTGCCAAAGCAAAAAGTGTTTTTAACGGTACCGTAATGGCTATTCAGCTTGCTTCCGAAGGAAAAAGATCTGTTTTAGTAAAGCATGGTAATTATATAACTGCTTATAATAATCTTGCAAAAGTGTATGTTAAAAAAGGTAGTAAAATTACTACTGGTCAAAATCTTGGAGAAATTTTTACAGATAAAGTTACTGGTAAAACTACATTAGTTTTTGTGTTGTATCAGAATACAAAAAAATTAAATCCAATTAGTTGGTTGTTAAAACGCTAACTTATTTATCTTTAAAACATGAAAAACGCTGCAAACTTTATAATTGTTACGGTTGCTATAATTACAACTTTAGTAATGGGAAAAGGAATTTTAATTCCGTTTGTGTTTGCGCTTATTTTTTGGTTTTTTACACGAGAAATTAGAAAAACAATCTACAAATTACCGTTTGCTAAAAAGTTTATACCTAAATGGTTAAGTAACATTTTAGTGTTTTCTATAATCATTTTATTTTTTGGTTTTATTTCAGAAATTATTACCAATAGTATTTCTAATTTAACAACTTCTTACAGCAAATACGAACCCAACGTAGAAAGAATTATTACCGATTTAGGTAGTTATTTTCAAATAGATATTTTTAAATCTATAAAATCTGTTGTTGGAGATTTTGATTACGGTTCTGTTTTAGGCGATGTTGCAAATGGTATTAGCAGTTTACTTGGCGATACTTTTATGATTGTTATTTATGCGCTATTTATCTTTTTAGAAGAAAGTAGCTTGAAGGTAAAACTAACAAAAATGTTTACTTCAAAAGAAAACTATAATCAACTACAAGAAATGCTAGGTAAAATTGAATTTTCAATTTCAAATTACTTGCGTTTAAAAACCTATGTAAGCGTTTTAACAGGTGTTTTAAGCTATATAATATTGATTATGGTTGGAATTGATTCTGCACCGTTTTGGGCGTTCTTAATCTTTCTTTTAAACTATATACCAACAATTGGTTCTTTGGTTGGTACGGTTTTTCCGGCGGTTTTTAGCTTAATTCAGTTTGGAGAGTTTACACCGTTTTTAATTGTATTAATTGCTGTTGGAGCCATACAAGTAATTGTTGGAAATGTAATTGAACCTAAATTATTTGGTAAATCTTTAAATTTAAGTCCGTTGGTAACCATTTTAGCCTTGGCAATTTGGGGGCAAATTTGGGGAATTACAGGCATGATTTTATCCGTGCCAATTACAGTAATTATGATGATAATTTTTGCACAGTTTGATAAAACAAAATCCGTTGCAATTATGCTTTCTGAAAGCGGAAATATAGATCAGTTTAGTAAAAAAATTACTATATAAATAAGGCTTTTAGCTCTGTAGCTTCCTTTGGGTTTAATTTTCCGGCAAGAATTAAACTTAGTTGTTTTCTTCGTAAAGCGCCTTCATATCTTTCTTTTTCTAAATCCGTTTCTGGTGTAATTTGTGGAATTGGAACTGGTTTACCTGTTTCATCAACAGCTACAAATGTGTAAATTCCTTCGTTTACCTTAGTTCTTTCTCCAGATTGGCGATCTTCTATCCAAACATCTGCATAAATTTCCATTGAAGATTTAAACGCTCGCGATACTTTAGCTTCAATAGTTACTACACTTCCAACAGGAACGGCTTTATTAAACGCAACATGATTTACAGATGCAGTAACAACAATTCTTCTAGAATGACGACGGGCTGCAATACTACAAGCTCTGTCCATTCTTGCAAGTACTTCTCCACCAAAAAGGTTTTCTAAATAATTTGTTTCTCCTGGTAAAACTAAATCGGTAAGTGTTGTTAAAGATTGACTTGGTGTTTTTGCGCTCATCAAAAAAATATTTTGCGCAAAGATAGGTTATTCAACAAAAAAATAAGCTTAGAAAAGGACTGGAATTAGTCTAACTTTTTAATTAACAACCAAGCGTCTTTAGATATCGTTTTTTGAATCTTATAAAGGCTGTTTATAGCATCATTTTTATCAGAAAAACTATTAAAAGTAACTTGTGTTAAACCCCATTTATTTTTCCCGATAACTTTAGCATTAAATCCTTTTTCTTTCAATTGATTTGCTTTTTTAGCAGCATTTTCCGGAAACTCAAATGCACCTGCAATTATATGAAAGTTTTTAGGCGTAGCTTTACTAACATTTAAGTTAATTGTTGGTAAAGGATTGTCTATTACAAATGTTGCTTGTTGTATTTTTTTAGCAACTTCTTGTTGTTGTTTTGCAAAATGTTTTTGTTGCTTATTTTGCTCATAACCAGACCAACCAGCAAAACCTAATGTTAATAAAATAGCAGCTGTTGCAGCATATTTTACAAATAAAGGAATTACTTTTTTGTTGTCTTTAGAAGTTGTTTCTACAACCGGAATTAATGGTTTTACTTCTTCTTTAAATCTTGTAATTGCAGAAGATTCAAAAGAAGCTAATCCAAACGATTCTGTTAAATAATTAACGGTTGTATTTGGTTCAAAAACAACTTGTTTTTCTTCGTTTAAAGATAATTTTCCAACTGAAGAAACTTCTATTGAAGATGTTTTTAAAGTTGTTTGCCAATTATTTACAGTGTCAGTTACGGTCTTTAAAGCCGCGTCAAACGATATATTTTCTGCTTTTGCAATATAATTCACCAACAAACCATCATTATGCTTTAAGTGTGCATTGAATGAAATTTGCTTTGCAGGTGGATAAAATGTGTGCGTGTAATTGTTAACTTTTGCGCCAATTCTATTGGTTACAAAACCTCCAAAATTTGGTACAATAACACAATCGTATCTGTATAATAAATCGTTGATGTAATTTGCTAATGGCATATTACAAATATATTAGAAATGGTGTTTAGTTTTACAATTGTTGTCCAAAAATTATCAACATTTTTTTGTATATTGATACTCAATTTTTTAACCCATAATGGGCATTAAAAAAAGCTATGTATACGGCTATTTTTTAGAAACATTGTTTTTAAAATTAACCTAGTTCGTAAAATTAAGAGAAATGAAAAAAGAAAAATTGCTGGCTGTATTAAGACTACAGGCCACAAATAATGTTGGAGATATTCTGGCAAAAAAACTCATTGCCACTGTTGGTGATGTTGAACAAATTTTTAAAGAAAGACCTGCAACACTTCAAAAAATAAACGGAATTGGAAGTTTAATTACGACTAATCTTTTTGATAAAAAAAATCAAATACTTGCTGAAGAAGAACTAGCTTATATTGAAAAAAATAACACTCAGTATTCTTACTTTTTAGAAGATAAGTATCCAAGTAATTTATCGCAATGTATTGATGCTCCTATTTTATTATTTAATGATGGAAATGTTGCACTTTCCGATAAAGTAATTTCTATTGTTGGTACCCGTAATATTAGTTCTTACGGACGTGATTTCTGCAATAATTTAGTGGCAGACTTAGCGGAATATAATCCAATAATTGTAAGTGGTTTTGCTTACGGAATAGATATTTGCGCACATAAGGCAGCTATAAAAAACAACTTGCAAACTATTGCGGTTTTAGCACATGGATTTGATCAGGTTTATCCGAAAACGCATAAAAAATATATTCATCAAATAAATGAAAAAGGCGGTTTTTTAACCGAGTTTTGGCATAATGAAAACCCACTGAGAGAAAATTTTTTAAAAAGAAATAGAATAGTTGCAGGCATTTCTAAAGCCACCATTATTATAGAATCTGCCAATAAAGGTGGTTCTTTGGTTACCGCAGACATTGCCAATTCTTACAATAGAGATGTGTTTTCTGTTCCTGGAAGAACTACGGATGTTTATAGCAAAGGTTGTAACAACCTCATCAAAAACAACCAAGCGCATTTATTAACTTCTGCAGAAGATATTGTAAAAATGCTAAATTGGGATATTAGCACTAAAACTGCTGCTCCAAAACAAGAAACGTTGTTTATTGAACTGGATGAAACCGAACAAAAAATATACGATTATTTACAAGAAAACGGCAAACAATTATTAGATGTTATCGCTTTAAACTGCCATTTACCAACGTACAAATTAGCTTCTATTTTGGTTCAAATGGAATTAAAAGGAATTGTAAAACCTTTACCAGGAAAAATGTTTGAAGTGTAAGCCTAAAAACCACAAAAATGTTAGCCCTGATTGGAGTGGCATCCTTTTTGTTTTTCACAAAAAGATATAACGGAAAGCAGGAAATAGCTTCTAAAAAAATTAAAACACAACTTCTTTTGTCTTATTTTTGAAAAAACCTTTTTTAAATGGCTTCCGAAGAAAAATTAATGTCTAAAAAAAAACCAGCTTTTCCTATTAGTGAAATGCTGAATGAATATTTAAAAAAACACAATAGAACTATAAAAATTCCTATTTTTTATGATGATTTACTGCGTTTTCAAGGATCTATAGTTGTTTATGATAAAAATGATGAAGATACACTTTGGGTAAGAACTTATTATAGCGAATTTGATAGAGCAGAAATTGATAATAGTTTAAAAAAAATCTACACACTTTTACATTCAGATGGTAATGATGATACAATTCCTTTCTTAAATATTGATGCTATAGATTATTGTACGTTTGGTAATTCTAAACCTTTTAGAGTAAAGGTTAGAAATATTTTAAATGATAATTACACCTATTTTTATGTAAAAAAAACAGATGCTTCTAGAGTTTATGGTTTAGAGTTAGAACATATTTTATCGCCACAAAACATGAACTTTTTAGTTTACAAAGACACGTTAATTGAAGAACATATTGCTGGTATTCCTGGAGACGATTTTATTAAAGATTTTTTACCAAAATGTACAGAATCTGAAAAAGCTCAGATAGCAAAAGAATTTGTAAAATTTAAAGAAAGGTGTTTTGTTCGTTTGTTAGGAGATATGCGTTCTTACAACTATGTAATTACACCAACGCACGATTTTGACCATATTGTATATAAAATAAGAGCCATAGATTTTGACCAACAATCTTTTGAAGGAAACCTAAAAGTTTACAATTTACAGTTTATGAAAGAAAACTTTAAAATGGTAGAAATGGTTGGTAAAAAACTACAAAACAGTTCTATTTTACAATATAAAATAGAAGAACGTTCCTTTATGGCAAAACGTATGATTACTGCACCTAAAAGAACGGCTCATTTAATAAAATGCATGAAAAATGATACTATTTCTTTTCCAGAAAATGTAACACAATTAAAGCAAGATTTAATTAATTATGTTGGAGATATTGCTTTTAAAAAAAACCAAAATATGGGAGAAATTTTAGAAACTATCCTAGAGTTTGTAAAACGTAATTATTTAAACATTAGTACTAAATAGTTTTTTTAGAAGCTAATTCCTGCTTTACGTTATATCTTTTTTATGAAAACCTTGTGTTAATCGTTTTTTTTTTTTTAGGTTTGAGTGTTTTTTATAGAATTTAGCTATTTCTTTAAAAAATATTGCTAGCAAACCCTAAAAAAAGAAAATTAAAAATTGCGCACTTTCTTTTATTAGTTTTTTTTAAGATCTTAAATCATGATCAAAAAGATAAATTTTAAAAAATTCATCTTTTTGATAGAACACCTATTTATTAATTTTTAAAAATAACAATTATGAAAAAAATATTAGTTTTAATTGCTGTTGTATTTACAACAAATGCCTTTTGTTTAAATAATAACATAGTTGAAGATCCTCATACTGTTTTAACTTCTTGTGGAACTAGTTTTGAATATGATGATTCTGGTATGTCTACAGATGAAATGTTTGACGCAGCAGAAAGTATTGAGTGGTTAGATTGTGAAGGAGGTAGAGAGATGCTACAGAATCTTCAATATGCATTTTAATTAATTCAAAATAATAATTGGTTTGGAGTTTCCAGACCAATTATTTATATTACAAACATAACGTCTATGAAAAAATATTTTACCCTTTTATTTTCATTTGCTGTTTTTATTTGCTGTGGACAAAATATAAATTACGAATTTACTTACAATGTTTCTGTACAAGCGGATGCTACAGATATAAACTCAACTTATAAAGAAAATATGACTTTATTTGTTAGTAAAACAGAAAGTATATATATAAGTCCTATCAAAATAATTGTAGATTCAGCTAGAATTGCTATTAAAAAAAGAGGTGGAAGTCTTTATGAACTTTCAGAAATAAAGAAAAAACACCCTAAAAACAGAATACAATCTTCCATAAAAAAAAGATACAGAACAAAAGAAACAACTTACCAAAAAAAGGTTTTAGCAAAAACCATTGAAATAAAAGAAAAAGTGCCTTCTTTTAATTGGAAAATAGCCAATGAAACAAGTACAATATTAGGTTACAAATGTCAGTTGGCTCTCTTAGCTTATAAAGGAAGAAATTATAAAGCTTGGTTTAGTACCGCTATCCCAATACAAGATGGTCCATGGAAGTTTTATGGGTTACCTGGATTAATTTTTAAAATTTCTGACAATAAAAATCATTATTCTTTTACACTTAAAGAAATTAAAAAAGGAACAGGTAAAATACCAAAACAATTAACAAAAAATTTGGTAATACAAACTACTTCTAAAAATTATAATAAAGCTGTTAAAGGGATTTTAAATGAGTTTGCAAATAAAGCAATTGGTGAAACTAGAGTTCGTTTAAAAAGAGATTTTAAAAAAATAGGTGAGAAAGGAAATCCAATTGAACTTGAAGATTAAGCTACTATATTCTTTATTAATAATTAGTAATTTTTGCTTAGGACAAACCGTCATTAAAGGTATTATTTTAGGGGAGCAAAATATTCCTTTAGAAAATGCAACTATAATTATTTCAAAAATAAATGATGAATCTATTATAGGGTATACTATTTCTAATATAAAAGGAGCTTATTCTTTAAGCCTAAAAAAGACTAATGTTGATAGTTTAAACCTTAAAGTGTCTTTTATTGGTTTTAATTCCAAGGAAAAAAAAATCTCCAACACTTCAGCAACCTATAATTTTTTATTATATGAAAGCAATGAACAATTAAAAGAAATAGTTCTAAAAAACAAACCAATTGTTCAAAGAGGAGATACTTTAAATTACTCGGTTAGTAAATTTAAAAATCAAAAAGACCAAGTTATAGCTGATGTTTTAAGAAAGTTACCTGGTATTGAAATACAATTAGATGGAAAAATTTTATATCAAGGAAAACCAATACAGAAATACTATATAGAAGGATTAGATTTATTAGAAGGTAAATATAATTTAGCTAACAACAATCTTCCTGTTGATGCAGTTTCTAGAATACAAGTATTAGAAAATCATCAACCTATTAAAATACTAGATAGTGTTGTCTTTTCGGATAGAGCATCATTAAATATAAAATTAAAAAAGAAAAACATATTAATTGGTTCGGCTGAATTAGGTACAGGTTTTACACCATTATTGTGGGATGCAAACATTACACCAATGTTTTTTTCTAAAAACAAACAAACTATTATAAGTTATCAAAGTAATAATACTGGTTATAATGCTAAAAAGGATTTAAAAGCATTAACTTTTGATGAGTTTATGCAACAACTGAAAAGTAAAGCAAAACCAATAAATTGGGTACAAATTTCTCCTATATCTAGACCTTCTTTCTCTGAAAAAAACTGGCTAGATAATTCTATTCATTTAATAAGTACAAACTACTTACAAAAATTAAAAAATCAGTATCAATTAAAAACAAATATTACTTACGCAAACGATTTTCAAAAAAAAGTAGGTACAGTAAACACAAGTATCTTTACCATAAATGATACCATAACTATTAATGAAAATAAAAAAAACGAACTAAAGTTTGATGAATTAAAGTCTAAATTTATTCTTGAAAAAAATACTAAAAAAGGGTATTTTAAAAACACATTAGATTATAATATTTCTTGGAATTCAGAAACAGGGAGTGTTAATAGTAATCAATTGAATCAAACAGTTCGTAAACCTAATTCTCAAATAAATAATAGTTTAAAGTGGATATTTCCCTTTAAAAAGAATTTAATAACAGCTAACTCTCAAGTATTTTATAATACAAACTCAAACACTCTTAATATAAAACCCGGTCAGTTTGAAAGTTTATTAACAAATGATAATCCTTATAACCAATTAACGCAAAAAGTATCACATCATAATTTTTATACAAATAATTCATTTGTTATCACAAAATTGTACAACCACTTTACCTTAAAACAAAAATTAGGGTTTGATTATCAAAAACAACAATTAAATAGTGGTGTTTTTATTGATAATTCTTCTGATAAAATTATTGATAATACTTTTGTAAATAATACTGTATTTACTGAAAGTAATTTTTACAGCTCAACATCCATTTTATTTGAAAACAACTTTTTTAAAGCTAAAATTGGGTTGCCTTTACGCTATTTAAAAATTAATAGAAAGGAAAAAAATACTTTTCAAAATAATAAACTTAATGAAGTTGTTTTTGAGCCAAGCATCAATTTATCAAAAGAAATTAATGCATTTTGGAATATAAGTACCGTAGTATCAAGAGAGAAAAATTATGGAAATTTACAAGAATTGTATACAGGATATATTATAAATAATTATAGAAATATAAAAGCATATACTTCGCAAATCCCTACAAACACAAAAATTAAAAATAAATTTAATATTGCTTATAAAAATCTTGTAAGAGGTGTTTTTGTTGATGGATATTTTATGAATACTCATAATACATCAAACCTAATATATCAATATGATTACGATAATAATGGAACTGTTTCAATTTCTTCTATTGAAAAAGAAAACACTCGTAAAAACTATAACTACAGTCTAAAAATAAGTAAATATTTATCGAACATAAATACAACTTTTGCAATAAAAGGTAGTTTGTTAATTTCAAAAAACCAACAATTTTTAAATAATACTTTAACTGAAGTAAGAAATCAACAAAAACAACTTATAACAACGTTAGATACCGATATTCTAAACTGGATAAACATCAACTCTAACATTACTTTAGTATATGCTGATAATTCTTATAGTAATAATCAATTACAGCAAACAAAAAGATTAAATTTAAATACAGATGCAACTTTTTTTATAAATGATAAACAACTACTTACTTTAAATTTTGAACACTATTCTAATAACTTAATTACCAATCAAAACAATAATTTTTTTAATGCAACGTACAGACGCACTTTTTCAAAAAAAAGAATAAATTTTGAATTAAAATGGAATAATATTTTAAACACATCTGTATATGAAAATATTTTTATTTCTGATTTTTCTACAGTAAAAACTACTTATCGTTTAAGACCAAGTCAAATAACAGTAGGTTTAAAATTTCGATTTTAATCCTCAACAACCTCCATTGGAGAATAAATTTTTACAGCATTTTTTAAAACCTCTTCTTTATTCAACGTCATTTTTTTAAGCTTATAATTGGTAAAATCTTCCATTTGAGAGGTGGAATGTTTATCGCCAATATTTGCATTAGATCCGTATGAATTTATGGTTTCTAATTCCACACCATTTTCTCCAAAACGGATTAATTCTATATGAGATTCTCCTGCAAAAGCTCTGTAAGTTTTGTCGGTTTCATTAACTTTTTTAGCATAAATTGCTGCTAAAACATCTGGCGCGCCGCCAATTGGTAAATTTACATTTCCACGAGTGTGTCTTTGTAATTCACCCAATTCTATTTGTAAAGAACCATAGTTTTTTAACAATTCTTCTTTAGCTTTTGTAATTCCAAAAACACAATCTTCTAAAGTGATAGAACCTCTTCTAACTTCTCTACCTTCATCTATTCTTTTTTGATTTAAATGCATCCAAGTTAAAATATACAAAGCAGCAGTTTTATTGGTTTTATCGGTTTTTCTATCCCAAGTATTTAATAGGGTAATTGCGTCAGAAATTTCTGGATAATCAGACGGATTTAAATGCATTAAATCCTCTAAATTTAACGCAGTTCGTGTCATCATTTTCTTTGGATATTGGTTATCGTATTTTATGGTTTTAAAGTCTTCATAAGAAATAGAATCGTATTGTTCCATCAACTCTAAAAAACGAGAACTTCTATTGTTTTCCATTCCTGTAATTTGATAACCCATTCGTTTATTCAACGTAGTTTCTTTAAAATTATTGACAGAATCCGTTGCCGAAAATGGCGAATTATTAGTGTTAAAAACCCAACCGCTAGACGGATTTAAAACCTGCGGCAAACTATCAAAAGGTACCAATGTGTTATTCCATAAAGTTTTTGTAGTGTTTCCTGGCAATACTTTGCTCCAATCATAATCTGGATTTCTTTCCGGGAAACTTCCGTTACTTACATAATAAATATTGTCTTCTTTGTCTGCATAGACAATGTTTAGCGCTGCAATTCCTCTCATTTCAAGTGCTTGTTTAAATTCTTTAAAATTACTGGCTTTGTTCATTCTAAACCATTGTTCAGCCATTTTTATAGATTGACCAACCACAAAACGCCAAGCAAAAACGCCATCATCGGTTTTAAAAGTTGGTCCGTATTTGCTTCGATAAATAGTTCTTGAAATAGGAATTTTAACAGGTCCGAATTTTAACCAAGACCAGTATTTTTTTTCGGTTAATTCTACCCATTCATCATCAAATTTGTAAAAATCTTCTTTTTCTGGATGCATTTCAAGTTGATACACATCAGAAAAATCTGCATGATTTACCGTGTGCGCCCAACCTAAATTTTCGTTTGCTCCATGGAAAATACAGATTCCGCCAGCAAACGTTCCACCTAAAATATTCATTCCTTCTTCAGAAATTAAATGCGCTTCGTACCAAGAATACCAACCTTCCAACGGTTGATGAGAATTTACAGCCAAGTATGTTTTTCCATCCGTAGTTTTGTTTTTAGAAAAAGCAAAAGCGTTAGATCCTTTAGGAACATCGCTTTTTAAATCTTTGATAATTGTGCCGCCTAAAATCTTTTTTAAATCGTCTCCAGCATGTGAAACTTCTAAATTTCCTAACAAATATCCTGTAATAATATCTGCTCCTGTTAGCGGAAATAAATCGTCTAACAACACTTTTTCTGGATGCAATGTTGCGTACGCATTTACACCAGCTACAAAACTTTCTAAATATTTTTTAAAATCGCCTGTAACATCAGTATTGTATTTTTTATCAGCAATTTCTTTTAAACCCATAAATTTAATTCCGAAATCTGCCACCAAACCATCTTGACCTTTAATTTCTCCCAACATTCCTTTACAAGCTGCCATTAATTCTTGGAAGGTTACAAAATCGTCTTCGCATTGTGTCCATGCTAATCCGTAAGCAACTTCTGCATCGGTTTTAGCCATAATATGTGGAACTCCGTAGGCATCTCTTGCAATTTTATATTGGATAACTCTTTCCCTTCAGGTTTAGAAGAACAACTAAAAATGAGTGTTAAAATAAAGAAATATAAAAGTTTACGCATTGTTTGGGTTTTGATTATGCGTAAATATAAACAAAGTTATTTTTTACTACGGATACTTTCAATTATAACAGTTGCTAAGATTAAACTTCCTCCTAAAAAAGTATTTAAAGTAGGTATTTCTTTCAAAAAAAAGAAGGCTAAAATAATTCCGAAAATGGGTTGTAAACTACTAATTATACTAGCTGTTGAAGCTGAAAAGAATTTTAAGGAATGTAACATTAAACTGTGGCCAACTGCTGTTGTTAAAAATGCTAGTAATAATAAATACGGAAACTGACTTTCTAAACCAGACAAATCCATAAAAAACAAGGTTGGTACTAACAAAATTGAAATAATTACTGTTTGATAAAACATAAGCATTGTACCATTATAATTAGCAACATGTTGCTTTAAAATCAGAATTCTTACCGCATAACAAAATGCAGAAAAAACACCAAAGAGTATTCCTTTTACTTGCATACTTTCAACACTAAGTTCTGGTGTTAAAATGTATAAACCTAGCAAAACCAATAACCCCAAAAGTATGTAAATGGGATTAAATTTCACCTTTAAAAACAATGGTTCTAACAACGCAATAATAATAGGAAATGTATATAAAGATAAAATTCCTAAAGCTACATTAGATAATTTTAAAGCATAAAAATAAGTAATCCAATGTGCAGCCATTAAAACACCGCTAATAAAAAAAGGTTTGTAATCTTTAGATGATTTTATTTTTAAATCTATCTTTTTATACCTGCAAAAAAGGTATAAAAATACCATTGCCAACGCAGAACGAAACCAAATAATAACTTCGGTTGGCATGGCAATATACTTACCCAAAACACCAGAAGTACTTATAAAAAGTGTTGCTAATAGTAAACCCGAAAGGTTTTTTGCGTGTGTGTTTTCCATTAAACTTTTTCTAAAATTTTTAAAGCCGTTTTTACGGAATCTATTCTGATAAAAGTAATTAATAATCGTAAACCTTTAGAGGTTTGTTTCTCTTTCATCACACAACTTTTAGGATTTCTTTGAACATAACTCAACATTTTTGTAAATGATTCTGTTTGATAAAAATCACTTTGTTGATCAGAAATATAATAACCAACCAAGCGTTTTTGCTTTAAAATTATCTTCTCTAATCCTAATTCTTTTGCCAACCATTTAATACGAACTGAATCTAACAAATCTTGAACTTGCGTTGGTATTTCTCCAAATCTATCCACTATTTCTGTTTCAAAAACTTGCAATTCTTCTTCTTTTTCTAAGTTTCCTAATTTGTTATATAAACTTAATCTTTCTGTTACAGAGTTTACATAATCATCCGGAATAAGAATTTCAAAATCGGTATCAATTTGCACCTCTTTCACATATTCTTTTGGTTTATTTTTCTCTTCAGGATAGAGTTCTTTAAACTCATTTTCCTTCAACTCTACAATTGCTTCATTTAATATTTTTTGATAGGTTTCAAAACCAATATCATTAATAAATCCGCTTTGTTCTCCACCTAATAAATCTCCAGCTCCACGAATTTCTAAATCTTTCATGGCAATATTTAAACCGCTTCCTAAATCGGAAAATAACTCTAAGGCTGAGATTCTTTTTTTGGCGTCATCTGTCATCATATGATGTGGCGGCGTTATAAAATAACAGAATGCTTTTTTGTTAGATCGACCAACTCTACCACGCATTTGGTGTAAGTCTGAAAGCCCAAAATTATTGGCATTATTGATAAAAATAGTATTCGCATTAGGAACATCTAAACCACTTTCAATAATAGTTGTAGAAACCAAAACATCAAACTCATTGCTCATAAAACCGAGCATTAAACTCTCTAGTTTTTTTCCATCCATTTGCCCATGACCAATTCCAATTTTAGCAGACGGAACCAAACGCTGAATTAACCCAGCAACTTCCTTAATATTTTCAATTCTATTATGAATAAAAAAGATTTGACCTCCACGAGAAATTTCATACGAAATAGCATCACGAATTGTTTCTTCGCTAAAACGAATAACGTTTGTTTCTATTGGATGACGATTGGGTGGCGGAGTTTTTATAACCGATAAATCTCTTGCCGCCATTAAACTAAATTGTAACGTTCGTGGAATTGGCGTTGCGGTTAAGGTTAGCGTATCAACATTTTCTTTTATGGTTTTAAGCTTGTCTTTTACGGCAACTCCAAACTTCTGTTCTTCGTCAATAATTAATAGTCCTAAATCTTTAAATTTTATCTTTTTATTGGTTAATTGATGTGTTCCTATCACGATATCTACACTTCCGTCAGTTACACCTTCTAAAACACCATTTCGTTGCTTTGTGGTTCTAAATCGATTCAGATAGTCTACAGTAACAGGAAACTCTTTTAAACGCTCTGAGAAGGTTTTAAAATGTTGAAACGCTAAAATTGTTGTTGGAACTAAAACAGCAACTTGTTTTCCATTGTCTACTGCTTTAAATGCTGCTCTAATTGCAATTTCTGTTTTACCAAAACCAACATCACCACAAACCAAACGATCCATAGGTTGTTCTTTCTCCATATCTGCCTTAACATCTTGTGTAGATGAAAACTGATCTGGAGTATCTTCATATATAAAACTTGCTTCTAACTCATGCTGCATGTGCGTATCTGCACCAAAAGAAAAACCTTTTTGCAGCTTCCTTTTTGCATACAATTGAATTAAATTAAAAGCAATATGTTTAACTCTCGCTTTGGTTTTCTGTTTGATTTTTTTCCAAGCGCCAGAACCTAATTTGTAAATTTTAGGCGCTTTTCCATCCTTTCCATTGAATTTAGAAACCTTGTGAAGCGAGTGAATACTTACATATAAAATATCTCTTTCTCCATAAACAAGCTTAATAGCTTCTTGTTTTTTTCCTTGAACATCTATTTTTTGAAGTCCTGCAAATTTTCCAATTCCGTGGTCAATATGTGTAACATAATCGCCTTTTTCTAGCTTATTTAATTCTTTTAAAGTGATGGATTGCTTTTTTGCATATCCGTTTTTTAGTCTGAATTTATAATAACGCTCAAAAATTTGATGATCTGTATAACACACAATTTTTGCGTCTTCATCTATAAAACCTTTATAGAGTGGAAAAACTATGGTTTCATAAAAAACTTCTTGGTCTGCATCATCAAAAATATCATGAAAACGTTGTGCTTGTTTTTCGTTGGCACATAAAATGTAGTTTGTAAATCCGTTTTTATGATGCTCATTTAAATCTTCAATTAATAAGTTGAATTGTTTATTAAAAGAAGGTTGGGGTTTAACAGTAAAATTGACACTTTTTGGTAATTCTGAATCATGTTTTGTTGTTCCAAAAGTTACCAAACTAAAATCTTGTAATTGATTTTTTATGAAACTTCCATCACAAAATAATTCTGATGGTTTAGAATGGTTTATTTCTTCTGAAAGAGTTCCAAAAGCCTCTTCCGCTTTAGCGAAAAATTTGTCTAAATTTCCCGCAATTATATCTACATTTTTAGCAAAAATTACTGTTTTAGACGAAATATATTTTAGAAAACTTTCCCTTTTTTCTTGCAGTGTTTTATTCTCTACATTGGGCATTATACTGGCTTTCTTCAATTTTTCTTTAGAAAGCTGAGTTTCTATATCAAAGGTTCTAATGCTATCTACTTCATCTCCAAAAAACTCAATTCTAAAAGGTTCATCATTAGAAAATGAAAAGACATCAATAATTCCTCCTCTAACAGAAAATTCTCCTGGTTCTGTAACAAAATCTACACGTTTAAATTTATATTCAAACAATACTTCGTTTACAAAATCTGGAGAAAGGTTTTCTCCAACAGTTATTTTTAACGTGTTTTTTTCGAGTTCTTTTTTTGTAACTACTTTTTCAAAAAGTGCCGTTGGATAGGTAATTATTACGGCTGGTTTTTTTCTTGAATTAATTCTATTTAAAACCTCTGATCGTAATAAAACATTGGCATTATCTGTTTCTTCAATTTGATAAGGTCTTCGGTAAGAACCTGGATAAAAAAGCACGTTTTTTTCGCCCAATAATTGTTCAAAATCGTTTAAATAATAAGCAGCCTCTTCTTTATCATTAAAGATTAATAAATAGGGTTTATCTGCTTGTTTAAAAGTTTCTGAAATAACAAAAGACAACGACGAACCCACCAAATTCGATATTTGAAAATGGCTTTTTTCGTGTTGTAGCTTGGTTAAAATCTGCTGTTTCTTAACAGATTGTTGATAGTGGTTTACAATCGTCTGTTTGCTCAACGTAAAAATATTTGCTGCAAAAATAAAACATTATTTATTAATGATTTTTTTGTGACCTTTTTGTAAAAAAATGCCTCTTAATTAATAACTTTACATTTTAAAACAAAAAATTATGTCAATATCAGATTTATATTCAAGCGGTAAACACAAACAAGAAATTGGGCACTTTGCAAGTGTTGTAAAAATTGCAAAAGCAGACGGAAAAATAAGCGAAGGTGAAGAGAAATTATTACTAAGAGCTGCCAAAAAATTAAATATTTCTTTAGAGGAATTTAAAATTATTACAGCAAATCCAGAAAAATTCCCGGTAAATCCTCCAGTGAGTTATGACGAAAGAATTGAGCGTTTATTTCGTTTAACAAAAATGATTTTTGCTGATGAAGAAGCAGAACTTGTTGAAGTAAAATTAATGCGTAAAATTGCTGTAGGTTTACATTTTTCTACTGAGAACGCAGAAAAAGTTTGTGACGAAGCAATACATTTAGTTTTAAATGACAATGATTTAGAGAGCTTTACTGAAGCAATTAAGGCTGTAAATAAAATTTAAAACACCTTTTTAAATACTAAACCTTTTAAAAAATAGTTAATTTAATAACTTAACCCCCAATGTTATGAATAAAACCTTTTTAGCACTATTTTTATTAGCTTCCTTCTTTGTAAAAGCTCAAGACACAAAAAATACTTGGCAAATTGGAGTTAGTACATCAATAGTAAAATTTGGTGAAAGTGACGCTTCTTTTATTGAAGATCAATATCTTTTTCAAATACCAAGACTTAACTTAACAATGCCAATTAATGAGCGTTTATCTGTTGATGGTGCTTTATCTTTTAATACCATTGATAATTTTAGTTTAGTTCAAAATTCTGCAAAATATATTTCTGCAGATTTTTCTTTACGATATAATATAGATCAACTGTTCGATAATTTTTATCCGTATGCTTTTGCAGGTGGAAGTTTAGTAAAATCTAATTTAAGTATGACTCCAACATTAAATATTGGTGCTGGAAGTACGTATTGGTTTCTAGAAAACTGGGGAGCAAACGGTCAACTTTACTACAAGTATTCTTTTGAAGGTTATGAAAGTATGCGCTCTCATTTACAAGGTACAATTGGTATTGTTTACAATTTAGGAGACAGCTTGTTTGGTGGAAGAGGACACTCTGGAAAACCTTGTTTTTAATATAAAAACCACATAGTTACATAGTAAAACGAATACTTTACTTCAATATTAAATGATAAAAAAAGATCTCACAGATTTAAAATCTGTGAGGTCTAAATTTTTAAAAAAACTATTTTTTTAGGATAATTTTTCAATACTTGTCTTTATTCTATTAATGGTTTCTTGTTTACCAATAAATTCAATTATATCATATAAATGTGGTCCTTTCATGGCACCAACTAAACTAAGTCTTAGTGGCTGCATAACTTTACCAAAACCTATTTCTTTAGACGTTATCCACTCTTTAACTATAGTTTCTATATTTACTGAAGAAAACTCTGAAACTCCTTCAATAACCTCAGATAACTCTTGCATCAATTCAGCTGTTCCTTCCTTCCAACTCTTTTTTGATGCTTTTGCATCGTATTCAGTTGGAGTTTCAAAAAAGAAATTAGATAAATCCCAAAAATCTGACACAAAAGTTGCGCGTTCTTTAATTAAAGAAACTACTTTTTCTGCGTTGTTTTTAGCTACTGAAATCCCTTTTTCTTCTAAAATAGGAAGAAATAAGTCTGTTAATTCAGCATCCGTTTTAGTTTGTAAATATTGTTGATTAAACCACTTTGTTTTATCTGGACTAAATTTTGCTCCAGATTTACTAACTCTATCTAAATCAAAAACTTGCGTTAGTTCTTCCAACGAAAAAATTTCTTGTTCTGTTCCAGGATTCCATCCTAATAAAGCTAACATATTTATAAACGCATCTGCAAAATAACCATCTTCTTTATAACCGCGAGAAACATCGCCTGTTTTTTCATTTGTATATTCCAACGGGAAAACTGGGAAACCTAATTTATCGCCATCACGTTTGCTTAATTTTCCTTTTCCGACTGGTTTTAAAATCAACGGTAAATGTGCAAATTTTGGCGCGCTCCAGTCAAAAGCTCTGTATAATAATATATGTAAAGCCATTGATGGTAACCATTCTTCTCCACGAATTACGTGTGAAATTTCCATTAAGTGATCATCTACAATATTTGCTAAATGGTACGTTGGCATTCCGTCTGATTTAAACAAAACCTTATCATCTAAAACATTAGTATCAATTTTAATTTCTCCACGAATTTCATCATTCATTACCAAAATTTCATCTTGAGGTGTTTTAAAACGGATTACATATTTATCTCCAGCTTCAATTTTTGCCTGAACTTCTTCCGAAGAAAGTGAAAGAGAATTGTTTAATTTTTCTCTATTGTGCCAATTATAAATGAATGTTTTTCCTTTTTCTTCGTGATTTTTTCGATGAAAATCTAGTTCTTCCGAAGTATCAAAAGCAACATACGCCCAATTATCTTTCAATAATTGATCTGCATATTGTTTGTATAAATCTTTTCTTTCAGATTGTCTATATGGACCAAATTTTTCATTCTTATTTGGACCTTCATCAAACGGAATATTACTCCATTCTAAAGCGTCTATAATATATTGTTCTGCATTTTCAACATAACGGGTTTGGTCTGTGTCTTCTATTCGAAGTACAAAAGTTCCGTTATATTTTTTAGCAAATAAATAATTAAATAAAGCAGTTCTTACACCACCAATATGTAAAGGTCCTGTTGGACTTGGGGCAAAACGAACACGTACATCTTGAGTCATTTTTTTCTAAATTTTAATGGCACAAAGATAGTTATTAAGATGGAAGTGAGTAGTTAGATAGTACAAGAAATTTACTTACAAAAAAACGCTATTGTAATATCATTTTTTACAAAAATTTATAATGAAATCCTGCACTTATTGCTGGTGTTTGCGGTATTCTTCTTCCTCCAAAAGCTAAACCAACCCCTAAATTAATCCCAAATTTTGGGTTTACTACAAATGTAGGTTTAATACCAAAAGCTGCATAACTTTTGTTGTTAACATATAGACCCGTTAATTTATTTTCTTTAGGAATAATAACAGATCCATTTGTAAATGATGCTAAACCATCTGCAAAACCTGCCATAGTTAGCCAAGAAGTAAGTTTATAACCTATTTCTCCTCCAATTTTAAACGCAGAACTATACTCATTTGTTCTAAAATCTGCGCCAACATAGGTTTGTACATACCAAGAATTAGAGCTTTTACCAGCGCTAATCATTGGAGTAATTGTCCATGCATCATAACCTGTTCTTACTCCCGAATTTGTATGATATCTACTTGTACTAGTTTCAAAACCAACTTGACCGGTTATTAACCATTTTTTATTGTAAAAGTTATGTTTTACCCCAAACAAGATATTCCCCATAGATGTTAATGTTCCTTTTGTGGTTATTGGGTTAGGTGTAGATTTTACAAGATTTTCTGCTTTCACTGTTTTTATAGGTAATGCTGTAAAAAGTGTAGTTTTATTACTGATACCATATTCTGCGTAAATACGTAAAGTGTTGTCTGTAATTTGTCTTTCCGTAGCAACTTCTGGGTTTCCAAAAAGTGCTTTATACTTTGGTATTGTTGTAAAAGATAATTGTGTATATAATATTCCTTTATTTTGGGTCCATGGACTTTGTGAGAAAATAGAAAGCGTAAAAAGGAATATAAATAGTGTAGTTAATTTTTTCATAGATAGTAATTTTGTTTGGTTAAAACATTAATATAAATACCTAAGTTATTCAATAGTTTACTGATAATCAAAAATATATCTAAAAAACAGTGTAAATCCTGTAAAAAAAGAAAGAGGTTTTGCAATGCAAAACCTCTTTCTTTTAAGAAAAAATATTTTTTATTTTTTTTACTTAAAACTTATGATATAACCCAAAACTTAAAGCGGGTGCTTTTGCTACATTGTTTCCAAAAAAAGCGCCACCAAAACCAGCGTTTATACCATATTTATCAGAAAATTCATAAATAAATTTTGCTCCAAAAGCTCCGTATTCTTGATCATTAACATACGTTGCTGTGTAACTGTTTGATGTTGGTAAGATAACATCTCCATTTTCAAAAGATTTTACAATATCAATAAAACCAATTAACCATAAGTCCTTACCAATTTTTCCTCCATATTCTCCACCAATTTTAAAATTTGAGCTGTAATCATTGGTTCTTACATCAAAACCTACAAAACTTTGAAAATAACTATTTCCTAAGCTTTTTCCTGCTAAAAACAAGGGTGTAAATGTCCAAGCATCATAACCTGTTCTTAAACCAGAAGGCTGATCAAAGCTTCCTGTATTGGCTTCAACACCAATTTGCCCAGAAAGTATCCAATTTTTACTATAAAAATTATGTTTAACACCAAATTGAATATTACCTAATGTATTTTTTGTCCCTTCTGTTGTTAATACTAAAGGAAGAACTAATGACATATCTTCTGTGAAATCTCCTGATTTTAACATTTTAAAAGGAACATTTGCAAATAATGTGGTTTTATCATTTAACCCAAATTCTCCATATAACTGAAGCGTATTATCAGATATTTCTCTTTGTGTATCATAGTCCGGATTGCCAAAAATCGTGCTATATGTTGGTATTAAAGAGAACGATAACTGCACATATCCTTCATTTTTTTTCTTTGTCCAAGGGCTTTGAGCAAAAAAAGAAAGTGAAAAGAATACTAATAAAATTGTTGTTACTTGTTTCATAATTTTTTGTTGTTTACGTTCATTAGTACTGTATTTTTGTATATCCTTACAACAGCTTTAACATAAATTTGTTCTAAAAGTACTATTTTTATTGACTGAATTATGAATGGATACGAAAAAATAAAAGAGAAACTACAACAGTTTTCTCGTAAATACTATACAAACGAGTTAATAAAAGGAAGCATTTTATTTGTTTCTTTAGGGTTACTATACTTATTATTTACGCTGTTTATAGAGTATTTTTTGTGGTTGAAACCTACCGCAAGAACCATTCTTTTCTGGGTATTTATTATAATTGAATTGGCTTTACTTATTCGATTTATATTTTTTCCACTTTTTAAATTATTTGGTTTACAAAAAGGAATTTCTGAAGAAGAATCCTCAAAAATTATTGGTAATCATTTCCCGGAAGTAAGCGATAAATTATTAAATATTTTACAGCTTAAAAACGAAAATAATCAGTCGGAATTATTATTAGCAAGTATTGATCAAAAAGCAAACGAATTACAACCCGTAGTTTTCACTAAAGCAATTGATTTTCAGAAGAATAAAAAGTATTTAAAATACGCAATTATTCCATTATTACTTTTCGGATTAACATTTTTAACGGGTACAAACGGTGCTTTAACCCAAAGTTTAGAACGTGTTGTAAACCACAGAACAGCTTATACGCCGCCAGCTCCTTTTCTTTTTTCTTTAAAAAATGATGCTTTAGAAGTTATTCAAGGAAAACCCTTTTCTGTTTCTATAGAAACGGTTGGAAAAGTTTTACCTGCGGAAGCAAAAATATACTTTAATAATCAAGAATATTACTTGCAAAATAAAGGTGGTGGATTGTTTTCTTACACTTTTTCAGAAATTAATGAAGATGTAAATTTTTATGTTGAAGCAAACGGAATTCAGTCTGAAAACTTCACCATAAATGTGATAAAAACACCAACTATTCAGCAATTAAAAATGCATTTGTCTTATCCCAACTATGTTGGAAAACGAAACGAAACTATTTCTAATACTGGAAATATTACAGTTCCTCAAGGAACTGTAATAAACTGGCAAGTAACTACAAATCAAACAGATAGTATTACTTTTTTATCAGAAAACAACAAAGTTTATTTTGACAAAAAAGCTGAAAATAGTTTTACGTACGCTAAAAGAATACGACAAGGAATTAATTATCAAATAGCGACGTCTAACAACAACCTTAAAGAGTACGAAAAATTGCAATATTCTGTTGCTATTATTAGAGATGAACATCCAACAATTGCGGTAAAATCTAATATTGATAGTATTTCTCGTGGTCCAGTTCAATTTGCAGGTCAAATTGCAGATGATTATGGTTTACGTAAATTAGAATTGGTGTATTACGATGAGAAAAATCCGCAGGCACAACAAACTTTTAAACTGCCAATTACAAAAGAAAATATTCAGAATTTCTTTTATCAATTTCCTGACGGAATTACTTTACAAAGCGGAATTGATTACGAATTCTTTTTTCAGGTTTTTGATAATGATGCTGTAAACGGAAATAAAAAAACAGCAAGTAAAATATTTTCTTATCGAAAAAAGACTGAAGAAGAAGTAGAAGATGAGTTGTTAAAAGAGCAAAAAAATACGATTGACAACTTGCAAAATTCGCTTGAAAAGCAGCGAAAAAACAAGAAAGATTTAGAAAAAATTCAGTTCGATTTACAAAACAAAAAGAACATGAATTGGAACGATCAAAAGAAAGTTCAAAACTTAATAAAGCGTCAGGAACAATATCAAGAAATGATGCAGCGTCAAACAGATCAGCTAAAAGAAAATTTTGATGAGAAAAAGGAGCAAAACGATCAGCTTCAAGAGAAAAAACAAGACCTAAAAGAACGTATTGAAGAGCTTAAAAAAATAGCGAAAGAGAAAAAACTCTTAGACGAATTGCAAAAAATGGCTGAAAAGCTAAACAAAGAAGAGTTGGTTAAAAAAAGTAAAGAATTGGCTCAAAAAAATAAACAGCAAGAAAAAAGTTTAGAGCGTATTTTGGAAATGACTAAGCGTTTTTATGTAGAGCAAAAAATGAATCAACTTGCTAATAAGCTTGAAGATTTAGCTAAAAAACAAGAAGAACTTGCTAAAAAAGATGCAACAAAAGAAGAGCAAGAAAAACTAAATGACGAATTTAAAAAAGCACAAAAAGAGCTAAACGAACTTCAGAAAGAAAACAGTAAATTAAAGGAACCAATGGATGTTCCTTCAATGAAAGAATTGCAAAAAGAAGCAGAAAAAGAACAACAAGAAGCTTCTAAAAATTTAGAACAACAAAATAAAGAAGGAGCAAAGAAGAATCAGAAGAAATCTGCTAAAAAGATGAAGGAAATGAGCCAGAAGATGCAAGAAACAATGCAAATGATGAGCCAACAAATGCAGGAAGAAAATAAACAAGATTTACGTCAAATATTAGAAAACTTGGTTACTTTTTCATTTGAACAAGAAGATTTAATGAAATCTATAAATGGTACTTCTGCATCACATCCAAATTTTAGTAAAAACTTAAAGAAACAATATCAATTAAAAACATATTTCAATCATATTGATGATAGCATTTACATGTTATCAATTCGTGTTCCTAAATTAACTACTGAGGTTCAAGATTTATTAGGAAATGCACATTATAACTTAGATCAATCTTTAGAAAATTTTGCCGAAAATAGATTTTCTTCAGGTGTTTCTAATCAACGTTATGTAATGACGTCGACAAATACCATTGCAGATATGTTGAGTAATTTCTTAAATGCCATGAATAATCCAAAACCTGGAAGTGGTTCTGGTGGAAAAGGAAGTGGAAAATCTTTTAGTTTGCCAGATATAATTCAAAAACAAGAAGATTTAATTAAGAAGATGCAAGATGGAATGAAGAAAGGTGAACAAGGTAAGCCAAAAGATGGTAAAAAAGGGAAAGATGGAAAACCAAAAAAAGGCGAAAATGGAAAACCTGGACAAGGTGGAGAAGGGGAAAAAATGAATGGAGAATTGTACGAAATTTACAAGGAACAAAGTAAATTAAGGCAACAATTACAAGACGCTATTAAACAAGGAGGAGAAGGAGCTGGAGAAGCTAAAAAAGCGCTCAAAAAAATGGAGCAGTTAGAAAATGAAATACTTGATAAAGGTTTTACTCAAGGAACTTTAGAACGTATGCAAAAAATGAATTACGAACTCTTAAAATTAGATAAAGCAACTTTTGAACAAGGCAAAGAAAAAAAGCGAAAAGCAAATACAAACTTACAAGAGTTTGAAAAGAACAAAGCAAAGCAACTTAAATTTAAAAAGCTGTTTTACAATCAAACAGAGATTTTAAATAGACAATCCTTACCTTTGCGCCAGAATTATAAAAAGAAGGTGCAAGAATATTTTTCTGTGCCTGTAGAAAAAGAAAAATAATTTTAATCCTTTTGTAAAATGAAAAGATTTTTGATTGTAGTTTTTACGACGTTATTTATTTGTAAAACTTGGGCAAATACTATTATAAATGGTGTTATTAAACTACCTAAACATTTTAAAGTTGAAAACACTTTTTCAGGTGATTTATCTGATAATAAATCATTTCATTTAGTTTTTTCAAAAAATAAACAAAACAAACAATATACGGTTCATTCTTATATTTTTGATGGAGAAAATATAGAAGAAATTACACCTTTAGAAAACGAAAAACCTTATGAAGTTGTTTCTTTTCATCAACAAAATAACGAACTAACGCTGCTTTTAAGCTTTGAAAAAAAGAAAGAAAGTTTCTTGAAAAAAGTTGTCGTTAATATAGAAACAAAAGAAGTAATTGAAAATTTACCAATTGAACATAATGATTATAGCGCATCATTTAGAGAAGTGAACCGTTCAGTATTATTATATGAAACTGATGAGAAATTATTAATAAAAGAATATAAAGGAAGTAAGGGTGTAAGCTTTAGTGAATTTGTTTATTCTGGAAAAAAAGATAAAATAAAGAAGTATTTTAAAGACAATTCTTTAATCCCTATTAAGACAAACGAGTTTGTTACAAATGGTGCAACTTCTGCTTTAAGAGGTTATTTAAACGATAAAACCATCACCGTTACAAAAGAAAATGAAGATGATAATATAACAGAAGTATTAGCAGTAAACTTCAAAAATAGTTCAATATCGTTTTCAAAAATTAAATCTTTTAATAATTCTAATGGTGACAAGGAATTTAAAAAATCAACTTCATATATTAATAATAATAAATTATTTCAATTAGGATTAAGTAAAAAATTAGGAAAAATTAAGATTACAGATCTGCAATCGGAAAAAAAATTAAACACCATTAATTTAGATGCTTCTTTAGTTTCAAAAATTAAAGGAAATAAAGAGTTTCAAGGAATTGAAAATTTTCTTAAAAATGCAGGGAAAAATAAATACAACTCAACAATTACTGTTAATAAAACTAACACTAACAAAGTTAGAGTTAGAGTTGATTATGTAGATATTTCATATAACTATCATTATAATTGGTGGTGGCATCATCAACAATTTATGATGTGGCATCAACAACAAACTATGCAAAATATTCAAATAAATGTTCCAAGAGGTTTTGGACCAAGACAGCCTGATGAATTACCTTTTGAAACCGCAACAATAAAGAAGGAAAAGCGTTTTTTTGAACTACTAATTGATACAAAAGGTTTAACTTCTGAAGAAGATTTACCTGAAACTACTTTTAAAGAAATTGATAAAAAAAAGTATATAAATAGAGTAGAAGAAAGTAAAACTTTCAAAAATATCTCTACATGTTTTTTAGAAGATTCTTTCAGGTTTATAGGTTATTCAAAGAAGTTAAAAGGTTTTATTATTCAATCAAATAAAATTAAAGAATGATAGCCTTTAATTACGAAACAGAATTTAAGTTAGTTGATGAAAAATCAACAGAAAATTGGATTGCTAATTGTGTTGAAAAAGAAGATTTTGAATTAGGAGAAATCAACTATATATTTTGTGATGATGCTTATTTACACAAATTAAATGTAGAATTTTTAAAGCATGATACACTTACAGATATTATTAGTTTTGATTATACAATGGGTAAATTAATCAGCGGAGATATTTATATTTCTGTGGAAAGGGTAAAAGAAAACGCAAAAGATTTTGAGGTTTCTTTTACAGATGAATTACATAGAGTAATTATACATGGAATACTTCATTATATGGGTTTTAAAGATAAATCTGAAGAACAAAAAACAATAATGAGATCCAAAGAAAATGATTGTTTATTAACATTAATTAACTAATAATCAGTTAATTATATTATACGTTTCACGTGAAACATAAGAAGAAATGAGTTTGTTTACAACAACATATGACGTAATAGTAGTTGGTGGAGGTCACGCAGGAAGTGAGGCAGCAGCAGCTAGCGCAAACATGGGTGCGCACACTTTATTAATTACCATGAATTTACAAAACATTGCTCAAATGAGTTGTAATCCTGCTATGGGCGGAATTGCAAAAGGGCAAATTGTAAGAGAAATAGATGCTTTAGGAGGATATAGCGCAATAGTTACAGATAAAACTGCTATTCAGTTTAAGATGCTTAATAAGTCTAAAGGACCTGCAATGTGGAGTCCAAGAGCACAATCTGATAGAATGCAATTTGCAGAATGCTGGAGAACTATGTTAGAAGAAACTGAAAACGTAGACTTTTATCAAGATTCTGTTAACGGATTATTGTTTGATGGAGATACAATTATTGGTGTTAAAACAGCTTTAGGATTAGAAATAAAAGCTAAAACTGTTATAATTACCGCAGGAACTTTTCTAAATGGATTAATACATATTGGAGATAAAAGCTTTGGAGGAGGAAGAGCAGGTGAAGGAGCTTCTAAAGGAATTACTGAAGATTTAGTTGCAAAAGGCTTTGAATCTGGACGAATGAAAACAGGAACACCACCAAGAGTTGATGGTAGATCTTTAGATTATTCTAAAATGACAGAGCAACCTGGTGATGAAATTACAGAGAAATTCTCATATTTATCAACTACAAAAACACTACAAAAACAACGCTCTTGTTACCTAACTTATACCAATCAAAAAGTACACGATTTATTACGTGAAGGGTTTGATAGATCTCCAATGTTTAATGGTAGAATACAATCTACCGGACCAAGATATTGTCCTTCGGTAGAAGATAAAGTAGACCGTTTTGCATCAAAAGATAGGCACCAGATATTTGTAGAACCAGAAGGTTGGACTACAGTTGAAATGTATGTAAATGGTTTTTCTACATCACTTCCAGAAGACATTCAAGACAAAGCAATTCGCGCTATTGATGGGTTTGAAAATGTGAAGTTTTTACGTTATGGTTATGCTATAGAATACGATTATTTTCCACCAACACAATTAACACATTCATTAGAAACTAAGCTCATTAAAAACTTGTTTTTTGCAGGTCAAATTAACGGAACAACTGGTTACGAAGAAGCAGCTGCACAAGGTTTAATGGCAGGTGTAAATGCCGCATTAAAAACACAAGGAAACGAAGCTTTTATTTTAAAAAGAAACGAAGCTTATATTGGTGTTTTAATAGACGATTTAATTACAAAAGGAACTGAAGAACCTTACAGAATGTTTACTTCTCGTGCAGAATATAGAACACTTTTAAGACAAGATAATGCCGATTTAAGATTAACTCCTTTAGCATTTGAGTTAGGTTTAGCCTCTCAAGAAAGATTAGATCGTGTTAAAGAAAAGCAACATAAAGCAGATATATTAATTAAGTTTTTACAAGAAACAAGTGTAACAAAAGAGGAGATAAATCCTATTTTAGAAGCTAAGGATTTAACGCTAATTAATCAATCTATGAAGCTGTATAAAATTGCAGCAAGACCGCAATTGAACTTTTCTGATTTTAATTCTATAGCCAAATTAACAACGTTTTTAAATGAAAATTCTATAGATAAAGAAGCTATTGAACAAGCTGTAATTCATTTAAAATACTCTGGATATATAGAGAAAGAAAAGAATAATGCAGACAAATTGAATAGGTTAGAAAACTTAAAGATTCCTTCTTATGTAGATTACACACAGATTAAATCTTTATCAACGGAAGCAGTTCAAAAACTCACAAAAATTAAGCCTGTAACAATATCTCAAGCGGGAAGAATAAGCGGAGTTTCACCAAGCGATATTTCTGTATTATTGGTTTACATGGGAAGATAAAATTAAGAATGTTCCTCGTGGAACAATTTTAATTTCATCTTTATTTTTCGTTAAAATAAAAAAGATTCTGAAACAAGTTCAGAATGACAAAACAATGTTTAAAAAAATGAATGTTCCTCGTGGAACATCTTATATTTTAATTTGAATACAATTAACTTTTACAACAATACAAAACCGTATTTAACAACCAAAGATTATTCAGTTTCTCAAGAAGTTTTTCAACTTGAAAAAAATGAAGAGTTTGATATGTTAGTTACAATTCCTGTTCCTAAAAACGTATCGAGTTATTACGAAAGTGAAAATTACATTTCTCATACAGACGGAAAAAAAGGTGTGTTTGAAAAAGTGTATCAACTTGTAAAAAACTACACGTTAAAAAAGAAATTGAAATTGATTAATTCATTCAATTCTGAAGAAAAAACAATTCTAGATATTGGTGCTGGAACAGGAGATTTTTTAGCAACTTGTAAAAATAATAATTGGCAGGTTTTAGGAATTGAACCAAATAAAAAAGCACGTGAAATTGCAGTTTCAAAAAACATCAATTTACAAGAAGATATATTAGCATTAAAAAACAAAAAGTTTGATGTTATTACACTTTGGCATGTTTTAGAACATGTAGAAAATTTACAAGAATACACTAAACAATTAAAAGAGCTTTTAAAAGAAAACGGAACTTTAATTATTGCAGTTCCAAACTATAAAAGTTACGATGCTAATCACTACAAAAAACATTGGGCAGCTTTTGATGTTCCAAGACATCTTTGGCACTTTTCTCAAACCTCAATTTCTAAACTATTTTCCAAGGAAAATATTAAAGTAGTAAAAACGCTTCCAATGAAATTCGATTCGTTTTATGTTTCGCTTTTATCAGAAAAATATAAAAACGGGAAGATGAATCCGTTTAAAGCATTTTGGATTGGTTTTACTTCAAACAGAAGAGCAAAACGAACTAATGAGTATTCTTCTCTTATATATGTCTTAAAAAACAAGTAAAATCAATTTACTTACACTTTAATTTAAAGTTAAATAAGAAAACATACAAATACATTACCGAAAAAAGAAAACCCTTTAAAACGATTGTTTTAAAGGGTTTTTTAATAAAAAATATTTATTAAAACAGTGATTATATATAAATTTTAATTATTTAATAAATAAACACCAAAAATTGCAATTATAAAATAAACTGCCAATGTCATAGCTCCAGCATAATCTTTTGCTAAACGTTGACCTATTAATAAAAATATTAAACTTAAAGCGGCAAGTTCTGTTCCAATTAAAGCAACGTTAGAATCTCCAGTTGTAATTATGTGAAAAATTCCTACCAACATCATTGCACCTGCAACTAATTCCATCACTAAAATAATAGCTACTAAAATTGAAGTAAATTTTTCTAAAGGAGAATCTTTAAAGTGTCCTCTAATAAAAGATACGTTTCCTTGCCAATCTGTAACTTTATCAATTCCTGATTGTAAAAAAGTAACAATTAAAAAAAGTAAGATTAAAATTTCTGTTATGTAATTCTGTATGTTTTCCATTGAGTTTGGTTTTCAGCAAAAATAAATATTTAAAAATCAAAATGTAACATTTTTAAAATAATGCGTCAAATAATTAACTACTGGAATTCAGTATCTTTACAAAAAATCATTTATTAACTAAATAAAAAAATTAACTATGGTATTTTTAGCACCTTTTATTTTTATTGGGATTATTATTATATTCTCATCATTTTTTATTGTAAAACAACAAACTGCTGCAATTATTGAGCGATTTGGTAGATTTGAAAGTATTCGACAATCAGGTCTTAGGTTTAAAATACCTTTGGTTGATAGAATTGCTGGTAAATTAAGTTTAAAAATTCAGCAATTAGATGTAATAATTGAAACAAAAACATTAGATGATGTTTTTGTAAAGTTAAAAGTATCGGTACAATACAAAGTAATTAAAGAAAAAGTGTATGATGCATTTTATAAATTAGATTATCCGCACGATCAAATTACTTCTTATGTGTTTGATGTTGTTCGTGCCGAAGTTCCAAAAATGAAATTGGATGATGTTTTTGTTAAAAAAGATGACATTGCAATTGCTGTAAAATCTGAATTAAATGATGCAATGATGACTTATGGTTACGATATAATTAAAACATTAGTAACAGACATTGACCCAGATGCACAAGTAAAAGAAGCAATGAACCGTATTAATGCATCTGAACGTGAAAAAATTGCTGCTCAGTTTGAAGGAGATGCACAACGTATATTAATTGTTGAACGTGCAAAGGCCGAAGCTGAAAGTAAGCGTTTACAAGGACAAGGTATTGCAGATCAAAGACGTGAAATAGCTCGTGGTTTAGAAGAATCTGTAGAAGTTTTAAATAAAGTGGGTATCAATTCTCAAGAAGCATCAGCTTTAATTGTTGTTACGCAACATTATGATACGTTACAGTCTATTGGACAAGAAACAAACTCTAACTTAATTTTATTACCAAATTCTCCGCAAGCGGGAAGTCAAATGTTAAACGATATGGTTGCAAGTTTTACTGCAAGTAACCAAATTGGTGAAGCAATGAAGAAGCAAAAACCTAAGAAATTAGATAAATAAGAAGAAAAGTGAACAATTTAAAATTAATAATAATAGCTTTATTAGTAAGTTTTACTACATTTTCTCAAACAAAGGAAGATGCTATAAGAGATGCTAAAATAACGTCAAAAGCTACACTTAGTGAAGATTTTAATACAGTTTTAAAGCATACGCTTCCTTCAGTAACTAAGTTAATGGGAGGAAAAGAAAAGGCTTTAAATATAATTGAAATAGCTTTTAAAAATATGAAAGGACAAGGTTTTATATTTGAAAAGGCTGATGTTGTAGCTGTTTCTGAAATTGTTAAGGAACAAGGTCAATATAGATGTTATATTGAAAATCTTAATCAGATGAAAATGCCACATATGAGGATTAAATCTAAAAGTTTTTTACTAGGTATTTATGATGATGAAGGAAAAAAATGGTGGTTTATTGAAGCAGAGAAAATGAAAAATAAAGTTGTCTTAGATCAAATATTACCAAATTTTGAAACATCTTTAAATATTCCTAAAGATGAAATGACAACTGAAAAATTATAAAATAGTCAAAATATTAATCATCTCCATCAATTCTATAATTATAGAATTGATGGAGATTTTTTATATTAACACATAAGATTTTAATAATTTAGCATCTTATATTCATATACATGAAAAAAATATTAGACTGGTTATCTATACCTTATTATTTTAATTCTTCTAATAAGTTTAAAATTACAATTAGCTTTTATATAGGGTTATTTGTATTCATTTTTTTATATTTATTTAAACCGTTTAATTTAATATCATTAGAAGGTTTACTATTAAAATACACTTCAGCAATAGGTTTAATAACATTCTTCGGAGTGTTTTTTGTGTTATATATACCTGCATTAATATTTAAGACTTATTTTAATGAAGATAATTGGACAATTGGTAGAAACTTATTACTAATAATAGTTGGAATTTTTTTTAATGGTATTCTTATATGGTATTTAAGTAGTAATATTAAAAGTTCAGAAAATTTTGAAAACCTAAACTTATTAACTTTCTTAAAATATACTTATTTAGTTGGTACAATTCCAGTAGTGTTTTTCATCTTTATAAATGAAAAAAATGTACGTGAAAAAAGAGAAAGGAGAGCCCATGATATAAATAAATACAATAAAGAGAAAAGAGAATTAGAGAAAAAAGAACTGGATTTAAAAGCTGAAATATTTTCAGAAAATAAAAAAGAAAGTATTTCATTTAATATAAATGATTTGGTTTATATAACTTCTCAAGGAAATTATGCAAGTTTATTTTTAAGAAAAGAGAAAGAAATAAAAGAAAAGATATTAAGGGTAACTTTAAATAAAGTAGAAGAAAAATTAAAAATTTACCCAAACATAATACGTTGCCATAAGTCTTATATTATAAACGCTAATTTTATAATAGATATCAAAGGAAATGCTAGAGGTTATATTTTAAAATCAGATATTATTCCTATGGACATTCCTGTATCAAGAAGTTTTTCTAAACAGTCTTTACAAAAACTACTAAAATAAGTATTCCCATTTATCCCAAAAAGGGCTTAAAGCGTCCTATTTGTAACAAACATTTATATATCTAATTTAGTAGGTATATATTTGTAGACATAAGTATTTAAATAAATATTGGGGGATATTGTTTAAAATACAAAAAACAAAAACCCAACCTTTAATTAGGTTGGGTTTTTTATTTTAATAAGATAAAAATAAGTAGTTATTTTTTATCTTCAATTTGCTCATCTTCTTTAGTAGCGTCTTTAAATTCTTTAATTCCGCTACCTAAACCTCTCATTAATTCTGGAATCTTCTTTCCTCCAAACATTAACAAAACTAATACTACAACTACAGCAATTTGCCATGGTCCAATAAATCCAAAAAGTATATTAAATGTATTCATTTGTTCTAATTTTTAACGCTACAAAGATAGTAAATTAAGTTCGCTGTTCTATAACACCACCAATTACTTTTTTATCTTTTAAAACTTCTGGTGTTCCTTTATAATAAATAGAACCTCCAAAAGTTACTTTTAAGTCTAATGTTTCACTTGCTTTAACTTCTGCTTTTGCACCAGAACCTGCACGTATAATAGACATTGTTGATGCTTCTAAATTATAACCATGATAAACTCCACCTAAATCTACATCTACTTCTTGGTTTTTAGTTGTTCCAGATAGTTTTAAGATTCCTCCAGAAGAAGATTTAACCTTTAAATGCTTCGTTTTAACCACTAAATTGATAAAAGCACCTTCTTGAGCCTTTACTTCAATTTGAGGCTGGCTTATTTCTTTTCCTGTAATAACAGCGCCTTCATTTGCATCAATAATTGCAATCTTTTTGTTATAGAAAAGTTTAATTTGAACTTTTCCACTTGCTGATGTTTCTGGAAATTTTAAAGAAAATTTTAAAGTATTACCACTGTTTCTAATCTTTACTTTTTCTGCTTTTTCTCCAGTGATTTCTACTTCTTGTTTATCTGATTTTATAAGTTCAACTTCAATACCGTTGTATACTTTTAATTCAGAAAAATCTGTTATAGTTTTTGTTATTTTTGTTTGTGCTGATGCTATTCCGGCAATCAAAAACAAACTTATTATTGCTAATTTCTTCATATTTAATTTCATTAGTTACTATACATAACCAATTATTGTACCATTTATTTTAATGGCAAATATTATAAAATATTGTGAATTGAAACTAATTTATTGAACTTTAACAGCTGTTCCGGTAATTGAAACTAGTAAAGTAGCAGAATTTGCTAAAGGTTCTACATCTAAATTTATACCTACAACTGCGTTTGCACCTAGTTTTATGGCATTGTCTTTTAAATTTTGAAATGCCTTTTCTTTTATAGATTCTAAACCTAAAGTATATTTTTCGTAATATTTAGACATGCTAAACATGTCTTTAAAAGACATTTTAGTTCCATTAGATGAATAACTTGAATCATAAGCAGAACCAGTTACAATACCTAAATAATCTACTATTTTATGGTTTTCTATATTGTTTGTTGTTGTTAAAATCATGTTTTAAAATTTTAATTCAGTAAAACTTTTTGTTTTAATTACTTTTCCTTGTTGTGGTTTACTTATGGTTTTAATAAGTATATAGATAAAAAATAAAGTTACGAGTCCTCCAATAATTAAAGATCCTGTTGGACCTAAAAAATCTGCAATACCAACAAATATCTTTTTTATTAAACCTCTTCTACCTGATGTTCTTATTTCTTCACCATTTTGAAGACTTAACGCAATAGTGTGTAAAAAATAAGTTATAGCACCAAAAATTAATGTTCCAATTACTGCTGGTTGAATTTGTTTTATAAGCGAGTAATCTTTAACCTTTGTATCTTTAAGATTTGGGATTAAAAAAGATTTAATTTCATTATAAATTGATGATTCTAAAGGTAACTCAATATCTTCTTTATCATCATCTTTTAAATTAATTTCTAAAGTTGAATTTGTGTCAATAAAAATAAATTCTTTAATATCATCTACATATCTTTCTATACGTACTTCAGTTAATTTTTTATCGTTAATTAACTCATCTATATTTACTTCTTTTGGTTTTTCAGTTAACCAAACAGATTTTTCGGTAAGAATTAAATAAAAGTTAGTTGTTTCAGATTGATTTATAATCCATTTTTTCATAGTTGATTGTATATTTTTTTAATGTGAAATTAAAGAAAAATCTAAATGTTTACGCTCCAAGTCGGTGTGTTTAACTTTTACAACAACATCATCTCCTAATTGAATTATATTATTAGAAGATTGCCCTACAACGGCGTATTGTTTTTCATCAAAAATATAATAATCGTCTTTTATATCTCTAATTCTAACCATTCCTTCACACTTATTCGATTTAATTTCAACGTAAATTCCCCATTCAGTAACACCAGAAATTACACCTTCAAATTCTTCATCTTTATGATCTTGCATGTATTTTACCTGCATGTATTTAATAGAATCTCGTTCTGCTTTAGAAGCTAATTCTTCCATTTTAGAAGAATGTTTACACTTTTCTTCATATAAATCTGCTTTTGGAGCATCTTTTCCATCAAGATAATGTTGTAATAAACGATGCGTCATTACATCTGGATAACGTCTAATTGGAGATGTAAAATGGCTATAATAATCAAAAGCTAAACCATAATGACCAACATTTTGTGTGGTATAAGCAGCTTTACTCATGGTTCTAATTGCAAGCGTTTCTACCATATTAGATTCGGCTTTACCATTAACATCTTTTAAAAGCTGATTTAAAGATGCTGTAGTGGTTTCTTTAGATTCTGTGTTAATCTTATAACCAAACTTACTAATAATGTTCTGTAGAGCTGCTAATTTCTCGTCATTTGGTTCGTCGTGTACACGATAAATAAATGTTTTGTTAGTTGGTTTTCCTTTAGAAAATCCAATAAATTCGGCAACTTTTCTATTTGCTAACAACATAAATTCTTCAATCAATTTATTAGCATCTTTAGATTGTTTAAAGAACACGCCAACCGGATTTGCATCTTCATCTAAATTGAACTTCACTTCTACTCTATCAAACGAAATTGCGCCATCTTTCATTCGTTTTTTACGAAGAATTTTAGCCAATTCATCTAATTTTAAAGTAGCTTCAACTATTTCTGGAGCAACTTCATATTCTTTATCAATTATTGAAATATCAAGCGGCATTGTATACGGCTTAATATCATCAGAAAGTTTACAATTTTCTATAATTGATTGTGCTTCTTCATACGCAAAACGCTGATCAGAATAGGTCACTGTTCTACCAAACCATTGATTTACAAGCTGTGCTTTTTCATTCAATTCAAAAACTGCAGAAAATGTTAATTTTTCTTCATGCGGACGTAAAGAACAAACACCGTTAGAAAGTACTTCTGGTAACATTGGTACAACTCTATCTACTAAATAAACTGATGTTGCTCTATCATACGCTTCATCATCTAAAATAGTTTTTGGTTGTAAATAATGCGAAACATCTGCAATATGAATTCCTATTTCATAATTACCATTTTCTAATTTTGTGAATGATAATGCATCATCAAAATCTTTTGCATCTTTTGGATCTATGGTAAAGGTTAAATCTTTACGCATATCTCTACGTTTTGCAATTTCTTTTTCGGTAATTTCTATAGGAAGTTTTGCGGCATCTTCTTCTACTTCTTTTTCAAACTCAAAAGGCAAACCGTATTCTAATAAAATAGAATGAATTTCCGTATTATGTTCTCCTGGTTTACCAAGAATTTGGGTAATTTTTCCAAACGGATTTTTAGAATTTTCTGGCCAGTCAATCATTTTGACCAACACTTTATCGCCGTCTTCTGCTCCGTTTAATTTATTTTGTGAAATAAATAAATCGGCATACATTTTATTGTTATCTGGTACTACAAAACCAAAGTTTTTATTGAGTTGTAAAACTCCCACAAATTCGGTTTTTACTCTGTCTAAAATTTCTACAACATCTGCTTCTTGTTTGCTACTTTTACGTCTACTGTACACATAAGCTTTAACAGTATCGCCTTGTAAACCTTTACCAAGATTGTTTGATGGAATAAAAATATCTTTTTCAAAATCATCACAAATAAAATATCCATTTCCATTAGATGTTAAATCTAAAGTTCCTATATGATATTTACGATCTTTGTTAATTTGATATTTTCCTCTATCGCCTTCTTTTATTTTTTTGGTTGCAGTAAGTTCTGCTAATTTTTTAAGAATTTGCGTTTTTCCATCAGTATCTACAATACCTATTTTAGCAGCAATTTGTTTGTAGTTGTATTGTTTATTAGTGTCTTCATTTAGAATTTTAAAGATATTTTTAGTTAAGTCTTTAATAATTCTTCCTTTCTTTTTATAAATTTTGTTTTTCTTTTTTGACATTTATTATTGTTCTATTTATCACTTCCAAAGTACAATTAATTAATCATTTTTACTATTAAATAATAGTTATGTATTTTGGCTGAATTATTTGTTATTATTTATGATACATTCTTGGTTTGTAATTGCAAATCCTACTTCAGGAAATAAAAAACTTTCTAAAAAATGGAAAGATATTGCGCAGTTATTAACCGAAAAAAACATCGATTTTTCTGTTGGGTATACAACACATTCTAAACACGAAATTGAATTGGTACACACTGCTATTCAACAAGGTTATAGAAATATAATTTCCGTTGGTGGAGATGGTACACTACACAATGTAGTAAACGGAATTATGACGCAAAGATATGTAAAAACTTCTGAAATAACAGTTGCAGTGATTCCTATTGGTACTGGAAACGATTGGATTAAAACCCACAACATACCAATAAACATAGAAAAAGCAGTTGAAATTATAGAAAAAAAGAAAATAATTTTACAAGATATTGGGGTTCTAAAATTAGAAAATTCAACCACTTATTTTAATAATATTGCCGGAATTGGTTATGATGGTTACGTTGTTAATAAATTAAATAAGTTAAAACGTTTTGGATCAATTTCGTACGTATTAAGCGGAATTGCAGGTTTACTTTTTTATAAAAAAACAACCTTTAAAATTGAAATTGCTAATAAAATTATTGAAACTAAATGTTTAATGACTTTATTTGGGATTTGTAAATTTTCTGGAGGTGGAATGAAAATGACTGATTATAAAAACGCTGCTGATGGTTTGTTTGATGTAACAATTGCTAAAAATATTGGTTTGTTAGATTTAGTTTTTAATCTTCCGAAGTTATATAACGGTAAAATTATCAATCATAAAAAAGTAGAGACTTATCTTACTAAAGAATTAAAAATAATACCGCAAACAGCTGATAAACCTTTTATACAAGTAGATGGTGAGTTAATAGGAACTGGAATTGTTACGGTTTCAATAAAAGAAAAAGCTATTAAGTTTGTAATACGTTAAAGAAATCTTAATAAAATTGTAACGTTTGTTAAATGTATTCGTCTTTATAGAAAGGAGTTACATTTTTTAACATGAAAAATCTACGTAAAATCATCGCTTTATTTGCATTTATATTTATTGCAGGAATATTTGTTACTGTAATAACTATAAATACTTCGTTGCATAAAAAAGCTACTCCAATAGAAACTGTTGAGATTCAAAAAGACTCACTTACACTTTATAAAGTTGAAAAGAAGACTGTATAAATTATCTAAAACTTAATTCTGATTTTTTTAAAAGACTTGAAATTGAAAAGTATTTCATTTTTAAAATTGAATCAAATTAACAGTTATCAACATTCTATATTATAATTATTTTTCTTTTATAAATTTTAAAAAACAAATGATGTTTATAATAGTGTGTTAATAGCTACTATAAAATTCTTATTTTTTATTTTAATATGTGAGTTATTAAAAACCATTTACATTTTATGAGTTATTTAAAAGCTTAAAAATCAACTTAAAAATGTAGTTATTAACAATAGTTATAAACAGCAATTAACTAAAAACTCTTAATAGTTAACAAACCAATCTATGTAAATAAATTGTAAATTTTATGTTGATAAACATTTATGAAAAACTCATAAAAAAAGTTGTGTATGTGCTTAGCTCCGCTGTATTGAAATAAAAATTAGATTCACCAAATAAAGTTACGAGTTTCTCATTACAACTTCTTAACATTCTCTTAAAACGTTAAAAACTTAAAAACTAAAGAGTTATTAAAAATGCTAAAATTTTGATTGTTTATAACTGTTGATAACCGTTAGTTTCTGTATTTTTGTACCATACAACACAATTAAAATCAATCTATTATGACAATCGCTATTGGTAACGATCACGCAGGAACACAATACAAGTTCGAAATTATAAAACATTTAGAAGAAAAAGGATATAAAGTTATCAATTTTGGAACCGATACTAACGATTCTATGGATTATCCAGATGCTATTCATCCAACAGCTAATGCTGTAGAAAGTGGTAAAGCAGCAATGGGTATTATTTTATGTGGAAGCGGAAATGGCGCACAAATGACAGCAAACAAACATCAAGGAATTAGAGCTGCATTGTGTTGGAATAATGAATTAGTTGAATTAACTAGACAACATAATAATGCTAATGTACTTACAATTCCTGCACGTTTTGTGTCTTTACAACAAGCTATAGGTTTTGTAGATATTTTTCTTGCTACAGAATTTGAAGGAGGAAGACATGCAAATAGAGTAAATAAAATTTCTTGTTAATGAAATTTACAGTAAAAAACTTTACAGAGTTAACTATTAATGAGTTGTATGCTATTTTACAATTACGCTCAGAAGTTTTTGTTGTGGAACAAGATTGTGTGTACCAAGATATTGATTATAAAGATCAAAAGTCTTTACATATTTTAGGTTTTAAAAACGATAAAATAGTTGCGTATACACGTATATTTAAACCTGGAGATTATTTTGATAATTCTAGTATTGGTAGAGTTGTTGTAGCTGCTGAAGAAAGAAAATACGGTTATGGACATCATTTAATGAAAGCCTCAATAGAAGCTGTAAATACTTATTTTAAAGTTGAAGAAATTACAATATCTGCCCAATTGTATTTAAAGAATTTTTATGAAACTCACGGTTTTAAACAAATAGGTGAGCAATATTTAGAAGACGGAATTCCACATATTAGAATGGATTTAAATCCGAATTAAAAGTTTACTCTAAAACTTAAATTTGGTGTAAAAGGTAAAGAATAATTATCTATCCGTCTCACATTATTTTCTGCTGTTTCATCAACAATATAATAAGAATCAATAATATTTTTTCTATCAGTAATATTGGTAAAACCAATACGTATTGTAGATTTTATTGCTTCAGAAAATTTAAATTTATAACTTCCAGAAACATCAACTCTAAAAAAATTATCTAACCTTTCTTTGTTTGGGTTATCGTAATTTACAATAGTGTTGTTTCCATTTTGTATAGTTTCATTACCCTTAATAGGCTTGGTAAAAGGTTTACCAGAACGTAAAACATTACCTAAAGAAATTTTAAAGTTTTTTGTAAAACTATAGTTAAAAGCGGCACTTAAAGAATGTGTAATATCTAAACTATTAGAAAATGTTTGAGGATTAAAAATATCAAACTCATAATCGTTTTTAGAATAGGTATAACTTAACCAAGTACTAATATTTTTAGCTTGTTTATTTACTAAGAACTCTACTCCTTTTGTTTCGTAATTTCCAATAGAATTAAAAGTTTGAGTATTGTTATAGAATCCTTGATTTGCAGCTGTTATTCCACTTACTTTTTTATAAAAACCTGTAATATCTAAAATTAGTTTATTCTTTGAATATGCTACTCCAAAGGAAGCTTGTTTACTTTTAATTATTGGTGTTTTATCGTTATCAGAAAGAATCCATCTTCTTTTTTCTATACCTAAAAAATTATCTTCAAAATCTATTTTTTGGGCAGTAGTTTGGTTTTTAAATTCACCTTCTAGTTTTAATGAAAATTCTGAATTTATTTTTTGTCTTATGTTAACTCTAGGTTCTAAAATGAATTTATTAAACTTATTAAAATGACTTACTCTAAACCCAAATCTTGCATAAGTTTTGTTTTTTTGATATTCAATTTCAGAATAAAAAGCACTTTTTAATAACACTTCTTTTAATGTTTTAGAAAAACTTGGAGCATTAACTGTAGTGGTATTTCTAATACCAATTTCATTAAATACTAAACCATTTGTAAAATGAAAAACATCAGAAAATTCATATTTAGAATGTAATTTAATTTCAGTTTCTAAAACGTTGTTAAATTGTGTTTGAAATTGTTCTGTTTCCTTATTATAATCTGAAGAATTAATTCTATAATCAGAGAAAAAGGCCGATAAATTTGTAGAAAATTTAGAACTCCAATCTGCTTCCCAATTAATTTTAGCTCCTAAATTTTCTTGTATTAAATTACTATTTTCTTCTATAGTATTGTTATTAGAAGTGTATTCTTCTTTAAATTCAAAACTATTTTTAATGTGAATAAAATTAGCTCTAATAGCATGGTTAAAATTTACATCGTATAAGAATTTAAAAGAATAATCGTAGAAATAAAAATTAGAATCAGCATCATTTTCTGAGTTAGAAGCAACCGAATTATTTTGAAAACTACGTGCAAAATAATTATTATATGTTGGTGTATTTAAATAATCTGTAAAAGATCTTCTTCCGGAAACATGAAACTCAATATTATCTTTAATAGGAACTCTTAAAAAAGCATCTGCGCTTAAGAAATTAAAACCACCACCTCCAGAAAATTTATTTGTAATTCTATTAGAAGTTTGCATGTTTATTGTTGAAGAAACTCCGTCCGAAAATGCACTACTTGTTCCATTTTTAGTTACTGCAACTTTCTTTGTTAAATAAGGGTTATAAGCTGATATTAAGCCAAAAAAATGACCAGAATGATACATTTTAATTCCATCCCAAAGCATTAAATTTTGGTCGTTTGTACCACCTCTAACATTAATATTAGAAATACTTTCGTTTACACTTTCTATTCCAGGTAAAATTTTAATTGTTTTTAAAATATCGGGTTCAATTAAACCAGGTAAAATTCCAAATTTTTCTGTGTTTAAAACTGTACTTCCATCTACATTTTTTTGTAAACCAGAAGTTAAAAATTGTGCAATTCTTACTTCAGACAATTCTTCAACTTCTTCTTCTATATAAATTGTTTTACAACCACCAGAAGAAAATAATTCTTTCACCAATATTTCTTTGGTTTTATTACTAATAAAAGAAATACTTACTTTGGCATTTACAGGTACATTTTGTAGATAAAAATCACCTTTTTCATTAGTTACAGTTCCTATTTTAGAATTATTTATTCTTACAGAAGCTAAAACTAGAGGTTCTAAATTTGTTGCATTAAATACGCTACCACAAATGGAAATAAGTTTATTTAAGTAAGATATAGTTACATATCTATTGTCTAAAGTATTAAACTGTAAAGTTGTATTTGTGTTTAAATAAGATAGGAGATCTTGGAGCGATAACCCTTTTTTAGGTGGCGTTATAGTAACGTTTTTTATATCATTATCTGAATAAGAAAACTTAATATCATACGTTTTTTCTAAATTCAATAATAATGAAGACAGTGCAATTTTATCAGAAGAGTTCTGACCAAAAGTTATACTAGTTATAAGTATAAAACTGATAAAAAAAAACGATAACTTATTTATCATAGTTAAAGATAGTAATTTTTTTACCATCAATTTTATAAGATAATTGTAAAGGAATTGTTATAGATTTTAATGCATTATTTACATCATTATGTGTAAAACCACCAGAATATAATATGTCTAAATTTATATCTTTAGTTTCTATAGTATATCCAAATTGATTTTCTATTTCTTCTAAAACAAAACGTAAAGCGGTACTTTTAAAATTGGACTCTTTTTCTAACCAAGATTTCTCATTTATATCAAAAGTATTTGTGGCATCTATTTTACCATTTACTACTTTAAAAATGGTTCCTTTTGGTAATTTAACAACAGTATTTTTATAGGTAACACTTACTAAACCTTCATAGGTTTTTACTTCAAAATAGTTTTCTCTTTCTTTTACATTAAACTGTGTTCCAAGTACAGTTACTTCTCCTATTTGAGTATTTACAGTAAATTTTTTTCCTTTTTGAACCTTAAAATATGCTTCTCCTTCTAAATTTAAATTTCTATTCTCTTCCCATTTATCTTTAGCATAAGAAATTTCAGAATTAGCATTTAAAATTACTTCAGAATTATCTGGTAAATTAAAGTTTTTTGTTTGTGCAAATTCTGTTTTAAAATTAGTGTTACTATTTGAAAATAGAAAATAAGTAGTTGTTAATAAAACAACTAAAATAGCAGCATATTTGTATAGTTTTTTAAAATTAAAACGAACAACTTTACCTTTTTTGGTTGTGTTTTGTGTTTTTAATTTTAAATCTTTTAATGCTTCTTCTACATTTACTTTTGGAGTATCTAACTGAGATGAATAATGTGCAATTTTTTCTAAAGTAGTAAACTCTTTAGTATTTTTTAGACGCATTAAATCTTCATCAGAGTTTTCTCTGTTTAGCCATTTTAAAATGTCGTTTTCGTTTTTCATTTTTGGTACTTCTATATATATAACAACTATAATGTGTTTTACCCTACTTTAAAAGAATACTAAATTCCTTCAATTTTTGATCTCAATTTTTTTAATGCTGATGACATTCTTTTTTCAACAGCTTTTTGAGAAATTTCTAAGAATTCTGCTATTTCTCTGTATTTTTTTCCATCAATTCTATTCATTAAAAAAACTTCTCTTTCTCCTTCAGTTAATTCTGAAATTGCATTTTGAAGTTTACTTTTAAACTCTTCTTCTTCTAATAAATATTCAGGATTTTGGTTATTAACATCTAAATAAGGACTAGCTTTTGCGTATTCAAAAACTACTTTATCATGTTTAACTTTGTTAAGAAAAAGGTTATTGACAACAGTAAATAAATAGGCTTTAGCTTTAGAAAAATCTACTTTAGTGCAGTTTTCCCAAATTTTTATAAATGCTTCTTGTGCTAAATCTAACGAAGTATTTTTATCTCCAGATTTATAGTATGCAAAGTTACTAGCATCCTGAATATGAGAAGTATAAAACTCATTAAAATAAACTTCATTACAAAGAGACTTATTAGCCATAAAAAAGGTTTTTTAAAAAAAAACGTAGTAACAAAGGTAGGTTAATTATATGTTTAGTTTATTTAGATATGTAAACAAGAAACATTAATAATTTAGATTGCTTTAATGCTTTATTAATTAAGTAGGAACTACTTATCTTCTTTTTTAGTCATCTTATAAATTAGGTAACCAAAACCAACTACAAAGTGTAGAATTACTACTCCAGCTACTATATATAAAGTTGTGTTAGAATTATTCATACAACAAAACTAAGTACAAGTTTTGCTACTTTATATGATAAATATCAAGTTAAATTATCAACTTCAATAACACCAGAAACTTCTAAATCATTTAATTGTATATCACCAATTCTAACTCTAATTAAACGTAAAGTAGGAAATCCAACAGCTGCGGTCATTTTACGCACTTGTCTAAACTTTCCTTCTCTAATAATTATTGAAATCCAACTTGTTGGTCCATGGCGTTCGTCTCTAATTTTTTGACTTCTCAGTGGAAATTTAGGATCTTCAATTAAAAAAGCTTTACTAGGTTTTGTAGTGTATTTTTTTCCGTTAAAACCAATTTCTACGCCATTTCTCAATTGTTCTATTGCAGTTTGCGTGATAATTCCATCTACTTGTACGTAGTATTCTTTCTCGTATTTTTGAGATCTAATTTCAGCAGAAACTTTTCCATCAGTTGTTAATAAAAGTAAGCCTTCAGACGGAACATCTAAACGTCCAATTGCCATTGTTCCTTCAGGAAAATCGTATAATTCACCTAATAATTTTTTCTTCCGCTTTGCGGGATTTACAAATTGAGAAATCATTCCCCAAGGTTTATGAATTATAAAATGACGGTGTTTTTGCATTGATTTTTTTGATGTTAACAATACTACAAAAATGACACTTATTTTTTAGGAAAATAGATTTATTATTTTGTAAATTGTCTCACTTTTTAAAAATAAAAATTAGAGCAAGATTTATGGCAGCAGCAGATAAAGAAAAAGCAGCAAAACTTAAAGCATTACAGCTTACTTTAGATAAATTAGACAAGACTTACGGAAAAGGTTCTGTAATGAAATTAGGAGATGTAGTTACACAAGAAGTAGATGCAATTTCTTCAGGTTCTTTAGGGTTAGACTTAGCTTTAGGCGTTGGTGGTTATCCAAGAGGAAGAGTTATTGAAATTTACGGACCAGAATCTTCTGGTAAAACAACATTAACATTACACGCAATTGCAGAAGCTCAGAAAGCTGGTGGAATTGCAGCATTTATTGATGCAGAACATGCATTTGATAAGTTTTATGCAGCTAATTTAGGTGTAGATATAGACAATTTAATTATTTCTCAACCAGATCATGGAGAGCAAGCATTAGAAATTGCAGACAATTTAATTCGTTCAGGTGCAATTGATATTGTTGTAATTGATTCCGTTGCAGCATTAACTCCAAAATCTGAGATTGAAGGAGAAATGGGAGATTCTAAAATGGGTCTTCATGCTCGTTTAATGTCGCAAGCATTACGTAAATTAACAGGTACAATTTCTAAAACTAACTGTACGGTTATTTTTATTAACCAATTACGTGAAAAAATAGGTGTAATGTTCGGTAATCCAGAAACTACAACGGGTGGTAACGCATTAAAGTTTTATGCATCTGTTCGTTTAGATATTAGAAGAAGAACACAACTTAAAGATGGCGATAAAGTTATAGGAAATATGACTAAAGTTAAAGTTGTTAAAAATAAAGTTGCACCACCTTTTCAAATTGCAGAATTTGATATTATGTATGGTGAAGGAATCTCTAAAGTTGGAGAAATTTTAGATATTGGTGTAGAATTAGGTATTGTTAAGAAAAGCGGATCTTGGTTTAGTTACGGAGAAACAAAATTAGGGCAAGGTAGAGATGCTGTTAAAGGCTTAATAAAAGACAATCCAGATTTAATGGAAGAATTAGAAGGAAAAATAAAAGATGCTATTGAAAATCAAGAATAAGTTTAATTAGAAGTTTTTATAATTATAAAACTGCTGCGGAAGTAATCAATCTGTAGCAGTTTTTTTATATTTTGAAATGATAAAAGTAACAGAAAGCATACAATTACAACCTATTTTCAGTTCAGACTCTGAAAGGCTTTTTAGGTTGATGAAAGAAGTATATCCGCTTGCGTATGCTCATTTTTGGACAGATAATGGCGCTTGGTATGTAAATACGCAATATTCAAAAGAAAATATTTTAAAAGAGCTTTCTCAAGAAAAAACTGAATACTATTTTGTGTTGTTTAAAGGTGAAATTATAGGTAATTTTAGAATTATTTGGGATGAAAAATTAGCTGATTTATCCGAAGAAAAACAAGTAAAACTCCACCGAATTTACCTTCACCCAAAAACACAAGGAAACGGTATTGGCAAAACATTGCTTTCTTGGTTAGACCAAAAATCGCTTGAAAAAGGCTATACAATTATTTGGTTAGACGCAATGGATGAACAACCACAGGCTTTTCAATTTTACAACAAATTAGGTTATAAATATCATTCACATACATTATTAGATTTTGACTTTATGTTTGATAAATATAGAAAAATGAGCCAAGTTTATAAAGTACTTAAATCTTAATAATCTATTTCTGATTTTTATAAACGAAAAGAATCAAGTCTTTAAAACCTTTAACCTCAACTTTTCTACAACTATTTTTTAAATGATTTTTTACAGCTGTATAATTTCTAATTAATTCTTCAGCAGTTTTTCTAATGGATTTATTTTTAACAAAACACTTCAAAACTTTAATGTCTCCTGTTGATAAATTATAAGTTTTTAAGAATTCAAAATCTAACTGATTGTAAGGATATTTTTCTTCATAATATTCAATTTTCTTAAGCTTATCTTCAGGTAATTTTACCACCTTTAAAAACTTAAATAATTTATTAAACATCTCTTAAAATTTAAACTCCAGTACTTCCAAATCCGCCAGCGCCACGTTCAGTTTCACTTAAAACGGTAACCTCTTGCCAGTTTACACGTTCGTGTTTTGCAATAATTAATTGCGCAATTCTTTCTCCATCGTTAATAATAAAGTTTTCATTGGACAAATTAACTAAAATTACACCAATTTCACCACGATAATCAGCATCAACAGTTCCTGGAGAATTTAAAACCGTAATTCCTTTTTTAGCAGCCAAACCACTTCTTGGTCTAACTTGTGCTTCAAATCCAATAGGTAAAGCTATAAATAAACCTGTTTTAATAATGGCTCTTTCTAAAGGTTTTAATGTTATTGCTTGTTCAATATTTGCTCGTAAATCCATTCCTGCGGCTCCTTCAGTTTCGTAGTTTGGAGTTGCGTGTTTAGACTTATTTATAATTTGTACGTTCATTTTAAAAGTTTTCACAAATATATCAATTCAAGTAAAAGCAAATGTTTAATTTTGAACAAATTGTTTTATTTTTAAATTACAGAATGAAAACCATACAAGAAGCTGTTGAAGCAACTATAAGAAAAACGCCTTTTATTGAAGAAGCGCTTAATGAGAAATTAATAAATGTATCTTCTTTAGCAAGAGTAATTTTACCTGAAGTAACTAAAATTTTACGTAAAGAAGTTAAGGTTGGGGCTGTAATGATGGCAATAAATAGGCTTTCTCCTGCAACCGATTTAAGGATTAGAAAGAACATAAAAAAGCTAGCCGTTAATCTAGGTGATTTTATTGTTAGATCAGAATTATGTGATTTCACCTTTAAAAACACACCAACTTTATTAAAAGAAATTGCGAAGATTTTAACCAAATCAGCAGCACAAACAGATACTTTTTTAACGATTTCTCAAGGTATTTTTGAAACCAATATTGTTACAAGTACAAGTTTAAAACCTTTTGTTGAAGATTTTTTTAAAAATGAAACATTAACAAGTACGGTTTTAGATTTGGCATCAATTACCATAAAATTACCGAAAGGAAACTTAGAACAATCAGGTATTTACTATTTTATTTTAAAACAACTTGCGTGGGCTAATATTGCTGTGCAAGAAGTTATTTCTACAACAAACGAAATGACAATAGTTGTTAAGGAAGATGAAATAAGTAATACTTTTTCTATACTAATGGATTTAAAAAAATAAGCTCGAATGAAAGATCCGTATGCTGCTCTTAGAATAAAAGAGTTTAACATTTTTTTATTCGTTAGGTTTCTATTGGTATTTGGTTGGTCTATGCAATTTATTGTAATAGAATGGCAAGTATATTCAATTACTAAAGATCCACTTTCTTTAGGTATTATTGGTTTAATGGAAATTATTCCAGCATTTTCCATGGCTTTATTTGCTGGGCATATTGTAGATCAACGAGAAAAAAGGAACCTTTTAGCCATTTGTACTGCAGCTTTTTCATTAATTAGTTTAGGATTATTTTTCTTAACTACAGAGCGTATAACTAGCAGTTGGTCTACAAATTCGGTTTTATATTCTATTTACGCTTTGGTATTTTTTGGAGGATTTTTACGTTCGTTCTTTGGGCCAACAATTTTCTCTTTAGTTGCTTTATTAGTGCCTAAAAAAATATATCATAATGCAGCAACTTGGAGTACAAGTACCTGGAAAACAGCTTCTGTTTCTGGAGCACTTTTTGGTGGATTTTTTATAAGTTGGATTGGTGTTGACAAAACTTTATGTTTAGTTTTTATACTTGTTATTTTGTCTTTACTATTTACTTTTTTAATCAAGAAAAAACCAATTTTAAATAAAAAAATTGGCGAACCGATGATGCAAAGTTTATCGGCAGGAGTAAAATTTGTTTTTAAAAATAAAGCTATTTTAGGTGTTTTAACCTTAGATATGATTGCCGTTTTATTTGGAGGAACTGTGGCAATTTTATCGGTTTTTGCACAAGACGTTTTAAAAGTTGGGCCAGAAGGTTTTGGTATTTTAAACGCTTCAATTTCAATAGGAAGCATTGTTACCATGTTTATTACAACCTACATTCCAATTGATAAAAATACAGGAAAAAAAATGTTGATTTCTGTATTTATTTTTGGTCTTAGTATTATTGCCTTTGGCTTATCTTCTATTTTTTGGGTAAGTATTTTAGCGTTATTTATTAGTGGAGCTGCAGATGGAATTTCTATGGTTATTAGACAAACTATTTTACAATTAAAAACACCAGATGAAATGCGTGGTAGAGTATCTTCGGTTAATTCTATGTTTGTAGGTTCTTCTAACGAGCTTGGTGCTTTTGAAAGTGGTTTAGCAGCAAAAATACTAGGACCAGTTGTTGCAGTTGTTTTTGGTGGAACTATGACCTTAATTACCGTTGTTGCCACAGGTGCTTTAAATCCAACCTTAAGAGATTTAGATTTAACAGAAGATATAGAAGCAAACGAAAAAGAGTAATTTTTTTATAAAAAAAACAGCAAGAATTATCTTGCTGTTTTTAATTTTATGCAATCTTTAATTAAGATTGTACTTCTAAAGAAGTGATAGATTTTACAGTTATTTTATCACCTGTTTCTTCACCATCGTCATCATATTCATCTATTTGTTTTTCTAACCAAGTAATGGTAAATTTTTTACCCTTGTTTTCATCATCAAAAAGATCTATTTGTACATCTTCATATATATCATAAAATAGAATTTCGATATTTTTTTCATCCTTAAAAGAATAAAAATCAGATTCAGTAACTCCAGTAAAAGTTGCAATAGTTTTGTTTTCTTTTTGAATTGATGTAAAAGAAAGAGATACGACAATAAACAGCACACAAAGTGCTGAGGTATATATTGTTTTCATTATAATTAATTTAAGTTTAAATTGTTTTTTAAATAAGCCACGTTCTTTTCTAAAAAGAAGTTGCTTTAGCCGAAGTAAGAAAAATTATAGATTCATAAGCCTTAAAAAATTAATAATGTCTATATCAAATATACTATTTTTTTTAATTGAAATTACAAGCTAAATTTATTTTTTCTTTTAATTCTTTTTGATGTTTTTTAGCACTATTTGCATCCCAATCAAAATAATTTATAAACTCTTGTAATACTAAATCTTGATATTTATAAACGCTGTTTATATCAAAAAATAAACGCCCAGTTCTACGCATAAAAAAATCGGTTGGTGTACAAACCATTTCATTTTCAATGGTAAACCAAACTTCTGCTTTTATCATTTTTTCTTGCTGATTTTCATCAGTTAAAGCATCAAATTTCTTTAAGATAACGTCAGTTTGTTTCCCGTAGTTATACACTAAATATTCTGCATCTTTTTGATCAAAATCTACTTCAGCAATTCTATTATATATTGCATCAGTATAACTTTGTACTTCGCTAGAATCTTTAAAAGTTCCGCCAGATAAAATTAGATTTTCGGTTTTTACTCCTTTAAACTTTTTATCATAACGACGACGGTATTTTTTAGCAACTAAATCTACAATACGTTCTGCCATTTTACGGTAACCGGTTAATTTTCCTCCAGCAATAGAAATCAACTCTGTGTCTGAAACAAAGATTTCATCCTTACGAGATAATTCTGAAGCCGACTTTCCTTCTTCGTGAATTAACGGACGTAAACCAGCCCAAGAAGATTCTATGTCTTCTAAAGTTAAATTTATATCAGGAAACATATTATTTACGGCAGAAATTAAATAGGTTGCATCTACTAAATTAGTTTCCACATTGTTTTTATCTAACTGAAAATTAGTGTCTGTAGTTCCGAAATAGGTAACGCTACCACGTGGAATTGCAAACATCATTCTTCCGTCTGGAACATCAAAATAAACCGATTGCTGTACAGGTAATTTTTCATGAGGAACCACCAAATGAACACCTTTTGTTAAATGCAAACGCTTACCAATTTTTGAGTTGTTTATTTGACGTAATTCATCAACCCAAGGTCCGGCAGCATTTACCACATATTTGGATTTTATTGTAAATTCTTCCGAAGAAAAAGTATCTTTTATTGTTGCTCCAACTACTTTATCATCTTCATATAAAAAGGCTGAAGCTTCCGCATAATTTAAACAAACCGCTCCTTTTTCTGCTGCAGTTTTTAAGACTTCAATTGTTAAACGCGCATCGTCTGTTCTGTATTCTGCATAATAACCTGCACCGTTTAATATTTTCTTAGGAAGTAGCGGTTCTTTTGCTAAACTTTCCTTTTTAGTTAGCATTTTACGCTTGTCTTCACCTTCTACAGAAGCCAAAATATCATAAACTTTTAAACCGATTGAAGTTAGCCAAGAACCATAAGTTCCACCATCAATTAGAGGTAAAATCATCTTTTCTGGAACTACTAAATGCGGCGCTAATTTGTGTACAATTGCACGTTCAGTTCCTACTTCTTTTACCAACCAAAAATCGAATTGTTTTAAATAACGTAAACCACCATGTATTAATTTTGTTGATTTACTTGAAGTACCAGAAGCAAAATCGTTCTTTTCTATCAGAGCAACTTTCATTCCGCGAGAAATTGCATCTAAAGCAATTCCTGCACCTGTAATTCCACCACCAATAATTAGTAGGTCGAATTCAGTATTTTGTAAATTTTGTTGTGTTTCTTTTCTGTTGAAGTACGAAAAATTCATAGACAATTTGTTAGACAACAAAACTAAGGTTTATTTGCCATGAATTCACGAATTTTTTGATTTGAAGATTTTTATTTTTAAATAAAAACAAAAAGTATTTGTCATTGCGAGGAACGAAGCAATCTCTACATTAATAAATAGATTCCTGCCTACGCAGGAATGACAAAAATTGTCTATTTAAACTGTAATTTCTGCCAGTTTTTATCTGCTTGGCTTTGCAATTTCTCAGGATTTTCTTTTGTCCAAAGTTCTAAAGTATTAGTTCCCCAAGAATTGTAAAACAGGTATAATTTACCGTCTCTAATCTCAAAAGTTTTTGGGTTTATGGAAACTTTCTCTCCATTTAAACCAATTGCGTAGGCACAATAACCACCAAATTGAGGTATATATTTTTCAGGAGAATTTTTAAACCTTTCTAAATTTTTTATTGAAGAAAAACGAAAAGAAACACCATTGTGTTTTGTTGTAATTTTTTTAGAACCTTTTACAGCTTTATTATTAAAATATTCAACAACGTCATAACCATTAGCAATAGCTCCTTTTTTGGTGTTATAATCTATTTGTTGACTATAAACCCCTGTTGAAAAGAGGAATATAAAAATATATAAAAACTTCATTTTATTTATGCTTTAAAGTTTCCCAGTTTTTATCTCCTTTTTGCTGCTTACTTTTAACATCTCCTTCTTGCCAATTTTCTAAAGCACTTCCAATCCAAGGATCATAAAAAAGGTATAATTTACCATCTCTAATTTCATAAAATTCAGGATCTATGTACATTTTTTTATTCTTCTCTGCAACAGCATATGCACAATAACCACCGTATTGTGGAATATATTTACCTGGATTTTCTTTGAATAATTTTAAGTTTTCTTCAGAAGAAAACCGAAAAGAAACACCATCGTGTTTTACGGTAAGTTTCTTACTTCCTTTTTTAACCTGATTGCTAAAATAAGCGACTACATCATAACCACTTGCAACAGCTCCTTTTTTGATATTATAATCAATGTTTTGCCCGAAAAACACAGTTGAAAAACTAAGAAATAGAATAAAAAAAGCTTGTTTCATTATAGTTGATTTTAATGTGTAGTCGAAAAAATGATTATGAAATTACAATTAAATCTAAAGCCATTTTACAATAAAGTTAATTAAGGATTAGTAGACCATAAAGCAGCACTTTTAAGCATTGCTCTTCTGGGTAGTTTTAACCCTGCAACTATTAATTCTGCAAAATCTTCAGGTTGTAAAACACTGTCTTCAGAGTTTTTATCTGCAATTCCTAAATCTATAGACATGTCTGAAGCAATTGTACTTGGTGTTAAGGTGCAAACTCTAATGTTATTTTTACGTACTTCTTTCATTAAAGATTCCGACATTCCAATAACAGCAAATTTTGATGCAGAATAAGCTGAAACATTGGCATTTCCATTTAAACCTGCGGTTGAAGAAACATTAATTATATCTCCTTCATTTTTATCAATTAAATGCGGTAAAACTTCTTTAGTAACATAATAAATTCCCATTACATTGGTTTGTATAATTTGGCTCCATTGGCTAACTTCCATATCGCTAAAAGAACCAAAAGCAGCAATTCCTGCATTATTTACTAAAATATCTATCGTTCCTAAAGTGTCTATAATAGTTTTAATACCGGTTTTAACTTCTTCATAATTTCCTACGTCAAATACGGAATATATCGCCTTAATTCCAAATGCTTCTAATTCAGCAACTGTTTCTCTTAATTTTTTTTCATTTCTTCCTGTAATGGCAACATCAATACCTTCTTTTGCAAATGCAATTGCAGTTGCTTTTCCTAAACCTCTACTTCCTCCGGTAATTATTGCTTTTTTATTTTTCATTTTATAGTTTTTTTAAGTTTGAATATATATGTTATAAGACCATTAAATTACAGCCTCTTATGTCTGAATTATCAAAACGACCAATAACTTCAAAAGTTCCGTTTTGGTGTGATTTTCCTAAATCTTGTGTGGCAATAAATGAGCAAGAATTAAAATTTGCCAAATCTACTACGTTGATTCCTCCAGATTTTCCTGGTTTTTGAATTGATAAAGCATCTTCTGTATCGCGTGTTAAAATTTTCATCCAAGGCGGACAATCAAAAACTCCGTTTCCCTTAGAGTAACCTTGACTTAATAATTCTGTCATTCCATATTCTGAATGAATTTCTGAAACTCCAAAACCTTCAGAAATAATTTTATGTAACTCGTTTCTTACCAATTCTTTTCTTTTTCCTTTCATTCCACCAGTTTCCATAATTATGGTGTTTTTTAGGTTAAATTGTTGTTTTTCAACCAAATCTAACAAAGCGAAAGAAACTCCAATTAAAAGAATTTTTTGCCCTTTTTGCTCCAAAAAAGCTAATTTTTGAACTAAATCGTCCAAATTATGCAAATAAAATCCACTTTCTGGATTTTTAGATTTGGTAATTAAATCATCAACCATAAAAACTAACGAAGAGCCTTTTCGTTCTAAATAATTAGGCAATAATGCTAAAACTGCATAGTCTTCTATATTTCCGTAAAAATGTTGAAATCCTTTTAAATAAGATTTTGTGTACCAAGATACATCGGTAATAAAATGTTTACTTGTTGTACTTCCTGTAGTTCCAGAACTTGTAAAGGTTTCTTGAATTGCTTCTGAAGAAGCAATAATTTCATGCGATTTAAAAAACTGAATTGGCAAAAACGGAATTTCTTCAACCTTTTTTACATCAGAAGGATGCACATTTATTAAGTCGCAAAAAGAACGATATGTTCTATTATTCTTAAACTGATGTTTAAAAACTTTTAGCGTAGCATTGGTAAATTGTGCTTCGGTTTGTATGTTAAAAATTTCGTCTTGCATGCAAGACAAAAGTAGTTTATTCCGTATAAATTTTTACCACTAATTCGTCTTTATCATTCATAGAAGCTCTATACATTCCAGCAGTGTTAAATTCAAAAGACATATTTCCGTTTTTATCAAGTGCAACAACACCTCCAGTTCCTCCAAGTTTTGTTAATTTATGTTGAATAACGTCTTTAGTAGCTTCTTTTAAGGTTTTATTTTGATATTCCATTTGTGCAGAAATATCATACGCAACTTGACTTCTAATAAAATATTCTCCCCAACCTGTTGAAGAAACTCCACACGTTAAATTATTTGCATACGTTCCAGAACCAATAATTGGCGCATCTCCAATTCTTCCCCAACGTTTATTGGTCATTCCTCCAGTTGAGGTTCCTGCAGCAATATTTCCATTTTTATCTAAAGCAACACAACCAACGGTTCCAAATTTTGCGTTTTTAATATCTGCATCGTAAAATGCGGCTTTTTTATCGTCATGATCTAATTCCGTTTTTGCTTTATTTTTTATTCGTTGTAAAGATTTAAAACGTCTTTCAGTATAAAAATAACTTGGATCTACAATCTCTAAACCTTTTTCTTTAGCAAAAGTAGCAGCACCTTTTCCAGAAAGCATAACATGGTCAGAATCTGTCATAACTTTAATAGCTAATTCTATAGGGCTTTTTACACTTGTAACACCAGCAACTGCACCAGCGTTTAATGTTTTTCCGTCCATAAAAGAAGCATCTAATTCGTTGGTTTCTTCATGCGTAAAAACAGCGCCTTTTCCTGCATTAAATAATGGAGATTCTTCCATAACTTGTATCGTTTTCATTACAGCATCTTGGCTTGTTCCTCCATTTTTTAAAATTGTATGCCCAACTTTTATTGCTTCTTCTAACTTTGCTTTGTATGCAGCTTCTTTTTCATCAGACATATTTTTCTTTAAAATAGTTCCTGCTCCACCATGAATTATAATAGCGAACTCATTTTGTTTTACAGTTGATGTTTTTTCTTCGGATGATGATTTAGTTTCGTTTTTACAGCCAAAAGAAATCAATAATAATGCAGTAACTAAAAGGATTTTTTTCATGATAATTTGTTTAGAATTAAACAAAAACAGTTAATTCTGTTTAATTTATAAATGTGTAAAATTATTTGTATTTTCGAACCTCTAAATTAAACAACTAAAATTTAACCACAAAATGACTGATTTTGGAATTAAAGAAGCCTTATTAGAATTAGGTTTACAAGACATAAATAACGGAACTTCTACAGGTTCTAACAATTTTTCTAACGGAGAAATTATTGAAAGTTACTCTCCAGTTGATGGAAAATTAATTGGTAGTGTAAAAGCTACTACAAAAGAAGATTACGAAAAAGTGATGGATGCTGCTACAAAAGCGTTTTTATCATTTAGAGACATGCCAGCTCCACAAAGAGGAGAAATTGTACGTCAGTTTGGTAATAAATTAAGAGAAAAGAAAGAAGCGCTTGGTAAATTGGTTTCTTATGAAATGGGAAAATCGTACCAAGAAGGTTTAGGTGAAGTGCAAGAAATGATTGACATCTGTGATTTTGCCGTGGGTTTATCACGCCAATTAAACGGACAAACAATTCCGTCCGAAAGACCAGGACATGTAATGAGAGAACAATGGCATCCATTAGGAGTTGTTGGTATTATATCTGCGTTTAACTTTCCAGTTGCAGTTTGGGCTTGGAACACTGCTTTAGCATGGATTTGTGGTGATGTTTGTGTTTGGAAAGCATCTGAAAAAGCACCTTTATGTTCAGTTGCTTGTCAAAATATTATTGCTGAAATTTTAAAAGATAATAACTTGCCAGAAGGAATTTCTTGTATTATAAATGGAGATTATAAAGTTGGTGAAATGATGACAACGGATACTCGTATTCCATTAGTTTCTGCAACGGGATCTACAAGAATGGGAAGAATTGTTGGAGCAACTGTTGCAAAACGTTTCGGAAAATCTTTATTAGAATTAGGAGGAAACAATGCAATTATTATTACACCAACTGCCGATTTAAAAGTGGTTGTTCCTGGTGCTGTTTTTGGCGCTGTTGGAACGTGTGGACAACGTTGTACTTCAACAAGAAGATTAATTATTCACGAATCGGTATACGATAAAGTAAGAGATGCAATTGTTGGCGCTTACGGACAAATTAAAATTGGTAATCCGTTAGATGAAACAAAACATGTTGGTCCATTAATTGATCACGATGCTGTAAATACCTATTTAGCTGCTATTGAAAAAGCAAAAGCTGAAGGCGGAAATGTATTAGTTGAAGGTGGAGTTTTAAAAGGTGAAGGTTATGAATCTGGTTGTTACGTTAAACCAGCAATTATTGAAGCTGAAAACCATTTTGAAATTGTACAACATGAAACGTTTGCACCAATTTTATATTTAATGAAATACTCTGGAGAAGTAGAAAATGCAATAGGAAAACAAAACGGAGTTGCTCAAGGATTATCTTCTGCAATTATGACAAATGAAATGAAAGAAGCTGAGAAGTTTCTTTCTTATGCAGGATCTGATTGTGGTATTGCAAACGTAAACATTGGAACTTCTGGTGCAGAAATTGGTGGTGCTTTTGGAGGTGAAAAAGAAACTGGTGGAGGACGCGAGTCTGGTTCAGATGCTTGGAAAGTGTACATGAGAAGACAAACAAATACTATAAATTATTCTGATGAATTGCCATTAGCGCAAGGAATTAAGTTTGATTTATAAGTCGATAATCGACACTTAATAACACTAAAAAGGCTTCACAAATTGTGAAGCCTTTTTTAATTCAAATAATTAAATAGAAATTATGCTGTTTCTAAAGCTGTTTTTATAACAGAATACGCATCTTTTGCTTTAGACATTTTTGCATATTCTAGCGCAGTAAATCCTTTTTCAGATTTTACATTTAATTTTGCTCCATGTTTAATCAATAATTTTGCAATTTTAGTTTTGTTGTAACGAGCAGCAAACATTAACGGAGTTAATCCAGTAGATTTTCTATTAATATCGGTTCCGTTTTTAATTAAACTTTCAACAGCATCGTAATTTCCAGCTACAATTAATTGGCATAATGCACTTAATTTTGGAGCTTCAATAGATGTTGTAACTAAAGAACTGTTTAAATTGTTGTTTGCATTTACAGTGTTAAATGATAATGTAAAGACTACTAAAATAAAGGCTAATTTTTTCATAATGTTAAGTTTTATAAATTTAGGTTTGTATTATATAGACTATTGAAATTAAATTTAGTTTCAACAAAATCAGAGACTTAACATTTATTTGTGATTATTTCTTAAAATACTCTTAATGAGGAAACAAACAGACTTAACCTCAAAACACTCAAAAAAGGTGACTTTTAAGCTAAAGTTGTTTCTTATAGATAGTTAGAAGAATAGTTTTATTTTTCAATATTATTTAATACTTTCACAATCAACAATTTAAATCACTAACTAATGAGTAAAAAAACAAGTTATTTATTGGGTATTTTGTTAACCATTATTGTCGGTACATTTTTGTACTGGAAACTTTGTTGTAGCGCTTGTTGCGGAGGAAAAACCTGCAAGTTAAACAAAGAAAAAGTAGACAGTGATTCGGTTACACCTGATAAAAAAGCAGCAACATTATGGCCTTTTAGTATTAAAGACGCTAATGGAGATTTATCTTTTTCAACAAAAGATAATTTTAAGTTTAATAGTTCTAATTTTAAAATTTTAGATTCTGTATCTTCATCAATTAACGATGGAATTTTAAATGTAAAGGAATATTTAGATGCTAATGGGAAAAAAAGATTTAACATTACTGGTTATTATACTAGTGATGAAAAAAACCCTTCAGCTTTTCCAAATTTAGGATTAGCAAGAGCAAATTCTGTAAAAAACCATATGGTTTCTAAAGGAATTTCTTCAAAATTAATAAACACTTTTGGAAAATTAAATGATGAAATGGCACCCGATGCTAACGGAATTTTTCATGGTCCATTAGGTTTTGATATTTTTACAAGAAGTGAAGATTCTTCTTCTTCTGATGAAGCATTAGCAAAAGCCTGTGAAGCAATTAAAGCTAATCCGTTAGTATTGCATTTTAATACAGGACAAGCAAGTATAAATTTAACGGCAGAACAACGTCAAAAAATAGCTGATATCTCTAGATGTGTAGATAAATTAGGCGCTAAAGTTCAAGTTGTTGGTCATACAGATAATACTGGTAATGCAGATAATAACATGGTTTTAGGGCAGAATAGAGCAGATTTTGCAAAAAAATACCTAGTTAACAATGGTATTTTAAGTAATAATATTAATGCTACTTCTAAAGGTCCAAATGAACCTATTGCAGACAATGCAACTGATGAAGGTAAAGCAAAAAATAGACGAACAGTCGTAACAATTAACTAAACAAACTTTAAAAATATAAATTATGAATTGGTGTATATTAATCCCATTATTAGTAGGTCTTATTTCGGCTATATTAGGTTATTTATTAGGAAAACTTCTTGGTGGAAGTGGAGATAATGATGCTTATAATGCTAGAATTGCAAGCTTAGAAGCAGATTTAAAAGTGTGTAAAGCAAGTAGAATTCGTTTAGAAAGTGACTTGTCTTCAGCAAAATCAAGTTTATCTAGCGGAAGTGGCGCTGCTAACATGGCATCTTCTTTTGCAGGTGCTGCAGCTACAGCAATTGCATTTGATGGAGCAGCAGCAAAAGCTGCTTTTGGTAAAAAGGTAAAAGAAAACGACTTAACAGTTGTTGAAGGAATTGGACCAAAAATTCAAGAGTTATTCCATAATTTTGATGTAAAAACTTGGGCTAGTTTAGGAGCAACTTCAGTAGAAAAATGTCAAGAAGTTTTAGAAAGCGGTGGTGCACGTTTTAAAATGCACAACCCAAAAACTTGGCCTAAACAAGCAGGTTTAGCTGCAGCAGGAAAATGGCAAGAATTAAAAGACTGGCAAGATGCTTTAGACGGCGGAAGATAATAGTCTTTACAATAGTTAAAAGCCTCATTACACAATTTGTAGTGAGGTTTTTTTGTTAATAATACGTTACTTTTCTAAGTACACGCATTGCTTCTTTATATTTAATATAGGTTGTTTTGTTATCTAACATTTTAATATAATTTTTAGCTTTTTTAAGTTGCTCAGGAGCATCTAAAAAACCATTGAGAAAGCAAATTAAAGAACTTGTTGGAAGCTTAAAAACTGCTTCATGTTCTGTTAACGAAAGCGGAATTTTATTTTCAATTTTAGTAATTATTGTAATGTTATTAGTGTAAATTTTTTCAATTACATTTTTATTGTATTGTGGTGGATCGAATAAAAACTCATTAACAATATCGTGCTTTCCATTGTCTTTAAAGTTAATAATTGTTTTCTCTAACGGATAATGGGTTTCATTTTTATCAATACCTAATAAAATGTACTCTGTAACTATAAAACTGTTGTTATTGTATTCAATTTGTACTTCATCTAAAGACGAATAAAACAATCGAACTTGCTCGTTTATCAACTCAATATCTACTCTAGAATAAAACTCTTTACTATTAATAATTGTTTTTTCTCCAGCCCAACACAACACAAATTGTTCTTTAAAAACTTTGTACTGTGGATTGTATTTTGGCTTATGGTTGTTTATAAAATCGAAGACACCATCTAAGGTTAATTCAATATTATTTCGAGCATTTTTTTCAATAGCTTCAACAATATCTTTGTTGGTGTTTCTAAGCTCAAAATTAGTTCCAAGAAAAGGCATTGAGTTACTTCCTCTTCTGTAAAAAATAGTTTCTCGCCTATATTTCCAAGCGTTTTTAAGTAAAGAAGTGATGTTGTTGTTTGAATGAATTGTAACCAAACCAATTACCTTATGTCTCGGTAAACGCGGAAAAGCAACATTCTCGTATTCAATTTTTGGTGGATTTTTTAAATACGCATTTACTAAATTCTGAATCTTACTATCATCAAAAAAATCGACTCCAAGAATTTTACTTTCTTCATCTTCGATACCAATTACTATGTAAGAATTATTAGCCGGATTAGAATTAGAAAGTGCGCAAATATGCTTTAAAAACTTCGCTTTTCCTTCTTTAGAATTTAAGGATAATTTTTGCTTTTTATCATAAAAACTATTCTCATCGTTATGAGAAAGTAGATTTTTGATAAGTAAACGTTTGTTAATCATTTACGATAAAGATACCAAAGAGTATTGTTTTTTTTAAAAAAAGCATTGATTTCTCTTGCATATTTATTTATTTATTTATTTATTGTGTGAATATTAATCAATAAATATTTACACACATGAAAAAATTATTATGTATTGCATTATTTAGTATTGCAATTATGGCAAATGCTACTGACAAAAAAGAAATTATCCTTAAATTCTAAAGAAGTTAAAGTTGAAAAAACCGATTTTAATTCAGAAATTTCTGAAGATGATGTGCTTTTTGGATGTAGCAGTGAAGGGAATCAATGGTATGATATTTGGAGAGAAGAAGGACATTCTCATAGAGAAGCAAGATCTTTAAGAAGAGCATTTGTTAGAGAATGTAGAGGTGGAGGTTGGAATTGGGTTTTTGGAGTATACACTTTTGGAAGTGTAGGTCTTTAATAAAATAATTTTACTTAATACAAAAAAGTTTATTGTTACTTCAATAAACTTTTTTTAATTTTTACGTAATGAATAATAAAACGATACACTTATTTTTAAGTTTTTTATTAATAAGCAATATAATATTTTCACAAACCTCAAAACAGTATGCTAAAGCAAAAGTTAGCTACAGTGTTAAAACACATTTAGACAAAAATTTAAAAAGTTATAAACTTTTACAACAAAGAATGCCGGAATTGGCAAAAAAAAGAGAATCGATAGCATCAGAAATTGATTTTTCTTTAACTTTTAATGATTCTATTTCTATATTCTATTTAGAGAAAAAATTATTTTCTAATAATAGCGCAGCTGTTTTTGCACTTATAGACGCAGGCTATTTTGGAAGAATTAAACAGCAACCCAACAATTATGTTACTGAAGAATTACAAGAAGATTTTGGAAAGTTTTTAGTATCTCGCTCATATCAAAAATGGGAGCTACATGATGAAACCAAAATGATTGGAGAGTACTTATGTTTTAAAGCTACCACATCACATACCACTACGAACCCTAAAGGTAAATTGTTTAAACATAATTTTACAGCATGGTATGCACCACAGTTACCCTATAAATTTGGACCTGCTGGTTATGGTAATTTACCAGGTTTAATTATAGAGTTACAGGGAGAAAAAGCTACTTATGGTGTTAAAAAAATACAATTTTATGAAACTGTGGAAAAAAGTAAGAAAAATAGAATGCCAAAGCTAAAAAACAAAAAACTTATTACTGAAGAAAAATTTGAAAAACTGGCTGCTGAAGACGAGAAACGTTGGAGAGCACGTAATAAATAACCTTACTTTTCTTCTTTGTTTAAACAATGAATTTTAAAAAATTAATAGTTTATTACTTTTTATTCTTTTGTGCTGTAACTTTCACACAAAATAATAGAGTTATTGTTGGTGGTGTGGTTACAGATAGTTTACAAAACCCGTTACAAAATGTAACTTTAATAGCTAAACCTAAACAACAAAATATAAAAATAAAATATGCTATAACAGATACTAAAGGTTATTATAAACTACAATTAAAAAAAGGAGTATTTTACCAACTAAGTATTTCTCACTTAGGCTATAACTCAATAAATAAAGAAGTTCTTCTTTCAGAAAATAATTCTACGCATAATTTTAAACTAAATACTAAAAAAGAAAATTTAGATGAAGTTGTTATCAATTATAAGTATCAACCTATAAAAAAAAAGAAAGACACTATTACCTATAACTTAAAATCATTTACCAATGGCAATGAATTTAAGATGAAAGATGTCCTTAATAAGTTACCAGGCATAAAAGTAGATAAAAATGCTATAAAAGTACAAGGAAAAACGGTAACCAAATTGTTGGTAGAAGGTAAGCCTTTTTTTAATGGAAGCACAAAATTAGCTATTGAAAATATACCCGCAGATGTTATGGATAAAATTGAAATTATCTCTAACTATAAAGAATCTGAACTATTGAGAAACTTGGCAGACAATGAAGATTTAGCCTTAAATGTAGTTTTAAAAGAAGATAAAAAAGATTTTGCTTTTGGAGATATAGAAGCAGGTGTAGGGTTAGATAATTTTTATAGTTTACACGCTACTTTATTTAAGTACAATCCAAAATCTAATATTAGTTTTATAGGAGATATCAATAGTTTTAATAATAGTAGTTTAAGTTTTAGTGATTTATCAAGATTAGTTGGAGGCTCAAGCAACCTGTTTAAAAGAAGTGCTTTATCAAATACTTTATCTTCTTTTGCATCAAATAACGCAGAAAGATTTGAATCCGTAACAAGATTTTCTGCTTTAAATTTTCAAAAGGAGTTTAGTACAAAATTTACTATTTCTGGTTATGTTATTTACTCAAATAATGACATTGTTAACAAATCATCATCTATACGAGAGTATTTGGGTGAAGAACCTATTTTTGAAACTAGAAATGATATTGGAGATACGGATAATAGTGCTGCATTATTCAATATAAAATTTGATTATAACCCTAGTTCAAGTCAAAAATGGATTTACAATGTTAATTATATAAAAAACACTACAAATTATGAAAAAGAATCGATATCAAATTTAGAAAATACAAATCAATTTTTCACAAGTGTAGAGGGTAAAAGTGATAGTTTTTCACACAATTTAGAAGGTTATTTAAAACTGAATGATAAGCATACCATGGGTTTGGCTTTACATCATAGTATTACCAACTCTAATTCTACAGATAATTGGTCAAGTAATACTGTTTTTTTAGAAGAATTTTTACCATTAACTCAAACAACAAATTATCAAATAAACCAAATAAACGATATTAATGCTCAAAGATTTAATATTCTCCTAAAAGATTATTGGCTTGCTAGTAGGTATTTTCATCTATTTTATAATATTGGTTTTAATTATAAAAACTCAAAGATAAGAAATGATATTAGTCAGGTTTTTCAAGATAATTCTAGAATAGATTTTTCTGAACTGGGTAATAATAATCCTTTAACCCTTTCTGATTTAAATTTTGGTTTTGGAATAAAGTCCAAATTAGGTAAATTTGAATTTAATTTAGAAGCCAAACCACATTATTACAGATTTAAACGTGCTCAAATTAAAGACACTAATTTTTTTATTGAACCAAAATTAAATATCAATTATAAAATAGAAGATGATATAGATTTAGATTTTGACTATACGTTTACCAACAGATATTTAAATGATTTGAATTATTTAGAAAATTTAAAAGTAACTGGCTTTAATTCACTGCTACAAGGAAATCCAAACCTTATCGATGAACGTTCTCATAATTTTAGCTTATATTATAGTGATTATGAAAACATTGATGATTATTTTCTTGATTTTTCTATTGATTATAGTATTAATAATCCGGTAAAAAACAACAGCATAACTCAAAGTGGTATATATCGGTTAAGTACACCTGTTATTCTTAACTTACCTGAAGAAAACTTAAGTTTTAATACAAATTATGGACTTATTTTTAGTAAATCTAGCTTAGAATTTGAAGTAGATTTAGATTGGTTTAAAACCAATCAAGTAATTAATGAAGATGTAAGCATTATAAATTCTTTTGAGTATCTATTAAGTAGTAAATGGCTATTAAAATTGACTAAAAACACACAGATTAATTTAAAATATAAACATTCTGGGTATCAAGTAACTTCTGATGAAGATTCCCGTTCTACAGAAAATACATTTTCATTAAACTTTGATTCTAAATTTTTAAAGAACTTTATTTTTAAAACTGATTTCTCAACACATTTTGTTAAAAATTTTAGTGATAATACTCTAAATTACACATTACAAAATTTATATTTAGGATACGCTAAACCAAACAGTAAGTTTTCTTATAGTTTAAACTTTAGGAATATTTATAATAATGGTGTTATAACGACAAATTCTTTTAGTTCTAATTTACTTATATCTAATCAAGTTTTTACATTACCTCGTGTTTTTTTAGTTGAGTTGAAATACAAATTTTAATCACTAAAATCAGGTTTCTTTAAATTTCAAACTTAATTTTTATTAATAATAGTCGCACTTGCTTGTGCTGTTGGATACACAACTAAATCTTCAATATTTACATGATATGGTCTAGTAATTACAAAGTGAATAATATCTGCAATATCTTCTGCCTGTAATGCTTTATAACCTTGGTAAACTGTTTTTGCTCTTTCGATATCGCCTTTAAAACGAACGTCAGAAAACTCGGTTTCTACCAAACCTGGATGAATTGCAGAAACTCTTATGTTATGTTGATTCAAATCCAACCGCATAGACTTGTTTAAAGCATCTACAGCATGTTTTGATGCACAATACACATTTCCGTTTGCGTACACTTCTTTTGCGGCAATAGAACCAATATTTACAATAAAACCGTTGTTATTTTCTATCATATTAGGAATAATTGCTTTAGAAACATACAACAATCCTTTTACGTTAATATCTAACATTGCGTCCCAATCGTCAATACTTCCATCTTGAATAGCACTTAAACCATGAGCATTCCCAGCATTGTTGATTAAGATATCTATTTCTTTAAAACTATCTGGAATAGATTTTATAGCTTTTTCTACTTCGTCTCTTTTAGAAACATCGAATTGTAAAGTGGTTACTTCTGTTAATTTACTTAATTCTTGTTGCAATTCTTGTAAACGTTCTGCACGTCTTCCGCAGAGAATTAATCTAATATTATTTTTTGCAAACAACTCTGCTGTAGCTTTTCCAATACCAGAAGTTGCGCCTGTTATAAATGCTGTTTTACTCATTAAATTTTGTTTTGGTTAAAGGTAGTTGTTTCTATTAAAAAAAGAAAATAAGACATAGAAAAAGCCACCTCTCTCGAGGTGGCTTTCCTTTCAATTGGTTATTGTGAAATAACCAACCAAAAATCAACTAACCAAACTTTATTTTAAATTTCTTCTAATCTTTTTTTCTCTTACTACTTTAGTACGTTTTCTACCGCTGTTCCTTACAGCTGGCTTAGCATCTCCGCCCTTTAAGTATTGGATAAATCCTCTTCCAGAAAAATCGTACGTTGTGTCTGAATCTATATGATATAAACTTATCTTTCCGTCATTTATAACGCTCAATTCAAATTCTTCAATATCTCCAGCATCATAATTAAGTGTTAAAACTTTTAAATCCTCATAACCATCTACATCATATATTTTGTAATCTCCTACATAATCCCAATCTATAGAATCAACATCCGTGCCAAGCGCGTCTTGTGAAGAATAGAAAGTTGTTATATTTTCTGGTGTAAAAGCTAAAAAATTTTCATCATCAAAAGCATTTGGAGTTCCACCAGTTACTGCTGTTTTTTCCCAATCTATATATTCTTGTAAAAAGTATTCAATATTTTCATAGAACAATTTATCGTAATCAAAATTGTTTTTCTGATAACCAATTAAATAGTAGTTTACATTTTCTCTTGGGTTGTATATTCTTATTTCGTTTGATGAAATTTGATGTACATCAAAATCGTTATAACCATCTAAATCGTGATTGGTTTCTAAAATGCCATTGTAAGTGTCGTAATTTCCAACTAAAATTCCAAGACCATTTCCAGTTCTACCAATATCTACAATATTGTTATTGGCATATAAACGACCATTTAAAAATGATAAAGTAAACGCTCTTGATACAAAAGGAATATCTCCTGTTCCGCTTGTTCTATGGTAATCTATATACCATAAATCGTAATCGGTAACTAATTGCTCTAAAGAAACACTTGTGTCATCTATGTAAGTGTCGTTGCTTACTACACAAGATGTAAATAGCAAACTACTTAATAGGAGTATTGAGAGTAATTTTAAAGTTTTCATAAGTATAAGTTTTAAGGTTATGCTTATACTAAGACAAATTGCGTGCCAAAAATAAAAAACACCCTTTTAAGAGTGTTTTGTTTATTGATATTCAGTAATTTAATTATTATTTTTATTTCCTAGGTTTTGCTGAAGGATAAAAAATTTCTTCTCCTTTTTTAATGTTTTCTACTTTAAAAAATTTAGTTTCTCCATTTTCTAAGTAACTTATTACAGCTTCGCTTTCTTTCAATTCGAATGGAAATTTCTTTTCAGGAACTTTATTTCCGTATTCTTTTTTACCATCTTTATGAAGGACTAAATCTTCTTTAGAGTTTACTGTTGAAGTATTAAAATGCCCTTTAATATAGTTTTTCTTTCCACTAGTTTCTAATTCTATTTTAGCTTTTCTTCCTTTAAAAAATAAACTATCAAAATTAACCGTAGTACTTGTTTCGTAATTTATAACTACGTTAGTTCCGCTAACTCCAGGCATTCCGCCAACATAATTTTTAAACGTTGCACTATTTATTTTAAACGGCGGATTGTCTTCAAATTTTAAACTTGCACATTGAAATAATGTTGCAATTACTGCAAAAAGACTAAAAAGTTTCATATTCTTCATTTATATAAAATATAATTTACAAGTAGTGTGCCAAGGTACAAATTATTTAAACAGATTATGTAACTTTACTCAAACGCCATTTTCAAAAAGAAGTATAAACTTTTAACATGCAGGTTTCTTAAATTATGATAACAGATTGTATTAGAACAAACTCTAAAAACCAAGACTTTAAAAGTTTGGTAAAGCATTTAGATGCGTACTTAAAAATTACCGATGGAGATGAACATGACTTTTATAATCAGTATAATAATATTGATGTTTTAAAACAAGTAATTGTTATTTATGATGCTAAAAAACCGATTGGTTGTGGCGCAATTAAAAAGTTTGATGACACTTCTGTTGAGGTAAAAAGAATGTTTGTTTCTGAAGAATGTAGAGGTAAAGGAGTTGCTCAAAAAATACTAACCGAACTAGAAATTTGGGCAAATGAATTGGGTTATAAAAAATGTGTTTTAGAAACCGGGAAAAGACAAATAGAAGCTGTACAGTTTTATAAAAAAAGCGGGTATAAAATTATCCCGAATTATGGCCAATACAAAGGTCTGGAGAATAGTATTTGTTTTGAAAAGACAATTTAAATGAATTATAGTTATTGGGAATATAAAGAATGGTTTTCTAACATTGATTTTACAATTGTTGGAAGCGGAATTGTAGGTTTAAATTGTGCCTTAGAACTTCAGAAGAAACATCCAAAAGCTAAAATTTTGATTCTTGAAAAAGGAATGTTACCACAAGGAGCAAGTACAAAAAATGCAGGTTTTGCTTGTTTTGGAAGTCTATCTGAAATTATTGACGATTTAAATTCGCACTCAGAACAAGAAGTTTATAATTTGGTTGAAAAGCGCTGGAATGGTTTACAATTACTTCGGAAGAATTTAGGAGATTCCAATATAGATTTTCAGCAGAATTTTGGATACGGATTATTTAATGACAAGCAATTTTTTGAAGAATGTTTGGCACAAAAAGAAAAAATAAACAAGCTACTTTTTCCTATTTTTAATGACGAAGTATTTTCAGTTTCCGATAATATTTTTAACTTTAAAAACACTTCGGATAATTATATTGTAAACAAATTTGAAGGTCAAATAAACACTGGTAAAATGGTTTCTGAATTAGTACATAAAATTCAAAAATTAGGAATTAAAATTTTAAACAATATTTCTGTTGATAGTTTTTCTGAAAGTGGAAATGTTGTTGCAATAAAAACCGATAAAATTACCTTTAAAACAAATAAACTATTTATTGCTACAAATGGTTTTGCCAACAAACTTTTAAAAGAAAATATACAACCTGCAAGAGCACAAGTTCTCATAACAAAACCAATTGAAAATTTATACATAAAAGGAACTTTTCATTTAGATAAAGGCTATTATTATTTTAGAAATATTGATAATAGAATTCTGTTTGGCGGTGGAAGAAATCTCGATTTTAAAACCGAAGAAACTACCGAATTTGGTGAAACAGAAATTATTCAAAATAAATTAGAAGAAATATTAAAAACTACAATTTTGCCAAACACAAATTTTGAAATTGAACACAGATGGAGCGGAATTATGGGTGTTGGAAATCAGAAAAACGCAATTGTAAAACAATTGTCTAATAATGTATTTTGTGGTGTTCGTTTAGGCGGAATGGGAATTGCAATTGGCTCTTTAGTTGGTAAAGAATTAGCAGAATTAATAGATTAATGTCATTTCGATCGCAGTAGAGAAATCTTATGGAAACAAAAGAAGAACTATATAAATTATGTAAAGAGTACGTAAATAAACGTTTACAAACCGTTGAAGATATAATTTCTTCTAACCAGAAAGCGTTGCAATCGGAAACCAAAAGTTCTGCTGGCGATAAGCATGAAACTGGGCGCGCAATGTTGCAATTAGAAATGGAAAAAGCAGGACAGCAATTGGCAGGAATTACCCAAATGAAAGAAGTTTTAGCAAGAATAGATGTTAAAAAAACCTCTAAAGTTGCACGTTTAGGAAGCTTAATTAGTACAGACAAAGCTAATTACTTTTTAAGCATTTCTGCCGGCAAGCTCACTGCATTTGGTAAAGATTACTTTGCTATTTCTGTGGTTTCTCCAATTGGAAAATTGTTGTTAGGAAAACAAATAAAAGATGAGGTGTTTTTTAATGGAAATAAATTTAAAATTGAGGAATTAAGTTAATATTTTGTATTTTTAAGGTTGTAAATAACTCTATAAATGCCAATTAATATTTTAAAAAATAATTTCCCTTTTAATTCTCAAGAATCAGATTTCCAGATTTTTAGGTTTGAAGATTTTTTAAAATCAGAAAGCACAGATTTTATTACTACAAATCATGTTATTGGTTTTTATACGTTGTTTTTTATATCTGAAGGTGTTGGAAAACATTCTATAGATTTTACAGATTATAATTACGAAAAAGGAACTATTCTCTCCGTTAGAAAAAACCAAATACATAAATTTTATTTAAATTCTAATACAAAAGGATTTATACTCTGTTTTAAAGAAGAGTTTTTAAATAGTTATCTAAATGAAAATGAGGTTGCAAATGCTATACAGATGTTTAATGAGTTGTTAGTGTCTCCCAAAACACAAACAAGAGAAAGAGAGTTTCATGGAGTTTTTCAATTAGTAACCGGAATTGAAAATGAAATTTTACATATAAATGATAAATATTCTCTAAAACTAATTAGAAGCCTTATTCATATTTTAATTACCCTTATTTATAGAATAAAGTCTGAAGGACATAATAAGGTTCAATTAAGTAAATATATTAAAGAATTTATAAGGTTTCAAAATCTACTTGAACAAGATTATTGTAAAACCAAAAAAGTTTTTGATTATGCTAGTAAGCTCGGTTTTTCAACAAAAAAATTAAACACAATTGTAAAATTTATTACAAATAAACCTGCTAAAGAGTTTATTGACCAAACAGTTATGGTGAAATTAAAAAGCCTTCTTTTACACTCAAGTTTATCTGTAAAGGAAATTGCTTTTAAAACAGGTTTTAATGATTCAACCAACCTTTATAAGTACTTTAAAAAACACAATAATACTACTCCAGAAGAATTTAGAAAGCTAAATAAAGATTAATTTTTCCCATTTTTACAGTTTAAAAGCATATTGTTACCTTTTTTAAATGTAAATCTGATATATATTTGCGGAAATAATATTTGATAAAAAAAATTTCCCCCACCCTTCTTTAACAGATATTTTAAATCATCTTAATTATTTAATTAAGATGATTTTTTTTTTATAATTTTAGTTGAATAAGATTTCCTTTTTCTACTTCAGAAGTATGATTTAAAAACACACTTTTTCCATTAAAATCTACTTCAATTAACCAATAAAACCCTTTAAAGTAAGCGTTTAAAACGGTTGCCTGTGCTGAACTTGATTCAGTACCTATAGATTCTACAATTTTAATTTGATGTGGATACAATAAAAGGGTTTCGCTGTTTATGGTAATTTCATTTACATCGTTGAACAAAGAAGCAATGTATTTACTTTTTGGGTTGTTGTAAATTGCTATTGGAGTATCGTTAGCAATTATTTTTTGATCTTGTATTACAATTAGTTTATCAGAAAAAGAGAGTGCATCATTTTCATCATGTGTTGCAATTATACAGGCAATATTTTTTTCTTTTAAAAAGGTAAATAAATTTCTTCTTAACGAGTTCTTTTTAAAATTATCTATTTGTCCAAAAGGTTCGTCTAGCAATAATACTTCGGGTTCTTTTGCTAATGCTCTTGCAATAGCAACACGTTGTTGTTGACCGCCACTTAGGTTTTTAACCTTTGTGTTTTCAAAAGGTTTCATTTCTATGACTTCTAACAATTCTTGCGTTCTTTTTTCGCTTTCTTCTGGATAAAAACGAGATAAGAATTTTTTAATATTTTCTGAAACTGAAGTGTATGGCATTAAATCGAAATCTTGTGCTACGTATTTAAAGTTTTCGAAACCTGGTACTAAGTTATGTTTTGGTCCTAAAACGGGTTCTTTGTTCCAAGAAATGTCTCCTTTTTCTAGGTCTAATAATCCGTAAATTATTTTTAAAAGTGTCGATTTTCCGCTTCCGCTTTCGCCCATTATACACAAATGTTCTCCTGCTTTTAGTTGAAAATTGATGTCTTTTAAAACATTTTTACTTTCTTTATAATTAAATGATATGTTGTTTACTTTTAGCACAAAACAAAAATAGGTTTTTATTGTTTTAATGGATATTAAATTAGTTGATAAATACGCCCGCGTTAGCGATTGTAATGGCATCCTTTTTTGAAGAATGAAAAAAAGATATAGTGGAAAGCGCGGCCTGAAAGGTAACGCCCAAATTTTGGCTACACTAAATGAAATAAAAAAACCGACACTTTCGTATCGGTTTTCTATGATATAATTTGTACAATTCTCCGTAAAGAGAATCATAACAAAAGACACTGCGTGTCTACCAGATTCTAACTCTTTCTTCTGGTTTTATGTACATTTTATCACCTTCTTTAACACCGAAAGCTTCATAGAAAGCATCTACGTTTTTTAGCGGCATATAAGCTCTGTATTGTCCTGGCGCGTGTGTGTTTGTCATAATTAAATTCTTAAGAGCTTCATCACGCATTTTAGTTCTCCAGATAGTTCCCCAAGAAAGGAAGAAACGTTGTTCTGGAGTATAACCATCTATATTTGCTGGTCTTCCTTCTTTTTCTAAGAAAATTTGTAAACCTTCATAAGCAGCTTGTACACCACCTAAATCTCCAATATTTTCTCCTAAAGTGAACTCACCATTTAAGTGCATGCTGTCTATTGCAACAATATCGCTGTATTGTTTTACTAATTGTTTACCAATTACTGCAAACTTTTCAGAATCTTGATCTGTCCACCAGTTTTTAAGGTTTCCGTCTCCGTCAAAACGCGCTCCAGAATCATCAAAACTATGCGAAATTTCGTGTCCAATTACTGCTCCAATTCCACCATAATTTACAGCTTCGTCTGCTTTATAATCATAAAATGGAGGTTGTAAAATTGCTGCTGGAAATACAATTTCGTTATTTACGGGATTAAAGTAAGCGTTTACAGTTTGTGGAGACATTCCCCATTCTGTTCTATCAACTGGCTTACCTAATTTAGCCATGTTTTTGTTGTAGTTCCACTTGGTAACGTTTTTAGCGTTTTCGAAATAAGTACCACCTTTTTCTAATCCTTTAACTTGTAAAGCTGCATAGTCTTTCCAAACATCTGGATAGGCAATTTTAACTGTTAATTTGTGTAATTTTTCTAATGCTTTTGTTTTCGTTTCTTCACTCATCCACTCTAAACCAGCAATACGCTTTTCGAAACCTAACATTACATTATCAATCATTTCTTCAGCTTTCTTTTTCGCCTCTGGCGGAAACATTTTGTCAACGTATAATTTACCTAAAGCTTCACCAACGGCACCGTTTAGGTTTCCTAAAGCACGCTCGTCTCTTGGACGTTGTTGTTTTGCTCCACGCATTTCTTTGCTGTAAAACTCCCAGTTTGCAGTTTCTAAATCGGTAGATAATACACCTAAAGAACCGTTAATTGTGTTCCAACGTAATAATAATTTAATATCTTCTACAGAACGAGAAGCTAAAACACCGCTTAAGGCTTTAAAGTATCCTAAATCTGTAACAATTATTTTGTCTAAATCTGTAACACCAATTCCTTTTAAGTGCGCATCCCAATCAATACCAGGAGATAATTTAGACAACTCTGCAACCGACATTGGGTTGTACATTTTACGAGTATCTCTACGCTCTTCTTTTGTCATCTGAGGTTCTGCTAAGCTTTTTTCGAAAGCAACAATTGTTGCTGCGTTCTTTTTAGCAGTAGCTTCATCATCTCCAAAAGTTACGAACATCTTAGCTACAAACTCTTGATATTTAGCTAATTTGTCTGCTACTTTAGCATCTACGTAATAATCACGAGACAAACCTAAACCGCCAGCACCCATATAACCTGCATATTGGCTACTGTTTTTTAAATCGTTATAAACACCAAAACCGTAAAAACCTCCACCACCGTAAGGCGCCATGTTTGTTATGTATGTTTCAACATCTTTCTTTGTTTTAATTTCATCAATTTTAGCTAAAAACGGCTTTATTGGCTCAATACCTTGCTCGTTTCTTGCAACAGTATCCATTATAGTTTCATAATAGTTTACTGCTTTTTCTTGATCTGAATCTATTTCATTTCCGTTTGCATCTTTTACCTTCGGAAAATCTCTTTGTTCAATTGCTTCGTTTAAAATGTCCAAAACATCAGCATCGGTTTTTTTACGTAATTCTCCAAAACCTCCCCAAGAAGTTCTGTCTGCTGGAATTTCAGTTTTGTCTAACCAAGTTCCGTTTACATATCTAAAGAAATCATCTGTTGGTTTTACAGAAGTATCCATGTTTTCAAGGATAATACCTGCCGATTTTTCTTCGGATTGATCTGATTTACAAGCAATCATTCCTGCTGCAATTGCAGAAACAAAAAGTGCTTTTTTAATTATTTTCATTGTGTTTAATTTAGATTGATTTAAGTATTAGTGTCTTAAATTTTAATATGTTACAGTTTTTAACGCTAAAACTTTAACTTTTAAAAGGATGATGTTAAAAACATAGTTTTTCAAAGATAAGGAATTAATAAAAAACATTGATTTATAATGGTTTTATGAACTAATTTCAGAATATAAGTGAAGGTCTTTTAAATAGCGTAGTTTTGTAGTAGAATTAATTTATATGAAAGATTACATAATTATAGGAGCTGGTCAATCTGGTTTAGCAATTGCTTATTACCTTAATAAACACAAGGAAAATTATGTAATAGTTGATGCGAATGCTGAAATTGGGGCTCCTTGGTTAAAAAGATGGGATTCTTTAAAACTATTTACACCTTCTGAGTTTAATAGTTTACCCGGATTTAAATTTCCTCATAAAAAAGGACATTATGCAAACAAGTTTGAAGTTGCTACTTATTTAAAAAAGTATGTTGCTAAGTTTAATATTCCAATTGAATTTAATCAGAAAATAATAGCACTTAAAAAAGAGAATGGTGTTTTTACATTAAAAAGTGAAACCCAAAATTTTGAAGCAAAAAATGTAATTATTGCAACAGGTCCTTTTCATAAACCATTTACTCCAAGTTGTCACACAAAGATTTCAAAAGATATTTTTCAAATACATAGTGAGCATTATAAAAGTCCAAATCAATTGCAAGAAGGAGCAACTTTAGTTGTTGGTGCAGGAGATTCTGGAGTTCAGATTTTAGAAGAAGTTTCTAAAACTAACAAACCTGTTTACTTTTCTGGAAACACTAATATTACTTCACTTCCGCAGGAAATATTAGGAAAAACGTTGTGGTGGTGGTTTAGTAAAGTTGGTTTTTTAACTGCTAATAAATATTCTTGGATTGGTAAAAAACTAAGTAAAAGTGGACAACCCGTTATTGGAACGGATGTAAAAACGTTGTTTAAAAAGAAAAATGTTACCTGCGTTGGTAGAACATTAGATGCAAATGAACAAACCATAATTTTTGAAAAGCAAAAAGTAAACGATATTAAAAATATTGTTTGGGCAACAGGCTTTAAACCAAATTTTAATTGGATTGAAGGTATTGAATTAGATGAAAGCTACTATCCAAAAAATTACAGAGGCGTAAGCGAAAACCTTGACGGATTGTACTTTTTAGGACTTCCGTGGTTGTACACAAGAGGTTCTGCAACTTTAGGCGGAGTTAAAAAAGATGCCAAATATTTGAAGAAGTATATTTTTAAAAAAGCAGAAAAGAAGTAATTAGATTCTTACAAATAAAAAAAGCCAGCTATAAATTAGCTGGCTTTCTTGTTTATTCTAAGTGGTAAAAATTAAGATTTAATTTTAGCCTTCGGCGGATTTGGTAATTGGTCAAATCCCATATTAAATAATGTAAATCCGAATATATCTGAATACTGCTCAATGGTTTTTGCAACTGGAGTTCCAGCTCCATGACCAGCATTGGTTTCAATTCTTATTAATGTAGGATTATCTCCTGTCTGTTTGTCTTGCAATTCTGCAGCAAATTTAAAACTATGCGCTGGTACAACTCTATCATCATGATCTCCCGTTGTTACCATTGTTGCAGGATACGAAACACCTTCTTTTACATTATGTACTGGCGAATATCCTTTTAAATATTCAAACATTTCTTTGCTTTGTTCTGCTGTTCCGTAATCGTACGCCCAACCTGCTCCTGCAGTAAATGTGTGGTAACGTAACATATCTAAAACTCCAACGGCTGGTAAAGCAACTTTCATTAAGTCTGGCCTTTGTGTCATTGTTGCTCCAACTAATAAACCTCCGTTAGAACCTCCACGAACAGCTAAATAATCTGATGAAGTATAGTTTTCAGCAATTAAATATTCTGCAGCAGCAATAAAATCATCAAAAACATTTTGTTTCTTCATTTGTGTACCTGCATCGTGCCATTTTTTACCATATTCTCCACCACCACGTAAGTTTGGTACAGCGTAAACTCCGCCTTGTTCCATCCAAACTGAATTTGCAATGCTAAAACTTGGTGTTAAGCTAACATTGAAACCTCCATAACCATATAAAATAGTTGGGTTTTTTCCGTTTAACTCAATTCCTTTTTTATGTGTAATAATCATTGGAACTTTTGTTCCGTCTTTTGATGTATAAAAAACTTGGTTGCTTTCATAATCATCAGAATTAAAATCTATTGAAGGTTTCCAGTAAGATTCATACGTTCCGTCTTTTGGATTAAATTTATAAGATGAGTTTGGGGTATTGTAGTTTGTAAAAGAAAAATACAATTCTTTTGCTTCTTTTTTTCCTCCAAAACCACCAGAAGAACCAACTCCAGGTAATTTTACTTCTCTTACTAATTTCCCGTCATAATCATATTGTAACACTTTAGAAACTGCATTAACCATATATTCTGCAAAGAAATAACCAGCACCAGAATTTAAACTTAAAACATTTTCTGTTTCAGGAATAAAATCTTTCCAATTTTCTGGAGTTGGATTTGTAATATCTACTGTTACAACTTTTTTATTAGGAGCATCTAAGTTGGTTACTAAATATACTTTATTACCAATAATATCAATTGGATATGTATCGCTATTAGTATGGTCTAAAACAGTTACTAACGGGCTATTTGGTTTTCTAAGATCTTTAAAGAATAACTTATTTCCTGAAGTTGAAACACTTGCTGTAATAATAAGAAAGTTATTGTCTTCTGAAACGCCACCACCAACATATCTATGTTTTTCTGATGGAATAGCTCCAAAAATAACAGGATCGTTTTTTTGTAATGTCCCTAATTTATGATAGTATAATTTGTGTTGATCTGTTTTTGCAGATAACTCGCTTCCTTTAGGTTTGTCGTAACTTGAGTAATAAAAACCTTCGTTTTTGTACCAAGAAATTCCTGAGAATTTAACATCAACTAACGTATCTTCTTTTATGGTTTTAGATTCAGCATCTAAAACTATAATTTTACGCCAATCAGAACCACCTTCAGAAATTGCATACGCAGCGGTTTTTCCGTCTTTAGAAAAACTTAACGAACTTAAAGAAGTTGTTCCGTCTTCAGAAAATTTGTTTGGATCTAAAAACACTTCTGGTTCTCCACCATCTTTTTGTCTGTAAACTACATATTGATTTTGTAAACCATCATTTTTATAAAAGTAGGTGTAACCTCCTTCTTTAAATGGCGTTCCAACTTTTTCGTAATTCCATAATTCAGACAAACGGTTTTTAAGTTGTTCTCTGTATGGAATCTTGCTTAAATAATCGAAAGTAACTTCGTTCTCAGCTTTTACCCATTCTTCTGTTTCTTTACTTCTATCGTCTTCTAACCAACGGTAATTGTCTGTAACCGCTGTTCCGAATAATGTATCTACAACAGCTTTTTTGGCAGTTTCTGGGTAATTCACTTCTATATTTCTTTGTTTAATTTCTTCTTTACAAGAGATAAAAATTGCACTTGCACATAAGATTGGAATGATTAATTTCTTCATTTTGATTGAATTAGTGATTGTTCAAAGTTAGTTGAAAAAGCCTTAAAACCCTATATTTTAAGAGGAATTTAACACTATGTAATGTTTCCTAAATAAAACGACTATTTTTGTGAAAATGTTTCTACTAATTTGGAAACACTTAAATTTAAAAAAATGACAGAAAATTTAACAAAAGCTACTTTTTTAGAAAAAGTATTTAATTACGAAGAAAATAAAACATGGAAATTTGAAGGAGACAAACCAGTCTTAATCGATTTTTATGCAGATTGGTGTGGACCATGTAAAGCATTAGCGCCAGTTTTAGAAGTGCTTTCTGAAGAATACGGAGATAAAATACACATTTATAAAATAGATACTGAAGCAGAACAAGAATTGGCTGCTGCATTTGGAATTAGAAGTATTCCATCAATGTTATTTTGCCCAATGGAAGGTGAACCTCAAATGGCAAATGGTGCGTTACCAAAACCAGAATTGGAGCGAATTATTGCCGATGTTTTAAAAGTGACAAAATAAAACAAATCATTTTTTTGTCAAGCTGAACTTGTTTCAGCTTCTAATAAATATTTTGGTATTAAAGCTAAGGAATAAATCAAAATTATAAAACGAAAAAATCCCGAGACATTATCTCGGGATTTTTGTTTTATAAAAATTTACCTGAAAGTAATTATATCAAATTATTTGCAACTAAATATTCTGCAATTTGTACTGTATTTGTTGCTGCACCTTTTCTAAGATTGTCAGAAACAATCCATAAGTTTAAGGTGTTTTCTTGAGACTCATCTCTTCTAATTCTTCCCACAAAAACTTCATCTTTATCATGAGCGTTTATTGGCATTGGATATACATTATTTGCTAAATCATCCTGAACAACAACTCCTGGGAAATCATTTAAAAGTTGACGAACTTCAGCTACATCAAAATCATTTTCAAACTGCACATTTACCGCTTCAGAATGTCCACCAGCAGTTGGTATTCTAACCGCAGTTGCAGTTACAGAAAAAGAATCGTCACGTAAAATTTTCTTAGGTTCTTTAACCAATTTCATTTCTTCTTTTGTATATCCGTTTTCTAAGAAAATATCACAATGAGGTAAAGCATTTCTTCCAATTTTATGCGGATACGCCATTTCGCCATCAATACCAGCTTCTTCGTTATCTAATTGTTTTACAGCTTTTACACCAGTTCCGGAAACCGATTGATAGGTAGAAATTACCAAACGTTTCATTTTATATTTATCATGTAAAGGAGATAAAGCCATTACTAACTGAATTGTAGAACAGTTTGGATTTGCAATAATTTTATCTTCAGCAGTTAAAACATCTCCATTAATTTCTGGGACTACTAACTTTTTTGTCGGATCCATTCTCCAAGCAGAAGAATTATCGATAACAGTTGTACCAACTTCAGCAAATTTTGGTGCCCATTCTAAAGAAGTATCTCCACCTGCAGAAAATAATGCTACATCTGGTTTCATTTTTACAGCATCTTCTAAAGTTACAACGGTATAATCGTTTCCTTTATATGCTAATTTTTTACCAGCAGATCTTGCCGATGCAACCGGAATTAATTCTGTTATTGGTAAATTACGTTCTTCTAAAACTTGTAACATTACGGTTCCTACCATTCCTGTTGCTCCTACTACAGCTACTCTCATACTTATTTTTTTGATAAATAAATTATTTACTAAGACTACGCAAAGGTTTAAAAAAAATGAATTAATTTCATTCTATTTTATTGAAAATTTCAGTTAAAGTGTAAGAAATATCAAATTTGCTGTAAAAGTGTAATTTTAAACATCAAAATTCAAAAAAGCAGTATATTTGCAGTGATTTTTAGATAAATCGCAACATTTTTGTATAACTTTAAAAAGTATAGCATGCAACTGTACAACAAGTTAAGCGCAATAGAACGTGCTGAATTAATAGACCAAGCGGGTAAAGACCGTCTTACCATTTCATTCTATCAATATTACAAGATAGAAAATCCACAATTATTAAGAGATAAGTTGTTCCTAGAATGGAATGCTTTAGATGTTTTAGGAAGAATTTATGTTTCTTTTGAAGGAATAAATGCTCAACTTTCTGTTCCTTCTGAAAATTTCCTAGCGTTAAAAGAACAATTAGATAGTATTTCTTTTTTGAAAGATATCCGATTGAATGTTGCCGTAGAGCAAGACAACAAATCGTTTTTAAAGTTGAAGGTAAAAGTGCGTAATAAAATTGTTGCCGATGGTTTAAATGATGATACTTTTGATGTAACCGCAAAAGGAGTTCATTTAAATGCTGCGGAATTCAACGAAATGTTGGCAAATCCAAACACGGTTTGTGTAGATATGCGTAACCATTACGAAAGTGAAATTGGTCATTTTGATGGTGCAGTAACTCCAGACGTAGATACGTTTAGAGATTCTTTAGATATTATTGAAGAAGATTTAAAAGACAATAAAGAAGATAAAAATTTATTGATGTATTGTACAGGCGGAATTCGTTGCGAAAAAGCTTCAGCATATTATAAACACAAAGGTTTTAAAAACGTTTTTCAATTGGAAGGCGGAATTATAGAATATACACGACAAGTAAAAGAAGACGGATTAGAAAATAAATTTATTGGTAAAAACTTTGTTTTTGATCACCGAAGAGCAGAACGTATTACAGACGATGTTATTTCTAATTGTCACCAATGTGGTAAAGCTTGTGATGAGCATACAAACTGTGCAAACGAAGCGTGTCATTTATTATTTATTCAATGTGACGAATGTTCAGAAGCTATGGAAAACACCTGTTCTACAGATTGTCAAGAAATAATTCAGCTATCTTTTGAGGCCCAAAAAGAACTCCGAAAAGGAAAAGGAAACAGCAATAAAATATTCAAAAAAGGACGAAGCGAAGTTTTGAAATTTAAGAAGTAAAAACGTTCTAAATTTGTTTTAGAACCTCAAATTATAAATAAAAAAAAGCTCACAATTTGTGAGCTTTTTTTTATTTAATTTTTTTCAATATTGATAACACTTCCTTAGGTTCAGCTCTTTTAGTATAATCTGCATCTAAAAAAGCATATTTAATAATTCCATTTATATCAATAACATACGTTGCAGCTAAAGGCAACTCATTACTAGTATCACCATTTACATTGTTTAGCCCAAAACCAGCATTGTAAATAGTAGCAACATCATCGGTTAAAGAATAAACGACACCATATTTTTTACCAATAGTGTTTCCTAAATCACTTAAAACGATAAATTCAAGGTTGTTTTTTTCTGAAGTACTTAACGAGTTATCTGGTAATTCTGGAGTTAAAGCCAAAAGCGTAGCTCCTTCTTGTTTAAATTCAGGTAATTTTTCTTGTAAGGCGTGTAATGTAATGTTGCAATATGGACACCAACCACCTCTGTACCAAGTTAAAACTACAGGTCCGTTTTTTAACTCGTCATATAAAGTAACGGACTCATTTAAAGCATTTTTTAAAGTGAAATTGTGCGCTTTGTCACCAACTTTTAAAGCCGACTCTAAAACTCCAGAGTTTGCTACACTAGAAATTCCATCTGCATATATTTGTTTCTTTTCGTCTGTGAATTTTGCTGCTCCTGCTTTTCGAACTTCATCTAACAATACATCTAATTCTCCTTTATTATTTGAACTCATATCTTTCTTTTCTTTTGAAAAATTATAAAACTAAACGGCTTGTTGTTCAGCAATTAACTCTGTTAATACTTGTTTAAAAGTATCTACAGGTTGTGCTCCTGTTACTGCACTTTTACGATTAAAAACAATAGTTGGTACAGAGTTTACACCCATGTTTTTCCAATAGTTTTGTTTATTTCTTACTTCCAATCGCGTTTCATCGTTATCTAATTTTGCCAATGCTTCATCTGCATTTAAACCAACTCCTAAAAGGGCTTCTTTTAAAATGTCTTTTTTAGACACGTCTTTTCTATCGCTAAAAAAGGCTTTAGTTAAAGTCATTTTTAATTCGGTTTGTTTGCCAAAATTTTTAGCGTATTCTAATAAAACATGCGCATCAAAGGTGTTTACCATGCGCATCTCGTCAAAATAATCGAATTTAAAACCTAATTCTGTACCAATTTCTGTCATATTGCGCTTAGATTCATTTTGCTGCTCTTTAGTAGAACCGTATTTTTCTGTAATATGCTCGTTTACATTTTGACCTTCGGCTGGCATATTTGGGTTCAACTCAAACGGTTGCCATTCAATGTCAATTTTATCTACGATACCCAATTCTTGTATTGCTTTTTCTAAACGTTTGTAGCCAATGGTACACCAAGGACACACAACGTCTGAAACGATATCTATTTTTAATTTATTTGCCATTATTAAAATGTTATTAGTTCACTAATTTGAAGTACGCCTTGTACATTACTATAGTTTTTTACATCAGCAGCAAAGGTTTCTGCATGAGGTCCAAAAGATTGTTGAAAAGCTTCTACACTATCAAATTTTAAATGTGCAATAGCTACGTAAGGAGCAAGTTACCCTGGAACTCTGCTAGCAATTCCTAGGTCTAATTCTAAACTTTTTAATGCACTACCAACTAATTTTGATACCATTGGTAAGTGCGTGTTTTTATAATAATCTGCATCAAACTGTACATCTTTACTGTTAGGATACATTACGGATACTTTTATCATGATTTATTTTTCACTAAAGTTTTTAATTTGAATATAGAAAGAGTAGAAAGGATTATTGCTATTATTACAAGTAAATAATCTGGTTTTTGTCTAGCAAAAAACTCCATTGTTAAACCACCAATCATTGTTGATAATAATAAAAAGTAAGCAATTTTTCCTATATTTTTCTTGTTATTAATGGTGTAAAATATAAGAAGTAGCGCAATTAAAAGCTCAACTATTCCCGTAAATATTCTAAACATATTTGGATCTAAAGGCACTAAAGATTTAAATTGCTCAAATCCTTTTACACTTTTTTCTACTCCTAAAAGTTTTGGTATTGCAAATAAAAGCATAAGCAATGCTGCTATTAAATTACTGGTTATTTTTAAAATTTTTACTTTATGCATTTTTTTAGTTGGTTTAATAAACCCTCCATTACTATTGGAAGGTTTATGATTGATAATCTAAATTCATTTTAGATTTTAAGATGCTGTATTTTCTTTTGACCAAGCAAATTTTTGAAAAGCTTCGTCTACAGGTGTATTTGCAATGTGGTTTGTGTAGTTACTAATTGTTTTTTGAGATAATCCCAAAATGATATCTAAAACGTGTTTTTCTTCGTATCCAGCTGCGTAAAAAGCATCTAAATCTGCCTGAGAAACATTACCACGATTTCTAACAATAGATAATGTCATTGTGCGTAAAGCTTCAAGTTTAGCGTTTTCTAAAGGAGTTTCATTACGTAAAGCCTCTGTAATACCTGCATCTACTTTCATCATATGTGCAATTCCTGTATGTGCAGGAACACAGTAGTGACAAGCATGTTCAACATTAATTGTTTGCCAAACTACCGTTAATTCTTCCTCATCAAATGAAGATTGCGTGAATAACTCGTGTATTGTTTGATATGCTTTTAATATTTGAGGTGAACTTGCTAAAACACCGTGTAAACCAGGAATCATTCCGTATGCTTTTTGAGAGTTTTCTAATAATGCTTTGCTTCCTTCAGGAGCAGTTTCAATGTTGTGAATTTTTAAAGTTGTCATAATTCTTGTTTTTATTATTCTGTTAATATTTCTAAACGTTCGTTTAGTTATTGTGTAAAAAAAATGTTTATAAATTTTTGAAGACCATTTCTATGTAATCTTCAATTTCTTTTTTTGTATTTACTCTTGCGGCAGCAGCTAAACCATGCTTTGCTAATAATAAATAATTAGCTTGTTTTGTTATCGTTTCTTCGTTTTTAGAAGCGTCCATTTCTAGTTTTTCAATAATTATGGTTTTTAAATTGTCCATAAAACTATTCATTTGATTAGCAATGCATTCATCTTCTTTTTCAGAAAACTCATTGTATGTGTTTGTAACAAAACAACCTTTTATGTTGTCGCTTTTAAAATTTGAACTTACAGAATCATAAAAGAATTGTTTAATGTCAGCAACTCCATTAGTACCTTTTCTAAATTTTTCTAAAACACCAAGACCTCTAGATTTATATTGTTTTAAACTTTCTAAAAACAAACCATGTTTATTACCAAAACTAGCATAAATAGAAAACTTATTTATGCCCATTTCTTTTTCAAGCATTTGCATAGAAGTAGCTTCATAACCATTTTTCCAAAAAAGGTGCATTGCTTTTTCTACTACTTCGTCTTCGTTATATTGTTTTTTTCTAGCCATTAAATCTAAATACGATGCAAAACTAAACAATCGTTTAGTATTAAAAAAATGTTTAACTCTTTTTTTTTGGAATAAAAATTGTGGAGTAACTTGAAACCAAAAAACTACTTTATGAAAAAAACTACATTAGTATTCGCTTTACTGATTTCAATTTCAACATTTGCTCAATTTACTGTTTCCGACGGAATAAACACAGGTAAACAAGTAGATAAAGACTCAAAATCTACAAATTATGCGCTCGAAAAACAATGGATTCAAACCGCAGAATTAGAACTTATTTTACCTTCTGAAATTAAATATAAACAAAGTGAGCTTGACAATAAACTTTCTTTCGGTGCTTTATATACCATAAATTATCCGCTATTTAAGAAGTTTACTTTAGGAGCTGTTGGTGGTTTTCAATATCAATCTCAACAATCAATTTCTGCCGTTAAACTTGGTGGAATGTTTCGTTATTATTTTCAAGATTATGAAAATGCAAACATGTATGCTTTGCTTGCAAAAAATATTGCTGTTTCAGAAAAAATAAACTCCGCAATGGCAAATCTTAGGTTAGGACTCCAATTTCCAATTGATAAAGACCCAAATTATACCTTAACAATGAATATTTTTTGGGATTATAATTATTACGATTTTAAGAAACCGTTGTTAGATTTAAATGAAAACCCAGGGAGTTTAACCGCAAGAGGTTATGGTATAAGTTTTGGATTTCAGTTTTAAGAAGATTTTCTACGAATTCTAAATAAATGCCTTCAAATTCTAAAAGAATACAACTCCTTAAAAACTTACTGATTACCTTTGATTTATAATAAAAATTGAAAGAAACCAGAAGAACTTTTTAAACCTATTTTTTCATTGTTTGAGAATGCGTATATTTACTGATTAAAGAAAAACTGCACTTTTTTTGTAGTATTCTAAAAATCAAATAATTAATACAAAGAGTTTTTATTTTTTCTTCGGAAGAAAACCAAAGACCTCAAAATATATAGATACATGGCGTGTGGAAATTGTGGTACAACCGAAAACGGTGTACCAAAAGGATGTAAAAGTAATGGTAATTGCGGAACAGGTGGTGCTTGCGGAAGCGGAAGTAAATTAGCTGTTTTTGATTGGTTATCTAACATGACTTTGCCAACTGGCGAAGCTCCTTTTAATATTTATGAAGTCCGTTTTAAAAACGGAAGAAAACACTTTTTTAAGAACACAGAAAACTTAACCCTCTCAATGGGAGATGTTGTTGCAACAGAAGGTTCTCCAGGACATGATATTGGAGTTATTTCTCTTGGTGGTGAGTTGGTAAAAGTGCAAATGAAAAAACGTAATGTTAAAGCAGACAGCGAAGACGTTAAGAAAATTTTCAGAAAAGCTTCTCAAAGAGATTTAGATATTTGGAAAACAGCAAGAGATAAAGAGCTGGAAACACAACGAAAAGGAAGAGAAATCATTAGTCGTTTAGAATTAAAAATGAAGCTTTCTGATGTTGAATATCAAGGAGACGGTAAAAAAGCAACATTCTATTACACAGCAGATGAACGTGTAGATTTTAGGCAGTTAATTAGAGATTTAGCAGGTACGTTTTCTATTCGTGTAGAAATGAAACAAGTTGGTATGCGCCAAGAAGCAGCACGTTTAGGCGGTATTGGTTCTTGTGGTAGAGAATTGTGTTGTTCAACTTGGTTAACAGATTTTAGAAAAGTAAATACAGCGGCAGCTCGTTACCAACAATTATCGTTAAATCCGTTAAAATTATCAGGACAATGTGGTAAACTTAAATGCTGTTTAAATTTTGAATTAGATACGTATTTAGACGCATTAAAACATTTTCCGAAGCAAGATAAAATACTGAAAACAGAAAAAGGAGATGCCGTTTTTGTAAAGATGGATATTTTTGGAAGTTGGCTTTGGTACACTTATAAAGATGACAGTTTTAAATGGTATAAATTATCATTAGAACAGGTTAATGAAATTATAGCATTAAACAACAATAAGGAAAAAGGACTACCGTTAGAAGAATACGAATCTGATATAGCTGTAACACCAAAAGTAGATTTTGAAAATGTTGTTGGTCAAGATAGTTTAACACGTTTTGATGCGCCAAAAAAATCGCGTAATAATAAAAAGAGGCGTAATAATCGTAACAAGCGTAAACCAGCTACGGCTAAGGCAAATAATAATCAAAATAAGCCAAAGCAAAATCCGCCTCAAAAGAGGCAGCCTCAAAAGCAACAACCTAAGAAACAACAACCAAAGGCAGAAGCTACAGGTCAAAAACCTCGTAGGAAAAATAACAATCGACGCAAAAAAACAGGGAATAAAAATGGTCAAGACAAGCCAAAAGAATAAGCTAATTACAGTTCTTTTTGCTGTAATACTGTTGGTTTCTTGCGATTCCAAAAGAGTTTTTGATAACTATCTTTCTGTACCAAGTGGAATTTGGGAAATTGATAGTACGTTAGTTTTCAATTTTTCTGTTGAAGATACTTTGGCACGTAGAAATTTATTTATCAACCTAAGAAACAATAACGATTATCCATTTAGCAATTTATTCTTAGTAACAAAATTAAAGTTACCTTCTGGAGAGCAAATTGTAGATACTTTAGAGTATGAAATGGCAGATGTAACAGGAAAGTTTTTGGGCGAAGGTTTTTCAGAAATAAAAGAAAATAAACTTTTTTACAAAGAAAGCATAACATTTCCTTCTTCTGGAGAATATAGTTTATCAATAGCGCAAGCAATGCGAAAAAATGGTGATGCTGAAGGTATAGCACCGCTTGAAGGAATTACAGATGTAGGATTTAGAATTGAAAAAATTGAACAGTAAAATGACAAAGAAAACAACAACGGATACAACAAGCTTTAAAAAATACATAAAATGGTTTTGGATGCTTGTTTTAGGCGGATTCCTTTTTATATGCTTCTTGTTTTTATTAGCTTCTTGGGGTGTTTTTGGTGAATTACCAAGTTTTGAAGAATTAGAAAACCCGAAAAGTGATTTAGCTACGGAAGTAATTTCTGCAGATGGAAAAACATTAGGAAAGTACTATGTAAAAGCAAATAGAACACCAATTTTATACAAAGATTTACCGCAAAACTTAGTAGACGCTTTAGTTGCTACAGAAGATGAACGTTTTTATGAACATTCTGGTATCGATTTTAGAGGTTTAGCAAGAGCCGTTGCTAAATTAGGTGCTGGTGGAGGTGCAAGTACAATTACTCAACAATTAGCTAAAAACTTATTCACTGGAAGAGCTTCTAGCAATATCTTTATAAGAATTTCTCAAAAGATGAAAGAATGGGTTGTAGCTACAAAATTAGAGCGTCAATATACCAAGCAAGAAATTATTGCCATGTATTTAAACACACAAGGTTTCTTATTTAATGCAACTGGTATTCGTTCTGCATCTCGTATTTATTTTGGTAAAGAACCTAAAGAATTAGACTTACAAGAATCGGCAATTTTAGTTGCCATGTTAAAAAATCCAAGACAATTTAATCCACACAGAGAACGCTCTAAAAAGAAATCGTTAAGTCGTAGAAATGTGGTTTTTGGACAAATGGAAAAAAATGGATTATTATCTGAACAAGAAAAAGACTCGTTGCAAAAACTACCATTAAAAATAAATTTTACTCCAGAAAGTCATAGTGACGGATCTGCTACTTATTTTAGAGAACACCTAAGAGATTTTCTTAAAAAATGGGCAAAAGATAATCCAAAAGCAGATGGCTCAAATTATAATATTTATAAAGATGGTTTAAAGGTCTTTGTTACTATTGATTCTAGAATGCAAAAATATGCTGAAGAAGCGGTGGCAGAACACATGACTAATCTTCAAGATCACTTTTTTAAAGAACAAAAGAGAAATAAAACAGCGCCTTTTTACGATATTGAAAAATCGGATATAACAAAAATTTTAAACAGAGAAAAAAAGAATTCAGATCGTTATAAGCGTATGAAAGCGCAAGGAAAATCTTCAAAAGATATAGAAAAAGCGTTTACTACAAAAACAGATATGCGTGTTTTTTCTCATAAAGGAGATATAGACACAATAATGTCACCTTACGATTCTATTAAATATTACAAACACTTTTTACGTTCTGGTTTGGTTTCAATAGAACCACAAACAGGTCATATAAAAGCTTGGGTTGGCGGTATCAATAACAAGTATTTTAAATATGATGCTGTAGCACAACAAAAAAGACAAGTTGGTTCTACATTTAAACCCTTTGTGTATGCAACAGCAATTAATCAGTTAAACATGTCTCCTTGTGATCAATTTCCAAATACATTATACACAATTCCAAAAGGAAAATACGGAATTCCAGAAGATTGGACACCAGAAAACTCAAGTCCAAAATATGGAGAAATGTTAACTTTAAAACAAGGTTTAGCAGGTTCTGTAAATACAATGTCTGCAAGATTAATAGATAAAGTTTCTCCAATTAATGTAGCACGTTTAGCAGCATCTGCAGGTATAGAAACAGAAATACAAGCAAATCCCTCTATAGCTTTAGGAGCGGTAGAATTAGGTTTATTAGAAATGGTAAGTGCCTATTCAACCTTCGCAAATAAAGGTTTACGAGTTAGTCCAATGATGATTTCTAGGATTGAAGACAAAAATGGAACCGTTTTAATGGAATTTGTTCCAGAATCTAAAGAAGTTTTAAGTGAAGACTCTGCGTACACAATTTTAAATTTAATGGAAGGTGTAACACAATCGGGTTCTGGTGCAAGATTACGTTCTAATTGGACATCAGGAAAAGACGCAGTTACCGGATTTCCGTATAATTTTAAAAATGCAATAGCAGGTAAAACTGGTACCACGCAAAATCAATCTGATGGTTGGTTTATGGGAATTGTACCTAATTTAGCAACAGGTGTTTGGACTGGTGGAGATGATAGAGCAACTCATTTTGCCGGAATTACAAAAGGGCAAGGAGCAACAATGTCTTTACCAACTTGGGCACTATTTATGAAAAAATGTTATGCTGATAAAACATTAAAAATTAGCAAAAGCAATTTTTCTAAACCAGAAAATCTTTCAATAAATTTAGATTGTAGTAAAACAGCTAAAGACGAAAAAGATGGTGAAGAAAATAATGACCAAAAGAACGAAGAAGATACAGATTTTTAGTTTTTTCCGCTACGCGGGAATTTTAAATAACATAAATAACTAAGCAAATGATAAATAAAAAAGTAAGTAACGTGCAACAAGCCTTAACCGGTGTAAAAGACGGAATGACTTTTATGTTAGGTGGTTTTGGTCTTTGCGGAATACCAGAAAACGCAATTGCAGAATTAGTAAAATTAAATGTTAGAGATGTTACTTGTATTTCTAATAATGCTGGAGTAGATGATTTTGGTTTAGGCTTATTACTACAAGGAAAACAAATAAAAAAAATGATTTCTTCTTACGTAGGAGAAAATGATGAGTTTGAGCGTCAAATGTTATCGGGCGAGTTAGAAGTAGAATTAACACCCCAAGGAACTTTAGCTGAAAAATGTAGAGCCGCACAAGCTGGTTTTCCTGCATTTTATACTCCTGCAGGTTACGGAACAGAAGTAGCTGAAGGAAAAGAAACACGTGAGTTCGACGGAAAAATGTATGTTTTAGAACCCGCTTTTAAATCAGATTTTTCGTTTGTAAAAGCTTGGAAAGGCGACACGGCAGGAAACTTAATTTTTAAAGGAACTGCGCGAAATTTTAATCCAAATATGTGTGGAGCCTCTACAATTACAGTTGCAGAGGTTGAAGAATTAGTTCCAGCAGGAACTTTAGATCCAAATCAAATACATATTCCAGGAATATTTGTACAGCGTATTTTTCAAGGAGAAAAGTATGAAAAGAGAATAGAACAACGAACGGTTCGTACTAAAGATTAATTGATTTAGAGTCTGTCATTCCTGCGTAGGCAGGAATCTATACAGAAAAAGTAAAAATTCTTAGTACAAGTATCAAATCGCGCAAAGCAAATTGATACACTGTTAAATTATTTAAATTGATACATTAATAAAGATGGCTTTATCAAAACAAGAAATAGCGCAAAGAATTGCAAAAGAATTACAAGATAAATGGTATGTAAATTTAGGAATTGGAATACCAACATTGGTAGCAAATTATATTCCTGAAGGAATTGAAGTTGAATTTCAATCTGAAAACGGATTACTTGGAATGGGGCCTTTTCCTATTGAAGGAACTGAAGACGCCGATTTAATAAACGCAGGAAAACAAACGGTTACGGTTTTAGACGGTGGTTCAATTTTTGATTCTGCTACAAGTTTTTCTATGATTCGTGGTAAACACGTTCAATTAACGGTTTTAGGTGCCATGGAAGTTGCTCAAAACGGAGATATTGCCAACTGGAAAATACCCGGAAAAATGGTAAAAGGAATGGGTGGCGCAATGGATTTAGTTGCTTCTGCAGATAACATTATTGTTGCCATGATGCACACCAACAAACGTGGAGAATCTAAGATTTTAAAACAATGTTCTTTACCTCTAACGGGTGTTGGTTGTGTAACAAAAGTGGTCACTAATTTAGCAGTTTTAGAAGTAAAGAATGGTGCTTTTCACTTATTAGAAAGAGCTCCAGGAGTTTCTGTTCAAGAAATAGAAGCAGCAACAGAAGGAACTTTAATTGTAAACGGAGAAATTCCTGAAATGAGTATTTAAGATGAATTTTCTAAAAAAATATTACTTCCTAATTTACCCAATTGTATTTGTAACTCTCTTTTTTGGAATGAAGTTTTTAGGTTTAGAAAGTACAATTACAAGAGCAATTATTGCTGCAGGAATTGGTATAATTTTATCACCAAGAGTTAAAAAAATACAAACACAATCAGGAGAAAAGAAGCAATTAACGTGGCTTTTTTTAAAAGAACCAATCATTTTAAACTAAATGAAAATAATATCATACAACGTAAACGGAATTAGAGCTGCCTTAAAAAAAGGCTTTTTAGATTGGTTGCAAGCTGCAAATCCAGATATAATTTGTATTCAAGAAACTAAAGCACATAAAGAACAATTAGATTTAGAATTGTTTGAAAGCGCGGGTTATCCATATCATTATTGGTTCTCAGCAGAAAAAAAAGGCTATTCTTCAGTAGCTATTTTCTGTAAAGAAAAACCTAACCATATTGAATATGGAACAGGAATTGAGTCGATGGATTTTGAAGGAAGAAATCTTCGTGTAGATTTTGATGACGTGTCTGTTATGAGCTTATATCTTCCGTCAGGAACAAACGCCCAACGTTTGGATTTTAAGTTCAATTATATGGATGAATTTCAAGAATACATCAATAATTTGAAGAAAGAAATTCCGAATTTAGTTATCTGTGGAGATTACAATATTTGCCATGAAGCAATTGATATTCACAATCCAAAAATGAAAGGTGTTTCTGGTTTTTTACCAGAAGAAAGAACTTGGATTGGCGAGTTTATCAACAACGGATTTATAGACAGTTTCCGATTTAAAAACCCAGAAAGTCAAGAGTATTCTTGGTGGAGTTACAGAGCAAATTCTAGAGCAAATAATAAGGGTTGGCGTTTAGATTATGCAATGGTTTCAGAACCGTTACAAAACAACATTTCTAGAGCCTATATTTTACCAGAAGCAAAACATTCAGATCATTGTCCAATTGTCGTAGAACTCGATTTATAAAATGAAAAAACTACTTTTACTACTACTTATAATTTCTGCGCAAGCATTTTCTCAAGAACCAATAATTGATTCGGTTTTTGTGCAAAAAGACACCATTATTCAACTGAAAGATAATCTTCAAGTATTGGATACAATTCAGCCAATTCAAACAGAAATTGTAAAAGAATTTTATACAGATGACGATTTAAAACTAATTGATAGTTTATTGGTGGAGGCCAAGTTTAAATCGCCTTTATTTGATAGCAATCAATATGTAATAAATGATGCAGACATTATTGGAAATGTAGAAAGTATTGTTTCTTCAGATTTATTAAAAGCACGTTTAGCAGAGATAAATGCAACAACTCCTTTTCATTTAAATTACAACCCTTCGTTAGAAAAGGTAATCAATAATTACATAAAATACCGCAAAAAATATTATCCAGCGTTAATGGCAAGAGCCCAATATTATTTTCCAATGTTTGAGCAACATTTAGATCAATATGATATTCCTATTGAGATGAAATACTTGGCAATTGTAGAATCTACCTTAGATCCAAGAGCAAAGTCTAGAGTTGGTGCAACAGGTTTGTGGCAATTTATGTACGGAACAGGAAAACAGTTTAAATTGGCGGTAAACTCTTATGTAGATGAACGTCAAAGCCCTGTAAAAGCAACTATTGCAGCGTGTAAATATTTAAGCCAATTATATGATATTTTTGACGATTGGGATTTAGCGTTAGCAGCCTATAACTCTGGCCCAGGAAATGTATTAAAAGCCATAAAACGTTCCGGAGGATATAGAAATTATTGGAATATTCGTCCGTATTTACCAAGAGAAACAGCAGGTTATTTACCAGCATTCTATGCAACAATGTACATTTTTACGTATGCAGACGAATTAGGAATTTATCCAACAGCACCAGATATTTACAACTTTCAAACTGATACAATTCAAGTAAAAAGAACAGTTACTTTTGATCAAATTTCAGAAAAAACAGGTGTAGAAAATGAAGTGTTGTCTTTTTTAAATCCGCAATACAAAATGGATGTAATTCCGTTTGTAAAAAACAAGCCATTTTCAGTTCGTTTACCAAGAAACAAATTAGTAGATTTCTTAGACAAAGAACAAGAAATTTATGCCTTGGCAGCTTATGATGATAGCAAGCGAGAAAAACCATTACCTAAGTACTTAGAAATGGATAAACGCACAACTTACAGAGTAAAAAGCGGCGATTATTTAGGTAAAATTGCCAAAAAATTTGGTGTAGGAGTTAGTAAAATAAAACAATGGAATAATATGCGAAGCACAAAACTAAAGATTGGGCAACGTTTGTATATTTATCCCAAAAGAATGTAAAACGGAACAGTTTTTGATTTTAACCATCAAACTAAACGAAAAACTATCATGAAAAAATTAATATTATTATTTACAGTGATTTTTGCATTTTCATCTTGCGAGCAATCAAAAGAAGATATTATTTTTCCAACATCTACAGGAACTATTAATGAAATTTTAGTAGTAATAAAAGGAAACGATTGGGAAGGTAAAGTAGGAGACGAGTTAAGAACTGTATTTGGAGAACACCAAGTTGGTTTACCACAGCCAGAAACAATATTATCTGTAACACAAGTAGATCCAACTGGTTTTGCGAGTTTTATGAGAAACAGCAAATCTATCTTAGTTTTAGAAAAAGGAGCCAAAGAAAGCTTCTCTATTAAAGAAAATAAATACTCAAAACCACAAGTTGTTATGTTTATAACAGCTAAAGATGAAGCTGGTTTTATTAAAGTAATTCAACAAAAAAGCAAAGAAATTATAAAAACATTTCAAGCGTTAGACATTAAAAAAATGCAACGTCATTTTGCAAAAAATAAACTTGATGATTCAAAATATAAAACCACTAAAAATTTAGGGTTGTCATTAACAATTCCTAAAATATTTAAAACGGTAGATGACACAGGAGAATTTTTATGGTTACGCCAACATTTAAAAAGTGGAATTGCTCGAGGAGACGGAAGCAATAACATCTTAATTTATGCTTTACCTTTAGAAGATGAAGCTACAGTTGCCGAAAACATTACTAAAATGAGAGATGCAATTGGTGAAAAATACATTCCAGGAAGCGATGAAGGTATGTATATGATAACCGAACAAGCTTATGCACCATTTACTTTTGATGCAGAAATTGATGGTAAAAAAGCCTACGAAACTCGTGGAAAATGGGAAGTTAAAAACGATTTTATGGCTGGTCCATTCATCAACTACACAATTGTAGATAAAAAGAACAACAGACTTATTGTTTTTGAAGGATTTACCTATGCGCCGTCGGTAAACAAGCGCGATTTTATTTTTGAGCTAGAAGCAATCGGTAAATCGTTAAAAATTAAATAACTTTTTTTGGGTATTTCCCTGCGGGTCGTGCTATTCGCTATATCTTTTATGTGGTAACTTTTTTAAAAGTTACCACATAAAAGGATGCCGCTACTATCACTAATACGCTTACTTATAAAGTTTTAGCAAACCCGCTAATTTTACGATTTTTTACATTAAATACAGAATCTGTATATTTGAGTACTAACTAAAATTTTACAGTATTATGGAAATCAATTTTTATATTTTATAAAGAGTGTATTAATACGCTCTTTTATTATTTCCTTCATAAAAATTAATAAACGCTTCGTTTACTACTCTATTTCCACCATCAGTTGGATAATCTCCAGTAAAATACCAATCACCTAAATTATCTGGACAAGCTACATGTAAATTATCTACCGATTGATAAATAACTTCCACTTCAGCATTTATATCTTCCGTTTTTAACATTTGTGCTGTCTTGGCAGAAATTTGTTCCCTAGTAAAGGGTGCGTAAACTTCTTTTACAAAGTTTACAATTTCACTATCTGGTTTACCTCTTTGTGCAATTGCTTTTTTATAAACTTCTTCAACAATTCCATATTGATTAGTATCTTTTAACAATTCTAAAGCTGCTTTAAAAGCAATAAAATCACCAATTCTTGCCATATCAATTCCGTAACAATCTGGGTATCTAATTTGAGGAGCAGAAGAAACCACAACTATTTTCTTTGGTTTTAATCTGTCTAAAATTCTAATAATACTCTTTTTTAACGTAGTTCCACGAACAATACTATCATCGATAATTACTAAATTATCAGTAGGCTTTACAACACCGTATGTAATATCGTAAACATGTTCAACCAAATCATCTCTAGAGCTATCATCTGCAATAAAAGTTCTTAGTTTGGCATCTTTAATGGCAATTTTTTCAAAACGAGGTCTTTTAGATAAAATATCTACAACCTGTTCTTTTGTTAATTTACCGTTTCCTGCTAAAATACCCGCCGTTTTTTGCTGATTCAAAACATCTTCAGCAGCTTCCATCATTCCATAAAATGATGTTTCTGCCGTGTTAGGAATGTAGGTAAATACACTATTTTCTATATCGCTATTAATAGATTTTAGAATCTGTGGAAATACGTACTTCCCTAAGTTTTTTCTTTCTTCATAAATAGAAGCATCACTTCCTCTAGAAAAATAAATACGTTCAAAAGAACATGCTTTTCTTTCTCTTGGTTCTAAAACTTTTTTAATAGAAGTTATTCCATTTTTCTTAATAATTAAGGCATGCCCACGTTCTAATTCTTGAACCTTATCAATTTCTACATTAAAAACTGTTTGTATAACAGGTCTTTCAGACGCAACTACAACAACTTCTTCATCTTCATAAAAATAGGTTGGTCTAATTCCGTTTGGATCACGTAAAACAAAAGCATCTCCATGACCAACTAAACCTGCCATTGCATAACCACCATCCCAGTTTTTTGAAGATCTTTTTAATATTTTTTTAATACTTAAATTTTCTTCAATATAAGGTGATGCATTTTTTTTATTAAAACCTTTCTTTTTTGCTTGTTGGTAAAGTTTAGACACTTCATCTTCTAAGAAATGACCAATTTTTTCCATTACAGTTACTGTGTCTGTAAATTCTTTAGGGTGTTGTCCTAGTTCAACCAATTCTTCTAATAATTGATTAGAGTTGGTCATGTTAAAATTACCAGCAACTATTAAGTTTTTGTGTTTCCAGTTACTTTGACGTAAAAAAGGATGTACACTTTCTATAGAGTTTTTTCCGAAGGTACCATAACGAACGTGTCCTAAGAATAGGTTACCAATGTATGGCATGTTTTCCTCTTGCCAGGCAACATCGTCTTTTTTATCAGGATTTTGCTCTAAAACACCGTTTAAACGATCGTTAATTTGGGCAAAAATATCTTGTATTGGTTGTGTTTTATTAGAACGAACTCTACTAATATAACGAGTTCCAGGTTCTACATTAAATTTCACACTTGCAAAACCAGCTCCGTCTTGGCCACGGTTGTGTTGTTTTTCCATTAACAAATACATTTTATTAATTCCGTAGAAAGCAGAACCGTATTTGTCTTTGTAAAACTGTAATGGTTTTTTTAATCTAACTAATGCAATTCCGCATTCGTGTTTAATGGCGTCACTCATTATTGTGTTGTTTTTGTTGTGTTGTTGTATAAAAAAATCCGCGTGTTTAGACGCGGATTTTAATTTATGATAATTCTATATCAAATTGTGTTAATTCTTTAAACGCTTGCAAACGATTTTGAACTTCTTCTTTGGTTAGTTCTTCCATTCGATGTGTTCCAAATTTTTCTACACAAAAGGAAGCTAAATTTGAACCGTAAATAATGGCGTTTTTCATGTTTTCAAAAGAAACGTCTTCTGTTTTTGTTAAATAACCACAAAAACCACCAGCAAAAGTATCTCCTGCTCCTGTTGGATCAAAAACCTCAGCTAAAGGTAATGCAGGTGCAAAAAACATTTTTCCTTCGTTAAATAACAAAGCTCCGTGTTCTCCTTTTTTAATTACTACATATTTTGGTCCCATTGAATGAATTTTCTTAGCAGCATTTACTAAAGAATATTCTCCACTTAATTGGCGTGCTTCTTCATCATTAATTGTAATAACATCCACACGTTTTAAAACGGTGTGTAAATCTGCTAATGCAATATCCATCCAAAAGTTCATAGTATCTAAAACTACTAATTTTGGTCTTTCATTCATTTGGTCTAAAACAGACGCTTGCGTTAATGGATGTAAATTTCCTAACATTACAATGTCAGAATTTTTAAAATCTTCAGGAACTACTGGAGAAAAATGCTCTAATACATTTAATTCAGTAACTAAAGTATCACGAGAGTTCATATCATTATGATATTTACCACTCCAAAAGAATGTTTTTCCTTCTTTAATAACCTCTATACCTTCCGTATTAATTCCTTTGTTATTCATCATATCTAAATACGATTGTGGAAAATCTCCACCAACAACAGAAACAACACCAGTTTGTACACCAAACTGAGAAGCTGCCAACCCAACATAGGTTCCAGAACCTCCTAAAATTTTATCTGTTTTACCAAAAGGTGTTTCAATAGCGTCAAACGCAACAGTACCAACTGCTAATAATTTACTCATTTCTTAAATTTTATCAGTAATTTTGCACGGTAATTGTACAAAACAATTTGTAAAGTGCAAAAATAGTTTTAAAAAATGACTATCAAAGAAATACAAGAAGAAATTATTGATGAGTTTGACATGTTTGATGATTGGATGGAACGTTATCAATATATAATAGATTTAGGAAAAACATTACCCTTAATTGATGCAGCTTATAAAGTTGATGAAAATCTGATAAAAGGCTGTCAATCAAAAGTTTGGTTGTATTCAGATTTAAATGAAGAGACTTTAACTTTTACGGCAGATAGCGATGCAATTTTAACCAAAGGAATTGTAGCGTTGTTGTTACGTGTATATTCAAACCAAACTCCGCAGGCAATTTTAGCTGCTGAAACTAGTTTTATTGATGAAATAGGTTTAAAGGAACATTTAAGTCCAACAAGAGCAAATGGTTTGGTTTCTATGATTAAACAAATAAAAATGTATGCGATTGCTCAGCAAACTAAGCTTACAAAATAATAGTATAATGACAGATAAAGAATTAGAGGAAATAGGCGATAAAATTGTAAATGTTTTAAAAACTATTTACGATCCAGAAATACCAGTAGATATTTACGAATTAGGTTTAATCTACGATGTTTTTGTTTCTGAAGAAAACGACGCAAAAATATTAATGACACTTACGTCTCCAAATTGTCCTGTAGCTGAAAGTTTACCAGTTGATATTGAAGAGAAAGTAAAATCGTTAAAAGAAATTAACTCTTGTGAAGTAGAAATTACTTTTGATCCAACGTGGACACAAGAAATGATGAGCGAAGAAGCAAAGCTAGAGTTAGGAATGCTATAATTTAGTTATCAGTTATCAGTTATCAGTTATCAGTTGGATTGTGCAGCATTCAGTAGTAGTGCGCAAAACTTTATAACTTTTAACTTTAAGACTTTACAACTATAAAATAATGTCAGAAGAAATAATAAATAGAGTAGCCAACAGCAAACTAAAAACCTTTGACCTTGAGGAAATTTATCCTGAAGGAAAAAGAGTTGTTTTTGATATAAAAGACTGGTTGTTTGAAGAATTAATTCTGAAAGAAACAGATTTTAGAGCATCTGTTAAAAATCATGATTGGTCTCAATACAAGAGAAAATTTGTAGCTGTAACTTGTTCTGTAGATGCTATTATTCCGTCTTGGGCTTTTATGTTAGTGGCAGCAGAATTAACGCCGTTTGCAAATAAAGTTGTTATTGGGAATTTAGAATTACTAGAAACAGTTTTGTATCAAGAATTATTAGGCTTTGTAGATTTTAAAGATTTTGCAGATGCTCCAGTAATTATAAAAGGTTGTGCAGATAAGCCAATTCCGCCAAGTGCATTCGCTTTTTTAATAGAAAAACTACAACCAATAGCAAAATCAATAATGTTTGGTGAGGCTTGTTCGACGGTTCCATTATATAAACATAAAAAATAGTGAGAGAATGAAAAACGTTTATTTTTCAATAATATGTATCTTTTTAATTAGTGTTTCGGTATTTGGTAATCATACTACAGACAGCATTCAAAAATGGGCTATTAAAGGAAAATTCACTTTTTTATTCAATCAATCTGCTTTTTCAAATTGGACTTCCGGAGGAGATAATACTATTGCAGGAAATGTTAATATTAATTACGATTTCAACTACAAAAAAGGAAAATGGAATTGGGATAATAAGATTATAACAGGTTATGGTTTAAGCCATGTAGATGATAAAGGATTTAGAAAAACAAATGATCAGTTCGAATACAATTCTCTACTAGGTCTTAAGTCTAAAGGATTATGGTTTTTCTCTTTTTTTAATAACATAACTACTCAGTTTACGCGTGGTTACGATTACTCTCAAACACCGGTTAAACCAACTTCTACTTTTTTTTCGCCAGCGTATATAAGCTTTGGACCTGGATTATTATGGAAAAAATCCGACGATTATAGGATAAACATTGCGCCAGCAACATCTCGTTTTACTTTTGTTTCTGAAGAGTTTTCCGGGAAATATGGTGTAGATGTTGGAGAAACCAGCAGTTATAGTTTAGGTTTTAACCTTTCTACTTATATGAAGTTTGATTTAATGGAAAACATTAATATGGAGAATATAGTAGCAATTTATTCCGATTATTTAAATCATCCTGAAAATATAGATGTTAATTATCAAATGAATTTACTATTTACAATCAATAAATACTTTTCTATGAACATGACTTTGCATGCTGTTATTGACGATAATACGTCCAAAAGAATTCAGTTTAGAGAGATTTTTGGCTTAGGATTAAGCTATTTTTTTCAAAAATAAAGTGACTTTAAAAAAATATACTTGTCTAAATAAAAAAGCGTAAGTTTGCGCACATTTTTAAAAAATAAAAATTAAATAAAATGAAAAAATTAATTTTAATAGTAGCTTTTGCTATAACAGGTGTTTCATTAAACGCTCAAACAGTTGAACAACTTAAAAAAGAACTTGCAACTAAAAACGATGCAATAGGTAAATTACAAGGAGAAGCAGGTGCTTTACAATCTCAAATAGATGCTTTTCCAGGTTGGAAATATGGTGCATTTGGTACTTTTGGAGCAAACATTTCTGGATTTAACAACTGGTATTCTAAAGGAGCAACGTCTGATAACAAATCAGGTAATATTGGTATTGTAGGTAACGGTTTTGCAAATTTAGATAGAGAAAAGTTTTTCTGGAGAAACTCTTTAAACGTAAACTTATCTTGGATAAAAAATGATTCAGGTGATGAATCTAACGGTTTTGAAGGAGCAAACGATGTATTTACATTAAGCTCTTTATACGGATATAAATTATCTGATAAATTAGCTGTTTCTGCTTTAGGAGAATACAGAACTACTTTAATTAATAGCTTTAACGATCCTGGATATTTAGATTTAGGTGTTGGTATTACTTGGACTCCAATTCAAAACTTAGTGGTTGTTGTTCACCCATTAAACTACAACTTTGTATTTAGTGATAATGATACTGCTTACGAATCTTCTTTAGGTGCAAAAATCTTTGCAGATTATACAAGAAAATTAGGTCCAGTAAACTTTAAATCTAACTTATCTGCTTTCCAAAGTTATAAGTCTGGAGATTTATCTAACGTAACTTGGGTAAACTCTTTCGGATACACTTTCTGGAAAGGAATTGGTTTAGGGTTTGAGTTTGGTTTACGTAAAAACAAACAAGAAGCTTTAGCTAATGCTTTAGGACAAACACCAGCTTTAATTCCATCACCAACATTTGGTAATGTAGACAACAAATTACAATCTTACTGGTTATTTGGTCTTAACTTTTCAATGTAAGTTAAACCCAATTACAAGATTAAAAATAATAAACCTCAAGCAGCAATGTTTGAGGTTTTTTATTTGAAGCTATTTCCTGCTTTTCACTATATCTTTTTTATGAAAAATAAAAAAGGATGCCGTTTCAATCAGGGCTAACCATATTTATTAACTTTTTTCATATCTTAAAAATGGAGTCTTATTTACTGATTTCTTTTTATGTATTTTTGCTAAAAATTATTCTGAATGACATTATTATTAATTTACGGAACCGTATCTATTTTCTTTTCATTTTTATGTTCAATCTTAGAAGCTGTACTTTTAAGTGTTACACCAACATTTGTTAATGTAGCAAAAAGTGAAGGAAAATCTTTTGCAGAAGATTTAGAAACCTTAAAAAAAGATGTAGACAAACCTTTAATTGCAATTCTTACCTTAAATACATTAGCACATACAGTTGGAGCAATCTTAGTTGGAGCAGAAGCAAAAAAGGTTTTTAATGATGATGGTTATGGAGTTTTTATTGTCTCAGCCGTAATGACAATATTAATTTTAGTAGCTTCAGAAATTGTACCAAAAACTATTGGTGCAACCTACTGGAAACAATTAGCCAACTTTACTACAAAAGCATTAAATATGATGATATTTCCATTAAAATGGACAGGTATTTTATGGATTTTACAATTAGCAACAAAACTTATTGGAGGAAAAGGCGGACATGGAGAAAGTGTTTTAAGTAGAGAAGATTTTACAGCAATGGCAGATATTGCTCACGAAGAAGGCGTTTTTAAAGAATCAGAAAGTAAAGTAATTAAAAACTTACTAAACTTTAAAAAGATTTTAGCAAAAGATATTATGACCCCAAGTACAGTCTTAAAATCTGCCAACGAAAAGCAAACTATACAAGCCTTTTATGACGCACATACAAACCTGCGTTTTTCTAGAGTTCCTGTTTTTTCTGAAAAATCAGATAATATTACAGGTTATTTCCTAAAATATAACTTACTAGAAGCAATTATTAAAGGAAACGGAAATGAGCCATTAAAATCAATAAAAAGAGATATAATTGTTACTAATAGAGATTTATCAATTCCAAGTTTGTTTGAAAAACTAATAGAGCAAAGAGAACATATTGCCTTGGTTGTAGATGAATATGGATCTGTAAGTGGTTTGGTTTCTCAAGAAGATGTAATAGAAACCTTACTTGGTTTAGAAATTATGGACGAATTTGATAACGTAGCAGACTTACAATCTATGGCACGTAAAAATTGGGAAGTAAGAGCAAAACTAATGGGCATTATTCAAGAAGAAATTCCCGAAGAATAATCTAAGTACTCTTTTCACCTTTATTTAAGTATACCTTTTTTTAAAAATAAACAGCAGTTCTTTTCTGATTTAAATATTAATCGTAATATTGCAATATACTAATTAAGTAAAATGGGAATAACAAAATCAGAAATATTTACAGACCAACAAAATCAAATTGCATTGTATGCAAAAGTATTTGGACATCCAGCAAGAGTAGCAATTTTACAACACTTGTTTAAAATTAATGCGTGCGTTTGTGGCGATTTGGTAAACGAAATTGGTTTAGCACAACCAACTATTTCTCAACATTTAAAAGAATTAAAACAATTAGGACTTATAAAAGGAAGTGTTGAAGGAACCAGTGTTTGCTATTGTGTAAATTCAGAAAAATGGTCTGAAATGAAAAAAATAATGATTCAATTCTTGGATCAGGACATGTTAACAACCGATTGCTGTTAAACCCAACAAATAAACGTTAAACGTAATAAAAAATATAGAGATGAAACTTTCAGAAATTAAAAGTAAATTAAAACAATTAGACAAAATAGCCTTTCAATTACCAAATGGAGAATTAGTTCCTAGCCATTTTCATGTAACTGAAGTAGGTAAAATAACTAAAAATTTTATCGATTGTGGAGGAACTGTAAGAAATGAAGAGGTTGTAAATTTTCAACTTTGGAACGCAGATGACTACGATCATAGATTACATCCAGAAAAATTAATACACATTATAGAGCTTTCAGAAAAAGTTTTAAAAATAGAAGATCTAGAGGTTGAAGTAGAGTACCAAGCAGAAACTATTGGTAAATTTGGACTTGATTTTGACGGGACAAATTTCTTGTTAACTTCAAAACAGACAGATTGTTTAGCTCAAGATGCATGCGGAATTCCAGCTGAAAAACCAAAATTACAGTTTTCAGAAATTTCTTCAGGAGACACTTGTACTCCAGGAAGTGGTTGTTGCTAATTCTTAAATAGAAAACATGAAAATAGCTTTATTTAGTGATGTACATGCAAATTTACCTGCACTAAACGCTTTCTTTGAAAGTGTAGATAAACAAAACATAGATGCAATATATTGTCTTGGAGATTTGGTAGGTTATAATATTTGGCCAAATGAAGTAATACAAGCCATTAAAGAAAGAAGAATACCAACAATAGCAGGTAATCACGATTTTAATATTGCAAGAATGTCTACAGACAATGTAGCAGCTTATAAAACAGATAAAAACTTAAATAAAGGAAGTATTTCTAAAGCTTTTACAAATGAAGTTCTTAGTTTAGAAAATAGAAAATATTTACACACATTACCAATGCATATTAATTTAGAATTTCAATTAAAAGAATCTAAATTTAACCTGCTTTTGGTACACGGAAGTCCAAACAAAATAGATGAATATTTATTTGAAGAAAACGAAAATATGTTAAGCATAATGGAAAATGCAAACGCAGATATTCTTTGTTTTGGACATACACATAAGCCTTATCATAAAGTTTTAAGCACTAAAAAATCTGGAGAATTAAAATATAAACATGCAATTAATACAGGTTCTGTTGGAAAGCCAAAAGACAACAATAATAAAGGGTGTTATGTAATTTTAGACATAAATGAAAACGCCTCTTTGTTAAATAAACAAAGTATTAAAGTAGAATTTATACGTTTTAATTACAACATTGAAAAAGCTGCTAAAGCAGTTGAAGAAAGCATTTTATCAAATGATTTTGCTGAAAACTTAAGATACGGATATTAGACAAACATTGAAATAAAAATGACAACAACACTAACAACCTTATTTTCAGAAATAGCATCAACAATTAAAGGATTAGATCCACAAACTATTTCTGAAGAACGTAAACAAGTTCTACAACCATTAGTAGATTTTATACAGGCTAAAGTTGATAATAAGCAAGAAATTAGAATCAATTTTATTTGTACGCACAATTCTAGAAGAAGTCATTTATCACAAGTTTGGGCGCAAACAATGGCAAATTATTTTAACGTTAAAAATGTATTTTGTTACTCTGGTGGAACGGAAGAAACAGCACTTTTTCCTGTAGTTGCAAAAACGTTACAAAATTCAGGTTTTCAAATAACAACCCTTTCCGAAGGAAAAAACCCAGTTTATAGTATAAAGTTTTCAGAAAACGAACACCCAATAATTGGATTTTCTAAAAAGTTAGATAGCGATTTTAACCCAAAATCTAAATTTGCAGCAATAATGACGTGCTCGCAAGCAGATGGAGGTTGTCCTTTTATTGCAGGTGCAGAAACAAGAATCCCTATTACTTTTGAAGATCCTAAAGCATTTGATAACACACCACAACAAGCAGAAAAATATAATGAAAGAAGCTTACAAATAGCAACAGAGTTATTGTATGTTTTTTCTCTAATAAAGTAAAAAAAAATCCCGCTAAAGCGGGATTTTTTTATTTAAATTATTCAGTATACTCATCATATAAAAAGTTATTATATGGAAAACGCTGAATGTGTATTTTTTTAACTTGTTGATATGTTTTTTCTTTAAAAGCCTCTAAATTATCCTTGTTTAAAGCAGAAATAAAGATAGATTCTTTTTCTAAATCACTCATCCAAGTTTTTTTCCAATCTTCTAAAGTGTAATGTATTTTCGTTTTTTCAGTAACTAAATCGTCCTCATCAATGGTTTCATGAGAATATGCATCAATTTTATTAAAAACCATTATTATAGGTTTGTCACCGCTATCAATTTCATCTAAAATTGTATTTACGGAAGCAATATGATCTTCAAAATTAGGATGCGAAATATCTACAACATGTAGTAATAAATCTGCTTCGCGAACTTCATCTAACGTAGATTTAAAAGACTCAACTAATTGTGTTGGTAATTTTCTAATAAACCCAACTGTGTCTGTCATTAAAAACGGAATGTTCTTAATAACAACTTTTCTAACGGTTGTGTCTAAGGTTGCAAAAAGCTTGTTTTCTGCAAAAACATCACTTTTACTAACTACATTCATTAGGGTAGATTTACCCACATTTGTATATCCAACTAAAGCAACTCTAACCATTTTACCACGGTTTTTACGTTGCACAGCCATTTGTTTATCAATAGTTAAAAGCTTCTTTTTTAAGACGGTAATTTTATCACGAATAATACGTCTATCTGTTTCAATCTCTGTTTCACCAGGACCACGCATTCCAATACCACCTTTTTGTTTGTCGAGGTGCGTCCAAAGACGTGTTAAACGAGGTAATAAATATTGACATTGTGCCAATTCTACCTGTGTTTTTGCTGAGCTTGTTTGCGCTCTTTGAGCAAAAATGTCTAAGATTAAGTTGGTTCTGTCTAAGATTTTACAATCTAAAACTTTTTCTATATTTCTTATTTGTGCTGGTGATAATTCATCATCAAAAATAGCAGTACCAATATTGTGAGATTCTATGTAGGCTCTTACTTCGTCTAGTTTACCAACACCTAAAAATGTTTTAGGATTTGGTTTTTCCATTTTTTGAACAAAGCGTTTTACCGCTTTTCCTCCAGCAGTTAATGTTAAAAACTCTAACTCATCTAAATATTCATCTGATTGTGTTTCGTTTTGTTGTTGTGTAATTACACCAATTAAAACGGCTTTTTCTGAAGTTACTTCTCTCTCGTCTATCATACACAACAAAAGTACAAATATTGTTGTATTGATTTTGATTTTTTTACTTTTGAGTTCATAATGAATTTTTAAAAAGAAAAGCACAAATTAGTTGTCAGAATAACATGGAACTAAAACCACCATTTAAAAAAATAATTCATGTAGATATGGATGCTTTTTACGCATCTGTAGAGCAATTGGACAATCCTGATTTGAGAGATAAACCTCTTGCTGTTGGTGGAAGCGGTAAGCGTGGAGTGATTTCAGCAGCAAGTTATGAGGCAAGAAAATTTGGAGTACGTTCTGCAATGAGCGGGGTTTTGGCAAGACAAAAATGTCCGCATTTAATTTTTGTTCCACCACGTTTTGAGCGCTACAAGGAAATTTCAACTGAAATACGAAAAATATTCCACGAGTATTCAGATTTAGTTGAACCACTATCTTTAGACGAAGCATATATTGATGTTACTGAAAATAAAAAAGGAAATCCGTCTGCGAGTATGATTGCAGAAGAAATTCGCCAGAAAATTTGGGATAAACTTGAGTTGAGAGCTTCTGCAGGAATTTCAATTAATAAATTTATTGCCAAAGTAGCGTCTGATATTAACAAGCCAAACGGACAAAAAACGATAAACCCGGAAGAAGTTTTAGATTTTTTAGAACAGTTACCAGTAAATAAATTTTATGGCGTTGGTAAAGTTACCGCAGCTAAGATGTACAATTTTGGAATTTTTACTGGGTTAGATTTAAAGAATAAAACTATTGAAGAATTGGTAAATCTCTTCGGAAAAAGTGGTGCACATTATTACAATATTGTTAGAGGAATTAGTAAAAGCGTTGTAAAACCGAATAGAATTAGAAAATCGGTTGCTGCAGAAAGAACTTTTTTTGATAATATTTCTTCGGAAGTATTTCTGATGGAAAAACTATCTAAAATTGCAGATGAATTAGAACGACGTTTGGTAAAGTCAGATACTAAAGGAAAAACGGTTACCTTAAAAATTAAATATTCAGATTTTACAATGCAAACTCGAAGCAAAACTGGATTGAATTTTCTTCAACAAAAAGAAGAATTTTTACCCATTGTTAAAGAGTTGTTGTATCAAGAAAAACTACAAAATTCGGTTCGTTTAGTAGGTATTTCTTTCAGTAACTTAAATACAGAAAAGAGAGAACCTGTTTTTATACAATTAAAGTTCGATTTTTAAACCAAAGGTATTTTAATCTCTACTTTTGTTCCTTCAATATTATTTTTTTCGCCATTAATATCTGTATATTTAAGAGAGAAATCTTTTTCTAAACCTCTTACAAAACTTCTTAATCGCTCTGTAGTTAAACCAATTCCAATAGATTTTCTATTTGTAGTTTTACCTGCTTTAATTTTGGCAGAAGCTTTTCTCCCAATACCATTATCTTCAATAGAAATCAAAATATAATCTTCTTCTGTTTTTGTTACAGAAAGAGCTATTTTCTTAATCCCTTTTTTAGAAGATAAACCATGCCAAATAGCGTTTTCTATAAATGGTTGTAAAACTAATGGAGGTATTTTTATACTATCTAATTTTAAGTTTTCATCTACACTAAATGTGTAGTTTATTTCATTGTTAAAACGGATGTTTTCTATACTCATATATAACTCCATTGTTTCTAACTCTTCTCTTAAGCTTATTTCTTTTACGTTAGATGCTTCAAGTATTTTTCTAATAAGTTTAGCAAATTTATTTAAATAATAAACTGCATTTTTTTGCTCATTATTTATGATGTAAAGTTTTATAGAATTTAAAGCATTAAAAATAAAATGAGGGTTCATTTGACTTTGCAATGCTTCTTGTTTTAGAGTAAGAAATTTTTTCTCGTTTCGTAAAGAACGTTCCCTTATTATTGAATATAGAATAACAATTAAAAGAACAAATAAACTCGCAATAAGTATAAAGATATTTCTATTTTTTTCTAATTGTAGTTTAGCAATTTCATTTTGTTTAGATAAATCTTTAAGTTGGTTTTTAGTTCTTTGTTTATCGTATCTAGATCTTAATTCGTTAACATATAGTAGGTTGAGGTTGTTGTAGGTTTTTGCGTCTTCTTCTTTTGCTATCTTATAATATTGATGAGCTTTCTTAAAATCTTTTTTCTTTTCATATAATAATGATAAATTTTCATTAGACCGTACTACAATATTTTGAACATTATAGTTAGAAGCAATCTGTAGCGCTTTGTTTAAATTTTTTTGTGCTGGGTTTAATTTATTCAGATGTACTTGAGCTAAACCTAAAGTATTATAGGTGTTAGAAAGATAATACATATCTTTTTGTTTAATGGCTCTTTGTAAAACAGTATCAACTGTTTTTAGTGCTTTGTCGTATTTTTTTTGTTTTATTAATACATTAGCTATACTATAAGCACAGATAATTTTACCAACACTGTTTTCAAGAGCATTATTAAAATTTAAAGATTTAAGGTAGTTTTCATATGCACCATCTAAATCACCAAGCTCTTCTTTTGCATTACCGATATTTTGATAGTTAATAGCAAGACCTAACTTATTATTAAGTTGTTTTTGCACAACAATTGAATTACTAAATTCATTTAAAGCTAACTCATATTGTCTTAATGAAATATAAAGATTTCCCATACTGTTTTGAGAAATACTAATACTTTTTTTGATATCAATACTTGGGTTTTTAATATTCAGGGCAATGTCAAGAGCTTCTTGGTGGTAGTTTAATGCATTTGGAATGTCATCTTGTCTTCTGTAAGCTGAACCTATTGAGTTTAATACTTTTAATTCTGAGATTGTATCCTTTAGTTGTTTGGTTATTTCTACAGCTTTATTGTATTCAGAAATAGATTTTTCAAATAAAGAAAGATCCCTATTTATTCTTCCTAAAGATCTATGTCCATAAAACTGACCATATAAATAAGAGCTCTCTTTACTTTTATTAATTAATAATTTTAAATCTTTTTCATGTCTTCTATGCTTTTTAAAAATAGAGTCTACAATATCATCGCTAATAATGTTATTATTAATAAGGTATTGTATTTTTTCATTTACTTCTTTTTCTTGTGAAGAAATTGAAATAGAAAAAAGAATAATAAAAGTAAAAAGTATTTTTTTCATGCTATAACGATGCTTAAAATTTTTCTAAAAACTCAGATTTTCTTTGACGAGAAACAGGTATTTTATGATTTCCTTCAATTATAACATAACCATCTGTTTTTAAGAATTCTTTAATTTTATTTAAATTGATGATAAATGAATTATGAATTCTAAAAAAATGATTTGAAGGCAATAATTGATCTACCTCTTTAAGTTTTTTTGTTAAGACAATTTTTTTGTTTCCTATAGTATGTATTGTTGAATAATTTCCTTCAGACTCTACAAATAAAATTTCATCAGACTCTAAGAAGATAAGTTTTCCGTCTGTACTAACAGTAATTTTTCGTTGATTAAACTTCTCATTAAAACCAGTTAATATTTTTTCAAATTTTTCTGTATTATCAAAATGATAGTTATGTTTCTCAACCTTTTCTAGTGTGTCTTTTAAATCATCGGTGTCAATCGGTTTTAAAAGATAATCTATTGCTTCGTTTTTTAATGCTTTAATTGCGTAGTCATTATAAGCAGTTGTAATAACCACAGCAAAATCTCTTTTTTCAATTCGTTCTAAGAATTGAAAACCATCCATGGTTGGCATTTCAATATCTAAAAAAAGACAATCTATTTTATTTTTTTTTAGATAAACAAGGGCTTCTTCTGGATTGTTAAAAGTAGCTACAACATTAATAATTTCTTTGAAATTAGAAATTTCCCAAGACAAACTTTTTATTGCTTTAAGCTCGTCGTCTACAATTACAGCATTTATCATAAGTAAAGAGGGTTTTAGGTTTCAAAAATACTATATAATTTTATAAAACATCTTTTTAAGAAAATTATAACACAAAAAATAGCAGATTATACAAAAAACAATACCATTTATACAAAACACTATTTTAAAACCTAGCATATAATGTATATTTGTAGTGTAATTGAAGGGTTACAAAATATTAAAATTCAGTTTGAATTTAAAACATAGTTAAGGAATTGGGGGATTAATTAATTATGAAAAAACAAAAGCGATACTTATGTGTCGCTTTTTTTTGTTTATAATATTATTAGGTATAAAAAAACCTCGTAAAGATTTACGAGGTTTGTGTTTTGTAAAAAATAAAAATTAGATTACTCTAACGTCTACTGCATTTAAGCCTTTTCTACCTTCTTTTAAGTCAAATTCTACTGCATCTCCTTCTCTAATCTCATCGATTAAACCACTTACGTGCACGAAATACTCTTCTTTTGAACCATCTTCAATAACAAACCCAAATCCTTTAGATTCGTTAAAAAATTTTACTGTACCGTTTTTCACTTGTAATAAATATAAATTGTTAATAAGCTATAAAGATACTACTATTTAACTAATTTTCTTAATGAGTTTTTTATTTTTAGTTAAAATCCTTTTTTATAAAAAAACTAAATTCAAATAACTTTAAATAAATAATAGCTACAAATTTCAAATATGCCGTTTTTAAGAATTTCCATAAAACACACATGTAGGAGCGTTTTTTAATTTTTAAATAACTGTTAATCAATTTGTTATAAAAATTGTTTTTTTAATAAAAAACAAAAAAAAACAGTTTTTGTTAAAAACTTCAAGGGTTTTGTGAATAAGTATGGCTTTCATTTTGAAGCAAAAAAAGCAATCTTTGTGAGAGTCGTTCTCAACGATTAATTAACAATTAAATAATCTTATTTTACCGTGGAAATTACGCAAATCATAAAAAGGGACTCAGAAACTACTATTTTTGAGTTAGAAAAAATTATTAACGCTATAGAAAAAGCGATGATTACTGTAAATCACGGTACTAGAGAAGATGCTATAGCAATTTCTAAGATCGTAAACGGTACTTTATTAGAAAGAAAATTAAATGAACCTACTTATACACCAACTGTAGAGCAAGTTCAAGACATCGTAGAGTTCAAGTTAATGGACAGTCCTTTTCACGATGTAGCAAAAGCGTACATTTTATATAGAGATGAGCAAACAAGAAGTAGAAAAGCTAATATTTTTGAGAAGCGTATAAATTTAAAGCCATATGAATATCCTGCTTTAAATGAATATGTAGATGCCATTAGACATTCTTATTGGATTCACACTGAGTTTAATTACACAAGTGATATACAAGATTTTAAAACATCGCTTACTGAGGTAGAGAAAAATGCTATAAAAAATACCATGTTAGCAATTTCTCAAATAGAAGTTGCTGTTAAAACTTTTTGGGGAGACATTTATAAAAAGATGCCAAAACCAGAAATTGGTTCAGTTGGAGCAACGTTTTCAGAAAGTGAAGTGCGTCATCATGATGCATACTCTCATTTATTAGAAGTTTTAGGATTAAACAACGAGTTTAAAAACTTGAAGAAAAATCCTGTAATTATGAAGCGTGTTAATTACTTGGAAAATGCATTAAAAAATGTAAAAAGTGAAGACAACCAAGAGTTTTCTGAATCTATAATTTTATTTTCTCTATTTATTGAGCACGTATCTTTATTTTCTCAGTTTCTTATTATAATGGCTTTTAATAAGCATAAAAATGTATTAAAAGGAATTTCTAACGTTGTAGAAGCAACTTCTAAAGAAGAGCAAATTCACGGAGATTTTGGTATCGATTTAATTAAAATTATAAAAGAAGAAAATCCAGATTGGTTTAATGAAGAACATAATTTATTAGTACAAGAAACCTGTAAAGAAGCATTTCTTTCAGAAAGTAAACTAATAGATTGGATTTTTGAAGATGGAGAATTAGACTTCTTACCTAAAAACGTAATAAATGAGTTTATTAAAAATAGATTTAATAACTCTTTAGAAAGTATTGGTATTTCAAAAGTGTTTGATGTAGACCAAACTTTATTAGCAGAAACAGATTGGTTTGATGATGAAATTATTGGAACCAAACACGGAGATTTTTTCGTGAAAAGATCTATCAACTATAGTAAAAGAACAAAAAGTATAACAAGCGACGACCTATTTTAAATTATGAACCAAAACGAAACAAAGACTACCCAAACAGAACTTACTGATCACGAAAAGTTAATCCAAGCACAAAACGCTGCTAGAGAAGAAATGCTTAAAAGCAAAAATGAACCAGAAATTGAATGGCTAACAGAAAACAGTCGTAAGTTTTTAGAATCTGGTTATTTAACAGGAGATACAACACCAGAAGAAAGAATCCGTGAAATAGCAGACAATGCAGAACGTATTTTAAAAATTGATGGTTTTTCTGATAAGTTTTATAAATATATGGCTGCTGGTTATTTCTCATTAGCATCGCCAGTTTGGTCTAACTTCGGAAAGAAAAGAGGTTTACCTATTAGTTGTTTTGGTAGTCACGTTGCAGATGATATGGGAGATATTTTATTCTCACAATCAGAAGTTGGTATGATGTCTAAATTAGGAGGAGGAACTTCTGGATATTTTGGTAAGTTGCGTGAAAGAGGAGCAGATGTAAAAAATAATGGTTCATCATCTGGTTCAGTTCACATTATGCAATTGTTTGAAAAAATGGTTGACGTAGTAAGTCAAGGTTCAGTAAGAAGAGGTCGTTTCTCTCCATACTTACCAATAGATCATCAAGATATTGAAGAGTTTTTAGAAATAGGAACAGAAGGAAACCCAATACAAGAATTAACGCATGGTGTTACGGTAAGTAACGAGTGGATGCAAGAAATGATTGATGGTGATGTTGCAAAAAGAAGTCTTTGGGCTAAAATATTACAAAGAAGAGGAGAAATAGGATATCCATATATACTTTTTAGAGACAATGCAAACAATGGAACGGTAGATGTTTATAAAGACAATAACCACGAGATTTATGCAAGTAATTTATGTACAGAAATAATGTTACCATCTAATGAAGATTGGTCTTTTGTTTGTTGTTTATCATCAGTTAATTTGGTGCATTATGACAAATGGAAAGATACAGATGCAGTAGAAACACTAGCATTCTTTTTAGATGCAGTAATGCAAGAATTTATTACCAAGTTAGAAGTATATAAAGACTCATCAGATAGAGACGATCAGTTTACGTTTCGTTTTATGGAAAAAGCCTATAATTTTGCAAAAGAAAATAGAGCATTAGGTTTAGGTGCTTTAGGATGGCACTCTTTATTACAATCTAAAATGTTGGCTTTTGATAGTGCAGAAGCATATTCTTTAAACAGTGAAATCTTTAAAGTAATTAAAGAAAAATCTTACAAAGCATCTGAAGAGATGGCTAAAATGTATGGAGAACCAGCAGTTTTAAAAGGGTATGGAAGACGTAATACAACCTTAAATGCAGTTGCACCAACAACATCATCTGCGTTTATTTTAGGACAAGTATCTCAAGGTATTGAGCCAATTTGGTCTAATATTTATGTAAAAGATATTGCAAAGATTAAAACAACTATTAAGAACCCAATTCTAGAGAAATTATTAGTAGAAAAAGGGAACAATACACCAGATGTTTGGAGAAGTATTAGAGATAATGATGGTTCCGTACAACATTTAGATATTTTAACCGAAGCAGAAAAAGATGTATTTAAGACGTACTCAGAAATAGACCAAAATGTAATTGTATATCAAGCAGCAAATAGACAAAACCATATTGATCAAGGGCAGTCTATTAACATTATGGTGCACCCAGATATGCCAATTAAAGATGTAAATAAAGTGTACATTAATGCTTGGAAATTAGGCGTAAAATCTATGTATTACCAACACAGTATGAATGCTGCACAAAAATTTAAACAAAAGAAAGACTGTTTAAATTGCGAAGGATAATTCATTTGTCATTCTGAACTTGTTTCAGAATCTCATAAATTAAAAGTTCTTAAAAAGAGAAGTCGGAAGGCTTCTCTTTTTTTTGAAGCTATTTCCAGCTTTCACTACTCGCTTTTTTTATTCAGAAAAAGAATAAAAAAGAGCTCAAACAAACCGTTCAATCTGGGCTAAGCATATTTAAATACTTTTGAGTTTCTCTAACTTTCTGTCATTCCTGGGAAGTCAATTCATTAAAAAAATCTACAAAAGAAATTTCTAATGCTTCGGTAATCTTTAAAATTGTTAAAAGAGAAGTATTAATTTCAGCTCGCTCGATTCTACCAATTTGATTTATAGGAATATCTGCATCATTTGCTAAATCTTCTTGCGATAAACTTTTTAGAACTCTAAAATACTTTAGAGTCTTACCAACATTTATTAGAAAAAGTTCTTCTTGTTTGTTTATCACACACAAATGTGTGAATAGCTTTAATTTTTTATAAACACATATTTGTGTTATTTAAATTTTATTTATACATTTAACCAGAAAAATTGTTAGAAGACGAGCTATGATGTCTTCTTATTGCTAAAAATTTATTAACTTTAATTTTATTACTATGAAAAAAATTACACGATTTTATCATTTATTAACACTATTTATTTTATTATTTGGAACCTCATTATTTCTTTGGAACTGTCAAGGTGATAGTAAGATTGAATCTAACAACTTTATAAGTATTAGTAAAGTTGATGCAAGTCATTTACTTACTAACTTAAAAGTACAATCTAAAATTCAACAAAGAAATAATTTCAAAACAAGTAATAGAGAAGAACAAAATTTAATAGATGAACTATTAAATTTTACTGTTATTGGTGAACAAGCAAAACATATAGAACAAAATAATTATCAATCTTACACTTTCTCTACAAAAAGAAGGAATTCAATAGAAGGAATTCAAGAAAACTATTTTTTAAATTTACAAGAAGATGGTTCTTATAGAGAATACCTTATTTGGTATTTTACAGACAAAGAAAATTTTATTAACGCAGAAATAAACCCTTCTTTAATTGTAGGAAAAACAATGAAAATAATTGATTTAGGTTTATTAGAAACGTCAAATGATGCAAACATGTCATCACGTGATGGTGACACTATAACCAATCTTGTAAATAATTTACCAGGTGTTGGTTGCTACGAAATAATAATGCCTGAAGATTGTGATTGTAATGGTAGTTATGCTATAACAAATAAAGATTGCCCATCTGGAGGAGGTATCGGTACTATAGAGTTTGGCGGACCTGATATTACATTAACAGGTGGAGGAACACCATCAGAAGGCGGAAACGGAGGTGGGAACGGAAGCAACTCCTCATCTTCAAATGAAACAATATATACTTCAATAACAGGAACGCCTTTCGATACATGCTTAATTAGTAATTATGATTTATTTTATCAATTAAGTGAAGCAAATCAAAAAGCTATAGAAACATTTATAAATGAGAATGATTGTAATGAAGATACAAAAGGTTTTGTAAAACTTGCTATTGAAGCTTTGATGGATGGAGATGAAGTAGATTTTGAAGATAGAATTATTATAGATTCTACTTTTAAAGATACAAGTTTAGAATGTATACACAATAAATTAAATGAAGGAGATAATTTATATAAAAGAATGATTTCTAATTTTAACAGTACTAATGGCAATTCTATAACTTTTGCTAAAGGAACTACACCAAACGGTACATGGGCAATTACAAGAGGTCATGCAAGTAATGATAGAAATTTTAAAATTACTGTTAAAAATATAGTAGATAGCAGTTCTAATTTACATAAATTAAAGATTTTATGCCATGAGATGATTCATGCATATATGTTTGATGCTCTTAAAGATTGGGGATATATGAATTTTGATTCGATTGGAACACCATGGTTGGATGTAGATGCATTAAATTGTCAAAATATACCCACAGGAACTACTACAGTAGACCTTAATTCCTTATCTGAAGAAGAGAGATTTATTTCTGTTTTATGCGCTATCCAACATGCTGGTGGTATAACTTCAGATTGGTCTCATGAAGTTTTTAATACTATAACTTTTGATATGTTAGTTTATAGGCAAGAATTAGAAAATTTGGTGTTTAACCAACATGATTGGGATTCAGAAAGTTCAGTTTTAGTAAATATTCTTCAAAATAAATTCGGAACAGATTGGAAAAGAAAAACATCTGAGTATTTAAGTTGGAGTGGGTTAAATGATACTCAAGAATTTGCAGATTGGGCTGCTAATAATAATATTGATTCAACAATAGTAAATGGTAAAGTTGTTTATCCTGAATTTGAAGATCTAATATATAATATTGATTTCAGAGGTAAATCAGACTGTAATTAAATATTATAAAAATGAAATTAAACAAAATAACGTTCTTCCTATTTCTAATTGGAATATGCTCTAATGTATTTTCACAACAAGAAAAAATAATTTATTTAGATTTTAATAAAAATTTAGATAGTGTTAAAATAATTTATAAAAAACATAATGACTCATTAACATTTGTTTCATTTCGTTTTTCTAAAAAAATACCAAAGGAAGAATATCGATACCAACTTTCTTTTAAGGAAGGTGAAATTACAAAAGGAATTGAAGCAACTCATATAGATTTTGAACCAGGAATAATAAATTTGCGATATTATTCTGATATACTAAAGTTTTATAATTGTGGTGAATTGAATATTAATAAACAGAATATTATTAGCTATACAGATTTTTTGGAAACAAAATTTAGTAGTTTCCTTAATCTATTATATGATGCAGATAAAGTTTTTTTTATCTTAAAAAAAGAAAATAAAATTTATGAAGTTAAAGTGTCTCCCTATTAAACTTAGTAAATATGAAAATAAAGAAAATAAATATATTGGTTGGGAGGGAAAAGAATTCCAAAAACCTTAACTTATAGAGTAAAAAGTAATAAAAAAGAAATCATAGCACATTGTACTATCCACGATGATAATTTAAAAATTATAGACTATAATTGGTTAATGAAAAATAGTTGGAAGGAAAACAATCCTAATATTTTTTTTAAAGATTTATATTTTTTATTTAAAATAGAAAAAGATAAATATGTAAAATAAAAAGTAATGAGAACAGTTGTTGCTTATTAAATTATCGTTTAAAGAGAAGTCGAAAGGCTTCTCTTTTTTTATAAAATATCTAAGCAAACAACGTTGCAAAGGCCTCTTCAATTTTACCAACTAAAATCAATTTTATATTGTGATTTTTAGAGGCTGTTTTATTGTATTTTGAAGCAACAAAAGTTTTATAACCTAACTTTTCTGCTTCAATAATTCGTTGGTCTATTTTAGAAACGGGTCTTATTTCTCCAGCCAAACCAACTTCTGCAGCAAAACAAACATTTGGGTTTATTGCAATATCTTGGTTAGATGATAAAATTGCCGCAACAACTGCTAAGTCAATTGCAGGGTCGTCAACATTAATTCCGCCAGTAACGTTTAAAAACACATCTTTTGCACCTAATTTAAAGCCTGCTCTTTTTTCTAGCACGGCTAAAATCATGTGCAATCTTTTTAGATTATAACCTGTTGTAGAACGTTGAGGTGTTCCGTAAACTGCTGTAGAAACCAAGGCTTGTATTTCTATCATTAACGGTCTAATTCCTTCTAAAGTAGATGCAATTGCGGTTCCGCTTAAATCGGCATCTTTTTTAGAAATTAATATTTCTGATGGATTAGAAACCTCTCTTAATCCGGTTGAAAGCATTTCGTAAATACCTAATTCTGCTGTAGAACCAAATCTATTTTTTTGTGAGCGTAATATTCTATACGTATGGTTTCTGTCGCCTTCAAATTGTAAAACAACATCTACCATGTGTTCTAAAATTTTTGGGCCAGCAATGTGTCCTTCTTTGTTAATATGACCAATTAGCAATACTGGAGTTGCTGTTTCTTTAGCAAATTTTATCAATTCTGCGGAAGTTTCTCTAATTTGAGAAATACTTCCTGGAGAAGCTTCAATAGAATTTGTGTGTAATGTTTGAATAGAATCTATCACCAAAACTTCTGGTGCAACTTCTTCTATGTTTTTAAAAATTTGTTGCGTATTTGTTTCCGTTAAAATTAAGCAATTAGAGTTGCTACTTTCTAACCGTTCTGCGCGCATTTTTATTTGCGATTGACTTTCTTCACCTGAAACATACAGTACTTTTTGTTTGATGTTTAAAGCAACTTGCAGTAATAAAGTAGATTTTCCAATTCCGGGTTCTCCACCTAAAAGTGTTACAGATCCTTTTACCAATCCGCCACCAAGAACGGTGTCTAGTTCGTTATTATTGGTAATTACTCTTTCTTCAGGATTTAACTGAATGTCGGCAATTTTTAAGGGTTTTGTAACTGATTTTGCTGTTGTGGCTTGTTTCCAACTTCTTTTTTCTTCTTTCTGAATTACTTCTTCTACAATGGTATTCCACTCTTTACAAGCGCCACATTGTCCAACCCATTTTGCGTGTTGAGTTCCACAGTTTTGACAGAAAAAAGTTGTTTTGGTTTTTGCCATTTAATTTTAGTTACAAAGTTTTAGGGTAACAAAGTTACAAAGTTATCTTGTTACTTTAAGATGTTTTTAGGCTAGAAAAATAACTTCTATTTTGGTGATTTTTGACTTGTGTGAAGAATAGCATGAATATAAATAATGTCTTTTTCTAAAGTATAGTGAATTCCGTATCTAAATCTTTTTGTAAAAGTAATTCTAAAATCTTTGTATCGTTTTTGAAATAAATTAGGGTTTTCTTGAATTGCATCTATAAGTTTTGAAATTTCAAAATACAATTCAGAACCAAGGTTTATTTCTTTAGAATCATACCATTTTAAAGCTTCTAGGAGTTCTTGTTCAGCTTCTGGTTTAATGACAACTTTAAACGCCATATTTTAATGATAATTCAGATTTTACTTCGTTCCAATTTCTACCGCTCTTTGGGCTTTCCTTGTGAAGTTTTAATCTTTTATCTAAAATTGTTTTATGTGCATCAGAAATTTCTTCACTTTTAGAATGTAGTTTATAAACAGCTTCTACTTCATTTAGAATGTTTTCATCTGTTTCTAAAATCCATTTTGCTAATTCTTTTCTTTTTTCCTGAAGACTCATAAAAATTCCATTTTATCAAAGATACTATTTTTTAAATAAGAAATTTGCGTTGAAGGTTTTCTAAAAAGCTAGCAAACAGTTGCGTTAGCGATTGCAACGGCATCCTTTTTGTTTTTTCAACAAAAAGATATAGCCTTTTGACTCCGCTCAAGATAAATTCCAAGCGCGACTTGGTCCTGAATGTCTTCAGGATAAAGTAACGCCCACATTTCAACTACGCTCAATGCAAGCTTATTTTTTGTCTTTATTGTAAATTGGAAGGAATAGGAATGATAAGCCACCGAAAATGATGATCATTGCAGTTTGCGCTGTCCACATAATCCACCCAAAAGCGGTTGCAGGTTCTTCTGAAACACCAAATAACGCTAATGCGCCAGCTACGGCAACTGGATATAAACCAATACCACCGTTTGTTGCGGCTATTGAGAATCCGCCAGCAATAAAACCGATTAAAACGCCACCAAAAGGAACGTTTAAACCACTAATTGCAGGAATTGTTGCCCAAAACATTGCTACATACATTGCCCATATAAATACGGTGTGAAAGATAAACGCCCACTTATTTTTCATTTTAAAAATACTGGTAACGCCTTCTACTAAACCTGTAATAAATGTTTTAATTTTTAATCCAAAACCAGTTTTTGCTTTTTTAACGTATCTGGTAAAAACGAAAAAAAGCAAAGTTAAAACGGCTAAACCTATAATTATTTTTGTTGGATCGAAGTTTTTTGTGAGTAATTCGTAAATAAAATCGAATTGAAAAAAGAGTGTAATTGCTATGATTATTAGCATCATAATTAGGTCTGCAATACGTTCTGCAACAATGGTTCCAAAACCTTTTTCGAACGGAATACCTTCGTAATTGCTCATTACTGCTGCACGGGAAACTTCTCCTGCTCTTGGAACAGCATAATTTACTAAATAGGCAACTAAAACTGCCATAGTACTGTTTGCAAATTTTGGTTTAAAACCTAATGGTTCTAACATAAATTTCCAACGATAAGCTCTTGATAAATGGCTTAGAACTCCAAAGAATAATCCGAGTGCAATCCACCAATAATTGGCTTCTTTAAAGTATTGTAAAAGTGTTTCTAAAGAAACTTTAGATAAAGAATACCAAACTAAAAAACCACCCAAAGCGAGCGGTAATATAATTTTTAAAATCTTTTTAATATTCAAAACTATGTAAGTGTATTATCTTTTTCGTTAGGAAAAACTAATGAAGGTTTAAACTTTTTAGCTTCTTCTAATTCTAAAAATCCGTAAACAATTAAGATTAAAACGTCTCCTTTTGCAACTTTTCTTGCAGCGGCTCCGTTTAATGTTATTTCTCCGCTTCCTCTTGGTCCTGGAATTGCATAGGTTTCTAAACGTTCTCCATTATTGTTGTTTACAATTTGAACGCGTTCTCCTTCTATAATGTTGGCTGCGTCCATTAAATCTTCGTCAATGGTAATGCTTCCTATATAATTTAAATCGGCACCTGTAACTTTTACACGGTGAATTTTAGATTTTACAACTTGTACTAACATACTGCAAAAATAGTTTTTTAATGGTTAATGATTTGTTTTTGAACTGTTTTATTTTAAACGAATGTTATCTATTAATCTAATTTCCCCAGCAAAAACGGCAATAAATGCTCTGTATTTTTGTTTTGGTTCTTTTTTATTAACGGTTTCTAACGTTTTTTCGTTTGCAATGGTAAAATACTCCAATTCTAATAATGGGTGTTTTTTAAACTTCTTTTCTACCCATTTAGTAACTTTATCTGCACTTTTTGTGCCAAATTTTTTCTTTGCTTTTTTAAGCGTTTTATAGATAAATGGTGCTGCTTCTCTGTATTCTTTTGTTAAACGAGCGTTTCTAGAACTCATTGCCAAACCATCTTCTTCTCTAAAAATATCGCATCCTTTAATTTTTAAAGGTATTGTGTGTTTTTCCACCATTTTCTTGATGATTTGTAGTTGCTGAAAATCTTTTTTGCCAAAATAAGCAGTATCTGGCGCTACAATTTCAAACAAGGTCTTTACAATTGTACCAACGCCATCAAAATGACCATCTCTAAATTTACCTTCCATTTGGTGTTCTAATCCGTCAAAATCAAAACGTTCAGAACTAATGTTTTCTGCGTAAATTTCTTCTACCGAAGGTGAGAATAATACATCACAATTTACACTTTCTAAAAGTTGAATATCATTTTCTAAAGTTTTAGGGTATTTAACCAAATCTTCTTTGTTATCAAACTGTGTAGGGTTTACAAAAATGCTAACAACTGTTATGTCATTCTTCTCTTGAGCATTTTTTACAAGTGATAAATGTCCTTGATGTAACGCGCCCATTGTGGGAACAAAACCAATGGTTTTTTTATCATTTTTAAGTGTTGATAGATATTTTTTTAATTCAGATTTTTTATCAAATTTTCTCATTGGATGTAAATTGGAATACATGCGAAATTAGCATTTTAACATGATTTTTGCATATATTTTCGTATTTTTGCACTCGTAATTTTAAAGAGATTGATTTAATGAAGGACAAAAGAATATTATATGTTTCGTCGGAAGTAGTTCCTTACTTACCAGAAACCGAGTTATCATCAACCGCATTTAACGTTGCAAAGAAAGCACACTCTAAAGGAGTTCAAACCCGTATTTTTATGCCACGTTTTGGTGTAATTAACGAAAGAAGACATCAATTACACGAAGTTATTCGTTTGTCTGGTATGAATTTGATAATCAATGATATGGATATGCCTTTGATTATAAAAGTTGCTTCAATTCCTAAGGAAAGAATGCAGGTTTACTTTATTGATAATGAAGAATATTTTAAGCGTAAAGCTGTATATTCTGATGAAGATGAAGAACTTTTTGACGACAATGACGAACGCATGATTTTCTTTGCAAAAGGTGTTGTTGAAACAGTTAAAAAATTAAATTGGGCTCCAGATATTATTCATATTCATGGTTGGATGGCTTCTTTGCTTCCGCTTTATTTAAGAGAATTTTATAAGGAAGAACCATTGTTTACCGAAAGCAAGATTGTAACTTCGCTATATAATAGTGGTTTTGAAGGTGAATTAGATAGTGAAATGGCAGATAAAGTCCGTTTTGATAACTTAGACGAAGCTAAAGTTAAAACTATAGAAACACCAAACCATACCAATATTTTAAAAAGTGCCATAGAAAATTCTGATGCTATTATTAAAGGTAGTGATGATTTATCTGAAGAAATAACAGAATTTATTGAAAAATCTGATACAGTAGTTTTAGACTTTCAAAAAGACGAAGATATTACAGAGGCATATTTAGAGTTTTACTCAGAAAAAGTTTTAGAAAATTTAAACGATTAGTTCATTTTACGATGATTAAAAAAAGTGCTTATGTAGGAGCTTTCCTACTATTTTTATTCGGTGTTATTTCTTGTGAAAAAGATTTTACAGATATTGGTTCTTCAGTAATAAACAATGGAGTTTTTGAAACTAAAGACACTTTGTTAGATATTACAATTTCTCCAGTTGATATTGCTGCTGTTAGAGCAGATGGAGGTATAAGTGTAAACTTAGGAGAATACCTTTTAGGTGTTTATAAAAGCGATGATTTTAAAACTATTGAAGCTTCTATTGTTTCTCAAGTTGGTTTGCTAGCTGATTTAAAAGTTGTTGAAAATACGTATGGTGCAGATACTACCGTTGTAACTAAAATGGATAAGGTTTTAATCCGATTACCATATCAATCTACTAACACGGTTAATGCTGAAACAAGTGATGGAAATAGCTTTAGAATTGATTCAATTTTAGGTGATCCTACAATACCAGTTGCAGTAAAAGTGTATAGAAATTTAACTTTTTTAAATACATTGAATCCAGCAAACCCTACACAACAAAACACTTATTTATCTGACGCAGTTTATTCTAAAGGAAATGAGTTAAATGAAGATGCAAACTTTTCTTTTACTGTTCCTCAAACGTATCCTTTAGCTGACTTAAATTATGGTAAAAAAGATACAGTATACTATTTTAACAGACATTTAAGTAATGGTAATACTTTTACCGACAGTTTAAAAATTGCTAATTCGGCCCCTTTTATGGCTATTCCGCTTGATAATGACAAAATAAAAACCTTGTTTTTAGATAAATATGAAACAACGGATTTTGAGTCACTACAAGCATTTCAAAATTATTTTAGAGGTTTAATAATTGAAGCTTCTGGAGCAGATGGTTCTTTAGTTCCTTTTAATTTTTCTACAGGATCACCGGTAATAGATATTTTTTATACAAATACTGTTTTAGCAAATGGATCAGTAATAGATACAATTACTAAAAATAATTCTTTTCCTTTAAGTGGTGTTACAAATAGTATTTATAAGCCTACTGCGGGTAGTGCTCCTTCAGCAGGTAACTTTGTAGTTCAAGGTACAGCAGGAACAATGGCTAACATTGATATTTTACAAGGAACAGAATTGCAAGATTTAAGAAGTCAAGATTGGTTAATTAACGATGCTTCTTTAGTTTTTTATATAGACCAATCTAAAGACACAACTCACGTTCCTTTAAGTTTATTTTTATATAAAAATGAAGATGGTAATCCTAGCCTTATAAAAGATGTAATTTCTGAAGGATCAACGGTTTTTGGTGGTCAATTATTAACAGACGAAACCAACGCAAAAGATAGATACCACTTTAGAATAACTGATTATATCTCTGATTTATTATCTGGAGAATCTTCTTATAACCCTGCCTTAGGCTTAAAGGTTTATAATGCAACAGATTTACCAAATAGTACTATTGATACAATTGTAGATTCATTTAACTGGAATCCAAGAGGAATTGTGCTTCACAGTAATACTTCTTCAAATACTGCTAGAAAAGCGCAATTAAAAATATCATATTCAGTAAAAAAATAACTTATTAAAAAAACCTAATTGTTATGTGTGGAATTACAGGTTATATTGGCTTTAGAGATGCTTATCCTATTGTAATAAACGGATTAAAACGTCTAGAATATAGAGGTTATGATAGTTCTGGTGTTATGCTATATGACGGAGAGGAAATGAGAATGTCAAAAACTAAAGGAAAAGTTTCTGACTTAGAGCTAATCACCAATAAAGAAGAAGAAAGAAAACTTGGTAAAATTGGTATTGGACATACTCGTTGGGCAACACATGGTGTTCCAAATGATGTAAATTCTCACCCACATTTTTCTCAATCTGGAGATTTAGTTATTGTTCATAACGGAATTATAGAAAATTATGACACTATTAAGCAAGAATTAATTAATAGAGGTTATAAATTTCATAGTGATACAGATACAGAGGTTTTAATAAACCTTATTGAAGAAGTTAAAAAGAACGAAAAATGTAAACTAGGTAAAGCTGTACAAATAGCATTAACGAATGTTATTGGAGCTTATGCAATTGCTGTTTTTGACAAAACTAAGCCTAATGAAATTGTAGTAGCTCGTCTTGGTAGTCCAATTGCAATTGGAGTTGGTAAAGATAATAAAGAATTTTTTGTAGCTTCTGATGCGTCTCCTTTTATAGAATACACTAAAGAAGCTATTTATCTAGAAGATGGTGAATTAGCTATTATTAAAATAGGAAAAGAAGTACGTGTTCGTCAGATTAAGAATGATAAAATAGTAGACGCTACCATTCAAGAACTTCAAATGAGCTTAGAGCAAATAGAAAAAGGTGGTTACGATCACTTTATGCTTAAAGAAATTTATGAACAGCCAAAGGCAATTACAGACACTTATAGAGGTCGTATGTTAGCTGATGAAGGTATTATTAGAATGTCAGGAGTAGATGATAATCTTCAAAAGTTTTTAAATGCTGACAGAATTATAATTATTGCTTGTGGTACATCTTGGCATGCAGGTTTAGTTGGAGAATACCTTTTTGAAGATATGGCTCGTATTCCTGTTGAAGTTGAATATGCTTCTGAATTTAGATATCGAAATCCAATTATAACTTCAAAAGATGTAGTAATTGCTATCTCTCAATCTGGAGAAACTGCGGATACTTTAGCAGCTATCAAATTAGCAAAATCTAAAGGCGCATTTGTTTTTGGCGTTTGTAATGTTGTAGGATCTTCAATTGCAAGAGAAACACATGCAGGTGCATATACACATGCAGGTCCAGAAATTGGTGTGGCATCTACTAAAGCATTTACAACACAGATAACTGTTTTATCTTTAATTGCTTTGAAATTAGGAGAAGAAAAAGGTACTTTATCTAAGAATGTATTTCATACGTATTTACAAAGAATGCAGTTAATTCCTGGAAAAGTAGAAGAGTTATTAAAAATAGATAAAAAAGTACAGGAAATTGCTAGAGTCTATAAAGATGCTACTAACTGTTTATATTTAGGGCGTGGTTTTAATTTTCCGGTAGCTTTAGAAGGCGCATTAAAATTAAAAGAGATTTCTTATATCCATGCAGAAGGTTATCCTGCTGCGGAGATGAAACACGGACCAATTGCTTTAATTGATGAAAACATGCCAATTTTTGTAATTGCAACTAATAAAGGTCATTACGAAAAAGTAGTAAGTAATATTCAAGAAATAAAAGCGCGTAGCGGAAAAATTATTGCAATTGTTACTGAAGGTGATACTGAGGTTAAAAAGATTGCAGATCATGTAATTGAAATTCCAGAAACAGAAGAAGCTTTAACTCCTTTGTTAACTACAATACCATTACAGTTATTATCTTATCATATAGCGGTATTCTTAGAAAAAGATGTTGATCAGCCTAGAAATTTAGCGAAAGCTGTTACGGTTGAATAAATTTCAATCATTTTAAATATAAAAAAATCCGATGTAAATTTTACATCGGATTTTTTATTTTATCATGAATTTTGGTATGATTTCCATCGTTCCAATCGGTTAGAATATCTGTGGCTACACTTGCGCCACTTCCTGCTGCAATTGCAAACTGACTTCGCCAACCCGCTATTGTTCCACAGACGTATAATCCTTTTTTTATAAGGTGATTATAATTGCGTAATTGAATTCTGTCTTTTTGAGGATTGGCTCTTTGATGCGGTTCTATATATTGCTTTAATCCAACAATATCAAAAGGTTTAGAGTAATTTAACGCAACCACAATATTTGTTGCAGTATAAGCTTGTTTATTGGTTGTTATTTTAAAACCCTCTTTAATATCTTGAACTGAACATACTTTTTCATTTTCAATTTGAAAAACATGTGGATATACATCTTGTAACTGTTGTTTTCCTTCGGTTAAAACCTCGCTTCCTCGCTTTCCCTCAGGTAAACCTAAAACGTTGTTAAATAAAGCATTTTGTAAATGAGAAGAACGTTGATGTAAAATAATACCAATTGTCTTATTTTCTGCAAACCATTTGTTTTTTGCAGAACCTAAAACTAGTGCACATTGCATACCTGCAACACCACCTCCAATTATTAAAACATCAAAATTCATATTATGCAAATAACTCTTTAATATTATGAGCAAATAACTTTACAGCAATTGCTAAAAGTATTACACCAAATACTTTTCTAATAATTTTTATTCCATTTGCACCAATAATGCGTTCAATTTTTGAAGAGGTTTTTAAGACAATATAAATTACAAAAACATTTAATATTACTGCAATAATTATATTTTCTATATTAAACTCTGCACGTAAAGAAAGTAAGGTTGTTAAACTTCCTGGACCAGCAATTAATGGAAAGGCTAAAGGGAAAACAGTTGCTGTTATTCCGCCTTCTTCATCGTCTTTGTATAATGTTATACCTAAAATCATTTCTAAGGCTATAAAAAACAGGATAAAAGAACCTGCTACTGCAAAAGAATTAACATCTACTCCAATTAATGATAGTAAACTTTGCCCTAAGAAAAGGAAAATTATCATAATAAAACCAGCGATAAGTGAGGCTTTTTCAGATTGAATATGGCCTACTTTTTTACGTAAATCTATAATAATAGGAATATTTCCAATAATATCTATTACAGCAAATAAAACCATAAACGCTGTAAAAATTTCTTTAAAATTAAAATTCATTGTTGTTTATTTAATACCGCAAAATTAGTTAAGAAATCTTAATATACGTTTATAAAAGGTAAAAATAACTGTACTTTTGCATTATGTTTCAACTAGGAAAGACAATAGTATCGGAAGATATCATAGAAAAAGATTTTGTTTGTAATCTATCAGCTTGTAAAGGAGTTTGTTGTGTAGCGGGTGAAGCCGGTGCTCCACTTGACAAAGAAGAAACAAAAATATTGGAAGATATTTACCCGAAAGTTAAACCTTTTTTAAGAGCTGAAGGAATAGAAGCTATAGAGCAACAAGGTACTTGGGTTACTAGCGATTTTGGTGAGTTAGAAACGCCATTAATTGATGGAGAAGCGTGTGCTTATGTTACTTTTGATGAAAAAAACACAGCAATGTGTGGAATAGAACATGCCTATAATAAAGGTATTGTAGATTGGAAAAAACCAATTTCTTGCCATTTATATCCGGTTCGAGTAAAAGATTATAGTGAGTTTGCTGCTGTAAATTATCATAAATGGGATATCTGTGATGATGCTTGTACGTTGGGAAAAGAATTACAAGTACCTGTTTACAAATTTCTAAAAGAAGCTTTGATTAGAAAGTTTGGTGAAAATTGGTATTTAGAGCTAGAGAAAACTGCCGAGAAGCAAAATAGATAATTCCTTCCACATAAATAGTTAAATACCTTTTTGAAAATCAGTGTTTTACATTGATGTTTAACTATTTGTATTACATAATTTTGGGTTCTAATTATAAAACTAAATATTATGCCACACCATGCAAAAGGAACATCAGGATGGACAAAAATAACTACTTATCAAGCGGTTTGGGATCCAAAAATTGATTTAGGTAAATTTTACTTCACCTTTTTTAACGGAAAAAGAGAAGAAACACCTTATATGACTTCAGCTAATTTTGCCCGAGTTATTGATATACTTAGAAATGAAACTCCTGTCTATGGAAATTCTAGCACAGGTTCTGTAACAACACAAGGAGAATCTGTCGGGGAGGAAGAAAGCTAGTATTAACTTATTTGAATTAATAGAAAAAGAGCTAATTATTTAGCTCTTTTTTTAAATAATATTCCCCATTAATTTTTTGTGTAATCTAATAGCAAAACCATCTGATAAACCAGCAATATAACTGCATATTTGCATGATTCTATCGTATAAATTTTCTTGCTCTTTTTGATACTCTTCAGGTAATAGATTTAACACTAAGTTGTCGTAATTAGATTGATTTCCATCAAACTTATTGTTTAAAGCCGTTACAAAAACATCTAATAAATCGGCTATAATTTTATAACCTGCAACCTCTTTTTCTACAACTTCTTTAGAATTATATATTTTGGCAACACTAAGTTTTATAATGTCATTTATTTGGGCTTCGTATTTACACTTGTCTAGTAAACCTTTGTCGAAATCACCTTTTAAAATGGCTTCTTCATTATCTAAAAATATAGCTACAGCCTCGTTAATTAACACGCCAATTGCTAAGGCACGTAAATAACTTATTCTGTCTTTTTTATGTTGAAGTGAATGATATTTATTGCTATCAATTTTGTCTTTAACTAGTTTAATCATGTATTCTAAAGCAAATTCTTCGTCTATTAAACCAAGATTAATTCCGTCTTCAAAATCTATAATTGTGTAGCAAATATCATCTGCTGCTTCTACTAAATAAGCTAATGGATGTCGGTAAAAAGAAATTCCGTCACTTTCTTTTTTCAATAAACCTAAGTCTTCCGTAAGATCTAAAAAGGCTACTTTTTCTGATTGAAAAAAGCCGTATTTTTTATCTACAATATGATGCGTTGGTTTTTTTGGTAAGGACTCTTTTGGGTATTTTATAAACGCGCCTAAGGTTGCGTAGCTTAAACGCAAACCACCTTCTGTACCTTGTCTATTTTCGGTTAAAATTTTGAATCCGTTTGCGTTTCCTTCAAAATCTATTAGATCTTGGTACTCTTTATTTGTAAGTTGGTTTTTGTATTTTAATCCGTTTCCCGTTTTAAAATATTCACCAATTGCTTTTTCTCCGGAATGCCCAAAAGGTGGATTTCCTATATCATGCATTACTGAAGCACCAGCTACAATTGCGCCAAAATCATTGAATGTATAACCTAGTTTTGCTAATTCTGGATGACGTTCTAACAATACTTTTCCAACTCGCCTTCCAAGTGTTCTTCCAACAACGGAAACTTCTAAACTATGTGTTAAACGTGTATGTACAAAATCGGTTTTAGAGAGTGGAATTACCTGTGTTTTATCTTGTAAACTTCTAAAAGCTGATGAAAATATAATTCTATCAAAATCTACTTCAAACCCTAAACGAGTTTCGTCTTGTGCTATTCGTTCTCGTTTTTGAGTATCGCCAAAACGTTTTAAAGAAAGAAGTTGTTCCCAATTCATTGTGTATATATTTTAATGAAGTTTATGATAAGTTTAATTAAATAAGTTTCGAATTTACAAAAAAAAGAGAAGTCTTTTTAGACTTCTCTTTTCTCTTTATTTAATTTCTAAAAAACAAAATGTATTATTTTTTATTAACACCTTTAATGTATTTTTCTAAAGCCATTGTCATAGAAGGAGTTTCTGGTGTTGGTGCAGCAATGTCTACACGTAAACCTCTATCTTCTACTGCTTTTATGGTTGAGTTTCCAAATACAGCAAGACGTGTTTTGTTTTGTTTAAATTCCGGGAAATTTTTAAATAAACTATCTATTCCAGAAGGGCTAAAGAAAACTAATATGTCGTAAAAAACATCTTCTAAATCAGATAAGTCACTTACAACAGTTCTGTATAAATCAGCACGTTTCCAGCTTATTTTTAGCTTGTCTAATTCTTCAGGAATTAAAGGCTTTAATTTGTCGGAAGAAGGTAGTAAAAACTTTTCGTCTTTGTGTTTTTTAATCAGCTTAGTAAGTTCAGGAAATGTTCTTGTTCCTACATAAATTTTTCGCTTACGATATACAACGTATTTTTGCAAGTAATAAGCTACAGCTTCAGATTGACAAAAATATTTCATGTCATCAGGAACCGTAAAACGCATTTCTTCAGCAATTCTAAAGTAATGATCTACAGCGTTTCTACTTGTTAAAATAACAGCTGTAAAATCTTTTAAATCTATTTTATTAGCTCTAACTTCTTTCACAGAAATTCCTTCTACATGTATAAAAGACCTAAAATCTACTTTAATCTTTTGTTTATCTGCCAAATCAAAATAAGGCGAGGTCTCAGTTTTTGGTGCCGGTTGAGACACTAAAATAGTTTTCACTTTCATAGTATATCCTTTACTTATTTTAGTATTTTTAAAATAATAAATAGCGGTGCTATTTCAAGGGCGCAAAGATACAAAATAAAATAAAACAAGTGCTTTATAATCAGCTTTTTGTTATTGTAAAAAACTAAACCAAAACGAATTCCAAGTAAAATTAGAAAACTTCCCCAAAGAAAATTGTTATTTTTATAACCATAATTATAAATTATTAAAATAGGGAATAACCAAATTGAAAGTGTATAAAGGTAACCAACTTTTGTAAAAATAAAATACCTGATATAATCTGAAAGGTTAAGAAGTTTACTAAAAGAATAATCTAATAAACTTCTGATAATCATATATATAAATGTAAATGAAATTAAATAAATATAAGAAATTAGATTGTTTTGTGTTTGAGTTTCAGGGATTAATGTATGTATAAATAAACTAAGTGTTAAAACACAAAAAGAATATATTAAAACATGAAAAGTAGAAAAAATAGCAGGTTTCTCTTCAGCTCGTTTCTCTATAAATCCACGTGTAAAAAAAGAGATTGAATATCCTAAAAAACGTGAAGGTTTATATAGTTTCATAAAAAAAAGCAAAATAAAGCCTATTAGGAATAACATTGTTATCCAATTATTTTGTGTTAGTTCTCTAGGTATTGCTTGCATTTTTCAACAGAAATATTAACGCTAAATTAGGAATAAAATGATGTATATTTGTCTCTTATTTGAATAAAATCTACAATGTCTGACGCATTAGTTATAATACCTACGTACAACGAAAAAGAAAACATCGAAGCTATAATACGAGAAGTTTTTAATCAAGAAAAAGACTTTCATATTTTAGTTGTTGATGATAATTCTCCAGATGGTACTGGAAATATAGTAGAAAACCTTCAAAAAGAGTTTTCAACTAAACTACATATAGAAAAACGTACAGGGAAAAACGGTTTAGGAACTGCATATATTCACGGTTTTAAATGGGCTATTGAAAAAAAGTACGATTATATTATTGAAATGGATGCAGATTTTTCTCATAATCCAAAAGATTTAATAAGACTTTATAATGAATGTGCTAAAAAAGGCGCAGATGTTTCTGTGGGATCTCGATATTCTGTTGGAGTAAATGTTGTTAATTGGCCAATGCACAGAGTTTTACTTTCTTATTTTGCTTCTAAATACGTGCGTTTTATTACTGGAATTCCTTTGCATGATACAACTGCTGGTTTTGTTTGCTGGAAACGTAATGTTTTAGAAACACTTAGATTAGACAAAATTAAATTTATTGGTTATGCTTTTCAAATTGAAATGAAATACAAAGCCTGGAAACGCGGTTTTAAGATTAATGAAGTTTCTGTGATCTTTACAGATAGAACTTTAGGAGAATCTAAAATGAGTGGAAATATTGTATACGAAGCGCTTTTTGGAGTAATAAAAATGCGTTTAAGTAAATTACCAAAATAAAAATGACACAACATACCTTAATAAAAAATGCAAAAATTGTAAATGAGAATACCGTTTTTAATGGAGATATTCTTATTGAAAATGAACTTATTAAAGAGATTTCAGAATCAATTATAGCTCCTGAAAATGCAACTATAATTGATGCAAAAGGCAGTTATTTAATTCCTGGAATGATAGACGATCAAGTACATTTTCGTGAGCCGGGTTTAACACACAAAGCAAATATTGCTACAGAAAGCAAAGCTGCAATTGCTGGCGGAATTACCTCTTTTATTGAAATGCCAAACACAATTCCGCAGGCAACAACTCAAGAATTGTTAGAAGATAAATTTAACATTGCAGCTAAAGATTCTTACGCTAATTACTCATTTATGTTTGGTGGAACAAACGATAATTTAGAAGAGTTATTAAAAACCAATCCAGAAAATGTTGCTGGAATTAAATTGTTTTTAGGTTCATCTACAGGAAATATGTTGGTGGATAATGAAGCCGTTTTAGAGAAAATTTTCTCTTCAACAAAAATGGTGATTTCTGTACATTGTGAAGATGAAGCTACAATTAGAAAAAACACAGAAAAATATAAAGCCGAATTTGGAGATGATATTCCTTTAAAATATCACCCAATTATTAGAAGTGAAGAAGCGTGCTATATTTCATCTTCAAAAGCAATTGAATTGGCTAAAAAAACAGGCGCACGTTTGCATGTTTTTCATTTATCAACAGCTAAAGAAACAGCTTTATTTCGTAACGATATTCCGTTAGAAGAAAAACAAATAACAGCAGAGGTTTGCGTACATCATTTATGGTTTACAGATGCAGATTATGATACAAAAGGAACACATATTAAATGGAATCCAGCTGTTAAATCTCAAAAGGATAAAGATGGTTTGTGGAAAGCATTGTTAGATGACAGAATAGATATTATTGCTACAGATCATGCGCCACATACTTTAGAAGAAAAAGATAATGTATATACAAAAGCACCAAGTGGAGGTCCGTTAGTACAACATGCAATTCCTGCTATTTTTGAGAAAGTAAAAGAAGGCGTTTTATCGGTTGAAAAAGCGGTAGAAAAAATGTGTCATAATCCTGCTAAAATTTTTAAAGTTAAACAACGAGGATTTATAAAAGAAGGTTTTTATGCCGATTTAGTTTTGGTAGACACCAACAATTCTTGGACAGTTTCTAAAGAAAATATTTTATACAAGTGTGGTTGGTCTCCGTTTGAAGGAACTGAGTTTTCAAGTAAAATTACCCACACTTTTGTAAATGGAGAATTAATATACAGCAATGGTGTCTTTAACGAAGAGAAAAAAGGAAAGCGATTAACTTTTAACAGATAATGAAAAAAGTTTTATACATACTTGTTTTTATTTTTCTAGGTTCTTGTACAAGTAATACAATTTACAAGAAACCAGAAAATTTAATACCAAAAGACACTATGGTTGCTCTTTTGTCTGATATGTATATTGCATTATCTGCTAAAAACGTAAAGAATAAAATTCAGCAAAGACAAGTAAATTATTTGCCTTTTGTGTACGATAAATATAAAATAGACAGTGCTAGATTTAAAGAAAGCAATGTGTATTATACATCTGTTATAGAACAATACAATGAAATTTTACTAGAAGTAAAAGATAACATTAATAAGGAACATAAGAAGTACTCTGAGGAATTAAAAACACAAGATTCTATAAAGAATTTAGATAAAAAAAAGATAAAAGAAGAACGTCTTAAAAGTAAAAATAAGGAAGGAAAACTTAAGAATCTTATAAAATTAGACTCTTCTCAGTTAAAAAAACCAATTTTAGAAAAAGGGTTTAAAAAAAGATAATTTCTTTTTATAAAGGGTAATTTTTAGCAACTCGTTTAACAACAGTTTCTATTTTTTCAAAGCTGAAATTTAATGTTTTTGTTATTTTTTCTGCTGAATAGTAAGAAATTCCATGAGCAGATTTTGCCGAATGTTTTGTTAACAAAGGTTCTTTTCCAGTAAATTTTGATATAACCCAAGCAACTCTCCAAAAAATTGCAGTTTGCCAAGGTTTAATTTTTTTAGAAGGATGTTTTTTATCAAAAGCATCTGCTATTGAAAAGAAAATATCTTTGAATGATTTGTTTTCAGAAACTAGTATAAATCGTTCGTTTTTTACTTCAGAATTCATTAATAAAGTCATCGCTTTTACAACATCTTGTACACCAACAAATCCTGTTATTCCTTCAGTATAAAACTTAAATCCATTATAAATTTGGGTAAATAGTTTACTTGATCCTGTATTCCAAAAACCACTTCCTAAAATTACACCAGGATTTACAATTACTACATCAACACCTTCTTGACTTGCGCGCCAAACTTCCATCTCTGCACCAAATTTTGTAATTGCGTAACCGTGATTATCATCTTCATCATTCCATTCATTTTCTTCAGTAATAATTTCTCCGTTTATAGCATTTCCAACTGCAGCAATAGAACCTACAAAACAAAGTTTATCAACTTTAGCATCAATAGCAAGATTTACAATAATTGCGGTTCCATGAATATTTACTTTTCGCATTTCTCTATAATCTTTCGGATTAAAAGAAACCAAAGCTGCACAATGATATACTTTTTTAATGTTAATAAATGCAGGAATCATTGAAGGAATATCAGTAATATCCGCTTTTATCCATTCAATTTTAGAAAAATGTTTTGTTACTTCAGAAGTATAAAAAGAGAATACTTCTTTTACTTTTTCAAGCGTATTTTCAGAACGATATATAGCACGAATTTTATCATCATTTAACGTTAAATGATATAATAAATGTGCTCCAACCAAACCAGTTCCGCCAGTAACTAAAATCATAGCACGAAAATAGTTTTTTTTAAACGATAAAATTATCTTTGCGCTTTTAAAATATACCAAGATGACAAAGAATTTAGTTGAAGAATTACGTTGGCGTGGAATGATACACGATATGATGCCAGGAACTGAAGAGCAATTGCAAAAAGAAATGACTGCTGCCTATATTGGTTTTGATCCAACATCAGATTCGCTACATATTGGTAGTTTAGTACCAATTATTTTATTAGTTCACTTAGAAAGAGCTGGACATAAACCAGTAGCTTTAGTAGGTGGAGCAACAGGTATGATTGGTGATCCATCAGGAAAATCTGACGAACGTAATTTATTAAATGAAGAAGCATTAGCTAAAAATGTAGATGGAATTAAAAGAACGTTAGCTCGTTTTTTAGATTTTGATAACGGTACGGCTAACTCTCCAATTTTAGTAAATAATTACGATTGGATGAAAAACTTTTCATTTATTGAATTTGCTCGTGATGTTGGTAAAAGAATTACCGTAAACTACATGATGGCAAAAGATTCTGTGAAAAAGCGTATTTCTGGAGAAGAATCTGGCGGAATGAGTTTTACAGAGTTTACATACCAATTAATTCAAGGATACGATTTTTACCACTTATATAAAGCCCACAATTGTAAAATACAAATGGGAGGTTCTGATCAATGGGGAAATATTACCACAGGAACAGAACTTGTAAGAAGAATGAATGTTGGTGAAGAAGCTAAGGCTTATGCAATGACATGTCCATTAATTACAAAGGCAGATGGTTCTAAATTTGGTAAATCTGAAGGTGGAAATGTTTGGTTAGATGCTTCAAAAACATCTGTATATAAATTTTACCAATTTTGGCTAAATACATCTGATGAAGATGCAGAAAAGTATGTGAAAATATTTACTTTTTTAGATGAAAAAACCGTTGAAGCTTTAATTGAAGAGCACAAAGAAGCACCACATGTTAGAGTTTTACAAAAACGATTAGCAGAAGAGGTTACTACATTTGTGCACTCAAAAGAAGAACTAGATAAAGCTATTGCAGCTTCTAATATTTTATTCGGAAAATCTACTTCAGAAGATTTAAAATCCTTAGACGAGCAAACATTCTTAGATGTATTTGCTGGTGTTCCACAAGCGGAAGTTTCTAAAGATGATATAGCAGAAGGATTAGATATGATTGGTGCATTGTCAGCAAAAACAAACTTTTTAAAATCTAACGGAGATGCGCGTAGAGCTTTAAAAGAAAATGCTGTTTCGGTAAATAAAGAAAAAGTAAAAGAAGATTTTGTTATTACTGCTAAAGATTTAATAGCAGATAAATATGTGTTATTACAACGCGGAAAAAAGACTTATTTCTTGTTAAAAATCGCTTAATTAAAAAGAGTTCCTTGAGGCGGTGCCTCGAGGTTTCCTTTAAACCTGTCATTCCCGCGAAGGCGGGAATCTAAAACACATTTTTTTAGTTAAAAAAACAGGTGTTTTAAGAAGCAATTTTCACACTAAAAGTTAAAGGGCATCGCTTACAGTTGATGCCTTTTTTTTTGTACTTATTGCAACAAGAGCCTTTTGGTTTTATGCAATTGGTAGCACAAGACGTTTCGCAAGAAGAAAGCGAAAGAATATTTTTAACTGCTGTATGTTCTTTGTAAAATACAATCATAATTCTCTACAAAAATAATACTTATTTAGAATAAATAAAAATAATATTGTTTATTTTTTATTGCTTATTATTTTCAATAGAAATATCTTTGCCTTCTTTTCTAATAAATATTTTGAAGAAACAATACGTAACCTTTTTTTTAGTCTTTTTGTATTTAGTTGCAATGCTAAAGCCAATTGCTCCATTTGTAGAGTATGCTATAAAATACGATTACATTTCTAAGGTGCTATGTATTAATGTAGATAAGCCAGAACTACAATGTAATGGTAAATGTTACTTAATGAAGAAGTTAGAAAATGAACAAAAAGAAGATAGAAAAGCGTTAAGAGTTTCTATGGAAGAATATCCTGTTGGCTTTGTTATCTTACTTAAAATTAAAGAAAATTCATCATTTCTTTTTCAAACTAAAGAAAAACATAGTACTCCTAAGAATTATTCTTTTTTATATACATCTTCAGTATTTCACCCTCCAACAGTTTAAGTTTAAAATACCCGTATTAAATCAATCAGCTTTTATAAGTTGATTAAAAACACGCATAAAAACTTAAAATTTCACAAATGAAAAAATTTATTTTTTTAGGGATATTTGTATTCCTATCAAGCTTAATTATAGCACAAGAAAAAGAAGAAAAACAGTTAACAAATTGGAACGGAAATAGACCTGACGGACATGCTCCAATATCCGTAATGGGAGATCATTACCACAGTAAAGGTGGTATTATGTTTTCATATCGTTATATGAGTATGAATATGAAAGGATTACTTTCTGGATCAGATGAGGTATCTAATACTGAAGCTCACGATGCTGGTTATATGGTAACGCCTTTAGAAATGCCAATGAAAATGCACATGTTAGGAGCTATGTATGCACCAACGGATAGAATTACTTTAGTTGCAATGGCAATGTACACGCAGAACGATATGGATTTACAAATGAGAATGATGGGTAATATTGTTCCATTTTCAACTTCATCTTCTGGGTTTGGAGATTTAAAATTAGGTATGATTTATAAGTTCTTAAATAAAAACAGTCAATCTTTACACGGATCTTTAAACTTTTCTTTACCAACAGGAAGTATTGAAGAAATGGATGTAACTCCAATGAGCTCTCCTAATGAAGTTCAATTACCATATCCTATGCAATTAGGAAGCGGAACTTTTGATACTGAATTAGGTGTAACTTATTTAGGTCAAAAAGAAACTATTTCTTGGGGTAATCAATTAAAAGCTATTGTACGTTTTGGCGATAATTCTAACGATTATTCTTTTGGAAACAAATATGAATTAAACAACTGGTTTGCTGTGAAAACTGACGATTGGTTAAGTTTTTCTGTGCGTTTACAAGGTTTAATTGTTGATGAAATTGATGGAACAAACCCTAATTTAAATCCGATGATGGTAACAACAGCAGATACTACAAACTCTGGTGGAAGTTATATTAATGGAGGTTTAGGTTTTAATTTATATGCTCCAAAAGGAAGTTTAAAAGGTTTTAGACTTGGGTTTGAATATGCAACACCATTATATCAAGATGTTAACGGAATTCAATTAGAGCAAAAAGAAACTATAACAGTTGGTTTACAATATGCTTTGTAATCTTTTATAGAAATTTTTAAAAAGCGAGGTTTTATAACCTCGCTTTTTTTATGCATCTTTGGGTTATGTCTTCTAATAGTAGAATAACCAGCGCATTTAAAAAAGCAAAAACCCTTCCTTTAAATAAGGAGTCTAAATACGTGTTGTTTAGCGATTGTCATAGAGGTAACAATAGTTTTGCAGACGATTTTAAACACAATAGAGAAGTTTTTGTATTTGCTCTTGAGCAATATTTAAAAAAGGATTTTACCTATATTGAATTAGGTGATGGAGACGAACTTTGGGAAAATAATTTTAAAGATATCTTTGAAGCTAACAAAGATGTTTTTGGTGTTTTAAAGAAGTTTCACTCTAAAAATCAGCTTCATTTTATTTGGGGAAATCATGATATGGATTATAAAAACCCAAAGAACGTAGAAAAAAACTTAGCTTCTTATTATAGTTTTTCTGAGCAAAAAAAGAAAGAGCTTATGGTAAATGTTTCTTTTTCTGAAGCAATTATTTTAAAAAACACAGAAGAAGAATCTATATTTTTAATGCACGGTCATCAGGCAGATTGGTTTAATTACGTTTTTTGGAAATTAAGTAGATTTTTAGTGCGTTTTCTTTGGAGACCATTGCAATTAATTGGGATAAAAGATCCAACAAGTCCAGCACAAAACTTTAAAGAGTTAATTAAAGTTGAGCGTAAAATTGAAAAATGGATTCAAAGAAATAATAATCAAATGGTAATTACTGGTCATACACACAGACCAAGGTTTCCAAATTTTGACGAGTTACCTCACTTCAATGATGGTAGTTGTGTGCATCCACGATGTATTACTGGTTTAGAGATTGAAAACAATCAAATTACGCTAATAAAATGGCATTTAGAAAGTGATAAAGAAGGAAAAATGCATATTATAAGGACTAATTTAGAAGGTCCAAAAGAACTCTCTACTTACTTTAATATGAAAAAATAATATACTTTATTAACTCCCAAATTTTATTCCGAAGAAAATAGTTCTTGGTGTTGCTGGTCCGTAAATAAAATTACTATCACGTTCTTTTCCAATATCAAATTTAGATTGGTAACTATCAAACAGATTTTTTACACCAGCTGAAAACTCTAAATTGGTTTGTAACTTAGAAAGATTAAAATTATAACTCGATTTAATTCCAATTTCCGTAAAACTTGGAGAAGTAAAATATTCATCAGCAATTAAATTTTGTGGAGAAGCTACGTGTAAAACTTCCATTTCTCCTGTATAAACCAAGTTTAAAGCTGTTTTAAATTTCTGATTTGGCGAATACGTTAGTGTTGCAAAACCATAATTATTAGGAGTTCTTAAAAACTCTTGTTTCGGATTTAAAGCATCTGAATATTGAACAGGTGAAGCGTTTTTACTTGATTGAAATGTAAAACCACTTTCTAATTGGAAAATTCCATCGTAATTTAAACGAGCTTCTAAAGCAATTCCTTTAACGGTTGCTCCATCTCCATTTCTTTTTTCGAACAATTCACCAAAAGAATCGGTACCAATATTTTCTAAAATAAAAGCATCGTCTAGTTTTGTGTAAAAACTTTCCACAGTAAATCCGTAGATATAATGTTCGGTTGGTTTGTCATAATTAAAAGATACACTATAACTATTAGAACGTTCTTTTTTTAAGTCTTCTGCTAACTGAACTCTTGAAATTCCGCCACCTGCAAAAGCAATATGTAAATCGGTGTCAAAAGCTTGTGGAGCTCTAAAACCAGTTCCCCAAGTTGCTCTAAGTTGTGTTTTTTCAAATGGTTTATACAATAATGAAACTCGCGGACTAACCACATTATTAACTACTTCTTTGTTAATAGCTCTATTGTTTAACGTATGATTATCAAAACGTGCTCCAGCCAATAAATTCCATTTTTCGTTTATTTCCCAATCGCTTTGAAAGAAGATTCCAATGTTTTGCGTTAATTGATCTACTTTATATTGATAGGCTTCAATCACATCAAAAACATCATCTTGTACAAATTCACCTCCAAAAGTTAATACGTTATTTCCGCCTAAAAATTCGTCTAATTTATGGTTTAATTGAAGTCCACCTTGAAACGTTGTAGTTTCTGAAGTTCCATATGGCGGATTAGCTAAATGGTCTAAATCTTCAGCAGTTCCTTGCTCCGGACGAATACCAGTATAATGTTCTCTTCCGGTATATTGTGTTGCTAAATATGTGATTAATGAGCTTTTTTGGTCATTAAAATTAATTTGATAATCAATATTACCAACATACACATCGTGCGTTCTTTCTTCAGATTGAAAAGCAAAATGCGGAGCACCTTCAACCATTTCGCCACCATAACGGTATTCATTCATTTTACTAAAATTAACTTCTATTTTTTGATTTTCTGTTGGAAGAAAAAATAAGTTTGTACCAAAAGAAGTATTCTTTAATTCAGGTAATTCAGAAAAATTATCGCCGTTTGCATCGTATAAATTTCGGTGTCTGTTATTTACAAAAAATGAAACTCCTGCATTTCTATCTTCATTAACAACAGTTGCGTTTCCAGCAAAAATATGATCTGAACTTCCTTTAATATTTTGATACGTGTAACCAACGCTAAAATCGTTTCGTTTCGGGATTTTAGTAATCACATTTACAGTTCCTCCAATTGCACTTGAGCCGTATAAAGCAGAACCGCCTCCGCGAACAACCTCAATCCTATCAATCATATTTGCAGGAATTTGTTCTAAACCGTATAAACCAGTTAACGGACTAAAAATAGGTCTTCCGTTTATTAAAATTTGAGAATATCCACCAGCTAAACCATTCATTCTTAACTGCGTATAATTACACGTTTGACAATCAGTTTCTACACGTAAACCTGTTTGAAATTTTAAGCCTTCAGATAAATTACAAGCTTGTACATCAGCTAATGTTTGTGAGTTTATGATGTTTACAATTACAGGAGATTTTGTCCTTCTTTTGTCAGTTCTTGTTCCGGTTACCGTAATTTGATCTAATATTTCAGCAGTTTCTTTTAATGTAAAGTTTACAGTTTTTACTTCGTTAGCGTTTACAGTTATCGTTTTTCTTTGAGATAAAAACCCAACAGAAGAAACTATTAAAACAACTTTATTTTTTTTGGTTTTTATTTCGTACAATCCGTTTTCGTCGGCTGTAGTTCCGTTTATTGAACCTTTAATAACAATGTTTGCAAAAGGTAAATCGCTACTATTTGTAGTTGTTATTTTTCCTTTAATTGTTTGTGCATTTACAAAAGCAGAGAATAGTAAGAATACCGTAAAAAACTTATTCATTTTAAATTTTATTTTTGCAAATGTAAAATAATTTTTAGACTTATCTAAAAATATGTTTTTATAAATCAAAAAGTTATATATTTGCAGTAATGTTTACACAATCGGAAGAAAATTATATAAAGGCAATTTATCATTTAGCTGCAATTTCAGAAAAAGGAATTAGTACAAATGCAATTGCTAAAAAACTGGATACCAAAGCGTCTTCGGTAACTGATATGATTAAAAAATTATCTGATAAAGAAGTGGTCATTTATAAGAAATACCAAGGAGTTACCTTAACGGATTTTGGAAAGAAAACGGCTGCTAATATTGTTAGAAAACATCGATTATGGGAAGTTTTTTTAGTTGAAAAACTAAATTTTTCTTGGGATGAAGTACATGATGTTGCAGAGCAATTAGAGCATATTAAATCGCAAAAATTAATTGATGAATTAGATGCTTTGTTAGATTTTCCGACACATGATCCACATGGAGATCCAATTCCAGACAAAGAAGGTAATTTACAAACTATTGAAAAAAGTTTATTGTCAGTTTTAACTAAAGATGAAATCGGAATTTTAGTTGGTGTAAACGATTCATCTTCTGAATTTTTACGTTTTTTAGACAAACAAGGCATCGCTTTGGGGCAACAAATAACAATTATAGAAAAAGAGCCTTTTGATGACTCTTTATCAATAAAAATAAATGATAAGAAATTATCTATTTCAAACAAAATAGCAAACAATTTATATATTAAAAAACAATGAGTACATTTGATCAATTAGTAGATTTTGCGAAAGAAAATCCCATTTGGGCAGCATTATATGCTTCCCTTTTTACTTGGGGATTAACCGCTTTAGGTGCAAGTTTAGTTTTCTTTTTTAAGAAAATGAACAGAGCTGTCTTGGACGGAATGTTAGGTTTTACTGGAGGAGTAATGGTTGCTGCAAGTTTTTGGAGTTTATTGGCTCCAGCAATAGAAAACAGTCCAGGAGAAGGTTTTATGAAGGTTATACCTTCGGCAATTGGGTTCGGTTTAGGAGCTTTAGCGCTTTTTGGAATGGATAAAATTCTACCGCATTTACACATTAATTTTAAGGAAGAAGAGGCAGAAGGTGTAAAAACGGAGTGGCACAAAACTACCTTATTAGTGTTGGCAATTACGTTGCATAATATTCCAGAAGGTTTAGCGGTTGGGGTACTTTTTGGAGCAGCATCAACGTTGGTTGGTGTGGAGCAAACTGAAATGATTATCGCTGCAATTTCGTTGGCAATTGGTATTGGAATTCAGAATTTTCCAGAAGGTTTTGCCGTTGCAATGCCTTTAAGAAGACAAGGAGTTAGTAGGTTTAAAAGTTTTTGGTATGGACAACTATCAGCAATTGTAGAACCTGTAGCTGCGGTCCTGGGAGCTTTAGCAGTTTCATTTTTCACACCAATTTTACCGTATGCATTAGCTTTTGCAGCAGGAGCAATGATTTTTGTGGTTGTTGAAGAAGTAATTCCTGAAACACAAAGAGATAAATACACAGATATTGCCACGCTTGGTTTTATTGGCGGATTTATAGTAATGATGTCTTTAGATGTAGGTTTAGGTTAGAAGAACACAATGTGTTCATATAAATATTTTAAAAGAAGAATTTCATTAGTTGAAGTTCTGCTTTTCTTTTTCTTGATTCTTGTCTCTTGATTCTAAAAAGTCTATTTTGCACTAAAATAAATCAATTGCAACAACCATCAACTTTTCAAGTTTATAACGCATCCGCAGGAAGCGGAAAAACCTTTACATTAGTAAAAGAATATTTAAAGATTTTATTACAATCTGAAGATATTTTTCGATTTCAGAAAGTGTTGGCAATAACGTTTACCAACAAAGCTGCTGGTGAAATGAAGGAACGTGTAATGGAAAATTTACAAGCATTTTCCGAAGGAAATAAAACTGATTTATATCCAAAAATTCTCGAAGAAACTTCATTAGATGCCACTACAATTACAGAAAGAAGTAAGAAGGTTTTAGATGCAATTTTACAAAATTACTCCGCTTTTTCAATTACAACTATTGATAGTTTTACGCATAAAATAATTAAAAGTTTTGCGTTCGATTTAGGTTTGTCGCTCAATTTTGAAGTTGAAATGGACGCGGTTTCTTTGTTAAATGAAGCCGTTGATGTACTGATTTCTAAAATAGGAACCGATAAAAAACTTACTGAAACCTTAATTGAATTTTCGCTTGATAAAGCAGACGATGATAAATCTTGGGATGTTTCTAAAGAACTATATGAATTTGCTCGAATCTTGTTAAATGAAGACGATAATCTGCATTTTAGAGAATTAGCAGATAAAAGTTTAGAGGATTTTACAAGTTTAAAAATAAAACTTCAAAAATTAAATACTCAAATAGAAAAAGAGTTTAAAGATTTTGGGGATAATGTACTAGAATTTATAGAAAATAAAGGATTATTAACAACCGATTTTAGCTACCAAGATTACCCTAATCATTTTAAAAAATATCAAAATTTACGCTTCTTAAAAACCACAGATATTAAGTTTGAAGGACGCTTAAATTCTAATATAGAAAACGATAAAAACTTATATGGCGGAAAAACTTCTCCTTTAGCTAAAGAAACTTTAGATGATTTAAAAGAGCAATTTCATGCATTTTATTTTCAATCTAAAGAGCTTTATGAGACTAAATTTAAAGCTTATTTGTTAAATAAATTAGCCTTAAAAAGTATAATTCCGTTAGCGGTTTTAAACAATATTAATAGCGAATTAACAACCATAAAAGAAGATAATAACCTTCGATTAAATGCAGAGTTTAATCAGCTTATTTCAGATAATATAAAAGACCAACCTGCACCGTTTATTTATGAGCGAATTGGGCAACGTTTTATGCATTATTTTATTGATGAAATGCAAGATACTTCGGTGTTACAATGGCAAAATTTAATTCCGTTGATAGACAATGCGCTTGCCCAAGAAAACAGTAATTTATTGTTGGTTGGTGATGGAAAACAAGCCATTTATCGTTGGCGAGGTGGTAAGGCTGAACAATTTATAGATTTAGGTTCGGAGGAAGAAAACTCTGTTAATCCTTTTTTACTTCCGAAGGAAATAAAAACGTTAGAAACCAATTATCGTAGTTATTCTGAAGTGATTAATTTTAACAATAAATTCTTTCAACATACAGCAAGTTTTTTGCAAAATGAAAGTTATAATCGATTATTTATAGATGGAAATAAGCAATTAGAAAATGCCAAAAAAGGCGGATTTGTTTCACTTTCATTTTTAGAGAAAGCTGATGAGAAAGAAGATGAGAAATTAAAATACCAAAGAAAAGTTTTAGAGCGAATCAATATTTTAAAAAACGATTTTCAATTGAATGAAATTTGCGTTTTAACACGTAAAAAGAAACACGGAATTGAAGTTGCAAGTTTTTTATCTGAAAATGGAATTGATGTTATTTCACCAGATAGTTTGTTGTTGGAAAACAGCCAGAAAGTTGCTTTTTTAATTACAGTTTTACAAGTAGTTCAACATCCAAAAGATGAGGAAACCCGTTTTGAAATGTTACATTTTTTGCATGATCATTTATCGGTTTCAATTACAAAAGACGAATTTTTACATCAATTTGCTAAGAAAGAGATTGCTGTAATTTTTCAGGAATTAAATAGCTACGGTGTTTCGTTCGATTTAAATGCTTTTCAGCAAATTCCGTTTTACGAAAAAGTAGAAGCCATTATTAGAAGTTTTAATTTGGTAAACTCTTCAGATGCGTATGTACAATTCTTTTTAGATGTTGTTTTGGAGCAACAAAGAAAAGGAACTAATACTCAAGAGTTTTTAGATTTTTGGGAAGTTAAAAAGAAGAGTTTAAGTATTGTTGCTTCAGAAAATTCCAATGCGGTTCAAGTGATGACTATTCATAAATCGAAAGGTTTGGAATTTTCAGTAGTTATTTTTCCGTACGATTTAGATATTTACAGACAAGTTGATCCTAAGGTTTGGTTGAATGAATTACCGCCTACATTTGAAGGGTTCAAAGAACTATTGGTTCCGTTTACAAATGATTTGCAATATATAAATGATCGTGGAGCAGAAATTTATCAGCAACAAAGAGAGGAATTAGAGTTGGATAATTTCAATTTATTGTATGTTGCTTTAACACGTTCAGTTGAGCAATTGCATATTATTACAGAGAAGAAGCTTCCTGCAAAAGGTAAAGACAGAACAAATAGGTATTCACATATTTTTATTGAGTATTTAAAGAAAAATCAACTTTGGAATGATGATGAATTAGAATATTCCTTTGGAAACCCTGAAAGAATAAGTAAGCCTAAAAAAGAAGATTCAATTACAGAAGTACAAGAAACGTTTATTTCTTCGCCTTGGCAAGAGCACAATATTGCTATGTTAGCAAGTGCTTCTAAATTATGGGATACAGAACAGGGAAAGGCAATTGATTTTGGGAATTTAATTCATGAGATGCTATCGAAAATCATCACAAAAGAAGATATTGAAAAAGTAGTGAATCAATATAAAAACCAAGGAGAACTTCCGCAGGAAAAAGCATCAGAAATTGAAAAGAGTATTAATCAAATTGTGAATCATGATGAACTTAATGCCTATTTTTCAGAAGAAGTTGCCGTTTTTAACGAAAGGGAAATAGTTACAATAGACGGACAATTGATAATTCCGGACAGATTGGTTTTCAATAAACAAAATGAAGCCATTATTATAGATTATAAAACGGGAAAACCTTCAAAAAGTTATCATCAACAGTTATTAAAATACGAACAAGTTTTAAATTCAATGAATTTTAAAGTTGATAAAAAACTACTCATATATATTAATGAAGAAATTGATGTTGTTGAAGTATAGTCAAATTAAGGAAACTTTGTAACTTTGTTTTTTAAAAATTGATAAAAAATGTACGGTAAAATTAAAGATACTTTAAAGAACGAAATCCAGGAAATTAAAGATGCTGGGTTATATAAGTCGGAGAGAATTATTACATCGTCTCAAGATGCAGTAATTAAAATTTCAACAGGAGAAGAGGTAATTAACTTTTGTGCAAACAATTATTTAGGATTGTCTAATAACCCAGAAGTTATTCAAGCCGCAAAAGACACAATGGATTCTCATGGCTTTGGAATGTCTTCTGTGCGTTTTATTTGTGGAACACAAGATATTCATAAGAAATTAGAAAAAACAATTGCAGATTTTTATACAACTGAAGACACTATATTATATGCAGCAGCTTTTGATGCAAATGGTGGTGTTTTTGAACCTTTACTTACAAAAGAAGATGCCATTATTTCTGATAGTTTAAATCATGCTTCTATTATAGACGGAGTTCGTTTGTGTAAAGCGGCGCGTTATCGTTACAATAATAATGACATGACTTCTTTGGAAGAGCAGCTAATTGAAGCGAATAAACAAAACCATAGATTTAAAATTATTGTTACTGATGGAGTTTTCTCAATGGATGGAATTGTTGCAAAGTTAGATGAGATTTGCGATTTAGCAGACAAATACGATGCAATGGTTATGGTTGATGAATGCCACGCTACAGGTTTTATTGGTAAAACAGGTCGTGGAACTGTAGAGTTAAAGAATGTAATGGACAGAGTTGATATTGTAACAGGAACTTTAGGGAAAGCTTTAGGCGGAGCAATGGGAGGTTATACAACAGGTAAAAAAGAAATAATAGAAATCTTACGTCAGCGTTCTCGTCCTTATTTATTTTCAAACTCTTTGGCACCATCTTTAGTTGGAGGTGCTTTAAAAGTTTTTGATATAATTTCTAACGATACTACTTTACGTGATAAATTAGAATGGAATACCAATTATTTCCGTACAGAAATGGAAAAAGCAGGTTTCGATTTAGTAGGAGCAGATGCTGCAATAGTACCTGTTATGTTATATGATGCCAAACTTTCGCAAGAAATGGCAAATAAATTATTAGAAGAAGGAATTTATGTTATTGGTTTTTTCTTTCCGGTTGTACCAAAAGAGAAAGCTAGAATACGTGTTCAGTTGTCAGCTGCACACACAAAAGAACATATAGATAAGGCGGTGAAGGCTTTTGTGAAGGTAGGGAAAGAGCTTAATATTATATAAAAATAAGATTTTATTATAAGTTTTTATACATTTATCTTTGTAGATAAGTTTTAACAACTTACTTTTGCTTATTATAAAAACGAACTTTTAATTTAAAAATTTGATAATGAAACGATTAAAATTGGCTGTGATAGCTATGTTTGCTTTGCTAACAGTTAGTAATGTAAACGCACAAGATGAAAACAACCCATGGGTAGTAGGTTTCGGTATAAACTCTGTTGATATTAGAGGAAAAAGAAACTTTGGGGATTTAGTAAAAGATGGTATTGGTACATCTGATTGGAATATTCTTCCTTCAATTTCTAGAATCTCTGCTGAAAAATATTTAGAAGATGGGTTTACTTTACAAGTAGCAGGATCTTTAAATAAAATTGAGACTTACTTAAAACCAGACGATTCAGATTTTTTATATTATGCTATAGATGCAAATGTAAAATATAATGTTAACTCATTAGTCGATATGATTTTTAATGGGACTTCTCAATATTTTGATCCTTATATTTATGTTGGTGGAGGTTATACTTCTATTGACTCACAAGGAGCAGCAATGTTAAATGCAGGTGCTGGTTTTAATGTTTGGTTTAATGATAACTTAGGTTTAAACTTACAATCTGGTGCAAAACATGACTTTGGAGATAAAGTAAGAGGACACTTTCAACACACTTTAGGTTTAGTATTTAAATTTGGAGGAAAAGATACTGACGGAGATAAAATTTATGACAAAGACGATGCTTGTCCAGAAACACCTGGTTTAGCTGAGTTTAATGGTTGTCCTGATACTGACGGAGACGGAATCAAAGATTCTGAAGACGCTTGTCCTAATGTAGCTGGTTTAGCTTCAATGAATGGTTGTCCTGATACTGATGGTGATGGAATCAAAGATTCTGCTGATGCTTGTCCAACTGTAAAAGGAACTAAAGCTATGAAAGGTTGTCCTGATGCTGATGGAGACGGAGTAACTGATGCTTCTGATAAATGTCCTAAAGTAGCTGGTCCAGCTTCAAACGGTGGATGTCCTTGGGCAGATACTGATAAAGATGGAGTTTTTGATAAAGATGATAAATGTCCTAAAGTTGCAGGTCCTGCTTCTAACAATGGATGTCCTGAAGCAAAACCAGTAATTACTGAAGCTGCTGAGGCTGAATTGAAAACTTTTGCAAGAACTATTTTATTTAACACTAGTAGATCAACTTTCAAATCAGGTGTAACTGATAAATTAGATGCAATTGTAAAAATTATGTCAGATTATCCAAACGCTAGTTTTGTAATTGAAGGTCACACAGATAGTTCAGGTGCTGCAAGTTTTAATCAAAAATTATCTAACTCTAGAGCGAATGCTGTTATGGGTTATTTAGCAAACAAAGGTGTAGCTTCTTCAAGAATGTCTGCTGTTGGTTATGGAGAAGATTCTCCAATTGATACTAATGCTACTAGAGCTGGTAAAGCAAATAACCGTAGAGTTGAAATTAGAGTTACAAACAAGTAATTTTAATTAGATTATAATAATTTTAAAAGCCTCGCATTTGCGAGGCTTTTTTCATATATAAAAACTAGTAAAAACACTTTTTATATTGTTATAAAAAATCTACCTTTGCACCGCGAAAAGTGAGGGTAAACTTCACAAAATAAATTAAATAACTTAATTACATAAAGTAATGTCTACAATAACAGGTAAAGTTTCTCAAATTATTGGCCCAGTTATCGATGTTGAATTCGACACTCAAAACGCTGAATTACCAAAAATTTATGATTCATTAGAAATTAAAAAAACAGACGGATCTATATTAGTTCTTGAAGTACAACAGCACGTAGGTGAAGATACGGTTAGAACTATATCTATGGATGCTACAGATGGTTTACAAAGAGGTCAAGAAGTTTTGGCTACTGGTAGCCCAATCCAAATGCCAATAGGAAATGATATATACGGTCGTTTATTTAATGTAACTGGAGAGGCAATTGATGGATTAGGAGATTTACCTAAAAAAGGTGATGCAGGTTTACCAATTCACCGTTTAGCACCTAAATTTGAAGATTTATCAGTTTCAACTGAAGTTTTATTTACAGGTATTAAAGTAATCGATTTAATTGAGCCTTATGCAAAAGGAGGTAAAATTGGTTTATTTGGTGGAGCAGGAGTTGGTAAAACAGTATTAATTCAAGAGTTAATTAACAACATTGCAAAAGGACACGGAGGTTTATCTGTATTTGCAGGAGTTGGAGAAAGAACTCGTGAAGGAAATGATTTACTTAGAGAGATGTTAGAATCTGGAATTATCAAGTATGGTGATGACTTTATGCATTCTATGGAAGAAGGCGGATGGGATTTATCTAAAGTTGATAAGCCAGGAATGAGAGATTCAAAAGCAACTTTTGTTTTTGGACAAATGAATGAGCCACCTGGAGCACGTGCACGTGTTGCGTTATCAGGTTTAACTATAGCTGAGTATTTTCGTGATGGAGCAGGAGAAGCACAAGGAAAAGATGTACTTTTCTTCGTAGATAATATCTTCCGTTTTACACAAGCAGGTTCTGAGGTTTCTGCCTTATTAGGTCGTATGCCTTCTGCGGTAGGTTACCAACCTACATTAGCAACAGAAATGGGAGCAATGCAAGAACGTATTACTTCAACTAAAAAAGGTTCTATTACATCTGTACAAGCAGTTTATGTACCTGCAGATGATTTAACGGATCCAGCACCAGCAACCACTTTTGCGCATTTAGATGCAACAACAGTATTGTCTCGTAAAATTGCAGAGTTAGGTATTTATCCAGCGGTAGATCCTTTAGATTCTACTTCAAGAATTTTATCTGCTGAAATTTTAGGTGATGAACATTATAATACAGCAACAGCTGTAAAAGAATTATTACAACGTTATAAAGAATTACAAGATATTATCGCAATTTTAGGTATGGAAGAATTATCTGAAGAGGATAAATTAGTAGTTCACAGAGCACGTCGTGTACAACGTTTCTTATCTCAACCATTCCACGTTGCTGAGCAATTTACTGGTATTCCTGGTGTTTTAGTAGACATTAAAGATACTATTAAAGGATTCAACATGATTATGGATGGTGAATTAGATAAATATCCTGAAGCAGCGTTTAACTTACGTGGATCAATTCAAGATGCAATTGACGCAGGAGAAAAAATGTTAGCTGAAGCGTAAAACTAGTTTTGAGTTATGAGTTTTAAGTTATGAGTTAACTAAAAACTAAAGACTAAGAACTAAAAACTATAAAAATATGTTTTTAGAAATTGTAACACCAGAAGCTATCTTATTTTCATCAGAAATTGATTCTGTGACGGTACCTGGAATTAATGGTGATTTTCAAATGATGAATAATCACGCACCAGTTGTTTCTATCTTAAAAGAAGGAATGGTTAAGATTCATGTTCATACACAAGAACATTTAGTGCTAAATGACTTAAGTGGTCAATTTGTTCCACATATAGATGATGATAAAGTATTAACTTTAAGTATTAAATCTGGAACTTTAGAATTGAAAGATAACAAAGTAATTGTATTAGCGGATTAAGTTCGTTAAAACCCATAAAAAAAGCCAAACTTTTAAAGTTTGGCTTTTTTGTTTTATATAAACAATATTTATTTATTTAGTTCTTCTTGTGCTTTGCGTTCTAATTCAGCTTGAAACTCTTCCATAACTGGTTTAACAGTGCTTTCGGGTATATCTGCCACCTTAATATACATTAAACCATCAATTGCATTATTAAATTTTGGATCTACGTTAAAAGCTACCAAACGAGCGTTCTGTTTCACATACTTCTTTATTAAAACAGGTATACGCAATGCTCCTGGTTCAATCTCATCAATAATCTTATCAAATTTTTGCATATCCGCTTTTGTAGCATCGAAGACAAAATCTTTATCACCATCTTTTAGTTGAACCTTAAACTCTTTCTTAGGATGAATATATTGTGCAACATACGGATCGTAATAATGAGATTTCATAAACTCAATCATTAAAGATTTAGAAAATTCAGAAAACTGATTACTAATACTAACTCCACCCATTAAATATTTGTACTTAGGATAACGAAGCGTAACATGTACAATTCCTTTCCATAATAAAAATAGTGGCATTGGTTTTTGCTGATATTCCTTTACGATATATGCTCTACCTAGTTCAATAGTGTTTTCCATCATTGAATATAGTTCAGGTTCAATTCTAAATAAAGAATGCACGTAAAAACCGTTTATTCCATGCTTTTTAAAAATATCCTTACCAAGACCCATTCTATAAGCACCAACTAATGTGTTTTTATTACTATCCCATAAAATTAAGTGATAATAATACTTATCATATTTATCTAAATCTAACGGCTTATTAGTTCCTTCACCAACATCTCTAAAGGTAATTTCTCTTGTTCTACCTATTTCATGTAGTAAGTTTGGTATTTCTTTTGCATTGGCAAAAAACACTTCGTAGTTTTTACTTGCTAATAAACGATTTCCATCATCTCTAAGTTGGTCAATTTCTTTTTTAAATAACTCTGGACTTCTTTGTGCTGTAATTTTCTTAGCTTTCTTAGGAATTTTTAAATTCTGAGAAGATAAAATTTTAACTGGCGTTTTCTGAAAAGGATTTGCCAACATATAGGTTTTCTTCCTTATAAATTCATAAAAAGAAGGAATGTCTGGATACGCATCTTGATCTTTTACAGAAATAGGTTTACCTATTCTTACTTTAACAACACGTCTTTTTTGTGTCATTACTTCAGAAGGTAATTTAGCAGACCTTAACGTATCACTAATACTTGAAAGGATATAAAAAAGTTTACTGTTTTTAGCATGAAAGTAAATAGGAATTACAGGAACTTTTGCTTTCTTAATTAATTTTACAGCTCCTTCTTCCCAAGGTTTATCAACCTTTAATTCGCCATCTTTATAGGTTGAAACCTCACCAGCTGGAAAAATACCTAAAGGTTTTCCTTCACGTAAATGTAATAGTGAGTTTTTAATTCCAGCAATACTAGATTTTGCATCCTTTCTGTTTTCAAAAGGATTTACAGGCATTATATAAGGTTTTAAAGGCTCTGCTCTGTGTAGTAAAAAATTTGCAATTATTTTATAATCAGCTCTTTTTTCAACCAATAATTTTAATAATAAAACACCATCAATTCCTCCCAAAGGATGATTAGAAATTGTAATAAATGGTCCATCTTTGGGTATTCTTTTTAAATCGTCTTCTGGAATTTCAAATTCTATTTGAGCATCATTTAAGATACCATTTAAAAAATCTAAGTCAGATTTGTCTTTATTGTTGTCATATAGCCTGTTAACAGCAGAAATACGAGTAACTTTCATTAAAATCCAACCAACAAAAGTACCAAGAAAACCCCATTTTTCTAGTCCTATAACTTGTGCAATCTCCTTTGATGTAACTAATCCCATTAATATAAATTTGGCGTAATCGCAAATATATGAAAAATTAGATTACACTACTTATTTTATTACTACTTGGGTGGTTTCTTTATTTATTTGCTTTAGTAGAACTTTACCATTTTTTTCAATGTTTTTTACCGCTTCTTTATCAAAATGACGAATGGTATATAAGGTAACTTCTGAATGAAATGTAATTTTAAATGCGTTTTTTAATTCATTATAGAAAGCATCGAAATTAGAAAATTTGTCTTCAATACAAACGGAAAAACTAATAGCCGAGTTTTGAATTAAATTAACTTTTAATCTATGTTCATGTAGTTTTTTAAAGATATAACTAATATTATTTTCTACCATAAACGAGAAATCATTTGCTGAGATAGAAACTAATATTTGTTCTTTTTTAACCACGAAACAAGGAGTAAGTGGCATTAAATTAACACCTTTACTAACCTTTGTTCCGCTGTTTTTTAAATTGATAAACGAACGAACATATAGCGGGATTTCCTTTTTTTCTAAAGGTTGTAATGTTTTAGGATGAATTACAGAAGCTCCATAAAATGCCATTTCAATAGCTTCTGTATAAGAAATTTGGTTTAACAATTGTGTTTCTTTAAAAACACGTGGATCTGCATTTAAAACCCCATCAACATCTTTCCAAATAGTTACACTTTCTGCGTTTAAACAATAGGCAAAAATACCTGCCGTATAATCAGAACCTTCTCTACCAAGTGTGGTTGTATTATTACTATTTCCGCCTAAAAAACCTTGAGTAATATACAGGGTGTTTGCTTTTATTTTATGTTGAATATTTTCTTCTGTAAGTTCCCAATTTACTTTTGCATCTCTATAAGTAGCATCAGTTTTAATTAAATCTCTTACATCAATCCAATTATTTAATAAATTGATTTCAGTTAAATAAGCACTTACAATTTTAGTTGAAAGTAGCTCACCAAAACTTACAATTTGATCGTAAACAAAATTATAATTGGAGTTGTTGTTTGTAGCCATAAAACCACTTAATTCACCAAAAAGCATTTCTACTTCATTGTTTATTTGATGTTTTTCTTCAAATAAATCATCAATAATAGCTTTATGAAACTTGATTACAAAATCAAGATTTTCTTTTAAAACAATTTCTTTATTGTAAAAAGAGTTCGCTACGTTTTCAAAAGCATTTGTCATTTTTCCCATAGCAGAAATAACAACTAATGTGTTTTTTGTGCCTTCTTGTTGTAAAACATGAGCAACGTTTTTTACACTATCGGCATCTTTTACAGATGCTCCACCAAACTTAAATATTCTCATTTATATATGTATCTAAATTTCTTTCTGTCATATGAACAACAGACCAACCTTTTAAAATATTTGCTCCAGAGTTTTCGTAAAATTTAATTGCATTTGTATTCCAATCTAAAACTTCCCAAGCAACTCTTTTGCATTTGTTTTTATGTGCGTAATTTAAAACTGCGGTGTATAAAGCTTTACCAGCTCCAATACCTCTTTTACTTTGTGTAACCATAAGGTCTTCTAAATGAATAGAAACACCTTTCCAAGTCGAATAACGTTCGTAAAAAAGCGCCATTCCAATAATTACATTATTTTCTTCTGCAACAAAAGTTTTAAATTTAGGGTTTTCAGAAAAACCATCACGAAGTAAATCATCTACAGTAACTTCAACCGCATTTGGTTCCTTTTCAAATACAGCTAATTCTGTTATTAAATCTAAAACAGATTGCATGTCTTTTTGCTCTCCTTTTCTTATTATAAAACTCATTTTATGAAAATTTTATTCAAAGATAGTTTATTTGGTTTCATCTTAAAATAGATGTTAAATTATAACTGTTTTAAGAAAATTGTTTAGAATTTTAATTTCAGATTTTATTCTCAAAACATTGTAGTTGCGTAAAAAAGTTGGCATCTTTGTAGCACAACACAATTACAAGTTATGAATAATAAACATATGACACTTGGTGAGTTTATCATCGACAATCAAAATCACTTTAAATATTCTTCTGGAGAACTTTCTCGCCTTATAAATTCTATTCGTTTGGCTGCAAAAGTGGTTAATCACGAAATTAGAAAAGCTGGTTTGGTAGATATTACAGGAGCTTCTGGAGATATAAACGTACAAGGAGAAACACAACAAAAATTAGATGTTTTAGCAAACGACTTGTTTAAACAAACTCTAATTAATAGAGAAATTGTTTGTGGGATTGCCAGTGAAGAAGAAGACGATTTTGTAGTTGTTGAAGGAAAAAATAAAGCAAATGACAACAAATATGTCTTATTAATGGATCCTTTAGATGGTTCTTCTAATATTGATGTAAATGTTTCTGTAGGAACAATATTTTCTATTTACAGAAGAGTTTCCCCTGAAGGAACTCCAGTTACACAAGAAGATTTCTTACAAAAAGGAAGTGAGCAAGTTGCCGCAGGTTATGTGGCTTATGGTACTTCTACAATGTTAGTTTTTACTTCTGGAAATGGTGTAAACGGTTTTACATTAAACCCAGCAATTGGTACATTTTACCTATCGCACCCAAATATGAAATATGCTGAAGATGGAAGAATTTACTCTGTAAGTGAAGGATATTTTACACATTTTCAAGAAGGGATGAAGCGTTTCTTAATTCACTGTAAAGAGTTAAACGTAGCTGAAAAAAGACCTTATACAGCACGTTATATTGGTTCTTTGGTGTCAGATTTTCATAGAAATATGATAAAAGGTGGAATTTATATTTACCCAGCAACAGCAATTGATCCAAAAGGAAAGTTACGTTTGTTGTATGAATGTAACCCAATGGCGTTTATTTGCGAACAAGCTGGCGGAAAAGCTTCAGACGGTTTTACAAGAATTATGGATATTAATCCAACTGAATTACACCAAAGAGTTCCTTTTTACTGCGGAAGTAAAAATATGGTTTTAAAAGCGGAAGAATTTATGACAAAATTTTCTCCAGAAGTAAAGCCAAAGTATTAAATAAGAAATATTTATACCAAAATAAATTTAGAATAGGGCAAACGGTTGTTTGCCTTATTTTTTTGCCTTAAATTTACAATCAGAAAAAAAAGAAAATTAATCACATAAAAATCAAATAATTATGGCTTTTAAATTACCAGAATTAGGTTACGCTTATGATGCGTTAGAACCAAATATAGATGCAAGAACTATGGAAATTCACCATACAAAACATCACAACGGATATACAACAAAATTAAATGCTGCTATTGAAGGTACAGATTTAGAAGGAAAATCTATTGAAGATATTCTTGCTAATTTAGATATGAGTAATGGTGGAGTAAGAAATAACGGAGGTGGTTTTTACAATCACTCTTTATTTTGGTCAGTAATGAATCCTGAAGGAAAAGGACGTTTATCTGGAGAATTAAAAGATGCTATTGAAGCTGCTTTTGGTGATGTAGATGCTTTTAAAGATGCTTTTTCTAAAGCTGCAGCTACACAATTTGGTTCTGGATGGGCTTGGTTATGTGTACTTCCTGGAGGAAAAGTAGAAGTTTGTTCTACTCCAAATCAAGATAATCCATTAATGCCAGGAGTAACTTGTGGTGGAACGCCAATTTTAGGATTAGATGTTTGGGAACACGCTTATTACTTAAACTACCAAAACAGAAGACCAGATTATATTAATGCGTTTTTTAACGTTATTAACTGGAACGAAGTGGAAAGAAGATACGCAGAAGCTAAATAGTTTTAAAAAAATATAAAAAAATCCGCGATTTTGCGGGTTTTTTTATTTGTTGAATTTATTTATAGTTCTCCCATTTTTTGAGCAAAATCTAAAAGAATAGCTACATTTTTACCGCCTCCTTTTGCTATTGCGTGTACAATTTGATCGCCAGTATCTTTATCTGTATACACTTTAAATTGCTTTATTTTAAACTTAGAACCTTCCATAGCAGCTGGCAATGCATTTTCTTCTACATAACTAGCACTAACAGCTTGCCCCATTAATTGGTTCATTGCAGAATTTACCAATTCGCTATTTGCTAAATTATTTACATTGTCTAATGTGTTAGAAATGTTTTCAACACTATTAACATTCATGTTTTTTACATCCTTCACGGATTTTACCGCTTTGGTAATATTACCTAAAGATAAACCGGATTTTTTTACATAAGCATACGCAAACTTATTGTTATTACTTGCTTTTTTAAGTTGAATAATGTCGCCAACTTTAAACTCAGTTCCTTTAGATGTTTTGTAAGGACTTTTCGATTTTTTACCCTTAATTTGTGCAAATGCAATAAAAGGTATTAATAATAAGGTAAGTATAATTTTTGTTTTCATAATAAAATTAGTTTAGAATTAATACTCCAAAACTAGTTTTAAATGATTGTAAAAAAAATACGGCATTTGCCGTATTCTAATAATTAAGGTCTGAAATTCAGTTATTTAGAAAGTACCTTTTCTAAATCACCTAATAAGTCTTCAATATCTTCTATACCTACACTTAAGCGAATTAATGAGTCTGTAATTCCTGCTTTTAACCGTGCTTCTTTTGGCATTGATGCGTGAGACATGGTTGCAGCATGATTTACCATACTTTCTACGCCACCTAAAGATTCTGCGATGGTAAAAAAATTAAGGTTTTCTAAAAATTTAAAAGTAGCTTCTTTACTTTCGTCTTTTAAGCTGAAAGAAACCACGCCACCAAAATCCTTCATTTGTTTTTTAGCGACTTCGTAATTTGGATGATCGTCCAAACCAGGATAATAAACTGCTCCAGCTTTTGGATGGTTTTTCAATAAATTAGCCACTGCTTTAGCATTTTCGGAATGCCGTTGCATTCTAATATGTAATGTTTTTATGCCGCGTAAAGCTAAAAAAGAATCCATTGGACCTGCAATTGCACCTGCTGCAAATTGAATAAAATGTAATTCTTCGGCTAATTTTGCGTCTTTTACAATTAAAGCTCCCATTAAAACATCGGAATGTCCTCCTAAATATTTTGTTACTGAATGCATTACAATATCTGCTCCTAAATTTAAAGGTTGTTGTAAATAAGGTGTTGCAAAAGTATTGTCTACAGCTATTAATATAGATGGATTAACTTTTTTTACTTCAGATGAAATTGCTTGAATATCTGCAATTTTCATTAACGGATTAGTTGGTGTTTCTAACCAAACTAATGTTGTTTTTTCTGTAATTGCTTCTGATACGTTTTTAGCAGAATATGTATCTACATAGTTAAATTCTAATCCGTATTTTTTAAATAATTTGGTAAACATTCTGTAAGTTCCGCCGTACAAATCGTTTCCTGCAACTATTTGATCTCCAGGCTTTAATGTTCTTAAAACACAGTCTATTGCTGCTAAACCGGAAGAAAAAGCAAAACCATGTGTTCCGTTTTCTAAGGTAGCTAAACTATCTTCTAATGCTGTTCTTGTTGGGTTGGAACCTCTTGAGTAATTGTATTCTTGACTTGCTCCAAAACTTGCTTGTGCGTAAGTGGATGTTTGAAATATTGGTGGAACAATTGCACCAGTTGATTTTTCTGGTTTTTGACCTCCGTGAATTGCTTTTGTATTGAATTTCATACTGATTAGGTTGCTTTAAATTGAATAGAACACAAAATTTGCACTTACCTTATAAATATGCTTAGCCCCGATTGTAGCATTTGTTTGAGCTCTTTTTTGAGATGCTGATTTTTATCAGCACGAAGAAAAAGCGAGTGCCTTTCGACTACGCTCAAGATAAACTCCAAGCGGGAAATAGCTTCTTATAATTTTAAACGAATTTTTTAAGCGACATGATAATACCTAAATGGATACCTTCGTGATAGTTATTAAATGAAATTGCGTTTTCTATAGACTTTATAACATAACCAGTGCTTGTCGGATATTCATTATAATTCTCGAAAATACCAGCTTCATAATCTTCTTGTAAAGTTTCTGGTAAGCCAGAGAAAAGTTCTAAAACTTCGTCAAATTCTTCTTGTGTAAATGTTGTTGTTGGTACAGTTCCTTTTCTATAAGTTTCTATTAATTCTTCTGGACACAAACAATTTAAACCCGATAATTTATACTGTAATAACTGTTGTGTAACCACTAAATGGGCAATGTTCCAAGCAATGTTATTTTTAAATCCGTCTGGAATTTTATGTAATTGCTCTAATGTTAAACCGTCTATTGCTTTTAGCGTTAATGCTCTAGATTTTTCAAGAATATTAAATTGAGTCGTCATTTTTATTGTAATTTTGAAGTGTAAATATAATCTTAAATTATGAAGAAAGTCTATTTTTTACAAACTTGCGATACGTGCAGACGTATTTTAAAAGAAGTAAATATTGAAGGTTTTGAGAAGCAAGAAATTAAAGCTAATCCTGTTAATGTAGAGCAATTAGAAGAAATGCGAAAACTTACGGATAGTTATGAGAGTTTGTTTAACAAGCGTGCAAAAATGTATAAAGCAATGGATTTGAAAAACCAAACGTTGCTGGAAAAAGATTATAGACAGTTTATTTTAGATGAATATACTTTTTTAAAACGCCCTGTTTTTATTGATGAAAATGAAATTTTTATTGGAAATAGTAAGAAGGTTGTTGAAGCGTTGAAAGAAAGAATTGGATAAAAAAGCCTCACAAATTGTGAGGCTTTTTAGTTTTATTTTGAAGCTAATTTAATATCGGTTTTACTAATAATTGTATTTAATTCTTCTTTTGTTAGGTTTGTTTTTAAACCAACCATAACTGCGTCTTTATTTTTACTAAAGACATTTACTATAATTTCTTTAATTCGGTTTTTTTCTTCTCTAAAGTGAATGCTAATTCTATCTCCTTTATCTTTTATACGTACAATGGTTTTTAATTTGTTTCTTTTTACAAATTTTTTAAAATCGTTTTGTACACTTGTTGAATTATTGTCAAAAACTAATACCTTGTAATTGTTTGCTTTGTCTAATAAAGCATCTAATGCTTCGTCATCTTGGTCGTCAATAAAAAAACTTGCTATAAATCCAGGAACATTTAAAGAAACATCTGCTTCTTTTTTATGTGCTTTGTAAAATTCTTTAAAGTTTTTTTCTTGTGCTGAAATGCTTAAAATGAATAAGCAAAATACGGTAGTTAAAAATTGTTTCATAATACTTGGTTTTAATTTAGAGACGATAAACCAAATGTTTTGTTACAATCGTTAATTTTTGCTTAGCCAAGTTTTAGTTCTCAATTCTACGTTCTGTTTTACATCTTCCCAAAATAAATTAATATCGCCTGTATGGTAATTTTTCATAAAAGACATAAAAAAGCGCATCGGGAATTTAGGGTTTGTGCTCCAAACTAATCCGTCAGTAATTTCTATAGTTAGCGCTTTTTTATATAATTTATCATTTGTATATAAAAAACCTTTATGCTGTTCTAAAGTGGTAGTTTTTGCGTTATTCCACGTAATTGGATTTGTAGTTACGCTGCCTTTATACCAATCTTTATTTTCAGGAAATTTTCCTTTTTTGAAAGTGTTCCAAGAAATAAATCCACCGGTTTCAGTTGGTTCAAACATTGGTTTTATTGACTTGAATTCATTTGGTTTTAGGCCCATTCCAACTAAATAAGCTGCTATTAATTGTTTTTTTAGTGGTTTCTCATCAAAAAATTCTTTTAACAATCTACGTGAATGTGTTGTTCCTTGACTATGACTTGCAATAATTATTGGCCTTCCGTTATTGTATTTTTCTAAATAGGTTTTAAATGCATTTTTAACGTCTGAATAGGCAATTTCAAGTGCTTCTTTTCCACCTTCATTATATAAAGTATAAGAACGTACATGCGCTTGTCTGTAATATGGAACATAGATTTTACCAGAAGTTGCAAAAGGTGAAGCCTGGTATTTTACTGCCGAATTTAAAACTTTATCTTGTTGTTCTTTGTCATTAATTGGTACATTCCAACGAATGTCTTTTTTATCAGTATTTAAGGTTGGATAAATGTAAAAAACATCTGCTTTTAAGTTGTTAACTTCCGTTTGATTTGGTGCAAATTTTTGTAATTCTTCGTTGTAGGTTGTTGGTAAAACAGCCCAATTAATTTCTTGATTATAATCAGGAATAGATGGTGTGTTTTTGGATTGAAAAGTCTGTGTTTGGTAAGTTGATTTACAACTTAAAAAAAGCATAACAAATACTACTAAATACAAGTTTTTCATAATCTTAAGAATTATATACAGCCATTAAGTTATCGGCTTCTTTTTTGGCACTCCAATTTGCTATTATTTCTTCTCGCGCTTGTTTTCCTAAATGTGGAATCTCATTTTTTATCGCTTTTGATAAAAGGTTTTCTAGTTCATTAACATTGCCTGCTTCAAACAAATATCCGTTTTTCTGATTTGAAATTAAACTAGAATGTACACCAACATTTTTTGTTGCTATAACATTACATTCGCAAGACATTGCTTCTGCTGTAACTAAAGAAAATCCTTCTGAATAACTAGGAACAACAGCTATTTTTGCTGCTTGATAATAAGATATAATAGCTGATGTTTCATCTATAAAATAAACCTGATTTTCTATTTGATGCTTTTTAGCAATTGCTTTTAATTCTTCTAAAAAAGCAGGTTTATCTACTTTTCCAACAATAACTAACGCCCAGTTTTTATGAGTTTTTAAAACTTTTGAAGCTTCTAACAACACAATTTGACCTTTTGCTTTTCTAACTCTACCCGCACATAAAATAATATTTTCTTGTGGTATGTTTTTTAAGGTTGAATTTGAGTTTGGGGCAAAATTATTTATATTTACTCCATGACCAACAACGGTGTTTTTAATGCCCAAATTATCACTCATGCTTTTAATAAGTGTAATAACTTTGTCAGACTTTTTAAGTAAATGTTTTGTGAGACCAGAAGGATTTGTTTCAGCATGACGCGTAGAAACAAGCGTAAATTTAGCGCCTATAAAACGAAAATAAAGCATGCGTAAAACCTCATTATTTCTATGGCAATGCACCACTACTTTTTTATCAGAAAATAAAATCGATTTTAATTTTTTTCGAGAAATTTTGTTTCCTTCAATTCCGTAACCATAAACGTAAGTTGCTGTTTTAGCTTCTAGAAATGGTAACACATTTTCAATACTACGTGTAACGCCAGTTCTTCTTTTATGAAAATGAGTTTGAATTAAAATTAGTTCAGAATTCATTTCTTTAAGCAAATCTACGTTCAATTATTTCTATTAAACGAGTTTCATACTCTTCTTTACCAGTCCAATTATAATCTGGTTTTACCATTTTATTGATAAATTTTTTGGCTTCTTTTTCAGTTTTAAGAGTGTTTAATTGAGAAACTACACGATTAAAATCTCCTTGATTGTTATCAAAAAGATGTTTTACAAAGGCAATTCTATCATTCAAACCAATTTGTATATCACCAAAAAGTTGATCATTTAAAGTCTTTTGTTCTGCTTTTTCAAATAAATTAACAACATCATCTACAGAAACTGTGTCTTGCAGTTCTTCTTCTAACGTTGGCATTTTTGAAATTCCTCCAACATCTTTTGCATCATCTTTAAAACTATTGTTTGTATTAAATAACTGTTCTAATTCTTCAAAAGGCTGTTCTATATAAGTTTCTTCTTTGTCTTTTTCAATATCACCAATAACAGCATCAGCAAAATCATCTGCGGCATCTGTCATTTGTGATTCTTCTTCTTCAACTTCACCAATAATTTCTTCTTCTAAAGCATGAACAACTTTAGGTACTTCAACTTCTATTAGAGGCTCGTTTATTATGGTAGAAGCTTTTTCAATTTTATTAATTAACTCTTCTTTAGTAGCTGTAGCGTTTGGTGTTGTGTTAATATATTCTTCTACATAAGCTAATACAGCTAATTTTTCATAAATTTCATGAGCTTTCTCTTTAAGAACAAGTACATCTTCTTTATTTTTTAGTTGTAAAATGCTATGTGCTAAACTAGTTAAATCTGCTGCTAATTTTTTGTGCATAAGTTGTAAGTGTTATTTGAGTTTTGGGCTGAATTTTTAATAAATTTGTTACTTTTACAAAGTAAGTTAAAAATAACTTTTAAGCCTTAAAATTACAAAATGTTTCTTGAAAATACAGTAAATCATACAGAACAATTTGGTTGGATTGAAGTAATTTGTGGCTCAATGTTTTCTGGTAAAACAGAAGAGTTGATAAGAAGACTTAAACGAGCACAGTTTGCAAAACAACGTATTGAGATTTTTAAACCTGCCGTAGATACGCGTTATGATGAAGAAGAAGTTGTTTCTCATAACGATAGTAGAATTCGTTCCACACCAGTTCCTGCATCGTCTAATATATTATTATTAGCTAATAATGTTGATGTAGTTGGCGTAGATGAAGCTCAGTTTTTCGATGATGAAATTGTAAACGTTTGTAACGAATTAGCAAATAGAGGAATTAGAGTAATTGTTGCTGGTTTAGATATGGATTTTAAAGGAAAACCTTTTGGGCCAATGCCAGCACTAATGGCAACTGCAGAATACGTAACCAAAGTGCATGCTGTATGTACAAGAACAGGAAATTTAGCACATTATAGTTTTAGAAAAGCGCAAAGTGAAGATTTGGTTTTACTTGGAGAAACACAAGAATATGAGCCGTTAAGTAGAGCTGCGTATTATAAAGCATTAAGAGAGCAACAAGAAAAAACAGCAATAAAAGATGATGAATAATCACGTAACTGTATTAGAAATTGATGCGAAAGCAATCAAACATAATTTAGCGTTTTTTAAAAAACAACTACAACCAACAACCAAAATGATGGCTGTTGTAAAAGCTTTTGGCTACGGAAGTGATAGTATAGAAGTTGCAAAAATTATAAAAGATGATGTTGCTTATTTTGCAGTTGCGTATGCAGCTGAAGGAATTGCGCTTCGTGAAGCTGGTATTGAAACACCAATTTTAGTTTTACACCCGCAAATTGCAAATATTGATAGTATTGTAAAACATAGATTAGAACCTAATTTATACAATTTTAAAATACTTTCTGCTTTTTTAAAATATGCAGATGAAGCTCCGTTAATGAATTATCCAATTCATATAAAATTTAACACAGGTCTTAACAGGTTAGGCTTTTGGCATAATGATATTGGTAATATTTTAGTAGATTTAAAAAAATCGAATAATGTTAAGGTTCAATCTATATTTTCTCATTTAGCAGCAAGTAACGTTGCAGAAGAACAAGATTTCACTATCAATCAAATTAACAACTTTGCATTTATTGTAAAAGAAATGTATAAACATCTAGGTTACGAACCTATGATACATATCTTAAACACGTCTGGCGTTGTTAATTATGCCCAAGCGCAATTTGATATGGTGCGAGTTGGTATTGGATTATATGGTTTTGGAAATAATCCAGAAGTTACAGCACAACTAAAAAACACACATACTTTAAAAACAATTATATCTCAATTACATTTAATTGAACAAGGTGAAACTGTGGGTTACAACCGTGCTTTTGTGGCAAAAAGACCTACAAAAACAGCAACTTTACCAATTGGTCATGCAGATGGAATATCTCGTAAATTAGGAAATGAAGTAGGTTTTGTTGTTATTAACAATCAAAAAGCAATGATAATTGGTAATGTTTGTATGGACATGATTATGGTTGATGTTACTAATATTGAATGTAAAGAAGGAGATGAGGTTATTGTTTTTAACCATCAACAAATAGTTGAATATATGGCTTATAAAGCAGAAACAATACCTTATGAAGTACTTACTGGTATCTCTCAAAGAGTAAAAAGAATTGTAAAACATTAATTTTTGTTAAAATTTTCTTAATTTCGAGCCGATTAACAAATTAAAAACAAAGAATCATGTTAAAAGAATTTAAAGAGTTTATTACAGGCGGTAATGTTATTGAATTTGCCGTTGCTGTAATTATGGCTGGTGCAATTGGTACCGTTGTAAAAGGTTTTGTAAGTAATATTGTAATGCCGGTAGTTGGTATGTTTACAGGAGGAGTAAGTTTTGCAGACAAAAAGTATGTTTTATCTGAAGCTGTTGCAGATGCAGCAGGAAAAGTTACAACTCCAGAAAATGCAATTATGTATGGTGCTTGGATTGACTCAATTATCAACTTAATTATTGTAGGTTTAGTTATGTTTATGATGATTAAAGGTTATAATAATATGAAGAAGAAAGAAGAAGCTGCAGAGGAAGCTCCAGCAGGACCAAGTCAAGAAGACTTATTAACTGAAATTAGAGATTTATTATCAAAGAAATAATTTTTTTTTAATTTACTGAAATAAAAAAAATCCCGAGCAATTTGTTCGGGATTTTTACGTTTATTAAATATTTAGAAATCATTCAATTTCGATTTTTTACAAATTTAGTTGAAGAAATTTTTATAAATTTGTTATGCTATAGAAAAAGAAGTAGGGGTCTTTTTCTTGGTGAATTAGGCTCTTTCTGAAAAGAAAGAGCTTTTACCAATAATTTTACAGACCCTTTTTAGTATGTTCTGCAATATACAAATCTGCAATTGTTGGGTTTTTTGGACAACTTTTTATTTGTTGAAATACGTCTCCAGTTTTTACAAAACCCGTTTGTAAAACTTTAAAATAAACACCACAAAAAGTAGTATTCCAAAATTGCTTAACAATTTTCATGTCGTTAAAACGAATTCCTAATTTATAACATGGGTTTCTTGGAAGAGTTACTTCTAAAATAGCATCTCCAACTTTAAAAGTATCACCTTGATGAATTTTAGTTTCATCTAAATCATCAGTAGTTAAGTTTTCACCGAAAATTCCCATTTCAAAATCTAAATTTGGGTGAAACTCTTTAAAATAGGCGTAATGCTTTAAAGAATAACCATAAATAGCTTGTAATATTCCACCATGGTTTTCTCTGTTACAAATAGTATCTCCTTTTACATCTTCAAGATCTAAAAAAACAGGTTTGTCAACTGCATATTTAAAAATTCCAGTTGTTACAGTTTCTCCTTTCCATTCAATTTCTTTTTTATCACCTAAACAAGTTGCTACTATTTTCATGATTTATTCTTTTAGAAAGTTTTGTAATACATCAGCAATTTTACGATTATCAGACAACTGTGGAATCTTGTTTTGTCCACCAAATTTGCCAATCGATTTCATATATTCATGAAAACCACCTCTTTTTACTTTTCTAATAACTAATTGACGCAATATTTTACCATCAATTAAATCTAGATAATAAATGTTTTGAGCTTGCATAGAAGCATCAATTTTTGAAGCTAATTTTTCTAAATCTTCAGGTTCGTTTTCAAACTCTATAAACCATTCGTGATAAGGTAATCCACTATCTGGATTTACTTGAGGTGCAACTGTAAATTCACTTATAGTTGTTGAAGTTCCAATAATAGCATCATTCAAAGCCTTCTCTACTTCTTTACCAATAACATGTTCGCCAAAGGCGGAAATAAAATGCTTTATACGCCCAGAAACTTTTATTCTATAGGGTTTTAATGAAGTAAATTCTACTGTATCACCAATATTGTAACCCCATAAACCGGCAGTTGTGTTTAAAATAATAACATAATTTACACCTAACTGAACATCTTTTAAAGAAATCCTAGTCGGATTTTCATCAAAAAATTCTGAAGCAGGAATAAACTCATAGAAAATACCAGAATCAAGTTGTAATAACATTCCTTTTTCGGTCTGTGTGTCTTGATAGGCTATAAAACCTTCGGAAGCTGGATACAATTCTATATAATCTACCTTTTTACCAATAAGCGATTCGAACTTATTTTTATAAGGTTCAAAATTAACGCCACCGTAAATAAAGAAGTTGAAATTCGGAAAAATTTCTGAAATTGGTTTCCCCGTTTTTTCTATTAGTTTTTCAAAATACATTTGTACCCAAGATGGAATTCCGCTAATAACAGACATGTCTTCTGGTAACGTTTCTTCTACAATTTTATCAACTTTTGTATCCCAATCTTCAATACAGTTGGTTTCCCAACTTGGCAATCTGTTTTTTAGTAAATAACTAGGAACGTAGTGCGCTACAATTCCGCTTAAACGACCTAAATTGATGCCGTTTTTGTTCTCCAAAACCGGACTTCCTTGTAAAAAAATCATTTTCCCGTTTACAAAACTTGCATCCTTTTTTTCAGCAATGTAAAATAACAAAGCATTACGTGCAGCTTTAATATGCGTTGGCATCGATTCTTTTGTAATAGGAATGTATTTTGCGCCAGAAGTTGTTCCTGATGTTTTAGCAAAATAGATAGGTTTTCCTTTCCATAAAACATTTTCTTCACCCGCAACTATTCTATCAACATAAGGTCTTAAACCTTCGTAATCATTAACCTTCACGCGCTTTTTAAAGTCTTCGTAGGTATTTATAGAAACAAAATCATGATCTTTTCCAAAGGCAGTTTTACATCCTTCAGAAATTAAATATTGAAATACTTTTTCTTGAGTTTCGTGTGGTTTTTTTGCCCATTTTTTAACCTGCTTTGTAGCTAGTTTGGCAAAAGGTATAGCGAAGAATGATTTTAAGCTCATTTATTGAAAATCGATATAATTTTTAGGATTTACAGAATAACCATTGTTCCAAAGTTCAAAATGTAAATGCGGACCTGTTGTTAATTCTCCTGTAGAACCAACAGTAGAAATTACTTCTCCAGATTTTACAAAATCTCCTTGTTGTTTTAATAGGTTACCGTTGTGTTTGTATACTGAAATAAAATTATTTGTGTGTTGTATGGTTAAAACATAACCGGTTTCTGTTGTCCATTCAGAGAAAATAACGGTTCCATCTGCTATAGCTTTTACTGGTGTTCCTGTTTTAGCTACAACATCTATTGCAAAGTGTTTTTCTGTTGCGTTAAAATCTTGAGAAATAGTACCAGAAACAGGTGCGAAAAAAACAATTTTAGTTTTATTGTTTGTGCTGTTAGATAATGGAAAACGGTCTTTACTTTCAACCTTTTCTCTAAATAAAGAGTCTTCTTTAGTGGCATTAAGCATTTCTTCATTTATAACAATACTCTCAGCTTCTGCTCTTAAAGAATCAATACTTTCAGGTTCAATTTCTCCAGTTAAAACCGGTTTTATAGAATTAGTGAAGTTTTCTAAAACAGCTAATTTCATTTTTAAAGAGTCTGCTTCAAATGTAAGTTGGGTTGCTTTCTTTTTTAATGCTGTTGAAGAATAACCAGGAATATATTCTCTTAATGGCGTAAATGCAATTAATAAAATTGTTAAAGCAATAAGGAATATTGAGAAAAATCCGCCTAAAACAAAGACATTTAAGCGAGATAGTTTTAAAGAAAAACGTTCTTCAAATGTATCTTCGTTTAAAACTACCAACCTATATTTATCGGTTAGTTTTTGTTTTAATTTACCTTTCTTTTTTTGTTGTTTAGACACTGTAGTTTTTTAATCTTTTTGTAAAAATACTAATTACAGTTTTAAAATTGTTTTTCTGTTTAAATTATAACGAAAGATTATGACTTTTCTTACTTCTTATAGAAGTTCATTTCGTCAATATAATTCCAAACGGCATCTGAAAGTAATGGCTGAATGTTCTTTTTATCTTTAATTCCGTTACGAATCATTGTTGAAGAAATTTCTACAATTGGCGCTTTTACAGGGTGAATTTTTGGGTGATTATCGAATTGAGTTTCAATTTTACCTTCAGAAATTCTTGGATACACATATACATTATGGTTTTCTAAAATGGTTTCATAATTTTTCCATTTATGAAAACTTTTTAAATTGTCTTCGCCCATAATTAAGTTGAATTTATATTTTGGATACTTTTCTGAAATATGCGCTAATGTATGAACTGTGTAATTTGGTTGTGGTAATTTAAACTCTATATCGGTTGGTTTTATTTTATCAAACCTTTCTGTAGCTTTAAAAACCATTTCTAATCGATGGTGATTGTCTAATAAAGAACTTTTCTTTTTAAATGGATTGTGTGGTGTTACAACCATCCAAATTTCATCTAAATTAGAATTTTCTACCATATGATTGGCAATAATTAAATGTCCAACATGTATTGGGTTAAAAGTTCCAAAATAAAGACCAATATTTTTCATTTATTCCTCTTCTTGATTATTTTTTAATCCTAAGAAATTATCTACTAAATTTTCAGCATCTTTTAATGCAATATTTAAATCGTAATTTTTTATAATTTCATCAAATTGTGGTGCAGTTGCCAATTCTACAGATGCTTTTGCAATTCGCATATTTATCTTGTCTTCACTTTCAGTAGAACGTTTTTTTAGTCTTATTTTTAACTCATCTATACTTGGTGGTTTAACAAAAACAGCTAATGTTTGTTCTGGAAATTTCTTTTTAATACGAAGTCCACCAGCAACATCAATATCAAAAATAACGTGCTTTCCTTGTGCCCAAATTCGTTCAACTTCTGTTTTTAAAGTTCCGTAAAAATTATCTCTATACACTTCTTCCCACTCTAAAAAATCTTCATTTTTTATGTGTTGTTTAAATTCTTTGGTTGAAATAAAGTAATAATCTTCTCCATTTTTTTCTTCGCCTCTTGCTTCTCTTGAAGTTGCAGAAATTGAAAACTCTAAACCAAGTCTTTCTTGTTTTAATAGATGACGAACAATTGTTGTTTTTCCGCTACCAGATGGAGCAGAAAACACAAATAATTTACCTTTGAAATTAGTACTCATTTTATAAAACGTTTAAAATTTGTTCTTTAATTTTCTCCAATTCATCTTTCATTCTAATTACTAATTTTTGCATTGGTGCATAATTAGCTTTAGAACCTGTTGTGTTTATTTCTCTACCAATTTCTTGAATTACAAATCCAAGTTTTTTTCCGTTAGAATCTGGTGTAGCCAGCGTTTCTAAGAAGTAATCTAAATGATTTGCTAAACGAACTTTCTCTTCATTTATATCTAATTTTTCTAGATAATAAATTAACTCTTGCTCAAATCTATTTTCGTCAATTTCAACTTTTAAATCATCTAAAGCTTTTTGTAAACGAGCTTTTACATGATCTATTCTTTCAGTATCTAAAACTTTTATTGCCGCTAAAGCTTCTTTAATATTTGCAATTCTTTCGTTAAAATCTACTTCTAAAGAAGCAGCTTCGTCAGTTCTATATTGAATAATTTCTGTAATAGCTACATCAATAGATTCATCAATCTTTGCCCATTCATTTTCATCTAATTCAGCACGTTCAACCTTAAGAGCATCTGGCATTTTTATGGCCATTTTTAATAATTCTACATCATTATCAGAACCAATAAAAAGGGTATTTCTTAATTGTTGAACATATTCTAAAACTACATTTTTATTTACAGTTGTAGAGGTTTCATCAGCTGTCATTTCTACCCAAATAGAAAAATCTACTTTTCCACGAACTAAACTACTTGCTAATTTTTTACGAACCGATAATTCTTTTTCTTTATAGTAAGAAGGAATACGAACATTTAAATCTAAATTTTTACTATTTAAAGACTTAATTTCAATGGTTACTTTTTTTGTTGGCAGTTGTAATACGGCTTTCCCGTATCCTGTCATAGATTGTATCATAATTTCTTGAGAATGAAACGCAAAGATAAATTTATTTAGCGGAATTCTGCACTTGTTTTGTAACCAAATAAACACCTAAGAATATTAGCAAGGTTGCAGCTATTTTTACTGTATTTAAAGTGTCGCTACCAACAGAAAGCGCATAAATTGATGCAATAACAGGTTGTAAATAAATAAAAACACTTACCGTTGTTGGTTTTAATTTAGATAAACCATACAAATTAAATAAGTAGGTTACACAAGTTGTAAACAAGACAACAAAGCCAGCTTTTAAGTAAATTGAAGTTGGCATTATATTCCATTGTACTTCGGTTAATTCATTTAAACCAAAAGGAAGTACCCAAATTAACCCGAATAAATAGAGCCATTTTACAAATACAACTGGGTTATATTTTTCAATTAGTTTTTTAGCAAGTACTAAATAAAAACCATAAGAAGCTGCATTTACAAACACTAAAAAGTTACCAAGAATTATGTTTTCTCCGTTTACTTCGGAAGAGTTTCCGTAGATAATTAATAACAAAGCACCTATGAAACCAATTATAACACCTAAAATTTTTCTTGGAATTATTTTTTCTTTCAGTAAAAGACTAGCAAAAAGTAATACCATTATTGGAGACATAACCATAATTGCAGCAGCACTAATTGGAGTAGTTAAACTTAAACCTTTAAAAAAGGTAAGCATGTTTATACCAACGCCAAAAAATGATGCAAGTAATATGTGTTTGTAATCTTGTTTTTCAATTGATTTTGCTTTTATCAACAAGCCAACTAGCCAAAAAACAATTGTTGCTCCACCAACTCGCAATAATATAAATCCGTAAGGTTTTATGTATAAGGGCATTACTTCTTTAGCAATGGTAAATGTTACACCATAAATTAAAGATGTAATAAAAACTGCAATTAAAGCAATTGTTCTAGTGTTCATTTTACTTGAAATTTGGTTACAAAAATCCGATAAAAAATCTGTTTTTAATTGATTTCATTTGAAAATTAAAACAAAAAAAGCGCTACAAATATGTAGCGCTTTTCTCCTTTTGTTGAATTTTAATTAGTCAACTAAAGGTGGTATTCTTAATACTTGTCCTGGATAAATTTTATCAGGATGAGAAAGCATTGGTTTGTTTGCTTCAAAAATTACAGGATACTTCATAGCATTTCCATAATATTCTTTTGCAATTTTACCTAAAGTATCTCCACTTGCAACTGTGTGAAATTGAGCCATTAAAGCTTCATCAATTTCTTCTACTTCTGCAACAGTCATGTTATCTTCTACAGATGCAATTCCGTCAGTATTTCCTACTACTAAAACTACTTTTTCTTTAGTTGCTAAATCTGCTGCTTCACCAGAAACAGAAGCTTTATCATCTTCTATAGATACAGATAAGTTTTCTACTCCTAATTCTAAAGCTCTTACAGCTTCTACTAATTTGTTAGCTTTTTCAGCAGCTTCCTCTTCAGTTGTTTTACCGATACCAAATACTTTTGCACCAGCGTTTTTAATAAATGAAAAAAGTCCCATTCTTTTTGATTTTTGTTTTTAGATTAATAAATAATTTCAATGACCAATATACAACTTTTATGCCAATAATTATTTTATACTATTAGTTTTTAACCTACTTTTGGGTGGTAATACCTTAAGTTTATGCAAGTACATCATCTAGCGAAAGATAACTCAGTTTTAAATACTTTTTTAGCAGAAATCCGTTCTACTGAAATTCAACAAGATTCTATGCGTTTTCGCAGAAATATTGAACGAATAGGAGAGATTTTAGGATATGAATTAAGTAAAAGTTTATCTTATTATTCTACGGATATAACTACTCCTTTAGGAACAAAAACTATTAATGTGCCAAACAAAAACCTTGTATTAGCATCAGTTTTAAGAGCTGGTTTAACTTTGCATCAAGGGTTGTTAAATTATTTTGACGGAATTGAAAATGCATTTATTTCTGCGTATCGTCATCATCCAAATAACGATAAAGAATTCGAAATTGTGGTAGAGTATTTTGCATCTCCTTCAATAGAAAACAAAATCTTATTATTAGCCGATCCAATGTTAGCAACAGGACAATCTTTAGTTGCCGTTTATGAAGCCATTAAAAAACATGGAATGCCAAAAGAAATTCACTTAGTTTCTGTTATTGGTTCTTCGGAAGGAGTAGATTTTATCAAAAAACACTTTCCAGAAAACACACATTTATGGATTGCGGATATAGATGATACTTTAAATGATAAAGGATATATTGTTCCAGGTCTTGGTGATGCTGGAGATTTGGCTTACGGAGTTAAATTATAAGAAATAAACTACTAAAGAACACAGAAAAAATAACGTAATTAGTACTTCTTTTATTAATGTTTTTTCGACTAATTCTAATCCATTAGCTAAAATTATAGCAATAGGAAATAACAGATATAGAAACTCACTTCCGTTATGTTCTTTTAAGATAAGTATAAATAAGATTGTTATAAATAGATTCAGAATCATTAGTAACCAACTTTTTCTAAAAGTATTTTTTACTGATAGTATTTTTGGTGTTTTCATAAAAACCGAAATTAAACTTAAAACGCAAATTACACAAAGTGGAAAAATATAGATTAAAGCCCTGTAATTTTCAAAATCATAAGAAGTAAACCAGTTAAAAAGGTTGCAAAAGGCCTCGGTAGAATCATTCCAAAAACAATAAGTAAAGTATAAAAATAACGGAGTTAAAAAACCAACTACAGGTATTAGTAACGTCTGTAAAGAAGTTTTTTTATGTATAAAAATTGCGCCATATAAAAGTAGTGTAAAAATTAAAGTAAAAGGTTCTATTAAGAATGAAATACCCAACCATAAACCACCATCAAAAAGTTTTTTAAAAATATTTTTACTTGACTGTAAACTATACACTTTTCTTAAAAACAAGAGTAATAGTAAATTTACAATCAGTGTTTTTTCATCTAAAAAGGAACTTGGAAATAACCCTAAACAAAGAATAAAAAACAAAAAAGCATAACTGTTACCAAACGTTAAATTGTTTTTTACAACTATAAAATTCTGAAAAAAGAAGGTTAATAGCAGTAAAACAGCAAAGGTAAAGTAAGAAAAAATAGAATTTTTGAAATAAAAACTGATGTCAAACCCAGTAAAAAGCGCCAAAAACAAGTACACTACAAACAATAATCCTAGAACAACAAAAGTTATAGGCTTAGATTTTGCGAAAAAATTGGCTAACATCGTTTCTTTTTATATTTTTGCAGTGTAAAGATACTCAAGTTATGTTAGCATTCAATATTTTTAAATGGATTGGTAGTTTATTCACTGATTTATTATTTCTACCTTTTAATTGGTTACGTTTAGATCTTGCAAACCAAGAATATGGTTGGTGGCTCTCAAATGGAGTTAACTGGCTTTTCTTACTTGTGCTTATTGTTCTTTTTGCTTATTGGATGGGAGAATCTAAGAAGTTTGCAAACGAAGGAACTGAAGACAGAGCTTAATTTCTACATATTTTGGGAAGCAAAAACAAACAAAAGCGTTTTGAAGAAAATAAAACGTTTAAAAATGTAATTCAGCCAACTAGAGAAGAGGTTGTTACCGGTTTTTCTTTAAAAGGAAAATGGAACACTTTTTTTAAGAACGATAATCCAATTGTGTTAGAATTAGGTTGTGGTAAAGGTGAATATACAGTTGCTTTAGCTCAAAAATATCCTGAAAAAAATTTTATTGGTATCGATATTAAAGGCGCTCGTTTTTGGCGAGGTGCTAAAACTGCTACTGAAGAAAATTTAGAAAATGCGGCTTTTATTAGAACTCAAATTGAGTTAGTCGATTTTATTTTTGCAGAAAATGAAGTTGATGAAATCTGGATTACTTTTCCAGATCCGCAAATAAAATACCAAAGAACAAAACATAGAATGACAAATACGTCATTTTTAAAGAAATACCATCATATTTTAAAGGAAGACGGAATTATGAATCTTAAAACAGATTCTGAATTCATGCACGGTTATACTTTAGGATTATTGCATGGAGAAGGTCATGAAGTTTTATATGCAAACCATACGGTTTATAAAAATGAAGGCGCTCCAGAAGATGTTTTATCTACACAAACTTTCTACGAAAAGCAGTATTTAGAAACTGATAAAGCAATTACTTATATTCGTTTTAAGCTGAACTATTAGTTTTTTGTTATTCTGAACCTATTTCAGAATCTCATTAAACGTTGTATCTTCCCTTCGTGAAAGAATCCGATAATTTTTTTGAAAGAGTTTACAAAGTAGCACGTTTAATTCCGTTAGGAAAAGTAACAAGTTACGGTGCAATTGCAACTTATTTAGGAGCTGCACGATCTGCAAGAATGGTTGGTTGGGCAATGAACAAAGCACATAATTTAGAAGACATTCCTGCACACAGAGTTGTAAATAGAAAAGGTTTACTTACCGGAAAGCATCATTTTGATGGAACCAATTTAATGCAACAATTGCTGGAAAACGAAGGAATTGTTGTTATTGAAAATCAAATTCAAGATTTAGAAAAAGTCTTTTGGAACCCTTCGGAAGAATTATAATAAGCACTACTTATCAATCTATAAATAATCACAATCTACTTGCTTTATTTTCTGCCTACTAAGACGTATCTTTGCAATCAAGATTAAATAAAGATAAGACGTGAGTTTTAAGAAACAAGATATATACAAGGTATTAGAAACTATTACTGCACCAGGAGAAGGTAAAAGTTTAATAGAAAATAATAATGTTACAAACGTAGTAACTTTCGGTAACGAGGTTTTAATAGATGTAACAATTAGCAATCCAACATTACAAGCAAAAAAGAAAGTTGATACAGAAATTACAAAAGCTTTAAAAACTGCTTTCGGCGAAGAAATTGATGTAAAAGTAACTGTAAAAGTTGTTGCAGCTGCACCAAAGGAAAATCCGAATCAAATTCGCGGAAAAGAAATTCCAAATATTCAGAATATTATTGCCATTGCATCTGGTAAAGGAGGTGTTGGTAAATCAACAATAACAGCAAATACTGCTATTTCTTTAGCAAAAATGGGCTTTAAAGTAGGTGTTTTAGATGCCGATGTTTACGGTCCATCACAACATATAATGTTTGATGTAGAAAAAGAAAGACCACTTTCTGTAAAAGTAGAAGGTCGTTCTAAAATGAGACCGGTAGAAAATTACGGCGTAAAATTATTGTCTTTAGGCTTTTTTACAAATCCAGATCAAGCAGTAATTTGGCGTGGACCAATGGCAAGTAAAGCATTAAATCAATTAATTTTTGATGCAGATTGGGGCGAGTTAGATTTCCTTTTAATCGATTTACCACCAGGAACAGGAGACGTACATTTATCAATAGTACAAGCCTTACCAATAAACGGTGCGGTTGTTGTAAGTACACCTCAAAACATTGCCTTGGCAGATGCTAAAAAAGGAGTTGCAATGTTTCAGCAAGACAGCATAAACGTTCCAGTTTTAGGGATTATAGAAAATATGGCATATTTTACACCAGAAGAATTGCCAGAAAATAAATATTATATCTTCGGAAAAGATGGAGCAAAAAATCTTGCAGAAGACATAAAAACACAATTTTTAGGAGAAATTCCTTTAGTGCAAAGCGTAAGAGAAGCAGGTGATGTTGGTCATCCAGTAGCATTACAAAACGGAACAAAGTTAGAAAAAGCTTTTGCCGATATTACTAAAGAAATGGTTTCTCAATTATTAAAAAGAAATGCAAATTTACCACCAACCGAAGTTGTAAGAATTACAACAATGAGTGGTTGTAGCACAAAATAATCTCAGATTATGACAGCAACAGAAACACAAAATAACGTAGAAAAAGCCTTAGAAGAAATTCGTCCGTTTTTAGTAAGCGATGGCGGAAACATCAAGCTTTTATCTATAGAAAATAACACTGTAAAAGTGCAATTAGAAGGCGCGTGTATTGGTTGTTCGGTAAACCAAATGACCTTAAAAAATGGTGTAGAAGCCACTATTAAAAAGTACGCACCACAAATTGAAGAAGTTATAAATGTAGAATAAGCTGACAAAAATCAGTTTTTAAACATTCAAAAAAATATAATTTTGGGCGTTACCTAAAGGTCGGGCTTTTCGCTATATCTTTTTTCTTGTCATTCCTGCGTAGGCAGGAATCTCTTCAAAAAAAGGATGCCGCTTCAATCCCTAACGCGCTCAACAGCATAAAAAGACCTCACAAGATTGTTATTTTGTGAGGTTTTTTAAAATAAAATAGAAATGATTACAACAGATATCTTAATTATTGGAGCAGGACCAACAGGTCTTTTTACTGTTTTCGAAGCAGGTTTATTAAAACTCCGTTGTCATTTAATAGATGCGTTGCCACAAGTTGGCGGACAATGTTCAGAAATTTACCCAAAGAAACCTATTTATGATATTCCTGCGTATCCAGAAATTTTAGCGGGCGATTTAACCGATAAATTAATGGAACAAATTAAACAATTTGAACCAGGTTTTACATTAGGAGAACGCGCAGAAACTATAGAAAAACAAGAAGACGAAACCTTTATTGTAACCACAAATAAAGGCACAAAACATCATGCAAAAGTAGTTGCTATTGCTGGTGGATTAGGTTCTTTTGAACCAAGAAAACCACCAATTCCAAACATTGCAGATTTTGAAGATAAAGGTGTCGAATACATAATTAGAGATCCAGAATTTTACAGAGATAAAAAAGTAGTTATTTCTGGGGGAGGAGATTCTGCTTTAGATTGGTCAATTTTCTTAACAGATGTTGCTTCTTCAGTAACGTTAATTCACAGAAGAAACGAATTTAGAGGCGCTTTAGATTCAGTTGATAAAGTACAAGAATTAAAAGACGCAGGTAAAATTACCATGATTACACCTGCAGAAGTTAAAGGAATTATTGGAACCGATAAAGTTGAAGGTGTTTCTGTAGTACAAAAAGGAGAAGAGCCATTTACAATAGAAACCGATCATTTTATTCCGCTTTTTGGATTGTCGCCAAAGTTAGGTCCAATTGCAAATTGGGGATTAGAAATAGAGAAAAACGCAATTAAAGTAAACAATGCGTTAGATTATCAAACCAACCGAGAAGGAATTTACGCGATTGGAGACGTAAATACCTATCCAGGAAAATTAAAGTTGATTTTATGTGGATTCCACGAAGCAACTTTAATGTGTCAAAGTGCATACAAACGTATTTTCCCAGATAAAAAATATGTAATGAAATACACAACTGTTGGCGGTGTAGATGGTTTTGACGGAACACGTAAAGAAGCGCCAAAAGCGGTTGTTAAGAAAATAAATTAGTAGTTAGTAAAGAGGAATTAGTGGTTAGTAAACAGTTTAGTTATGGCAATTCAAAAATTTGAAGACATTATTGTTTGGCAAAAATCTCAAGATTTTTCAGTTGCAATTTATAATGAGTTTAAAAACAATAAAGATTTTTCTTTTAATAATCAGATAAAAAGAGCTTCAGTTTCTATTTCAAATAATATTGCTGAAGGTTTTGATAGAAGTTCAAATCCAGATTTCAAAAGGTTTCTTTATTTTTCGTTAGCATCAAATAGTGAAGTCCGTTCTATGCTTTATTTAGCCGTAAGATTAAATTTTATACCTGAATTATCAGCCAAAAAATTAATTAATAATTCAAATGAAATTGCAAGAATGATTTTTGGTTTAATCAAATCTTTAAAGTAATCCAACTAATACCTAACTACTAAACCCTAATTCCTATGAAAGACATCACAATAAAAATAACCGACCGAGAAGGAAAACTCCATGAAATTCAAGCGCCCACAGATATGGCAATGAATTTAATGGAAGTTGTACGTTCTTATGAATTGGCTCCAGAAGGAACAATTGGTATTTGTGGCGGAATGGCAATGTGTGCATCTTGCCAATGTTATGTAAAATCTGACCATGAGTTACAAGAAATGGGTGTTGATGAAGACATGATGTTAGCAGAAGCATTTCATGTAGAAGACAATAGCAGATTAGGTTGTCAAATACAAATAACACCAGAAATGGACGGATTAGAAGTAGAATTAGCTCCGGAAAGTTAATTTTCATACACTCAACTTCCCGCTCTTAACTTCTAACTTCTACAAAAACTTTCTGTATATTTGTAGAACAACCAACTTAAAAGGGCTAAAAAATGTATTTAGACTTACTGTCACTTTTAAAATATTTGATAAAACGTAATCCAGAATAAGGGTTCAATGTACTAATATATAAATGTTAAAATGTATCAATTACACAATTGTTACATTGTTTTATTAACTCATTAATACATTAAAAAATGCCTTTTTATCATAAATTAGGAAACATTCCACCCAAAAGACACACACAATTTCGTAAAAAAGACGGAAGTTTATACTACGAGCAATTGTTTGGTACTATTGGTTTCGACGGAATGTCTACCAACTCATATCACGAGCACAGACCAACAATGGTCAAAGAAATTAGAAAGCAATATTCAGTAAAACCGAAAATAGCCAAAGCAAATAATATTCAATCTTACAGATTTCGCGGATTTCAAGTGCCGCCCGAAAACGATTATTTAGAAAGCAGAAAAGTTGTTTTAACAAATTCCGATTGTAATATTATTCTGGCGGCCCCAAAACAATCTACCAAAGATTATTTTTATAAAAATACCGATGCAGATGAGGTAATTTTTATCCATAAAGGAACAGGAAAATTAAGAACACATCTTGGAAACATCGATTTTAAATACGGAGATTATTTGGTAATTCCACGTGGAATTATCTATAAATTAGATTTCGATGATGAGAACAACAGATTATTTATTGTTGAGTCATATTCGCCAGTTTACACACCAAAACGTTACAGAAACTGGTTTGGTCAATTATTAGAACACTCGCCTTTTTGTGAGCGCGATTTAAGAAGACCTTACGAATTAGAAACAAATAATGAATTAGGAGATTTCTTAATCAAAGTTAAAAAACAAGGAGAAATCATAGAAATGGTGTATGCTTCGCATCCTTTTGATGTTGTGGGTTATGACGGATATAACTTTCCGTATGCATTTTCAATTCACGATTTTGAACCAATAACAGGTCGTATTCATCAACCGCCACCAGTGCACCAAACTTTTGAGACAAATACCTTTGTAATTTGCAGTTTTGTACCGCGTTTGTACGATTATCATCCAAATTCAATTCCTGCGCCATACAACCATAGTAATATAGATTCAGACGAGGTTTTATACTATGTAGATGGCGATTTTATGAGTAGAAACGACATCGATCAAGGTCATATTTCCTTGCATCCAGCCGGAATTCCTCATGGTCCACACCCAGGAACTACAGAAAAAAGTATTGGGAAAACAAAAACCGAAGAATTGGCAGTTATGGTAGACACTTTTAAACCTTTAATGGTTACAGAAGAAGCCATGAAAATTGCCGATGAAGATTATTATAAATCTTGGTTGGAGTAAAAAAGAGTAAAGAAGTTAGAAGAAAGAATAAAGAGAGTGGAGAAGCGAAAAAGACATAATTACAAGAATTTGAAGATTTGGAAATTAGGAATCGAAATTGTTGATGATGTTTTTGGACTTTTAAGTGAATTTCCTAAAGATGAAAAATTCGGATTAAGATCTCAATTAAGTAGATGTTCTGTTTCTATTCCAAGTAATATTGCAGAAGGTTCATCAAGAACTGATAAATCTTTTTTGCATTTTTTAGATATCTCTTTAGGTTCTTCTTTCGAACTTGAAACTCAATTAATAATAGCGTGCAATAGAAATTATATAAATAAAGAACAATTAACAAAGATTGAAGTAAAAATTCAAGAATTTCAAAAGATGACAATGGGTTTTCAAAACAAACTCTAAAAGTCTTTTTTCTTGCATCTCTTCTCTCTTTTCTATAAAACATAAAGATGAGTAAAAAAGAAATAAAATCAGTAAACTACGGTTTAGAAAAAATATTTGAAGGAGCACAAGATTTCCTTCCACTTTTAGGAACAGATTACGTTGAGTTTTACGTAGGTAACGCAAAACAAGCAGCGCATTTTTACAAAACAGCATTCGGATTTCAATCGCATGCATATCGTGGATTAGAAACTGGATCAACAGATTCTGTGTCTTATGTGCTAACACAAGACAAAATTAAGTTGATGCTAACAACACCGTTAAATAGTAAATCACCAATTAACGATCATATTGTAAAACACGGTGATGGGGTGAAAATTGTAGCACTTTGGGTAGAAGACGCAAGACAAGCCTATAAAGAAACAACTTCACGCGGAGCAAAATCTTATATGGAACCAACCGTAGAAAAAGACGAACACGGAGAAGTAGTAAGAGCAGGAATTTACACGTATGGAGAAACAGTACACATGTTTGTAGAGCGTAAAAACTACAACGGAGCCTTTTTACCAGGATTTGAAAAATGGGAATCAGATTATAATCCGCCAGCAGCAGGATTAAAATATATTGATCATATGGTTGGTAATGTTGGTTGGAATCAAATGGATGTTTGGGTAAAATGGTACGAAGATGTTATGGGGTTTGAAAACTTCTTATCATTTGATGATAAACAGATTCACACAGAATATTCGGCATTAATGAGTAAAGTAATGTCTAACGGAAATGGGAGAATTAAATTTCCAATTAACGAACCGGCAAAAGCAGCAAAACGTTCTCAAATTGAAGAATATTTAGATTTTTACGAAGGTGCAGGAGTTCAACACATAGCCGTTGCAACAGATGATATTTTAAAAACAGTATCACAATTAAGAGCAAATGGTGTAGAGTTTTTATCAACGCCACCAGATGAATATTACAAATCGGTTCCAGGAAGATTAGAAGAATTTAGTCACGAATTAAAAGAAGATATCGAAAAACTAAAAGGTTTAGGTATTATGATTGATGCCGATGAAGAAGGATATTTATTACAAATCTTCACAAAACCGGTAGAAGACAGACCAACCTTATTTTTTGAAATTATTCAAAGAATGGGAGCACGTGGTTTTGGAGCAGGAAATTTTAAAGCTTTGTTCGAATCTATAGAAAGAGAACAAGAAAAAAGAGGAACACTTTAATTAGTAAGCAGAATTAAGTGGCAGTTTGCAACTAAATAAATGTCATTGCGAGGAACGAAGCAATCTCTTAGTAAATTATTAAAACTGATTAAAAGGGTCAAGAAACAAGATAAAATATTGAACCTTGACTCTTTAATTTTCTTCAACAGAAATGAATAAAAACTTCAAAAACATAAAATCACCTTTCTCATAAAGTTTGCTTTTTAGTAGTAAAAAGTAAATTTTAATCAATAAAAATATAAAAATGAGTAAAGACGAAATATTAAAAGCAATAGAAGAAAAGTACAGTAAATTAGGTGTTCCAATAGAAACGATGTTGGAAGGTTTGTTACATAGTACACCAATTACGTATTGGGATTACATTCAAACAGATGCTTTATTGGGATTACAAATACCAAGAACAACAGAAAAAGATGAAATGGTTTTTATCATGTATCATCAAGTAAATGAATTGTTGTTTAAAATGATTTTATGGGAAATTGATCAAATTTCACTTTCTACTAAGGAGATTACCGCAGAAAAATTTTCAAAACATTTAATGAGAATTAGTCGATATTTTGATATGTTGTGTAGCTCTTTTAGTGTAATGGGAGAAGGAATGGATGTAGATCAGTATTTAAAATTTAGAAATACATTAGCACCAGCAAGTGGATTTCAATCAGCACAATACCGTAAAATTGAATTCGCTTCAACCGAACTTATCAATTTAATAGATATTCGTTATAGAGATACAATTGACAGAAACTCATCATTCAGAAATGCATTTGAACATTTGTATTGGCAAGCGGCAGGTAAAAATCATAAAACAGGAGAAAAATCTATTTTAATTCAGCTTTTTGAAAAAAAATACATGGGAGATTTTATTGATTTCATGGAAGATTATAACGATTGTAATTTATCTAAAAAATTTAAACAGTTACCTGAAGAAGTTCAGCAAAATGAAGAATTAGTTAAAGCAATGCGTCATTATGATTATACTGTAAATGTTAAATGGGTTATGGCTCATTACAATGCTGCGGGTAAATATTTAGGCGGTGGCGATAAAGATTTGGAAGCTACCGGAGGAAGTAACTGGCGTAAATACATGCATCCAAAGTATCAAAGAAGAATATTCTTTCCGTATTTGTGGAGCGAAGAAGAAATAAAAAACTGGGGAACCTTTTAATTGAAAAAAACGTCTCAATTTTTAATTGAGATTACAAATAAAATTGTCATTCCCGTGAAAACGGGAAACTAAAGAATTCAGTTAAAAAGCCATTTATTTAGTAAAATAAGTGGCTTTTTTATTTTTGGAACGAATATTGTCATTCCTTTTTTATAAGTTTGAAATTATGAATAAGAAAATACTTTTTATTACACTATTATTCTTAACAACAATTCTCTCAAGTCAAACAAAGCCACAAGCTTTTAAAGATGGAGAATGGTTGCGTTATAAAATGAGTTATAGTGGTTTTCTAAAAGCAGGTTCTGTAGAGTTGTCGGTTAAGGAAGAAGAGTTAGATGGAAAAAAAGTTTTTCATTCTACAGCAAAAGGGTGGACATCTGGTATGGTAAGTTGGTTTTTTAAAGTAAAAGATACTTACGAAAGCTTTTTTGACCAAGTTACTGGAAAACCTTATTTTTTTAAACGTAATATTAATGAAGGTGGTTATAAAAAGAAGAAAGAAATTCGTTTTAATTATAGTGAGAATAAAGCCTTTGTTAAAGATGTTTTAAAGAAAAAAGACACATCGGTTTCAATATCAAATGTACAAGATATGATTTCTGCATTTTATTACTTAAGAAATCAGAATACAGATAACTTAAAAAAAGGAGAAGCTATTAAAATAGATATGTTTTTTGATGAAAAAACATATCCATTTAAATTAAAATTCTTGGGTAGAGAAACCCTTAAAACTAAGTTTGGGAAAGTAAAAACCTTAAAATTTAGACCAATTGTGCAAGCTGGTCGAGTTTTTAAAGAACAAGAAAGTGTTACAGTTTGGATTACTTCAGACGATAATAAAATACCAATTAAAATGAAAGCCTCATTATCTGTAGGTTCTCTGAGTGCGGAATTAGAAGGCTATAAAGGACTCGCAAATTCTTTTAAAATAGTTTTTGACTAACTCTTTTGTAACAATTGTTTGCATATTGTTAAAGTCCTTAAATAAACTTATTTTATTTGTATTTTTGTTTTTCAAACTTATTGATAAAACCATTTTTCTTGAGAACTTATTTAATCCCCATAATAGCAGTATTCTTCTTTTATTCTTGTAAAAAAGATGCTATTCCTGCAAAAATTACCGAAGTAATAAAACCTATTGAAATATTTGAATATGGTTTTAAATTGAATGACTTTGAGGTAATAAATGATACTATTAAAACGGGTGAAAGTTTTGGGGTTATAATGGATAGACATCATGTTTTATATCCAAAAATTAATAAAATTGCATCTTCAATAAAAGATACTTTTGATGTAAGAAGAGTACGCTCAGGAAAACCTTATACCATTTTAGCCTCTAAAGATTCTTTAAATAAAGCTCAAGTTTTTATTTATAAACATAATAAAATTGATGCAACAATTATCAATTTTAAAGACTCTACGATAAATGCTTATACCTATAAAAAACCAATTAAAACTGTAGAAAAAAAGATAATGGGCGTTGTAAATTCTAGTTTTTCTGTAACTATGGATAATTTAGGTTTAAGAGGGAATTTAACCAATGAAGTTGCCGATATTTATGCATGGACTTTAGATTTCTTCAAACTACAAAAGGGAGATACTTTTAAGATTATTTACGAAGAGAAATTTATTAATGACACAACTTTTGCAGGTTATGGAAAAATTAAAGCTGCAGTTTTTAATCACAAAGGAAAAGATTTGTATGCTTATAGATATGTTGCAGATTCCATAAAAAAAATTCCAGAGTATTTTGATGATGAAGCAAGTTTGTTACGTAGGCAATTTTTAAAATCTCCTATAAAATTTCAATATAGAATTTCATCTAGATATAATTTAAAAAGAAGAATTGCTCATTATGGATATAGAGTTAGACCACATAAAGGGACCGACTTTGCAGCTCCTAGCAACACTCCAATTATGGCAACAGCTAATGGAACTGTTATAGAATCTAGAAGGAGTGGAGGTAAAGGGAATTATGTAACAGTAAAGCATAATAGTACATATACAACAAAATATTTCCATATGAGGAGAAGAAAAGCAAAGGTAGGAGATTTTGTAAAACAAGGAGATATTATAGGTTATGTAGGTACTACAGGTAGTAGTAGCGGGAACCATGTATGTTATCGTTTTTGGAAAAATGGAAGAGAAGTAGATCCATTTAAACAAAAATTACCATCTGCAAAACCAATGGAGGAAGCTATAAAACCTGATTATTATGAATTTATTAAACCACTTAAAGATAAGTTGGATGGCATAAGTTTAGATGAAAATAATCTAGAAAACTTAATTGAAGAAGAACATCTAATTGCTAATAACTAATCAACTATGTTAAAAAACATTAATCCAACTAGTACAGAAGCTTGGAAAAAATTAGAAGCGCATTTTATTGAAACAAAAGAGTTGCACCTTAAAGATTTATTCAAAGATAACCCGAGTAGAAAAGATACTTTTTCAATTAGTTTCAATGATGTTTTTGTAGATTATTCTAAAAATAGGATAACTGAAAAAACAAAAGAATTATTATTAGAATTAGCAGAAGAGGTTGAGTTAGAAGATGCTATTTCTAAATATTTTTATGGGGATAAAATAAATGCAACTGAAGATAGAGCTGTTTTACATACTGCATTAAGAAGTAGTTCAGAAGATGAAGTATTTGTGGAAGGAAAAGATATAAAACCAAAAATACAAGCTTCATTACGTAAAATTAGGGCATTTAGCAATAAGGTAATTTCAGGAAAATGGAAAGGATATACAGGTAAATCAATTACTGATATTGTTAATATTGGTGTTGGAGGTTCAGATTTAGGTCCCAATATGGCTGTACAGGCACTTCAGTTTTATAAGAATAAATTAAATACACATTTTGTATCTAATATTGATGGTGACCATGTTGTAGAGGTCTTAAAAAAAATAAACCCTGAAACAACACTATTTATTGTGGTTTCGAAAACGTTTACCACAGATGAAACTATAGTAAACGCAAATACAATTAAAGACTGGTTTTTGCAACAAGGCCCTACCATATTTGATGTTTCTAAACATTTTGTAGCAGTTACAGCAAACTTAACAGAAGTAAACAATTTTGGAATACCTAAAGAAAATGTTTTTAGGCTTTGGGATTGGGTTGGAGGTCGATTTTCAATTTGGTCTTCTGTTGGATTGTCAATATCGCTTTCTGTTGGATTTGACAACTTTAGAGAATTATTAAATGGAGCAGAGGAAATGGATATTCATTTTAAGAATGAAAAACTTGACAGAAACATTCCTGTAATTATGGCTTTGATTGGTATTTGGTATAATAATTTTTATAAAAGCCAAACAGAAGTAATATTACCATATTCTCAGTATTTATATAAGCTTCCGGTTTATTTACAGCAGGCTATAATGGAAAGTAATGGGAAAGGAGTTGATAGAAATGGGAACCCAGTAAATTATCAAACCGGTAATATAATTTTAGGAAGCACAGGAACAAATGCTCAACATGCATTTATGCAATTATTGCACCAAGGAACCAAGTTAATACCCTCAGATTTTATTGGTTATAAAGAACCATTATTTAAAGTTGGAAACCACCACAAGAAGCTAATGGCAAATTTTTATGCTCAAACAGATGCGTTAGCTTTCGGTCAAACTAGAGCAGAAGTTCACTTAGGACTTAAAACTTCAGGAAATCAAGATAAAATAAATCATCTTTTACCGTTTAAAAATTTTAAAGGGAACAGACCAAGCAATTCTATTTTATTTGAAAAATTAACACCAAATAGTTTAGGTAAACTAATTGCAATTTATGAACATAAGGTTTTTGTTCAAGGAGTTGTTTGGAATATATTTAGCTACGATCAATTTGGAATAGAATTAGGTAAGGAATTGTCAAAAAAATACTTTGACAATTAATATTTAGTTTGTTTTCTAGGTAGATGATTTTGCAAACATAACAAAAAAGATGTATTTTGTTAACAAACGGGTTAATATTTAAGGCGTTGAAACTCAGTATACATCAGAATATTTTGTTATATTTGACCTCTTAATTTTTTGTTAAAACTTAACATTAAATTAATATTGGAGTTATCTAAAAGCAAGACTTTTGCAAGACATTTAATAACTAAAATTTAAAAATGAGAAATTTTAAAAATCTATTACTAATTGCGATGTTTTTTACATCAGCACTAGTTCTTGGACAAACAAAAATTACAGGTATCGTTGTTGATGAAACTGGCGAGCCTTTACCAGGTGCAGGAGTTCTTGAACAAGGAACTACTAACGGAACTGCTACTGATTTTGATGGGAAGTTTATTTTAAACACAAAATCAAATTCTGGAACAGTTGTAGTATCATTTGTTAACTACGCTAACAAATTAGTAAGTTTTTCTTCATCTAATACTAATTTAGGAAGAATTCAATTAGCAACTGATGGTAATATCTTAGATGAAATAGTAGTTACTGCTACTTCATTTGCAATAGGTAGAAAAACTCCAGTTGCAGTATCTACAGTTAAAGCAGCAGATATTGAAGATAAATTAGGAATTCAAGAATTTCCAGAAATTTTAAAGTCTACTCCAGGTGTTTATGCAACTAAATCTGGTGGTGGTTATGGAGATGGTGAAATTAACTTACGTGGATTTAGAACTCAAAATATTGCTGTTATGATTAACGGTATTCCAGTAAACGACATGGAAAATGGAGCTGTATATTGGTCTAACTGGGCAGGTTTATCAGATGTTACTTCTGCAATGCAGGTTCAAAGAGGTTTAGGAGCTTCTAAAGTAGCTGTTCCTTCTATTGGTGGTACAATTAATATTATTTCTAAATCTACAGACGCTGAAAAAGGTGGGTCAGTAAGAATGAGTACTGGTAATGATGGTTTCCAGAAATATGGAATGACATTATCTACTGGATTAATGGATAACGGATTTGCTGTTACTGCTTCTGCTGCTAAAGTATCAGGAGAAGGTTATGTAGATGGTTTACAGTTTGAAGGATTTAATTATTTTTTAAATGTTTCTAAAAAAATTAATGATAATCATAAATTATCATTTAATGCAATTGGAACAATTCAAGATCATGGACAAAGATATAACAGAAGAACAATAGCAGAATATAGAGCTACAGAACAAGGAGGTAAGAGGTTTAACCCAGATTGGGGTTATAGAAACGGTAAAGTAGAAAATTCATCTTTTAACTTTTACCATAAACCACAAATATCTTTAAATCATGATTGGGTAATTTCTGATAAAACGTTTTTAACTACATCTGTTTATGCTTCATTTGGTTCAGGTGGAGGAAGAAGAACTCAAGGAACAAAGTTTTCAAATGATTCTTATAGATTAGGAGATATAGATCAACCAATTGATTTTGATAGAATAGTTGATGAAAATGTGGCAAATGGAGTTGATGGAGCTACTGATATTTTTGCAGCTTCTAAAAACTCTCACGAATGGTATGGTGTATTATCAACTTTAAAAACAGATCTAAGTGAAACACTATCTTTGTCTGGAGGTTTAGATGCAAGATATTACGTGGGTTCACACTGGTATGAAGTTACAGATCTTTTAGGAGGTCAGTATTTCTATAATGATGATCTTGATGAAAAAACTGGAGGTCAAGCATTAAAAGTTGGAGACCGTTTTAATAAAGATTATGATGGTAAAGTAGGAAGATACGGTATGTTCGCACAATTAGAATATTCTAAAGATGATTTATCTGTATTTTTATCTTCATCTTTATCAAACTCTACTTACAGTAAAGTAGATCGTATGTCTTTCGGAGCAGAAAATAGAGAATCAGAATCGGCTAGTTTTATTGGATATAGTACAAAAGGTGGTGCTAACTATAATATAGATGAAAAACAAAATGTTTTTGCTAATGTTGGGTACTTTTCAAGAGCACCAATAGCAGACAATGTGTTTAATAGTGATTATGATGTTGACTTATATGAGGATGCAATTAATGAAAGAGTGTTTAGTGCAGAGTTAGGGTACGGTTTTAAAACACAATTATTTTCTGCAAATGTTAACTTATATAATACATATTGGTTAGATAGATTTATGACCTTTAGTCTTCCTGGTGCTGATGGAGAGTTTATTACTTCTAACGTAACTGGTTTAGATGCTTTACACCAAGGTATTGAAATAGACTTCTTATTTAGACCGATGGATAAATTAGCAATTACAGGTATGGCGTCTTTAGGAAATTGGACATGGAAAAATGATGCCTCTGCAACAACTTTTAATGATACAACAGGAGAGTTAATAAGTAGTGAAACAGTATATGCAAAAGATTTAAAAGTATCTGATGCTGCACAAACTACATTTGCTTTAGGTCTTAAATATGATTTATTAGAAAAAACAAATATTTCATTAGATTATAATTATGCAGGTGATAATTATGCTACAATGAATGTTACAGGAAGAACTGCAGATTCTCCAGAAGAAGCAGACAGAACTAATACTTGGAAGTTACCAAACTATAACTTATTTGATTTAGGCCTAAGACACGGTTTTGAGATTGGTGGTTTAGAGACAACACTAACTGCAAACTTGAATAATATATTTGATGTAGAATATATTTCAGATGCAAACAATGGTCCAAGTTCTGATTATGATACTGCACAAGTTTATTACGGGGCAGGTAGAACCTTTAGTTTAGGATTAAAAATTAAATTTTAAATACAAATAAAATGAAAAAAATATTTTTATTATTAGCAGTTTTTTCAATGGTATTCGCTTCTTGCGAACCATTAGAAGACATTAATACTGAAATTGACGCTCAAGATAGCGCAATAGTAGGTGACATAGAATATACACTTGTAGATGAAGATTATGATGCGTTAGACTTATCTTATGGTAGCTTTAATTCACTAGATGATGCTAAGGATGCATTACCAGGTTTTTTAACAACAAATTACCCAGTTTTAGGTAATGGTTCTTCTGCTTTAATAGGTTATAAATTATATGTAGGTTCAGCAGACGGTATAAGTGATTATACAAATTCTGATGAGCATTCATTAGCACTAGAAGATTACCCATCTTACCTTACTGATAACGCAGTTGCTTTTTATGAAAATGAAAACGCAAATGATTTTTTACCAGCTATTTTAGAAGCTAATTATACAGCAGCTGTAGAAGGAGATGTTGTTTTAGCTAAATACAATCAGTATGTAGGAGAAACAGTAAATGGAATTACTGAATTTTATACAGCAGATTTTGCTGGAGCAGGAACTTTATTAGATTATGAGGCGGTAAGTGTTAGTGGAGACCAAGTTTGGGAAGGTACAAATTACGGTGCAAAAGTAACAGGGTATGCTTCAGGAGTACGTAATGAAAATGAAGATTGGTTAATTTCATCAGATATAGATTTATCTAACTTTCCTAACGCTACTTTTGAAACAACTCAAATTTTTAATTATGGAGACCCATCAGAATTTAGTGTTTTAATCTCAACAGATTATACAGGTGATGTAACTACTGCAACTTGGGACGTTATTAATTTAACAAATGTACCAGATGGAACTAGTTGGACTGCTTTAACGTCTGATCCATACAGTTTAACTTCTTATAACGGAGAAACTATTAATATAGCTTTTAAATATGCTTCTACTAGCTCAAGTGCTGGAACTTATGAGGTTGTTGATGCATCTATAAAAGCAGCCGGAGTAGAAGGTGAAACAGTAGGAGTTTCAAATTTTTATACTTTTGATGGTGCTTCTTGGGAGTTATCTGAAGGTGTTTACTATTTAAGTAATGCAGATTTTGACGCAATGGGAGAAGGAGATGACCAACCAGGTCAATATGACAACTTTTCAAGTTCAATTTCTCCTGATAACTATTTACCAACTTTCTTAGGAAATAAATACCCTTATGCACAAGAAGGAGATGCTTTAAATGTAATTTATAAATATTACTCTAGTTCTACAGGAGCTCAATTAAGAGGTAATTTATATACTTATACAGCAGGTGCGTGGACAGCTTATCAATCTACTATTGATACTACTTTACAGTTAGCACACGATGGAGTTACTTGGGTACCAGATAACACTATAAAATATGAATTAGTTGGAGCAGATTATGATTTAATTGCTGATACTTATAGAAATGAAGCAGGTTATGAATCTGCCGTTGCTAATTTAGAGAGTTACGGAAACATTAGTACTTTTAACTGGGAAGAAGAGCAAATTGATGCAGTAATTAATACTGTGTTAAATAGCAATTTTTCGGGAATGGAAGAAGAGCAAAAATTTGCAGTAACAATATACGTATACGATGGATCTTCACATAATATAACAATTAATTATATTCTTGAAGGCGGGGTTTATATTAGAAACTAATATAAAACTAATCTTTTACTTTAAAAACCACCTCAAAAGAGGTGGTTTTTTTATACCCAAAAATTAGTACATTTACAATTATTAAAATTAACATAAGATTATGATAAAAAATATACACTCATATTGGGCATATATAGTATTAGTAGTATTAATATTTGCAGTAGTCAATGCAATAATTGGTTTAGTTAAAAAGAAAGAATTTACTCATAAAGATTTTCGATTAGGTTTATTCGCTTTAATTTTAACCCACATTCAATTATTAATAGGTTTAGGGGTTTATATTGCAGGAAACTGGTATAATTTCTTAAGCGATATGAAAAACTCATACACACGTTTATTAGCCTTAGAACATCCTTTAATGATGATTATTGCTATTGTTTTAATAACAATGGGTTGGTCTAAACACAAAAAACAAGTTAAAAGCGAATCTAAGTTTAAGTCTTTTGCTATTTTCTATGGATTAGCACTATTAATTATCTTATCTAGAATTCCTTGGTCTAACTGGTTGGCATAAAAGTGTTATTTTTCCCGCGTAAGCGAAAACATATTTAAAAGTTAATAATGAAGTTTTTAAGCTACATCTTATCGTCTATTTTCGCAATAGTTTTTTTCTTTTTTCTATTTATTTTTCATCCCTTACAATGGTTAGGTTTAAAAATATTTGGTTATAAAGGACATAAATTTGTTGTTGATATAATGAATTGGGTTTTAATGAAAACACTGTTAATTTTAGGTATTAAAGTTGCGGTTAAGAACAAACATAAACTTCCAGAAAAGACAACATTAATTTTTGTGGCCAACCACCAAAGTATGTTTGATATCTCACCAATAATATGGACATTTAGAACATACCATCCAAAATTTGTGTCAAAAATTGAATTATCTAAAGGTATTCCAAGTATTTCCTTTAACTTACGTCATGGAGGTGCAGCATTAATAGACAGAAAAGACGGTAAACAGGCAATTGCTGTATTAGGTAAATTTGCAAAGAAAATTAATAAAGAAAAATGGTCGGCTGTTATATTTCCAGAAGGAACAAGAAGTAGAAACGGTAAACCAAAATCTTTTTCAGCAAATGGTTTAAAAATGATAGCCAAATACAACCCAGAAGCTTTTGTTGTACCTTTAACAATAAATAATTCTTGGAAAGTATTTAAATATGGTAAATTTCCATTAGGTATTTTTAGCCCAATAACTATTGAAACACATAAGCCTATTCAAGTAAAATCCATGGATTTTAAAGAGCTTATTAAAGAGGTAGAAACAACTATAACAAACAACATAAACAACAACTAGATGTCTATAAAAAACATTCGTAAGGAAGTAATGCAAGCATTGGAGAAAAACATTGACAGTTTTGTTGATCAGTTTTTAATTCCGCCAGAAAAAATTTGGCAACCAACCGATTTTTTACCAAATTCTCAAAAAGATTCTTTTATAAGTGAAGTAGAGGAAATTAGAGAATTATCTAAAGAATTAGATGATGATTTTTGGGTAGTTTTAGTAGGAGATACAATTACAGAAGAAGCTTTACCAACCTATGAATCTTGGTTATTAGATTTAGATGGCGTACATCAAGATCCAGATAACGGTTGGGCAAAATGGGTTAGAGCTTGGACTTCTGAAGAAAATAGACATGGAGACACTTTAAATAAATACTTGTATTTATCAGGAAGAGTTAACATGCGTGAAGTAGAAATTACAACGCAACATTTAATTGCCGATGGTTTTGATATTGGAACTTCAACAGATCCTTATAAAAACTTTGTATATACAAGTTTTCAGGAACTAGCAACTTATATTTCTCATAATAATGTAGCTAAAATTGCGCGTAAAAAAGGACATAAAGCATTGGCTAAAATGTCTAAAATTATTGCAGGTGATGAAATGCGTCATCACATTGCTTATACCGATTTTGTAAAACAAATCTTTAAAATAGATCCATCTGAAATGATGCTTGCTTTTAGAGATATGATGAAATATAAGATTGTAATGCCGGCCTTACATTTAAGACATTCTCACGAAGCTAAAGGTACTTTGTTTGATGATTTCTCTGCGGTAGCACAAAGAATAGGAGTCTATACAGGTTTCGATTATGTAGATATTATCAAAAAATTAAACACAGCCTGGGAAATAGATAAGATTACAAACCTAACTCCAGAAGCAGAAAAAGCAAGAGATTGGTTAATGAAATTGCCAGACAGAATGTACCGAATTACAGAAAGAATTGTAATTCCAGACACAAAATTTCAGTTTAAATGGATGAATCCATTATAGTAGAAAAGCAACCTTTTTAGGTTGCTTTTTTTATTTAAGAGTATTTTTTTTAGAAGCTATTTCCTGCTTTTCGTTATATCTTTTGCAGAAAACGCAAAAGGATGCCACATCAATCAGGGCTAAGCTAATTTGTAAACTAACTATAATTGCGAGCAACTGTAGTAATTATTCAATTGTAAATGTATCTTTATCCTCTAAAAAACTAAATCTACTACGTAGTTTGTCTTGATAATTTTTATCTAAAGTAAAAAGTGAAGGTTCAGTTGTCTCTTTTTTAAAATGATTCACAGTGTTTCCAAGACAATCATAAATGGCAGAATTCCCATTATATTCATAATTATTAGCATCTTTTCCAACTCTATTTACGCCAATTGTATAACTCATATTTTCAATAGCACGCGCTTTTAAAAGCGAACTCCAAGCATTAATTCTTGGTTTTGGCCAACTAGCAACATAAATCAATAAATCGTAATTTTCAGTGTTTCTTCCCCAAACCGGGAAACGTAAATCATAACAAATTAATGGGGAGATTTTCCAACCTTTATATTCAACAATCAGCTTCTTTTTTCCTGCGGAATAAACTTCATGTTCACCTGCAAGTGTAAACGTGTGTCGTTTGTCATAAAACTCAACTTTTTCAGAAGGATGAACAAATAATAACCTATTAAAAAATTTGTCATCTTGAGCGGAGTCGAAAGATCTCTCAACAATAACAACACTTCCACAAATAGCAGTTTGTTTAGTTTTGGCAATATTTTGCATCCATAAAACTGTATCTCCATTCATGGATTCAGCTACTTTTTCTGCATTCATTGTAAAACCAGTAGTAAACATTTCAGGCAAAATAATCAGTTCTACTTCCGAAGAAAGAGAATCAATCATTTTTGTAAACTGATTTCTATTTTCAAAAGTATTTTCCCAAACCAAATCGGCTTGTAAAACAGCAACTTCTAAAGTATTCGTTTTTGTCAAAATTTAAAATTGAAGGTTTCTCAAAAATAAGATAAAAATTGTACATTAGTTCTAATAAACTACTGCTTCGCTGTCATTCCTGCGAAAGCAGGAATCTTTTAATTAAAAAGTATAGATTCCCGTTTTCACGGGAATGACAAATTGAATATGCAAACTTTTATTTCAGAGACACTTTTACAAATCTTAAAAACAACACAATCTTTTGACAACGTGTGTTTTGTGTTACCATCACAACGTGCGGGAGTTTTTTTAAAACAAGAGTTAAAAAATCATATTTCTGCAGGTTTTTTACCTCAAATTTTAAACATAGAAGAATTTGTTTCCGAAGTATCTGAGATAAAAAAAATAGATTCCGTTCAGTTATTATTTCACTTATATGGAATTTACAAACAAGAAGAACAAGAGCCAGTAACGTTTGATGTGTTTTCTTCATGGGCGTTTACAATTATTCAAGATTTTAATGAGATAGATCAACATTTGGTAGATGCAAAAGAGATTTTTGTGTATTTACGAGACATTCATCGTTTAAAAAAATGGTCCGTAAAAGGAGAGTTTAAAGAAACCGAATTGATAAAAGATCATTTATCTTTTATGGAAAAACTAAGTAAATATTATGATAAGTTTTATCAGTTTTTACTTGAAAAAGGAATTGGTTATCAAGGTATTTTATACAGAGAAGCCACACAAAAATCTGATGCTTTTATAGAGAAAAACTCGCACAAAAAATTCTTCTTTATAGGTTTTAATGCATTAAATAAAGCTGAGGAATTTCTATTTCAAAGAATGTTAATGTCGGGTAATACGCAAGTATTTTGGGATATTGATGCAGCGTTTTTAAAAGGAAATCACCAAGCAGGAAGATTTATAAGAAAATATAAAAAGTACTGGAAATATTATGAGAAGAATCCACTAAACACCGTTGGAAATACTTTTTCAGAAGTTAAAAACATTCAGATAATTGGCGCTTCAAAAAATATTACGCAAGTAAAATACGCTGGAGAAATTTTGCAGCGAATGCCAAATCATAATAAAACGGCTTTGGTTTTAGCTGATGAAAGTTTATTACCAATTACATTAAACTCGTTGCCAAAAAATACCGAAGCAATCAATATTACAATGGGTTATCCGTTAAAAGATATACCAACTACAAGTTTAATTTTTGCTGTTTTTCAGTTGTTTTTAACGCAAGAAAAACTGCAAAAAACAATTGTAAATCAGTTTTATTATAAAGACGTAATCAGTTTTTTTAAACAAGCTGCTATTTATAAGTTATTACCAGAAATAGCAGAAGAAATTGCTACAAAAATAGCTAGTCAAAATAGTACTTTTATCGACGGGAATTTTATAGACTCTCAATTAACGTCAACTTCCGAAGAAATAAATAAAACAATCGTTCGTATTTTTAATCCGTTTACAACAATTACAGATTTCTTAGATAGAATTTTACAACTTATTCAGTTGTTAAAAGAAGATACAACGGTTTTAGAAAAGGAATATTTATTTCGATTTTACACTGCTTTTACACAGCTTCAAAATTTACACTTAGAGTACAATTATATTCAAGATTTAAAAACTTTATATCAGTTCTTTAAACAATTAATAGATTCCGAAACGTTGTCATTTCAAGGAGAACCGTTACAAGGTTTGCAATTAATGGGAATGTTAGAAACCCGTGTTTTAGATTTTGAAAATGTAATTTTAACATCGGTAAACGAAGGCGTTTTACCTGCAAGTGCTACCCAAAATACATTTATTCCGTTTGATGTAAAAGTAGAATTCGACTTGCCAACCTACAGAGAAAAAGATGCAATTTTCTCGTATCACTTTTTTAGATTAATTCAACGTGCTAAAAACGTGTATATTTTATACAATACAGAGCACGATTCTTTTGGAAGTGGAGAAAAAAGTCGATTTGTAACCCAATTAGAAATGCTGAAAAAAGACTTTTCGGAGAAAATAATCAGTCCTAAAGTAGTAACTTCTCCAACTGAGTTAAAAGAGATTTCTAAATCTGAACAAACCGAAGCAAGATTAAAAGTAATTGCAGAAAGCGGACTTTCACCTTCTGCTTTAACTAATTATTTGTATAATCCAATAGCGTTTTACAAACAGAAAATATTAAGAATAAGAGAGTTTGATGATGTAGAAGAAACTGTTGCGGCAAACACAATGGGAACTGTAGTTCACGAAGTTTTAGATGAATTATACAAACCATTTGTGGGTAAATTTATAACTGCTGACAACGTTACTAAAATGCAGCAAAAAGTTGAAGAATTAACGCAAAAACACTTTAAAATTCAATTTAAAGATGGCGATATTTCAACAGGAAAAAACAGATTGATTTTTGAAGTAGCAAAACGATTTACACAAAACTTCTTATCACAAGAAAAAGAACTTTTAAAAGATAAAAATAACCAGTTAAAGATAATTGATACTGAGAAAAAATACGCGTTTGAAATTGAAGTAGAAGGCATAGATTTTCCAATAAAAATCCATGGAGAAGTAGATAGAGTAGATGAACTAAATGGTGTAACCAGAATTATAGATTACAAAACCGGAATGGTAAAAGCATCCGATTTAAAAATAGTTGATTTTGATGAGTTAAACGATTTTAAATTTGCAAAAGCAATTCAGGTTTTATTGTACAGTTATTTGTACACAAAAACTCAAAACTATAGCTTTAACAAACCAATTGAAGGCGGAATTTATTCTTTCAAAAATCTAAATAACGGATTTTTAAAACTCAATTTTTCAGATAAAAGAGGCGGACAAGACAATGAAGTTACAGAAGAAATTTTAGCCGATTTTATGCAACAATTAAAAACACTGATTAAAGAAATTTACAACAAAGAAATCACTTTTAAAGAACCCGAAGATTTGCCTTTTTAATCGAACTTGTCATTCCTGCGAAGGCAGGAATCTTGATAACTGTTAAGAATTTTAATTTAGAGATTCCTGCCTTCGCAGGAATGACAGTGTTTATTTCTTCCCACTCAACACCAACAAAGGAACATTACAATGAAACTCTTCCTTTAAAATAGTATTACTTTCCCAAAGTTTTTTAAAGAAACCACGTTTACGTCTAAAAACGCATAACATATCTGGATTTTGCGTTTGAAAATTAGCTAACACACCTTGAAAAGTAGTTGCGTTTTCGGCAATAATTAATTCGCTTTTTAAAGCATCTAATTTGCTATCAATAATTAAATCTTCATCCGTAAAACCAGGAGTTTTAACCAACAATAAAGTAGTTTTTAAGTTAAAAGCTTCTAAGACTGTTTTTAATGGTTTTAATACTTTTTTCTTTTTAAGAATACCAGATTTAAACGCAGTTAAAATTCTACGAACAGGCACATATTTATATCCTTCAGGAATAACCAAGACAGGTATTTCAGTTTGTTTTACAATCTTTCCAGATGTTTTTCCTAAGAAAACTTCTTCTTTAATCGAGTTACTTTTTGGCCCAACAACAATTAAATCGATTCCAATTTCACGTTCAATTGCCGTAATACTATCAATTACATTTCCTTTCGAAGCAATTAACTTAACTTCAACACCTTTTGTGTCGCAACCTCTAACCATAGAATTTAGGTACAAGTTGGTTTCGCGTTGCATTGTTGCATCAGCATTTACAAAAGCACCCGCTTTAGACAGCACTTGATATGCGCGCATTACAAATACTTTTGCATCAATTTCTTTAGCGAAATCAATAGCATATTGCAATGTGTTTATCGAATTTTCCGTAGAACCAATAGGAACCAAAATATGTTTCATAATCAAGTTTTTAATAAGAATGCAAAGATACTTAAAAAAAAGGATATTGTTTTGGGCGTTACCTTTCAGGTCGTGCTTTCACTACTCGCTTTTTTAGGTTTTAAAACCTAAAAAGAGCTCAAACAAGCCGTTCAATCACTAACGCTCCTATTTATAAACGAAGTGCATAAATACTCACTATATTTGTACTTGCAATTATTTTACTTTGTGAATCAAGAAATTAGTTTTAAAAACATCAATAAATTAGCAATTCCGGCTTTAATTGCAGGAGTTGCAGAACCATTATTGTCTACAACAGATTTAGCAATTGTTGGTAATATAGAACACAACGCAACCGAAAGTTTAGCAGCAATTGGTATTGTTGGCGCATTTTTATCGATGTTAATTTGGGTTTTTGGGCAAACCCGAAGTGGAATTTCTTCAATAATTTCACAATATTTAGGAGCAAACAAATTAGAACAAGTAAAAAACTTACCTGCACAAGCCATTGTAATTATTATAAGCACAAGTGTATTTATTTTGTTGTTAACCTATCCGTTTGCAAAACAGATTTTTCAATTTTATAATGCATCAGGATCCGTTTTAGATTTCTCTGTAGCATATTATAAAATTAGAGTTTGGGGTTTTCCGTTTACACTTTTTACAATTGCTGTTTTTGGTACGTTTAGAGGTTTGCAAAATACGTTTTATCCAATGTTAATTGCCATTGTTGGTACCGTTGTAAACATAGTTTTAGATGTAATTTTGGTCTATGGAATTACAGATGTCATTCCAGCTATGCATATAAAAGGCGCAGCCTATGCAAGTGTATTTGCGCAAATTGCAATGGCGTTAATTTCAGCAATTTTGTTATTGAAAAAAACATCAATTTCATTAAAATTTCAATTACCATTTAATAAAGAGATTCCACGTTTTATAAACATGATTTTAAACTTGTTTGTAAGAACAATTGCGTTAAACGCAGCGCTGTTTTTTGCTGTTTCTTACGCAACATCTTATGGAAAGGAACATATTGCAGCGTATACAATAGGATTTAATTTATGGTTGTTAGGTGCTTTTATTATTGACGGTTACTCTTCTGCAGGAAACATTCTAGCAGGAAAACTATTAGGAGCAAAACAATATAAAACCTTATTACAATTAGGAAATAAATTAATCATCTATGGTTTTCTAATTGGAGTTTTAATTGCTGTGTTTGGATTCCTTTTTTACAATTTTACAGGAACAATTTTTACTAAAGAAACAGAGGTTTTAGAGTTATTTCATCAAACCTTTTGGATTATTTTAATAATGCAACCAATTTGTTCAATTGCATTTATTTATGATGGAATTTTTAAAGGAATGGGAGAAATGAAATTTCTAAGAAACGTACTTTTACTATCAACAGTATTGGTTTTTATTCCTCTTTTATTATTTTTTGATCACTTAGAATATAAAATATATGCAATTTGGATTGCCTTTTTTGGTTGGATAATTGCCCGAGGTTTACCTTTAATCATCAAATTTAGAAGAAAGTTTATTCCGCTTGCGGAAAAAAGTTAACTTTGACAAAAATCAATTTTACATGACAACTACCAGACAAAACGGAAGTTTATACACAGATATTCAAAATAACATAGCAACGGTAGAGTTTGGTCATCCGGCAAGCAACTCTTTTCCAAGTGAGTTATTAGACAGATTAACCAAAGAATTAAATTCATTATCAGAAAATGAAACGGTTTCTGTAATCGTTTTAAAATCTGAAGGAGATCGAGCTTTTTGCGCAGGAGCTTCGTTTGATGAACTGGTTGCAATTTCTAATTTAGAAGAAGGGAAAGCGTTTTTCTCTGGTTTTGCAAATGTTATAAATGCAATGAGAAGTTGTTCTAAATTAATAATTGGGCGTGTACAAGGTAAAACTGTTGGTGGCGGAGTTGGATTAGCTTCAGCCTGCGATTATGTTTTGGCAACAGAACAGGCGTCTATAAAACTATCGGAATTCACAATCGGAATTGGACCTTTTGTTATTGCTCCTGCTGTAGAACGTAAAATTAGTGTAAGTGGTTTAGCAGAGTTAACTATAGATGCAACAAGCTGGAAAAATGCATATTGGGCAAAAGACAAAGGTTTATATGCAAAAGTCTTAGAAAATACGTCAGAATTAGATAAAGAAGTAGCGTTGTTAGCAGAGAAATTAGCATCTTACAACCCAGAAGCTTTATCAGCAATGAAAAAAGCGCTTTGGCTTGGAACGGAAAACTGGAACAATTTATTAATTGAAAGAGCAGAAATGTCTGGTAAATTGGTGTTGTCTGAATTCACAAAAAACGCATTAAACAAATTTAAAAAATAGTAGCTAAGCTACATTTAGAGAAATTATATAAAAGATTAAATTATGGGAGGAGATTATTTATTTGCAATTTTAGCAGTAGGTTTAGTAGTTGTATATTTTTACAATAAGAAAAGAAAACGTTAATGAGTACTATTAGAATTACAAAGCAGTTTAATTTTGAAACTGGTCATGCATTATACGGTTACGATGGGAAGTGTAAAAATGTACACGGACACAGTTATAAACTTTCGGTTACAGTTATTGGACAGCCAATTACGGATAGTTCAAACGTAAAATTTGGAATGGTTATCGATTTTTCTGACTTAAAAAAAGTGGTAAAAGAAGAAATTGTTGATGTGTTTGATCATGCAACAGTTTTTAATAAAAACACACCACATGTTGAGTTGGCAAAAGAACTACAAGATCGTGGACATCATGTTATTTTGGTAGATTATCAACCAACAAGTGAAATGATGGTAATTGATTTTGCTGAAAAAATTAAGAATCGTTTACCAGAGAATATTAATTTACATTCACTAAGATTACAAGAAACTGAAACCAGTTTTGCAGAGTGGTTTGCGAGTGATAATTTATAATCTGTTATTCCTGCGAAGGCAGGAATCATAATAAAGGTGAATAATTTTTTAAATGGATTCCTGCCTACGCAGGAATGACAAAAACTTACTTTCCATTAAACTCATTCATAGTGTTAGATAAACCCGCCGTAATAAAAGAAGTTACGGCATTAACGCAAAATGGTATTCTTTCAATCATTTCGCTTTGTTCTTCTTTATTCCATTCGCCAAGTACATAATCTACTTGTTTTCCTCTTCCGTAAGAGTTTCCAACACCAAATCTAAATCTTGGATATGCTCCAGTATTAAATTTCTCTTGAATATCTTTTAATCCGTTATGTCCACCAGAACTTCCTTTTCCTTTAATACGTATTTTTCCGAAGTCAATATTCAAATCGTCGGTAATTACTAAAAGATTTTCAACGTTAATATTCTCTTTTTTCAACCAAAACTGAACAGCTTTTCCGCTTAAATTCATGTAGGTGTTTGGCTTTAAAACAATAACAGTTTTTCCTTTAATTTTTAGTTTAGCAATGTCACCAAGTTTGTCTGTAGAAAAAGTTTCTTCGTGCTCTTTTACAAAAGCGTTTACTATTTGGAAACCTATATTATGGCGAGTATTGTTGTATTTTTCACCTATATTTCCTAAACCAACAATTAAAAACTTCTTCATTATATCTTCTTGCGTTTCTTTTTTAAATCCTAACAGATTTTTCAAAAATTGAATAATATTCATTTTTCAAAAATAAGAAGAATTTATTATTCTGAGATCCTGAAAAAAAATCAGGACAATAAAAAAGCGTTACACAATGTAACGCTTTTTGTAATTTATGTGAATAAAACTTATTCTGCAGCTGGTGCAGCAGCTTCAGCTCCTTCAGCAGTTTCTGTTTCTTCAGAATCTTCATCTTCAGCAGTAGCGTTACGAGAAGTTCTAACTTGAACAACAACTGTATTGTCTGGGTGCATAAAAGTGTAATCTTCATTAAATAAAGAAGTTATAACTAATTTATTTCCAATTTTTAACTTAGAAATATCTGCGGATATAAAATCTGGTAAATTAGCTGGTAAAGCTTTTACTCTTAATTTACGGTTTGTAAAACGTAAAGAACCACCATTTAATACTCCTGGAGAAGTTCCTGTTAATTTTACAGGAATGTTCATTGTAATTTCTTTATCATCAAATAATTGATAGAAATCTACGTGTAAAATTCTGTCAGTTACTGGGTGAAATTGAATGTCTTGTAAAATAGCAGCGTATGTTGCTCCTTCTACTTCAATCGTTGCAGTATATACATTTGGAGTATACACTAAATTCTTAAAAGCTAATTCTTCAGCTGAAAAGTGTACTGGCTTGTCTCCTCCGTATAATACGCAAGGCACCTGACCAGCATTACGTAAGGCTTTAGTTGCTACTTTACCTACGCTTTCTCTTTGAGATCCTTTGATTGTAATTGATTTCATTACTTTTTATTAAATAAATTAAATTTTCAACTTCCTTTTTGGACGTTGATCGTAGCCGAAACTACATTAAAAATTGGTCACTTATCGATGTATTGTTTTGAACTTTGTCCATCACATCAGCAAATAACGGCGCGCAAGATACAACTTTAATTTTAGAAATTTCTTGTTTTAAAGGAATTGTGTCTGAAACAATTAGCTCCGTTAATTTAGAGTTTTGAATTTTTTCATAGGCACCACCAGAAAGTATTGGGTGCGTACAAATTGCGCGTACTGATTTTGCTCCTCTTTCCATCATTATTTCAGCAGCCTTTGCTAATGTTCCACCAGTATCAATCATGTCATCAGCAAGAATTACATTTTTACCTTCTACATTACCAATTAATTCCATGTGACCGATAACATTTGCTTTTGTACGTTGTTTGTAACAAATAACTACGTCACTTTCTAAGTATTTAGAATATGCATACGCTCTTTTTGAACCACCCATATCTGGTGAAGCAATTGTTAAATTGTCTAAATTTAAAGACTTTATATAGGGAAGAAAAATAGTAGATGCATATAAATGATCTACCGGTTTTTCAAAGAATCCTTGAATTTGATCCGCGTGTAAATCCATGGTCATAATTCTTGTTGCTCCTGCAGTTTGCAATAAATTTGCAACCATCTTTGCGCCAATTGCAACACGAGGTTTGTCTTTTCTGTCTTGACGTGCCCACCCAAAATAAGGCATAACAGCAGTAATGTGTCTTGCTGAAGCTCTTTTTGCTGCGTCTAACATTAATAACATTTCCATTAAGTTGTCTCCTGGAGGGTTTGTAGATCCAATGATAAAAACACGTCTACCTCTTACAGATTCTTCAAAAGCTGGTTGAAATTCACCATCACTAAAAGGAGTTACTTTTACATTGCCAAGTTCTGCACCGTATTGTTTTGCTATTTTTTCAGCTAATTTTATGCTTTGTCTACAAGCAAAAATTTTTGGAGTTAACTGTTGTCCAGTCATTTGAGATAAAATATTTTAGTTAGTGTTGTTGTTGATTGCAAAAATAGAAATTATTTAACGAGTTATCTATATTATTAGAAGATTAACAGAAAAATATTTTTTAGCTTTGCAACAAGTTTATTTTTAGCTCGAGTGGCGGAATTGGTAGACGCGCTGGATTCAAAATCCAGTTTTTTCGGAAGTGTGGGTTCGATTCCCACCTCGAGTACGGTAAACCCTTTAAAAACGTTGTTTTTAAAGGGTTTTTTAAATATAGCTATAATAATTTCCTCTTCATTTTTCTCTTTTTAATAAGAAAAAGCAAAAGAAATTTATTAGTTAATCTAACTAGGATTATTTCTTTTGCGTAGAGAAAAATTATTTTTAGAACAATACTTATTTACTATTATTTGGTACGGAATCTGTATCTGGCTGATCACCGTGTGTTATTTCGGAAGTATTAGTTATTGTACCAGCGCCGTTAACTGTTACTTCTAGTTGCAAAATTATTGTTTGGTTAACTGCAACGTTTCCAATATTCCAAATATTTGGTGTTAATGCATCATTGTAAGTTGTTCCTGATGGAATTACAGTACCAGTTCCTGTTGAATTATATGTTACACCAGAAGGTAATACATCTGTTACTTGAACTCCCGTGGCATCTGATGGTCCATCGTTCTTTACTGTTAGTGTATACACTATTGTATCTCCAACTTTTACAATTGCTTTATTTACTGTTTTCGTTAAGCTTAAATCTACATCCGTAACACATGCAGATGTGTCATCTTTGTCTAAACCAGCGGGAGTAGTATCTTGCGGTGTGTCTGTTGAAATATCTAAACCATTTGCATCTGCTATTGGTACTCCGTAATTAGCACTTCCTTCTGTATTGTTTACAGTTATACCAAAATTCAATAAACTACTATCAACACCATTAGAACCTCCTGTTAACGTTGTTAATTGAGACACGATAAAACTACCATTAGCTTCTACCGCATCTGGACAACCATCATTGTCACTATCTGTATCTAGATTATCAGGAATAGTGTCATTATCTGTGTCTTGACATATAAACCCTGTTAAATTAAACCAAGCAGCTCTTTCTGTACTTGCAGCTGGCCCATTTATACCAAATAAATAAGTTTCATTTTGAAAATTATTATAATTAGTTATTAAAGCATTGTTCTCATTAAAAGTATCATTATTATTTGTTCCAAATGTTTTTAACCGTATCGTATCAAAACCTGTTGGGTAATTCGGATTGGTAAAGAATTCTACATTATTACCTACCGTAGACACATTTTGTTCAGCTCCAGAGTTTGTACTAACCCCTCCAATATCACTATAATTTTGCCCTCCAGAAGCATCTATATCGTAATTACCAGTTGTTACATTTGTAAGTGTTACGGGTATACCATTTGGTGTTGTATTGGTTACACTTCCAGCTTCCACAACTGCTACATTATAAGTAACATACTCATTTGCATTTGCTACATGATTTGGCATCTTTATAGTTACATCTGAAGTTACTTCTATTGCATGGTTCTTTGATAGAATTTCTAATCTAAGGTCATAATTAAGTGCATTACCATCAGATATTGCGTTGGAATAAAAAAATACGTTTCCTACTTGAGCATTATTTGTAGTTGCTCCATTAATTGGAGTAGGGTTGATTCCTGTTTGAAAACTTAAAATAGTACACTCATTGGAGTCTAAAATACCATCATTATCATCATCTAAATCACAAACGTCATCTATTCCATCATTATCTGTATCTATTCCTGAAGCAAATGGGCAATTACAGGACTTTACGTTTGGATCTTGAAAAGCACCTGTGTTATTAGATGACGCAGCTGTATTTGGAACACCTGTTGAGCTTACATCGTTAGAAGGAAACTGATAATTTGTGGTTTGATTTGTTGTTGTGCCAGCTTCTAATGCATCTGAACAACCATCATTATCAGAATCTAAATCTTTATAATCAGGAGTTCCGTCATTATCTGTATCTAATGGAGTATTACAAAAATTAAAACTACCTATACCTATACCGTGATTATTGCTAGGTGTAGTATCTACATTTTTAAATAGAACATCTATTTTAGAAACCCAAGCTTTAATACCTGAAATAATAAGATTAGCATTGGTGTCTGATCCTGTACCTGTAAAAGTATTAGGAGATGTGTGTGTTTGACCGTTTAATATATATTCAGAAACAGTTAGTGTGTGTGTTGTTCCATCTATTTTTGTAATTACTAATTGAACATTATCTGTAAAATTAATATCTTTATCAAGATCATATATTGTGAATCCAAGATTATATATGGCTTCAGTAAATTCAAATGTATGTATCGAATAGCTATTTGTAACAGAGCTTTGTAATAAAGTATAACTTGGGTTTGTTGTGTAAAAATCGTTTATTCTATATTCCTGTGTATTTAATGTACCTGTAGTTGTTCTTGATAACTTTATTTTTGTTCCATTAATTGTTAAACTAGGATTTGTTGCAATTGGGTCTTGACCAGAGGTAAAACTGTTACCGCCTTCAATATATTCGTTATCCCAATTTAAAGTAGAGTTATTAGTGTTACAAGTTCCTAATTCTATTGCGTCCAAAATTCCGTCATTATCATCATCCTCGTCTACAGTGTCTAAAATTCCATCTCCATCGTTATCAGGTAATACAGTTACAGTCAAAGTAGCTGGATTAGATGTTGCAGGTACAGAATTCCCATCTAAACTATAATCATCATTAACAGTATAATTTAATGTTGCCGCTCCAAGAAAATTTGAATTTGGGATAAATGTTACATTTCCAGAACTATCCACACTCCAATTACCTTCGGTTGTCGAGTTTGTGTTCTGTATTCCTGGAGTTGATGTATTTAAGTCTACCGTAGAATTTACTATGTTACCATCAGAATCAGAATCCGTACTAACAATATTAAAAACTGTAGTTGTATTTATAGCTGTAGTAGCTGAATTGTCATCAGCATTTGGTGCTTTGTTTATTGCATTAAGAGATACAGAAATATTTACGGATTCTAAATTAGCTGTGCTATTTCCCATATTATTTCCAGGTGTAAATTCGAAAGTTCTACTGGTATTTGTAGCAACAAATCTAGCTCTATTAGTCTGCCAAATCTCTCGAGTTACAGGTGTAACATTTACTTCTGAAAAGCCTTGAATTTGATATTGGTAGTAATCAATGTATTTAGGACTATAAGTAGGCGCTAACGCAGACATAGAATATATTATTACTTCATAAGTTTCACCAATGGTAAGACCTGTAATAGTTGTTCCTACGGCCTCTTCACCTGTAAGTGTACCAACATCTCTTACTGTAATCCATGTTGTATGTCCATTAGGAGGTAATGTTAACGGAGCATTTGTCCAAGCCTGTCCAGCACCTAATCCCCCACCAGTACCAGCTACAACATCTTTATTCGAAACATCTGGTGTGCCTCCATTATCTGACCAACCGTTTGGAACACAATCACCACAAGGATTTGTACGTCCATTTGTTGCAGGAATTAATTGAGCATTAGTATTGAATACAACTAACATGAAAAAACATAATATTAATAATGCCTTTTTATTTGCTATAAAATTGATAATTATATGAGCTTTCATATGATTTTTTTTAATTTGTTGTATTAGAATTTTTTGCAGTACTATTTAGTAGAATTGTATTTGCTGCATTCATAATAGAACTTATGTTAATTACTATAGCTTTATTCCTACTTGCACTTTTGTATACTAACCCTTTAGTACTATTGAATAATTCTGATTTTATAATTGTAAAGAATGATCTTATTTTTGAACTTGTTGCAAGAATAGATACAGTACTGTTACTTTCTAATTTTTTTATGATGCTGAGAGAAGAGTATGCATCGTTAAAATGAGTTTTATTATAATTTTTTGTAGATCCCTTTTTTAACATTATTTTCAATTAGTTGATTTTAAACAATAATTTAGAGTGAATATTAAGTTTTGGGGGTATGGAATGCAAAATTCGTTATCTGTTCTTGTGTTTAATCCTTTTTTTAAGACAGGGAATCATTTTTTTTAGACATAAGAATCATTTTTTTAAAATCAACTAATTGAAAATCATGGTATTAAATGCTCTTTTTTTAGACATGTATAGCTTTTTTTTAGACATCTTCTTTAGTCTGTTAATTATTAAGAGTGTTCTTTTTTTTGTTTTTCATAAATTTGTATTAACCTCAAATTTTCAAGTTAAGAATGAAAATTACAAGAAGATTCAGACTATTAATGAAAAGTATTAATCTTATTTTTAGGCTAAAAAACGGAAGATTTATTTTTAAAAAAGTACAATAAATACTTATGTATTATTTGATGAAATATTTAAAATTTGAAAAGACATTATTTTTAATAATAGCATTAATAAGTGCTATTTCTTTTGCACAAGAAAAAAGTGCAAATAATGTAGTTAATTATGGTTATAAAGAATATCGTGCTCACGAGCAAAATTGGAATGTAATTGAAGGGAGCAATGGTTTGCTTTATTTTGGTAATACTGATGGTGTTTTAGAATATGATGGCGTTAATTGGAGGTTAATACAGCTTCCAAATCAATCAAATTTACGCGCATTAGCAAAAGATGATAATGGAAGAATTTATGTGGGTGGAATTAATGAGTTCGGATATCTCTCACCAGATAAAGTAGGGAAATTAGTCTATGTTTCATTAATTGATAATATTTCAGATGCCTTTGGTTTATTTAATGATATATGGGATATTAAAATACTGGATAATAAAGTATATTTCTTTTCATATAAGTATATTTTTATATTAGAAAATAATAATTTAAAAACAATTGAAAGTGAGCATCAAATTTGGGGATCATTTTCTTACAATCATCAAATGTATTATCATGCCTTGAAGAAAGGATTAATGAAAATAGAAAAAGATTCGGTTGTAGATGTCTCTTTTGGAAATTTTTTTAAGGATAAATATATTTGGACTTACAGAGAAATTGAGGACAATAAAATTTTAGGGTTAGATGTTTTTACAAATAAATTTTATACAATAGACCTTTCTGTAAAAGATATTTCTTCTTCAGATTTTATACAACAATCTCATTTTGAAATTACCAAACAACTTAAAGGTGTAGAAGTATATACTTATATTCTTCTTAAAGATGGATCATTTGGTATAGCAACATTGTCGGGTTTTTATCATGTTAGTAAAGATGGAGAGTTTAAGCAAAAGCTAAGTTCTAAAAATGGTTTGCTAACTGATATTATTTGGAATTTATATCAAGACAGCTCTGGTATTTTATGGTTGACAACAGATAATGGAATTAGTAAAGTGGATATTAATTCGCAACTTAGTCATTGGACTAGGCAACAAGGAATTAAGAGTAAGCCGCTTGATTTATTGCGGATAGATAATAAGTTGTATATCGCTTCTTTTGGTGGTTTGCGCTCAATGACAGGTGATAAAGTTGCTGAAAAAGTGATTTTTGAAAATGAAAGCACAAATTTCCTCACTTTTAAGAACCCTGAAAGGCCATTTTTACCAAAATATCTTGTTAGTACATTTGATAAAGGAATTGTTGAGTTAAGCACAAATAAAACCACCAAAATTTTAGATGCTTCAACTTGGGTAATGTATCAATCTAAAAGCAAACTTTCTATAGTTTACCTTGGTACTTCAGAGGGCTTAATTGCTATGGAGTTTAAGAATTCTCAATGGAATTCACTCGGAAAAGTTTCTGGAATAGATGCAGATATTCGTTATATTTATGAGGATGATGATGGCTTCATTTGGTTAGGGAGCGTTTTTAAAGGTGTTTATAAGGTAGAATTGTCAGAAAATGTTTTGATTCCTAGTGAAATAACACAATACGGACTTAAAGATAATTTACCATCGCTTAAAAATAATTTCCCAGTTAACATAAATGGAGAATTATTTTTTAATACTAATAAAGGACTTTATCATTTTTCTGAGGAAGAAAATAAGTTTAAACCAGATTCATTATTCGGAATAGAGTATTGTAATGGAAGTCATAAAACATTTTCATTTACGTCAGATTCATTAGGAAGAGTTTGGATTGGAGGAAAAGTAAAAGGGAAATCATTTTTTAGCGTTGCTTCACCAAATAATGAAGGATCTTATACGGTTAAAAACGTTCCTTTTAAAGAGATGAATGAAGCAGATGTCTCTTTATTGTATGAAGAAAAAGACAGCACTGTTTGGTTTGGTGGCCCTGAAGGTTTGTTTAGGTTCAAAGGGAAAGTCCCTCAAGGTCCAAAATCCTTTTCCGCTCTTATTAGAAAAGTTGAAATTAAGAAAGATAGTGTTATCTATTTTGGTACAAAATCTAATACAAATGAAGGATTGGTTCAAAATACACCAAGAATAGATTATAATTTAAACAAGATTTTATTTCAATTTGCATCACCATTTTTTTATAGTGAAGATTTAACACTATATCAAACCAAGTTAGAAGGTTTTGAAGAAGGTTGGTCTAAATGGTCTAATAATCAAGAAATAGAATATATAAATTTAAAGGAAGGAGATTATAAATTTCATGTTCGCGCAAAAAATATTTATGGTAAAATTAGTGAAGCAGATGTTTTTGATTTCGCTATTATTCCTCCATGGTATAGGTCGTTATTTGCATACATTACCTATTTGATTCTAATTTCAACACTAATATATCTAATTGCTTACTTTAATGGAAGGCGTTTAAAAAGAGCAAACGTACTGCTGGAGCAAACGGTAAAAGAACGAACTGAAGAAATCGTAGCGCTAAAAAATACTTACATAGAAAATTTATCACACGAAATAAGAACACCTATTACTATTATTACAGGTTACCTGGAGTTAATTAGGAAAAATGTTTTTGATAGTAATAAAATATTATCCTATACAGATAAAACTATTAAAAGTAGTGAGTCGGTTATTAGTTATCTCAACGACTTTTTAACTGTTTTAAAACTAGAAAAGAAAACATTAAAAACACAAACTAGTATAAAAAATATGGGAATCTTTTTAAAAGAATTAGTCTATTCTTTTGAAGGAAATGTAACCTTAAAAAACATAAATCTCTTTTATAAAACCAATGTAAAAGTTACGCGAGATCAATTTATTTATGAGTATAGTAGTTTAACAAAAATAATGAACAACCTTATTACTAATGCTATAAAATACAGTAGAGATGGTGCTGCTATTTATATTGATGTAGAGGTTGCTGAATACGAAATGTGTATTACTATAAAAGATGAAGGAATTGGGATTTCTGAACAAGATTTGCCACATATTTTCTCTCGTTTCTTTCAATCGAAAGAACATTTAACCTCAGGAGGTTTTGGTATTGGTCTATCTTTAGTATGTGAATTAGTTAATAAATTAAATGGAAAAGTAACGGTTACAAGTAAAAAAAATAACGGTAGTGTTTTTAAGGTTACTTTACCTTTGAATTTTAATAATGAAATACAAATTATTGAAAACTCGCCGCAATATATTTTAGTAAATCCGGTAGATACATTAGAAGAAGAGAGTGTTCCTATTGAAAATACACTACCTAAAATTCTAATTGTTGATGATAATGGAGAAATATTATCTTTCTTAAAAGAGCTATTATCTAAGGAATTTAATTGCTTTACCGCTTATAATGGAAAGGATGGTTTAATATTAGCAAGAGAACATCAATTTGTGGTTGTACTGTCTGATTTATATATGCCAATTATGCAGGGTTTTGAATTTAAAGAGGCGTTAAATAAACTTGAAAACTATAATGAAACCCCTTTTATTTTATTATCTGCTTCACCACCCGAGGAGATGGATGCTTTAAAACTATCTTTAGGAATAGATGATTTTATTGTAAAACCATTTAAAAGTACAGAAATACAATCGAGAATTTATAATTTATTAGAGAATAAAGTATGTCGTGAAAAATTACAAAACATAACTTATGAAGGCGTTGAGGTTTCTGGACATAATTCAGAGTTTGTAAATAAAGTACGTGCAATTATTTTAAAAAACTTAAGTAATTCAGAATTTACAGTTAATGATTTGGCAGCAGCCTGTAATTATAGTTCAAAACAGTTAGGTAGAATTTTACAAGCGAATACAGGCTTAACTACTGTTAAAATTATTCTAGAAATACGTTTGTTAAAAGCATATGAATTAATAATGAAGCATGAGTTTCAAACGATAAAAGAAGTTACTTATGCAGTCGGTTTAAATAGTACAGATTACTTTAATAAGGTTTTTACAAAAAGGTTTGGAGTAAAAGTTAGTGAATTGATGAAGTAATAATAAATTTGAAATTAATATAAAAAAGAAAAACCTTAATCATTATTATAATGATTAAGGTTTTTTTAAATTAAAAAAGCCTTGAAAATCAAACGATTAACAAGGCTTTTAGTACTGAAGGCGGGACTTGAACCCGCACGTCCTAATGGACATTGGATTTTAAGTCCAACGTGTCTACCAATTCCACCACTTCAGCATTGGAATTTTTTCAAAGTATAGAGCGAAAGACGGGATTTGAACCCGCGACCCCCACCTTGGCAAGGTGATGCTCTACCCCTGAGCTACTTTCGCAGTCTTTATTTTAATGAACTTTTTTGCTCCTCCTTTAGGACTCGAACCTAAGACCCTCTGATTAACAGTCAGATGCTCTAACCAACTGAGCTAAGGAGGAGTTTGCGTAACACCATTTGTGTTTAGCGAGTGCAAATATATGCCATTTTTGAAAACAGCCAAAATAAAAATGAAAAAAAATGATTTTTTTTTCATTTTTTATTTTCAATCTAAAACAATAGCTAGATTTAGTAAAATTTGTATTTTTGTTTTAATTATATATACTATAAGTAAATAATAATATGGATAAGTTTTCGTTCTTAAACGCAGCACATACAGGATTTATAGCAGATTTGTACGAGCAATATCAAAAAAATCCTGACGCGGTAGAACCAAGTTGGAGAAGTTTTTTTCAAGGATATGACCTCGCAAATGAAGAATATTCGGATAATGAAGAAGTTTCATCTGAAATACCTGAAGGAGTTCGCAAAGAATTTTTGGTAATAGATTTAATTGATGGGTATCGTTCTCGTGGACATTTGTTCACTAAAACAAATCCAGTTCGTGAACGTAGAAAATATACACCTCTTTTAGAAGTTGAAAATTTTGGACTTACTAAAAATGATTTGTCAACTGTATTTAGTGCAGGAGAAGTTTTAGGTATTGGAGCCAAAACATTAGCACAAATTATTGACCATTTAAAGGCAATTTATTGTGATAGTATTGGAGTAGAGTATATGTATATTCGAAATCCAGAAGAATTAAAATGGTGGCAAAACCGTTTGAATAAAAACGATAATCATCCAAATTACGATTTAGAAGGAAAAAAATATATTCTTACAAAACTAAATCAAGCTTCAACATTCGAAAGCTTTTTACAAACGAAATATGTTGGTCAAAAACGTTTTTCTGTTGAAGGTGGAGAAACATTAATTCCAGGATTAAGTGTTGCACTTCGTGATGCCGCTGAAAAATATGGTGTTAAAGAATGTGTTTTAGGGATGGCACACCGTGGTCGTTTAAACACATTGGTAAACATCTTTAAAAAACCTGTTCGCGATTTATTTAGCGAGTTTGAAGGAAAAGATTTCGAAGATCAAACAATTAGTGGAGATGTTAAGTATCACTTAGGATTAACATTAAGTAAAGCCTACAAAGGGGGGCAAGAAATGAAGATGAATTTAGTTCCAAATCCATCTCATTTAGAAACTGTAGCTGCAGTTGCTGAAGGAATTGTTAGAGCCAAAATCGATAAAGATTACGAAGGAGATAATAGTAAAATATTACCAATTATAGTACATGGAGATGCGGCTATTGCTGGACAAGGAATTGCCTATGAAATAGCACAAATGATGACTTTAAACGGTTATAAAACTGGTGGATCTATCCATATTGTTGTAAATAACCAAGTTGGTTTTACAACGAATTATTTAGATGCACGTTCTAGTACCTATTGTACAGATGTTGCAAAAGTAACTTTATCGCCAGTTTTACATGTAAATGCAGATAATGCAGAAGCTGTTTGTCACGCTATGGAAATGGCTGTAGAATACAGAATGAAGTTTAAAAAAGACATTTACATAGATTTATTAGGATATAGAAAATATGGGCATAACGAAGGTGATGAACCTCGTTTTACGCAACCAGAATTATATAAAGCAATTGCAAAACATAAAAACGCAAAAGATATTTATGCTCAGCAATTAATTGCAAACGGAAGTATTACTGCGGAATATGTAACGCAAATTACTAATGAATTTAAAGAACACTTAGAAGAAGAATTTACACAATCTAAAAAGAAAACTACTTCTAAGATTCAAGAATTTATGCCAGAAGTTTGGGATGGTTTTGTCCGCAAACAATTAAAAGATATGTTGGAGTCTACCGACACAACGTATTCGGCAGATAAATTAAAAGAGATTGCTAAAGTAATTTCAACAACTCCAGAAGGGCATAAGTTTGTGCGTAAAGCAGAACGTATTTTACAAGGTCGTGAGAAAATGGTATTTCAAGAAAATTCTTTAGATTGGGGAATTGCAGAGAACTTAGCTTACGGAAGTTTATTAGAAGAAGGTTTTGATGTTAGAATCTCTGGGGAAGATGTAGAAAGAGGAACATTCTCTCACCGTCATGCAATTATGCGCGACGAAAACACCTTAGAACGTGTTAATTTATTAAACACAAACACAAACAATAAAGGAAAATTAACAATTTACAATAGTCATTTATCGGAATACGGAGTTTTAGGATTCGATTATGGGTATGCAATGGCAACACCAAAAACATTAACTATTTGGGAAGCACAGTTTGGAGATTTTGCCAACGGAGCACAAATTGTTTTTGATCAATATATAACGTCTGCTGAAGATAAGTGGAAGTTACAAAACGGATTGGTAGTTTTATTACCACATGGATATGAAGGTCAAGGACCAGAACATTCATCAGGTAGAATAGAACGTTTTTTACAACAATGTGCTGTAGATAATATTACGGTTGCAAATTGTTCTAATCCAGCAAATATGTACCATTTGTTACGTAGACAAATGAAACGTGACTTTAGAAAACCTTTAGTTGTCTTTACACCAAAGAGTTTATTACGTCATCCAAAGGCTGTAAACACTATTGAAGATTTAGCTGAAGGAGGTTTTAACGAAGTAATAGACGATACAATTAACCCAAAGAACGTTACCAAAATGGTATTCTGTATGGGTAAATTCTATTATGATATGTTAGCAGAACGCGAACAATTAGGTAGAGAAGATGTTGCTTTGGTAAGAATTGAACAATTATTTCCGTTACACGAAGAAAAAATTAAAGACGTTATTGCAAAATATCCGAATGTTGAACGCTATGTTTGGGCACAAGAAGAGCCTAAAAATATGGGAGCTTGGGGTTATATGTTAGAGCGTTTCGATTTTGTAGATAGATTAGAAGTTGCTTCTAGAGGATACCAAGCTGCACCAGCTGCAGGTTCAAGTACACGTTATAAAAAACGTCATCAAGAAGTATTAGATAAAGTGTTCGATTAATAACTGAACATAATAAGTAAGCGTGCGTTAAGGATTTCCACCGTTCAGCTACTTTCTAGTAGCTTTAACCTTTTTTATTTTTCATAAAAAAGATACAGTGTAAAGCCTGTTAAAACGCCCAAAAAGAATAAAATAGAATTTCAGATTAAAATAAATTAAGAAACCATGAGTGTTTTAGAAATGAAAGTTCCTTCTCCGGGAGAATCAATTACAGAAGTAGAAATTGCAACTTGGCTAGTTGAAGATGGCGATTATGTTGAAAAAGATCAACCAATTGCAGAAGTAGATTCAGACAAAGCAACCTTAGAATTACCGGCAGAAGAAAGTGGTATTATTACTTTAAAAGCTGAAGAAGGTGATGCTGTAGAAGTTGGCGCTGTTGTGTGTTTAATTGATACTGCTGCTGCTAAACCTGAAGGTTCATCTACTGCTCCAAAGGCAGAAGCTAAGCCGGAAGAAAAGAAAGTAGAAGTAAAAGAAGCACCTAAAGCTGCAACATACGCAACCGGAACTGCATCTCCAGCAGCTAAGAAAATTTTAGCTGAGAAAGGAATGGCAGCTTCAACGGTTAAAGGAACTGGAAAAGACGGTCGTGTAACTAAAGAAGACGCTACAAAAGCAGTGCCTTCAATGGGAACGCAACCAGCAAGTGGTACTCGTGGAACTTCGCGTAAGAAAATGTCTATGTTACGTAGAAAAGTTGCAGAACGTTTAGTAGCTGTAAAAAGCGAAACAGCTATGTTAACTACGTTTAACGAAGTAAACATGCAGCCAATTTTCGATTTACGTTCTCAGTTTAAAGTAGCCTTTAAAGAAAAGCATGGAGTTGGATTAGGATTTATGAGCTTTTTTACAAAAGCAGTTGCACGTGCATTAGAAATGTATCCAGCAGTAAATTCTATGATTGACGGAAAAGAAATGGTATCGTTCGATTTTATCGATGTTTCTATCGCGGTTTCTGGACCAAAAGGATTAATGGTTCCTGTAATTAGAAATGCAGAAAACTTATCTTTTAGAGGTGTAGAAAGCGAAGTAAAACGTTTAGCTATTAGAGCAAGAGACGGACAAATTACAGTTGATGAAATGACTGGAGGAACGTTTACAATTACAAATGGTGGAGTTTTTGGTTCTATGTTATCAACGCCAATTATCAATCCACCGCAAAGTGCAATTTTAGGAATGCACAACATTGTAAACAGACCAATGGCTGTTGACGGGCAAGTGGTAATTCAGCCAATTATGTACGTTGCGTTGTCTTACGATCACAGAATTATTGACGGTAAAGAATCTGTTGGTTTCTTAGTAGCTGTTAAAGAAGCGTTAGAAAACCCTACAGAATTATTGATGGATAACAATCCAACAAAAGCATTAGAAATGTAGTCAAAAATTTCGACCTATAAATATAAAAATCCTGTACGAAAGTGCGGGATTTTTTGTTTGAAGCTATTTCCTGCTTTCGCTACTCGCTTTTTTTCATTCTTCAAAAAAGAGCTCAAACAGACCGCTCAATCAGGGCTAAACTTGTTTGTGGGCTTTTTTCCTTTTTTTGAGTAGAAGTTTATCCTTTTAGGTTTTCTTATAAAATATATATAATTTAGCTTACTATGAACATTGAAAAGATACTTATTTTTTTTTGCCTTTTATCATTAACCATTTGGTTTATAATATCAGAATTTAAATCCTTGGGTAATGAAAATAAAGATAATGATGAGTTAACCAAAGTTAAAAAAAGGATTAGGAGTAAGGATAGTCTATTCTATGGAATAGTGTTTTTAGTTATATTAATATATTTATTTTTCAGTCAATTCTAACAAAATGAAAGTAACCGCTAAAAAAACGAGCAAGTTGCCAATATGATCTTCGCAACTATTTATTCACTTTACTGTAATAGATTGGAGAAAAATGGAGTTTGTGAGCATACTACAGTTAGCAACCATAAAATAAACCCGCGGTAGTATTTAATAACCCAACAAATCTAAATTGAAATATTTAACAATACATAATTATGAGAAAAACAATTATATTTTTAGCAATAATAATGTCTATCAATTTATTAACAGCTCAAGAACATAAAGAATATTTTGATAATGGCAATCTAAAAGAAATTGGAAAGTATGAAAATGATATTGCTACAGGCGAATGGAAACGTTATCACGAAAATGGTCAATTAAGTGAAATTGGGAAGTATGAAAATGGAATAAAAAAAGGCGAATGGAAATTATATCACGAAAATGGTCAGTTATTTTGCGTTGGGAAATTAAAAAATGGAAAAATAATAGGCAAATGGGTATTTTATGATGAACAAGGAAGAAAAACTGAAGAAATTGAACATAATAATGTTGGCTTAAAGCATGGTGTAAATATTAAATACACATATCAAATATTTACTACTGTAGTAATACATACGCCTTATATAAATGGTGTTAAAAGTGGTATTTACAAAGGTTATGCAGATGATAAATTATTAGAAACTGGAGAAATAGTTAATGGATTAAGAACTGGTGTTTGGAAAAATTACAACTTTAATGGGCAACTTACTGATATTGGAAATTACCAAAAAGGAGAAAAAATTGGTGAATGGAAAAATTATGATAAAAATGGTGAATTAATTGGCTCTATAAATTATAAAAATAAAAAAGTTAAATTTATAGATAATGGAAATGACAATAAAACAGAAGTAAAAACAAATACTAAGTTAGATCTGAATGAGAAAATTTCTTTTATGATTATTGAAAAACCACCTGTTTTTCCGGGTTGTAATGGTAATAAAAAAGAAATAAAAGATTGTTTTTCAAAATCTATTAGAAATCACATTCTTAAAGAATTTAATCAAGAAATATCAAATAACTTAGGTTTATCTTCTGGTAAGAAAATGGTTTTAATAGGTTTTCTTATAGACATGAATGGAAACATTGTAAATATTAATGCAAGAGCACCACATCCAAAAATTAAAAGTGAAATAATTAGAGTTATAAAACAATTGCCTAAAATGAAACCTGGTAATCAAGATGGTCAAAATAGAATTGTCAAATATTCAATTTCTCACATCATAGAAGTCAAATAATTATAATGATTTGTGCATTATGATGTAAAATTGCTTAGGTAATTTATGAAGAAATAAAGCTAAAGAAAAACTGAATCAAAATGAAAGTAACCACCAAAAAAAACGAGCAAGTTGCCAATATGATATTTGCAACTATTTACCCACTTTACTGGAATAGATTAGAGAAAAACGGTAGAACTCGCGAAGAATTTCATCAAGTATTAGAATGGTTTACGGGTTTTAATGAAGAGAAATTGCAATCGCTTATCGATGAAAAAGTAACCTATAAAACTTTTTTTGAAGAAGCTACCTTACATCCTAATGCACATATGATAAAAGGAGTTGTTTGTGGTTATAGAATAGAAGAAATAGAACCTGAATTTGAGCTGTATAAACAATGCCGTCAAATGGAAAAGCTAATAGATGAATTAGCAAAAGGTAGAAAAATGGAAAAGATTTTACGTGCCTAGAAATACTAAAATAATTCTTCCGATAATTGTAATTTCTCAATTTTTCTGCACCTCGCTTTGGTTTGCAGGTAATGGAGTTATTAATGATATAGTTACTACTTTTAACTTAAAAGATAATGCATTAGGCCATTTAACTTCAGCAGTACAGTTTGGATTTATTATTGGTACTTTAATATTTGCTATTTTAACAATTGTAGATCGTTTTTCTCCGTCTAAAGTGTTTTTTACAAGTGCTTTTTTTGGTGCTTTATTAAATTTAGGTGTTTTATGGGACCATAATAACATAACCAGTTTACTTTCAATGCGCTTTTTTACAGGTTTCTTTCTAGCAGGAATCTATCCTGTAGGAATGAAAATAGCTGCCGATTATTATAAAGATAATCTTGGAAAATCTTTAGGATTTTTAGTTGGTGCCTTAGTTTTAGGGACAGCTTTTCCACATTTACTAAAAAATGTAACAGGCTATTATTCCTGGAAATACACAATACTAACAACATCTATACTCGCCTTTTTGGGTGGTTTAATAATGTTACTATTTGTTCCGAATGGGCCTTTTAGAAAGCCTAGTCAGAAAACAAATTTATTTGCTTTTTTTAAAGTTTTCCATCAAAAAGAATTTAGATCGGCTGCTTTCGGTTATTTTGGACATATGTGGGAATTGTATGCTTTTTGGGCATTTGTTCCTGTTATTTTAAAGCAATATAGCTTACAACAAGAATTGTCTCTTAATATTTCTCTTTGGTCTTTTATAATTATAGCAACAGGAAGCATTGCCTGTATTTTTAGTGGTTATATTTCTAAGTTAATTGGTATAAAGAGAACCGCTTTTATCGCATTGTTTTTGTCTTGTTTATGTTGTATTATTTCTCCATTAATTTTGGGAAGTAACAATGAAATATTATTTTTAAGTTTTCTAATATTTTGGGCATTTGTTGTTATTGCAGACTCGCCTCTTTTATCTACTCTAGTTGCGCAAAATGCACCTGTAAAATTAAAAGGAACTGCACTTACAATTGTTAATTGTATTGGTTTTTCTATTACAATTATTAGTATTCAATATATTACTAGTTTAACCAATATATTAGATTCAAATAAAATTTATATGGTTTTAGCAATTGGTCCAGTACTAGGTTTAATTTCATTGAGAAAGAGGCAGAAAATAGTAAGAAAATAAATAGGTATTCTTTACCTTGCATCCTAAAAAAGCTACAATGCCTAAAAATCCTGAATTAGAACTTGCCTTACAGTTTATAGAAAAAACCGATAGAAATCTTTTTATCACAGGTAAAGCAGGTACAGGAAAAACTACTTTTCTGCATAAAATTAAAAGCGAATCTTTAAAAAGAATGGTAATTGTTGCGCCTACAGGTGTTGCAGCAATTAACGCAAAAGGTGTTACTATTCATTCGTTTTTTCAAATGCCATTTGGACCTATTTTACCAAATCAGATTGCCAATACAAACCAACAACGTAAGTTTTCAAGAACAAAAATTGATATTATAAAATCACTAGATTTAGTAATTATTGATGAGATTTCTATGGTTCGTGCCGATTTGTTAGACGGAATAGACCAAGTAATGCGCCGTTACAAAAACCGAAATAAGGTATTTGGTGGAGCACAAGTTTTAATGATTGGAGATTTACAACAGTTAGCGCCAGTTGTTAGACCAAACGAATGGAGTTTACTACAACAATATTACAATACCGTTTATTTTTTTAGTTCTCAAGCTTATCAAGAAGCCAATGTAGTTTCTATTGAGTTAAAGCATATTTATCGTCAGAAAAACGAAGATTTTATCACAATTCTAAATGAAATTAGAAACGATAAATTATCAGAAAAATCTGCTGCAATTTTAAACAAACGCTACAATCCAACTTTTTCACCAACCAAAGAAGAAGGTTACATCACGTTAACCACCCATAACAACAGAGCCAATTTAATTAACGATTCTGAACTGAATAAAATTTCTAACAGAAGTTATTATTTTGATGCTGAGGTTTCTGGTAAATTCAATGAAAATTCGTTTCCGAATTCAGAAAAACTAGAATTAAAAGTTGGAGCACAAGTTATGTTTATCAAAAATGATTCTTCACCAGAAAAAAGATTTTTCAACGGTAAAATAGGAATCGTAACTGATATTTCAAGAGAAAATGTAACCGTACAATGTGGCGATGAAATAGACGAAATTGTTGCAGAAAGAGAAACTTGGGAAAACATAAATTATTCAATTAACGAAGAAACAAAAGAGATAAAAGAAGATGTTTCGGGTTCGTTTAAGCAAATTCCGTTACGTTTAGCTTGGGCAATAACTATTCATAAAAGCCAAGGATTAACCTTTGAAAAAGCAATTATTGATGCCGAAGCTTCTTTTGCGCACGGACAAACGTATGTTGCCATGAGTAGATGTACTTCTTTGGAAGGCTTGGTGTTGAAAACTCCAATTACAAGCAGCGCAATTATAAATGATAAAACGGTTAGTTCTTTTAATGAATCGGTTGAAGAAAATCATCCTGACGAAAGTATTTTAAACAAATCGGAACAACAATTTCAGTTGAATTTAATTTCAGAATTGTTTGATTATCAACCTTTTTTATATCCAACTACGCGTTTAATTGATATTTTTTATAAAAATAGAACAAGTATAAAAGGTGAAGTTATTGATCATCTTCAAATTATAAAAGACAAAGGAGTTGTTGCGCTAATGAAAGTTTCAAGCGGATTTAGAAATCAATTGGCTCAAATTAACGAAGATGGCATTTTACCCGAAAATAGTTCAGCAATACAAGAGCGTTTTGCAAAAGCACTCGATTATTTTATAACACAAACAAAAGAGAATATTCTAAAACCACTAAATGCAATAGAGTTTTCAACAGATAATAAAGCGGTAAAAAAAGACTTCTCAAAACAGTTTGATGCATTGCAAGAAAGGTTAATGGAAAAGCTGTTTGCACTTCAAAAAATGAGCAAAGGATTTAAAGCTAAAGATTATTTAGGAGTAAGAGCCAAAGCGGTTTTACAAAAAACAGCGCCAACCAAAAAGAAAAAGAAACTTTCTTCTAAAAGAGATCCTATTTTAGCGTTAAAATTACGTGAATTAAGAGACGAAATTAGAATTGCCGAAAGTATACCAGCTTTTCAAATTTTTACGCAAGAAACCTTATACGCAATGTGTGATCTTCTTCCACGAACAGAAAAAGAATTGTTAAAAATTTCAGGAATGGGTAAAATTAGAGTTTCTAAATATGGTGAAGAAATTTTAGAAGTAATAAACAGTTATTGTGAAGAAAACGGAATTAATAAATTCAACGAGCAAAAAAAGGAAGATAAAAAACCAACGAAACAAATATCTTTTGAGTTGTTTAAATCTGGACTTTCCATAAAAGAAATTGGAAAAGCACGTAGTTTAACTGCTGGAACTATAGAAAATCATTTAGCAAATTATATTTCTTCAGGAGAAATAGATGTGCTAGAATTAATTGAATTAAAGCGCTATAAAAAAATATTAAAAGAAGTAGAAGCTGCTGGTGAAGTAAAAGGATTAACTGCACTTAAAGAAAAAGTAGATCCAAGTTTTACCTACATGGAATTAAAAATGGTTTTAATGTCTATGGAAGTTTAATGTTTTGTCATTCCTAAATGAGCCTTTTTGGGCGATTGAGAAATCTAATATTTTAGAGATTCCTCCTCATACTTCGTTCGGAATGACATACTGTATAATTTTTTATATCATTTCTAAAAATCAGTTTTCTTGTAGTATCTTTAACCATTCTTTATAAAATTCTTTAATGACAATTAAATATATAAACAGAAAAACAGGCGAATTACAAACCGAAACTCCGCCAGCAGAAAACTTATTGAAGTTTTTTTATAACAATCCGTTTGCAAAGTTAACCTTGTTGCCAATAGCAAAACGAAAGTTTATTTCTGCTTTTTATGGTAGAAGAATGGACAAACCTTCATCGGTTGAAAAGATTAAAGGTTTTGTTGAAGAGTTAAAAATTGACATGACCGAATCGGTTAAAAAAATAGAAGAGTTTACTACATTTAACGATTTTTTCTACCGAAAATTAAAATCATCAGCTAGACCAATTGAAAGTAATTTTGTGTCTCCTGGAGATGGAAGGTTGTTAGCTTTTAAAGATATTTCTGAAGTGCATAATTTCTTTGTAAAAGGAAGAGAATTTACACTTTCTGAGTTTTTAGGTAGTGAAAACTTAGCTGAAAAATATAAAAATGCTTCCATGTTAATTTTAAGATTAGCACCTAATGATTATCACCGTTTTCATTTTCCGTATGATGGTATTCCAACAGAAACCACAACAATAAAAGGTAGTTATTTTTCTGTTTCTCCACACGCTTTAGCAAGTAATTTCACCAAAGTTTTTTGTGAAAATAAACGTGAGTTTTGTGAATTAAAAACAGAAGATAAAGGTGAGGTTTTATTGGCTCCAGTTGGCGCAACTATGGTAGGAACTATTATAGAAACCTATACGCCAAATAAACCTTTAAATAAAGGAGATGAAATGGGCTATTTTGCTTTTGGAGGTTCTACAGTTGTAATTTTAGTAGATAAAGACAAAATTAAAATTGACCAAGATATTCTTACCAACACAAAAAACAAAATTGAATCCTTTGTTAAAATGGGAGAAAAAATTGCCGAATAGAAAATTTTGCGTTTTTAGGTTATCTGTCATTCCTGCAAAGGCAGGAATCCAAATAAAGTAAGAATAGATTCCTGCCTTCGCAGGAATGACAAGACGTAAAAAACCACGCAATTTGCGTGGTTTTTTAATATACTAAAAGTGTTTTAGATATTATAAATCAAAGCCAATATCAACACCTAATTTTGTTGCTATTAACTTATTAATACGTTGTTTAACTTCTGGTATTTTTACACTTTCTAAAACAGTATTTGCAAAAGCATACATTAACAATGCTTTTCCTTCTTTCTTCGGAATACCACGTTGTTGCATGTAAAATAAAGCATCATCATCTAGTTGACCAATTGTACAACCGTGAGAACATTTTACATCATCAGCAAAAATTTCTAATTGCGGTTTTGCGTTAATTGTAGCTTTATCACTAATCAACACATTGTTGTTTTGTTGATAAGCGTTTGTTTTCTGAGCTTCTTTATTTACAATTACTTTACCGTTAAAAACACCTGTAGAACGCTCGTCAAAAATTCCTTTATAATCTTGATGAGATTCGCAATTTGGTTCAATATGATGTACCAAAGTGTGGTGATCTACGTGTTGTTTCCCTTCAATAATTGTAATCCCTTTTAAGATAGAGTCCATGTGTTCTCCACGCTGATAGAAATTTAAATTATTACGAGTAATATTTCCTCCAAAAGAGAAAGTATGTACAGAAACTACACTATTTGTTTTTTGCTCTATGTAAGTATTATCTACTAAAGAAGCATTTATATTGTCGTTTTGAATTTTATAAATATCTACCGTAGAATTTTTAGCTGCAAAAACTTCCGTTACAATATTTGATAAAACTGCATTGTCTGTTAAACTTTGATTTCTTTCAATAATTTGAACATGAGCGTTTTCTTCAACAACAATTAAATTTCTTGGCTGAGTCATAGTTGCAGCTTCAGAACCTGTTGTAAAATTGATGATTTGAATCGGCTTTTCTACCTCTACATTTTTAGGAATATAGATGTAAGCACCTTCGTTTGCAAATGCTGTATTTAACGATGTTAAATTGTCTTGTTTTGCAATTTTATTGAAGTAGTTTTCAATTACAGGACTGTATTTTGCTTTTGATAAAGCAGAAGATAGTAGGCAAATATCTTTCCCATCGTGCGTTACATCAGAAAGGAAAGAGCTATATTTTCCATCAATAAAAATAATTTTATACGTGTCAATATCGTGTATAAAATATTTCTTTACATCAGCAAATTCAATCGTGTTTTCCTTGTTAGGAAAAATGCTATAATCGTTCTTTAAAACTGAATTTAAAGAAGTGTATTTCCATGCTTCTAATTTCTTAGTAGGAAATCCTAATTCTTCAAAATTTTGTAATGCCTTTGTACGTATATTATGTATTTCTGAATTGATGTCTACATCATTTTCAAAAGCTACATAAGACGATACTATTTTATCTTTTAATTCCATTTTTTCAGTTTTCAGTACTCAGTCTTCAGTTAGCAGTATTTAACTTTATGTGTTAAAAACACTTCAAAAAAGACAGAATATTTTAAAATTTGAGTTTTCAGTTTAGAGTGAGTCACTGCAAACTGTCAACTGCAAACTGCTTACTTATTTACACCAATTCCTTCTTAATCCAATCGTATCCTTTTGCTTCTAATTCTAAAGCCAAAGAAGCATCTCCAGTTTTTACTATTTTTCCATCGTGTAAAACGTGTACAAAATCTGGAACGATATAATCTAATAAACGTTGATAGTGTGTAATTACAACTACTGCATTGTCTTTAGATTTTAATTTATTTACACCATTTGCAACAATACGTAAAGCATCAATATCTAAACCTGAATCAGTTTCATCCAAAATAGCTAATTTTGGCTCTAACATTGCCATTTGAAAAATTTCGTTACGTTTCTTTTCACCTCCAGAAAAACCTTCGTTTAAAGAACGAGATAAGAATTTACGGTCTATTTCTAATAATTCAGATTTCTCACGAATCATTTTTAACATGTCTTTTGCTGGCATGTCTTCTAAACCTTTAGCTTTACGAGTTTCGTTAATAGCTGTTTTAATAAAGTTTGTTACAGAAACTCCAGGAATTTCTACAGGATATTGAAACGATAAAAATACACCGTTATGCGCTCTTTCTTCTGGTGCTAATTCGCTAATATCTTCACCATTTAACTCGATAGTTCCGTTGGTAACTTCGTAATCTTCTTTTCCTGCTATAATATTTGCTAAGGTACTTTTACCAGCACCATTTGGTCCCATTATTGCGTGAACTTCACCAGCTTTTACCTCTATATTCAATCCTTTTAAGATTGATTTATCTTCTATTGAGGCGTGTAAATTGTTGATTTTTAACATGATTATTTGCTATGTGCCTTAAGCTTTTGCTTTAAGCGTTTATTTTTTTAATAATTTTTCTAATTTTTCAAATGCTATTGGAGAATGTTGAATAATAACTTCAGCATTTTTTTCTTTTGCAAAAGCTTCAAACTTGTCTATACTTTCTAATGTTTGTGCAACATTATAATTAAAAGACGGTACTCCTTTTGTTGTTCTGTTTTCTTCAAAATGATATAAATCTCCCGTTAATAAAACAGGTTTTTCTAATCCAGCAACTTCTACATATAATACTTGATGCCCAATTGTATGACCAGGCATATATTTTATTACTACCGTTCCGTCTCCAAAAACGTCATAATCTCCATTAATTTTTTTAACGTTTGTTAAAGCAGTTAATGATGGATTTTTCACTTTTACAGAATCCCCAACTGTTACATTGTATTCATTTTCTTGTACAATCCAAGTTGCATCTTTCATATAACTTGCGTGTCCAATATGATCAAAATGTGAGTGAGACATTGCAAAGTATTTAAAGTCTTCAATTTTATAACCAATAGTTTTTAATTGATTAACTAAAGAATCTGGTCTCCGAACTCTGTAAACTCCACTTGGTTCATCATAAGGTTGTGGTTTTACTAATTGTTCTGGCAAACCTGCATCCCACATTAAGTTTCCTTTTGGATGAGAAATTACATAATAAGCATCTGTAAATTGTTTTTGTTGACCTGTATAGGTTGTGTCTTGAGAAAAAACTTCTAGCTTTTTTACTAAAATAGACCCACCAACTAATTGATGTAACTTTACATCAACTTGCTTTGTTTCCTCAGCTTTTTTACAGCTTACTATGCTAATTGCAAGTAATAAGAAAATTATTTTTTTCATATTTTCTGTCATTCCTGCGAAAGCAGGAATCTTATTATTAATTTATCTTTCTATTATGAGATTTCTGCCTTCGCAGGAATGACAATTTTAGCTACCCTACAGAACCTTCTAAACTAATTTCCAATAATTTTTGAGCTTCTACAGCAAATTCCATTGGCAATTTATTTAAAACCTCTTTACTAAATCCGTTTACGATTAATGCGATTGCTTTTTCGGTATCAATTCCACGTTGGTTGCAATAGAAAAGTTGGTCTTCACCAATTTTACTTGTAGTTGCTTCGTGTTCTATTTGTGCCGATTTGTTTTTTGCTTCTATATACGGAAACGTGTGTGCTCCACATTCATTCCCCATTAAAAGAGAATCGCATTGCGAAAAATTACGTGCATTTTCTGCTCTTGAATTTATCTGAACTAAACCTCTGTATGAGTTTTGTGATTTTCCTGCCGAAATCCCTTTAGAAATAATGGTCGATTTAGTGTTTTTTCCTAAATGAATCATTTTTGTTCCTGTATCGGCTTGCTGAAAATGATTAGTTACTGCAATCGAATAAAATTCGCCAACCGAGTTATTTCCTTTTAAGATACAAGAAGGATATTTCCAAGTAACAGCCGAACCTGTTTCTACTTGCGTCCAAGAAATTTTTGCGTTTGTTTCACATAAACCCCTTTTAGTTACAAAGTTGAAAACTCCACCTTTACCTTCTGCATCACCAGGATACCAGTTTTGTACGGTAGAATATTTAATTTCTGCATCATCCATTGCAATTAATTCTACAACAGCTGCGTGTAATTGATTTTCATCTCTACTCGGCGCAGTACAACCTTCTAAATAAGAAACGTAACTTCCTTCGTCTGCAACAACAAGTGTTCTTTCAAACTGACCTGTTCCTCCTTCATTAATTCTAAAATAAGTAGATAATTCCATCGGACATCTTACTCCTTTTGGAATGTAACAGAAAGATCCATCAGAAAAAACTGCCGAATTTAATGCTGCATAAAAGTTGTCTGTAGTTGGTACAACGGTTCCTAAATATTTTCTAACCAATTCTGGGTGTTCTTGTATTGCTTCAGAAATAGGCATGAAAATAATACCTTTTTCACCTAATGTTTTCTTGAAAGTTGTTGCAACAGAAACTGAATCTACAACAATATCAACCGCAACATTGGCAAGTTTCTTTTGTTCATCAATAGAGATTCCTAATTTTTTAAACGTTTCTAATAAATCTGGATCAACTTCGTCTAAAGAATTTAACTTTGGCTTTTGTTTTGGAGCAGAATAATAAGCAATGTCTTGAAATTTTGGTTTTTCATAATTTACATTTGCCCACTCTGGCTCTTCCATTTGTTCCCAAACTCTAAATGCTTCTAAACGCCAATCGGTCATCCATTGTGGTTCGTTTTTCTTTTTAGAAATAGCACGAACTACATCTTCATTTAGCCCTTTTGCAAAGGTTTCACTCTCTATATCTGTATAAAAACCATACTCATATTCTTTGGTTTTTAATTCTTGTTCTAAATCTTCTTCTGTATACTTCATAATTCAAAGTTCATTGTTTAAAATTCAAAGTTGTGCGTATTAACTTTTATACTTACTTCCTTTAAATTCACTTTTCTTTAAATAATTTATAAATCCACCAATCATTTTACTTAAAACTAATGATTGTTCTTTTAGCTTATTAAAATCTTTTTCATTTATATAATTTCTATCAAAAACTCTATATAATTGAGATCTTGTTTCTCCACAAGACGCCTTTGCTATTGATAAAAACTGAATAAATTCTTTATTTCCGTTTCTTTCAAATCCTTCAGCAATATTATCCATAACAGAACCCGAAGAACCATCAATTTGATTATACAATCTGTAATCTTTTCTTAATTCAGTATTATTTGCAACTTGATTAATGTCGTTACAAAGAATTCTAGAAAGTTTCCAAATTTCTAAATCTTCAAACATTTTAACGGTTGCCATAACTTTAAATTTTAAACCTTAAATTTTGAACTTTTCTACAAAGAAAAACTTTCTCCACAACCACAAGTTCTATTTGCGTTTGGGTTGTTAAATACAAAACCTTTTCCGTTTAAACCTCCAGAATATTCTAAGGTTGTTCCTACTAAATATAAAAAGCTCTTTTTGTCAACAACAATTTTTACATCATTTTCCTCAAAAAGTTTGTCGTTTTCTTGTTGTGTTTTATCAAACGTTAAATCATACGATAAACCTGAACAACCGCCACTTTTTACACCAACTCTTACAAAGTCTTTTGATGCGTCAAAACCATCGTCAGTCATTAACTCTATGACTTTCTTTTTTGCTGTGTCTGAAACTTTTATCATAATTTTAAATAGATTAAATCTAAATTGATTGCAAATATACGATATAAGTCGCATTAATACAGCAAACTTTCATTATCAAAGACAATGTTTAAATTGATTTTATTGATACTTCTAAAATTTGAAGAAAAAGTTACTTAATAATAATTTTTTTATGAAGAATTCCAGCATTAGTTAGGACTTTAACAATATAAATTCCAGAATTTAAAAAAGATAAATTTATTTGTTCACTTGAGGTTTTAAAAACTTGCTTTCCTAAAACATCATTAACTATTATACTTTTAATAATGATATCTTTTGTTGCTTCAATATTTAGAATACCAGAAGTAGGATTTGGATAAAAAGAAACATTATTTTCTACATATAATTGATTATCTAAACCTAATATAACAGTGTTGTTTTTTGAAATTAAATGAAAGTCAGGATCAATTTCGATAGTACTTACTATAAAAGAAACGTTTTCTAAAAAAGTTTCACCATTGGTAGTATTGTCTAAAACAAGATCTAAGATTTCACCATTTGACCCAAATAATCGCACAGGAACATTGGCTTCAAAAAAGGAGACAGAATTGTGGCTTTGGCTTTGGTTTAATGTTATTGAAACTTTATCTAAAGCAGGTTGATGCCAGTTTAAAGCATAAGTTGGATATCCTTGATTATATATCCAATCATTAAAAAATTCTTCTAAATTTAAACCACTTGAACTTTCTAAATGCGTTATTAAATCTGGAGTTTTTGCGTAGTTGTAGATTAAATTTGTGTCATTTATATAGTTTTTTATTCCTACGAAAAAGTTTGTGTCTCCTAGTTTTTTTCTCAACATATGGAGCACCATTGAACCTTTATTGTAAGATAATCTACTATTAAAAATTCTATTTACACTTAGAGTATCGTTGTCAGATAAATAAACAGCTCCGTTGGTTAAACTTGTTATAGAAGATATTTTAGAGTTTCTCCAACTTTTAAAAGAAGTTTCTCCATCTAAATCTTCAATACTTAAACCTGTTAAATATGTTGCAAAACCTTCGTTTAACCAAATATCCTTCCAACTTCCGCAAGTAATTTTGTTTCCAAACCATTGATGGGCTAATTCATGGGCAATTAAATCTCTATTAAAACTTCCCATAAAAGAAACTGTTGTGTGTTCCATTCCTCCTCCCCAGCCAAATTGAGCATGTCCATATTTTTCATTTTTAAATGGATAATCACCAAATAAATCAATAAAATTCTCCATAATATCAACTGTAATTAAAGTGCTAGTTTGTGCAGATGTTTGACTTTCTGGATACACATAATTAATTATTGGAAAATTATTTCCATTATGAGAAACTTGATGAGAATAAGTATTGTAATTGGTAACGGCAATTGCAATTAAATAAGCTGGAATAGGGTATTGATGTTTAAAATGTGTGGTTTTATTTCCAGAACTTGTTGTAGTTCCTTGCTCTAATCCGTTAGATACAGAAGTGTAAGTTTCGGGAGCGGTAATATATACGTCTATCTCATCAATTTTATCATTTAAATCTTGTTTACAAGGCCACCAACCTAATGCTCCATAAGGTTCAGAAAGCGTCCAAAGAACTGGAGTTCCATTATGTGTACTAACTTCAAAAGATCCAAAACCATTGCTTGTAGGGTTTCCACTATATTCTATAGAAACACTTGTAGCTATATTAGAATCTAATGTGTTTTGAAGTGTAATTACCAATTCATCATTTGTGTTTTGAGAAAATGAAAGTGAATTTCCGTTTTGAGAAACACTTGAGACAACCATATTATCATCTAAATCAAAAACAACAGTAGCTAAATTTTCTTTGGCTGTAAAGGTTGTAGTAACTTTTCCAGAAATACTTGCTACCGCTGGATCTACGGTAAATTCTAATTTATGATACGTAATGTCGTAATTAGAAGTGTTAGGATTTACTCTAAAAAGAGCTCTTTTTTCGGCAGATTTTGCTTCAGATTCAGAAATGTTTATAATTTCTTGCGCATTAATTTTAGTATTTCCAAGGAAAATAAAGATGGATATTGCAATTAATCGAACCATAACGAGTATTTTTGAACCCTAAAAGTAGTACTATTTATTTTTAAATTATGTTAGAAGATAAAAATCAACAAAAAACAACGTTAGCTGAACTTGGAGAGTTTGGTTTAATTAAGCATTTAACACAGTATTTTAAAATAAGTCAAGAATCGACAATTAAAGGAATTGGAGATGATTGTGCCGTTGTTTTTTCTGAAGGAAAAGAAACATTAGTTACTACAGATTTATTAATTGAAGGCGTACATTTTGATTTAAGTTATATGCCGTTAAAGCATTTAGGTTACAAAGCCGTTATGGTTAATTTGTCTGATGTGTATGCAATGAATGCTACTGCTGAGCAAATTACAGTTTCAATTGCTGTTTCTAACCGTTTTCCATTAGAAGCTTTGGAAGAATTATATGCAGGAATTCAACTAGCTTGTGAAACGTATAATGTTGATTTAATTGGTGGAGACACAACGTCTTCTACAAAAGGAATGTTGCTTTCTATTACTGCAATTGGAACTGCAAAAAAGGAAGATGTTGTGTATAGAAATACAGCAAAACCAACCGATTTAATTGTGGTTTCTGGAGATTTAGGAGCAGCATATTTAGGTTTACAGGTTTTAGAAAGAGAAAAACAAGTATTTCAGGTAGATCCACAAAATCAACCAGATTTAGAAAATTACACCTATTTAATCGAGAGACAATTAAAACCAGAAGCACGTAAAGATGTTGCTGGAGTTTTAGCAGAATTAAATATAAAACCAACTTCGATGATTGATATTTCTGACGGACTTTCGTCTGAAATTATGCACATTGCAACACAAAGTAAAGTTGGGTGTAAGATTTACGAAGACAAATTACCTTTAGACCCTCAAGTTATTTCTGCTTGTGAAGAGTTTGATATAGATTCTACCATGGTTGCTTTAAGTGGTGGCGAAGATTACGAGCTGCTTTTTACAGTTCCTATTGCAGATTTTGACAACATAAAAGGAAATCCTAATTTCTCTATTATTGGCCATATTACGGAAGAAAACCAAGGAATGAATTTAGTTACTCGTTCTGGACAAGAAATGGAGCTAAAAGCGCAAGGTTGGAGTTCTTTTAAAGAAGATTAAAAAATATTTTTTGAATAAAAAAAGCCATCTATTCGGATGGCTTTTTGCATTTCTAATTTGTTCTATTTCGCTCATCATTATTTCCAAAATTTCTATCTTTTACATTTATTTTTTTGTTCCCAAAATCATAAGAAAGTGAAATTCTAAAGTTTCTAGAGCTTTCATTTTGCCTGTAAATCTGTTCAATTCCGTCTACTACAGAAACATAATTATTTAAACTATTAGTATTTAAAACATCATTTGCTAATAAAGATAATTTAATATTACTTTTTGTGAAATTATGTTGTAATCCAAATGATAAATCAAACATTTCTCCAACGCTAAACAAACCTCTATTGTGTTTTGAGCTATATGAAGTGTTAACTTGAAGTTTTGTGTTTTCGGCTAAAGAAAAAGTATTGTTAGATGTTAAATATAATTGCACTCCATTTTTAGGCTTTGTTCCAAAGTCTTTTGTGAATTTTGTGTAAAACCCTAATAAATTAAAACTATTTTGACTTTGCCACCAAGACATTTTACTATAAGAAAAGCTCTCAGTAAAAACATAATTATATTGTTTGTAATAATTTTCTCTGGTAACAATTTGTGTCTGATTTACTGCATCAGAAGTAAAAACAGTTCCAGATCCGTCTGTAATAATATTTAAAGATAAGCTTGTATTAAATTTTCTTTTGTAAGAATGTGATAACTCAAAATTATCACTAAATGTTGGTTGTAAAAAAGGATTTCCTTCACTATAACTATTGTCATTAATATAATATCTAAACGGATTTAAATTTCTAAAATTTGGTCTATTAATTCTTCTTCCATAAGAGATACCAAAATTATTATTTTCATTTTTTGCGTACGAAAAATATAAAGTTGGAAATAATTTTGTGTAATCGTTTAAGTTTTTCTGATTAATTTCTTCATTTACACCTTCGGTTTTTGTATTTTCTAAACGCAATCCAAACTGCATTTCTAATTTATCGTTTAACTTAGTATTTCCAGAAGCATAAGCGGCAAAATTATCTTCTTTATATGTAAAATTATTAGATCTAGATGCATCTAATACAGGAGAACCAGAAATTGAGTTATAAAATAAAACATCACTAACTGTATTGGTAAAACTAGCTTTTAATCCAAAAGAAAGATTTACTTTTTTTAGTGGATAATCAAAATCAACCTTAGAACTAAAATTATTAATTTCTTGGTTAGAAAGATTTATTGCGGCAGAGTTTATTCCTTGAGAATTTCCAGTATTATTAAATTCTTCGGTTATAAAATCTCTATTGTTCTTTGAACTAAAACTAAAGTAATCAACATCAAAAGAAAGGCTTTTACCCAAAGAGTCTATGGCGGTAATAGCATGAAAATTTACAGAATTATTTTTGTTTTTAACATCATTATCACCTTTGTTAACTAGGGTTCTGTCTAAAGTATCATTATTATTTAAAATTGTAGAAGTTGTTGTAGTATAACCTCCAGGTTTACTAGTATTTCCTAAATATTGTATACCAATTGTTGTGTTTTCTGAAACAGCATAATCTAATAAAACTCTTCCGGAAAAACTGTCGTTACTCATTTTAGAATCTACATTTATATCCCAAAAATTAGTTGGATATTTTATTTGTAAACCTTCAGCATTTTCAAAATTTCCTTTTGTAGCGTTTACACTTGCTGAAAGTGAAATTTTATTTTTATTTAAATAGAAATTATTTCTAATGGTACCAAAATTGTATCTATTTTGATTGTAAACTAATGTAGTAGAATTTCTCCAAGAGTCTTGAATTCCTTTTTTTAAGATAATATTTATTAAACCTCCATTTCCTGAAGCATCATATTTTGCTGGCGGATTCGTAATTATCTCAATACTTTTAATGTCGTTTGCACTTAATCCGTTTAAAAAATTAGTTAAATCTTCTCCTTCCAATGGAGAAATTCTGCCATTAATTAATACTCTAGAAGTTCCTTTTCCAAGAATTGCAACCACACCATTTTGAACTTGAACTCTTGGTGCTATTTTTAAAATATCAATACCATTTCCAGCTGAAGCTACAATGCTTTTTTCAACATTAAAAACAAGTCTATCAACTTTTCTTTCAATAATTCTTTTGTTAGACTTAACAATAACTTCTTCTAAGTTTTCAGAATTTTCAACTAAAACAATTGTTCCAAGATTTAAGTTATTAGTATCAATTAAAACTTGTTTTGACCAATTTTTATAACCCAAAAAAGAAACTGTAACAATATAATTTCCTTTTTTTAAGGCGATATTAAAGCTTCCATTGTCATCCGTTGAAGTTCCAGTAATTATCTTATTTAATGCATCCTTAATTATTATATCGGCAAAAGGAATGTTTTCTGAAGCATCTTTTACTTTTCCTGAAATGCTTTGTGCAAATATTATTACAGGAAAAAATAATACTATTAATAACGCTTTAACTCTTTTTGAAGTTTTCATTTTTATGGTTTTTGTGTTTGATGATACAAAAGTGCGTTAGAATTAAAAGCTATGCGACCGAAAACACAAAGTCGAACTCATTTGTAGATTTAAAATGAGTTCGACTTTATTTTATAAACGTTCGACTTTGTGTTAACTATTTGTTTTTAAGTGCTTTTCCTGAACTCGGTTGGGGTTTTTCCAGTGTGCTTTTTGAAAGCAGTATTAAAAGAAGATTTAGAATTAAAACCGACTTCATACAAGATTTCTAAAACTGTATGCTTACTTTTAGATGGATTTTTTAATATTTCCATTGCTTCTTTTATTCTGTATTCATTTACAAAATCGAAAAAATGCTGATTTAAATTTTGATTAATCAATACAGAAACATCTCTAGAATTCATCTTAAGTTCTTCTGCCAAATTCCGAATTGATAAAGAAGGATTTAAATATGGTTTTTCAGTTTTCATGTAAGAAGTTAATCGTTCAATTTCTTTATTATTTTCGTTTTTAAAGATGTTCTTAGAAGAAGAAACTAATGCTGTTTTAGAATCAACGGCATTAAATAATTGAGGGTACTTTAATGCTTTTAGAACATACCAACAAATAACTATAAGTCCTAAAATACTAACAAGTAATTGTACCGACTCAAAAGTATTTTCTCTATTATCAATATACTTTAAAAAGTTTTTTACAATAACAACACTGTGTATTATTGCTGAAACTAGAGTAAATTGAAAAAGCCAATCGAATGCTTTGGAACCTGTATCAGAAAAATTTTGCTGATAAATTTTCTTATACCTATTTAATAGTATAAAAATTAAGATGATATAAATAATAAACTGTAATTCAATAGAAATATGCACATATATAAGTTCCCAAATACTATTATAGTCTTCCCATAGCTTTATTTTTAATTCCTGATTTACAGCATAAAACCTCGGTATTAATAAGATGTTAGCAATAAAAAAAGGAATTGTATGAAGTAAATGTTTTGGTTTTAACTTAAAATCGGAATAACATACAGATAGCACATAAAAATACAAAACGGGCATCTGAAAAAAAGAAAACAGGCTTTTTAACATTCCTAAATTACTTAAACCAGGAAGATATAGGTATTGAAACCAACCACTTAAATCAATAGCGCTTAAAATTAAAAAAGCAGCAAATAACTTGTTGCTAATTTTATTTTTTGACTTTACTGAAAGAAGGAAAAAAGCCAATAAAAGAGAAATACAAAAAGAGACAATACCAATTATAGATAATAAACTTATTTCTCTCATTTTTTTAAATTGAAATCAAATATAGTTAAAAATTAAGATTAAAAATCCTTCAAAAAACTTTTTAAAGTAGTAATTAATTCCTCTTTATTTTCAATATGACTCATGTGTCCATCAGGAAAAACAACTGTTTCGGTTTTGGTTCTTTTGCATTCTTCAATCAAAGAGTTATAATTTAAAACTGGATCTTTTTTACCAATAATCATCAACTTTTTATAGCTCGAATTCAATAAAACAGCTTCTCTATTTGGTCTTTCTTTCATGCCTTCATTTGTGGCAATATAACCTTGTATTGGTGTTTTTAATGCTTCCGTTTTTGTTGATTCTATTTCGTTTGAAAAACGCGTCCAATTTTCCGAAGAAAACAAATTGGCAACAGACATTTTAACCATGCTTTCAAAACTATTTTGAACCATTTTATTAGCTCTAGCACGTAGTTTTTTTCGTTCTTCATCATCCGCTTGCGCGGTAGAATTCATTAAACACAAACCTTTAATTTTTTTCTGATTTTTTTCAGCAAACGCCAATGCAACATAACCGCCCAAAGAATGACCTATTAATGTTATTCTACGTAATTTTAAATGTTTTAAAACTGCTTCAACAGCTTCAGCCATTGTCTCCATAGAATGCACATAACCCAAACAATCCGTTTGTCCATGACCAAGTAAATCTATAGTAATTACTCTATTTCTTTTAGTAAGTTTAGGAACTATGTCTTTCCACATTGTTGTATTTTCTAAAAAACCATGTAATAAAACCACAGCGCTTCCTTTTCCAACGTCTGAATAAAAAATATTGATGCCTTTGTGTTGTAAAATCATTTTTCTGTTATCTTCGGCAAAGATAAATTTACAAAATGAATAAAACGAAAGAAATTTGGATTGCAGGTTTTGCGCTTTTCTCACTCTTTTTTGGAGCTGGAAACTTAATTTTACCACCAACATTGGGTGTAAAATCGGGTTTAAATTGGTGGATTGTTGTTTTGGGATTTGTTTTAACAGCTGTTGCAATTCCTATTTTAGCAATTTTTGCACATGCAAAACTACAAGGAACGTTGTATGATTTTGGTAAAAAAGTGTCACCTATTTTTAGTTCAGTTTACTGTTTTCTAATTTATATTATTTCTGTTGCAATTCCATCTCCAAGAACGGCGGCGGTAACGCATGAAATGACTGTGCAGCCATTTTTTGAAACACCAGCACTTTTAACAAGTATTGTTTATTTTGGGTTGGTTTTTATTTTTGCAATAAATAGATCAAGAGTTATTGGTTTAATCGGTAAGTTTTTAACGCCAATTATAGTTTTAATTCTACTCGGAATTATTGTGGTTGCAATTTTTACTTCACCAGAAACAGTAAATCCTTCAGTATTTAAAACTCCTTTTATAGATGGACTTTTAGAAGGTTATCAAACTTTTGATGCAATTGGAGGTGTTGTTGTTGGTGCGGTTATTATTATTTCTTTAAACTATAGTAGTCATACAACTTTTGATGCCAAAAGAAAACTGATTAGAAAAGCAGGTTTAATTGCAGGAACAGGTTTATTATTAATTTACGGAGGTTTAATTTTAAGCGGATCATTATTTTCTTCAACTTTTGCAGAAAACTCTTCTAGAACCCAAGTTTTATCTAGTTTAAGTTCACAAACACTTGGTAATTTCGGAACCACTTTTTTAAGTGTCTTAGTTGCTTTAGCTTGTTTTACAACAGCCGTCGGTATTGTAACAGGAACAGCAGATTATATAAAAGGAATTTATAAAAATTCTAAAAAAATATACATAATTACTGCTGCAATTGCTTGTATAATTGGTGTTATTGTAGGAAGCTACAAAGTAGATTTAATTATTACGTTGGCTGTGCCAGCATTAATGTTTTTATATCCAATAACTATTGTGTTAATTCTATTAAATGTACTTCCAGAAAAATATGCATCAGCAATGGTTTTTAAAATGGTTGTTTTAGTAACCTTTATATTTAGTATCCCAGATTTTTTAGGATTTATTATTCCAAGAGAAAGCTTAACGGGTATAAAAAGTATTATTCCGTTTGCTGAACATAGTTTAGGTTGGGTTTTACCAGCACTTATTACCTTTTTGGTGTTGAATTTAAATAAATTAACTAGTAATAAATAAACATCTTTAAAGTTTGAGTTAACATAAGTTGTTATTTTATTGTCGAATATTTAATAATTCATTTTCTAATTCAGTTTTAGCATTAGTTTCTGTATTAGATAGTGTTCCATTTAATAAATTGTTTTGTTCGTAAGCATCATTAATTAAATTGTATAATTCTTTGTTGCTATTAGCCTTTTCTATTAACTTATAGTTTCCGTTACTTATAGTCCAAAGATTATTTGTTCCATCATCTTTTTCTGAATATTGAAAATGACGAATAGTTGATGGTTGATATAGTAAAGATTTAAAACTTTTACTATCGTGAATTTCATTAACAGATACACCAGAAATTTCAGCAATAGTAGCAAACAAATCTGTACTTGTGATTAAGTTATTATCAATTCCTGTTCTAGAAACTCCTTTCCCCGAAATGAACATTGGTGTATTTATTCCACCTTGGTATAAACTTCCTTTTGCTTTATTTCTTGTGTAAGGACTCTGAACAACTTCTGAAGTTGTACCGTTATCTCCAATAAAAATGATTATAGTATTTTCCTTTTCATCTTCAGTTAGCGAATTTATCATTTTACCAATTTGGAAATCCATAGCTTCTATTGCTGCCATAAAGTAAGGTGTTTCATCAATTCCATTAGTGTAATCAGGTAAATTTCCTTGAGAATGCATTTCATTTGGTGGAACGTGAAATGGTGTATGTGGTGCATTATATGCTAACCACATAAACCATGGTTTTTCTTGTTCTTTAATCCAATCTATTCCTAAATCGGTTAATTTTTTGGTAGTATATTCCGTTTGCGTTGTTGTATTTATATTTTCAGTTAACTCCCAATTATAATAATTACTAACTGCTCCATTAAAAATACCTGCATAATAATCCAATCCTAAGTTTTCTGGATTTATAGTTGTATTGTTGGCAGATAAATGCCATTTCCCTACAATTGCAGTTGCGTATGTATTAGAGGTATTATTGTTAATATATTTTTGAAGAATAGTTTCAGATAAATCTAATTGATCACCAACCCATTTTACACCTGTTCTATAACCATACTTACCTGTAATAATAGAAGATCGTGTTGGCGTACAGGTTGGGTAAACCCAAAAATTATTAAAACTAAGCCCTGTGTTTTTTATAGCATCAATGTTGGGCGTATTCGGTTTTATAATTCCTTCAGAAAACCCATTTGTAGCATCTTTTCCCATATCATCTGCAATAATTAAAAGTATGTTAGGAGAACTCTCAATAGGGTTTGTATTGTTAATTATTGTTTCATCTTTACCACAGCTAAAAAACGTAAAGATTAGAGTTATAAAAAGTAATTGTTTCATGTTATTCAAATGGATTGCTATATTTTTCATCAGAGAGCATTTGGTTATCTGTTAATGTTTTTAGAAACGCAACTAAAGCATCTTTTTCTTGCTGAGTAAAGTTAAACTGACCAACTTCTCCGTTACTATTTACCAAGGGTGATATTAAGTTTTGGTGATTTTGAATACCTGAACTATAATGTTCAACCACTTCTTCTAGAGTTGCAAACCTACCATCATGCATATAAGGTGGACGAATAGCAATGTTTTTAAGTGAAGGAATTTTAAACTTTCCAATATCGTTTGGATTTCCTGTTGTCTCATTAACTCCTAAATCTGTAGTGGAAGTGGCATCTAAACCATTTGTTGTTGTAAAAGTTGTAAGAGGACCTAGATTGGTAAGTGAAGGACCTATAAATGCTTCTGTTTGATGGCAACCAACACAGTTCCCACTTACTCCATTTGTAAGTTGACGTGGTAAATAGAAAAGCCTTTTTCCATTATTTTCTTGATTTGTAAAACTTGGGAAATCAGTAATTGGAGAATCAACATCTTCTCTAGCTAAATCATATTTTGACGTAACGCTTACAAGACTTCGAACAAACTGAGACAAAGCTTTTGAAATTCTATCACTTGTAATTGTAGGGTCTCCAAAAGCATCTTGAAATAAGATAGGATAATATGTTTGATTACTGGTAATACTTACAAGTTCTTGAAGCGTTAAACCCATTTCTACTTCGTCTTGAAAGGGCATTAAAACTTGTTCTTCTAAAGTTTCAGCACGTTCATCCCAAAAGAACTTTCCGCCAGCATTATAGCGAGCATTTACAATTCCCATAGAATGTCTTCGTGTTTCTTCCCCTTCAAAACCTATACTTAGTACGTTTGGATCAGAAAAACCTTGTTCAGCTTTATGGCAAGAAGCACATGAAACGGTTCCGTTCCCACTAAGTTTAGTGTCATAAAAAAGTACTCTACCTAATGTTGCTCCAGCATTTGTTATTGGGTTATTTGCTGGTGTATTATCTAATTCCGTAACAGCTGGAAAATTAAATTGTGAAGGAAATTCATCGATTGTGTAGTGGTCTGGTAATAGAATGTTTGCGTAATTAAAATAAGTTTCAGGGAGATTTAATTCTAAAAGCGGATTTTCTTCTATTAAGACATATTTTTCTTCATCTTTATCACAAGAAAAAAATAAAGATATTATTGACGCAAGTAATATAACTTTTCTTGTTTTCATAAATGTTTATTTTTATATACTATATTAAGACCTTATAATTGTAAAAAGGTTTAATCTTTTAAGGCAACTTTGCTAAAACAGTATATTAACACCTATTTTTACGACCAAGTAACCACAAAAACAATAAATGGCAGTTCAAGACATTGTAAAATACGCTTATAAAGATACTTTTTCGGTAAGTACAGTTCAGTTTGAAAAAGCCTGTACAATAGATCATAATGAGCAACAAAACGCCTATTCCATTTACTGGATTAAAGAAGGGCAAGGAACTTATAATATCGATTTTGAGCAATACTCATTTACAGACAATGTGTTGTTTTTCTTATCGCCTGGACAAGTGTTTACGGTAGATTCCGAACAAATTAAAACAGCTTATAAACTTACTTTTGTACGAGATTTTTACTGCATACAAACACACGATAAAGAAGTAGCATGCAACGGAATTCTATTCAACAATATTTATGAAACGCCGTTTGTAAAACCTTGTGAGAAAGATACCAAAAAGCTTAGTTTTATTTTAGAAAGCCTTATTGAAGAGTTTCAGCAAAACGAAACGGCTCAATATGACATGTTACAATCTTATTTAAAGCAATTTATTATTTGCGCAGTTCGTGTAAAGAAAGAAAATCATGTTATTAAAGAAGACACAGAAACACGTCTTTTTAAAGATTTTAGTTTGTTGGTAGAGCAAAACTTTAGAACGCTTCATTCCGTAACTGCGTATGCAAATAGATTGGGAGTTTCTCCAAAATCTATTACCAAACACTTTCAAAAGTTAGGCACAAAAACTCCGTCAGACTTTATTAAAAACCGAATTTTACTTGAAGCAAAGCGTCAACTTATATACACAGATAAATCTGTAAAGGAAATAGCTTTTGAACTTGGTTTTAACGATCCAGCTTATTTTACGCGCTTTTTTACTAAAGCAAACTCAAAATCTCCACTTCAATTTAAAAAGGATTACTAGTACAAAACTAGTTTCAGTATTTCTAATTTTCTTTTTTTGGGCGTGCCTTTATCCTGATAGCAATCAGGACCAAGTCAGGCTTTCCGTTATATCTTTTTAATTTGTTCTCGATACAATTTTCTTTCATTCTTCAAGAAAATTACTCTAACTGACATTAAAAAGGATGTCACTTCAATCCTTCACGCGGGCATTTTTGTCAACTTTTTTACTTAGTCCAAACAGAAGGAACTTTTGTCCAATTTTTGAGGTTGCTATTGGTTGCATCTTTGCAGTGTCAAACAATAACAATATGAAAACAATAGAAAATATACAATGCCCAAACTGTTGGGGTTACCAAACTTATGATGAACAAAACCCAGAACAACAACTTTGCGAGTGTAAAGAATAAAAGTAAAACAAGTTTAAAATAAATAATAAAACAATTTAAAAATAGAAATTATGAGCACATTTAACGTACCAAAAAGAGAAGAAGTATCAGCAAACAATCAAGCAATTTTTGATCAATTAGAAAAAGGTTTAGGTTTTGTACCAAACTTATATGCAGCATTTGCACATAGTGAAACAGCTTTAGGAAACTTCTTAGCAATAGGAGCTGGTAAAACAAGCTTCTCAGCAAAAGAAAAAGAAGTAATCAATTTAGCAGTAAGTCAAGTAAACGAATGTGTTTATTGTTTATCTGCACACACAGCAATAGGTAAAATGAATGGTTTTTCTGAAGATCAAATTTTAGAATTAAGAGTAGGTAAAGCATCATTTGATACAAAATTAAATGCCTTAGCTAATTTTTCTAGAAGTGTAGCTTTAAATAGAGGAGCTGCAACACCAGAAACAGTAGAGAATTTATACGCTCAAGGATATACAAAAGGAAATCTTGCAGATGCAATTATCTTAATCGGAGAAATTTCAATTACAAACTACTTCCATAAAACTACAGATGTAGCAGTAGATTTTCCAGTAGCACAATCTTTAGAAGTAGCAACTTTATAACAAATAATTTAAACCAATAAATAATAAAAATCATGAAAAAATTAATAGCAGTAGTAGTAATTGTATTAGGATTTGCATTTAACACAAATGCACAAACAGTAAAAACAGTTTCTTTAGAGCAAACATCTGGAGAATTTACACAAAAATCACTTACACTTTCAGAAGGAACTTATGTTTTTGAGGTTTCAAACAACAATGCTGCTCCAGAAGTTGGATTAGTTTTAATTAAAGACGGTAAAGATGGTTCTAAACCAGAAAACCATATAAAAGACGCGTATGTTTCTCAAATGGTAAAACACGGTAAAAAAGAATCTTCTAAAGAAGTAATCTTGAAAAAAGGAACGTATAAATACTTTTGTCCTTTTAACAAAACGCCTCAATATACATTGGTTGTTGAATAATCTTAAAAGGTAATAATAGAAAAAACCGAGCATATTGCTCGGTTTTTTTGTTTTAAATAGTTGAATAACTTAGAATCTATATCCTAAATTAACACCAACTCTAGGAACAATAATTGGAGATGCAGATCCAAACATGTTTCTTCCAATTCCACCATGTATAGCAACAACAAAACCACCACTAGACACATATTTAGAACCTATTGAGACGCCTAAAGCACCATCTGTATAGTCTTCGTAACTTTTTACACCATCAATTTCAACTTCATCTTCACCAGTATTTACACCCAAGAAAACTTCCCCAAAATAATTCCAGTTTTGGTTATTTGTAAAGTAATGACGGAAAAAAGGTGTAATCATTCTATCTTCATTATATCTAAAATCTGAAGTTCTTCCTTCAAAATTAAATAAAGCAGAAACACCAATTGAAGATTGTGGATTTATGTAATATTCATACGTTAATTCCAAAGTTTTCATTGCCAAAGCATCTCCTAAATCTACACTAATTTCTTGTTGCGCTTGAGAAAATGAACTAATAAACATTGTTATTACTATCAATAATTTTTTCATATATAATTTTTAAAATGAATATCTTAATTTTTATTGTATCAATTATAATACCACAAACATACTTAAAAAATAGCTTTTAACTGTACCAATCCTGTATGAATGGTTTTAGAGTTTTCGCTTTTTCTACCCAAATAATTTAAATTTAGATTTAGGTAAGAGTTTAATTTCTGGTTAAACAACATATTCCAAGTATAATTTCTACCAATTTGTAAACCTTCTAACATTTGATAACCAACAGGAGAATTAGCATTTCCAGTAAAATCGTTTAAAAACATGGTTACATCTGCACTAATCTGATTTCTTTTCTTACTGATAAAAAAGTAAGAAGCTCCAAACTGCTGTTGGTTTAATTGTTCAAAATTCTCAATACCGTTTTCCTTTTTTACATATTCATAAAAGACTGAAAATCGATGATCTTTATTATAGAGAAAAGTGAATTTTGGAGTAATTTCTTTACTCGAAATTGTATAATTTCTATTGGCAAAATTTTCAGTTTCTAATTTGTTTTCTGAAGTAGCTGTTTTAAAATCTAACACCCAAAATTTAGATAACTTATGTTGTAATTCCAATTGATGAATAAATGTGTTGTTTTCCTGATTTCCAACACTATATTGCTGTTTGTTTCTTGATTTTCCGTATGTATACGTTAAACTGTAATTCTGCAAATTTCTATTAAAATAGACACTGTTTCTAAAATTGAAAGCCAAGGCTAGTAGTTTGTCTTCGTCCAAATCAAACGGATTTAAATTAAAAGAATCTCCAACGCGTTGTTGTTCGTTATCAATTAATAAATAAGTTTGATTATAAAAGTGAGAAAGTGTCTTTTTAACTCCAGTTTTGTTTGCCCAACCAGCCGGATTTATACTAATTGATTGTTTCCATTTTGCACGTTGCGTTGGCACATAACGTAAGTTTGGCAAGGCAATTCGCAAGTAATCTGCTTGGTCTTGAAATTGCGCAATTTCAAATTCTTCAAACTGCTGAATTCCGTCGTTATTGTAATCAATCCAGGTGTAAAAACCTTGCCCTGGTTCTGTTTTTACATACACATAATCTTGTCTTGCGATGTTTCCAGATGAGGTTTCATAAGTAGTTCCTAAATTCAAGAAATTATTAAAAAATTGCTGATTATAAACTATTTTTGAATTCAAGGATTTTTCGTTTTCAGCAAACGCATTTTCCGTCAATCTATAATTTGCATACATAGATAAGTTTGTTGTTTTATTCTGAATAATTTTACTGTCTATATAAAACGTTTTTCTATTATTTATTTGGGTAAAACTATTGTTTTTTACGCTATCGTTGGTTCGATAATTAAATCCGAATTTTGCGAAAATCTTCGCAGAATCTCCAACGCCAACATAGGTTTCATATTCTTTAAATTGATGACTTAAATTGCTAAATTCATCTGTATTTTTATCTTTTCGTTCGTTGGTTTCAAAATTAATAAATGCTCCAGCCCAAGGTTTTCCAAAACTATGTTCTATAGTAGATTTTAATCTGAAGAAATTGTCTTTATCAACTAGTGAAGTGTTGTTTAGTAAGCTTCCGTCTGTAGAAAAAGTGGTTGTATTGAATTGTAATTTTGAGTTGATTTCATGCTTACTTCCATTAAAATTATCAGCAAAATTTAAATGATGAAATCCATAAGAAACAAAATCATTTTTTTTGTTTTGAAGGATAAATTTTGCACCAATTTGATGTTGATTTCCAATTGGATTTACCAAATTCCAATCTCGGTTAAATTCCACATTTTGAAAACGCTGTACTGTTGTAAAATTATCTTGAATATATTTATAATCAACATCACTTTTTAATTGCCATTTTTTATCAATTAAAACCTGTTGCCAATTAATTTTAGTAGCAAAGCGTTTGTTTTCGCTATCATTTATGGAAGAAAATAGATTGGAATCGTTATTACTATATGCTAATTCGGCATTTATAGTGGTTTTTTCTGTTGGATTGTAACTTGCGTTTATGTCAAAAATCTGTAAACTTGTTGGTGCAATCAATTTAACAATTGGGTTGTAATTACCTGCGTTATTTCCCGCGTAGCGGAAAATAGTTCCTATAGCAATCGTATTCTCAATAACATAATCTCCTTGATTTGTACCAACATTAGTGAAAGTTACTGTGTATAATTCGTCATTTTCATCTGTAGAATGTTCAAAAGTTTCTACAGCACCAACAATTGTTTTTTTATACTGAATTCTATTTGGTGAATATTCATCCAAAAATGCACTTTCAGAAATCATTAACGAAGTATCGTTACCAGCGTTGGCTAAAATTTGTTTTTGATCGTCGGTTAAACTTTGCTGTAAAGGTTGATTTTTAGCATCATTTTCATTGTAAAAATGACCCGAAATTGAGAAATTATCGCTTTTATATTCCGCTTTTTCATAAGTTATAAATCGTGTGTAATTTCTATCAGAATACTGAAATTCTACACGAATTCTCATGTCATTTGTTATTGGATATCTTGTATTAAAACGAATTTCTGCAATGTTGTAATCAATTACATAATCTTTAGTTTCACCTCTGTTTAATTGAATTCCGTTTACAAAAACCTTGTCGCTACCAGAAACAATTACAATTGCAGGTTCATTATTTGGTCCCAATAATTTATATGGACCTTGGTTTCCTTCAATTCCTACAAGATTAAAAGCAGAAAAACGACCTCGAACTACTGCTCCAGAAGCAGAAACGGTTGTTCTATCACTTAAATTTGCTTCAACTTCTACACCTGCAACTTGTTTTTCGAAATTTAAAAAATACGAATTATCATTTTTTAGAGAAACATCACCAGCTTTTACTCGCCAATTTTCACTGAACATTTCTATAAAAATTCTGTCAAAATCTGTAACATTTTGCGAATATCCATTTTGTTGTAGCGGAATATTAGTATCAAAAATATTGGCTCTAATACCAACTTTATCAGATAACTTTCCAGAGATATTTAAATCTAAAGACGAGTTTGTAACAGCATTTTGGTTGTTACCAACCGTTATTCCACGAGCAATAAAACCTTGTGTATTTAAACCGTCAAACAATTTAATATCCTTCTTGTTTTTGTTGGTAGTTAAACTATATAATTGTCCATCATTATTGGTATTTGGTACAATTAATTTCTTGTCGAAAGGTGTGTAGGTTTTGGTAATAAATTCAGGATATCGATAATATTCAACTAAAATATCATTGTATTTCTTACTGTTGATTATTAATTGTGCTTTTGAAAAATCTATTTGAAATTCTGAAGTTGAAAGCTGTTTTTTATCCGAAGTAAAAACCTTAAAATTTGCTGGGTTTATACTTATGGAATCTAACTGAATTGTATCTTTTTGTATGTTTATTATTTTTGACCTAAACTCTTTCGATATTTTTTGCGCTTGGGCAAAAAATCCGAAGAAAAATAAAAAAACAAAAAAGAGTTTTTTGATCATAATGTAGTAACGAAGTTATTACAAATTTAGTTTACTCGAAAGTCGAGACCTAATTTATAATCCTTTTTATACTTGTTAGAAAAGCGACTGTTGTTTTAAGAAACCTTCATGTTCTAATAACCATTTTTTACGCCATATTCCGCCAGCGTAGCCTGTCAAAGAACCGTCAGAGCCAATTACTCTATGACACGGAATTACAATCCAAATTGGGTTTTTACCATTTGCTGTAGCAACTGCTCTAATTGCTTTTATATCGCCTAGCTGTTTGCTTTGCTCTAAATAGGTTCTTACTTTTCCGTAAGAGATTTTTGGTAACTCTTCCCAAACTCTTTGCTGAAAATCTGTTCCTTGCGGATTTAATTTTAAATCGAATTCTGTTCTTTTTCCTGCAAAATATTCGTCGAGTTGAGTTATACAATTTTTTAAATTCTCAGGAATTTCCTTTTGATCGCTGAGCGTAGCCGAAGCGTCATCAATTACAGAAATAGATTGAATTCCATCTTCATCTCCAACAATTTTTGCTGTACCAATGGGTGTTTTGTAATATGTAGTTTGTATACTCAACTTTTGTAAAAATACTTTTTAAGTTTTATAAATTGGTTTTCAAATAGATAAAATGATATAATACTTACTATAATTGACAGTATTAAAGCGAATAGACTTATTGTTATATTCCTTAAAATTGCACTTTCAATTATTATAAACTTGTCTATAGTTCGGAATGTTAATTTAATAAAAATGGTGTGATGTAAGTATAAACCATAAGTGTATTTTCCTAATTTACTAAAAATAGAATTATTTGAAATAAACAGCTTATTGGTTTTTAAGATAGTAAAAACTAGTAAAATGGTAAATAAAACACCTAAAACTGTAGTTGCATACAACTCCCAATATGGAAAATTATTATTACTAATAATTACAACAGTTGCAATTGTAATTACTACAAAACTATGTTTTATAAGAGGGTTTAATTTTTCAAAATAACTAAAGATTTCTGGCTTTTTTATAATTAAATAGGCTGGAATTGCACCATATGCAAATAAATCTAAATTTGTAAAAACATCAATAAACTCTATTGAAAGATTATGGTATACAAGCCTAAAAATGTTAGCTATTATTATTGAACCAATTATTAATTTAGGAATATTTTTAATTGCTACTGTATAAAACAAAATTCCCCAAATAATATAAAAATGCTCTTCAATACAAACAGACCACATTACTCCTAAAGGAGAAACATTTGGAAATGAGTTTTGTAACATCATTTGGTAGTTTTCTAAAAATAAAATTGAAGAAAACCAATTTGGGTTATAACCTTCACTTGAATAAGAAAGGTTTAAAAAATCTAATAAATAGGGTGTTGCCCATGCAAATAGAATAAGTCCATAAAACAGCGGCCAGATTCTTAACATTCTTCTTGCAAAAAAGTTCTTTAGGTTAATTTCTTTTTGCTGTTTTTCAAACAATAAAATATAACTGATTAAAAAGCCACTCAAGACAAAAAAGAAAGAAACACCAATACCACCACTTTTTGAAAAATAGTTTAAGTACGGAATTTCTTTTAATGGACAATGTGATAAAAATACTACGAAAAAAGCGAAGAATCGTAAGGCATCAAGCGTCTCAAAATGTCTTCTTTTAGGCATTAAATATATCTTTAGAATTCTGCGTAGTAATTTTAGAAATCTCCTCGAAAGTTAAACCATAAATATCAACTAATTTATCTACAACTTGAGTTATATACGAGCTTTCGTTGCGTTTTCCTCTGTATGGAGTTGGCGCTAAATAGGGCGAATCTGTTTCTAAAACTATCTGTTTTATATCAATTTGATTCAAAAACTTATCAATCCTTCCGTTTTTAAAGGTTGCAACTCCACCAATACCTAATTTCATATTGTAGGAAATTGCTTTCTCGGCTTGTTCTAAAGTTCCTGTAAAACAATGAAAAATTCCGAATAAATCATCACTTTTTTCGGTTTCTAAAACTTCAAAAATTTCATCGAAAGCATCTCTGCAATGAATTACAATTGGCAATTTTTTCTCTTTAGCCCATTGTATTTGTGTTCTAAAAGCTTCTTGCTGTTGTGGTAAAAAGGTTTTATCCCAATACAAATCGATACCAATTTCTCCAATGGCAAAAAAGTTGCGCTTGTCAATCCATTCTTTAACTAACGCTAATTCTTCTTTGTAATTTTCTTTTACAGAAGTTGGATGCAAACCCATCATTAAAAACACATCATTTGGATATTCTTGTTCTAAAGTAAGCATACTTTCTGTGTAAGAACTGTCTATAGCTGGAATAAAAAAGCGAGAAACACCAGCTTCTTTTGCGCGTTGCATCATTGTCTTTCTATCTTCATCAAATTGTTCTGAATATAAATGTGTGTGCGTATCTGTAATCATTTTTGGCTATCTTTGTGTAACAAAAGTACTGAAATGAAAAGTCTGAAAAAAGTCTTACGAAAAAAGAAATTTATTAAAATTAAACTGAAAAAAATTGTTACCAATCATTTAGAATTGGAGGCAAAAATTAACGGTGTTAAAGGACGTTTTATTTTAGATACTGGCGCTTCTAATTCTTGCGTTGGTTTAGATTTAATTGAACATTTTAACCTGATTTCTGAAGAAAGTGAAATAAAAGCTGCTGGAGCTGGAGCAACAGGAATGGAAACTCAAAAATCTGAAAACAACACCTTAAAAATAGGAAAATGGAAAACTGATAGTTGTCATTTAGTACTGTTCGATTTAACGCATGTAAATACTGCTCTAACACAACATAATGCCAAAGAAGTTCATGGAATTATTGGTGCAGACATTCTAGAAAGTGGAAAAGCGTTAATTGACTATGATAAAAAAGCATTATTTCTTAAAAAGTTGAAGAAAAAGCGATTTAAAAAGTATTCAAAATTGAGTTTCTAAATAAAATTTTGAAATTTTTTTAATATTTTTAAGGGGGTTTGTGTAAACCATTCTTATTGATAATCGATTGATTTATAGCTTGTTTTTCAACGTATACTTGAAATATTCTTGTAACATTTTGTTTTTGATGTCGTCTAACAGATGTAATCAATTAAACTAAATAGTATGAAAACTTTATCAAACACATCAATCGAAGAAAGAGGAATTTTAACTTCCAGTTATAAACAAGAAATACGTAATAATGTACGTTCTATCCGTTCAAGATCTTTATCTGGATTTAAAAGTAATATAAAGAAATACAACGCAGCAACTTGTTGCTCTTTGGCAACAAGTTTGCAAGTGTCGTTGTTTTTTGTAGTCTTGGTCTTAATTTCTTTCTAAGACAATACTTCTTTAATTCTTTTTATAGCTTCTCTAAGTTGTAACTCAGAAGCAGCATAAGACATTCGGATACAATTTGGTGCACCAAATGCGTCTCCAGTTACCGTAGCAACGTTAGCTTCTTCTAATAATAACATAGAAAAATCTGTAGCATTTTCTACTTTCTTATTGCGGATAGTTTTTCCGAAGAATGAAGAAACATCAGGAAAAACATAAAAAGCTCCTTCAGGAACATTTATTTTAAGTCCGTCTATTTTACCAAGTAAATCTAATACAATATTTCTACGAGATTTAAACTCGTCTACCATATATTGGACTTTTTCAACGGGTGCTAAAACAGCTGTAATTGCAGCGCGTTGAGCAATACAATTTGTTCCAGATGTAATCTGACCTTGCATTTTTGTACAAGCCTTAGCAATCCATTGTGGAGCGCCAATATATCCAATTCTCCAACCTGTCATAGCAAATGCTTTTGCCAATCCGTTTACAGTAATTGTACGGTCAAACATTCCTTCAATTTTAGCAAAACTGAAAGGTTTTTCACCATAATTTATGTGTTCATAAATTTCATCAGATAAAATATAAATCTGCGGATGCTTTTTTAATACTTCAGCTAATGCTCTATATTCTGATTCAGAATAAATACTTCCACTCGGGTTATTTGGCGAGTTGAAGAAAATCATTTTTGTCTTTGGTGTAATTGCAGCTTCTAATTGTGCAGGCGTAATTTTAAAATCACTTTCAATTGAAGAAGGAATTTCTATAAAATTAGCTTCACTTAAGGTTGCAATAGCAGAATAACTTACCCAATACGGAGCGGGTAATAAAACGTCATCTCCTGGATTTAACAACACTTGTGCAATGTTTGCAATAGATTGTTTTGCTCCTGTAGAAACAACAATTTGATTTGGTTGATATTCTAAATCGTTATCTCTTTTAAATTTTGTGCAAATAGCCTCTTTCAATTCAACATAACCATCAACTGGTGTGTAAGAGTTATAGTCCTGATTAATAGCTTCAATTGCTGCGTCTTTAATAAAATCTGGAGTATTAAAGTCTGGTTCTCCTAAACTTAAGCTAATAATGTCTTTTCCTTCTGCTTTTAGTTCGCGGGCTTTTGCCGCCATTGCTAAAGTTTGAGAAGTTGGTAAATTGTTAATTCGATCAGATAATGGATGTGCCATTTTTGTAATAATAATTTATGCGGTTTGTGGTTGTTTTCCTAATGCTGCAAGATGTTTAAAGTGCTCTACAATTGCTTTTCTCATAGTTTTGTACTCATTATAAGGCAAGTTAAATTCTTTTGCTGTTTCTTTTACAATTTTAGCCAATTTGCCATAATGTACGTGAGAAATGTGTGGAAAAATATGATGTTCAACTTGATGATTTAAACCTCCTGTATAGAAGTTTACCAATCTGTTGCTAGGAGCAAAGTTAGATGTTGTATATAATTGGTGGACTGCCCAAGTGTGTTCTAAATTTCCGTCTTTATCCGGAAGTGGCATTTCTGTATTTGGAACAATATGCGCAAGTTGAAAAACAAGGCTTAAAATCATACCAGCAGTATAATGCATTACAAAAAATCCTATTAAAACTTTCCACCAAGCAACATCTAAAACTGCAATTGGTAAAACAATCCAAAATGCGTAATACACAATTTTAGAAATTACTAATTTTGTCCATTCTGTAGCTGGATTTGGAAATTTTCCGTAAGATAATTTACGTTTTAAATAACTGTGCATTTGCTTTATATCTGTTGTAATTGCCCAGTTTATAGTTAATAATCCGTATAAAAATATAGAGTAATATTTTTGAAGTTTATGAATAGGAAACCATTTAGAATGTTGCGAAAAACGAATAATTCTTCCTGCATCAATGTCTTCATCATGGTCTTTTACGTTGGTAAATGTATGGTGTAAAACGTTGTGTTGTACTTTCCAGTTATACACATTACCAGCTAAAATATAAATGCTGCTTCCCATTAATTTATTCACCCATTTTCTTTTAGAAAAAGACTCGTGATTAGCATCGTGCATAACATTCATACCGACACCAGCCATTCCAATTCCCATTAAAACAGTCAATGCTAATTTAATCCATTGAGACATGTCAATAGTTAAAATTAAAATGAATGGAACTAAGAAAATTGCAAACATTAAGATTGCTTTAGTGTATAGTTTCCAGTTTCCTGTTCGTTTTATATTATGTTCTTTAAAATATGTATTTACTCTTTTGTTTAGAGTTCTAAAGAATTTAGCTTTATCTACTCTCGAAAAGTTTATTGTTTTCATTTGTATTGTATATAATTTACAAATTTATGCTTTTTGTGGTTGCTTTATATGATAAACGTCAGTTTTTGTTGCTAATTGTTTGTTAAGTATAACTATTTTTGCAACTTATTATTTTATTTATGGAAATTATACAGAAATATTTTACAGAATTAACAGCAACTCAAATTGAGCAGTTTTCTAAATTACAAGAGTTATATGAGGACTGGAACTTGAAAATTAATGTTGTTTCTAGAAAAGATATTGATGAATTATACTTACGCCACGTTTTACATTCTTTAGGAATTGCAAAAGTGATGCAGTTTAAACCGGGTGCAAAAGTTATGGATGTTGGTACTGGAGGTGGTTTTCCTGGAGTTCCGTTAGCCATTTTATTTCCTGAAGTTCAGTTTCATTTGGTAGATTCTATTGGAAAAAAGATAAAAGTAGTAAACGAAGTTGTTGCTGGTTTAGGTTTGGAAAACGTAAAAACTACGCATGGTAGAGTAGAAGAGGTTAAAGATACGTACGACTTTATTGTAAGTAGAGCCGTTGCACAAATGGAAACTTTTGTTCGTTGGAATAAAGGTAAAATTGCTAAAAAACAAAATCACGATTTAAAAAACGGAATTTTGTATTTAAAAGGTGGCGATTTAACGGAAGAGCTAGAAAAATATACTTCTGCAACTATTTATGATTTACCAGATTTCTTTGAAGAAGATTTCTTTGAAACCAAAAAAGTGGTGCATTTAGGAATGAAGTTTAAAGCTTAATACCAGCGTTTTTTATTCTTTTTAGAATTAGCAGATTTTCTACTTTTCTTATGTTTACTGATCGTATTACTCGGTTTTTTGTTCTTTGGTTGTACTAATGGATAGGGATGATCGTCTACTTGTTTTATTGGTCTACCTAATAATTCTTCAATAAGGTTGATGTATGCATCTTCATCTGGACTACAGAATGAAAAAGCAATTCCAGATTTTCCTGCACGTCCTGTTCTACCAATTCTGTGAACATAGGTTTCAGGTACATTTGGAATATCAAAATTTAAAACAGCGTCAATTTTACTGATGTCAATTCCACGAGCAGCAACATCTGTAGCTACTAAAATATGTGTTTTTTTGTTTTTGAAGTCTTCAATTGCTTGATTACGCAATATTTGCGATTTATCTCCATGAATACTTCCAACTTTATAATCGTTTTTTAATAAGGTTTGCTCTAACTTATCTACACCAAATTTAGTACGTCTAAAAATTAATATTTTCCCGTTTATAGTGTTTCTTAATAAGTGTAAACACAAATCGGTTTTGTTTTTCTTTGGAAGACGATACAATAACTGACCTATAGTTTTTGCGGTTGTATTCTCAGGATTAATTTCTACTTTTTCAGGATTAATTAATGTTCTGTTTGCCAGTGCTACAATTTTCTCTGGCATGGTTGCAGAAAATAATAAAGTTTGCTTTTTTTGAGGACAGTAGCTTTCAATTTTTTTAACATCATTAATGAAACCCATGTCTAACATTAAATCGGCTTCATCTAAAACAAACATTTTTAGAGAACGTAAATCTACTTGCTCTTGCATGTGTAAATCGATTAGCCTACCTGGAGTTGCAATTAAAATATCTACACCTTCTTTTAAAGCTTCTTTTTGCGGATTTAAAGAAACGCCACCATAAACAGTGGTAGTTTTTAAGTCCGTAAATTTGCTGTAGTTTTTAAAATTTTCCTCTATTTGTAACGCTAATTCCCTTGTTGGACTTACTACTAAGGCTTTAATTCTCTTTTTCTTTTTTTCTGAATTTTGCCCGTCTAATAACATTTGAATAATAGGCAACGCAAATGCAGCAGTTTTACCAGAACCTGTTTGTGCAGAAACAATTACATCTTTTTTAGCCAATACTAACGGAATTGCCTTTTCTTGAACAGGTGTTGCTGTTCTGTAATTTTCTTGAGCAATTGCTCTTAAGATGGTTTCGTGTAAAGGTAAATCAGAAAACTGCATATTTATTTTTTATGCAAAGGTAACCTAAAACAAGATATTAGAAATGTAATTTTTTTGTTGGTTTTTGAAGGTTGAAAAAGAAAACTTTAATAGTTAAATTTATGAATGTTATAGAGTTTCAGAAAGTGCAACTATCCCAAATATAATAGCTGGAATTGCACTTGTAATAATCCATGATATTTTATATTTCTTAACTATTGTTATTATAAAAAGAACCACAGAAACCGCAGAAAAAAATTGAATTAAATCTCTAGCACTTGCTATATTTCCTAAAATTCTAAGATTGCTAAAAATAAAAACACTAAACAGAAAAAAGAAAATATTTAACAAAATAAGTGTCTTTAACTTGGTTATTGTCTTAAGTTGATTCAAAATATTAAGTGGTTTTTATGTTCAAAAACTCAAATTTACTGAAATAAATTTAGAAATGATTTGAAGTAAAATACTAAGATTAGCTCACAAACAAGTTTAGCCCTGATTGCAACGACATCCTTTTTTGAGGAACGAAAAAAAGATATAGTGAAAAGCAGGAAATAGCTTCAAACAAAAAAGCAACCTCAAGTGAGATTGCTTTTTAAAATTATATAGATTCTGAAACAAGTTCAGAATGACAATAGTTTACCCTAAAAAAGGATATTTATAGTCTGTTGGTGTTACAAATGTTTCTTTAATTAAACGAACAGATGTCCAACGTAATAAGTTTTGTGCAGAACCTGCTTTGTCATTTGTTCCAGATGCTCTTGCACCTCCAAATGGTTGCTGACCCACAACTGCTCCAGTTGGTTTGTCGTTAATATAGAAGTTTCCTGCAGCGTTTTCTAAAGCTTTAGAAGCTTTTTCAACAATGTATCTGTCTGTAGATAAAACGGCTCCTGTTAATGCGTATTCTGTAGATTCATCAACTAATTTTAATGAAGCTTCCCATTCTGAATCTTCGTATAAATAGATAGTCATAACTGGTCCAAATAACTCTGTTGTCATAGTTGCAAATGTTGGTGATTTTGCTAAAATCACTGTTGGTTCAATAAAGTAACCTACAGATTTATCGTAATTACCACCAATAATAACTTCGGCATCTTTGTCTGCTTTCGCAAGATCAATATATTTTGCAATTTTATCGAAAGAACCTTCGTGTATTACTGCATTTACAAAGTTAGATGGATCTGCTGGAGAGCCCATTTTTAATTCATTTGTTTGTGCAACTAAGTGTTTCTTTACATCGCTCCAAATTGAAGTAGGAATGTAAGCACGTGAAGCTGCAGAACATTTTTGGCCTTGATATTCAAATGCACCTCTTGTAATTGCTGTTGCAATTTGTAAAGGGTTTGCAGAGTTGTGTGCCCAGATAAAATCTTTTCCACCAGTTTCTCCTACAATTCTTGGGTACGTTTTGTATGTGTGAATGTTGTTACCAATTTGTTTCCATAATTCTTTAAATACAAATGTAGAACCTGTAAAGTGTAATCCAGAGAAATCTGCGTGCGATAAAACAGTGTCAGAAATCATAACTGGATCTCCGTAAACAACGTTTATTACACCGTCTGGTAAACCAGCTTCTTTAAATAAATCTACAATTACTTGTGCAGAATATGCTTGGTGATCAGATGGTTTCCAAACAACAACATTACCCATTAACGCTGCAGATGCAGGTAAATTTGCGGCAATAGATGTAAAGTTAAATGGAGAAATTGCATATACAAATCCTTCTAATGGTCTATATTCAACTCGGTTCCAAATTCCTGGTGCAGATGCTGGTTGATCTTTAAAAATATCCGTCATGTATTGTACATTAAAACGGAAGAAATCGATCATTTCACAAGCAGCATCAATTTCTGCTTGGTGTACGTTTTTAGATTGTGCAATCATTGTTGCAGCATTCATTTTTGCTCTATAAGGTCCTGCTAATAATTCTGCAGCTTTTAAGAAAATTGAAGCTCTTTCCATCCAAGAAACAGAAGACCAAGCTTCTCTTGCGGCTAATGCAGTAGAAATTGCAGTGTCTACATGAGATTTATCTGCTGTATGATATTGCCCAACAACATGTTTATGATCGTGTGGTGGAGTTATGTTTTTAGTGTTTCCTGTTCTAACTTCTTCGCCATTAATGTGCATTGGCACATCAATATTGCTGTTAAACATTGTTTTGTAGGTAGCTAATAATTCTTCTCTTTCTGGAGATCCTGGAGCATAGCCTTTTACAGGCTCGTTTACTGCTTTTGGAACGTTAAAAAATCCTCTTGCCATTTTGTATGTTGTTTGTGAATTTATATTAAATTTGAAATACAAAGTTACAATTTTTATACAACTTTAAATACCCTTTTAGTATATGTGTACAGTTACCTATCTCCCTTTGGGAAATAACAATTTTATATTGACTTCTAATAGAGATGAAAGTCCGATCCGAACAACCATTCCGCCTAAAAAATATGATGAAAATGGTGTGGAATTAACCTTTCCGAAAGATGAATTAGCTGGGGGAACTTGGATTGGTTTAAGTGAAAAAAATAGATTAGTTTGCTTACTAAATGGCGGATTTACAAAACATGAACGTAATAAATATTACAGGTTAAGTAGAGGTGTAATTGTAAAAGAAATTTTAATTTCTAATGATGCTGTAGCTTTTATAACTGATTATGATTTTGTAGATATTGAACCGTTTACCATTGTTTTGGTAGATTGGAATACAAGTTTACAAACCTTTGAATTGGTTTGGGATGGAACTCAAAAGCATTTCAAGCAACTAACACAAGAACCACATATTTGGTCTTCTTCAACTTTATATACGGAAGAAATGAAGCAATCTCGTAAAAATTGGTTTGCAGATTGGTTGAGTGAACAAGTTGATTTTCAGCAGGCGAATATTTTAGAATTTCATCAAGATGAAACAAAAGGAGATGTTGGAACTTCGCTAAAAATGAAACGACCGTTTGTAGAAACAGTGAGTGTTACTTCAGTAATAAAAGAAAATTATTTAGTAAAAATGACTTATAAAGATTTGTTGGTTTAAGATAGTGCAAACGCAATAAAAGAAATAGCAACCATACCTAAAGAAGCTAGAATTATATATGCGAAATTGGCTAACATAAATTTAAAAAATGTCTTGAAAAATCCTTGTTTATAAAACCTTTTCATTGCTATAAAAAGGTAGATAAGAAATAATCCTAAAAATAGTGGAATTGCATTTTCTGCATTGTTGGCAAAACTTATTAAATAAAAGATTGAAAAGAGTAAGAAAAATACGGTTTGTACATGAAATACAAATACTAAATGTTCTATATAAGTGAATTTTCTACGCACATAAATTATTCTTAAAAATAGCGTAAACATTGGTAGTAAAATAAACAAAGCAATAGAAGCATACGAAAGCATTTGTTTGTAGAAATTAGTACTTGTTTCACTGTCACTCATCATCTTATTCATAAAACCCGCTCTAGAATACCAAAATCTATTAGCAAATGTTTTTTCAATTTTTAAACTATCTAACGCTTGATCTGGCGAAGCGGAAGGGTTTTTTTTATGAAACAACATGTATCTTCCCATTTGATTAGAATCGCCAAAACCAAAGTTTATTCCATTATTGTTGTAGCCTAATATAGAGTCTTTTTTTTCTTCAGATATAGTGTGGTTTTCTACTAATCGAGTAAGTGAATCTTTTCTGTTTTCTTCTTTCTCTATTTGTTTAAAAACTTGGCTTTTAACAGAGTCTAAATTAACATCATTATTTTCTGCTTTTATGCCGTTTTTGTTAAAGGTAAAATTTTTCCCTTGCATTATACTCGAGCTCTTACCGCTTTTTAAATCTTGTAATCTCTGATAACTGTTAGTTAAACCAATTATTAAAAAGAATAAAATGGAAACCGTTAAATAAAAACGAAACGGATTAGAATAACGCTGTCTTTTCCCTTCAATATAATCTTTAGAAACCTTACCTGGTTTAAATAAAAGTGGAAAGATGGTTGTCCAAAACTTTGCATCCCAAGAGACAAAACCATTAAAAACTTCTTTTATAAAACTACCAAATGTAAGTTTGTTACCTTTATTTTTTTGACCACATTCTGGGCAAAAAACTTCATAACCAGAAAAAGGATAGCTACAGTTTAAACATTCAGGATCTTTAATCTCAATAAGTTTTTTACTCTTAGCCATTTAGTTGAGTTGTGGTGTAGTTGTAAGTTGAAAGGTTGGTATTGCTACTAAAAATTCATCACTATTTTCTTGGTTAATCATTTTGTAAAACCCTTTCATAGAACCTGCTGTAGATTGTAAAAAACAGTTAGATTTATAGGTGTATTCATCATTTGGTAATAATGTTGGTGTTTGTCCAATTACACCTTCTCCTTTAACAAAATCAGGGTCATTTAAAGAGTCGTAAATGTTCCAGAAGCGTTCTGTTAATTGTACAGTATCTTTAGATTTGTTTACAATAGAAATATAATAACTAAAAGCATGGTAAGTTATATCGTTACGATGGATTGTACCGTCGTAAGTAGTCTTTACAGAAATTTGAATGCCATTTGTTATTTTTGTAACCATTGAATAAAAATAATGGTTTTGTTTGAGTAGTGCAAGTTTTAAACTGGAAGATGTGTAAAGTTGTGGTAATAGTTTTACTTATTTTGATCAAAAAAACCGTTACCTACGCCAATAACTCTATGGTAAATTTCTCCAAAAGGTTTGTAGTAAACAATTACTGTATATTCATTTTCTGTCTGATAAAAAGAGCCATCAATTTCAGATAAATCTACAATTCCGTTTTCATTTATAGTTGCATAACTGTAATTGTAAAAACCTTGTTTCAAAGCAATTTCAGCTTCATAAAACTTAGCTTCTTTATTGTAGGTCATTTTGTTTTCAGTATTCAATTCAAAATTATTGAAAGCACCAAATACATAAACATCTTTGTTTTTATAAGGTTCTAAAGCTTCGAGAGCAAAATGTAACATTGCGTAATCTGCTTCAGTTTCTGGGTTTTTTCCGTCTAAAGTTCGCACAACAAATTGTCCGTTTATGTCTGGATTGTAGGTGTAAATATTTTCCGCCCTAGGTTCGTCAATATATAAATAGTTGTGGAAAATCTCTTTTTGTTCCGTCTTAGCAATATTTAAACTGGTGTTTCTAATGTATTTATTATCGAAATGTAAATATTCGTTTCCGCCCCAAAAATTAGTCTCTCTTGTGTACTTGTACAAAAGTTGATTTGGTCTTAAAAATTGAGGTTGTAAATTATTTATAGCAGTGTTCCAATTGTTGTTTTGTATAAGAGAAACACTTATCTCTTGAGAAGGATTATTTATTCGTATTCCAGGATAATTTATTGAGAATTGTATGGTTTGCTGTTCGTTTATTGTTTTAGTGTCTCTACTTCTATATACTGCAACTCCAACAGTTGTCGTATTTTCATAAAAGACAAATCTTCGTGTAAAGAGTATCTCATCATATTCATCTAAAACAGATAATAAATAATTGCCACTTTTGGTAATTAAGGTGCTTTGATTAGGAATTTGTACTGAATAATGTGAGTAGTTTTGCAATGTGTTAAATGAATTTGAAACATTAGAAATGTAATTTTGTTCAAATCCATTTATATATTGATTGGCAATTAAATTACTAGGCTCCCAATCGGGAGTCATATGTTCTATTTTGTATTGATATTCTTTACTGTCAGCGTCTAAATCATCAAAAGATAATTCTAAAACAGATCCCAAAGGAACAATTGCAGAAAACTGATTTTCGCCCAAGGGACGTAGTTGAATAGTTTTTATATTTTGGGCTTGAGTTAAGCTCAACATCAATAGAAAAAAAGAAAGGATGCAATTCTTTATCATATTTACAAATGTATCAAAATATACGCCAAACTAAAATCTATTTATTTAGAACGAATATAAATAAAGTTTTTATTTAAAGATAAGAAAGCAAATATTTACCCAAAATTTACAAAATCAGTAAATTTGCGTGTTTTTAAGATAACTAAAAGTTAAACTTGACTATGTCAAAAGACATTCGAATTAAAAAAGGCTTAGATATTAAGCTTGTCGGTGATGCAGAACAAACAACTACCAAACTTTCTTTAGGTAGTGTTTATGCAGTAAATCCCGAAGAATTTCATGGAGTTATCCCTAAGATTTTAGCAAAAGAAGGAACAGAAGTAAAAGCAGGTGAAGCACTTTTTTATGATAAAAGTGATGAACGTATTTTATTTCCAAGTCCGGTAAGTGGTAAAATTTCTGAGATAATACGTGGAGAAAGAAGAAAAGTATTAACCATCAAAATTACTGCAGATAGTAAGCAAGATTATAAGGATTTTGGAACAGCTAATGTAGACGCAATGTCTGCTGAGGAGGTTAAAAATCATTTATTTGCTTCTGGTTGTTGGCCTTTTGTTAAACAACGTCCTTATGATGTTGTTGCAAATCCAAATCAAGCACCAAAAGCAATTTTTGTTTCAGGACACGCAAGTGCGCCGTTAGCGGGAGATTTAGACTATACTTTAAAAGGTAAAGAAGCAGAGTTACAAACAGCTTTAACTGCGTTAACAAAGTTAACAACGGGTAAAGTGCATGTTGCTGTAGGTTCTTCAAATTCGCCATTAGCATCTGCTAAAGGAGTTGAAGTACACCAAGTTTCTGGACCGCATCCTGTAGGAAACGTTAGTACGCAAATTGCTAAAGTAAGTCCTATAAACAAAGGAGAAGTTGTTTGGGTTGTTAATCCGCAAGATTTAGTTGTAATAGGTGAATTATTCTTAACAGGAAAATTCAACGCAACAAGAACGGTAGCATTAACAGGTTCTAAATTTAACAAACCACATTATGTAACTGTATTAGCAGGAGCAAATATTGGTGACATTGTAAAAGGTAATTTAGATACCGATAATGAACGTATTATTAGCGGAAATGTATTAAGTGGAACGCAAGTTTCTCAAGATAATTTCTTAGGATATTACGACACTCAAATTACAGCAATTCCAGAAGGAAATGATTATGAATTATTTGGATGGAATAAGCCAATTTTTAATAAGATTTCAACTTCAAGAGCATTTACTTTTTCTTGGTTAACTCCAAAGAAAAAATATGATCTAAATACCAATACAAATGGTGAACATAGAGCATTTGTAGTAACAGGATCTTACGAAGAAGTTTTTCCTTTAGATATTTATCCAATGCAACTTTTAAAAGCTTGTATGTATAAAGATTTAGATGAAATGGAAGCTTTAGGTGCCTATGAAGTAGCGCCAGAAGATTTTGCATTGACTGAGTTTATTTGTGTATCAAAACAACCTCACCAAAAAATAATCAGAGAAGGGTTAGATTTAATGAGAGAAGAATTAGGATAATATGGGCTTAAAACAAAATTTACATAATTTAAAAGAGAAGTATAAAGGAACCAAAATGGCACCTGCATTTAATGCAATCCATACCTTTTTATACTTACCAAATGAGATCACTCATAACGGAACTCATATAAAAGCAGCTGACGATTTAAAGCGTACAATGAACATAGTAATTATGGCATTGGTACCTTGTTTAATCTTTGGTATGTTTAACGCAGGTTACCAACACAACGCAGCAATTAATGGTTTTACTGAAGGAATGTCTTTCTTTAGTGGAAACTTTTGGAACTTAGATAATTTACTTATCGGAGCAGCTAAAATTTTACCATTAGTAATTGTATCGTATGGAGTTGGTTTAATAGTAGAATTTATCTTCGCGGTAATTAAAGGACACGAAGTAGAAGAAGGATATTTAGTAACAGGAATGTTAGTTCCATTAATTGTACCAATAGATTTACCACTTTGGATGTTGGCAGTAGCCGTAATCTTTGGTGTTGTAATTGGTAAAGAAGTTTTTGGAGGAACAGGAATGAATATTTTAAATCCAGCTTTAACTATTAGAGCATTCTTATTCTTTGCATATCCAACTTGGATGTCTGGAGATAAAGTTTGGGTAGCAGACGCAAGAGAATTAACAGGAACGGCAGATGCAATTTCAGGTGAAACTATGTTAGGTAGTTTAGCTCAGAATGCACAATCAAGTTTTTCTAATTGGGATATGTTCTTCGGATTTATTCCAGGTTCGGTTGGTGAAACATCCACCTTACTAATATTACTTGGAGCGTTATTTTTAATTTTCACTAAAATTGGAAGTTGGAGAATAATGTTATCAGCAGTAATCGGAGCTTTAGTAATGGGCTTTGTATTCAACCAAGTTGTAGAAATGGGTTGGATTGGTGAAACAAGTAAGTTCTACGGATTAATGAGTTTAGATTTCTGGAAACATTTATTAATTGGAGGTTTTGCATTTGGAGCAGTGTATATGGCAACAGATCCTGTAACAGCATCGCAAACCAATAAAGGAAAATGGATTTACGGTTTCTTAATCGGTTTTATATCTATTATGATTCGTGTTTTCAATCCAGCATATCCAGAAGGAGTAATGCTTGCAATTCTATTAATGAATGTATTTGCACCAACCATTGATCATTATGTGGTTCAAGGAAATGTAAAAAAGAGATTAAAACGTGCTAAAGTTAAAACTGCCTAGTTATGAGTAAGAGAACAGATAGTAATTTATATACACTACTTTTTGCCACAGGAATGGTAATAGTAGTAGGATCATTATTAGCGTTTTTAGCATCATCGTTGAAACCAACAATTGATGAAAACAAACGTATAGAAAAACAACAGAATATTTTATACGCAATGGGTGTAAATGAAAATGATGAATCTAGCGCAATCTTTGTTTCTAAAGATAAAGTAGCTGGAGAATTTTCTAAATACATTACAAAGCAATTAGTAATTCAAGGAAATAAAACTACCGAAGACGAAAATGCGTATTTAATTGATGTTAAAAAGCAACAAACAGCAGAAAAAGAAGGGAAAGAAAGAAAGCTACCTTTGTTTATTGGAGAGAAAGATGGTAAAACATTTTACATCGCACCAATTAGAGGTAAAGGTCTTTGGGATGCAGTTTGGGCTTATGTTGGTATGGACGAAAATATGGTTATTCAAGGAGCCTATTTTGATCATAAAGGAGAAACAGCAGGTTTAGGTGCAAACATTAAACTACGTTTCTTTATGGATGATTTTATTGGAGAAAATTTAAAGAAAGATGGTAATTTCAAAGGAATTGCAATTTCAAAATCCAACAACGATCCAAAGAATATAGATAAAACAGATAACGAAGTAGATGCAATTGCCGGTGCAACAATTACTGGTGATGGAGTTTCAGCAATGATTAAGTCTGAGTTGAAAAAATATGTACCTTACTTTAAAACATTAAAAACAAATTAATATGGGACTTTTATCAAAAAAAGACGCAGCATTAATCACAGATCCATTTGCAGATAACAATCCAATTACTATTCAAGTATTAGGTATTTGTTCTGCATTAGCAATTACTGCAGAATTAAAAGCTTCTATTGTAATGGCGGTTTCAGTGCTGTTTGTAATGGGAGTAGGAAACGTTGTTATCTCTTTAATGAGAAACATTATTCCTTCAAAAATTAGAATTATTGCGCAACTTATTGTTGTTGCTACTTTAGTAATTATAGTAGATTTAGTATTAAAGGCGGTTGCTTATGATTTAAGTAAAACCTTAGGTGCTTTTATCGGACTAATTATTACAAACTGTATTATTATGGGACGTTTTGAAGCTTTCGCTTTAGCAAACGGACCTTGGCGTTCTTTCTTAGACGGAATTGGAAATGCAGTTGGTTACGGTGTAATTTTAATTTTGGTAGGATTCTTTAGAGAATTATTAGGTTCTGGTACTTTATTAGGATTTAAAGTTTTAGGAGATCCAATTGAAAAAACTGGATTATATGCTTTAGGATATGAAAATAACGGATTTATGTTATTAGCTCCAATGGCGTTAATTGTAGTTGGAATTATTATTTGGATTCAACGTAGTAGAAACGAAGCATTAATCGAAGAAAACTAAAAAATATTATGGAACATTTAGAATTATTTTTCAAGTCGATTTTTATAGACAACATGGTATTTGCCACTTTCTTAGGAATGTGTTCTTACCTTGCTGTATCTAAAAAAGTAACTACGGCTGTAGGTTTAGGAGCCGCAGTAATCTTTGTATTAATGGTAACAGTACCGTTAAACTGGTTATTAGATCAATATATATTACAACCAGGAGCTTTAAAATGGTTAGGTGCAGAATATGCAGCATACGATTTAAGTTTCCTTTCATTTATTTTATTTATTGCAACCATTGCAACAATGGTACAATTAGTAGAAATTATTGTTGAAAAATTTTCACCATCATTATACAATTCATTAGGTATTTTCTTACCATTAATTGCTGTAAACTGTGCAATTTTAGGAGGAAGTTTATTTATGCAATCTCGTGAGATACCAACTTTAGGTTTGGCATTAACGTACGGAGTTGGATCAGGAATTGGATGGTTTTTAGCAATTTTAGCTATTGCAGCAATTCGTGAAAAAATTAGATACTCTAACATTCCAGCGCCTTTAAGAGGTTTAGGAATTACGTTTATTGTTACAGGTTTAATGGCAATTGGTTTTATGAGTTTCGGTGGAATGTTAACAGGTGGAGAAGAAGAAGCAAAAGCTGAAGATAAAACAGCAATCGAAAAAACGGTTGAAGAGAAAAAAATAGAAGAAGCTACTAAAGAAGTTAAAGAAGAAGTAGCTGTTAACACTAAAGAAATTAAATAATGATAGGAGCAATTGACTTTGGAATTATTGGAGCTACAGTAGGAGCCTTTTTAGTAGTTACCTTATTATTAGTAGCGTTGTTACTTTTTGTAAAGCAAAAATTATCGCCATCTGGACCGGTAAAAATTACTATTAATGGAGAAAGAACTATTGAAGTTGCTTCAGGAGGTTCTTTATTAACCACTTTAGGTAACGAAAAAATATTTTTACCATCAGCTTGTGGTGGAGGTGGAACATGTATTCAATGTGAATGTCACGTAAACTCTGGTGGAGGTGAAGCTCTACCAACAGAAACACCTCACTTTACTCGTAAAGAATTAGCACATGGTGTTCGTTTATCTTGTCAGGTAAAAGTAAAACAAGACATGGACATTTCTATTCCAGAAGAAATTTTTGGAATTAAGAAATGGGATGCAGTTGTTGTAAGAAATTATAACGTAGCAACTTTTATTAAAGAGTTTGTTGTTGAGATTCCAGAAGATATGGGTTATAAAGCAGGTGGATATATTCAAATTGAAATTCCAGCTTGTGAAATAAACTATGCTGACATGGATATTACAGCGCATCCAGAAGAGCATGATGTAGCAGATAAGTTTGAAGCTGAGTGGAATAAATTTGGCTTAAGACCATTAGTAATGAAAAATACAGAAACTGTAGAAAGAGCATATTCTATGGCTTCTTATCCTGCTGAAGGAAGAGAGATTATGTTAAATGTACGTATTGCAACACCTCCTTTTGATAGAGTGAAAGGTGGATGGATGGATGTAAATCCAGGAATTGCTTCTTCGTACATATTCAACTTAAAGAAAGGAGATAAGTGTGTTATTTCTGGACCTTATGGAGAATTCTTTATCAATGAATCTGATGCAGAAATGTTATATGTTGGAGGTGGAGCAGGTATGGCGCCAATGCGTTCTCACTTATATCACTTATTTAGAACATTAAAAACAGGTAGAAAAGTAACTTATTGGTACGGAGGTCGTTCTAAAGCAGAATTATTTTATATCGAACACTTTAGAGCTTTAGAAAAAGATTTTCCAAACTTTAAATTTTACATTGCTTTATCTGATCCTGCAGAAGCAGATAATTGGACTACCAAAAAAGATATTAATGATGAAGCAGGAGATGGTTTTGTAGGTTTTATACATAATTGTGTAATTGATAACTACTTAAATCACCATGAATCACCAGAAGATTTAGAATTATATTTCTGTGGACCACCATTAATGAACAAAGCAGTACAAAAAATGGGAGAAGATTTTGGTCTTGCAGACGAAAATATCCGTTTTGATGACTTTGGAGGATAGACAATAACTTTTGTCATGCTGAACTTGTTTCAGTATCTTCAAAATTAAAATGTCAAGTCAAGCGCAGTCGAGACTTCATTATAAAACAAAAAACCGATACATTTCTGTATCGGTTTTTTTATTTATTCATAATACTATGTATAAAATCTATATCTGTGAACTTTTTAATTAAAGTAATGTCTTTGAAAAAAGTTGTTTTTTCTTTGAGGGATTTTTCTATATATTCTTTAAATTCATTTTCATCATAACTTGATATTGGAAAACCAAAAACATGACCTAAGAATTCAATTTCCTGAAATTTTTTGTTTGAAAATAAATATTTCATTCTGTCAAACAATAAAAAAGGTGTTGCTGCTTCATTTTCAGTTAACATAAAAATTCCATATAGTCTATTAAAATAAAAAACAGGTATATCACCTTTATTATATCGGGCGAAATTTCTTATGAAATTAAAGTTATCTTCATAACCAATATTTTTTTGCCTATTAAGTTCTTCAAAAAACATTTTATACAATCCTCTTTTAAATGAACGACATAATTCCTTTTGAAAATTTGAATTAAATTTAAATGAGTTATTATATCGTACAGATTTCTTTCCTTTACGTTCTTTAATCTCAAAAAAACGAGATTTAAATCCTCCTGTTTTCCTTTTATTTGGTGACGATAACAATATTCTATAGCGAGTAATATTAAACCCTTCTTTTAATGCCTCTTCAATTGAATAGATATTTTCATGCTTCGTTCCAAAATATTCATTGCACTCATCACAAACATTTTGATTATAGTTTTGACCACCTAAAGATTTTGGAATTGTATGAGCTTTTTTAATAAAAAGTGTTTCATTTTCATTTTTAAAGCACCACAAGCATTTCTTCATAATAATTATTTAAAACTTTTTAAAATCCCACTCAAAAAACTATTCACATCGGCTTTTTTAGTTAATCCCATTCTAACAATTACCAATTCTTCATTTGGTAAAATAAATACATTTTGTCCTTGGTAACCGTTAAAAGAATACATGTTTTTTGGTATATCAGGATATCTGTTTCCGGCATTTAACCAAATTTGAGCTCCATACCAACCATCTGAAGTTGGTGTTGGTGTAGTTGCGTAATCTACCCAATCTTTATCAAACAATTGTTCGCCTTTCCAAGTTCCATTTTTAAGATACAACAAGCCTAATTTAGCCCAATCTCTTGGTGTTGCCCAACCGTAAGAAGAACCAACGTAGTTTCCGCTTAAATCGGTTTCAACAAGCATAGAATTCATACCAATTTTATCAATCAAAGCTGTGTACCAATAATCTAAATATTCTTGATGCGTAGCAAAATTATCACGCAATATTCCAGATAACACATTAGTAGTTCCTGATGAATAATTCCAAGTTTCGTCCGGTTTTCCTACAAATTGTTTTTTAGCTTGCATTTTGGTCATATCCTTATCAAGGAATAGCATTTGCGTAGCGTCAGAAATTTCATCGTAATTTTCATCCCATTCCAAACCACTATTCATTTGTAATAAATTATGAATGGTAATTTCTTTTCTAGGATCATTTTGCCATGCTGTTATTGGCGCCTTGTTTTGCACATTCATTTTCCCTTCAAACTGACGCATTCCAACCAAAGTTCCTGTAATGCTTTTTGTCATTGACCAACCTAATATTTTAGAGTTTTTATCAAAACCAGTATCATATTTTTCAGCAATAATTTGGTCTTTATAAATTACAACAACCGCTCTTGTTTTTGTTGAATCACTAAAAATTGAAGTAACAGTTTCGTTCAATTTAGTGTAATCAATATTTGTGAAGACAGTATCTTTTTGTGCTGCATTTCCATACGGATAAGGAGTAATATTATCGGGAGTTAATCGTTTAGGAACTAACGAATTTTTCTCTAAATCACTTTCATCAGTAATTAAAACGCTACCTAAACCTTCTCTATAAATTGCTTTTCTTGTTAATAAACCAAAAGCAGATGATCTTGCCCATTTTTCTTCTGTAGAAATTTCATCAGAAGCCAAATTAATTGGAGCAAAATCTAAGTCAGTTTTATCAGTAAATTCCAAAGTTCTATCAGCTACAAAAACCGAAGAACTTGCATATTTTGCAGAATAACCTGCTAAAATATTCAACTTTGGGTAATTGTAAAAAACGGCTATTAAAAGTAAAACAGCCAATAGTAATAAAATTCGTTTTAAAGTTTTCATGTGTAGTAGTTTGGTTAGGTAAATGTAACAAATAATTTATTGTGTAGGTGTTGTAAAAAGCATGCCTTATCTTTGTTGTATAATTTAGTATTATGTTTAAAGTTGATAAAATTCGTGCTGATTTCCCTATTCTTAAAAGAATGGTAAATAACAAGCCTTTAGTGTATTTTGATAATGGAGCAACATCACAAACGCCACAAGTGGTTATTGATGCAATTGTAGATTATTATTCAAATTACAATGCAAATATTCATCGTGGTGTTCATAGTTTAAGTCAAGAAGCTACCGATAAATATGAAGAAGCACGTATTAAAATTCAACAACATTTTAATGCAAAACATTCATACGAAATCATTTTTACCACAGGAACAACACATGGAATAAACATGGTTGCATCTGGTTTTTCTGAGTTATTAGAAGAAGGAGATGAAATTATAGTTTCTGCATTAGAACACCATTCTAATATTGTGCCTTGGCAAATGTTATGCGAAAAAACTGGCGCTGTTTTAAAGGTAATTCCAATGGACGAAGATGGTTCTTTACGCATGGATAATTATCACGAATTACTAAACGGAAAAACAAAATTGGTTTTCTGTAATCACGTTTCAAATGCTTTAGGAACTATAAATCCAATTGAAGAAATTATACATGCAGCGCATAAATTTGGCGCCTATGTTTTAATTGACGGAGCACAAGCAACACCACATATAAAACCAGATGTACAAGAATTAGATGTAGATTTTTATGTAGCGTCTGCGCATAAAATATGTGGACCAACTGGAGTTGGATTGCTTTACGGAAAAGAAGAGTTATTAAAAATGTTACCACCATATCAAGGAGGTGGAGAAATGATAGAAACTGTAACGTTCGAAAAAACTACCTACGCAGGTTTACCACATAAATTTGAAGCAGGAACACCAAATATTTGTGGTGGAATAGCTTTTGGAGTAGCATTAGACTACATGAATTCTGTTGGATTCGATAACATTCAACAACAAGAAGACTACCTATTAGCTTATGGAACCCAAAAATTATTAGAAATAGACGGATTAAGAATTTACGGAACAACACATAAAACATCTGTAATTTCATTCAACATAGAAGGAATTCATCCATATGATATTGGTGTAATTTTAGACAAGTTAGGTGTTGCTGTAAGAACAGGACATCATTGTGCACAGCCAATAATGGAGTTCTATAAAATACCAGGAACGGTAAGAGCATCTTTTGCTTTTTACAATACTAGAGAAGAAATAGATGTAATGATTGAAGCCATCAAAAAAGCAAAAATGATGTTATCATAAATAAAAAAACCACTCGAAAGAGTGGTTTTTTAGTCTTGTTTCTTGTCTCTAAAAGTCTTGTTTCTAAATACTAACAAAACTCATCATAAGCACCTGCTAAATTCTGAGCAATCATTTGCGCAGATCTACCTTCAATGTGGTGACGCTCTAACATATGTACTAAATTACCATCTTTAAACAGCGCAATTGCTGGAGAAGATGGAGGAAAAGGAATCATATATTCACGAGCCTTAGCTGTAGATTCTTTCTCAACACCTGCAAAAACAGTAGTTAAATGCGTAGGAAATTTACCTGCACCTAAAGAAGCAATTGCTCCCGGTCTTGCAGTTCCTGCAGCACAACCACAAACAGAGTTTACCATTACTAAAGTTGTTCCTTCTTTTGCTAAGGCGTTTTCTACGTCTTCAGCGGTATATAATGCGTCAAAACCAGCGTTTATAAGCTCGTCTCTCATTGGTTTTACTAATTCTTCTGGATACATATTCTATAAAATTTTGAACTACAAAGATACTCATTTTTCTAAAATTCCTTGTATTGAGCGCAGTCGAAATATGGGCGTGTCGCATTTATAGCTTTTTGCTTCGTTTCTCTACACAAAAAACTACAAATCCGTCAGGCTTTCAATACTCGCTTTTTTCCTCGTTCCTCAAAAAAAGAGCTCAAACAAATATTTCAATCCTTCACGCAGGCTTATCAATCTGTTTTTTTCATTGTTTTTTACTTTGTAACTTTTTTACTTTGTAACTTTGCTACTATAAAAAACAAAAACATGGGGAAATTTGCAAGCTGGTTAGGCGCAAGTTTAGGATTTACATTAGGCGGACCAATAGGAGCAATAATTGGTTTTGCAGTTGGTAGTTTTGTAGACGGATTTAAATTGGATGGATTTAACCAAGAACAAATAGATTACGAAAGAGGACGACAAACCCAAACTCGTGGTAGAAGAAGACCACAACAAAGTCAAACACAATCGGGCGATTTTGAAATCAGTTTATTGGTTTTAGCATCAGTAGTTATAAAAGCAGATGGTAAAGTAGATCAGCGCGAGTTAGATTATGTCCGTCAGCATTTTGTAAACATGTACGGTAAAGAACGTGCAAATTCTGCATTTAGACTTTTTAGCGGAATTCTAAAAAAGAAAGTATCTGTACGTCAAGTATGTATGCAAATCCGCGAACATATGACGCACGCATCAAGATTGCAATTAGTTCATTTTTTATTCGGAATTTCAAAAGCAGACGGTAACGTTACAGCATCCGAAGAAGAAGAAATAAGAAAAATTGCAGGATATTTATACATCAATCAACGCGATTATGTTTCCATAAAAGCAATGTTTTTTAATGCAGTTGATAGTGCTTATAAAATCTTAGAAATAACAAAATCGGCAACGGATGCAGAAGTTAAGAAAGCCTACAGAAAAATGGCTAAAAAACATCATCCCGATAAATTACAAGATTTAGGACCAGAACATATTAAAGTTGCTCAAGAGAAGTTTCAGAAAATACAAGAAGCCTACGAGAAAATTAAAGATGAAAGAGGATTCTAATGTTTTTACATTATGAAAATTAATAAGATTATATTTTATTTATTTTTAATATTCAGTATTAAAATGTTTTCTCAAACTGGCCCTGGTGGTGTTGGTTCAATAGATGGAACTTCAAATTTAAAAATTTGGTTGAGAGGAAGTGATATTAATGCAGATGGAGATATAACTAATAATCCTGCTTTAGGAAGTAGAATAAGTTCTTGGAACGATTATAGCGGAAATGGAAATAATTTTACAAATACAGGAAACAGAAGACCAACTTATGCATTACCAACATTTAATGCCGTAAATTTTAATGCAGGCACAAATCCTGCACAATTTTTAAATGCAACTTCTACTGGAACATATACAAATGCAAGTGCTTTTTTTGCTTTAAACCCTGTTAATTCAGGAAGAAGTAACACCTTTTTTGATGGAGGTTCATTATCTCTTAGAGTAGAGCAATGGTCAAATACTAATAGAATTGGATATACTCGCTATGGTGTAGCAGATTATCAATCAACATTACCTTCTCCTTTTGGAGCAAATACAATTGTTTCTTTTCATAAGAACAATGCATCAAGTAGTGTAAATATATTTTCAAATAATCTAACAAGTACTATTAATGTTGGTAGTTCAACCGTTGGAATTCCTTATGACAGAATTGGAAGAAATACAAATGGAGCAGATGAAGCAAGTGGAGATTTTTATGAGGTAATTTTATATAATAATAGACTGTCTTTAGCAGAAAAGAATATTGTAGATAATTATTTAAGTGCAAAATTAGGAAGTATTGCTATATCAGATAACATTTATAATGAAGATGAAAATGGAGATTTTGATCATAAAGTTGCAGGTATCGGTCAAGCAACTGATGGAACAAATCATACTGATTCACAAGGAACAGGTATTGTTAAAATTAGCAACCCAAATGATTTGCAAAACGATGAATACCTATTTTGGGGAGAAAATGTAATGAATGCAAGTTATAATTTTTCAGCAGTTGCATCGCCAAGTAAAAGATATCAAATTGATACAAAATGGCGGGTTAGCGAAAGAAGTGATGTTGGAGCCGTTAATTTTTCTTTAAATGCGTCAGATTTAGATTTAACAGGAACACCAGCTGGAATTTTAAAACTGGTAAGAAGTACAGCGTCAGATTTTAGTACAATTGTTGAAGAATATAATTTAACTTTATCTGGTGGAGTTTATTCTTCAACTGCTACCTTTAATGACAACGATTATTTTACTTTAGAAATCGTCCCAACATCTGATTTAAGCTTAACAAAAACGGTAGATAAAGCATTACCAAAAGTTGGAGAAGTTGTTGTATTTACATTGTCAATAACCAATAATGGCCCACAAGATGCAACTGGAGTTTTAGTGAGAGATTTATTACCAACAGGTTTAAGCTTCAACTTAGCAAATTCAACCATTACTTCTGGGACCTATAACTCTACAACTGGAGATTGGGATTTAAGTGGAGTAACAATAATAAATGGGCAAACAGTTACTATTGAAATAGCTGCAACTGTAAATGTTGTCAATACAATTATTAACACTTCAGAAATTATTAGTTTAGATCAAGAAGACCCAGATTCAATTCCAGATAGCGGAAATTAAGTTACTTTTCTTTATTCTTACATTTTCAAACTTCAAACACAACAATTTACAGAAATTCCGTAATTTCGCAACCGTATAAGAAATATCGATAAAATGAGCGTAAAATTCGCAGAATATAAGCAGTTAGATTTACCAAAAGTAGCAGAAGAAATTTTAAACTATTGGGAAGAAAATAATATTTTCGAAAAGAGTGTAACTACAAGAGAAGGTGCAGAACCTTATGTGTTTTTTGAAGGACCTCCTTCAGCAAATGGTTTACCAGGAGTTCACCATGTTTTAGCACGTGCCATTAAAGATATTTTTCCACGTTATAAAACCATGAAAGGTTACCAAGTTAAGCGTAAAGCAGGTTGGGATACACACGGTTTACCAATTGAATTAGGCGTAGAAAAAGAATTAGGTATTACCAAAGAAGATATTGGTAAAACTATTTCTGTAGAAGATTACAACGCAGCTTGTAGAAAAGCGGTAATGCGTTACACAGATATTTGGCACGATTTAACCAACAAAATGGGTTATTGGGTAAATATGGATGATCCATATATTACCTACGATCCAAAATATATGGAATCGGTTTGGTGGTTGTTAAAAGAAATTTACACCAAAAAATTGATGTATAAAGGGTATACAATTCAGCCTTATTCACCAAAAGCCGGAACTGGTTTAAGCTCGCACGAGTTAAACCAACCAGGAACGTATCAAGATGTAACCGATACAACTATTGTTGCACAGTTTAAAGCTATTGAAGAAACACTTCCAGAATTTTTACAAAACGAAGGAACTATCTACTTTTTAGCATGGACAACAACACCTTGGACATTGCCAAGTAATACAGCGTTAACCGTTGGAAATAAAATTGATTATGTGTTGGTTGAAACTTACAATCAATATACATTTAAACCAATGAATGTTATTTTGGCTAAAAACTTAGTCGGAAAACAGTTTGATAAAAAATTCAATAAAGTTGAAGAGAAATCTGAACTTTTAGGCTATAAAGAAGGCGATAAAAAGATTCCTTTTTATGTTGTAAAAGAATTTAAAGGAAAAGATTTAGTCGGTATAAAATACGAACAATTATTAGAGTATGTATTGCCTTATGAAAATGCTGAAAATGCATTTAGAGTAATTTCCGGAGATTTTGTTACTACAGAAGACGGAACCGGAATTGTACATACAGCACCAACTTTTGGAGCAGATGATGCGTTGGTTGCAAAACAAGCAACACCAGAAATTCCACCTCTATTAGTTTTAGATGATAACGGAAACACCGTTCCGTTGGTAGATTTACAAGGAAAATTTAGACCAGAAATGGGTGAATTTGCTGGTAAATATGTCAAAAACGAATATTATACAGATGGTGAAGCACCAGAAAAATCTGTAGATGTTGAATTAGCAATTAAATTAAAAACAGAAAATAAAGCATTTAAGGTTGAGAAATATGTGCACAGTTATCCAAACTGTTGGCGTACAGACAAACCAATTTTATATTATCCATTAGACTCTTGGTTTATTAAAGTTACAGACGTTAAAGACAAGATGTTTAAACTGAATGAAACCATTAATTGGAAACCAAAGTCAACCGGAGAAGGTCGTTTTGGAAACTGGTTAGCAAATGCAAACGATTGGAATTTATCTCGTTCTCGTTATTGGGGAATTCCATTACCAATCTGGAGAACAGAAGACGGTAAAGAAGAAATTTGTATTGGTTCTGTTGAAGAATTAAAAGCCGAAATGGCAAAAGCTGTTGCAGCAGGAGTTTTAGCAAAAGATATTTACCAAGATTTTGAAGTTGGTAATATGTCAAACGAAAACTATGCTAAAATAGATTTACATAAAAATATAGTTGATGAAATTACTTTAGTTTCAGCAAGTGGACAACCAATGAAACGCGAAAGCGATTTAATTGATGTTTGGTTTGATTCTGGTTCAATGCCTTATGCACAATGGCATTATCCGTTTGAAAACAAAGAGAAAATTGATAAAAACGAATCGTTTCCAGCAGATTTTATTGCAGAAGGTGTAGATCAAACAAGAGGTTGGTTTTATACATTACACGCAATTGCAACTATGGTTTTTGATTCTGTAGCGTATAAAAATGTTGTTTCTAACGGGTTAGTGTTAGATAAAAATGGACATAAAATGTCTAAGCGTTTAGGAAACGCAACAGATCCTTTTGAAACATTATCAACTTATGGAGCAGATGCAACGCGTTGGTATATGATTTCAAATGCAAATCCGTGGGACAATTTAAAGTTTGATGTTGAAGGAATAGCAGAGGTAAAACGTAAGTTCTTCGGGACATTATATAATACGTATTCGTTCTTCTGTTTATACGCAAACATTGATAAGTTTGATTATTCAGAAGATGATGTTCCATTAAATGAACGTCCAGAAATAGATCGTTGGATTCTTTCAGAATTAAATACCTTAATCAAGAAAGTAGACGAAGCGTATAATGAATATGAGCCAACAAAAGCAACAAGAGCCATAAATAGCTTTGTGCAAGATCATTTAAGCAATTGGTATGTTCGTTTATGTAGAAGACGTTTTTGGAAAGGAGAATATGAGCAAGATAAAATTTCTGCGTACCAAACGTTATATACTTGTATGTTAACTGTTGCAAAATTAAGTGCACCAGTTGCTCCATTTTTCATGGACAGATTGTATCAAGATTTAATGGCTACAACGCAACAAGAAACGTTTGAAAGTATTCATTTATCAACTTTTCCTGTTTATAATGAAGCAATTATAGACAAAGCGTTAGAACGTAAAATGGAAGATGCACAAACTATTTCATCTTTAGTATTATCGTTAAGAGCTAAGGAGAAAATAAAGGTTCGTCAACCGTTACAAAAAATAATGATTCCTGTTTTAGATGATGCGCAAAAAGCGTCAATTTTAGCGGTTTCAGATTTAATAAAATCAGAAGTAAACGTAAAAGAGATTGAACTTTTAGACGATGCTTCAGATATTTTAGTGAAGCAAATTAAACCAAACTTTAAAACGTTAGGGCCAAAATTTGGTAAAGACATGAAGTTGGTAGCGAATGTTGTTCAAGGTTTTACGGCAGAAGATATTCAGAAGATAGAAAAAGACGAAAAAATTTCTTTAGAAATTAATGAAAAAATGATTACTTTAGAAGTCTCTGATGTAGTTATTACTTCTAAAGATATAGAAGGTTGGTTAGTCGCTAATTCAGACGGTATAACAGTAGCGTTAGATGTTACAATTTCTGATGATTTACGTAAAGAAGGTATAGCTAGAGAGCTAGTAAATAGAATTCAAAATGCACGTAAAGATTCAGGTTTAGAAGTAACAGATAAAATAAAATTAACCGTTTTAAATTTTGAAGACTTAGCAGAATCTGTATCTATTAATAAAGATTACATAATGAGCGAAACGCTTACCAATGAATTAGTTTTTGTGGATGCGTTGGAAAATGGTACGGAAATTGAGTTCGATACCATAAAAAGTAAAATATTAATACAAAAAATGTAGAATTATGGCAGATAGTATAGCTAAATATTCTGAAGAAGATTTAAACGAATTTAAAGAGATTATCTTAAAAAAGAAAGCACGTGCTGAAGAAGATTTAGCATTATTGCAAAGCTCATATAAAAATGGATCTGACAACGGTACAGATGATACATCACCGCAATTTAGATCGTTTGATGATGGAGCAGATGTAATGAGTAAAGAATCTAACGTACAGTTAGCAATAAGACAAGAGAAGTTTCTTAGAGATTTAAAAAACGCCTTGTTACGTATAGAAAACGGAACGTACGGAGTTTGTAGAGTTACTGGTAAATTAATTCAGAAAGAACGATTAAAACTTGTGCCTCATGCAACGTTAAGCATTGAAGCAAAACGCAAACAATAATTCAAAAGCTTCCTTAAAAAGGAAGCTTTTTTCTTTTATGAGAAACTCATTTTTACTTCTCTTTTTAATAAGTCAATCATTAAGTTTTAGTCAGCAATTAAGTTCTAAGAAATTTATTGCTTCAACTAATAACATAGAAATTGATACAAAAGGCTTGGATGAAATTGTTTTAGAAACTTCAGAAAATGATTTTATTACTGTTTTTTTAGATGAAGAAAATTCTTTTGCACATCATATTATTACTTCTGAAAAAAATGGAATTCTAAGTATTGATTTTCAACCTGAAATAAAACAAAAAGAACCTGTTTTTAGAAAATTTATTACTGAAAGATTAAACAGAGCTTCCGTAAAAATTAAAATCCCAAAGAATAAAAACCTTACTTTTTTAGGTGAAGAAGTTGATATTGTTTCTAAAAGTTATCAAGGAAATTTATCTGTTTTTATTGAAAAAGGTTCACTAAAATTTAATAGTTTAAAAGGAAATTTACAACTTCGTTTATATTCTGGGAATGTGTTTTTAACTGCTTCAGAAGGGGAAATAAATATAGATTCTTCAAATGGAACTATTAAAGTAAATAACGTTTTAGAATCAAATCCGTATCAAAAAAAACTTTCAAATTCCTTAAGAAATGTCACTATAATATCAAAGAAAGCTAATATTGTGTTAACGAGTAAATAAACACAATAGTTTTCTTATTTTTGTTGCTGTTAAAAATTACACATGTCAAAAAAATATATTGCAATTCTTACTATTTTCCTTGCCTTATTAATAGATCAAATAAGTAAGATTTATATAAAAACACATTTTGTTTTAGGTGAAGAAGTTACTGTGTTTTCAGACTGGTTTGTTATTCATTTTACAGAAAATAATGGAATGGCTTGGGGTTTTGAGTTTGGTGGTAAAACAGGCAAGCTATTTTTAACTTTATTTAGATTAGTAGCGGTTACTGGTATTATGTATTGGTTAACAAAAACAATAAAAAGAAACACTCATACAGCAGTTATAGTAGCAATTTCATTGATCTTTGCTGGTGCAGTTGGTAATATTATTGACTCTGTTTTTTACGGAATTATTTTTGACACACCATATAACGGAGTAGCAACACTATTTGCTGAGAAACCATACGGAGAAATGTTCTACGGAAAGGTAGTAGATATGTTGTATTTCCCGATGTGGGAAGGAACTTTACCTGAATGGTTACCTTTCTTTGGAGGAAAATACTTTACATTCTTTAATGCAATTTTTAATGGTGCAGATTCTTGGATTTTTATAGGTACTGTTTTGCTTTTTATCTTTAATAAACAAGCGTTTCCGAAGGAAGATTAAACTTAAGACGTGTCATTCCTGCGTAGGCAGGAATCTGATTAAAATTGATCTTGTTAATTTTGAGATTCCTGCCTACGCAGGAATGACAGAAATCTGTATCTTTATAAAAATACTTTACAAATGCGTTTTTTAAAATATGTAGCTGTTTTTTTATTAGGTTTTTTGGTTGCTAAGTTTTGGTACGATCAAAAGGAAATTAATCATAAACAAGAAGAAATTCAAGTTGTTGTAAATTCAATTAAAGACTTGAGTAAATTGGTGGTTTCTGAAGGAACATTTTCTGAAATGTACAATTATTCAGATTCAAAAAAATACTTCTACGATTATTTATCTTTTGATAAAAAGGCAATTATCTCTGTAAATGCTAAAGTTGAGGTTGGATACGATTTGTCTAAAATGGATATTCAAATAGACTCAATTACAAAGCAAATTATAATTAATAAAATCCCTGTAGAAGAGGTTTTAATTTCTCCAGATATTAAATATTTCGATTTGCAACAAAGTAACTTTAACTCTTTTACAAAAGACGAGCTGAATAAAATCAATCAAAAAAGTATTGATAAAATAAAAGAAACGGTTGAATTATCTAGACTAAAGATTGAGGCAAAAAAACGATTGTTTGAAGAATTGTCTAAAATTTATCAGCTTTCATCTATTTACAAATGGGAAGTTGTAGATAATACTAATCAAAATTTATTAGAAAAGCTCCCTAAGTTTAAAGATTAATGAGGTAGTTTTTTACTCAACAAACCATACACAAAAGCACCTATTAAAGCACCAATTAATAAAATGATTGCAGGGATCAATTCAAATCCTAGTATCACAAAAATTGGAGCAGCACAAGCGCCAGAAATCCCCCAACCTAAACCAAAGAATGTTCCACCTAAAATTGTTCTGATAGTTCCTTTTTTCTTCGGTTTTGGCACAATCCAATTTCCATTAATGTCTTTTATTTTTCCACTTTTAAAAAGTTGCATAAAAACCATTGAAACAATTACGGCGCCACCTATAATTCCATACATGTGAAAAGATTGAAACTTAAACATTTCATAAAAACGATACCAAGAAATTGCTTGAGTTTTGCTTAAAACGATTGCAAAAAAGATTCCTAAGATTAAAAATTTGATGTTTTTCATTTGAATATGTTTTTAAACTTTATTCTGTTTCCGGATTACTCACAAAGAAACAAAGTTAATAGTGTTTTTAATTTTGTTTAATACCAATTATTGGCTAAAATATTAAAGGGATTATAAACCAAGTGGCAATAATACCACCAATAAAAAATCCAATTACTGCTAATAATGAAGGTAGTTGTAAACTACTTAAACCAGTAATTGCATGTCCAGAAGTACAACCGCCAGCATAACGTGTTCCAAAGCCTACGAAAATACCTGAAACTAAAAGAATTAAAAATCCTTTTATAGAAGAGAAAGCTTCTTTGCTAAAAATTTCATCTGGAAAATATTGATTACCAACATTAGAAAAACCTAAATCTGTAAGTTCCTTAATTGTTTTTGGATTTAAATCTATAGTTTGATTAGGAATTAAATAAGTTGAAGAAATAAAACCGCCAATAATTAAACCAACTACAAATAGTAAAGCGAAATCTCGTTCTTTCCAATCCTTTTTAAAATAGTCTGAAATTTTACCTGCACCAGCCATTGTACACAGCGTTTCTAAATTAGTAGAAACTCCAAAGTTTTTACCAAAATAAAAGTATAGCAATAAAGATATTGCTATTAATGGTCCGCCTATAAACCACGGCCAAGGTTGTGTTATAAATTCCATAATTAAAGTATGTTTTTTAAATAATTAACAACTAAAGGAGTTGCTCCTAAATTTTCTTGAATATATTTTTTGTTGATATTTCCTGTTGATTTTCTATAGTTTTCATCTGCTTTAAATTTTGTAAAAATAGTAGAAAACTCTTCTTGATTATTAATTGAAATACAACCTTTTAAAGCTACCAAATCTTCAGCTTCTTTAAACTTTTTGTATTTGTTTCCAATAACAATAGGAACTCCAAAAGTAGCGGGTTCTAAAATATTATGCAAGCCAGTTTTTAATCCGCCACCAACATAAGTAGTATCTGCGTAAGAATATATTTTGGTTAATATCCCAATAGTATCAATAATAAAAACTTGATATTCTGCTAAGCTTGTATTCCCTTTAGCAGAAAATAACACCGTCTTTTTTAAGATTGAATTTTTTAAAATTTCAATATTTTTTTGATTGATGTTGTGTGGAGCAATAATAAATTTTTCTTCTTCAGATGCTTCGTTATTGATGTAGTTTACCAATAATTCTTCATCTTCTTGCCAAGTACTTCCGGCAACAATTACATATTTACTATTTTTAAATTCAGAAATAAAATCTAACCTATTGTCTTGGTTTAAGATTGTTGAAACTCTATCAAAACGAGTGTCTCCAGCAATTGTAACGTTGTTTAAATTAATAGATTTTAAGAGTTTTTTCGATTCTTCATTTTGAACAAAAAAGTGATTGAAAGTATTCAGCTTTTCTCTCATAAAACCCCCATACCATTTAAAGAATGATTGTTTCTCTCTTAAAATTCCTGAAACTAAAATAGTAGGAATTTCTTTTCGTTTTAACTGACTTAAAAGGTTTGGCCAGAATTCATACTTTATAAATATTGCAACTGTAGGGTGAACAATTTCTAATAATTTCTTCATCTTACTTTTAGAGTCTAAAGGAAGATAGCATACAATATCTGCTAAAGCGTAATTTTTTCTTATTTCATATCCAGAAGGAGAGAAGAAGGTTACAACAATTTTATAATTATCGTATTTATTTTTAAGCTCTTCTATAATAGGTATTGCTTGTTCAAATTCGCCCAAAGAAGCCGCATGGAACCAAATTACTTTATCGGTTTTATTGATAGAAGATAGTTTTGTAAATGTTTCTTTTCTTCCATCAACAAATAACTTTATTTTTTTATTGAATAAAGCTATCAATGGTAATAAAAGAGATGCAATAAAAACTAATATATTGTAAAGAAAATTCATTAACGTAAAAATACAAATTCAGTATAAATAAGAAGCATAAAAAAACGCGCAAACATTGTTTGCGCGTTTTTAATATTATAATCTTTATTTCTTAAGCCTCGAAAGGAATAATAGAAACGTAAGATTTGTTGTCTCTTTTCTTTTTGAAATCTACAACACCATCAACCTTAGCATGTAATGTATGGTCTTTTCCCATATATACATTTTCACCTGGATTGTGAGTTGTACCTCTTTGACGGACAAGAATATTACCTGCAATTGCAGCTTGTCCTCCAAAAATCTTTACTCCTAGTCGTTTCGATTCTGATTCTCTACCATTCTTCGAACTACCTACACCTTTTTTATGTGCCATTTTCTTGAGTTTTTATAGGTTAAAGTTATATTAGTGAGTTATTTTTCAACTCCTCCGTCTAATATATCTTGTAAATCTTTTAATTCATCCCACTTACCATCTGCAGCTAATTTAGCTTGTTTTGGCCAAGTATCTGTTACGTGGTTTCCACGAACACCTGCAATAATTTCAGAAATTGCAGCTGGTTTTGCTTTTGCTAAATCTGCAAAAGTTGCTAAACCTGCAGCTACTAAAGTTTCTGCAATTTTAGGACCAATACCTTCAATTTTCTTTAAATCATCTGCTTTAGAAGATTTTTTAGGAGCAGCTTTTTTAGCTTCAGCCTTTACTGTTTCCTTTTTAGGAGCAGCTTTCTTAGCAGTTGTTTTTTTAGCACCAGAAGCAGCGATAGATTCAATCTGAATCTCACTTAAATACTGTCTGTGTCCATTTTTCTTCTTGTAACCTTTTCTTCTTTTCTTTTTGAAAACGATTACTTTATCACCTTTTAAGTGACCTAGAATTTTTGCCGTTACTGCGGCTCCTTCTATAGCTGGGGCGCCAATAGTTACTCCACCTTTATCTTCAATAAGCATTACGTTATCAAAAGTTACTTTTGATCCTTCTGCTTCTTGTAAACGGTGAACGTAAACCTTTTGGTCTTTCGCTACTTTAAATTGCTGCCCTGCTATCTCTACGATTGCGTACATACTATTTGTTTTTTGTATTTATTACTACACTTTCTAACTGAAAATGCGGATGCAAATATACATATTTTTTGTTACTCACAATAAGTTATTAACAATAATTATTTTTTTTAAATAAACTTTATAACTAGCTAACTTTTAAGTTTTAATGTTATTTTTGAGAGCTTGTTTTTATTTTTTCTCAAATAGTTGTAACAAACAAAAAAAATGAGCGTCAAACTTTAAACTAAATCACTAATTAAATAATAAAATCAATGAAAAAAAGTATTTTAACTCTTGCTTCAGTATTTTTGATTGCATTTTCAGCAAATGCACAAAAAGTTGAATTTGAAGAGTACGATTTAGATAACGGAATGCACGTTATTTTACATCAAGACAAATCTGCTCCTGTAATTATTACCTCTGTAATGTATGGAGTTGGTGGTAAAGATGGAGATAGAAAAAGAACAGGTTTTGCACATTTCTTTGAACACCTTTTATTTGAAGGTACAGAAAATATTGGAAAAGGAGAATGGTTTAAAATTGTGTCTTCTAATGGTGGAAGGAATAATGCTAATACGTCTCAAGATAGAACCTATTATTATGAGATCTTCCCTTCAAACAAATTAGAATTAGGTCTTTGGATGGAATCTGAACGCTTATTACATCCAATTATTGGTCAAGATGGTGTTGATACACAGAACGAAGTTGTAAAAGAAGAGAAAAGACAACGTACAAGAGCATATTCTAATATTTTACCAGAAATTTCTAAAAACATATTTAAAGTACACCCATATAAAGACCCAAATGTTGGGTATATGGATCATTTAGATGCGGCAACGTTAGAAGAATTTTTAGCTTTTAATAAAAAATATTATGTACCAAATAATGCAACTTTAGTTGTTGCTGGTGATATTGATATTGCTTCTGCAAAGAAAATGATTAAAGATTATTTTGGTCCAATACCAAGAGGACCAGAGGTTGTAAGAAATTTCCCGAAGGAAGAGCCAATTACGCAAGAGTTTAAAGCGAAAGCGTATGACGAGAATATTCAAATACCAGCTATTATTGCTGCGTATAGAACACCTTCTTTTAAAACAAGAGATTCTAAAGTTTTAGATATGATTTCTACGTATTTAAGTGGAGGAAAAAGCTCTGTTTTATACAAGAAAATGGTAGACACTCAAAAGCAAGCTCTAGCAGTGCAAGCGGTAAATATTAGTCAACAAGATTATGGTGTTTATGCACTTTTTTCTCTTCCACTAGGTAAAACTACTTTAGATCAGTTAGTGGCTGAAATGGATGAAGAAATAGTTAAAATTCAAACAGATTTAATTTCTGAAAAAGCGTTTCAAAAGATTCAAAATCAATTTGAAAATAGATATGTAAATTCTAACTCAAGCGTTGTTGGTATTGCTAATTCTTTGGCAAGATATAATGTAATGTATGGAGATACTAATTTAATTAATACTGAAATAGATGTTTACAGGTCTGTTACTAGAGAAGAAATTAGAGAAGTTGCAAAGAAATACTTAAATAAAAATCAAAGATTAATCTTAGAATATTTACCTAAGAAAAAATAATATAAAAGATGAAGACAAAAATTTTATCAATAATAGCAATAATAGCAATGTCTTTTAGTGCAACAGCGCAAATTGACAGAAGTAAAATGCCAACTCCAGGACCAGATCCTGTTGTAAAATTAGGAACAGCAGAGAAATTTTCTTTAGAAAACGGAATGACAGTAATTATGGTAGAAAACCATAAATTACCAAGAGCAGCAGCTACTTTAAGAATAGATAATAAACCATATGCTGAAGGAAATATTGCTGGTGTATCTGATATGATGGGAAGTTTATTAGGAAGAGGGACTTCTACTATTACTAAAGATGAATTTAATGAAAAAGTAGATTTTTTAGGAGCAAGTGTTAACTTTTTTAGTACTGGAGCTTCTGCAAGATCATTAAAAAAATACTTTCCAGAAGTATTAGGTTTAATGGCAGATGGTGTTAAAAATTCTCAATTTACACAAGAAGAGTTTGATAAAGAAAAACAAGTGACTTTAGAAAACTTAAAATCTGTAGAAAAGAATATTCCTGCTATTGCAAGTAGAGTTGAAAATGTTTTGGTATTTGGTAAAAACCATCCTCGTGGAGAATTTACAAATAAAGAAACTGTAAATAATATTACTTTGGATGCAGTAAAAAATAATTTCAATACATATTACAAGCCTAATAACGCTTATTTAATAATTGTTGGAGATATTAATCCTACCGAAACTAAAAAATTAGTAAAAAGCTTATTTGCTGATTGGAAAAAAGGAAATATACCAGTTTCTACCATTCAAAAACCGGTAAATGTTCCTACTACAGAAATTAGTTTTGTAGATATGCCAAACGCAAATCAATCTGAAGTTGCAGTTGTAAACACTATCGATTTAACGTTAGGAGACAAAGATTATTATGCTGCATTATTAGCTAACAAAATTCTTGGTGGCGGTGGTTCTGCACGTTTGTTTCAAAATTTACGTGAAGATAAAGCTTATACTTATGGTTCTTATTCAAGAGTTAGCCAAAGTAGAAATACTGGAATATTTAGAGCAACTGCAGGTGTAAGAAATGTAGTTACGGATAGTGCTATTGTAGAAATTCAAAAAGAAATTAACAAGATCCGTTACCAAAAAGTAACTGAAAAAGAATTACAAGATGCTAAAGAAGAATATATTGGAGGTTTTGTAATGGATGTTCAAAAACCAGCAACAGCAGCTAATTACGCGCTAAACATTGCTTTATATGATTTGCCTGAAGATTTTTATGCAAATTACATTAAAAATATTAACTCAGTAACAGTAGATGATGTTCAAAATGCAGCACTAAAACACTTTAGAGGAGATAAAGCAAGAATAATGGTTACGGGTAAAGGAATAGATGTTCTTAAAAACCTTGAAAAAGGAGATTATGTAATCAGTTATTTTGATAAAGAAGGAAACCCGACTACAAAACCAGAAATGACATTGCCAATTCCTGCAGGAGTAACAGCAACAACAGTTGTAGATACATATTTTGATGCTATTGGAGGTAAAGATAAAGTTGCAACAATAAATTCTGTAATGATGATTTCTACGGGAAAAGTGCAAGGAATTGATTTAACAATGACTCAAAAACAAGCTGCACCAAATAAAATGGCTGTTGTTATGACAGGTATGGGGCAAACATTAAGTAAGCAAATTTTTGATGGAACTAAAGGATATCAAGAAGCACAAGGAAGAAGAAAGGATTACGCAGGCGAAGAGTTAGAGGCTGCTAAAACTACAAGTGCTCCTTTTGCAGATGCAGAATACAAAAAAGGAAAACTAGATAGAATTGAACCTATTGATGGTGAAAACTTCTATGTTATTAAGCATAATAAAATGGAAATTTTCTATAATGTCAAAACAGGTTTAAAAGCTAAAGAAGTAAGAACTGTTAAAGGGCCACAAGGTGAAGTGAAACTACCAACAACTTTTTCTGATTACAAAGAAGTTAATGGAATTAAATTTCCACATAAAATGGGACAAAAAATGGGTCCAATGGATTTATCTTTTGATCTTAAAGAAGTAAAAGTTAATGAAGGTGTTTCTGATGCAGATTTTAAATAATCTCTAAAGAAAATAACATAAAAATAAAAGAGTCAAGATTTAGTTCTTGGCTCTTTTTTTATTTTTGAATACTGAATACTGAATACTGAATACTGAATACTGAATACTGAATACTGAATACTGAATACTGAATACTGAATACTGAATACTGAATACTGAATACTGAATACTGAATACTGAATACTGAATACTGAATACTGAATACTGCCTATTTTTTTCTATTTACCAACCAAACACCAAATAAGATAATTACACCAGCTATTAATTGAATAAGGCTTAGTTTTTCGCCATCTATAATCCCCCAAATAACTGCCACAATAGGAATTAAATAGGTTACGGATGAAGCGAAGATTGGAGTGGAAATATGTACCATTTCATTAAACATTACTTTGGCAATTGCTGTTCCAAAGAAAGCTAAAATAATGATGTAGAATAATGCTGGCTTTGTTTCGGAATTTAATTCAAACTCAGTAAAAAAACCTGTAAAACTTAATACTACTAATGCAGGAACTATTACTAATATAAAGTGCCCTGTGGTTATAGTTAGTGCATTTAAATCATAGAGATGTTTTTTTATAATATTTACATTAAACGCGTAACCAATAGATGCGATAATAGGTAATAATGCATACCAATAATTTTGATCGGGATTTAAGTCTGCTCCTTTTAAAATTAGAATAATTGTACCAATCAAACCAACTAAAATTCCTGTTAATTGATTTTTTTGGAATGCAAACCCAAAGACCAAAGCTCCAATGATAAATGTGTTAAAAGGAGTCAAGGAATTTAATATTGATGCAATTGAACTATCTATTCCTTTAATAGCAAAAGCAAACAAAAAAGCGGGGATAAAAGTTCCAACTAAAGCGCTAAAAACAATATACTTCCAATGTCTTTTTTTTATTTTTTTTAAATTTTTATGGCCAACAATTATTACAAACACGGCAGCAATTATAGTGCGTAAAGCAGCTAATTGTATTGGTGATAAGCTTATTAAAGCTTTTTTCATTAAAATAAAAGAACTTCCCCAAACTAAAGAAAGTATTATTAAGTAAATCCATTTTTTTTGTTCGTTTTTCATTTGATTAGTTTGTTAGGTAGCACAAAAGTCCAACAATTCTATTGATTTCAATTCAATTATTAATAAATTTGCTTGATAAACAAATAATTATTTAAAATGAAAATTCAAAAATTTATATTCGCTTTAGTTGTAGCTTGCTTAGTTTTAACTTCTTGCAAAACTGAAGCTAAAAAAGAAACGCCAGTTGTTGCAAAGGATGCAAAGGTTGAAAAATTAGCTATTAACATTTCTGGAATGACCTGTGAAATTGGTTGTGCAAAAACCATTCAGTCTAAATTATCTAAAAAAGATGGAGTAATTGATGCTCAGGTTGTTTTTATAGATAGCGTTGCAAAAATTAAATTTGATGCAAACAAAACAAGTAAAACAGATTTAATTGCCTTTGTTGATGGGATTGCAGGAGGAGATTTATATAAAGCTACAGAAAAAGCACCAACAAAAATTTGTGATATAGATTGTAAAAAAGACTGTTGTACTAAAAAAGATGCAGACAAAAAAGCTTGTGCAGAAGATTGTAAAAAAGAATGTTGCGCAGATAAAAAAGCATAATCTCTTTTAAATATATTAAAAAAGGCTTCTGGTTTCAGAAGTCTTTTTTTGTGCTTTTTTGTATCTTTGTATAAACTTTTAAGGAACTGAAATAAACTCAGTATTGATGAAAAAAAACTTCCCAACACTTGTCAAAATCACCATTTTTGCTGTCTATTTAATCTTTTTAGCGGGCTCAATTGTTAGAATGACAGGTTCTGGAATGGGTTGTCCAGATTGGCCAAAATGTTTTGGATATTATATTCCGCCAACAGCGGAAGAACAAATTACATGGAAACCAAATGCTGAGTTTAAAAAGGGAATGATTATTATTAAAAATGAAACCCTTTTTGTTGCAGAAGAGGATTTAAAAACTTCGGAAGAATTCAATCTTAATAACTGGAAAAAGTACACAAAACACAGCTACGCAAAATTTAATAAATTTCATACTTGGACAGAGTATATAAATAGACTATCTTCTGCTTTAGCAGGAATTCCGTTGTTGTTAATGGTGGTTTTTTCTGCTTTCTTTTGGAAAGAAAAAAAGATATTTACGTTGCTTTCAATAAGTGTTTTAATATTGTTTTTGTTTGAAGCTTGGTTAGGAAAAACAGTTGTAGATACCAATTTAAAACCAACCGTAATTACCATTCACATGGTTGCTGGTTTGGTAATTGTAGCGCTTTTGTTGTATCTGTATTTTATTTCTTCGGATAAACCCAAAGTTTATAAATACAACTCATTATTTACGAAATTGGTAATTGTTTCGGTAATTTTCTCGTTGATACAAATTGCAATGGGAACACAAGTAAGACAATTTATTGATGAGCAAGTAAAACAATTCGGATTTGAAAACAAACACTATAGTTTATTAGAGCCTAATTTTAAATTTTATTTCCATCGCTCATTTACAATTGCAATTGTATTAGTTAATTTTGGTTTATTTTATTTAAATCAACTTAAAGAGTTAGGTTATAAACTTGTAAATTGGATTGTTTTTCTTCTTTTTTTAGAAACCATTACTGGTATTTTAATGTACTACGCAGAATTTCCAATAGGAACACAAGCAATACATTTATTAGCGGGTTCTATTTTATTTGGATTGCAGTTCTATTTGTGGTTGCAAAGTAGGAGAAGTAATTAGGTTTGTAATTACTTTACTAATTTTTTTGTTCTGAGTAACTATTGTGTAATAGGCATGAATATCTAATTTTAACTTAAATGTATTTATATTTTTTTTACTTGTTATTGAGGCATTCAAAAAATGTTGAGTCTTCCTTTTGTTAATATTTATGTATTCTTTCCAGCTTTCAGGAATTTTTGTAAAAGACGATGAGAGTTCACATATCATTTCGTAATTTTTCTTCTTTTTCCTTTTTTTTGGAATGTTTTTTAAATCATCTTTAAATGGATTTAAAGATGTTAGACTATAATTAAAGCCTACTTTAATGCCTTTCTTTTTAAATTGTTTCTTTAGTTTTTTAGTAAGATCTAAATAGTAGTTTATTAAATGAGTATCTCCCGAAATTTCAAATAAAATGGATTTAGGAACCTTGTAATTATTAGATTTATAAGAATTAATAATTTTGACTCCTTTTTTAAATTCTATTTCTGTTTGTGAAAAACAAAAAGTAGTGGTAATTAAAAATAATAGTAATATCTTTTTCATAGTCTAATATATACAAATTATTCCTCCCACTCTAAACTCTCCATCATTTTAATCATATCTTTTTTAATATAATTAATTGCGGGTAAAATAGAATCGTAATTAGGTTTTGTGTAGAAAAATAAAGAAGCTTTTAAAAAGTGTTTAGTGCTGTCTGTTGCATGAAATTGTACTTGAGAAGCTGCATTTCCTTCAATTTGATATATACTTCCAAAAACTTTTTTTTCATCATTAATATATTCTCTTGGAGCAGAAATCTGATCAGCCTTAATTGCGTGTTCAAAAACCAATTTTTCAGACTCAACCAACAATTCTCTTAAGTTGTTTTTTACAGGTCTGTAGGTTATATCTATAGAAGCTTTTAATTTTGGATAGGTAATTTTTAACCAATTTTTTGGTAGGTCTTTTACGGTTGCTTGTTTTGAAACATCAAAAGTATAGGGTCTTTTTAAAGATAATTTTTGATAGCTATTTTCAGGATATTGCAAACTTAAAAAACCTTTGGGTTTTGGTAAAGTTTCGCTTCCGCAAGAAATAAAAATAACACTACAAATAAGTAAAATAATACTACGCATTTCGGGTAACTTTAACTTGTTTAATGCGCCTTCTATCTAACGCTTCTATGGTAAACGTATAATTGGCAAAGTTTATTTTCTCGCCTTTCTTCGGAAATTTTCCAGAAACCTCTAAAATAAATCCGGCTAAAGTTTCACTTTCGCCTTTTTCATCTTCAAATTTCTCTTCATCATCGTCATCTAAAACCCTACAAAAATCTTTAATTGTTGTTTTTCCTTCAAAAACATAATTGTTTTCATCTAACTTAGAATAAGATAAATCGTCTTCATCAAATTCATCATTAATATCTCCAACAATTTCTTCGATTACGTCTTCTAAAGTTACAATTCCGCTTGTTCCACCATATTCATCTACAACAATGGCTAAATGATTTTTCTTTTCCCTAAAATCACCTAATAAATCGTCTAGTTTTTTGTTTTCAGGAACAAAAAAGGGTTCACGTAATAATTGTTGCCATTTAAAAGATTTCTTATTTAGATGTGCTAATAAGTCTTTGGCGTATAAAACACCAATAATATTATCTATACTTTCTTTGTAAACAGGGTTTCTAGAAAAACCTTTTTCTAGGATTTTTTGTAAAACACCTTCGTAAGGCTCTTCATCAGAAAGCGCAAAAACATCGGTTCTTGGTTTCATTATTTGAACCGTTTCTGTGTTTCCGAAGCTTACAATTCCTTGTAATATTTTTTGTTCATCTTTAGTAGTTGCTCCTTCTGAAGTTAGTTCTAAAGCTTGTGATAATCTTTCAACAGATAAGTTGTTGTTTTTGCTTCCTAATCTATTTTCAACGATACTTGTTAAGCTAATTAAAGGTAAACTTAGTGGTGTTAATAATGTGTTTAAGATACTAATTGGTTTAGCCATAAAGCTAGAGAACTTCATAGCTTTTCTTGTGGCATATACTTTGGGTAAAACCTCGCCAAACAATAAAATTAGAAAGGTAACTAATACAACTTCAACCAAAAATTTTATAGCAGGTGTTAAATTGCTGAAAAAAACTTCGCCTAAAGAAGCAAATAATAAAACAATTAAAATATTGATAAAATTGTTTGTTATTAAGATGGTTCCTAGTAATTTTTTAGGATGTTCTAATAGTTTTACAACAATATTTTCTCCTTTGGTTTGGTCAGATAGCTTGGTAAGTTGATGCTGTGAAAGTGAAAAAAAGGCTACTTCTGTTCCAGAAATTAATGCAGAACAAATTAATAATATAATTACTATTACTATGTTGATGCTTACCATTGTGTTAATGGCGGAAAAAGCTATAAATAAAAATCCGGAATCTGGGTCCAATTATGTGGTTTTTAGTTTAATTAAAATGGTAAATCGTCTTCCTCTTCGGGAGTAACCGTTTTTTCTGTTGGTTTTTTGGCAACTGGTTGGTTTGTTGCTGGCGGAATATTTGTATTTCCGCTATCTTTTTTAGGAGATAACATTGTCATTTCTGTAACCTGAACTTCAGTTGAATAACGTTTTACGCCATCTTGTTCCCATTGACGGTTTTTTAGTTTCCCCTCCACATAAACCTTATCGCCTTTTGTTAAATATTTTTCGCAAACTTTAGCCAAACCATTTCTAACAACAATATTATGCCAATCGGTAGTAGTAACTTTTTCTCCAGTTTGTTTATTGGTGTAACTTTCTGAAGTAGCTATTGGAAAACGTCCAACACAATTTTGATCATCAAAATAATGCATTTTTACTTCGTCTCCTAAATTACCAATTAATATAACTTTGTTTATTGTACCTGCCATAGCTTTAATTTTTACTGTATATCAAAGATAAGTAATTTTGTTATTCAGTTGATAAATAGTTGTCTAAAAACTTTGAAATTAACACAGGAACGGGTTGTTCTTTAACAATTTTCCAGTTGTAAGTTTTTATTTTTACTTCGGAAGTTTTAACAATCCAAAATCGAGTGTGTAAATGTTGATGCGATAGTTTATGTACAATCTCCTTTGTGTTAAAGAGAGAAATAGTGCTTTCAAAAGGGAATAAGTTTTCAAATTCTTCAGAAGCTACTACTTCTTTTTCATCAATATTTCTTGAAGTTTCTAGCAATGGAAATTGATACAGATTTTGCCAAATTCCTTTACCTTTTCGTTCTTCTATAATTGTTTCATTTTTATCAGTTACTGCAACTAAGAAATTAAAATAACGATGTTTTATTTTAATCTTCTTTTCTTTTATGGGAAGCTCTTTTATTAGCTTTTTTTCAAGCGCAACACAACTGTTTGCTAGCGGACAGCTATGACACAACGGATTTTGAGGTTTGCAGTGAAGCGCGCCAAAGTCCATAATTGCTTGGTTGTATGTTCCTGGTTGTTTTGAGTCGATTAAAGTTTGTGCTAATGCTTTAAACTCTTTTATTCCTGCAGAAGAGTTAATAGGTGTTTTAATTCCGAAGTATCGAGATAGTACTCTATAAACGTTTCCGTCTACAACAGCGTTTGGTTTATTAAAACATATAGATGCTATTGCAGATGCTGTGTAATCTCCAATTCCTTTTAATTGTAATAGTTCTTTGTAATTATCCGGAAATTCTCCATTTAATTCACTTGCAATATGTTTTGCTGTAAAGTGTAAATTACGTGCTCTTGAATAATATCCTAAGCCTTGCCATAATTTTAACACCGTATTTTCTTCCGCTTTAGCGAGGTCAAAAACCGTAGGAAATGCTTCTGTAAACTTTAGAAAATAAGGTAAACCTTGAGCAACTCTTGTTTGTTGTAGCATAATTTCGCTAAGCCAAACAAAGTATGGGTTTTTGGTTTTTCGCCAAGGTAATTCCCTGTTATTTTGTAAGTACCAGAAAATTAAAGTGTTAGAAAAAGCCATAATTAAAAATTAAAGTTGCAATATTACGTTTTAAAATTAAGTTTTTTTTAATGTTAAACATTTTCGGAATAGATTAATTATCATATATTTGCACCCGCATTTTAAGAAAACAAATACAAAAATATAATATTATGACGAAAGCAGATATCGTATCTAAAATTTCAGATAAATCAGGAATTGAAAAGGCAGATGTATTAGCAACTGTTGAAGCTTTTATGACTGAAGTTAAGGGTGCTTTAGAAAATGGAGACAATGTTTATTTAAGAGGTTTTGGTAGTTTTATCATCAAAACAAGAGCAGAAAAAACAGGAAGAAACATTTCGAAGAATACAACTATAAAGATTCCAGCACACAATATTCCAGCTTTTAAGCCTGCTAAAACATTTACAGAAGGAGTAAAAAGCAAAGTATTAGTTAAATAATAACAACCGACCTTTAAAAGGGTTTTAAAACATTAAACATTATGCCAAGCGGTAAAAAAAGAAAGAGAGCAAAGATCTCTACACACAAACGTAAGAAAAGAGCTCGTGCAAATAGACACAAGAAGAAAAAGTAAGCTTTAGCTTACTTTTTCGTTTAATTACGAGACACAAACAAAGTTCATTGACATTGAGATTGTCACAAATCAATCTCGCACGGTATATACATACCTTACAATAAAACCATCTACACAATTAAGTGTAGTGTTAAAACTTTTCAGATTATGAAAACTGAATTAATAATTCGTTCAAATGCATCTGATATTGATTTTGCCTTATTAAAAGATGGAAAACTTATTGAATTAAATAAAGAAACAAGTGATAATAAATTCTCTGTTGGCGATATTTTTCTTGCCAAAATAGGAAAAGTATTATCGGGTTTAAACGCCAGTTTTGTAAATGTTGGTTACCCAAAAGATGGTTTTTTACATTACCATGATTTAGGGCCACAGGTACAATCTTTAAATAGTTTTATTAAGAAAGTAAGCACAGGTAAGTATAAAGAATTCACTTTAAAGAACTTTCAATTTCAGAAAGACATTAACAAAGACGGTAGCATTAACGACGTACTAAAATCTGGTCAAAACTTATTAGTACAAATTGTAAAAGAACCTATTTCTACAAAAGGCCCAAGATTAAGCTCAGAGCTTTCTATAGCTGGTAGATATTTAGTTTTAGTTCCTTTTTCTAATCGAGTATCTGTATCTCAAAAGATAGAAGATCCAAAAGAAAAAGAACGTTTAAAAAGATTAGCAAAAAGCATTAGGCCTAAAGGGTTTGGTGTTATTTTAAGAACTGTTGCAGAAGGAAAAAAAGTAGCAGAACTTGACAAAGATTTACAAAACTCATTAGAGCGTTGGAAAACTATGTGTAAGCGCATTGCAAACACAAACACACCAACAAAAATATTGAGTGAACTTAACAGAGCATCTTCTATCTTAAGAGATGTAATGAATGAATCTTTTACAAACATTGTAACCAACGATAAAGATTTGAAACAAGAAATTAAAGAGTATTTACAAGAAATTTATCCCGAAAAGGAAAATATTGTAAAACTTCATCGTTCAGAGACTCCAATATTTGAGAAATATGGGATAGAACGTCAAATAAAAACATCGTTTGGAAAAACAGTTTCTATGAGCAAAGGTGCCTATTTAGTAATAGAGCACACCGAAGCACTACACGTTATTGATGTTAATAGCGGAAACCGTTCTAACAAAGCAGGTTCTCAAGAAGACACAGCATTAGAAGTTAACATGATTTCTGCCACAGAAGTTGCACGACAATTACAATTGCGTGATATGGGTGGAATTATAGTTGTTGATTTTATTGATATGCATAAGGCTGAAAATAGAAACAAATTATTTCAGCATTTAAAAGAACAAATGTCTTTTGACAGAACAAAGCATAAAATATTACCGCCAACAAAATTTGGTTTGGTACAAATAACGCGTCAACGAGTAAGACCAGAGTTGAGCATTAAAACTACCGAAGCCAATCCAAATAAAAATGGCCAAGTGGAAGCCCCAATTGTTTTATTAGATAAGATTGAAGCAGAATTAGAAAAAGTACTTTCTAATCCTAAAAATAAAAAGGTAGCATTAAATGTGCACCCTTTTATAGCAGCTTATTTAACTAAAGGAATTAATTCTATTAGATTTAGATGGTTTTTACAACACAAAAAGTGGATTACTATTATACCTCGTGATGCTTATACTTATTTACATTACAAGTTTAAAATTAAACGTAAATAAGAGGCAAACTTTTATCATATTAAAAGTCCCGCAACAAATTTGTTGCGGGACTTTTTTGTTTTAAGAAATAGACAACCCTTTTTGACATTTAATTTGCCACACATAATTAACTTTTTCTAGGTATAATAAAGTAGAAACTCCATTTAAGCGTCCTTTAGAAGCTCCTACTATAATTATAGCTTTATTATATTCTTTATTAAAAGCAATTCTTGAAAAATTTAATAACAAATCCATTTTATTAAAACCACTCCATGGTAATTTTTTAAATTCTTCTTTATATTGAATTAAAGTATCTTTTCCATATATAGTGACTTTTGATACATCAATTTTTTTATTTTCTTTCAAGCTATTGAATTTTTCTAATAATTTATCATCCACTATGCTACATTTACCTCTAAAACTATAGTTTTTTTCTACTCCAAATATGTTTTTATTTACAGCAATAGTTTTCTTATTTATTAATTGATTGTAGTGATACTTATAAATCCACAAACTATCTTGAATTGTTAATTTTTGATTTTTGGCACCTGGTGGTCTCGTTAACATAGGAGGTAAAACAATATAACTTTTATATTCATCTAATAGAGAAGTAACTATTTGATAAGTATTCTCTTCTTCATAGTTTCTAATCTTTTCCTTTTGACAAGAAAAAAAAATGACTACTAAAATTAAATAGGATGTAGCTTTCATAATATTCTAATTACAATTCTGATTAAAAGTTTGGGTATTAAAAGGACTTGTTGAATTAACTAAAGCTTGTTTTTGGGAAAAACCTGCATCATTCAACGGTATATAATTACCACTATTACTATCTAAATAATGATTAATTCCGTAAGGTCTCAAACCATCCCAAGCAAAACCCCAATAATAGTCTAAAGGGTATCTATTACCGTCTAATTCTCTAATTGCTTCTGCAACAGGCTTCACATATTTATCTGCCATATGTTCATGCTGAACAGTAGCATCTAAAAACATTGGATCTACTGTTGCTTTAAGATTAAAGTAATGATACATTAAGTTTGGTCTATCATTTACATCAACCCCATTATTTCTTTCCTGCACATACTTATAAAGTTCAGCATGTATACCTTCATGCAAAATAGTTGCAGCAAAATCTAAATAAGAACTATTTAAACCACCAGGAAATTTCATTTCAATGATTCCAATATCAATAAACTCATCGCTAGTACATTGAGAAGCTCCACTACTGCAAGGTCTGTAACTAATAATTAAATCATAATCACTATTTTCAAACTTCTTTATAGTACCTTTAAATAAACTTAAAGTTTTTAATCTTTTAAAAATACATTTAGCACTACCAATTAATTCATTAATAATTCTATCCTCAAAATCTACTTCTCCATCATCTACACCGTCATTATCTAGTGCTTCAATAGCCAGTTCTGCAAAGTTTTGGGTGTCTGTAGAGCATCCATTTTGACTAATAAAATTTCTTATAGCCGTTCTATTTCGAGGGGTTAAATTATTATATGAGTTTATATTTATTATTTCTGAATCTCTTAAACACTCTTCATAAGGCTGTATAGCACAATCTCCATCTAAATCTCCTTGGGTTGAAGCTTCACATGCAGGGTTTTGTGTTCCATTTCCTTCTCCTGGGTTATAATAACCAATATTAGATGAGTTTGTGTAGCTACTTCCAGCTCCATCATCTACAAAAATTGTTTCATAAGTCATTGTTGTTGTAGCACAATATTCGGGACAACCATCACATCCTTGATAACATGCTTGCCCAACTCCTCCATAAGTACAATGGTAGGTAGTCACCTCTCCAAAGTAATGAACCCAGCGAGATTGTAAATTATCTGGAACCCCATTTTCACTATAAACTTCTTCGATACTTGAGAATATTTTAGGAATTGAGGTATCGTTGTTTTTAACAAATAAAAAAATTGTACTTACCCATTCATTTTCTATTTTTCTTATCAGCAAATTATAAGTTTCATTTTCTACTATATTTTCTTTTAAATTAATCTTAAAGGAGAAAGAAGAATTATCAGATTCTATTACTAATTGTTTTACAAGAGTTGTATCAATTTCAAAATCTTCAAAGCGATACGTTTCATTTCTTTCCATTGTATTATTTTCAACTTCTCTCCGCCTGTTTTTTAAATGCTTTTTAAGGTTAAAAATTTTTGTTGTGTTTTTAAAGAAATCTAATGACACTTCATTTGGTTGTTTACCATCATGATGTCCAATTTCTTCTTTTTCAATAACAGAATTATCATCTTCACAATTCCAAAGAAATAATGAGGTTCCAAAAAGAATAATAAATAAGATAAGTATACGATAAAATCGTGTAATCTTTTTCATAGTAATAAAATTAAAGTTAGTAAATTTTTAGCAATAAGAAGACATCATAGCTTGTCTTCTAACAATTTTTCTGGTTAAATGTATAAATAAAATTCAAATAACACAAATATGTGTTTATAAAAAATTAATGCTATTCACACATTTGTGTGTGATAAACAAACAAGAAGAACTTTTTTTAAATAATATAGGTGATACACTAAAATATTTTAGAGTTCAAAAAAAAATGTCACAAGAAGATTTAGCAAATGATGCTGATATTCCTATTAATCAGATTGGTAGAATTGAGCGAGCTGAAATTAATACTTCTCTTTTAACAATCTTAAAGATTACAAACGCTTTAGAAATTTCATTTTTAGATTTCTTTCAAGAATTAGAAAATCTTTCTAAAACCAAAACCCAAGATTAAACAACCAATAATGCTCACTATGATCTGGAGACCAGCTGTATTTTAATTCTACAGGACCAACTAGGGTTTCTATACCGTAACCAAATGCATAGCCAGATTTAATGTCTTTAAATAATTCTCCTCCAAGAAAAACATTCTTTTCTACACGAGCAAAGTTGGCTAAACCTGTTACATAATGCTTATCAAACAAACGATATCTGAGTTCAAGCTCCGAACGTAAAAAACTTTGGTTGGTTAATTCACTTACATCATAACCATACATTTGGTAAAATGTATTAATGTAATTTTTATTATAACTACCAAGTCTATAATCAAAAACTTCGGAGTCCTCTTCGCCTAGAGTAAAACCAGCTTCAGAAGTATATTGCAAGGTAAGTTTATCCCAAAATGTTGTAGCAAAGCTAATGGTTCCATCTATCTGTGAAAACTGATTAAAATCGCCTGCTGATGCATCTAATTTATGTAGAATTTCATTTCTATCTGACCACATATACCATTTAAAACCTAAGTTAGCATAGAAGCCTTTTGTTGGAAATTGGCTTTTATCAAAAGTATCTAATCTTAAAAAACCAAAAGTATTTACATAGTTGCTGTCATCAAAAAAAGTGTCTTGGTTGTTGGTTAAAAAAGTATCTGAGGATACTTCAATATTTTTATGCTCTACTCCAAAACCAAAAGCAAATTTTTTATCTATAGTAGTTTGTATATAGAATGCATTTGTAAAATCTCTATATCTAATATCAATCTTATTAATATTATTTGTGTTAAAAAACACATTAGAGGAAAATGTATTATATCTTGATGAAAACCCATAACTCAACGGTAGTCCATTGTCTACAAAGTATTCTAAATTATAGCGAATCCTGTCTCCAACAACGACATCAACTGATAATTCATCATTTTTAAACAATAATTTTTTATGATTGTAATTTAATAAAACTCCAGATTTATAAAGTAAATCGTAGTGCACACCTAGTTTTAAAAAAGACTTGGTTTTATCTTCTTTTACTTTAAGTACCAATTTTTTTCCACTAAACGATTTCTCAAAATGATAATCTATACGTTCAAAATTTTTGGTAGCTGTAAGTGTGTTTATTTTTTTTGATAATTCTTTGTAAGAAATACTATCTCCTTCTTTAATTAATAGTTTACCAAGTATGTAGTTTTTAGAGTAATTTTTATTTCCTTCAATTATTATTCTATCTAATAGAAAAGGCTCTTTATTTAGATTAATTTTTACTTTCGGTCTTTTTATAGTTTGAAGTTTGGCAATACTATCAAAAACAGCTTTATAAGGTTTGGCAACCTTTATTCCTTCATTAATAATAGCTTCCGTATTTTCAAAAGAGATAACATTGTACTCAAGAATATCTGGACGTAAATAAATATTTACTAATTTAATTTGATCATCTGCTTTTTTATACATCTGAAAATTAATTATTTGCCCTAATATTGATGCAACCGAAGATAATTCTTCTCTATTGTATAAATTACCCTGAACGTTTACGCCAATTATAATATCTACGCCTTTTTTCTGCATAATATCTACCGGGAAGTTATTTACAACACCTCCGTCAATAATTAGTTTACCATCAACTTCAACAGGATTTAATAAAGAAGGGAAAGAAGCACTAGCTCTTAAAGCCAAAGGAAGAGAGCCTTTTTCCATGAGTACTTCATTTCCCGTTTCCATATCAGTTCCAATACAAAAAAATGGAATAGGTAGTTTTTTGAAATCCGTAATTCCATCAACTGGGGCTAATAATTCAGTTAAAAAATTCAGTACATTTTGTCCTTTTGATAAGCCTAACGGAAGACCAATTGTGTTATTTCTAATTGGTAAAGATATTGCGTGTTTTTCTCCGTGAGCTTTTTCAAAATAGGGTTTTTCTCTTCGTGGAATTTCATCACGTAGCAAAGGCATAAAAGATGTTTTGCCTACAATTTCAAGTATTTGTTCAGAAGAATAACCGCTAGAATATAATCCGCCAATTATAGATCCCATACTGGTTCCTCCAATATAATCTATTTGCACATTTGCTTTCTCTAATTCTTGTAAAACGCCAATATGAGCAAATCCTTTTGCGCCACCGCCACTTAAAACTAAACCAACTTTGGGTTGTTCTTGAGAAAATACAAAAAATGATACAAGTAATAGTAAGTAAGTTAGCTTTCTCATTGCTTTTTTTGGTTGAAATATTCGTATACTTTTTTAGCTCTTGCGTTACCAATTTCTGAAGAAAGTTCATCTAAAGTAGCAGTTTTAACACGCTTAGCCGATTTAAATTTACGTAATAAAGTTGTAATAGTTTGCTTGCCAACATCAGGAATTTGCTCTAATTCAGATTGAATAGCACTTTTACTCCTTTTGTTTCTATGTAATGTTAAGCTAAATCGATGCGCTTCATTACGTAAATATTGTATAATTTTAAGTGATTCTGATTTCTTGTCTAAATACAACGGAACCGAATCTCCTGGATAATAAATTTCCTCTAATCGTTTTGCAATTCCGATTATCGCAATTTTCCCACGTAAACCTAAAATATCTAAACTTTTTAAAGCAGATGAAAGTTGTCCTTTTCCACCATCAATAATTATTAATTGCGGTAAAGGTTCGTCTTCTGCAAGTAAACGCTTGTAACGTCTGTAAACTACTTCTTCCATGGAAGCAAAATCATCTGGACCTTCAACCGTTTTTATATTGTAATGTCTGTAATCTTTCTTACTCGGTTTTCCGTTTTTAAATACTACACAAGCAGAAGTGGGATTGGTTCCTTGAATGTTAGAATTGTCAAAACATTCAATATGTCTTGGTTCTTCAGAAAGACGTAAATCCTTTTTCATTTGCGCCATAATCCTTTTTACATGACGATCTGGATCAACAATTTTTATTTGCTTAAACTGTTCCATGCGATAATACTTAGCATTTCTTTCTGATAACTCAACAATACGCCTTTTATCACCTAATTTTGGAACGGTTACTTTTGTGTTTTCGCCTACATCAACCTTAAAAGGAACATAAATTTCTTTAGATTGAGAATTGAATCGTTGGCGCGTTTCAATAATAAAAAGTTCTAGTAACTCTTTATCAGATTCATCTAATTTTTTCTTAATTTCTGTAGTGTAAGATTGAATTATAGAACCGTTTGCAATCTTAAAAAAGTTAACATAACCGTGTGTTTCATCAGAAATAATAGAAAAAACATCTACATTATTTATCGTTGGGTTTACAACGGTAGATTTTGCTTGGTAATTAGCCAGTAAATCTAATTTTTCTTTAATTTTTTGAGCCTCTTCAAATTCCATTTTTTCAGCAAAATCAAACATCATTTCCTTGAATTTCGCCAGAGTTTCTCTAAAATTCCCTTTAATAATACTTCTAATTGCTGTTATTTCTTGCTGATAATTTCCTTCAGTTTGCAAACCTTCACAAGCACCTTTACAGTTTCCTAAATGATACTCTAAGCAGACTTTATATTTTCCTGTGCTAATTTTTTCTGGATGTAAATCAAAAGCACAAGTTCTTAACGGATAAATTTCTTTTATCAAATCTAGCAAGGCTCTAACGGTTCTTACGGAAGTGTAAGGTCCAAAATATTCAGAACCATCTTTTATTACATTTCGAGTTAAAAATATTCTTGGGAAACGTTCTTTTTTAATACAAATCCAAGGATATGTTTTATCATCTTTTAAAAGAATATTGTAACGAGGTTTGTGCTTTTTAATTAAGCTGTTTTCCAATAATAATGCGTCAGTCTCAGTATTAACAACAATATGTTTTATGCTGACAATTTTCTTTACTAAAACACGTGTTTTACCATTTTCGTGATTCTTGGTGAAGTAGGAAGTAACACGTTTTTTTAAGTTTTTAGCTTTACCAACGTATAAAATTCCATCGTCTTTATCAAAATATTGATAAACACCAGGTGAATTTGGTAGTGTTTTTAGTTGAAGTTCTAATGGAGTTGGCATTAAACGAAAATACAATTTTTATTAATTCTATATGCTGAAAAATGTAGAATTACTACCTTTACGATATGAGTAAATTAATAGACAATTTTGGGCGTCAAATAAACTACGTTAGGTTAGCGGTTACAGATCGCTGTAATTTGCGTTGTCAATATTGTATGCCAGCTCACGGAATTGATATTGTGCCAAGAAAAGAATTGCTAACTTTTAAGGAAATGTATCGTTTAATTCGTGTTTTAACAGAGTTGGGCGTAAATAAAATTCGTTTAACTGGAGGTGAACCTTTTGTACGTAAAGATTTTGTTGGGTTTTTAGAAATGTTGTCTTTTAACGATTTGTTAGAAGATATAAATATTACCACAAATGGCGCGTTGATTTATAATCATATTGAAACCTTAGAGAAGCTAAAAAAAGTAAAGAATATCAATTTAAGTATTGATAGTTTAAAAGCCGATAAGTTCAACGAAATTACACGTAGAAATGTTTTTGATGAAGTTTTTAAAACCATGGAAGCTTTAGAAAAAAGTAGTATGAATTTAAAACTGAATGTTGTTGTACAATCTGGTATTAATACAGATGAAATTAACGATTTTGTTCGTTTAACAAAAGACAAAAACATTACAGTTAGGTTTATAGAAGAAATGCCTTTTAATGGAAAAGGACAGCGAGAAATGCAGGAGAATTGGACTTTTAAAAAGATTTTAAATGAAATAAAAAGTGAGTTTTTGGTTGAAGAAATTCAGTCTGAAAAATCATCAACTTCGCGTAATTTTTCAATTGAAAATCACGTAGGTTCCGTTGGAATTATTCCTGCTTTTACAAGAACAATTTGTAACGATTGTAACCGAATTAGAATCACTTCAACCGGAACATTTAAAAATTGTTTGTTTGATGATGGAGTTTTTAATCTGCGAGATTTTATAAGAAATGGTGCTTCAAATGACGATTTAAAAGAGCTCTTTTTAAGTTTGATAAAAGAAAAGCCAGAAAATGGTTTTATAGCAGAAGCAAATAGAACAAAAGGAGATGTTTCCGAAAGTATGAGTACAATTGGAGGTTAGTTTTTCGTTTATTTGTTTATTCGTGTAACTGTTTAAAAGTCTGGATGTCATTCCTGCGTAGGCAGGAATCTAAAAAAGTAAAATGGAAGAGAAATTAGGAGATACTTTAATAGGTTCAGCTATGTTGGTTTTAGGAATTGTTTACTTTGTTTACAGAGTAGGTAAATCTAAAAGAGATAATGATAAAGGCATTTGGGAAAGAGTTAGTAATATAGATTCCTGGGGTATAATTGCTATTTTAATATTAGGTGGAATTGTAATAATTTTTAGATAGTTTTAATGATTTCAGTAGAGCAAGCAAAAAATATAATTTTAAACTCAACTCAAGATTTTGGCGTTGAAGAAATTCCGTTTATAAAGTCTGTTGGTAGAATTTTAAAAGAAGATATTGTTGCAGATAGAGATTTTCCTCCGTTTAATAGAGTTTCTATGGACGGAATTGCAATTAATTATACTTATTTCAAAAACGGACAAAGAGGTTTTAAAGTTGAAGGAATTCAAGCTGCAGGAAGTGAACAATTGTCAATGCAATATGCTGATAATTGTATTGAAGTAATGACTGGAGCAGTTTTACCAAACAATTGCGATACCGTTATTAGATATGAAGATGTAGTCCTTGAAAACGGAATTGCAATAATTACTGTAAATGATATAAAAGACAAACAAAACATTCACGTAAAAGGAAAAGATAAAAGCAAAAATGACGTTTTAATTGCGAAAAATAAATTGATTTCTGCTGCAGAAATTGGCGTTTTTGCAACCGTTGGAAAATCAGTTGTAAAAGTTGCAAAACAACCCAAAGTACTAATTGTTTCTACTGGAGATGAGTTGGTTGGTGTTGATGAAATTCCGCTTGAACATCAAATAAGAAGAAGCAATGTTTTTACCTTAGTTTCTTTGTTGGAACGATTAGATATTCCGTCAGAAACAACACATATAACTGACGATAAACCAGTTTTAAAATCTAAAATAGAAACGTATTTACAAGAATACGATGTCTTGCTTTTTAGTGGCGCGGTTAGTAAAGGAAAATACGATTTTTTACCTGAAGTTTTTGATGAATTAGGTGTTAAAAAACTATTTCATAAAGTAACTCAAAGACCAGGAAAACCATTTTTCTACGGAAAAACAAATAATTGTAATGTGTTTGGATTTCCAGGAAATCCAATTTCGACTTTTGTAAACTGTTTGGCGTATTTCTATCCGTGGTATTATAAATCTATTGGATTAAAAACCAAAGAAGAAACTGCAATTTTAAATGCAGATGTAACTTTTAAATCTAATTTAACTTATTTTTTACAGGTACAATTAGAAACTAAACTCGGACATTTAGTAGCAACTCCAATTAAAGGAAATGGTTCTGGAGATTTAGCAAGTTTGGTTAATACAGATGCTTTTATTCAATTACCAAACGATAAAACAGAATTTAAAAAAGGAGAGGTTTTTCCGATAATTGCCTATCGGAGTTTTTAGTTTTTAATGTTTAGTTTTGAGTTAAAAAATAGTTATGAAAGAAAGTATAGTGCAGAGAAAGAGTTTTCAGTTTTCTTTAAAGATAATATCACTTTATAAAAAACTTCAAATTGAAAAAGAATTTATAATTTCAAGACAAATATTAAGAAGTGGAACTTCAATTGGAGCAAATATAGAAGAGGCTTTAGCGGGACAAAGTAAAAGAGATTTTACAGCAAAAATGTCAATTTCTTCAAAAGAAGCAAGAGAAACTAAATATTGGTTAAGGTTATTAAAAGAAAGTGATTTAACAAAAATTGATGTTGCTAATGAGCTTTCAGATATACATGAGTTAATTAGAATTTTGACTTCTATAGTTAAAACATCGCAAAGTAACTTAACTAAAAATTAAACATTTAAAACTAAAAACTATTTAAATGAATTTTTCACATTTAAATTCCAAAGGAAATCCTAAAATGGTAAATGTTTCTGATAAGAAAATTACCAAACGAACAGCAATTGCAAAAGCAACAATGTTTTTAGGGAAAGAAATAATTTCTCATTTTACAAATGATGAATTGATTACTAAAAAAGGACCTGTTTTTCAAACAGCAATTATTGCTGGAATTCAAGCAGTAAAAAAAACGTCAGAATTAATACCAATGTGTCATCCGTTATTAATTAATGGAGTTGATGTTGATATTAATATTGTAGATGAAGAAAATATAGAAGTGCTTTGTAAAGTTACTATTGAAGGTAAAACGGGCGTAGAAATGGAAGCTTTAACAGGTGCAAATATTACATGTTTAACTATTTATGACATGTGTAAGAGTATTAGTCAAGAAATGGTGATTAAAGAAGTAATGTTACTTGAGAAAACTGGAGGGAAATCAGATATTAAAAATGAGTAAACATAAAAAACATACAAACTTAGAAAGGCGAAATAACGATAATTTTGCTCCAAATGAAATAGCTATTTTGGGTGCAAATTGTGGTGTTATTTCTGATTTAGTTTCTGAAGTTTCTAAAAAAATATCAGATTATAAATTAGCTTATTTTGATGCTTCGCATGCAAAAGATATTGAAGAGAATACGTTATCTGAATATGTTTTTCATCATCAAGGAAATGTACAAATAACTACTTCTGGAAACATAAATAAATTTCAGCAACGCTTAGATTTTTCGAAATTTGATTATGTTTTTGTCAATGGAAATCATTACCAAGGAGCAAAACAAATTCTAATTTTAGATGAAGCAAAAGAAGCTTCTGTTTTAAAAAGATTAGAACAATTAGACAGTATTCAATTTGTGATAAAATTGAAAAAGGAAACTGCCTATTTTGATTTTCTAGTTGAAAAATATCCACAGATAAAAAACTTGATTTGTTACACAATTGATGAAGTTGATAAAATTGCAAATCATATAAATAATCTCATTCAAGAAAAGATTGCTCCAATTAAAGGTTTGGTCTTAGTTGGCGGGAAAAGTACCAGAATGGGAGTTGATAAATCGACTTTAGAGTATTACGGGAAGCCACAAAAGGAATTCGCAAAGGAATTGTTAGAAAGTAATAATATAGAAACCTTTTACTCGGTTCAACCTTTCGACTCCGCTCAAGGCGACAAGGAAGATGCAAATGTCATTTCGAGCGCAGTCGAGAAATCTCAAGAAATTCACGATACATTTTTAAATTTAGGTCCTTTTGGCGGAATTTGTTCTGCGTTTCAAAAAGACCCAAATTCTGCTTGGATTGTTTTAGCTACAGACTTGCCTTTTGTAGATAAAAACCTGATTAGACAATTATTGAAAAGAAGAAATAGCAGTAAAGCAGCAACGGCTATTAAAGGAAAAGATAAAGATTTTCCTGAACCATTGATTACAATTTACGAACCAAAAGCATATCCTATTTTGTTGCAATATTTAGCGCAAGGATACTCTTGCCCTCGAAAAATGCTAATTAATTCGGATGTAGAAATTGTTGAGGTTGATGATGCTTTTATTAGAAATGTAAACACTTCAGAAGAGTTTGAAGTTGCTAAAAAAGAGATTGAAAACTTGTAATGAAATCAACAAAAAAACAACTTTTTAAACGCCAAGTTACACTTCAAGAAGTTGGAGAAGAAGGGCAACAGAAACTACAAAACGCAAAAGTTTTAGTGGTTGGTTGTGGAGGTTTAGGAAGTCCAATTGCAGTGTATTTAGCTTCAAGTGGTGTTGGTAAAATTCATTTAGTCGATTTTGATACTGTTGATATTACCAATTTACATAGACAAGTTTTCTTTTTATTAGAAGATGTTGGTAAATCAAAAGCTGCCGTTTTATCAGAATTTATAAAGAAGAGAGCACTATTTACGGAAGTTAGCTTTAGTGATTATCCAATCACAAAAGAGAATGTTTTTGAGCTAATTTCTGAATATGATATTATTGTAGACGGAACGGATTCTCTACCAACAAAATACTTAATAAATGACGCTTGTGTTTTAAAAGATAAACCCTTGGTGTATGGTTCTTTGTATAAGTTTGATGGTTACGTTTCTATATTTAACACTTTACAAGAAGACGGAACAAGAAGTTCTAATCTGCGAGATGCGTTTCCAAAAATGGCAACAGATATTCCAAATTGCGAAGAAGCTGGAACTTTAAATCCTATTGTTGGCATGATTGCTATGCAACAAGTTAATGAAGTTTTAAAGTGGATTTTAAAGTTAGATAAATTACTGATTAGACAATTATTAGTTTATAATTTTTTACAAAACACGCAATTGAAAATGAAGTTGAATAATACGGTTTCAAAAGAACAAATTCAGCACATTTTTGCAAACGAAACTTATTTTGATGCAAGTTGTGAAATTAGAAACCCAGACTGGTTAATATCTGCTGACACACTAAAAAGTAAGATTAATGAGGTGGAAATTATTTCAGTAATAGCAAACCAAGAAGTTGAATATCCATTTAAGGTTGATGAGAATATTCCACTTTCTCAATTAGAAAAGTCTGATTTTATTCCGAAGGAAAACAAAGAATATGTTTTTGTCTGTCAAAAGGGAAATTCAAGTTATACTGCAACAAAATTATTAAAAGAAAAATTTCCTGAAGCAACTATATTAAGTTTGGTTGGTGGAATTACAAATTACTAAATGAAAAATCCAATAGAATTTTATACAGAAGTAAAATCTGACTTAGAAGGACAAGCTGCTGTTTTAAAAAGAAAATCAATTAATTTAAGTGTATTTAGGTTTGCTGTTTTTTTAACAACTGCTTTTTTGGTATATCTAACTTTTGGTAAATATCCAGATGTTTTTATCATCGCTTTTTTGGGTATTTTACTGTTTAGTTTTCTGGTAACAAAACACATCGATTTAAAAAGAAAAAGGGCAATTATTGATGCTAAAATATCCTTAAATACTACAGAGATAAAAGCGTTAAATCGTGATTTTCATGATTTAGAAACTGGAGAAAAATTTATTAATCCATCTCACTTTTACAGTAATGATATTGATTTATTTGGAAAAGGTTCTTTTTTTCAATTTGTAAATAGAACTACAACTAATGATGGACAAGAATTACTAGCAAATACATTTACAGAAAATAATATTGATGACATTGTTAAGAAACAGAATTCCATAAAAGAGTTGTCTGTAAAAGTACAATGGAGGCACCATTTTGCAGCTTTGGCAAGTTTGGTTTCTGTAAAAAATACATCAAAAAGCATTGTAAATTGGCTTACTAATTACACTGCTGTATTTCCAAAATTCCTATCTATAATTCAAGTTGCTTTCTCAATTGCATCTTTAATGTTAATTGGTTTGCTTTCTTTTGGTCTTATTTCATTTTCAATATTAGTTTTGTGGTTTTTTATTGGACTCGCCATAACAGGAGTTTTCTTTAAAAGAACGCAAAAATTATATAATGATACAAATGAGGTTAGAAAGATATTTAAACAATATCATGTATTGTTAAATGAAATTGAAAATGAGGAGTTTACTTCAAAAATATTGATAGAAAAGCAAAAAATCATCAATTCAGAAAACAAAAAAGCATCAACTATTTTTAAGGAGTTTTCTAAAATATTAGATGCGTTTGATCAGCGAAATAATATCTTAATTTCTGTGGTAGGAAACGGACTTTTTTTATCAGAAATTAGAAATGCGGTAAACGCAGAAAAATGGATTATCAACTATAAACATACTGTAAAAGACTGGTTTAATATTGTTGCTTTTTTTGATGCTCAAAATTCGTTAGCTAACTTCCATTTTAATCATCCAAAGTTTGTTTTTCCTGAAATTTCTTCAGCAAATGAAATTATAAAATCATCTAATTTAGGACATCCTTTATTAGATGCTAAAAAGAGAATTGACAATGATTTTTTAATTGATGACGAACAATTTTTTATTGTTACAGGAGCTAATATGGCTGGGAAAAGTACGTTTTTAAGAACCGTTTCCTTGTCTATTGTTATGGCAAATTGTGGTTTACCTATTTGTGCAGATTCGTTTTTGTATTCGCCAATAAAACTAATTACAAGTATGCGAACTACCGATTCTTTAACGGAAGACGAATCTTATTTTTATTCCGAATTAAAGCGATTAAAATTTATTGTTGATGAGATTAAACAAGAAAAATACTTTATCATTTTAGATGAAATTTTAAAAGGAACCAACAGTAGAGACAAAGCAATTGGTTCTAAAAAGTTTGTGGAGAAATTGACAAAATCGAAATCGACCGGAATTATAGCAACACACGATGTTAGTTTGTGCGAATTAGAAAATGAGTTTTCAGAAATTAAAAACTATTATTTTGATGCGGAAATTATTAAAGACGAATTGCATTTCGATTACACCTTAAAAAACGGAGTTTGCAAAAATATGAATGCTTCTTTTTTGTTGCAGAAAATGGAGATAGTTTAGTTTTCTGTCATTCCTGCGAAGGCAGGAATCTCATTAATAAAAGTATAGATTCAAAAAATAGATTCCTGTCTCCACAGGAGTGACAAGTTGTTACGGATGTGCATTCACCCAAACTTCGCCATCAGAAAAATGTTCTTTTTTCCAAATTGGAACTGTTTCTTTTAATGTGTCAATAGCAAACTGACAAGCATCAAAAGCTGCTTTTCTATGTTTTCCAGACGCGGTAATTATTACAGGAACCTCACCAATTTGCAACATTCCTTCTGCATGATGAATGGCAATTCTTTCAATTTTAAATTTCTCCAACGCTAAATCAGCAATTTTTTGTATTTCTTTAATCGCCATTGGTTTGTAGGTAGAAAAATCTAACTGAGTAACCTCTTTTCCTTGTGTGTCGTTTCTAACAGTACCAACAAACGCAGCAATTCCACCACAAGAATCGTGGGTTACAAAATTGTAACATTCTTGTAAATCGAGTTTTTTAGACGTAACTTTTATTGAAGTTTTAGACATAATCAACACAAAAATAGCAAAACAAACTTGTATCTTTGCCAACTTAAATAAATATCTAATTTATTATGAAAAACATATTTAGAATTGTTAGTTTTTTTGAAGGAGTTTCTTACTTGTTATTGCTTTTTATAGCAACACCAATAAAGTATTTGCAAGGTGATGCATCTTACGTAAAAATGCTTGGAATGCCACACGGAATTCTTTTTATGCTATATATTGTTTTGGCAATTGTAATTAAAAAAGAAATGAATTGGAGCAACAAAACACTAGGAATTGTATTGTTGTGTTCTATTATTCCTTTCGGAACTTTTTACATGGATAAAAAGTATTTGAAGTAAGTTTAATTGTATTCAATCTTGTTATTCTGAACTTGTTTTAGAATCACATTTTTAGATTTCTCAATCGCCTAAAAAGGCTCATTTCGAAATGACAAGAAGTGATTTTATCCTCCAGAAACAGGCGGAATAATTGCAACAACATCGTTTTCTTGAAGCGTTAAAGTATTGTCTGCATAACTTTCATTTACAGCAATTGCATAGCTTTCTATGTTTTTTAACTGTGGATATTTTATCAATAACTCACGTTTTAAATTTTCTACAGAACTATTAGTGGCAACTTCAAAATCTAAAGATGAAGTTTCTAGTAAATCAGATGTAATTCCGAAAAGGAGTATTTTAATTTTCATTGTTTTTTTGAAGGTTCGCTAACGTTTATGTATATGGAAAGTTGCGTGTTTGCGTGCGAGGATTTTCCGAAGGAAAATCAGACGTAGCAAACGTGCAACGACCTTTTTTTTAGCCTAATACCAGCAATTTTTTATATACGGTGTTGGTGTTTCGTTTTTATTCTATTCAGTTTATTGCTTTTAATTTCTTAAATGTTTTAATCGAATGTGTCATTTTTAATATTCCATAAAGAAATAAAATCAAACTCAACAAAGTCCTAGAGATTTCAGAAAATGACAAATCCTTAATGTGATATACAGTCAAGATTCCTATAAAAAGCACAGTTATGGTTATTCCGATTAATATGTTTATTATAGTAGAAACCTTAATTCTATTTATTTCTTTTTTGCTTAATATTTCTAAATTATTATTGTGAAATTGATGTGATTTAACATTGTAAAAACTAACTGATAAAAAAAGGACAAGTAATAGTAGAATCAGTAGAATACTTCTATAGTCAAAAATTGTAGTTCCTTCATAAATTTCTTTAATCGTCAAGAAGATTCCAACAACAAAAAATAATTGTAAGAAATATGTCAAAAATTTGTATGTTTTCAATATTTTCATCTCGTTTGTTTAAATGAACACCAACTTAAATGATATGCCGAGTTTTAATTCGATATATCAGGAGTTAACAAAGTTACCAAAAAATATCTTTAGAGTAAAGATAAGCTCAATCAGTTAAAACAAACTCACACCAAAAACAAAACCATTGTTTGTTTGTCCGTTATAATTAGAACGCACATAATCTACACGTAAAACACGCCATTTCCCCCAACCAATATTGTCAATACCAACTGAATATTCTGTGTACGGTTTTCTATCTGCTGTAAACAATGCTTTTGCGCCACCAACTAAATGAAAGTTTAGTTTTTCAATTAGTGGAATTTTACCCAAAATAGCTCCTTTAAAGTTATGTTCTACATGCATTTCTGCGTACTTGTCGTTAGTGCTAAAAGCATAATAATCTAGTAAGTTAAATCGGTTTGTGTGATTGTTGTTTGGTGTTAGTTTTAATAGATTTCCGTTTGCATGAAGGTAATCCATTAAAGCAATATTTTTCTTTTCTAAAAAGATTCCTGATCGTATGTTGTATCTAAAATCTCCTAAATTACCAACAGTAATATTTTGGCGCAATCTTGCGGTAAATAAATCGGAATTTAATTGCTCATTATCTGCTCCAAAATTCTTGCGATATCCAATATATAAAGAAGGATATTTGTTGCTATCCATATTAAATTTTCTATTTGGATACAGTAAATACTTTTGACCAAAAGTTATGTTTGCGCCAACATTTAAAGACCAAATTTTATGCTCGTTAAACAATTGTGGATTGTTAGCTGTATAGCTAACATTATCTCTATTAATTGCTGAATAATTTGTGGTATTAAATAGCGGTTTTCTGTTTGCGTATTCCAAAGAACCATTTACTAAAATACCGTTTACCGCTTCTTGAGAGTAACCAACTCTAGCATAAGTTTTTTCGTAAATTTTTAAGTAATTACGTTCCCAAAAAATTGAATTAAAACTATTGTATAATTTAGAAATAGGATTTCTATTATTGAATTGTGGCGTACTAATTCCTCCAGAAACATTTAATCTTGGTCGTTTTAAATTATTCCACTTCTTATTGAAGTAAAAAACAGGTCTCAGTTTTTTTTCTGATAAACCATAATTTAAATCTACGCCAGTATTCCACCATTTCCCTTCATCATTTAAGCGTTTAAAATAGCTTAATCCTACTGTTGCATTATACCCTTTTACGGTATTGAAATTTATACTTGTTAATGGCGAATTAAAACTAACTCTCCAATCTTTATAAGAATTTCTGTACGTGTAACCTGTAATTGGAGAAAGCCAGTTTAGTTTGTTTCTTTTTACATCTACAGAATCTAAATATTTCTTAGACTTTCTAACAATTTTAATGCTGTCTTTTATGGTGTAATCTTTAGTTTCTTCAATAGTTAAAGGAACTGGACGTAATTTATTCCAGTAAACAGAATCTTTTTTTGTGGCTTGTTTTTCAAAAGATAATACTTGATTTGTAAATGTTTTATCCGTAAAATTTGGAGCGAAATCATATTCAGAATAAGCTGCCGAAAAACGACCGTTTATATTAAAACCAAACATTCCTATTTTAAAATCTACCGTTTGAGAAATTAAAATCCAGGTTTTTTGTGCTTCAGAAAAATTATAATTCAATTTAAAGTGCAATTTGTCAACCGCAGTAATGTTTACTTGTGTTCCGGTTACAGTTGCGTCAACTCCATACAACATCCAATCGTCTTCAACTACATAGATAAATCCGGTAAAAACACGGTCATTTTCTCTTTTTGGTGTTATTTTTATTTTGTTGATGAGTTTTCCATTTTTATCATAAAAGATTCCTTCTAATTTAAATTTGTAAAATCCAAAAGCGTTGTTGGCAATTGGTGAAACTAAATTAGCGTCTGCTACCACAACTTGATTTTGATAAAAATCGAAATTAGCTTCTTCAGCTCTGTTAAAAGAAATTCCGTTGTCGCGCCCGCTAACTTTAGAAGCTATAATGTGTTCTTTAAATTTTTGAGGTTTTTTCTGAAATGAAATGTTAGAAATGGTTTCAGAAAGATAGATGATTCCACTTCTTGTAGAATCTAATCCGCCGCCAAAATCCCCCAAAGTTTGTCCTAATATTTTTTCTGGAGCATCTTTAATTTTAAATAAGCCACGAGAATAAAATTTGGCAGTATAAGCAGCCATTTTATCGGTATTTTTCTCCTTGTTTGCAATTACATTTCTTATAATTTTATTTGCAGGATCTTCTTCCGAAGAAATTAAAACTTCCTCTAAAACAAATTCTTCTTCTGTTAGTTTTACGCTTAAATTATATGGAAAACTCTCAATTTTTACTTTTTTTGAAAGTGTTTTATAGCCTAAAAACTGAAAAATTAAAGTGTGATTACCAGTTTTTTTAATTGGTAAAATATATTCTCCATTATCATTTGTTGTAGTTCCGGTTACCGTTCCGTCTAAATAAACGCTAACAAAAGACAGTGCTTTATTATTTGTATCCGTTACAGTTCCTCTAATTTGAGAAAAAACAGCAATAGAAATAAATACAAAAAGTAGTGTAGTAATTTTTTTCATAGTATTTAGGTTGGATTTTACAAACATATAATATCATTAGATAGGTATTCGACTAAAAAACGTTAAAGATGTTACAAAAGTTTATTAATTATAAGAACTTCGAGCTAAACTATTATATTTGTTAGTTCAAATTAACAAACTTATGAGCGATTCTAGAAAAAGACACGAAGCTTTATTATACCATGCAAAACCTAAACCAGGGAAAATTGAAGTTGTACCTACAAAAAAGTATGCAACACAACATGATTTAGCTTTGGCATATTCTCCAGGAGTAGCAGAACCTTGTTTGGAGATTGAAAAAGATAAAAACAATGTTTACAAATATACTGCTAAAGGAAATTTAGTAGCTGTAATTTCTAACGGAACCGCAGTATTAGGTTTGGGTGATATTGGTCCAGAAGCCTCTAAACCAGTAATGGAAGGGAAAGGTTTGCTGTTTAAGATTTTTGCAGATATAGATGTTTTTGATATAGAGGTTGATGCAACTGACGTAGACAAGTTTGTAGAAACAGTTAAGGCTATTGCGCCAACTTTTGGGGGAATAAATTTAGAAGATATTAAAGCGCCAGAAGCTTTTGAAATTGAAAGAAGATTAAAGGAAGAGCTAGATATTCCTGTAATGCATGATGACCAACACGGAACCGCAATTATTTCTGCGGCGGCATTAAAAAATGCGTTAGAAATTAACGGAAAAGATATATCTAAAGTTAAAATTGTAGTAAACGGAGCTGGAGCTGCGGCAATTTCTTGTACACGTTTGTATTTAAAACTAGGTGTAAAAAGAGAAAATGTTGTTATGTGCGATAGCAAAGGTGTTATCAGAAAAGATAGGGCTAATTTAACGACTCAAAAAGCAGAATTTGCTACAGATAAAGATGTAGAAACTCTAGAAGAAGCAATGCATAATGCAGATGTTTTTATTGGTCTTTCAATGGGGAATGTAGTAACTCCAAAAATGTTATTATCAATGGCTAAAAACCCTATTGTGTTTGCAATGGCAAATCCAGATCCAGAAATTGGGTACGATTTAGCAATAGACACAAGAGATGATATTATTATGGCAACAGGAAGATCAGATCATCCTAACCAAGTTAATAATGTGTTAGGTTTTCCGTTTATTTTTCGTGGAGCGCTAGATGTTAGAGCAACAGCAATTAACGAAGAAATGAAAATGGCTGCTGTGCATGCTTTGGCAGATTTAGCAAAGAAATCGGTGCCAGAACAAGTAAATATTGTGTATGATGAAGTGAGTTTATCCTTCGGAAAAGAATATATAATTCCAAAACCATTTGATCCACGTTTAATTTATGAAATTCCACCAGCAATTGCTAAAGCAGCAATGGATTCTGGAGTAGCTTTAGAGCCAATTTTAGATTGGGATAAATATCGCGAAGAGTTAATGGAACGCTCAGGAAGTGGAAGCAAAGAAATTAGATTACTACATAACCGAGCTAAAAGTAACCCTAAAAGTATTGTTTTTGCAGAAGCGGATCATTTAGATGTGTTAAAAGCTGCACAAAGAGTACATGAAGAAAAATTAGGAAAACCAATTTTATTGGGAAGAAAAGACCTTATTTTAGAACTAAAAGAAGAAATAGGCTTTACAGCAGATGTGCCAATTATAGACCCAAAAACGGATGAAGAAAAAGAGAGAAGAACTCGTTTTGGAGAAGCCTATTGGAATACAAGACAGCGTAAAGGAAGAACTTTGTCTGAAGCAAAAAAGTTAATGCGTGAACGTAACTATTTTGCTGCAATGATGATAAATGAAGGCGAAGCTGATGCTTTGGTTACAGGATATTCTAGACCTTATCCAACGGTTGTAAAACCAATGTTAGAGTTAATTGAAAGAGATAAAGGTGTTAGCCGTATTGCAGCAACTAATTTAATGTTAACAAAACAAGGCCCAATGTTTTTGGCGGATACAACTATTAATGTAAATCCAACTGCAAAAGATTTGGCTAAAATTTGTCAGATGACATCTCAGTTGGCAAAAATGTTTGGTATGAAACCAAATGTAGCAATGTTATCTTTTTCAAACTTTGGCTCTTCAAATACAGAGACTTCTAGAAAGATTAGAGATGCGGTTTCTTATATTCATCGTCATTTTCCACATGTAAATGTTGATGGAGAAATTCAGGCAGATTTTGCGTTAAATTCAGAAATGTTAGCAAAAGAGTTTCCTTTTTCTAAATTAAATGGTAAAAAAGTAAACGTGTTAATTTTCCCTAACTTAGAATCGGCAAATATTACCTATAAATTATTAAAACAAATTGATAAAGCAGAGTCTATTGGGCCAATTATTTTAGGATTTAGTAAACCTGTGCATGTTTTACAATTAGGTGCAAGTGTAGATGAAATGGTAAATATGGCTGCAGTTGCAGTTGTGGATGCGCAAAACAAAGAAAACAGGGCAAAATTAAAGAACTAAAAATCAGTTTTTCAAAACAAATAATTTTCCTACTTTAGAAGCCTTGTAAAAAGTATTTAATGATAACACAAATAAAAGGGAAATTAGTAGAGAAAAATCCAACGTACGTTGTAGTAGATTGTAATGGTGTTGGGTATTTGCTGCATATTTCTTTAAATACGTTTTCTGCAATTCCAGAGAGTGAAGCAGTTTTATTTTATACACATTTAGCTGTTAGAGAAGACGCTCATACGCTTTTTGGTTTCGTAAATAAAACAGAACGAGAAGTTTTTAGGTTATTAATTTCTGTTTCTGGAGTTGGTGCAAGCATTGCAAGAACCATGTTGTCATCTATGACTTCGGAAGAAGTTCAGCATGCAATTGCTAGTGAAAACGTTGCTGTTATTCAATCTGTAAAAGGAATTGGTGCAAAAACAGCACAGCGTGTAATTATAGATTTAAAAGACAAAATTTTAAAAACGTTTGCTATTGATGAAGTTTCAGTAGTAGAAAGCAATACAAACAAAGAAGAAGCGTTATCTGCATTAGAGGTTTTAGGGTTTAATAAAAAACAAGCCGATAAAGTAATTAATAACGTTTTAAAAGAAATGCCAACAGCAAGTGTGGAAACACTAATAAAACAGGCGTTAAAAAATTTATAATTGAAGTTGAAAAAAAGATTTTTAGATATACTTTTAACAACACTTGCAATACTTGTAAGTGTTTTTGTGTTTTCTCAAACCACGCCAAGAGATAGTGTTGCTCCATTAAAATATAAGTTTAATAACAATCAAAATGGAGGTTTGTTTTTAAACAATCCGTCGGAAACAATTGTTCGTTATGATGAAAAATTAAACAAGTTTGTTATTGTAGAAAAAGTGGGTGATTTTTATGTAAGTAACCCAATATTTTTAACACCAGAAGAATATGAAAAATATCGTTTAAAGAACGATGTGAAAGATTATTTTAAAGAAAAAGTAGCTGCTACAAATTCAAGAAGAAAAGGGAACCAACAAGCACAAAAGAATTTACTTCCTAAATATTATGTGAATTCAAAGTTTTTTGAAAGTGTTTTTGGAGGAACAACAGTTGAGGTTATTCCAAGCGGGCAAATAAATCTTAAACTTGGAGGGATATATCAAAATAATGAGAATCCACAGGTTTCTATAGACAATCAAAGTAGTTTTACATTTGATTTTGACCAACAAATTAGTGCAAGTATTTTAGCAAAAGTTGGTGAACGTTTAAAGGTTACTGCAAATTACGATACCCAAGCAACTTTTGGTTTTCAAGACCAAATTAAATTAGAATATACACCAACTGACGACGATATAATAAGAAATATTGAAGCAGGTAATATTAGCATGCCAATTAAGAACTCCTTAATTAATGGAGCACAATCTTTATTTGGTGTAAAAACTGAATTACAATTTGGTAAAACCTATGTTACCGCAGCATTTTCTCAGCAAAATTCAGAAAGTAAAACAGTAGTTGCAGAAGGCGGTGCAACTATTGAGCCTTTTGAGTTAAGAGCAACAGATTACGATAATGATCGCCACTTCTTTTTATCACAATATTTTAGAGATACTTATAAAAACGCATTATCTAATTACCCATTAATTACAAGTCCTGTAAATATTACAAGAGTAGAAGTTTGGGTAACTAATAGAAATGCAAACACACAAGATTATAGAAGTATTGTTGGTTTTGCTGATATTGGTGAATCTACATCAGCAAACTTGGTAAATAGTAACGTTACACCTAACTCACCTGCAACAGTAAATGTTGGAGGAATGGGAGTAAATTTACCATACAACGAAGTAAATAATATTTCAAACTTATTAGTACAAACTGGCGGAATTAGAGATGTTGCTACTGTAGATTCAGCTATTAGATCTGAAGTAGCAAGTGCAGAGCAAGGGACAGATTATTCGTATTTACAAAATGCAAGAAGATTACAGGCAAATGAGTTTACATTACACCCACAGTTAGGTTTTATTTCTTTAAATAGAAGATTAAATGATGGTGAAGTTTTAGGTGTAGCTTTTGAATATACGGTTGTTGGAGCATCCAATGGAGAAAGCGTTTTTAGAGTTGGAGAGTTTTCTAACGATGGAGTTGCAGCACCAGCTAATATTGCGGTAAAATTATTACGTAGCGAAATTTTAAGAACCATTACAAATGGAGCGCCAGATGTAGCTTTTCCTACTTGGAGGTTAATGATGAAGAATGTCTATGCTTTAGGTGCGTTTCCGTTAACACAAGATGGTTTTAGATTTGAATTATTGTATAGAGATGATGAAACAGGAATCTTACAAAATACCTTGCAAAATGCTGATGATACAGCAATACAAAACAAACCGTTATTAAACTTTTTAGATTTAGATAAGTTAGATCAAAGTCAGTTTTCGGTACCAGGCGGAGATGGTTTTTTCGATTTTGTAGAAGGAATTACCATAAATTCTCAAAGAGGATATGTTATTTTTCCAGAGCCAGAACCTTTTGGAAAAGATTTAGAAGCAAGGCTTTCTTTAGTTAGTGACCAAAATAGATATACATTTAATGAGCTGTATTTAACAACAAAAGCACAAGCGCAAAATGAATATCAGAATAAAGATAAATTCTTTTTAAAAGGATATTTTAAGTCAGAAACAGCAAGAGGAATTTCACTTGGAGCCTTTAATATTCCACGTGGATCCGTTAGAGTTACCGCCGGAGGTCGTGCATTAGTTGAAGGAGTCGATTATGTAGTCGATTATCAATTAGGGCGTGTTCAAATTTTAGATCCAGGTTTAGAAGCATCTGGTATTCCTATTACTGCACGAGTAGAAAATCAACAGTTTTTTAATCAACAAAGAAAAACATTTTTTGGTGTTGATGTAGAGCACCGTTTTTCGGAAAACTTTGTTATTGGTGGTACATTTTTAAATGTAAATGAATCTCCAATTACACCAAAAGTAAATTTTGGAGCAGAACCTATAGATAATGTTATGTTAGGTTTTAATATAGATTATTCTACGGAAGTTCCATTATTTACAAAATTAGCAAACAAATTACCTTTTGTAGATACAGATGCACCTTCTAACTTATCTGTTAGAGCAGATATGGCATATTTATTACCAGGTTCTCCGAGTGGAATTGATGTTGACGGACAAGCAACATCTTATGTAGATGATTTTGAAGCTTCACAAATTCCAATTGATTTAAGTTCACCTTTACAATGGTTTACGGCAAGTACACCAAACACACCAACATTTCCTGCATTTGGTGGAGATTTAAGTAACGATTTACAATACAATAATAAAAGAGCTCGTATGTCTTGGTATACTATCGATCAGCTTTTTTATAGTAATAGCGGTAACAGACCAAATAATATTAATAACGAAGAATTATCTAGAGAAGAAGTACGTCAAATTCGTTATTCAGAATTATTTCCTAATACAGATTTAGATATAACACAGCTTAACTTTGTTAGAACTTTAGATTTAGCATATTTCCCTAGTGAAAGAGGAACTTATAATTTTGACACAAGTTCTACTGTTAATGCAGACGGAACATTTTCTGATCCAGAAGATCGTTGGGGAGGAATTATGCGTGCCTTAACGACCACAAATAATTTTGAACAATCAAATGTTGAATACCTACAGTTTTGGTTGCAAGATCCGTATGATAATTATTCGATAACTAATGAAGAAGGTTTACCTGTGGGAATTGATCCTACAAATCCTATAAATCAAGTTGGAGATTTATATGTAAACTTAGGTAACATTTCCGAAGATATTTTAAAAGACAACCGTAAACAATACGAAAACGGTTTACCTGCAGATGGAATAAAAACACCAAACAATACCATTAATACAACTTGGGGAGATGTGCCTTTTAATCAATCTATATTATATTCTTTTGATGCAGATGAAGCAGCAAGAGTTAATCAAGATTTAGGTTTAGATGGTTTGTCAGATGAAGAAGAACGAATTAAATTTCCGGCATTTTCTGGTTTAGATGATCCTGCAGGAGATAATTTTCAGTTTTTTAGAGGCGGTAATTTAGATAGCCAAAACGCATCTGTCTTATCTCGTTACAAACTATATAATAATACTGAAGGAAACTCACCAACTATAAATCAATCTACAGAATCGTATCCAACATCATCTACAACCTATCCAGATGTAGAAGATATAAATAAGGATCAAACTATGAACTCTGTGGAAAGTTATTTTGAATACAGAGTTTCGCTAAATAAAAACGATTTAGAGTTAGGTAAAAATAATATTGTTGATACAAAAACTACAACTGTTACTTTAGCAAACGGAGCATCAAGAAGTACAACTTGGTATCAATTTAGAATTCCGTTACGTAATGTTACTCCAGCGCAACAAATAGGAGGAATTACCGATTTTAACAGTATTCGTTTTATGCGTATGTATCTTACAAAATTTAAGATGCCAGTTGTGTTACGTATGGGAGAATTAGAGTTAGTGCGTGGAGATTGGCGTCGATACACAAAAACGTTAGATCCAGCAACATTGCCACAACAAAACCTTACCAATCCCGAGTTAAATAACTTTGAAGTAGGTGTTGTTAGTATTGAGCAAAATGAAGAACGTTATGTTTTACCTCCAGGTATTTTAAGAGAACAATTACAAGGAACCAATACAATTCAGCGTCAAAATGAGCAATCAGTTTCTTTAAAAATAAAAGACTTAGAGCAGGATAAAATTAGAGCAATTTATAAAAACATTAGTATTGATTTGCGTAGGTATACAAACCTAAAAATGTTTATGCACTTAGAGGATGCTAAATCTACAAATTTAACAGAAGATGACGATGTTGTAGCTGTTATACGTCTTGGGACAGATTTAAATGATAATTTCTATCAAATTGAAATGCCTTTAAAATTATCTACAGTTTTAGCGAATCCTACAGCTTTAGATGCGTGGCCAGAAGCAAATAATTTAGACTTAGCTTTAGATAGATTAGGGAAATTAAAAGTAGAAAGAGACGGAGCTGGTTTGGCAATAAATCAATTGTATCCTGCGGTAGCAATGGCAGATGAAGATGGATTGATAATTAGAGTAAAAGGAAACCCAACTCTAGCACAAGTTAGAACTGTAATGTTAGGAGTTAAAAATAATTCTGTTACAGAGAAAAGTGCGGAAGTTTGGTTTAATGAATTACGTGCAGTTGGTTTTGATAATAAAGGAGGTTGGGCAGCAGTTTTAAACGCAGATGCAAATTTTGCAGATGTTGCAGATGTTTCTTTAGCGGGTAGAATGAGCACTATTGGTTTTGGTAATGTAGAAGACAGAGTGCAACAACGTAGTATAGAAGAAGTAAAGCAATATGATGTTGCAACAACCATTCAAGTAGGTAAAATGATGCCTAAAAAATGGAACATGCAAGTACCAATGAGTTATACATACGGTGAAGAATTTCGTGATCCAAAATACGATCCTCAATACCAAGATGTAGAACTTGCAGATGCTTTAGAGGTGAACCCTAATAGTGCAAATGCACAAGATTATACAAGAAGAAAAAGTATTAGTTTCATAAATGTAAAAAAGAATAGAAACCCAGAAAGCAAGAAGAAACCTAAGTTTTATGATGCAGAAAACTTTTCTGTTTCTTACGCGTATAATGAAGAGTTTCATAAAGATTATAACATAGAAAGTTATACTAATAAAAATGTAATTGCTGGTGCAAATTATAATTTTGGCTTCCAGCCTTGGGTTATAGAACCGTTTAAAAAATCTGAGTTTTTAAAAGGGAAATGGTGGCAAGTTATTAGAGATATTAACATAAATCCAGTTCCTAAAACATTAGCAATAAATTCTAATATTAACAGGAATTACACCGAACAACAGTCTAGAAATTTATTAAATGATCCATTGAATCCATTACCATCTCAGCCAACATTAACGCAAAGAAGATTTTTGTTTAATTGGGATTATACTATTGGTTTTGATTTAACAAAATCGTTAGCGTTAAACTTTAATGCTACTAATAATTATATCTACGATAACCAAAACGAGCAATTAGATGTGTTCGATAAGTTTTTTGCTATTGGGAGACCTGATCATTACCATCAAAAATTAAATGCAACCTATCAAATTCCATTAGGTAAAATACCAGCACTTAATTTTATAAATGCAGACTATGGCTACACAGCAGATTTTGATTGGCAAGCTGCTTCACAAAGTTATGTAGACAAGGTTGGTAATATGATACAAAATGCCAACAGTCATAATATCAGTAGTACTATTGATTTTAGTCGTTTTTATAAAAACATTAAGCTAGATAAATTATTTATAAAAGGGAATAAAAACCAACCTAAAAAAGTAGTTAAAGGCGGGCCATCTCTAGCAAACTCACAAAAACCAACACCTACTAGAAATTTAAAAAAGAATGCTTCTGCCGGACAAAAAGTATTAAAAGGTTTGTATGATGTAATTACATCTGTTAAAAAAGCAAAAATCAGTTATTCTGAAACAAACCAAACAATGTTGCAAGGTTATACACCAACTGTTGGGTTTTTAGGAAGAGATAATGTTGGCGGAGGTTTAGCACCAACTTTTGGTTTTGTTTTTGGAAGCCAAACAGAAATTTTAAACAGAGCAATTGAAAACAATTGGTTAGTTACTAGAGAAAATAACGAAGAGTATTATAATAAAACCTACGGAAGAAATAATTTAAAAAAGTTAGATTATACCGTTTCTGTAAAACCATTTAGAGATCTTATTATTGATGTTCGAGGGAATAGAACTAAAACAAATAGTTTAAATCAGCAATTAGATGTAATTCCAGATGGTAATGGAGGTTATGAGCAAAATACAGCGCTTAAAACTTTTGAAACCGGTAATTTTAATTCAAGTTACTTTATGCTTGGAACTGCTTTTACAGATGCAGATGTGTTGTTTCAAAATTTCTTAGATTTTAGAACAGATGTTGCTAGTAGATTATCCGCTGAAAACGGTTTCCCAGTAGATGGTTATACAAATTCTAGCCAAGAAGTATTGTTGCCGGCATTCATGGCGGCTTATTCTGGAAAAGACCCTAATTCAGTAGATACAGGAATCTTTAAAAACGTCCCAATTCCTAATTGGACATTGCGTTATAATGGCTTAATGAAGTATAAATGGTTTAAGAAAAACTTTGCTGCATTTTCAGTATCTCATGGTTATAATTCTTCTTATACAATTGGAGGATACACAAATAACTTATTATATGAGGGAGTTAACTCTAATCAACCAGTTAGTTCAACAAACTTACCGGTAAAAAATTCGGCAGGAAACTATCAATCTCAATTATTAATATCTTCAGCAACATTAATAGATGAATTTTCACCATTAATTAAAGTAGATTTTAGAATGAGAAATTCTTTTTCTTTTAAAGGTGAAATAAGAACAGATAGAGCATTAACACTTAACTTTAATAATAACACATTAACAGATATTAAAGGGACAGAATATGTTGTTGGATTTGGATATAGAATAAGAGATGTAAAATTCAACACACGTTTTGCGGGTAAAAAAGAAGTATTAAAAGGAGATGTAAACCTACGAGCAGACGTTTCAATGAGAGATAATATAACTCAAATTAGAGCAATTGATGAAGGAAATAATCAAATTACAGGAGGAGAAAAATTATTTAGCTTTAAGTTTATAGCAGATTATAATTTAAATAAAAACCTAACAGCTTCTTTTTATTACAACCATCAAACATATAGATATGCAATATCAACAACCTTTCCAAGGCAAGCAATAAATGCAGGAATAAACATAATATATAATTTAACACGATAAACTATAAAATAAAATTACAATGAACATACCTACAGATTTAAGTTACACAAAAGATCACGAATGGATTAAAATTAATGGCGATATAGCAACAATTGGTATTACAGATTTTGCACAAGGAGAACTTGGAGACATCGTTTATGTAGATGTAGATACATTAGATGAAACAGTAGAAAAAGATGAGGTTTTTGGATCTGTTGAAGCAGTAAAAACAGTATCAGATTTATTTATGCCATTAAAAGGTGAAGTAGTAGAATTTAATGAAGCTTTAGAGGATGAGCCAGAATTAGTAAACTCAGATCCTTATGGAGAAGGTTGGATGATTAAGCTTAAAATTGAAGATGAAAGTCAAATTAAAGACTTACTAAATGCTGAAGCGTATCAAGAACTTATTAAAGGATAATAGATTTTTTATAGCAATTGCAATAACTATTGTAATTGCTGTTTTAAGCTTAATAAAATTAGGTAATCAGCCAGTTCAGATATCAAATATTGATAAAATTGAACATTTAATTGCTTACTTAGTTTTAACTTTAAGTTGGTTGTTTGCTTTTAGAACAACTTTATCAAACAATAAAAATAAATACCTTGTAGTAGTTGCCTGTATTTTTTACGGCATAATTATTGAGGTTTTACAAGGAACAATAACCGATTACCGGGAAGCAAGTTATTTAGATATGCTTGCAAATACATTAGGAGCAATCATAGCAATGTTAATTTTTAATAAGAAAATTGAAAAAAAACAAGCTATTTAACGTTTGGACTTGTATAAGTCATAAAAAATTAAGTAAATTAGCGAACTATTAAAAACTTTTTAGGATGGAAATTAAGAAAAATCCAAAATCAAATTTAGAGAATTACAGCAAGTTGTTTATGCAGCTAGGTTTGGTTTTAGCGTTATTTGTAACGTATATGGCAATTGAGCAGAAGACTTATGACAAGTCTGTATCTACTCTAGGAGATTCAAACATGGCAAATGAAATTGAAGAAGAAACAATTGTCATGCAAAATACACCACCACCACCACCACCAAAAACTCCACCACCACCAACTCCAGAAAAAATTGAAGTTGTAGAAGATGAAGAAGAAATAGTGGAAACAGTAATTGAAACTACTGAAACAGATGAAACTGAATCTGTAGAGGTAGAGGAAATTGTTGAGGTAGAAGAAGAGGAAGAAGTTATAGAAGACGTTCCTTTTTCAATTATTGAAGAAGTACCAGTTTTTCCAGGTTGTACGGGAACAAAAGCACAAAAGAAAGATTGTTTAAATAAAAAGATGCGTAAGCACGTACAAAGAAACTTTGATGCTGAATTAGCAAATGAGTTAGGTTTAGCGCCAGGTAAGAAGAAAATCTATGTTCAATTTAAAATTGATAAAGATGGAAGTATTACTGCTATTAATGCAAGAGCACCACACCCAAGATTAAAGAAAGAAGCTATTCGTATAGCAAAGAAGTTACCTAAAATGAAACCAGGTAGACAAAGAGGTAAAGCGGTTCGTGTAGGTTATACACTTCCAATTACTTTTAATGTAGAATAGATAAAAATATTTTTATATTTTGAAAAACGCAACTCATATGAGTTGCGTTTTTTGTTGTTTTAAATGTTAAAATTTAAATTAGTAATGTAATGGCATGTTTCTTGTTTTAACATAGTCTTAACATTTAAACTATCTTATTATGAACAACTTAAAGAAAAAACCGAGAAAACAATTAGAAAAGTTCTCAACAGTATTTATGCAACTAGGTTTGGTATTAACCTTATTTACAGTCTATGTAGTTTTAGAGTTTGAAACAGTAGAAAAGAAAAATTTAGTTGAAGATTATGATCCAGGAGAAAATACCTATGTAATTAATGAAACTCCACCAATGGCATTTATAAAAGATATTCCAAAGCCAAAATTTGATGAGCCCGTTAAGCCAAAAACAACAGCTATTTTAAACGTAATTGATAAAGTAGATGAGACACATATTGAAAATGTGATAGATAAGCCAACAGATATAGTAGATACACCTATTTTGAATCCAGACGATATTGTTGAAGTTGTGATTGATGACCCAATTGAAGATGAGATCCCTTTCATAAGAATTGAAGAAGCTCCAATTTATAGAGGTTGTGAAGGTTTGTCTGAAGTTGAAAATAAAAAATGTTTTGTTAGAAAAATATCTAAGCATGTGCAAAAACACTTTAATAGTGGTTTGGGGCAAGATTTGGGTTTGTCTTCTGGTAAACAGAAAATGTATGCTTTGTTTGTAATAGATAAAATAGGGAATGTTACACAAGTAAAAATAAAAGCACCTCATAAAAGATTAGAAAAAGAAGTACAAAGAATTGTAGATAAAATTCCACAGTTTACTCCTGGAAAACAAAGAGGCAATGCTGTTAAAGTTAAATACACTTTACCCATTACATTTCATGTAGAATAATATTTTAAAACTCAGCTTTATTGCTGAGTTTTTTTATTTTTGCTATTAATGAATATCAACAATTACATAGATAGTACCTATCTTAAAACCGCTGAACAGGCTCATATTTCTGTTGAAGAAACTACTCAAAGAAATGTTGAGCTTATTGAAGATGCAATTAAATATGAAATGAAGTTGGTAATGCTTCGTAGCAACTATATTACTGTTGCTAAAGAATTGATTAGTGAAAATAATTCAGAGGTTTTAATTGGAACTGTAATAGATTTTCCTGAAGGAAACTCTTCGGTTGATGTTAAGATATCCGAAGCAAAAAAGGCAATTGAATTAGGTGCAGACGAACTCGATTTTGTTATCAATTATAATGCATTTAAAAATGGAGATTTAACATTGATAAAAACTGAAGTTGTAAACTGTACAAAACTTTGTTTAGAAAATAATAAAACTGTAAAGTGGATCATAGAAATTGCAGCGTTATCAAATGAAGAAATAATTGTACTTTCACAACTGATTAAAAATATAGTTATCAGTAATTTTGAAGAATCAAATTTTGAAAATATTTTTGTAAAATCTTCTACAGGATTCTTTCAAACTGAAAATAACAAACCAAGTGGAGCAACTTTTGAAGCAATGAAGTTAATAGTAGAAAATGCTTCACCATTAAAAATAAAAGCAGCTGGAGGTGTAAAAACTTTAGAACAAGCTAAAAAAATGATTTCAATTGGAGTTGATAGAATTGGAACTTCATCAGCAAAACAGATTATTTTAAATTTAAATACAGAAACCGACTACTAATAATGAGTGATTTTTTTGCACATGAAACGGCTGTTATAGACAACGGATGTACAATTGGAAATGGTACAAAAATTTGGCATTTCAGTCATATTATGCCAAATTGTACTATTGGAGAAGGTTGTAATATTGGTCAGAATGTTGTAGTTTCTCCAGAAGTAATTTTGGGTAAAAATGTAAAAGTTCAAAATAATGTTTCTATTTATACAGGTGTAATTTGCCAAGATGATGTTTTTCTTGGGCCATCAATGGTTTTTACGAATGTTATAAACCCAAGAAGTGCTGTAAATCGTAAAAATGAATACCTGAAAACTACTGTAAAAAAAGGTGCCAGTATTGGTGCAAATGCAACCATTGTTTGTGGAAATGATATAGGTGAGTTTGCTTTTATTGGAGCAGGTGCTGTTGTTGTTAAAGAAGTTTTACCGTATTCTTTAGTTGTTGGTAATCCATCAAAACACATTGGTTGGGTTAGTGAATATGGTCATCGCCTTAATTTTGATGAAAACGGATTGGCAACTTGCTCAGAGAGTTTAGAAAAATATCAACTAAAAGAAAATAGAGTTACAAAACTTTAATACATAATGAAGAAATCTATACTTGTTTTACTTCTTATTATTCCTACATTAATTTTTTCACAGAATTCTGAACGTTATCCAATGTTTAAAGAATGTGAAGATGTTTCTGCAGAAGAACAAGAGAAATGTTTTTATCAGCAAGCAAATACATATTTCTTTAAGGAGTTTAAAGTCCCAGAAGTATTAGAAAAAGAGAGTTTCAACAAAACAGTTAATGTTCTTTTTTATGTTGATGAAAAAGGAGTTTTTAATAGCTTATTAGTTAATTCTCCATATAAAGAATTACAAACTGAAGTTAATCGTGTTTTTGCTAAAATGCCAGCAGTTAAAGCCGCAACCTACAATAATCATACTGTAGAAATGCGCTTTGTGCTTCCTATAGCATTTCCGCTTTCAGAAAACCCTTCGGGAATTAAAATAAATGCAGAGCCTAAACTAGATATTAATGTTGTAGTTGCTCAGCAAAAACTAGCAGATAGTACTTTTTTAGAACACAATAGTCAGTTGAATATTCCTTTTACACATCAAAGTTATGTGGATTATGAATATGCTTTACATAAAAACAAAGGTACTCATACGGCTTCAAAGCCCTATATTCACAATGAAATTAACAAGGTTTATGATTTTGAAAAAGAAAAAACACCTTTTTTAAAGCCAGAAAAAAAATCTTGGTTTGGACGTAAACTTTGGAATGAGCATTTACTTCAAGTAAAGAAGGAAGATTATTGGTTAACATTAGATTTTCTAGTTGATGTTCAATTAGGAAAAGATAATTCTGATAGTCAAAAGTATACGTATAATAATACGCGTTTTATGAAAATTGATGGAGGCTTAGGTGATAAGTTTTCGTTTTCTACAACAATATATGAAAGCCAGGGAAGGTTTGCAGAATATGTAAACTTATATGCAAGTAATCCAGATAAGGAAACCTTTAAACCAGTAAGTTCAGAAGGATTAGTTCCGGGAAGAGGTAAGGCAAAAGAGTTTGGAACTGGTTATGATTATCCTGTAGCGGAAGGTTATATGTCTTATACGCCTAATAAGTTTTTGAATGTTCAACTAGGTCATGGAAAAAACTTTATTGGAGATGGTTATCGTTCTTTTTTACTTTCAGATGTTTCTTCTCCAGCAACTTATTTAAAAATGGATGTTAGTTTTTGGAAGTTTAAATACACTAACATTTGGATGTGGGCACAAGATGTAAGAGAATTTGCTGCAAATGCAAATGATAGAGCACATTTGCGTAAATACATAGCAATGCATTATTTGAGTATTAATGTAACAGATAAATTTAACTTAGGTTTCTTTGAGGCAGCTGTTTCTGCAGGGGAAAACGGAATAGACATGTCCTTTTTTAATCCGTTAATGTTTTACCGATCTGTGGAATTTAACAGAGGTGAAGATGTTGGTAATGCTTTAATAGGAATAACTTCGAAATATAAATTTTCAGATAAGTTTATGGGATATTCTCAATTGCTGATTGATGAATTTTCTTTCGGAAACTTAACCAATTTAAGTGATTGGAGAAATAAGTTTGGCTTACAATTGGGTGCAAAATGGTTTGACGCGTTAAATGTGAAGAACCTTTTTCTGCAAGGAGAATTTAATTATGCTAGGCCTTATACATTTGCACATCAAAATCCGGTGTTAAATTATGGACATTATAGTCAGCCAATTGGGCATTTATGGGGAGCAAATTTCTGGGAAATGATTGGTATTGCTCGCTATAAGAAAGATCGTTGGAGTGGTTATGGAAAATTAATTTTAGGAAAAAGAGGTTTTGATAAAGATGGAACTGTTAGTTATGGTGGTAATATTTATCAATCCTATGACATTAGGGTAAGTGATACAAACAATTCAATAGGACAAGGAAATACAGCCACAATTTTTATGTTTGATGCTCAGGGTAATTATTTATTGAATCCATCAAACAAACTAAGTTTATTTGCAGGTTTGTCATATAGAAAGTTTTCTCCTGAAACTCCAACCGCAACATTTAAAGCAGATACCAATATTTGGTTTACAGTTGGCTTGCGTGCAGATTTGTTTAACTGGTACTTTGATTTTTAGATAAGTAATCTTATTTTCCTATAATTAGCCATGAAAATTATGGTAAATCCATATTTATAGAATATCTTTGCAATCGAATTATTTTCGATGAATTCTACCATTATTTCAAACAATAAAACATCTGTGAAAACGCTCATTTCAGACTTTAAACAACTTACCAAAGTAGGCTTGTCTTTAAGTGTTGTTTTTTCTTCGGTTGCAGGTTATTTATTGGCGGCAGAAACTATAAATTATACTACCTTAATTTTACTTACAATTGGTGGTTTCTTAATGGTTGGTGCTTCAAACGCTTTTAATCAAGTAATTGAGAAAGACACCGATGCTTTAATGCAAAGAACCAAAGATAGACCTTTACCAACAGGTAGAATGAGTGTAAATACAGCTTTAACAATAGCAATTCTATTTACAATTGTTGGTCTTTCAATTTTATATTACATAAACCCTAAAACGGCTTTATTTGGGGCTATTTCAATATTTTTGTATGCTTGTGCTTATACACCGTTAAAAGCGGTAACACCATTAACTGTTTTTGTAGGAGCAATTCCAGGTGCAATTCCTTTTATGTTAGGTTGGGTTGCAGCAACAAATCAGTTTGGTATAGAAGCAGGAATGCTTTTTATGATTCAATTTTTCTGGCAATTTCCTCACTTTTGGGCAATTGGATGGTTACAATTTGAAGAATATAAAAAAGCAGGATTTGGTATGTTACCAATGAATAAAAAAGATAAAGGTGCTGTAAAGCAAATTATTTTTTACACAATAATAATGATTTTAGTTTCTGTTGCACCAGTTTTAAAAATGTCAGGAAACTTTTATATATGTCCATTAACAGCAATAATTATAGCACTATTAGGTGGAATTATGTTGTACTTTGGAATAAAGTTACACAAATCTGAAAGTAATATTGATGCGCGTAAATTAATGTTGTCGAGTGTTTTATATATAACGCTAGTGCAAATAATTTATGTCGTAGATAAATTTTTACATTAAATGAATAATAGAGAACAAGTAGATAAAGAATTAACTGTAGCTAGAAGAAAATCTGCAAAACCTATGTTATGGGTTTCAATGATTAGTATGGTTATGTTTTTTGCAGGTTTAACAAGTGCTTATGTTATTAGCATGAAACGTGATGATTGGGTAACTTTTGATTTGCCTCAAGCGTTTTATATAAGTACAGCATTAATTGTTTTAAGTAGTATAACATTATTTATATCGCAAAAATTATTAAAAAAAGATAATGTACCAACATCAAGAATATTTCTAATAATTACATTAATTTTAGGAATTGGATTTATTTGGTATCAATATGTAGGCTTTGATCAACTAAAAAGTTCTGGACTTTATTTTACTGGTCCAGGGAGCACAGTGTCTACTTCTTTTATCATTGGAATAACATTAATGCATGTTTTACACCTAATTGCAGGTGTAATTGTGTTATTAGTTGTTATTTATAATCATTTTAAAAACAAGTATAATGCCACGGAAACGCTTGGTTTTGAGCTAGGTGCAATCTTTTGGCATTTTGTAGATGTACTATGGATTTATCTATTTTTCTTTTTCTATTTTATTAGATGATAGAAAATGATTAATTTTGGCAAACTATTAAGAAAAATAACAAACTGAAATATATATGGAAGCAAATGTTGCTATACCTTCTGACAGCAAAGAAACTTGGGGCGGAGGCGGAGTAAAACCTTTTGGAGCTAGTTACGGTAAAATGATGATGTGGTTTTTTATCGTGTCTGATGCATTAACCTTTTCTGGTTTTTTAGCCGCTTATGGTTTAACTCGTTTTAAATTTATTGACTCTTGGCCAATTGCCGATGAAGTGTTTACTCACTTCCCATTTTTACACGGTGTACACGCACCAATGTATTATGTGGCTTTAATGACCTTTATTTTAATATTTTCTTCGGTAACAATGGTGTTGGCTGTAGATGCTGGTCATCAAATGAAAAAAAAGAAAGTTACTTTCTATATGTTTTTAACTATTGTTGGAGGAATTATATTCTTAGGTTCACAAGCTTGGGAATGGAAAAACTTTATTAATGGTTCTTACGGAGCAGTTAAAACTACAGATGGTAAAGTTTTACAATTTGTAAAAGACGGTCATCAAATAGCACTTGCAGATTTTGTAACTGGAGATAGAATGGACGAACGTGTTCAACAAACGCCTACAAACGGTTTATGGTTTGAAGGAGAAGGAGCTATGTCTCAATATTCTGTAGCTCAAGTTCAAAAATCATTTGCTTCAAATCCAGATGTAGCTATTCGTTCGGAGTTAATAGATCCGGCAACCAAACAAAAAATAATTTTATCAAGAGAAAAAGGTTTAGCAGAACTTGCTAAAGCTAAATTAGTGGTAGAAGGAGCAAACTTAAAAGTAAATGAATATGGTAATACAATTTTTGCCGATTTCTTTTTCTTTATTACAGGTTTTCACGGTTTTCACGTATTTACAGGAGTATTGATAAATATCATCATTTTCTTTAATGTAATCTTAGGAACTTACGAACGAAGAGGACATTATGAAATGGTAGAAAAAGTAGGATTATATTGGCACTTTGTAGATTTAGTTTGGGTATTTGTATTTACCTTCTTCTACTTAGTTTAAGATAAGCTTTTAAGATGTTTGCATCTTAAATTTCTATAGAATTGTCATTCCCGTGAAAACGGGAATCTAATAAAAAAATAAGCGAAAAAATGGCACACGCACACGAATCAAACACAAAGAAAATCTGGATAGTTTTTGGATTATTATCTCTTATAACTATTGTTGAAGTAATTTTTGGAATTATAAAACCAGATGTTTTACACCTTACTAGCTTTTTAGGCACAAGTCCTTTAAACTGGATCTTTATTATCTTAACATTAGTAAAAGCTTACTACATTACTTGGGCATTTATGCACATGGATGGTGAAAAAAAATGGTTAAGACGATCGGTAGTTTGGTCATCGGTGTTTTTAATATCATATTTAGTTACCTTGCTATTAATTGAAGGTGGTTATTTATACGAAACATTAGCACCACTTGTAAAATGGTAATTTAAAAAATATTTAAGGTGGTTTTAACCACCTTTTTTTATGACTAATTTTTATGACAAATAAAGTAAAAAAAACATTTGTATTATCAGCATTATTCCTATTACCATTATTGCTGTATATATTTATATCATCTGGAGTTAATAACTTTGGGAGGTTACCAATTCTTTCAGAAAATGTAATAGATGTTTCAGAAATTGATAGCGCAAAAACTACAACCTTTAAAAGAAATATTTCTATTGTTGTTTTTTTAGGTGAAGATATAGAAAGTGTAAAAGGAGGTTTTTTTAATTTGAATCAAAAAATATACAAACCTTTTTACGGTTTTAAAGACTTTCAATTAGTAGCTATTTATCCTAATGATAAAAAAGAAGATGTTTTAAAATTAAAACAAGAAATAGGAAAATTTACTGATTTAATTAAATGGAAATTTATCGGAGCTTCAGCTGTAGAAATAGAAGCAGTTTATGAAAGTTTTTCTACCAATGACTCTCTTAGCAATTTATATGCAAACAAAGCATTTATAATAGATAAAGAAGGTAAGTTAAGAGGTAGAGTAGACGATAAAGAATCCGTAGATGGAAAATTGTACGGATACAATATGCATTCTGTTGCAGAGTTAAACAATAAGATGAAAGACGATGTAAAAGTTGTACTTGCAGAATATAGATTAGCATTAAAGAAGAATAACGCAGATAGAGAAATATAAGAATTTTCTATCATTCCTGCGAAGGTAGGAAGCTCTTTAAAAAGAATAACTAAACAATAATAAGATTCCTGTCTTCGCAGGAATGACAAGTTGAAAATGAATAAAAAACACTCATATATAGGTATTTCATTTATTGTATTACTCTTCGGAATTTACGCAGTTCCAAAAATTGTAAAGCATTTTCAGAAGGCAGATTTGCATACTTTTACTAAAGTGCCTGCTTTTGAGTTTACAAACCAAGAAGGAAAAACAATTACAAATCAAGATTACTTAGGAAAGGTATATGTTGTTGAGTTTTTCTTTTCAACTTGCCCAACAATTTGCCCAATTATGAATGAGCAAATGCTTACTATACAAAATGAATTTTTTGGCAATCCAGAATTTGGGATAGCTTCAATTTCAATTACACCAGAAATTGATACACCTAAAGTTTTAAAAGAGTATGCGGATAGAATGGGAATTACGCATAAAAACTGGCATTTATTAACTGGGAAACCAGAAGCAGATGTGTATAAATTATCTAATCATGGTTTTAAATTATATGCTGGAAAAGGAGAACAAGATCATGGTGGGTTTGAGCATTCTGGTTTATTCGCTTTAGTAGATAAAGACGGTTATATTCGCTCACGTTATGATGAACATGGAAACCCAATAATGTATTATAGAGCACTACCTGAACAATCGTTTCCTAATCAAATTTCAGAATTAAAAAAAGACATTAAACTGTTGTTAAATGAATAACCAATTACAAGAAAAGAAATACAAAAAAATAATAACAATTTTATCAATTGCTATTCCAGTAGCTGTTGCCGCATTATTTGTTATTAAGATTCCTAATGTAGAACCTTTACGTTTTTTACCGCCAATTTATGCATCTATAAATGCATTAACAGCCGTTTTATTAGTTACAGCAGTTGTTGCCATAAAGAAAGGCAATAAAAAGTTACATGAACAATTAAACACAACAGCAATTATATGTTCTGTTTTGTTTTTAGTTTTATATGTAGCCTATCATATGACATCAGATTCTACAAAATTTGGTGGAGAAGGAATTGTTAAATATATCTATTATTTTATATTATTTACACATATTTTATTGTCGATAATTATTATTCCGTTTGTATTAATTACCTTTATGAGAGCTAGGTTGGGTAATTTCCCAGAACATAAAAAGATAGCAAAGATTACATTTCCATTATGGTTATATGTTGCTGTAACTGGAGTTATAGTGTATTTAATGATTTCACCTTATTATATTTAAAGATGAAAAAAAGTGTATTAATTATTTTAATGCTATTTATAGTTGAAATTTCTTCCGCGCAATGCGCCATGTGTAAAGCTGTAGTAGAAAATGGAAACGAATCTATGGGTGAAGGCGTAAACGACGGTATTACCTATTTAATGGTGTTTCCATACATATTAGTTGGTACTTTATTCTACTTTTTATACAAGCATAAACAGAAAGAAAAAAATTAACACTTTAATAAATAAGAATTAGTGTAACAAATTTTGTTTTTGAACGTCTTATTAAAACTATTAGTAAAAAGTCAACTTAATAATCTTATAAAAATAACGTGTTGAAAACTAAACTTATATTTTTTGCTGCTTTAATTGTATCAATTTCAGCATTTTCTCAAAAAAAATGGACGCTTAAAGAATGTGTAGATTACGCATTAGAAAACAACATTACTATTAAGCAAAACAAATTTAATATAGACATAGCAGAATCTGATGTTAAAAGCGCAAAAGGAAATAAATTGCCTTCTGTAAATGGATCTACAGGAGGAAACTTAAGATTCGGTTCTGGTTTTAATCCTATAACAAATGATAGAGTTTCAACAACAAATTTTGGAGGTTCTATTGGTGTAAATGCAGGTATTACTGTGTTTAATGGTTATAGAGTTTTAAACACTTATAATCAAGCAAAATTAGGTGTAGAAGGAAGTAAATTAGACTTAGAAGTAATTGAAAACGATATTGCATTACGTATAGTTAATACATATTTAAATGCATTATTTGCTAAAGAAAATTTACTAGTCGCTACAACTCAAGCTGAGATAAGTCAAAAACAAATAGACAGAGCAAAAGCACAATTTGACGCAGGGACAATCCCAAAAGGTGATTTGTTAAACGTGCAATCTACAGCAGCAAATGATACACAAAATGTGGTTTCTCAAGAAAACGCATTAAATTTAGCATTACTTAATATTTCTCAAATGCTACAAGTTCCTTTTGAAGGTTTTGATGTTGCAAAAATCGAAGTAGATTCACCTTCTGCGGCAATGTTATATAGTACTTCGGAAGAGGTATATCAAAAGGCATTAAGTAACAGACCTGAGATAAAAAGAGCGCAATTAAATATTGAAAGTGCAGATCTTTCTATCGAAATAGCTAAATCAGCATACAAACCATCAATTACAGCCTCTGCTAGTGTAGGGTCAAATTTTAATTATAATTTAGATTTACCAACTGGATTTTCTAATACAGGTTTCTTTGATCAATTAGATGAAACTTTAGGTTACGGTTTAGGATTTAATGTTAGTATTCCAATTTTTAACGGTTTTAAAACTGATGCAAATGTGGAGCGTAATAAAATCAGTAAATTAATAACAGAAACAAGATTAGAAAGCGAAAAACTACGTTTACAACAAACTATAGAACAAGCTTTCCAAGATGCAAAAGCAGCAGCAAAAGCATTTGAAGCAGCGGAAATTTCTTTAGCAGCACAAACTGAAGCTTTTAAAAACGCGCAAGAAAGTTATAATTATGGAGCAATGACATTATTTGATTTTGATCAAGTTCGAAATCGATTAGTTAATGCAGAAGGAGCAATGATTAGGGCGAAATACAATTATGTTTTTACTACTAAAGTTTTAAAGTTTTACTACGGAGAAAATATTTTACAAGACTAAAAACAATTTTAATATATATTGAAGACTCATCAACCCTAATGTTGATGAGTTTTTTGTTTTTAAAGCCTATCTTTGCTCAAATTTTTAGATTTTGGCACTTATACTTAATATAGAAACAGCAACCAAAAATTGCTCAGTTAGCTTAGCAAAAAACGGAGAAATTATTGCAATAAAAGAAATGAATAATGGAAATTATTCTCATGCAGAAAAGTTGCACCCTTTTATTGTTGAAATTTTAGAAGAAGCTAATACTTCTACAGATAAAATTGATGCTGTTGCTGTAAGTAAAGGTCCGGGTTCTTATACTGGATTAAGAATTGGTGTTTCTGCAGCTAAAGGTTTGGCTTTTTCTTTTGATAAGCCTTTAATTTCTATTGAGACATTAACTTCTTTAGCACATGCTATTAAAATTGAGGATGGTTTAATTGTACCTATGATTGATGCTCGTAGAATGGAAGTGTATGCTGCGGTCTATGATTCAAATTATAGTAAAACTAGAGAAATTCAAGCACAAATTATTGACGAAAATTCTTTTCAAGATGAATTATCAAAAGGGAAAGTATATTTTTTAGGAGATGGAGCAGCCAAGTGTAAAACTTTAATTACGCATAAGAATGCTGTTTTTATACAAGATAAATTCCCTTCAGCAAAAGAAATGGCTTCTTTATCATTTACTAAATACAAAAAAAACGACATCGAAGATGTCGCTTATTTTGAACCATTTTATTTAAAAGATTTTATTGCTATTCCTGAAAAGAAGAAATTATTTTAATGAAGTATAATATTTAAATATTTTAATTAAATCTTTTTCTTTCTTTAATTTAAGTTTATTTTTTTTAATAAAGGTCTTTACTTCTTTTGATTTATTTGAAACTATTTCTAAAAACTTTTTTGTTTTTGTTGGAATTTCTATTACCTCATCAGAATTTTTAAACTTTACAAAGTTAGTGTCTTTTTTTCGTTTAAAAGTTGGTGGTGTATAAGAACCATAACCAGTTTTAGCTTCAACTTCTTCTTTTAAAAGAATATTTTCTTTGAGTAGAATTTTAAATGAAGGATCTTCATGTTTAATTACATAGAAAGTTTTTTCATTTTGATTCTCACTTTTATTAAAAGCAGCATAAACTTTATTAGTGTAGACAAAAGTAAGTTTTAAAGGGCTTTTAACAGTAAAATATTTTGTTTGTCCTTTTCTTAAAACTTCAAAATAATCTTGATGAGCATTGTATCTAGCTTTTAAATCTGTCTCCTTATAGCCTTCAATAGTAACTGGTCTCAAGTCTTTATTAATAAAAGGAGTTCCTTTAAAGTTTTTATCAACATCTGAGAAAGTTTTAAATGACATAGAAGATGATAAGGAGTATCTATTCTCCATTTGTGCTGTTAATAATAATGCTTGTAATAATAGTAATATTGTTAATTTATATTTCATCTTATTTATTTTGGTTACAAAGTACAATAATTATACCATTTTTAATTTTCTTTATGAATCTCTACTGAATGTGGATAAGGAATTTCTATTCCAGCTTTATCTAACGCTATTTTTGTGTTTTCAGTAACATCAAAATAAACAGTCCAATAATCTTCTGTTTTACACCAAGGTCTTACAGCAAAGTTTACGGAGCTATCTGCTAATTCAGAAACATTTACTGTTGGAGTAGGGTCTTTTAAAACTTTAGGATGTGAAGTTAAAACATTCATTAAAACATCTTTTGTCTGTTTAATATCAGCGTCATAAGAAACTCCAAAAGTTAAGTCTACTCTACGAGTTCCTTCCGAAGAAAAATTAATAATATTTCCATTTGATAAAGCGCCGTTAGGTATTATTATTTCTCTGTTAGATAAGCCAGTAAGTTTGGTTGTAAAGATTTCTATTTCTTTAACAACTCCAATTTCTCCTTGTGCTTCTATTAGATCTCCAATTTTAAAAGGTTTAAAAATCATAATTAAAGCGCCTCCAGCAAAATTAGCTAAAGAACCTTGTAATGCTAAACCTAAAGCTAAACCAGCAGCACCAATTATTGCTGCAAAAGAAGTAGTTTCTATCCCTAGTTTAGCAATTACAGTAATTATTAAAAGTATTTTTAATGCCCAACCAAGTAGGTTACCGAAAAATTTTTGAAGTGTAATGTCAATTCCACGTTTATGCAATATTTTTTTTACAGCTTTAATTATTAGGTTTATAATAAATAAACCAACTATTAAAATTGCTAATGCTGTAATTACTTTTGGAGAGTATTCAACAAGTAACTCTTTAATTTGTACTATATATTTTTCCATTTCGTATTGTTTTTAATCAATACAAAAATACAGTAAAATGCTAGATTTTTTCTAAAGAAAAAGTGAAATTAATCCTAAGGTTGCAGGAATAGATTGAATATATAATATTTTAGTTTTTTTAGTAGAATAAGCTCCGTAAATACCCGCAACGAAAACACATGCTAAAAAGAAAATTGCTACATCCGTTTTATTTGAAACCATAGACCAAATTAAGCCTGCAGCTAAAAAACCATTATATAAACCTTGATTTGCTGCCATAACTTTAGTTTCTTCGGCAAACTCTTTGCTTTTTAATCCAAAAGCTTTTATTCCCTTTGGTTTTGTCCATAAAACCATTTCTAATATTACAATGTAAATATGTATAAGTGCTACAAAGCCAATAAGTGTAAGTTGAAGTATATTCATATTTCAAATATAGTAAAAACAATAATGCGATTTTACAAAAGTAAAACCGCATTATAAAGTAGTAGAAAAATATACAAAACTTACTTCACTTCGAAAGTAAGCTTTAGGTTTACTCTAAATTCAGTAACATCGTCTCCGTTTACTACTGCACTTTGAGATTGTACAAAAACAGATTTGATGCCTTTTACAGATTTAGAAGCTTGTTTTACAGCTTTTTTTGTAGCGTCTTCCCAGCTTTTTTCTGAGTTTGCTAATACTTCAATTACTTTCATTACTGCCATAACTTTTTGTTTTTTTAATTATAATTCTACCGTAAATATATATTTTTTCATTTTAAAAAAGCTAAACCATTTATAATAATTAATCGCAATGTTAATTTAATGTTATGTAAATATTGCTTTATTGTAAAAAAGAACTTATATTTGTAAAGGAAATGTAAATATAAAAATAGATATTATGAAAAAATTAATTATAATCGCTTGTATTTTAGCAGTCTCTTTAACACAAGCTCAAGATAAAAGTCCTTCATTTGAAAAAGTTGGTGATTTAGTTAAAGCTACTTATTTTTATGAAGATGGAAGTATTGAAAAACAAGGTTTTTTTAAAGATAAAAAATTAGAAGGAACTTGGACTTCTTTTGATACTAAAGGAAATAAAACAACAATTGCTCACTATAAAAGTGGTAAAAAAGTTGGTAAGTGGTTTATGTGGGAAGGAAATGTTTTGCGTGAAGTAAACTTTGAAAACAGTACTGTAGCTAGTGTACAAACTTGGAAAGAAGATACCAAGATAGCTGTTAAATAAATTTCATTTTTTGATTGAAAAGATATTTTTCTCAATAAAAAAAACGCGCCATTTGGCGCGTTTTTCATGTAATTAATTCAAATAATTAGTGCAATAATATTATTTATTGTCTTGTCCAACCTGCTCCCCAGGTAGCATAGTCAGTTCCTGTTGCAGTTGCATCTTCTGTATAGAAATCTGCATCTGTAAAAGTTTCACCTGTATCGTTTTTCATTTTTACAGTTATATCTTCAAAAGCTACAGAGCTAACATCTAAATCTCCGTTTATAACTCCTGTTCCTGTTGGGTTAGCACTTGTTGCTCCAGCATCACCATCAAGATCAAATCCTTCAGCAAAACCTTTTAATAAAACATTGCTAAAGATTGCTTGAGTTCCTGCTCTTAAACGAACAGCTTCATTACCAGTTCCAGAACCTAAACCAATAATAGTTAAGTTGTTTACTGTAGGTTTAGACCAAAATAAAGGGCTAGAGTTGTTTCCTATGTCTGTATTGTAACCATCAGCTTCAATACCTTTATCGTGATCAGTACCATGTTTTACATAAGCATCAGTAATTGTACCTGTATAACCTTCTGTCCAGTCAATAGAATCATCTTGAGCGTTTACAATAGAAATGTAACTTACATTTACTGTTCCTCCGTAAAACTCAACACCGTCATCTTTTCCTTCATACATTTGAATGTATTCTACTAAAGTTGAATTACCAACACCGTAAAAAGAGAATCCGTTGTTTTCTGAATTTCCATCAGCCTTTCCACCAGAATATTCAACACGTACATAACGTAATTTTCCAGAATCATCTGAAGCATCATTACCTCCAAAAGGTAAACTTGCAATTTCTGAAGTAGAAGTTCCTGAACCAGAAACAGAGTTAATAGGAGCTTTACCTAAAAGTATTAATCCTCCCCAATCACCAGCATTTGGTGTATTAGCAGCAGAAGTAAAAATAATTGGTTGGTTAGCTGTTCCTTGTGCGTCAATTTTTGCGCCTTGAGAAATAGCAACATAAACGTCAGCTCCTGTTGCAGCTGCTTTAATTGTCATTCCTGCAGGAATTGTTAAAGTTGCACCGTCTTCTATAATTACTGGACCAGTAACTATGTACGTATTAGCAATATCTAAAGATAAATCTGAAGCATAGTTTCCGTTTAATTCTATTTCTTGGCCTGTAGTTGCTGTACCACCACCATTTGTGTTGTTTGTTACGCTATTATCATTAATAATGATATCAGCTGTTCCGTCTTCACCACATGAAGCGAATAGTGTTGTTGCTATAGCTAATGCTAATAAATTATTTTTCATTGTTTTAAAGTTTGAATTTTTCATTTTTATTATTAAAGTTGTTTTATTTTTTAAAATTTATACGTAAGACCTAAGCCTAAGTTCATTCCTAATTTATATTCTGAAAGAGTTACATCTCCAATTGAAGTATTTTCTCTAATTCTTTTTATCGATGGGTCTAGTAAGTTTTTAGCACTTAAGTTTAATTCCCAATCTTCACCAATTTTATTTTTCCAAACAAAGTCTAAAACAGGAATTCCTTTTTCAATAATGTTTCCTAATTGTCCAGAACCTAAAGCATCTATTCTATCAGAGAAATAAGAAAATACTAATGATGCAATTGGTTTATAGTTTTCAAAGTTTGTTGGACTATAATTAATGTTTGCATTTACTAATATTGGAGATGCACCTTGTAGCTCATCACTAGTTCTATTAAATGATACACTGTATAAACCAGACACGTTTTTTAAGTCTTGTTTTGTGTGCATGTACGTAAAGTTGAAACCTGCGGAAAGTTGTGTTTGTTCATCTTCATTTAAAATTAAGTTTTTACGAGCTTCTAATTCCACACCATAAACTTCTGCTTTGTCTCCAGATCTAAAGTAACGTTGGTTACCAGAAGCGTCATTTGCTACTACTAAGTTTATTGGATTGTGTATTTGTTTTGTAAAAGCACTAAATGATAAAAGTTCATCTCTTGTTATAAACCATTCGTATTTTAAGTCTAAGTTATATACTTCAGAAAATGAAGGGTCGTTTAATAAATCTGGATTACCACCAACGCTTTCACCAATACCTTCGTAAAGGAATGGTGTAACTTCTTTAAATTCTGTTACAGATACTGTTTTACTAAAAGTAAAACGTAAATTTTGATTATCTGTTAAAGCGTATTTTGTATTTAAACTTGGTAAGATAAATGTTTCGTTTGCCTCTCTAAATTTAGCATCATTTGGATTAATATTAATTACATCATAACTAATATCTTGGTTAAATGACTCTAAACGAACACCAGGAACAATTGTCCATTTTTCGTTAGGTGTAATAGCTGCAGAAACATAACCTGCATATACACGTAACTCTCCAGAATACGTATTCTCATCTAAACCAGGTAAGTTTGTACTACCAAGTGTTGGAGGATCTATTGCATTAAAAACCTCTGTATTATATAGGTTTCCGAAGTTATTAATATTAATAATTGAATTGATATTGTTTACATCCGTTATTTCTTGGTTTGTGTTAATAAAGTCGTAACCGTAACGAATGTTTGTAAAATCTCTCGTTTTAATTCTTCCGTTATAACCAAAGTTCCATGTTAATTTATCGGAAGCTTTATATTCTAGGTTTATTCTACTATTTAATTCTTCATCTATAATCTTTTGAAAATAACGTTGATTGTCAAAAACTATGTTATTGTAAAAAGATGGATTTGTATTTGGGTCGTTATCTAAAGCTAAATGATAGTTTTCTAAACTAATTCTTTTTCTATCTGGTTCGTGTGCAAAAACATTGTTATACCCAATTCCCCAAGTAAGTTTAAGTTTGTCTTCTTCTATAGTATGCTCTCCAACCAATTGATTTACAAAAATTAAATCTTGGTTGTATTGCACATTCATTTGATAAAAACCTTTATCAGTATCTAATTGTGCATCTCTATTTTTACCTAAACCTTCTGTACCATAATAACCAACTTCGTCACTAGAGTTATTTAAGAATAATGAAGTGTATTTTAATTTATGGTCATTATTAATTCTATAAATAGCACTTGCCATTGCTGTAGTTGCTGTAGAATATTCATATTCTTTAGCATTCGGAAATTCTTTTTTAGCAACATTTGTATAGTTTACTAAGGGGCCTTCTCTGTATTTAAAGTCTCTTTCAAAAGAAACAGTACCAAAAAGACTTAAACGAGATTCGTTTTCAAAATCGAAAGATTTACCAGCGTTAATACCAATAGAGGTATTTATTGGTTCACCTGCGTCTACAGGATCAATTCCGTGAGATAAAACTACTGCAAACGGATTGTGTTTAAAACGGTTGTAGTAACCAAAATAACCGGTTCCTTCGCTCTTTTTAAAATTTTCTCCAGCTGCTCTTGTGTTTATTCCAGAACTAATATTAGCAGTTAAAAAACCATTTCCTTTATATTCTTTTGAAGTAATGTCTACATTACCAGCTGCAAAATCTCCATAAAAGTTAGAAGAATATGCTTTACTTATAGATACATTCTGAATGATATCTGAAGGAAAAAGATTTAAATTAATATTCTTTTTATTAATATCATTAGAAGGTAATGACAAACCATTCATTGTAGTATTTAAATACCTATCACCTAAACCACGTACATAAACATTGCTTGAACCTTCTTGTTTAGAAACACCTGAAATTTTTGCTACCGCACCAGCTGCGTCACTAATTCCTTTAGTAGCTAATTCTTCTGCTCCAATACTTTCTTTTATAACAACTGCTTTCTTTTGGTCTAATAAAAGAGCACTAGCTTTTTCTCTTGTAGTTACAGCTTTTACTTCTATTTCATCTAGAGCAACACCTTCTTCGGCGCTCATTAATTGATTTATAGTTATGGTTTCACCTGCTTTAATGATTAAAGGCTTTTCAATAGTTTTATAACCAATAAAACTAAAGACAATAGTGTAGTTTCCTTCTGCAATAGATAATGAGTATAAACCATCTATGTCTGATGTTGTACCTATAGTAGATCCTTTTATAAAAACATTTGCAAAAGGCAACGCTTCATTATTCATTTCTTTATCAGTTAATAAACCTTTAACTGAACCTTTGCTTTGAGCAAAACTAAATTGACTTACTGCCAATATTAAAATCAATACGATTTTTTTCATTTCTGTGAATTCTAATTTTATTCACGGCAAAGATGTGGTGCTTTTGTAAAATGAATGTTAGCTCTAATTTACGGTTGTATTATAGAAACATTAAGGCAATGTTAAGTTGAAATCTATTGGTAACAGTTTTTTAATTATCCCGAAACATTTAAGTAAATATCGAGTCTCATATTTGTATTAATCTTTTAAGATTTAAAATGTCATTATAAATTAATTAGTTTTTGTCGACTATTTTATATGACTTAACTGCCTTACATCAAGGCAGTTTTTTTTGTTTTAATAATATTTGATTAACATTAATTTAACATAATTATTGGTTATTTGCGGCGACAAAAACTAATAATTATGAAATTTAAATCAATACTTATAACGATAAGTATGATTGCCTTCTTGAGCGCTAATGCTCAAGAAACAAACGCTCCAAAATTTGGGAAAGGATTGTTTAATTTAGTAGGAAAAGACAGTACTTGGTCAATGAATGTTGGTGCAAGAATGCAATTTTTAGCAACAACACAATGGGATTCTAATAGCGATGGATTAACAAATCCAGAAACTTCTTTCTTAGTAAGAAGAGCTCGTTTAAAGTTTGGTGGATTCGCGTTTTCTCCTAAATTAAAATATAAATTAGAGCTAGGGTTGTCTAATAGAGATATTTCTGGAGCTTCAGAATTTACAAGTAATGCGCCAAGATATATTTTAGATGCGGTTGTAAAATGGAATTTCTATCAAAATTTCGAATTATGGTTTGGGCAAACTAAATTGCCAGGAAACCGAGAACGTGTAATTTCTTCGGCAAACTTACAGCAAGTAGATCGTTCATTATTAAACAGTAGATTTAATATTGATAGAGACATGGGCTTTCAATTAAGACACCATTTTAATCTTACGGATACTTTTATTGTAAAAGAAGCATTCTCGATTGCACAAGGTGAAGGTAGAAATATTACATCAGGAAACTTAGGTGGACATCAATATACTACTCGTTTAGAGTTTTACCCATTCGGTAACTTTACAAGCAAAGGAGATTATAAGGGAAGTGATTTAAAATTTGAAAAGAAACCAAAACTTGCAGTTGGAGTTTCGTATGATTTTAATAACGATGCTGTAAAGAATAGGTCTAATCAAGGTTCTTATATGACAAATGATGTTGGTTTTTATTCAACAAATATCTCTACAGTATTTGTAGATGCTATGTTTAAATATAAAGGATTCTCTTTTATGGGAGAATTTGCAAATAGAGATGCAGCAGATCCTTTAGCAAAAAATTCAGATGGAACGTTAACGGGAGCAGAAGTACAAGTTGGTAACGGATTAAATTTACAATCTGGTTATATGTTGTCTAAAACACTAGAGCTTTCAGGAAGGTATACCAATATAGATTGGGATAGAAATATTACAGGTAAAGGAGCAGAAAATCAATATACTTTAGGGGTTTCTAAATATATTGCTGGTCATAAATTAAAAGTACAAACAGATGTTAGTTATTTGGATTTATCTGATAAGACAAACGAGCTAATGTTTAGGTTACAAGTAGATGTACATTTTTAATTGAAGAAACTTTACTAAAGATTTTTTAAAATGTTTAGTATACACAAACATAACACAAACGTAACATAGGCAATATTGGATGTCTATTATATTTGCAAAAAATTAAAATTAAATTATGGATAATATTTATTTATTTATGTTAATCGCAATTATAGTATTAGCTGTTGCTGATATTATAGTAGGAGTTAGTAATGATGCAATTAACTTTTTAAATTCAGCAATTGGGTCTAAAGCCATTTCACTAAGAACTATTATGATAGTTGCTAGTTTAGGTATATTTATAGGTGCAGTTTTTTCAAGTGGTATGATGGAAGTTGCCAGAAAAGGTATTTTTGTCCCTGCCCAATTTGAGTTTGGAGAAATTATGCTAATTTTTATGGCTGTAATGATTACCGATATTTTGTTATTAGATTTTTTTAACACACTTGGTATGCCAACATCAACTACAGTTTCTATTGTATTTAACTTATTAGGTGCAGCTGTAGTAATGTCTTTAATTAAAATAAGTCACTCAGAAACACAAACTTTAGCAGATTTAGGAACTTATATAAATACAGCAAAAGCTATAGAAATTATATCTGGTATTTTACTTTCTGTAGTAATTGCATTTTCTGTAGGTGCGTTGGTTCAATGGGTTTCCAGAGTTATATTTACTTTTAATTATGAAAAAAGAATAAAGAACTTTGGAATTTTATTTGGAGGTGTAGCATTAACAGCTATTACTTATTTTATTTTCTTAAAAGGATTAAAAGGGACACCTTATTACAAAGAATTAAAAGGAATATTAGCAGGTAATGAAATCTATATTATACTTATCAGTTTTGCTTTTTGGGTTTTATTTTCTTTCGTTTTTGAAAAATTAACTAAAAAGACAGTACTATTAGTTGTTATTGCTGTTGGTACATTTGGATTAGCATTAGCATTCTCTGGTAACGATTTAGTAAACTTTATTGGTGTGCCAATGGCAGCTTATCATTCTTATGAAGCTTGGGTTGCTGGAGGTATGGATTCTACAATGTCTATGGCAGTTTTAGAGAAAAAAGTACCAGCAGAACCAGTTTTACTTTTTATTGCTGGAACTATTATGGTATTAACTCTATGGTTTTCTAAAAAAGCAAAAACTGTTGCGGAAACAGAAATAAGTCTTTCTCGTCAAGGAGAAACTCATGAAAAATTTGAACCAAACAGCCTTTCAAGAGGTGTTGTAAAAGTAACAACAAAATTATCTAGTTACTTTTCTGCAATTATACCGGCATCATTTAGTAGTAAAATTGGTAAAAGTTTTGAAAAGCCAAACTTTACAATGACTAAAAGTCAAAGTATAGACGCACCCGCTTTTGATATGATTAGAGCTTCTGTAAACTTAATGGTTGCAGGAGTGTTAATTGCAATTGCAACTTCAATGAAATTACCGTTATCTACAACGTATGTAACTTTTATGGTTGCAATGGGAACATCTTTAGCAGATAAAGCTTGGGGTAGAGAAAGTGCAGTTTATAGAGTTGCAGGTGTATTAAATGTAATTGGTGGATGGTTTGGTACAGCACTAGGCGCTTTTATTGCTGCTGGTACTGTAGTCTTTTTAATTAGTTTTAACCCACGTGTTATTATTCCAATCTTACTTTTATTAACTGTAATTTTATTATACAGAAACTACAAATCTCATAAAAAGAAATCTACAAAAACAGAAGATGAAGATAGCTTAAGTGATGCGGAAAGTAGTTCAGTACAAGGAGTAATTCACGAAAGTGCTAAAAACATTTCTAAAGTAGTTAAGCGTACCAATAGAATTTATACAAATTCTGTTGCTGGTTTAGCAGAGCAAAAATTACCTTTACTTAAAAAGAGTAAAAGTCAAGTTGTTAAATTATCTGATGAAATTGATGATTTAAGAGATAATATTACCTATTTCATTAAAAATTTAGATGCATCAAGTTTAAATGCAAGTGGATTTTACATTAATATTTTAGGTCATTTACAAGACATGTCTCAATCTTTAGAGTACATTTCTAAGATTAGTTATAAACACATTAATAATAATCATAAGAATTTAAAATCAACTCAGATTAATGAGCTTAAAGAAATTGATGACAAATTAGAAACTTTTTTCTCAGACATAGAAAAAGCATTTAAATCGGAATCTTTTGAAGAAATAGGCGTTATTTTAAATGAAAAGAAAGAGATTTTTGATTTGGTAAATGAAAAGATTACAAAACAAATAGCTAGAACTAGAACAGAAGAATCTAGCCCAAAAAACACAACATTGTATTTTGGTCTTCTTATAGAAACTAAAGATTTATTAAATGCAACCATGAATCTTTTAGAAGAATATCATGCTTCTTTTGACGGTTCTGTTGAGCCAGCAACAATAAGTCCATCAAAATAATTTAATAAAAATTAAATAGATATAAACCGATACGAAAGTGTCGGTTTTTTTATGCTTAACATATTAGGAATAGTGCATTGAGCGTAGTCGAAATGTGGGCGTTACCTTGCAGGTCGCGCTTTCACTACTCGCTGTTTCGTTCCTCAACGAGCTTAAACAAACCGTTCAATCGCTAACGCGGGCGTATTTAGTAAAGTAAGAGATTAACTATAAATAACATCAAATTTATAAACAGGATTCCTTTCTTCATATTCAAAAATCTTAGAATAATCCATCACGTTAGCTATGTTGTCTAAAGCACATAAATGAGAAACAACAGCACACAAACCATTAAACAAAGTTTCTTTATCAGTTGGGTTTTTAGGTTTTGGATTGTAATGACAAAGCGGAGTTTTAAATCCGCAGGCTTCCAAAAAAATCTTTTCAGTTTCTAATAATTCCAACGGAGAATACCCATTAAATTTCCTTCCTAAGTTCTCATGAACACGCCCAACATAACTTAGCTCTAAAGAACCATGACTGTTAGACAGATGTTTCCAACTATCAAAATTATCTAATATATTTCCAACAGCACAAGCCGTGCAACATTCCGGATTTAATTCATCATTATGAAACGAATTGTATAATTTAATTAAAGCCTCTTCTAAACGTTTAGGTGTCTTCATTCTTATAGGATTTGCTCACTAAATATACAAAATAATGGTTGTACCTTTGCAAAAATGTTTTTTTGATGACAACTTTTCTAGACTTAGACCTTTCCAAACAATTGCAATATGCAGTAGATGATTTAGGTTTTACCAATCCAACACCAATTCAAGAACAAGCCTTTTCTGTAGTAAGATCTGGAAAAGACGTTGTTGGTATTGCACAAACCGGTACCGGAAAAACATTTGCGTACATGATGCCAATTATTAGAGATTTAGCGTTCTCTAAACAAGTATCTCCGCGCGTATTAGTTTTAGTACCAACAAGAGAATTGGTAATACAAGTTGTAGATGAAATAGAAAAACTATCAAAATATATTAATTTACGTGTTTTAGGAGTTTATGGAGGAACAAACATAAACACACAAAAACAAGCTGTAGCGCAAGGAACCGATATAATTGTTGCAACTCCAGGACGTTTGTATGATTTGGCTTTAAGCAATGTTTTAAAGCTAAAAACAATACAAAAATTAGTTATTGATGAGGTAGATGTAATGTTAGATTTAGGTTTTCGTTTTCAGTTATTAAACATTTTCGATTTGTTACCACAACGAAGACAAAACGTAATGTTCTCAGCAACTATGACGCAAGATGTAGACGAGTTAATTGTAGATTTCTTTAAAAACCCAACAAAAATATCGATTGCAATTAGCGGAACACCGTTAGATAATATTAAGCAAGAATCGTACAATATTGTTAACTTCTACACAAAGGTTAACTTATTAAATTATTTATTACACGATAAAGAAGAATTTAATAAAGTATTGGTTTTTGCACCTAATAAAAGAACAGCAGATAGAATTTTTAATTGTTTAGAAGAATCGTACAATTCAGAAGCTTGTGTTATTCACTCAAACAAAACTCAAAACTATCGTATACGATCTATAAACCAATTTAACGAAGGTAAAAACAGAATTTTAGTTGCTACTGATGTTATGGCACGTGGATTAGATATTGATGAAATTAGCCACGTTATAAACTTCGATACACCGCATTTTCCTGAAAACTACATGCACAGAATTGGTAGAACTGGTAGGGCGGAAAAAGAAGGAAAAACCATCTTATTTTCAACAGAAAAAGAACAAGAAGCTAAAGCCAGAATTGAAGAATTAATGGATTATAAACTTCCATTATTAGAACTTCCAGAAGCGGTAGAAATATCAAAAGAACTTACAGAAGAAGAACGTCCGAAGGAAGAAAGAGAGGTTTCTAAAAACAGAACTTCATTAGAATATGTTCCTGGACCTGCATTTCACGAGAAGAGTGAAAAGAATAGTAAAGTTAATTTAGGAGGTTCTTATAGGCGAGAAATTGCAAAAAAATACAAGAAGCCAAAAACACGTGGCGACAAAAACTACAACAAACGTAACAAGAAAAAGTAATGCAAATTTTAACGGAACAAGAATTGCACAACTTAGCAATGAATATTGTTGGTAAGAGATTGCAAGAAATGGGTTATGAGTTTCAGGCAATTAATAGTCAGTTAAAAAGACATCCGCAATTTGTATTATTTAAAAAAGGCGAACCTACTATTTTTGTCTTAGTAAAAGCAACTCAAAATATTCAAAATCCAGAAGAATACGATGTTTTATGGATGGAAACCTTTAAAGAACACGCCAAAAAGCAAAACGCAAAAGTATGGTTTGCCGGCGTTGGTTTAGCAAATGCAGAAAGTGTAGAAAATCCAGTTTTTAAAGACCAGCCGTATTATGTAGCCTTTGAAGATTTTATAAAGATCCTTTAAGTTTTTACTCTTGTTTAATGAACAAAAATCTTTATTTGTTCAAAACTCCTTTCATTTTATAGATTTTTAAAATTAAGTGTTTTCCCCTAATTTTAAAAAGTGTTATTCATAATTATATGTAAATCAGTATATTGTATATTTATTGTACACTTTAAATGATTTAATTATGAAAAATTTACTATCCGTTATTTTAATTTTATTTCTTGCTATTGGAGCAAATGCGCAAATAAAAAAAGTAAATACTAAAAAGAAGCCTTTGAAGATAAAGGTTAATAAAGATAAAAAGTTACAATTAATTAAACTTAAAAAATCAAATCTTGTTTTTTTGAAAGAATTTAAAGTTAAAGATAACTTTACAAGTAACTCCGATACTTATGGTGAAAGGAGGATCAAAATTATTTCAACAGACTATGAGGATAAAGTTAAAACAAAAGTAACAGATGTAGGTTCTAAAGAAATTGAAGAAGGCTTTGAGTGTGTAAACCAATCTATAACTATTGATGCAAATAGCAGTTCTTTCAAAGAGTTTACTACACAAGGTATAGCAGATTGGATTAAGCCTGGAGTGCTTCTTAATGTTGTCGATTATTTAGATTTTAACAGGAAGGCAATTACTTTACCAAGACAACCAATAAATATTTCTACTAATTTATCTAAAAGTGGAAGTTCTATTCAAACTATAGAAAATCCAGAAAAAAATAGTGAAATGCAAGAAGCTGTTAATAAATTAAAAAGAAATGGAAATGTAGCTTCAAATTTTACTTTTGATTATTCTGAAGTACACAACATAGATCAGCTAAGTTTTGATGTTTTTGGTGAATACAGAAACAATTTATTAGGTTTAGAAACTAGTGTCGGTTTTAGTAGTGATAAAAGAAAAGAAAGGCATTATTATAAAGTAGAGTTATTTCAAAATATGTTTAGTATTAGTGTTGATGCGTTAAATGCTGAACAACTTTTTGAGGAGAAACCTACAAATATTAATATGAAAGATTTAATGTATGTTTCTAAAGTTAACTATGGAAGACGTGTTATTATTATTCTTGAATCTAAATTTAAATTAAGTTCAAAAGAAGTAGAGTTAGAATCACAAATCAATAGGTTACTTCAAGGAGGAGAGATGAGCTATGGTTTTGAGCGTTTAAAAGTAAATCAAAACTTAAATATCAAAGCTTTTTTCTATGGAGGAACTACTGGAGATGACTTTAGAGCTTTGGGTAATTTAATTGAATCAGGAACTCTTAATGTAAACGAAACACTTAAAAGTTATTTTAATAGTTTACAATCAAATTCTGAGGAAGCATTACCTATAAGTTATGAATTAAGAAATTTAAATAATGATAGATTGGGAATGGAAAGTGCATTTACTCAGAATATTAGAACATGTACTCCGAAATTAACTGAAAATTTAAAATTAAAAGTTACACTGACAGGTATTCAAAACATCCATACAAGAGATTCTAAAACCAAAGCTGATAAGTATGGCCTACAACAGTATATTGATTTTAAGTTAAAGAGAGGAGAAATCACTGATTTAACTATGAACAAACAAAGCATTAAAGAAAGAGCTGAATATCGTAGGTTCTCAAATAGAATTGGTGTTAAAAATGAAGATGGAAAAATACATGTAAATCAAGTTATTAATGGGAGTAAAAACAACATAATTTCTGTACAAGAAAACAAAGTAGATAACCCTTCTAATATTAACAATTCTCTAACTTTTACAATTACACCATCACTTTTTAAAGAGGATGTAAATTCACAGTTTAGAGTTTATTCTTGGTTAAAAGAATACACACATAGAAAAAGAGGAGCAAAGAAAGATGTAAATCCAACTGTACTTGTAAATTGGGAATATATTGATGTAGACTTAAAAGTAGTTATTCAGTATTTATTAAATCCGAATTCAGGGATGATTTTTGATAAAGCGTATCATGATAAGAGGTTGATAGATGATGGAGGATACATGTATTCGGGCGCTGAGAATGTTATTATGCCTTTAAAAAAAGCAAATGATGCAACTTCATTGATTGGTCCAATAAGATTGAATAAGTCTGGAACAAACGCAACAGCTATAGCTTGGTATAGATTTGAGTTGGTAGATTAAATTTAAAAATTTATATAAAAAACAAAACAACCAAGTATAATATTTGGTTGTTTTGTTTTTTAATGATCTACCGTATTACATAGCTTTGGATGATTTTTTTAAGATTTTGGAGTAGATTTCACTAATGTGTTTTAGCAAAACAGCATAATAACTATAAATCTTGTTATTTACTTACTGCTTTTTAGTACTTTAAATATGGTGTTGTCAATTTGAACAAGGTATAATCCATCACTCCAATTAGTTGTAACAATAAATTTAGGTACTTCATTGTTTTTGTAAACTAATCTTCCTTGAATATCTAATATTTTAATGGTTAAATTTTTACTGTTTTGTAAATTCGTAATAGTTAAAACATCTTTTACAGGATTTGGAAAAAATTTAAATCTGGGGCTTTCTTCATCTTGCAAATTAAGAGTTATTAATTCATTTTCAATTATTCCTAATCGTTTTGTATCAAAATTACTGTGTGCATACCAAACAATGTCGTTGTCAGAATCATTATCTAAGTCACCTCCCGTTACATAGGAATATTCGTATGTAGAATCAATAAGGTTTGGTGTGCTTAAATTACCATTTCCATCATTAGTTCTATACCTAATTTCCTGTGGTGATATTGGAGTATAGATAACTTCAGAAAAAGTATCAGCATCTAGATTTATAAATTTAAAAGAAGGGTTTTGTACTACTCCAACATTAAAATTATTGGACTGAAAAAGGCTAAAATTACCAACACCATCATTCTTTAATGTTTTTATATTACCAGATTGCGAATTATCTCTATAAAAAACATCAAAATCTCCATCATTATCTATATCATGTGTTTCTAACAAAGCATGTAGTTCATTCGTAATTATTTGAGATGTAAAAGTAAGATCTTGATTATTTGTGTAAAGTTGAAGACCAAATGCTGAATTCACAAAGAAATCTACAAAACCATCATTGTTATAATCTTTTACAACTAAGTTATAGTATTCACTATTATTTGCTACACTTATTTGGTTTGAAAAAACACCATCTGTGTTTAAGTATATAGATACATCTATTTCGTGAGCACTAATTATATCTAGGTCTCCATCATTATCTAGATCTGCAAACATACTTCTTGATATACCAGCAGGAATATTTTCATCTATAATGGTTTCTTCCCAATTTGTACCATCACTCATGTTTTTAAATACATGTATTTTTGATAAGTCAGCGCTATTTGATACTAAAAGGTCTTCTAAACCATTTCCATCTATATCTGCATAATCTATATAAACAGGTTTGTTCATAGAATTTGTTATTGCAGGCATTTCAGTAAAATTGAGATTTTCATTTTTGTACCATATAATCGAGTTGTTACTGTATGAAACAATAATATCTTTTTGATTATCATTATTTAAATCAATAATTTTGATGTTTTTTATATGTTCAAGGTCATCATCATCAATAACAACAGGTTGCCTAAATTGACAAAAAGATACATTAGAAGCTATAATAAGTATGAATAATATTATCCCTTTCATGTTTATTATTTTAATTACTACCTATTTAGTAAAATTCCTTATTTTCAATATTGTAAAATTAGTAAGGATTCCTAACATAAACAAATTATTTTATACCTAGTTTACTTTTTGTTTAAATTCTGAAGTGATTTTATAAATGATATGTGTTGATTAAACAACACATGTTAAAAATTAGTGAGCTTATTCTTTTTTAATGTGAAAATTATAGCGGATAAACTACTTGTAAATTGAAAAAAAACCTCGCAGATTGCGAGGTTTTAAATTATATAAAATAGCTAAAAACTACTCAGGTTTTTGCTCTAAAATATCAAAGAATTCTTCTAGTTTAGGTAAGATAACAATACGTGTTCTACGGTTTGTTGCTCTTCCTTCTACAGTATCATTACTTTCTAAAGGAACATACTCGCTACGTCCAGCAGCAATTAAACGTTTAGGATCAATGCTAAAATCGTTTTGTAAAACTCTAACTACAGAAGTAGCACGATTTACACTTAAATCCCAGTTGTCTTTTGCGTTAGCTGAAGAAATTGGCACATTATCTGTATAACCTTCAACTTGTACTTCCATTTCTGGTCTAGATGCAACTACTTTTGCAACTTTTCCTAAAACTGCTTTTGCTTTCTCAGAAACGGTAGAACTACCACTTCTAAATAATAATTTATCAGCTATAGAAATATAAACTACCGTTTTTTCAACATCAATTTGTATGTCTTGATCTTGAATACCTGCGTCTAATTCTTTCTTTAAGTGAAATGCAACCGCTAAATTAATAGAGTCCTTTTTAGTCATTGCACTTCTAATACCGTTAATGTATTTATCTTTTTCGCTAAGTTGAGAAACAACTTCTTTAATGTTATCACTTGCAGATTGTGTTAAAACCGTTAAGTTTTCTACTTGTTTTAAAGATTGCGCTTTATCAATTTTTAAATCTTTAATCTGATTTTCTAATAATTCAACTTTCCCTTCAAGACCAGATACATTAGAGGTTCCAGCGTTCTTTTCAATCAAGCACTTTTGTAAATTGGCTTTTACATCTACTAATTCTTGCTGGCTACTAGTTAATCTAGATTGTAATGCAGCATATTCTTTGTTAGATTTACAAGAACTCATTAAAACTGCAACCGCAATAAATAAAATTGTTTTTTTCATCATTTATACTAATTAACGTGAATAACAAAGTTAAAAAAAGCAAAGCACAAAAAAGACAAAAGAGCATAGTTTTATGAGCATTTTATGATTTATCTTTGCTAAGCACAATTAAAACTAAAATGAAAAACACGTATTTAGTATTTCTTCTTTCTTGTATTTTTCTTCTTTCTTGTAAGGATAAACATCATTTAGATTCGGTAAAAATTAGTGGTAATGTCTTTGGAACTACCTATAACATAACGTATTTAAATACTAATGTGAGTTATCAAAAATCAATAGATAGTTTGTTTTTATTGGTTAATAAATCGTTGTCTACTTATATACCAACTTCAGATATTTCAAAAATTAATGCTGGTGATTCTACCATTGTTATTGATGAATTTTTTACTGAGGTTTTTCATAAATCGATTAAAATCCACAAAGAAACTAACGGTTATTTTGATCCAACTGTAGGTAATTTGGTAAATGCTTGGGGTTTTGGGCCTAAAAATGAAAAGAAGAATTTAGATAGTTTACAAGTTACAAAGATGATGCAGCTTGTAGGTTTGGATAAAGTTTCTTTGGTTGAAGGTAAAATTAAAAAAGAAACTCCTGAAATTTATTTAGATTTTAACTCAATTGCAAAAGGATATGGAATTGATGTAATTGGACGCTTTTTTGAAAGTAAAAACTTACATAATTATCTAATTGAAATTGGTGGAGAGATTAGAGCTAGAGGTAAAAATGCTAAAAACAAAATCTGGAGAGTAGCAATTGACAATCCTAATACAGATGGAACAAGAAGTTTTGCAGATGTTGTAGCTTTGGATAATCAATCCATGGCAAGTTCGGGTAACTATAGGAAATTTAGACTTACAGAAAATGGACAGAAATATGTACACACTGTAAATCCAAAAACGGGTTTTGCTACAGAAAGCAATTTATTAAGTGCAACGGTTTACGCTCCTTTAGATTGTGCAGATGTGGATGCGTATGCAACTGCATTTATGGCAATGGGGCTTGAAAAAACTAAAGAATTTTTAGAAGAACACAAGGAAGTTAAAGCCATTTTAATGTATGTAAATAAAAATGGAGATTTAGTTGAATATAAAAATAACAACTAAAGCTTATAACAAACTGGCAAAATTTCACCTTTCATTAATGCAAATCGTTTTAGTAAATCTGGAGCGATTTTTTTTGTGTAATCAATTTCATCAACTTTAAAACCTATTGACCTGAGCTTGTCAAAATAATCGCTGCCATAAACTCTTACATGATCGTATTGCCCAAATATTTTTGCACGTTCTTTAGGATCTGTAATAGAATTATCTTCAAAAGTTTCTGCTCTATTTATGTCTTGTGGAATCTGAAAAATCCCCATTCCATTCGGTTTTAAAACACGATATAATTCTTGCATTGCTTTTGTGTCGTCCGGAATATGTTCTAAAACATGATTGCAAAAAACAATATCAAATTCGTTGTCTTTAAAAGGTAAATCGCAAATATCTGCTTTTACATCTGCTATTGGAGATTCTAAGTCAGACGTTATATATTCTAGGTTTTTTTGTTTTCTAAAAATATCTAAAAAGCATTGCTCAGGTGCAATATGTAATACTTTTTGTTTTTCTATTGCAGTAAAAAAAGAAGTTTCATCTTTTAAAAACAACCACATTAATCGATGTCTTTCTAATGATAAAGTCGAAGGAGAAAGTGCGTTTTCTCTTTGCTTTCCGTAACCATAAGGTAAAAACTTTTTGAATGATTTACCATCAATAGGATCCGTATAATTATCACCTTTTAACCACCAAGCAATTGTAGGGCGAACCCAATAACTCATTTTTATTAGAAATGGTCTTGGTATGGTATTTAATATGGTTTTGAATAAAGACATTTATTGATTTAAAATATCTTTATAGTTCTTGTTAGTTAGCAATTTCCAAATTAATAGGATTGCAGAAATGATTTTTAAAAATGTACCAACTGTTAATAATTCTGATGCAAATTGCCAATGTAAAATTTTAAAAAGTGCACCTAAAACAATTAATATAAACCCTAATATAAATATGATAATTATATGTTTATACTTCATCATTATACGTTTCTAAACTCATCTTCTTCATTAGAAGTAATTCCTAATGCGTCATAAATATATTTAAAGGTAGAAAGTAATTCTGGTTTTCCGTTTACAATAGCAACATCATGTTCAAAATGAGCAGAAGGTTTGTTGTCTAACGTAGTAATTGTCCAACCATCATTATGTTGTCTAATTTTTTGAGTTCCTAAGTTTATCATAGGTTCAATAGCAACCACCATTCCTTCTATAAACTTTTTACCACGACCACGTTTACCATAGTTTGGCATTTCTGGGTCTTCATGCATTGTAGTTCCAAGTCCATGACCAACTAATTCTCTAACAACTCCGTAACCGTGTTTTTCACAGTAATTCTGAATTGCAAAACCAACATCACCAACACGATTACCAACTTTTAATTGTCTTATACCTTCGTATAAACTTTGTTTGGTAACGTCAAGTAATTTTTGAGTTTCTGCAGCAATTTCTCCAACAGCAAAAGTATATGCATGATCTCCGTAAAAACCGTTCTTAATAGCACCACAATCTATAGAAATAATATCTCCTTCAATTAATGGTTTGTCATTCGGAATTCCATGTACTACTTGAGAATTTGGACTCATACAAAGTGTATTAGGAAAATCATACAAACCTAAAAAACCAGGAATTGCATCTTGCTCTCTAATAAAATCTTCTGCTAATTTGTCTAAATATAAGGTAGTAACTCCGGGTTTAACTTCTTTTGCAAGCATTCCTAAAGTTCTTGAAACCACTAATGCACTTTCTCGCATTAATTCGATTTCTTCACTTGTTTTTACTTTTATCATTTTGAAAAAATTGAAAGGCAAAGATACTGTATTTTAAGATATTTTACTTTGCGTACGAATGTTTATAATCTTGTCCAGAAACTATCTTTAAAATATCTTTTTCTATAGTTTCTCTAGGATATTCTACAAAACGACCAATTTCTTTTCCTTTTTTATAAAAAATGAAAGTCGGTACTTTAATAATATCTAAACCTTCTTGTAAGTTATCTGGAGTTTTTTTAGAACGATTTACTGTTGCTAATTCAACTTTATCTTGATTAAAACCAACTTGGTCTAAAATCTTATAAAATTTAGGTGTTTCTCTTTTACTATCTCCACACCAAGTTCCCATAAAACCTTTTATAGTAACTCCTTTTAGATTCTTTTTAATTTCTGAAACAACTGTAGCATCTGGTGTAAAATTATCGTAGTTTCTATTAAACCAAGAACTATATGGCGCTTGATTAAAAGATTCTTTATTAGCTAAACCAACAAGGTTTCCTTTTGCATTTTTCTCTGCATTAATAACTGGTTTTTTGGTTGTTTCGCATGCAGTTAAGCAAATTATAAATGCGAAAAGAATACTAAGTTTTTTCATGTTTAATGTTTTATACAAGTGAATTTTGTGTCATTTCTTCTGGCTTTTCAACTCCCATTAAATGAAGAATTGTTGGCGCAATATCGCCCAATATACCACTTTTAACTGATTTTATTTCTTTATCAATTAAAACAAAAGGAACAGGATTTGTTGTGTGTGCTGTATGTGGGGAACCATCTGGATTCATCATAGTTTCACAATTTCCATGATCTGCTATTAATAAAATTGAATAGTCATTTCTTAAACCAGTTTCAATAACTTCTTTAGCGCATTCGTCTACAGCTTCACAAGCTTTAATGGCTGCTTCCATAATTCCTGTATGCCCAACCATATCTCCGTTTGCAAAATTTAAACAAACAAAATCGGTTTCTCCTTTTTCTAAATCTTCACAAAGAGCATCTGTTAATTCATACGCAGACATTTCTGGTTTTAAATCATACGTAGCAACTTTTGGAGAGTTTCTTAAAATTCTAGATTCACCTTTAAAAGGCTCTTCTTGTCCTCCAGAAAAGAAAAATGTAACGTGTGGATATTTCTCTGTTTCAGCAATTCTAATTTGCTTTTTTCCAGCTTTTGATAAAACTTCACCTAACGTATTTTTAATATTATCTGTATTATAAATAACGTTTATCCCTTCAAAACTTGCGTCATATAAAGTTATAGTTGTGTAATAAAGGTCTAATTTTTTCATTCCAAATTCAGGAAAATCGTTTTGAGACAACGCATTTGTTAATTCTCTTCCTCTATCTGTTCTATAGTTGAAGAACAGCACAACATCTCCTTCTTTAATTTGTGATTTTGGTGAACCATCTTTATTAGTTACAATTATTGGTTTGTGAAATTCATCTGTAATACCAGCTTCGTAATTTGCTTTTACAGCATCAATTGCATTCTCAGTTTTTGTTCCAATTCCATTAACAAGACCATCATAAGCTTCTTTTATACGTTCCCATCTATTGTCTCTATCCATTGCGTAATAACGACCTGTTACTGTTGCAATTTCACCTGTACTTTTATCCATATGTTCTTGCACTTCATTTAAGAAATAAGGTGCCGATTTTGGATCACAATCTCTACCGTCTGTAAATGCGTGTAAAAACACATTGTCTACTTCATTTTCTTTAGCAACATCTAACAATCCTTTTAAGTGATTAATGTGTGCATGAATTCCTCCATTAGAAACTAATCCTAATAAATGAACGGTTTTGTTATGCTCTTTTGCGTATTTAAAAGTGTCTAATAAAACTTTTTCTTTTCCTAAAGTTTTTTCTTTTACGGCTTTATTGATACGTGCTAAATTCTGATACACAATTCTACCCGCACCTAAATTCATATGACCAACTTCTGAGTTACCCATTTGTCCTTCGGGTAAACCAACATGTTCTCCGTCTGTACGTAATTCCGCATTTGGGTATTTGTCATACAAAGAGTTAATGTAAGGCGTTTTGGCGTTATAAATTGCTGATACTTTTGGATCTTGGGTAATTCCCCAACCATCCAATATCATAAGTATTACTTTTTTGTTCATCAGAATAAGTTTGAACAGTAAAAATACAAAAGATTTTAAGGAGATTTTTAAAAATCTACGAAACCGTTAACTTTACAGTTTTAATACTTGTGGAATGCGAAAAAGTAAATAAATACACATAGTAGAACAATAAAAATAATACTATTTTTAACTAGTGTCTTTTTGTTTTCTTCTTGTAGTTTCTCTTTGATAATAGTAAGCTGTTTTTTTGATGCTTTTTTATCAAAATGAAGTTTTCCAGAAAGACCACCAGTATTTTTTAATTTCTTAAAAGCACTAGTTCTTTCACGTTTATTACTTTTTAAACTCGATATCATCGCAGAAACTGAACCACCAAAACTCATAGCAAATAAATTTAAAGTTACATCTATGTGTCGCTAAAACTCAACAAATGTTACAATAAAAAAATGCTTTCAGTTTTTCTGAAAGCATTTTTAGTGAAGTTTTATATTTAAAAATTAACGCCTATATTTTGCAATAGCTTCGTTGATTTTTTCAATTCTATTTTCTGGATCTGGATGCGAGCTTTGAAATTCTGGAACTCTATTTGGTCCAGCTGCGGCTTTTAAAATTTCCATAACCCCAATTAATTCTTCAGGATTGTAACCTGCGTCAATCATTAGTTTTACACCTAATTCATCACTTTCTAACTCATCTCCACGCCCGTTTTTAAGTAAGGTTTGTTGCCCAATTCCGTTGGCCAAACTCCCTAAATCTGCACCAACAGAAGCGCCCATTGTTAAGAGTTTCCAGAAATTTGCATCTGTAATTCTTTCATTGGAATGTTTACCTAAAACATGCCCAATTTCGTGCCCTAAAACACCGGCTAATTGATCTTCATTTTTCAATTTAGAAAATAATGCGTAGGTAATAAAACATTGTCCACCAGGTAATGCAAAAGCGTTTATTGCTTGGTCGTCACGCAGTAAATGGAATTCATATTTATAGCCAGAGTTTTTGGCAATTGTATTATTTATTAATTTTGCACCAACTTGGTCTACTAATTTCTGTGCATTATCATTTGGATATAAACCACCATGTTGCTGTGCCATAGATGGCGCTTGTTGCAAGCCAATAGCTATTTCTTGATCTACAGATAAACTAACTGCTTGTGTTTTTCCAGTATATTTATTTACTTCCTGTTGACTACACTTTTTTAAATAGGCAAATGCTACAATTGCCACACCTATTAATAAACGTATTTTAAATCCGCTACTTTTTCTCATTATTACTTTGATTTCTTGTTGTTTGCGTAAATATACAAAATCTGTATATTTTTTAACACCTTAAATTAAAGTATTGAATTGTAAAATTCGTAATTTTACAAGGTAAAATTTATTATATTTTTAATGAAAACTCATTTTGAACTTAACCAGGTTACCAAGAAATTACCAAAACATTTACACAAGTTTGTGGTAAAACAACCATATGACGAATATACTGCGCAAAACCAAGCTGTTTGGCGTTATGTAATGCGTATGAATGTAGATTACTTGAGCAAAGTAGCGCACAAATCATATACAGTAGGTTTAGAAAAAACAGGTATTTCTGTTGAATCTATTCCTAAAATGGAAGGAATGAATAGAATTTTACAAGATATTGGTTGGGCTGCAGTTTCTGTTGATGGCTTTATTCCGCCGAACGCATTTATGGAATTTCAAGCATACAATGTACTGGTTATTGCTTCAGATATGAGAACAATAAATCATATAGAATACACGCCTGCGCCAGATATTATACATGAAGCTGCAGGTCATGCGCCAATTATAGGGAATCCTGAATATGCCGAATATTTAAGACGATTTGGAGAAATTGGAAGCAAAGCAATATCTTCTGCCAAAGATTATGAAATGTATGAAGCAGTAAGATTATTGTCTATTCTGAAGGAAAATCCTAATTCAGATGAAAAAGAAATTGCGGAAGCACAAGAAAAAGTAGAGTGGTTGCAAGATAATATGGGCGAATTATCTGAAATGGCTCAAATAAGAAACTTGCATTGGTGGACGGTTGAATATGGTTTAATAGGAACACTTGAAGAACCAAAAATATACGGAGCAGGTTTGTTATCTTCTATCGGAGAAAGTGCTTGGTGTATGAAAGATGAGGTGAAAAAAATACCGTATTCTTTAGAAGCTTCAAACATCAATTTTGACATTACAAAACCGCAACCTCAGTTGTTTGTAACACCAGATTTTGCACATTTAAGTTTAGTTTTAGAACAATATGCAAACACCATGGGAATTAGAACTGGTGGAACAAAAGGTGTTCAGAAGTTAATTAACTCTAAGAATTTAGGTACAATTGAATTAAGTACTGGTTTACAAATTTCAGGTGTTTTTACAAATGTTATTAAAGATGAAGATGGTAAGGCAATTTATGTGCAAACCACTGGAAAAACAGCTTTAGCTAATAGAGATAAAGAACTAATTGGTCACGGAACTGCATATCATGCAGAAGGTTTTGGAAGTCCAATAGGTATGTTAAAAGGAATAAATATTCCTATTGAACATATGAGTCCTAGAGATTTAGGAGCTTATCAAATTCATGAAGGAAAAAGAATAACTCTAGAATTTGTTGGCGGCATAAAAGTTGAAGGTGAAGTAATAACAGGAACAAGAGATTTACGAGGTAGAATTCAATTAATTTCTTTTAAAGATTGTACTGTTACGCATAAAGATACTGTGTTGTTTCAACCAGAATGGGGAGTTTATGACATGGCTGTTGGTAAGGAAATTAAATCGGCATACTCAGGAACGGCAGATTTAAATTCTTTTGTAGATAGTAGTAAAATTTCTGAAACGAAAACACATAAAATCAAGTATTCTGACTTTGAAAAAGGATTGTATGAATTGTATGCTGAAGTAAGAAATATGAGAGAAAATGTTGAGGTTTCAGAAGAAAAAATTAAAGTTATATTTGCTACTTTGCAAACCACTTATAAAAGCGATTGGTTATTACCTTTAGAATTATACGAATTAGCTGTCGAAAATAATTTTAGTACACAATCAGAAATTTTAAAGTATTTGGGAGATTTGCAAGAAAATACAACATATAAAAAATTAATACAAAACGGATTGGATTTATTAAAAATCAATCAATATTCATAAAAAAGTAAAATGGGATTATTTGGAATGTTTAGCAAAAAAGATGCTACAAACGAAATTAAAGAATATTTAGAAAAAGGAGCTGTAATTTTAGATGTTAGAACTAAAATGGAATGGAATGAAGGTCATTCAGAAGGTGCAAAACATATTGTTTTGACAACCATTCCTTTAAATATTGATGAAATAAAATCTTGGAATAAGCCTGTAATTGCGGTTTGTAAAAGTGGTGGAAGAAGTCATCAAGCAGCACAATTTTTAACAAATCACGGACTTGATGTTATAAATGGAGGACCTTGGCAAAATGTTGATCAGTATTTAGATTAATTTTTGCTTTTTAGCTTTTAAAATAGCTTCTATTTTATTGTGTACTTGTAGTTTTTTATAGATGTTTTCTATGTGTTTTCTAACTGTAGAAGGAGATATAATTAAGTTTTCTGCAATTAAATTGTAATTAAGACCTTTGCTTAAGTGTAATAAAATTTCGGACTCTCTTTTAGATAGTTTTATGTCTTCTAATTTTTCTGTTACAATAATTGGATTTCTTAGTAAATTTAACGCTTTTAAGGCTATACTTGGTGTCATTGGGGCGCCGCCATTAATAACTTCTAAAATGCTTTTGTGTAATTTTTCAGCATCTATTTCTTTTAGTAAATAACCATTTGCACCAGCTTTTATTGAGCTAAAAACACTGTCGTCATCATCTACAACAGTTAACATTATTACTTTTATTTGTGGATATTTATTCTTAACAATTTCTGTGGCTTTTACACCATTCATTTCTGGCATTTGAATATCCATAAGAATAGCATCGATATTATGATTCTCTTCTAACTTACCAATAAGTTCTGCGCCATTTTTTGCTGTAAACTTTATAACAATGTCTTCAAAAAATGACAGCTTTTCCTTTATAGCTTTTGCTAAAAAGTGATTGTCTTCTGCTATGCAAATTTTTAGTTTCATAAAAGTCTGATTAGGTGCTAGGTAAATTTAAGTTATTTTAAACTTAATTTTTATACGTCATCTGCCGTATTTTCTAAAACAACTGAAATCAAGATTTTTGTTCCTTTTTTTTCTTCTGAGTTTATCTTAACTTTTCCATTAATTTCACTCATTCTTTTCTCCATATTACTTAGTCCGTTTCCTAAGTCTATCGATTTTATATTAAATCCAACTCCGTTGTCCTTAATAATAGCTTCAAAAAAGTTGTTTGTTTTTTGAAGTTGAACTTCAATTTTAGTTGCTTCCGCGTATTTTAAAGAATTGTTTATTGCTTCTTGAATTACTCTAAAAATATTCATTCCAACAAGAGAAGAAAAAGACATGTTTTTGTCTATATCGTAATTTACTTCAAACTCAATTTTTTCGGATGCTGTTTTAGCTTTTTCAACAAAGGTTAATATTCTAGAATGTAAATCTTCAATAGTAATTTTAGATTTATTCATTGCCCAAATAGTATCTCTTAACTCGTAAATAGTTTGAGATGTAAATGAGCTAATTGTAGATAATTTGTCTTTTAACCTTTGATTTACATCAATAGAAACATACTTTAAATTATCAATTGAAGAAATTATAAATGTAAGCTGAGAACCGATATTATCATGTAAATCTCTTGAAATTCTTAAACGTTGTTCTTGTAATCTGTTTTGTGTTTTTATTGTAGACAATGCATCTTTTAAATCAATTTCTTTTTGTAGTTGTTTTCGTTTAAATTGATGCTTCTTATAAAAACCTATTGATATTATTGCTAAAATTAATAATGCGGACCCTAATAAAACAGCGTAAAGAGTTCTGTTTTTTATAGACAATTCTTTTTCTAAAAGTTGTTCTTTTTGAATTGCAATTTCTTTTTCTTTTTTTGAAGTTTCATACTTGAATTGCAGTTCAGCAATATCTTTAATTTTCTCTTTTTTAAAGAGACTGTCTTTTAATTTTAAGTGTAGTGTTAAATATTCATTTGCCTTTTTAAATTTTTGGACCTTAGCATAGCTTTTGGCCAAATTTTTACTAGAATTAGAAATAAATTCTAGCGCATTTACTTCCTTTGCAAATTCTAATCCTTTCTCTCCAATTTTAATAGCATCTGCATATTTTTTTTGTTTATAATTTAGGTTGCTATATGCATTGTATAGAAAAGCTAATTCGTAGGGTTCTCTATTTTTTGTTTGTAACTTTATAGCTTCGAGGTAGTTCTTTTTAGCTTTTATTGGCATGTTTAGACTGTCATAAGAAACTGCTATATTAGTAATTGGGTAAGCACTATATCTAATATAATTGTTATCAATAAAATATTTCTTAGCAATTTCTGCGCTTTCTATTGCTTTTCTATAGTTTTTATTTTTATTATAAACACCGGCTAAATTATTATTTATTGCAGCTACGTTTAGCAAGTCATTTTTGTCTTCAAAAATCTTTATGGCTTTTAAATTGAATTCAATACACTTATCTAATTCTTTAACCTTTTTTAAGTCTACAGCTATATTAAGGTAGCCAATAGCAATGTTTTCTGTGTCATTTAATTTTTCGTAAATAGAAATAGCTTGATAAAAGTTTTTAATAGCCGTTCTAAAATCACCTAATCGACTACTTACAATTCCAATACCCGAATATGAATTTGCAATGAGTGTAGAATCCTTTAATTCATTACTCATTCTAAGAGATTCTTCGAAATGTTTAAGTGCTTTAGAATAATCAGAATTTTCTCTAGCAAAATTTCCTAATTGATGTGTGGTTACAATTATTAATTTTTGATTACCAGATGAAGTAGAAATTTGATGAGCTTTTTCCGAATAAAGTTTAGCCGAATCTAAATTTCTACCAGTGTAGAGTTCAGCAATTTTAATATAAGACTCAATTTTATTGGTATCATTTTGAGTTTTTGATAATATTCTTAGACTATCTATTGGATCTGATTGACTAAACAATGCTGAAGTACAACAAGGTAAGAACGCAAAAAATAATAATAGTTTTATGTATAATTTCATATTACAACTTGTAAATTATTCTGGTCTATTAATTCACTTTAAAAAACACCTTAAAATATCTCTTTCAAAGTATAATCAATATTCAAAATATCAACTTTAATTTTTTGGGTTTTTTTTACAATTTCATCATTTATGGCGGTTAACTCTTTATTGCTATACTTTAATTTTTTAGCTATACTTTTCTCAAAATGTATTTCTGAAGATAAAATATGTATTTTATTAATCTCAATTGTTTTTATGTTATAATAATCTTTTATAAAATAGATAATTAATACAATTGCTAATATTAGTATAAAGAATAATAATTCTGTTTGCATTGTTGTATAGAGTGTTTTTTTATTCTAGATAAAAGGATGTTTTTTGCCCCTTTACTTTATTATTCATCAAGAAAATACCTTTTATATAGATGTTTTTTGCTGCTATATATTCTGGCTTGTCATAGAGTGTTAAACTTGTAGTTAAGTCTTTATTACTTGTATGATTTAACATCCAGAATTTTTTCCCTTCACCTAAATCTAAAAAAGAATCTATTTTGTAATAACCAGTAGCATCCTTTTCTCTACTTTCCATTTTTATGGTTATAGAAACGGTGTTACCTTTATTCATCTTAGGTCCATCAGTAACATTTAGTTTAAAACTTCCTTTTGCGGGAAGTACTTTTCCGTTTAAATTAGCATACGTGTATTTCCAAGATTTACTTTTAAAGTTAGGTATTAATGGATTGTCATTCTCATTTTTATTCTTTTTGGGAGTTTTTTTAATTACCTTCTTTTTTAAAGGAACAACAGCAACATTATCAAAATTTCCATGTAGATTAATAAAATATTTATCAAAATTTGTGCTTCCAGTAACATCTCCATTAGAAAAGTAAATTTCTCTAAAATAAAAATATTGATACTTACCAGAGCGATAGTGTTTTTTTACCCAATTATCTTTTTTATCGTAAACATAATTATATGTTACGTCTGATTTTTTATCTGAAGTAGTATTTGTAGCTCTAATTAAATTGTCATTATCATCGTATATATAGCTTTTATTGGAGTTTGAGTATTTGCTATTAGATGTATATTTTGTTTTAACACCATCTTCATAGTAGGTTACATAAGTTCCTATGATACTACCGTCTTTAGAGTTGTAAGAAGTATAAGTGTTTGTTTTTTTGTCTCCGCTATACGTATTGGTTCTTTCTCCAGTTAATTTCCCTGATTCTGAATATGAAGTAGAACTTATTTCCCTGTTTTTTTTATCGTATTTAAATTCTTTATAAGAGAATTTTCCAGGATTAAAATGGGTTTCCTCTTTAACAAGATTACCTTTATTATTGTAAAAATATTTTTTAGTTGAAGAATATTTTCCTTTTACATCACTTACATCTTGTGTATTAATAAGTTGGTTTTTATTATTGTAGTTGTATAGTTTTTTAATGGCATTACTAGTTTCACTGTATTTGCTATTGTATAAAGAATAGGTTTCAATTAAATTTCCATCATCATTAAAATTATCAATATTAACAGATTGCTTAACAAAACCACCACTTTCTTTATCATAACTATAGTAATGTTGAATTACCTTACGAACCTTTTTATGTAAGTTTTTTCCTTTTAAGTTAAGATTACTTACTTGCGCTTTTGTTAGGAATGAAAAACTTAATAAAAGCAAAAATGTTAAGTTTAGTTGTTTCATAGTAAAAGTTTGTGGTTGTGGTTTAAATTTAAGAATATTTTCTGTAAAAGAATAGTAATATTTATTTAATTTATGACTAATCAGTTGTTTACTGTTTTAAATAGCCTTTTTTTAGAAATAAAAAAGATAGTCGATTTTTAAAAATAGCACCCTTAAAACTAAATTTAATATCTCTCAACTACCTTAATTATTTTTGATTATTTTCTAACTCTTTTATTGCTTTTCTGCACTAAATTCTCCTTGAGTAATTGTTTTATTTGTGCTATCTGAAGAGTTTAATCCAGTAAAAGAAAAGGTTCCTTTTACATGCGTAGCGCTATCTTCTGTTATTTCTACAGTTCCGTTACCTATGTCAAAAGTTGTAGTCCAAGCTGCTAAAGGTGTTACTGAACCATAAGAAAGAGAACTTACATTTGTTATTGCATCTCCAGTTGTATAAGTTCCTACACCTGTGTAACTTGTAATGTTTATTCTTATATAATCTCCTGAGTTATTAGAGCCTTGAACAGCTAAAACATCTCCAGCTCCTCCTGTTCCTATAGAAGCTCCTATAGAATCTTCAAAAGAAGAAAAGTCAGCGCCATCTACTTTGGCAGTTAAAAATTCATCTCCACTTGATGGGTTATTACTGTCATCGGAACAACCAACCCATAATAAAGTTGCAAATAATAAAATTGATAATTTTTTTAAAGTTTTCATATTAATAGATTTTTAGATTAACACTACAAAACTCTCAAATATTTACTCACAAAAAAATACGGCAATTGCCGTATTTTTTTCTTTTTTACCTATAAATGAATCTTCTACATTTTAAAATCTTACAAAAGGAAGGTTTTTTTGAAGGTTTTCGATTTTTTGATTTAACTTTTCTAAAAACTGTTGATGCTGTTCTGAGTTTTCATTAAATGGTCTATGCGTTAATCCTTTTTGTATAGTTGCTACTTCTTTCATTGTTTTGATTGCATTATCAGAAATCCAAACATCAGAAAATTTTTGCCAGATATAATTGATGGCTGTTTGGTTAGGATGAATCATGTCTTCTGCATAAAAACGATAATCACGTAATTCGTCCATCATAATTTCATAAGAAGGAAAATAGAAAGAATTTCGTTTATCAATTATTTGATTAATTGCCGAAATTAAATGCGCTTTACTTTGAGTATTTTCTACAAAACCATCTTTTAAATGTCTTACTGGGGAAACTGTAAATAATACGGTTGCTCTATTATTTATCGATTTTATTAGTGCAATTATAGCCTCTAAGCTTTCACTAACTTCATCAACAGAAAGAATCTCTTTTAAGAATTTTTTCTGCGGTATTTTATGGCAATTCGCCACAATGGTATCTGAAGAAATGTCTCTATAAATCCAAGAAGTTCCAAGTGTAATTATAATATGAGAAGCGTTTTTTAATTGTTGATGTGTATCTTGTACAGCATTGTTTAAATTGGATAATAATTCGTTTTTATTATTAGAACTTAAACTTGAATGAGCTTCAAAACAATGCCAACGTTCGTTGTGAGAGAAAACATCACTATCAATATATTTTTTCTCATTAATTGCATTAGTAATTAAATTTTCAATTGCTTTTGGTTGGAATAATATTCCTAAAGGATTTTGTGCAGATTGAAATTTAAAATAAGTCAATTTATTACCGATGTTTTCAGAAAAACAAGATCCAATTAATACTAATTTTGAACTATAATCAATTTTATTATGAGGTTGTTTTTTTAAAGGTACTTGAGTTTGAAACTGCATCGATTATTTTAATAAGTAGTTCAAAATAAAGATATTTTTGTCAGAATTCATCAATATATTTTGATAATATATTTTAAATAGTATCTTTGTTTAACTTAAAATAAAATACATTGAACAATATTAAGAGTGTTTTTACCATAAAAGATTTAGAAAATATTTCAGGAATTAAAGCACATACAATCCGTATTTGGGAGAAAAGATACAATCTTTTAGTACCAGAAAGAACAGATACTAATATACGTTATTATTCTTCAGATAATTTACAAAAATTATTAAATGTTGTTTTATTAAACAATAATAATTTTAAGATTTCTAAGATTGCATTAATGTCTAACGATACAATAAAAGTTAAAGCGCGCGAGCTTGCTTTTAATAAAGCGGTTAATGATGAGGCTTTAAATTCTTTAAAATTATCAATGTTTCAATTCGATAAGATTTTATTTAATAATACTTATAGTGTTTTACTTCATAAAAAAACGTTTAGAGAAGTTTTTAAAGAAGTATTTATCCCTTTTTTAGATCAAATAGGTTTGTTGTGGCAAACTGACACCTTGCTCCCTGCTCATGAACATTTTATATCTAATTTAATTTCTCAAAAAATACAGATAAATATAGAAAAATTAGATTATACAATCACAAAATCTAAAACTACTTATGTGTTGTTTTTACCTGAAAACGAAATACACGAATTAGGATTAATGTATTTAAATTATGAATTAGCTTTAAGAGGTTTTTCTACTATTTATTTAGGGCAAAGTTTACCTGTAGATAATTTAAGTTACTTCATAAAAAATGAAACAGAAGTTTGTTTTGTTACTTCTCTAACAGTAAAACCTTTTGATGATAAAGTACTTTCTTATTTTATGAGTATAGATGAGAAAATTACAGGTACTAAACATCGTTTAATCGCTTTTGGTAGAAAAACAACCTTAGTTGAAGGCAGTAAATTTAATTCTAACATCAGTTTATATTCCTCTTTAACGGAATTACTTTCTTCATTATAAAACATTTTGTTCAACTAAAATTTGTATTAGTTAAACAAAATATATATATTTGCATTGTTGTTTTGTTTATCAAAGCATTTTTTTTCGAAAAATATCATTTTGTTTAACAATTATTAATTTAAATTAAACAAAAGTCTTAAAAGCTGAAAAAAGACTTAAAAAAGAAAGTAGGCAAATATTAAAACATCAATTATGAAAATCAAGAATTTAACCAAAACAATTTTATTTTTAAGCTTATTTTTAAGTGTAACATTCTTTACATCATGTTCGGATGATGAAAATCAAGAAGTTGAACAAGAAGAGCAAATAGATATTGTACAAACTGCAATTAACTCACCAGATTTAAGCATTTTAGTTGCAGCTTTACAAAGAGCAGAATTAGTATCTGCTTTACAAGGAGAAGGGCCTTTTACAGTATTTGCACCAACAAACACTGCCTTCCAAGCTTTGCTAGATAGCAATGCTTCATGGAATTCTCTAGAAGATATTCCGGTAGCAACTTTAAAGTCTGTTTTATTGTTTCATGTTTTGTCAGGAAAGGTAATGGCTTCAGATTTATCTGATACTTTTGTAAATACATTAGCTACTGGTCCAGGAGATAATTCATTATCGTTACAGGTAGAAGTAACCGGAGGCGTTGAGTTTAATGGAGATGCTAAGCCAATTAGTACAGATATTATGGCAAGTAATGGAGTAATACATGTTATAGATAAAGTAATGTTGCCTGCAAATATTGTTACGTTAGCACTTAATAATGCTGGTTTTTCAACTTTAGTTGCTGCGTTAACAGATAATCGTCATACTACTGATTTTGTTACTTTATTACAAGCAGATGGTCCTTATACAGTGTTTGCTCCAACAAATGATGCTTTTCAAGCTTTATTAGACAGTAACTCTTCATGGAATTCTTTAGGAGATATACCAATTGCTACGTTAGATGCAGTTTTAAAATATCATGTTTTTGCTGGAGGAAATGTACAATCTTCAGAGTTAGCAGACAATCAAGTGATAACAATGTTTGATGGAAATGATATAACTGTAGATTTATCAAACGGAGCAAAAATAGAAACATCATCTTCTCAATCTGTAACTATTTCTTTAACAGATGTTCAAGGAGCAAATGGAGTAATACATGTAGTAGATAGTGTTTTATTACCGTAATTATTTATAACAAAAATTGTGAAAAAGAAAATACACATTATTGGTTCAGGTTTTTCTTCATTGTCAGCTGCTTGCTATTTAGCTAAAGCTGGCTTTGAGGTTACTGTTTTAGAAAAAAACAATACAATTGGAGGTAGAGCAAGGCAATTATTAAAGGAGAATTTCACTTTTGATATTGGTCCAACTTGGTACTGGATGCCAGATGTTTTTGAGAAATTCTTTGCAGATTTTGACAAAACTCCCTCAGATTTTTATGAGTTAGAAAAATTAGATCCTGCGTATCAAGTATATTTTGATAAAGAAGACTCTATAACCATTCCAGGAAGTTTAGAAGAAATTTATGAAGTATTTGAAGCTGAAGAAAAAGGAAGTTCAAAACATTTAAAAGAGTTTTTAAAATCAGCCAAATACAATTATGATGTTTCTATAAACGATTTAGTTTATAAACCTGGAGTTTCACCTTTAGAATTAATAACACCTGTAACAATAGGGAAAGTATCTCAATTTTTTTCAACAATCAGAAAACAAGTTAGAAAAAAAATAAAAAGTAAAAAATTAATTCAGATTTTAGAATTTCCTGTATTGTTTTTAGGTGCAAAACCAAGTAATACACCAGCGTTTTATAATTTTATGAACTATGCTGATTTTGGTTTAGGAACGTGGCATCCAAAAGGAGGAATGTACAAAGTTATAGAAGCAATGGAAACTTTAGCTGCAAGTTTAAATGTAACATTTAAAACCAATGCAAATGTGCAAGAAATTACAGTAAATGAATTGGGTGAAGCAATTGGATTGGTGGTAAACGAAGAGTTTATTCCTTCAGATATTATATTGAGTGGAGCAGATTATTATCATACTGAAACTTTGGTTCCGGAGAAATATAGACAATATTCAGAAAAATATTGGGATAAAAAGGTTTTTGCACCTTCTTCACTATTATTCTATGTTGGATTTGATAAAAAATTAGAAAATGTTTGTCATCATACTTTATTTTTTGATACAGATTTTGATGTACACGCAAAAACAATCTATGATTCCCCAAGTTGGCCTAAAGAACCACTGTTTTATGCCAGTTTCCCTTCAGTGACAGATGGTTCTTTTGCGCCAATTAATAAAGAAGCAGCAACTTTTTTAATTCCATTAGCACCAGGAATTAAAGATACTCCAGAAATTAGAGAGAAATATTTCAACATAATTATAGAAAGATTAGAGAAATTAACGAATCAATCTGTAAAAGATGCAATTTTATTTAAAGAAAGTTTCTGTGTAAACGATTTTGTTAAAGATTATAATTCTTATAAAGGTAACGCCTACGGATTAGCAAATATATTAACTCAAACAGCTTTTTTAAGACCAAAAATAAAAAGTAAAAAAGTTAAAAATTTATTTTTTACAGGACAACTAACTGTTCCAGGTCCTGGTGTTCCACCAGCGTTAATTTCTGGTAAAATAGCTTCAGATTTAATTTTAAAAAATCATTAAAAATGAAAAAACAATTGTTTGATGAGGTTTCCTTTGCAAGTAGCAAACTTGTTACCAAAAAGTACAGTACCTCTTTCTCTTTGGCTACAAGAATGTTATCGCCAAAAATTAGAGAAGCAATTTATAATATTTATGGTTTTGTTCGTTTTGCGGATGAAATTGTAGACTCTTTTCATGGTTTTAATAAAGAAAAACTATTAAATAAATTTGAAGCGGAGTATTACGATTCTAAAAATGATGGAATTAGTTTAAATCCTATTTTAAACTCATTTATTCAAACAGTAAATAAATATGATATTTCTGATGATTTAGTTCAGGCTTTTTTAAAGAGTATGAAAGCAGATTTATTCAAAACAGAATATAAAACTGAAGAAGAATATAACGCTTATATATATGGCTCTGCAGATGTAGTTGGTTTAATGTGCTTAAAAATATTTGTAGATGGAAATCAAGCAAAATATGACGAATTAAAAGATGCTGCTCAACGTTTAGGCTCTGCATTTCAGAAAGTAAACTTTCTACGTGATATAAAAGATGATTTTGAAGAATTAAATCGTTCTTATTTTCCGAATGTGAATTTTGGCGATTTTAATCAACAATCTAAAGAAGAAATAATAAAAGACATTGAAGCAGATTTTGATTTTGCTTTTAAAAACGGAATTTTAAAATTACCAGCAGAAGCTAAATTTGGAGTATACGTTGCTTATAGATATTACAGAAGACTTTTAAAGAAATTAAAGGATGTTCATCACACGAAAATTATGGAAACACGTGTTAGAATTTCTAACCCAATGAAAATAAATTTATTGGCAAGAAGTTATGTAAAGTATAAACTAAACATCATTTAATGTTTTTAAAAATAACAGCAATATTTCTATTTTTAGGTATGCAAAATAATACACCAGATTTTGTAAGTCAATTTCATGCTTCTTTAACCGAAAAAGAAGAATTAAATTACATCAAAAAATATAAGGATAACAAGAGTGTTGACGTACAAGCATATGTTGTTTCTTTACAAATGAAACAAGCTAAATACAAAACATTTCCTTGGAGTAAGTTGTCAGTTTTTAACAAACAAAAAAAAATATTAAATAAACTTATAAAAACGCATCCTAAAAATGTACATTTAAGATACGTAAGATTAGTTATTCAAGAAAAAACACCTAAAATTTTAGGTTATAATGATCATATTAAAGAAGACAAAACTTTTTTAAAAGCTATTCTTAAAAAGAGTGATAAGTCAGATTATTTAGACGAATTTATAATTAAAAACACCTCATTATGATTTGGTTTTATTACATATTAATTACGCTCGGCGTATTTATTACAATGGAAGGAATTACCTGGTGCACTCATAAATATATAATGCACGGTTTTGGATGGTTTTTACATGAAGATCATCATCAACCAGGTTATCCACATGTTTTTGAAAAAAACGATGCTTTTTTTGTTGTATTTGCAATACCAAGCATTTTGTTATTTTATTTTGGAATAAGACCAGAACTTAATTTTTTGTTTTTTATTGGATTAGGAATTTTATTTTACGGAATCGCTTATTTTTTAGTGCACGATGTGCTAATTCATAGACGATTTAAGTGGTTTAAAAACACCAATAATCAATATTTAAAAGGATTGAGAAAAGCACATAAAATTCATCATAAACATTTAGATAAACCAGATGGAGAATGCTTTGGGATGTTATTTGTACCGTTTAAATACTTTAAGAAAAGACAGTGAGCCAATACTTGTATCTCATATTAAATTTAGGAAGCATAAGTATTCCTTTGTTATATAGCATTTTTGAAAAAAAATTCCATTTTATTCAATATTTTAAAATTGCTTTTATAAGTATTCTTTTAGTTGCAATTCCTTTTTTAATTTGGGACGGACTTTTTACCATAAACGGAATTTGGGGTTTTAATTCAGATTATTTTATTGGTACTAAGTTTTTTGGGATGCCAATGGAAGAGTGGTTATTTTTCTTTTGTATTCCTTATGCATGTTTGTTTACACACGAAGTTTTAAAATATTATGTACCTAATTTTAAATTATCAAAATCCGTTACGGTAATTTTAAGTTTTCTGTTGATAGTTTTAGTACTATTATTACTGATTTTCAACTTCGGAAAATGGTACACAACTTTAAATTTTAGTGTTTTTTTACTATTAATGGTGTATAGCTTAAAATATCATATTAAAACTTTACAAGAATATTACCCGAGTTTTTTAGTGATTTTAATTCCTTTTTTAATCGTAAACGGAATCTTAACAGGCAGTTTTATAGAAGAACCTGTTGTTTGGTATAATAATGATGAAAATTTAGGATTTAGAATTTTTACAATACCATTTGAAGATGTTTTTTATGCGTTTAACTTGTTGTTTTCAATTCAGTTAGTATTCAATTATTTAAAAAAGAAACAACTTGAAAAGTAATAAATACATACGGTTTATACTATTTTTAATTGCTAACTTTTTAGCGCTTGGAATTGGAGGGTTGTTAATGAAAAATGGACCACAAACAGAATGGTATCTTTTATTAAATAAAGCACCTTGGACGCCTCAAGGTTGGGTTTTTGGAGTTGCTTGGACAAGTATTATGATTTTCTTTTCTTTTTACATGACAAAGCTGAGTTTTGAATATCGGTTTTTAGACAAAAAACTTGTAAGGCTTTATATAGTTCAATGGATTTTAAATGTAAGTTGGAATTATTTTTTCTTTAATAAGCATTTAACAGTTGTTGGGTTGGTTGTAATTACTTTATTATGGTTGTTAATTGGATATTTTACATTTAAAAACTTTAAAAAAATAAAAGTGTTTACGTTGTTAATACTTCCGTATTTAATATGGATGACCATTGCAACAAGTTTAAACGCTTACATAGTGTTTTACAATTAAAAATATGGCAAAAAAAAAGTACATAACACAAGATAAAATAATTGATTGGTATATGAATTCGGTTTTAATAACTGGTAAGCCAACTTCTGTTTTTTCATTTGCAAAAGAAAATAATTTCGAAGAATCAGATTTTTACAGTCATTATTCAAATTTTGAAAGTTTAGAAAAATCAATTTTTAAAATTTTTGTTGAAGAGACAATTCAACTTTTACACTCAACAGAAGCGTATCAAGAGTATTCTTCTAAAGATAAATTATTAAGCTTTTATTTTACCTTTTTTGAATTTCTGGCTGCAAATAGATCGTATGTTTTGTTTTCATTTAAAGAGATAAAATCCAACTTTTCTAAAGTAACAGTATTAAAAGAAATGCGTTCAGAATTCATCAATTTTGTGCATAGTATTAATATAGAAACTCTTGATTTTAAGAACGATAAAATTAACAAAATTCAAGATAATACTATTGCAGAAGGCTATTGGTTACAATTATTAATGGTTTTAAAATTTTGGATAGAAGACACATCTTCAAACTTCGAAAAAACAGATGTTTTTATTGAAAAATCAATTAAAGCAAGTTTCGATATTCAGCAAATTGCACCTATAAAAAGTGTGATAGATTTAGCAAAATTTTTGTGGAAAGAAAAAGGAACATCAATATGAAAAGATTAAATAAAATACCGACTTCAAAAATTGAAAGAGCGACTAAATTGGTTACAACCGGTCTCAAAGTTGGCGTTAATTATGCCAAGTATTATGGGAGTAAAATAACAAAAACAGAAGAAGAGGCAAGAAGTAAATTAAATGAAGACAACGCTGCAGATATTTACGATGGTTTAAAAGAATTGAAAGGCTCTGCATTAAAAGTAGCACAAATGTTAAGCATGGAAAAAAGTTTGTTGCCAAGTGCTTATGTAGAAAAGTTCTCATTATCTCAGTTTTCTGTACCACCACTTTCTGGTCCTTTAGTGGTTAAAACATTTCAAAAATACTTTAAAAAATCACCAAATGAAGTATTCGATACATTTACAGTAGAATCTGTAAATGCTGCAAGTATTGGGCAAGTTCATAAAGCTACTAAAAACGATAAAACGTTAGCAGTAAAAATTCAATATCCAGGCGTTGCAAACAGTATTTCTACAGATTTAGCAATGGTTAAGCCAATTGCCATGAAAATGTTTAATATTAAAGGTGAAGGTTCTGACGAGTATTTTAAAGAAGTTGAAAATAAATTATTAGAAGAAACCAACTATGTTTTAGAGTTAAAACAAAGTAACGAGATTTCTGATGCTTGTAGTCATATTCCAAATTTAAAATTCCCAAAGTATTATGAAGCATATTCTTCGGATAGAATTTTAACAATGGATTGGATGGAAGGAATTCACCTTTCTGAGTTTACAAAAAAAGAACAAAACCAAGCTACTGCAAATAAATTAGGACAAGCTTTATGGGATTTTTATATGTATCAATTACATGTCTTAAAAAAGGTACATGCAGATCCGCATCCAGGAAATTTTTTAGTTTCTGAGAATGAAGAATTAATAGTGATAGACTTTGGTTGTATGAAAGAAGTTCCGCAAAGTTTTTATGTACCTTATTTTGAATTAGCTGTGCAAGAAAACATTGATGATCCTGCTTTTTTTGAAAGTAAACTTTATGAGTTAAAGATTCTAAGAAAAGACGATAAGCCAGAAGAAATAGCCTTTTTTAAAGAGCTATTTTATGAAATGTTATCCTTGTTTACACAACCATTTCAACAAGAAGAATTCGATTTTTCTGATGAAAATTTCTTTGGTAAAATAGCAGATTTAGGTCAAAAATATTCTCAAAGTACAGAGTTAAGAAAAATGAATGGTAATAGAGGTTCAAAACACTTTATTTATATGAATAGAACTTTTTTTGGACTGTATAATTTAATGCACGATTTAAAAGCAACTGGCATTAAAATTAATAACTATAAAAATATATAATGCATTTATCTAGAAGAGAAATAGATGAAATGGACCATTTATACAAAATAAATTTAATGAACAGTATTTCTGGCTATAAATCAGCAAATCTAGTAGCTACAAAGTCAAAAGATGCAATAACAAACGTTGCCGTTTTTAGTTCTGTAGTGCATTATGGTTCTAGTCCTGCAATTCTAGGTTTTGTGTTGCGCCCAACCACAGTGGTTAGAAACACGTATGATAATATAAAGAAGACAGGTTTTTATACCATAAATGCTATAAGTGAAGATATGATAGCAGATGCGCACCTTACTTCTGCTAAATATCCTTCTGAAATTTCTGAGTTTGATAAAACAAATTTATTACCAGAATATAAAAACCAATTTCATGCTCCATTTGTAAGTCAATCCCCATTGCAAATTGGAATGAAATTTTTAGAAGAGTATCATATAAAAGCTAACGGAACTATTTTAATCTTAGGTGAAGTTACGGATGTGTATTTTGAAAAAAACATGCTTAATAAAGATGGTTTTTTAAACTTATCGAAAGAAAAAATAACCACAATAAATGGTTTAGATGGCTATGCCGTACCTAATTTAAAAACTAGAGTTGAATATCAACGACCAAAAAAAGAGAATTAATATAGATGAAAATTCTAATCACAGGAACAACAGGTTACATTGCTAAAAGATTGGTGTTAAAACTGCTTGAAGCAGGAGATCAAGTAGTTTGTTGTGTGCGTGATTTAAATAGAATTCCTGATGAAATAGAAAACAAGAAAAATGTTCAATTTATAAAAGTAGACTTTTTAGAGATAAAGGAAGTTGTTCTTCCATCAGATATTGATGTTGCTTATTATTTAATACATTCAATGGCAACCAATGCTACTAATTTTGAAGATTTGGAGCAAACATGTGCTAAAAATTTTAAAAATTTAGTAGAGAAAACAACGTGTAAACAAGTTGTTTATTTAAGCGGTATTGTAAATGATAGTAATTTATCTAAACACCTATCTTCTCGTTTTCAAGTTGAAAAAAACTTACAATCAGAAAAATATGCTCTTACAACATTTAGAGCAGGAATTATTGTAGGTAGCGGAAGTGCATCTTTTGAAATTATAAGGGATATTGTAGAAAAACTTCCTGTAATGATTACCCCAAAATGGTTGAATACTAAATCACAACCAATTGCCATTAGAGATGTTTTATCCTTTTTAGAACGTGCAGTTGGTAATCAGAAATTGTACAATAAATCTTTTGATATTTGTGGAACAGAAGTACTTACTTACAAGGAGATACTCTTGCAATTTGCAGAAGTTAGAGGTTTTAAAAGATATATTTTTACGTTACCCGTTTTAACCCCAAAATTATCATCTTACTGGTTGTATTTTGTAACATCTACCTCTTTTAATTTGGCACAAGCTTTGGTAGATAGCATGAAAGTTGAGGTGATAGCAAAGCCAAGTGCTATAAATCAGCTATTAAATATTCAACCTATTTCTTATAAAGAATCAGTTGATTTGGCCTTTCAGAAGATAGAACAAAATGCAGTTGTTTCAAGTTGGAAAGACGCTATAAGTAGCGGTGTTTTTCAAGATCAATTATCAGATCATATTCAAATACCAGAATATGGTTGTTTTAAAGACATACGCTCACTAAAAATTACTGATGAAGAATTCACGCTCACTAAAATTTGGTCAATAGGAGGAAAAAATGGGTGGTATAGTTTTAATGGTTTGTGGAAAATACGTGGCTATGTAGATAAGGTTTTTGGAGGTGTTGGTTTACGAAGAGGAAGAACACATGATACATATTTAGAAGCAGGTGACCCATTAGATTTTTGGCGTGTATTATTGGCTGATAAAAAAGAAAAACGATTGCTATTATTTGCTGAAATGAAGTTGCCAGGAGAAGCATGGTTAGAGTTTAAGATTGTAAAAGACAAACTATATCAAACAGCAGTGTTTAGGCCAAAAGGTGTTTTAGGGCGCTTATACTGGTACGCCGTTTTACCATTTCATGCCTTTGTTTTTAAAGGAATGATAAATGCATTAGTCAAAAAATAAATATTCATCCAAAAATATAAAATTATGACGTGTAGAGAATTAGACCGAATTATAGAAATGGCTTGGGAAGATAGAACCACTTTTGATGCAATAAAGTTTCAGTTTGGTTTAAAAGAGCAAGAGGTAATAAGTTTAATGCGTAAAGAATTAAAATTATCTAGTTTTAAACTGTGGAGAGCTAGGGTAACAGGTCGTAGCAGTAAACACCAAGCAAAAAGAGACTTTGTAAAAGGTAGGTTTAAATGTACAAGACAACAAAATATTAGTAACAATAAAATTTCTAAACGATGAAAAAAAATAGGAAAAAGTTAGTAGAGCAAGCGTTAGATTTTGAAGTGAATTATAAATCATTTAGAACCAGAAATGAAAAGATAATTGCTGCGCGTACTGCAAAAGAAATTGTCTTATCAATTAATGAAATTTATAAAAAGACAAAAGAAGACACTTTAATGGATGTTATGAAAAGAATTACAGTGATTAAAAGAAAATTAGAGCTAAGATTAAAAGGTAGATTAACAGCAAATTAATAATTTATGAAAACAATTTTGGTAGTAGGAGGAAGTAGAGGTATTGGTAAAGCTATTGTTAATGCTTTAAAAGATACGCACAAGATTATTAATTTTAGCAGAAATAGAATTGAAGATCATGTTAATGTAACTCATTATTCTTTAGATGTTTTAAAGGATAATTTACCAGAGATAGAAGTGCTTAACGGGCTCGTTTATTGTCCAGGAAGTATAAATTTAAAGCCAATTGGGCGTTTAAAAATTAATGATTTTCGTGAAGATTTTGAAATTAATGTTATTGGCGCTGTAAAAGTTATTCAGAAGTATATCAATCCATTAAAAAATAATAACGGAAGTGCAGTCTTTTTTAGTTCTGTAGCAACTAAAATGGGAATGCCATTTCACGCTAGTGTTTCTGCAAGTAAATCTGCTGTAGAAGGCTTAGTAAAATCTTTAGCAGGAGAATTTGCTACAAAAGTTAGGTTTAATTGTATTGCGCCAACAGTTACAGATACTTTGTTGGCTGAAAAATTATTAAGAAATGACAAACAGCGTGAAAATATGAAAGAACGTCATCCTCTTAAAAAAATTTTAAAAGCAGAAGAAGTTGCAAGTTTATCAACCTATTTATTGTCTGATCACGCATCTGCAATATCAGGACAAGTTTTTCCAATAGATGCAGGAATTGTGTCGTTAAAATTATAAGAATGAAAACGCTCTTACATCTTTTACTAATTACTTTTTTTACTTCAGAAATAATGGTCTTTAATTTTAATAAAAACGCAGATATAAATAAGTGGTTAATTACCAATGATGATGTTATGGGTGGTTTATCTACTTCTAAAATGACACTCAATACTGAAGGAAATGGTGTTTTTTCAGGAACTGTTTCTTTAGATAATAATGGAGGGTTTGCTATGACACGGTTGCCAGTTGACCTAATGATTGATGACAAAAAATCTAAAATTGTTATCAAGTTAAAAGGTGATGGTAAAATGTATCAATTTAGAATAAAATCAAGTAAAAATCAACGTTATTGGTATATTCAAACATTTCAAACAACAACATCTTGGCAAACAATAGAATTACCTTTAAACAGTTTTTTTCCTTCTTTTAGAGGAAATAAATTAAATAAAGATAACTTTTCATCAAACACAATTAAAGAAATTGCCATTTTAGTAGGTAATAAAAAGAACGAAGCGTTTAAATTAGAAATAGAAAAAATAGTACTTAAATAAGCAGATTTTTATAGATGATAAACTTTAAAAAACATTCCGGTATTTATACGTTAAAAACCCAACAAGAACTAAATATATCGATAGAAAAAGCTTGGGATTATTTTTCGTCCCCAGAAAATTTAGCAAAAATAACGCCACCCAAAATGGGATTTAATATCACTTCACAAGTAGATAAAAAAGCCTATCAAGGACAAATAATTACTTATAAAGTATCTCCAATTCCATTTATTAAAACAAATTGGGTTACAGAAATAACTCAAGTTAAAGAACAAGCTTTTTTTATAGATGAACAACGTTTTGGGCCTTATAAAATGTGGCATCATGAGCATTGGTTTGAAGAATTAACGAACGGGAATACATTAATGAAAGATAAAATATCGTATAAAATTCCGTTTGGGTTTTTAGGACATTTAGCACAAAGTGTATTTATTAAAAAACAATTAAACACTATTTTTAATTATAGATTTATAACATTAGAAAAACTATTTAATGGCAAATAAAGTTTCTGTTTTTTGGTATCGTAGAGATTTACGTTTAGAAGATAATGTAGCATTGTTTAATGCGTTAAAATCCAGCAATAAAGTACTGCCTGTTTTTATTTTTGACGAAGAAATTTTAGATAGATTATCAAAAGATGATGCACGAGTTTCTTTTATTTATTCAACTTTGTCAAAGCTAGATGGGCAATTAAAAAGTGAAGGTTCGTCGTTATTGGTTAAAAAAGGAAATCCAATAGAGGTCTGGAAAAGTTTAATTTCTGAATTTGATATTTCAGCTGTTTATACAAATAAAGATTATGAACCGTATGCTATAAAAAGAGATCAAGAAGTTAAAGCGTTTTTAACTTCAAACAATATTGAATTCTATAGTTATAAAGATCAAGTTATTTTTGAAGAAAATGAAGTAACCAAAAATGACGGATTGCCATACACTGTTTATACACCTTATAAAAACAAGTGGTTACAAGGTTTTAATAGTGAGATTGATACCAAAGAATATCCTATAAATTTTTCAAGTTTTCATCAATTTTCTGTAGATTTTCCTTCATTACAATCAATAGGTTTTGAAGAGAGTGTTATAAAAGTAAAGCCGTACAATTTATTGAACTTAGAAAATTACGATGAAATTAGAGATTACCCTTTTCAAGATAAAACATCGTATTTATCACCTTATTTCCGCTTTGGATTAGTAAGTGTTCGTAAAATGGTTCAATTTGCGTTAAAAACAAATGCTACTTTTTTAAATGAATTAATTTGGCGTGAATTTTTCATGCAAATTCTATTTCATTTTCCGAAAGTAGTTACCAATAATTTTCGCCAAAAATATGATGCAATTCCTTGGAGAAATAATGAAGCTGAATTTAAAAAATGGTGCAAAGGAGAAACAGGTTATCCAATGGTAGATGCAGGTATGCGAGAGCTTAATAAAACTGGTTATATGCACAATCGTGTACGTATGATTACCGCAGGATTTTTATGTAAACATTTATTAATTGATTGGCGTTGGGGCGAAGCTTATTTTGCAGAAAAGTTATTAGATTATGAGCTATCGGCTAATAACGGAAATTGGCAATGGGCAGCAGGAACAGGATGTGATGCTGCTCCATATTTTAGAGTTTTTAATCCAGAATCTCAATTAAAAAAGTTCGACAAAGATTTACAATATATTAGAAAGTGGATTTTAGATTTTGATGAATTAACCTATCCACAACCAATGGTAGAACATAAGTTTGCTAGAGAAAGGGCTATTTCTACCTATAAAAAGGCGTTGCAATAAAAAAAGGCTCAAAGAAATAAATCTTTGAGCCTTTGTAGCTTTTACACTTTGTAGTTTTTTAAACTAAATAATCTTTAGCGCGTTCTAATACTTTTGGAATTCCGCCAGGATTTTTACCACCTGCAGTTGCAAAGAAAGATTGTCCACCACCACCACCGTGAATAGCTTTCCCTAATTCTCTAACAACTTGACCAGCATCATAACCACGTTCTGTTGTTAATTCTTTAGAAATATAACAAGTTAACATTGCTTTTTGTGGAGAGTCTGAAGTAGCAAAGAATAAAAATAAATTTTTATATTCTTGTCCAAGTTCAAACATTAAGTTTTTAATACTATTCTGATCTAAATCTATTTTTTTTGATAAAAATCGAACCCCATTTATTTCTTGGAGTTGATTCTTAATTTCAATTTTCATGTTATTTGCCTTGTCCTTTAATAACGATTCAATTTGCTTTTGTAAAGAAACATTCTCATCTTGAAGTTTCTGGACAGCTTTTATAGGATCTTTTGTATTATTCAATAGTCCTTTTACTTCATGTAAAGCTTTGTTGTTTTCAGTATAAAAATCTTTTACAGCATCGTTTGTGATTGCCTCAATTCTTCTAATTCCTGAAGCAACTGCGCCTTCAGATTTAATTTTAAAATGCCATATGTCTCCCGTGTTTTGTACGTGAGTTCCTCCACATAATTCAATAGATTGCCCAAACCTTACTGTTCTAACTGAATCTCCATATTTCTCACCAAACAATGCCATTGCACCTTCTTCAATTGCCTTTTCCATGGGTACACTTCTATTTTCTTCAAACGGGAGTTTTCCTTCAATTCTTCTGTTTACAAAATTTTCTACTTCTGTTAATTGCTCTGAAGTTACTTTAGAAAAATGAGAAAAATCGAATCGTAAATATTTAGAATGAACAGCAGAGCCTTTTTGCTCTACATGTTCACCTAAAACTTCTCTTAATGCTTGGTGTAATAAGTGCGTTGCAGTATGGTTGCATTCTGTTCTGTATCGTTGTTTTGCATCAACTACTACTTTTAATACTTCGTCTTTATGTTTAGGTAAGTTTTTTGCAAAATGAATAATTACATTATTCTCCTTTTTTGTATCTAATATATAAACTACATCACCATGCTCATCTTCCAAATACCCTTTATCACCAACTTGACCACCGCCTTCTGGATAAAATGGAGTTATATTAAAAACAAGTTGATACATTTCACCATCTTTTTTAGAAACAACTTTACGATAGCGCGTAATTTTTACATGCGCTTCTAAAGTATCATATCCAATAAATTCTTCAACTTCATCATGATGTAAGATTGTCCAATCATCAGATTTAACTTGAGATGCTTGTTTTCCTCTTTCTTTTTGCTCTTTAAGTTTTTGGTTAAATTCTTCGCTATTATACGTATAACCTTTTTCACGAAGAATTAAATCCGTTAAATCTTCAGGAAAACCATACGTATCTTTAAGTTCGAAAACTTTTTCTCCTGAAATTTCTTTTGAATCTGTCTTAGAAATAATTTTATCTAATAATAGTAGTCCTTGATCTAAAGTCCTTAAAAAAGAAGTTTCTTCTTCTTTTATTACGTTTTCTATAAGTTGTTTTTGTGCTTTTAACTCTGGGAAAGCTGTTCCCATTTTTTTGCTTAAAACATCAACTAATCGATATATAAAAGGTTCTTTTTTATTTAAGAATGTAAATCCGTAACGAACGGCACGTCGTAAAATTCTTCTAATTACATAACCAGCACCATTATTACTTGGTAATTGACCATCTGCAATAGAAAATGCTACAGCTCTTACGTGATCTGAAATTACACGAATTGCAATATCAGTTTTTTCACCTTTATTGTATTCAGTATTAGTAATTGTTTCAATTTCACGAATAATTGGTGTAAAAACATCAGTGTCATAATTAGATTTTACATCTTGTAAAACCATACACAAACGCTCAAAACCCATTCCTGTATCAATATGTTTATTTGGTAAGCCTTCTAAAGAACCGTTTGCTTTACGGTTGTATTGCATAAAAACTAAGTTCCAAATTTCTACAACCTGCGGATGATCTTCATTTACTAAAGTTTTACCATCTACTTTTGCTTTTTCTTCAGGAGTTCTAATATCTATATGAATTTCTGAACACGGTCCACAAGGTCCTTGTTCTCCCATTTCCCAGAAATTATCTTTCTTATTTCCCATAAGAATTCTGTCTTCCGGAATTAATTCTTTCCAAAGATCATACGCTTCTTGATCCATTTTTAGATTGTCAGCATCATCGCTTCCTTCAAAAACAGTAACGTATAAAATATCTTTATCTATACCGTAAACTTCAGTCAATAATTCCCAAGCCCAAGCAATAGCTTCTTTTTTAAAGTAATCTCCAAAAGACCAGTTTCCTAACATTTCAAAAAGCGTATGATGATAGGTGTCATAACCAACTTCTTCTAAATCGTTATGTTTACCAGAAACACGTAAACACTTTTGAGAATCTGAAATTCTATTATTTTTTGGAGTTCCATTTCCTAAGAAATATTCCTTAAAAGGCGCCATTCCAGAATTTACAAACATTAATGTTGGATCATCTTTAGTAACCATTGGTGCTGATGGTACTATTAAGTGCGATTTTTCTTTAAAAAAGTCTAAAAATTTTGCTCTTACTTCTTGAGATTTCATACAGTAAAACTGTTAAATTATCATTAAAAAACAACTAAAAAAAAGTAGTTGTAAAACATTTTGTAAATTTGTGAGTTTCCATTTTGGACGTACCAAATAGAAAACCACAAAAATAGCATAATTAGCTGTATGGCAAAAGTAAAATATTATTACGACGCAGAAACGCTTTCTTATCGTAAAATTGAAGTAAAAAAAAGCGTACTTTATAGAAAAACCATTTTTGGTTTCATGGCAGTTTTATTAATTGCTTTCTTCGGTTTTATTGGCTTTAGTCAATTCTTAATGTCACCAAATGAGCGTGCACAAAAGCATGAGTTAGATAATTTAATGCTCCAATATCAAGTTTTAAATAAGCGAATGGAAGAAAGTTCTAACGTTTTAGGACAGTTACAAGAAAGAGATAATAATATTTATAGAACTTATTTTGAAGCAAATCCAATACCAGAAGAACAACGTAAAGCAGGTTTTGGTGGAGTTAACAGATATAAACATCTTGAAGGTTTTGATAATTCTACAATGATTAAAGAATTGACTAAAAATGTAGATGTTTTGTCTAAACAGTTAGTGGTGCAGTCTAAATCTTTAGATGAAATTGTACAATTAGCTAAGGAAAAAGAAAAAATGTTAGCCTCTATTCCAGCAATTCAACCTGTAAAAAAAGAAGACTTAACTCGTATGGCATCAGGTTTTGGAATGAGAATGCATCCTATTTTAAAATACCCTAAAATGCATAATGGAATGGATTTTACAGCTCCAACAGGTACTCCAATTTACGCATCAGGAAATGGTAAAGTTATTCATGCAAAAAGAAGTTCAACTTTTGGTAAAGTTGTATATATAGATCATGGTTATGGTTATACTACCATTTATGCTCACATGAGTAAAATAAAAGCAAGAAAAGGTCAAAAAGTAAAAAGAGGAGATTTAATTGGTTATGTTGGTAATACAGGAAGATCTGTTTCTGCTCATTTACATTATGAAATCCATAAAGATAATAGACCCTTAAATCCTATTTATTATTATTATGGAGATTTAACTCCTGAAGAGTTTTTGGCTATGCAAAAAGCTGCTGAAGAAGAAGGCCAATCTTACGATTAATTTTTGAGTTTATAGACGAGAAATAAGAAATTTGGTGAGTTTAATTTATTCTTATGTATTCACTTTACTTTTTTTCATTTTTGAATACTGAATACTGAATACTGAATACTGAATAATGCATATAAATTTACCTGAAAAGAGATATTATAAAATTGGCGAAGTAGCCAAAGCTTTTGATGTAAACACATCGCATATTCGTTTTTGGGAAAAAGAGTTTGACATTATCAAACCAAAAAAGAATGCAAAGGGTAATCGACTGTTTACTAAAGAAGATGTAGAAAACTTCAAATTAATCTACAATTTAGTTAAAGAACGTGGTTTTACATTAGAAGGAGCAAAACAAAAGCTCAAGAAAAATCCTGAAACTGTTGTAAATAATCACGAAATTATTAGCAGATTAGAATCTGTAAAGGCAGAACTTCAGAAGATTAAAGACCAACTTTAATTTTACTTTCTTTTTAAAAAATCATCTTACATTTTAATTTATTATGCACGCATAATATTTTTCGTTATATTTGAGAACTAATCAAATTTAAAACTAAATATTATGCCAAAGAAGTATGTAGATCTCGAAACACTTAAATACATACTTTATGATATCCACAATTTAGAAAATTTACTTACAGCAGAAAGGTTTCAAGATCACGATATGGAATCTTTAAATCTTTTTATAGATTCTGTAAAAGAGTTTTCAGACAGAGAATTGTATCCATATTTTAAAGAAATGGATGAAAATCCTGCGTATCATAAAGACGGAACTGTAATTGTGCACAAACAAGTGGGCACAATGATGAAACAATCTGGTGAAATGGGCATTATTTCGGCCTGTTTTAACTATGAAGATGGAGGGTTGCAGATGCCTTTTTCGGCACTACAAGCTGCAGTTTATATTATGGATGCAGCTAACAATCATTTACCTGGTTATCCAAGTTTAACACAAGGTTCAGCAGAATTAATTACCGAATTTGGAACCGAAGAATTAAAGAAAACCTACGTACCAAATATGCTCTCTGGAGTTTGGGGAGGAACCATGTGTTTAACAGAGCCGCAAGCGGGAAGTTCACTTTCGGATATAACAACAAAAGCAACTCCAACTGAAGAAGGTTTCTATAAAATAAGCGGGCAAAAAATATTTATTTCTGGTGGAGATCATCAATACGCAGATAATTTTGTGCATTTGGTTTTGGCAAGAATAGAAGGTGCGCCAAAAGGAACCAAAGGAATTTCTCTTTTTGTAGTTCCTAAAAATAGATTAAAAGAAGACGGAACATTAGAATATAATGATGTAATGACAGTTGCCGATTTTCAAAAAATGGGACAAAAAGGTTATTGTACCACACATTTAGGTTTTGGAGATTCAGATGATTGTAGAGGTTGGCTTGTTGGTGAAGAACACAAAGGTTTAAATCAAATGTTTTTAATGATGAATGGCGCAAGAATTGCTGTTGGTCGTGGTGCTGCAGCAATTACTATGGCAGCTTATAGAGCATCGTTACAATATGCAAATGAAAGACCTCAAGGAAGAAAGTTAACTGCGGATGGAAAGAAAAATCCGACCGAAAAACAGAGTCTAATTATTGAACATCCTGATGTTAGAAGAATGTTGTTGTTGCAAAAAGCAATTGCAGAAGGTTCTTTAAGTTTGGTGTTTTTAGCATCAAAATATCACGATATTATTCATTCAACTTCTTCAAAAGAAGAGAAAGAAAAATACAATTTGTTGTTAGAAATGATAATTCCAATTGTAAAAACGTTTCCTTCGGAAGCTGGAGCAGAATCGGTAGATAATGGCTTGCAAGTACTTGGTGGTTACGGATTTTGTACAGACTTTTCTTTGCAACAATATTATAGAGATATTAGAATTTCTGCTTTGTATGAAGGTACAACCGGAATTCAATCACAAGATTTGTTAGGCAGAAAAGTGCCAATGCAAAACGGAAAAGGATTAGAGTTGTTGGTTGCTGAAATTATGCAAACAATTCAGTTGGCTTCTAAAGATGATGACTTAAAAAAGTATGCTGCTATTTTAGGAGAAAAATTACAGCTTTCACAAAAAGTATTGGGTCATTTAATGCCTTTTGCCATGAAAGGAAACTACGAGCGTTATTTAGCAGATGCCAATTTATTTATGGAGTATATGAGTATTATTACTTTAGGTTGGTTGTGGTTAGAAATGGCTGTTGATGCTAAAAGTGAATTAAATAATCCTAATAAAAAATATTCAGAAACATTTTATGAAAGTAAAATTCATACGATGAAATTCTACTTTAAATATGAGGTTCCAAAAACAAATTCGTTAGCAGAATCTTTAATGAATAATGAAGAAATAACCATCAAAAAAGACAAAGAATACATTTTATAATGAATATAAAAGAACAATTTAATTTAGAAGGAAAAGTAGCTATTATAACAGGTTCCAGTAAAGGAATTGGAAAGGCAATTGCCAAAGGTTTAGCAGAAAACGGAGCACAAGTTGTAATTTCAAGTAGAAATCAAGAAGCCTGCGATGAAGTTGCAAAAGAATTTACAAACGAAGGTTTAAAAGCAATCGGAATTGCCTGTCATATTGGTAAAGAAGATCAGCGTAAAAATTTAGTAGAAAAAACAGTTGAAGCTTTTGGACGCATAGATATCTTGGTAAATAATGCAGCAATAAATCCAGTTTTTGGACCTATTGAAGATGTAGATCCTGCAATTTTTGATAAAATTATGGATGTAAATGTAAAAGCGCCTTGGTCTTTATCTAACTTGGTGTTACCACATTTTAAAGCGAATAAAAACGGAAGCATCATTAATATTGCATCTGTAGAATCTTTAACTCCAGGTTTCGGATTGGGAATTTACAGCACAAGTAAAGCAGCAATTTTAATGCTGACTAAAAATCAAGCAAAAGAATGGGGACAACACGGTGTAAAAGCCAATGCAATTTGTCCAGGTTTGATTAAAACAAAATTCAGTGCAGCCTTATGGCAAAACGAAAAAATATTAGGTAAGATTGAAAAGTCTTTGCCAAGTGCAAGAATGGGAATGCCAGAAGAAATGGTTGGTTTGGCTTGTTTATTAGCTTCTGATGCAGGAAATTATATGACAGGAGGAGTTTACACTGCTGATGGTGGTTATATGATTGCTGGATAAACAATTAACATTTAACAATAATAAATTATCAATTTTTCATTTTTTTATAATTGATAACTGATAAAAGAACATTGAATAGATGAACTTCGAATACTCACAAAAATCAAAAGATTTACAGCAAAAGTTAAGAGCTTTTATTGATGAACATATTGTTCCTATTGAAGAAGAATTTATTGCTTTTCAAAGTAATAAAGACAATATGTGGAAGCGTTTTCCGAAGACAGAAACGTTAAAACAAAAAGCCAAAGAAGCTGGTTTGTGGAATTTATTTCTACCAAAAGATTATGGAGATTTAAGTCCAGGTTTAACCAATTTAGAATATGCGCCACTTGCTGAAATAATGGGCGAGAAAATCTGGATTTCAGAAATTTTTAATTGTTCAGCTCCAGATACAGGTAATATGGAAGTCTTGGCAAAATACGGAAATGAAGCCCAGAAAAAACAATGGTTAGAACCATTAATGAACGGAGAAATTCGTTCTGCTTTTTTAATGACAGAACCACAAGTTGCTTCTTCAGATGCTACAAATATTGAAACATCCATAGTTTTAGATGGCGATGAATATGTAATTAACGGAAGAAAATGGTGGTCTTCTGGCGCAATGGATCCGCATTGTAAAGTTGCCATTATTATGGGGAAAACCGATGTAAATGCGCACAGGCATCAACAACAAAGTATGGTGTTGGTTCCTATGAATACTGAGGGTTTAGAAATTATTCGTCCACTTTCTGTAATGGGTTATTACGATTCTCCTGAAGGTCACGCAGAAATTCAGTTAACAAATGTTCGTGTTCCGAAGGAAAACTTAATTTTAGGTGAAGGTAGAGGTTTCGAAATTGCCCAAGGTCGTTTAGGTCCTGGTAGAATTCATCATTGTATGCGTTTGGTTGGTATGGCGCAATATGCGTTAGAAACAATGTCTAAAAGAACGTTGGAAAGAGAAACTTTTGGTAAAAAGTTTTACGATTATAGTAGCATTCGTCATGAAATTGCAAAATCGCAATGCGAAATTGAACAAGCACGTTTGTTAACACTTTCTGCAGCCGATAAAATGGATAAGTTAGGAAATAAAGAAGCTAAAGATATTATTGCTATGATAAAAATTGTTGCACCCAATATGGCACTGAATGTTATCGATAGAGCGATGCAAATTTTAGGTGGAAAAGGTGTTGGTCCAGATACGTATTTACCGCATTATTTTGCCATTGCAAGAATGTTGCGTTTAGCAGATGGACCCGATGAAGTACATATGTATCAATTAGGAAAAAGTTGTATTAAGAAATACGGAAGTAAGTAATGAGTAACCAAAAAGTAAGAAAAGGCGAAGAGTTAAATGAAGTTTTATTGAAGAAATACCTTCAAGAAAATGAATTGATAAATTCAGTTGAAAGTTATTTGTTTGTCAATCAATTTACACACGGTTATTCTAACTTGACGTATTTACTTCAGATTGAAAATAAAGAATATGTGTTGAGAAAACCACCAGTTGGCGCCATTAAACGCGGTCACGATATGAGTCGTGAATTTAAAGTACAAAGTGGTGTAAGCAAAGCGTTTTCAAAAGTTCCTAAAATGTATAGTTTTTGTGAAGACGAAGCTGTTTTAGGAAGCGATTTCTACATTATGGAAAAAGTAGAAGGCATCATTTTAAACTATAAAGAAGCGAAACAAAGAAATATTTCGCAAGCGGAATATAAAATGATTGCAAACTCTTGGTTAGATACGTTGGTAGAATTACATAATGTAGATTATAAATCGGTTGGTTTAACAGATTTAGGAAGACCTGAAGGATATGTAGAAAGACAAGTTATCAATTGGGGAAAGCAATATGTAAAAGCAAAAACAGACGAGTATCCAGAAGCAGAAATGGTAATGAAATGGATGCAAGAGAATCAGCCAACAGCATACAATCATTGCTTGATTCATAATGATTTTAAGTACGATAATGTTGTTTTTAAAGATAATTCTTGGAAAGAAGTTTCAGCGGTTTTAGATTGGGAAATGGCAACGTTGGGAGATCCGTTAATGGATTTAGGAACTTCACTCGGTTATTGGACAATTGCCACAGATAATGATTTTGTGAAACAAGGAATTCCGTCGCCAACAATTTTTGAAGGAAACCCAATTAGAAGTGAAATAGCTCAAATGTATGCTGAAAAATCAGGAAGGAATGTAGATAATTTGGTGTTTTATTATGTCTTCGGATTATTTAAAATTGCGGTAATTGCGCAACAAATTTACTATCGATATAAAAAAGGTTGGACCACAGATCCACGTTTTGCTAATTTGAATAAAGCAGCCGAATTATGCTGTAAATTGGCTCTAAAATCGATAAAAACCAACAAAATTGATTAAAAAGAATCACGAACTGTCAGTTCGAGTGATTTTGAGGAACGAAAAAATTGTATCGAGAACACGCTAAAACTTCTCGATACAAAATTCTTGAAAAAAGAATTTCACTCGAAGTGACAATACTGAAGAAATATGGAAGAAAATCATCAAAATATAAATAAAGAAGGTTTAGCTGTTTTGTCAACTTTTGATGAAAGCACACCTGTTTTTATGCTTAATTATTTAAATTATAAAGAACAAGTTTCTTCCACAGGAAAAACAGGAAAAGAAACCTATAAAGAATATATGAAAGCTGCCTTTCCTTTTTTTCAAAAGATAGAAGCAGAAATCATTTTTAAAGGAAAACCAATGACAACAATAATTGGTCCTTCAGAAGAAAAATTATGGGATGAAGTTCTCATTGTAAAATATGCTAACAAAAACGAATTTTTTAAGTTGATGCAATTCAAAGAGTATCCAAGAGAATTAAGAGCATCCGCATTATCAGATTCAAGATTAATATGTTGTAAATTATAATATGACATCATAATTATTTTAACAAGACGGATTTGCGTTAGGGATTGAAACGGCATCCTTTTACTGTCAGTTCGAGTGAATTTTTGAAGAATGAAAAAAATTTGTATCGAGAACAAAGTAAAAGATATAGTGTAAAGCCCGACCTTTTTAGGAACGCCCAAATTAAAATTTAATAATATGGAAGTAAAAGATAAAATTGTAATAGTTACTGGAGCAGGTTCTGGAATTGGAAGAGCAACAGCAATTCATTTTGCAAAATTTGGAGCAACCGTTGTAGTTTCTGACATCAATACCGAAAGCGCTCAAAAAGTAGTTGATGAAATAATTTCAAACAAAGGAAAAGCAATCGTTAATAAATGTAATGTTGCAAAGTTTGAAGAGGTAGAAAACCTAGTAAATTCTACAGTAAATGAGTTTGGGAAGTTAGATGTAATAGTAAATAACGCAGGAATTGGTCCTAATTTATTAAGAACTCATGAGTCTAGATTAAAAGATTGGGATGCGGTAATTGCTGTGAATCAAACAGGGGTTTTTTATTGTATGAAGGTTGCATTACAACAATTTTTAGAGCAAGGTTATGGTAATATTGTAAATATTGCTTCTTTGGCAGGTTTAAAAGCGTCACCCAATAATATTAGTTACAGTGCAAGTAAATTTGCAGTTGTTGGTATGACAAAGTCTGCGGCGATGGAATATGCTACTAAAAACATTAGAGTAAATGCCGTTTGTCCTGGTTATACGGAATCGGCTTTATTAAATCAGTTAATTGGAGCAAAGCCAGAAATGGATGCCATTCTTAAAAGTGTAATTCCGATGAAGCGTTATGGAAAAGCAGAAGAAATTGCAGATGCAGTTGTTTGGTTGGCTTCCGATAATACACGCTTTATTACGGGGCAAACCATTACGTTAGACGGCGGAACATCGCTTTAAAAACTCGAATTTATTGCGTATTATTGTAAAACAAAAAATCAATCAAAAATTAAATATTTAGAAATTATGAAAAAATGGTTAGTACCCGTAATAATTCTTGCAGTTATTGCTTTCGCACTTTATAATTGGGGAGTTGGATTTAATAATGACGCTGTAGTTTTACAAGAAGACGCAAAAACTACATGGTCTAATGTAGAAAGCTCTTATCAACGTAGAAACGATTTAATAGGAAACTTAGTAAAAACAGTACAAGGAGCTGCAGATTTTGAAAAAGAAACATTAACAGATGTAATTAATGCAAGAGCAAAAGCTACATCAGTAAATATTAATGCTGGAGATTTAACACCAGAAAAAATGGCTCAATTTCAACAAGCGCAACAAGGTATGAGTGGAGCGTTATCAAAATTATTAGTTTCTGTTGAACGTTACCCTGAATTAAAAGCAAATGCTAACTTTTTAGAGTTGCAGAGCCAGTTAGAAGGTACAGAAAACAGAATTAATGTAGCAAGAGACCGTTTTAATGAAGGTGTAAATAAATATAATAAGCATATAAAAGTATTTCCTGGTTCTTTATTAGCAGGTTTATTTAATTTCGATGAAATGACTCGTTATAAAGCGGATGCTGGTTCTGAAAATGCTCCAGATGTTGATTTTGACTTCAGTAAAAAAGACAAATAAGAATGTCTAAAGTAGAAGATTTTCTATCTATAGAAGAAGAACAGGAAATTGTTTCTGCAATTAGACAAGCAGAAAGAAATACTTCTGGCGAAATTAGAGTGCATATCGAAAGAAAAACCGATAAAGCGCACTTTGAAAGAGCGTTAGAAGTATTTCACATGCTTAAAATGTTCAATACCCAACTAGAAAACGCAGTGTTGATTTACGTTGCCGTAGATGACCATAAGTTTGTTATTTATGGTGATAAAGGTATTGATGCAGTTGTACCTAAAAACTTTTGGGAAACAACAAAAAACACCATGCAAAATCATTTTAAAAACGGAAATTTTAAACAAGGAATTGTTGACGGTGTGTTAAGTGCTGGTAAAGAATTACAAGCTCATTTTCCTTGGAGTATTAAAGATGAAGATGAATTATCTAATGAAATTTCTAAGAACTAAAATGAGTTTTAAAAAAACTACATATTTACTTTTCTTAATTGGGCTTTTGTTTGCTCAAAACTTAATTGCGCAAGGATTTCAGATTCCTGAAAAACCTAAAAAAAATACAGATCAAACAAGTGTTTATGATTACGTAAACTTACTTTCTCCAAGTGAAAAGAAATCATTAGAAAATAAGTTGATTAAGTATTCTGATTCTACTTCTACACAAATTGTAGTAGCCATTATTAAATCTACTGAAGGTGAAAATATTGCTTATTTAGCAGCAAATTGGGGAGAAAAATGGGGAATTGGTCAAGAAAATGAAGACAATGGTATTTTAATGTTATTGGCAGAAGATGACAGAAAAATTACAATTGCTACAGGAAAAGGAACAGAACATTTAATGACGGATTACACTTCACGTCAAATAATAGAACGTGTTATTTTACCAGAATTTAGAAATGGAAGTTATTACAGAGGTCTAGACAAAGGTTCTGATTCAGTTTTTAAAGTAATGAATGGCGAGTATCAAGGAACTCGACAACAAAATTCTGATGGTAGTATTTTACCGTTTATTCTTTTTATAATTTTTATTGTCATTATTTTCATTTTAATTTCAAGAGGAAATAAAGGAAACGGCAATGGAAATAGAAGAAGCTATAGAAGAGATGGAAATACAAGAAGTATACTAGAAACTATTATTTTAAGTAACTCAGGTAGAAGTTCAGGTGGTTTCGGCGGCTTTGGCGGTTCTTCTGGCGGAGGAAGTTTTGGAGGCGGCGGCTTTGGCGGTGGTTTCGGAGGCGGAAGTTTTGGTGGAGGTGGAGCAACTGGTGGTTGGTAAACGTATCTATCATGAAAAATTATATACTTCTCTTTTCTTTTTTAACATTATTAAGTTGTCAAAACTATGGTAAACTTACTGTAGTTGCTGATTTGCCAAAAACTTTGAGTGAAGTTTCTGGAACAGAAGTTACACCAAATTCCGACTTAATTTGGATGCTTAACGATGGTGGAAATAAACCACGTTTATATGGGATTTCTTCTAAAGGGAAAATTGAGAAAGAACTTAAAATTCAAGCTAAAAATCACGATTGGGAAGATTTAACTTCGGATAAAGATGGTAATCTTTATATTGGAGATTTTGGAAATAACGATAGTAAAAGACAAAATTTAGCTATTTTAAAAGTTAAGAATCAAGATTTAGTTTCAAAAAGTGAAATAGAGATTGAAAGAATTCGATTTTATTATCCTGAACAAACTAAATTTCCCGCAAAGAAAAAAAATAGATTTTTTGACTCTGAATCACTACTTTATTGGAATAATAATCTATATGTTTTTACTAAAAGCCGTGTAAAAAATCACTATGGAAAAACAAGCTTGTATAGAGTTCCTGCTAAAAAAGGAAATTATAAAGCTGAGTTTATTTCAACTTTTGAAAACGATTGTAACGATTTATCTTGTTGGATAACATCTGCAGCAATTTCTCCTGACGGAGAAAAAGTAGTGTTGCTTACATCCAAATCGGTTTTGTTGTTTACAAATTTTAAAGGAGATGATTTTTTAAGTGGAACTGTGAAAAAACTACCTTTAGAACATACTTCTCAAAAAGAAAGCATCACTTTTAAAGACAAAAACACTTTATATATTTCTGACGAAAAAGCACATGGAGCAGGTGGCTTTTTATATGAGTTTTCTTTGAATTAAACTAGACTATAAATTTATAAGCTAAAAGTGCCCAGCCGCAAACTAAAAACAAACCTCCAAGAGGTGTAATTGGTCCTAGAAATTTTAGTTTCTTATTTTTTGCGGATGAAATTACCAAACCGTAAATTGAAAAAGAAAATAGTAATATTCCTATAATAAACGAATAAATAATGTACTTGTCTAAGCTAATATTTGGGTTTAATTGAAAACCTAAAACTAGTAAAACAATTGCATGATACATTTGATATTTTACGCCAGTTTCAAAAGAATTTAATTGCTCTTCAGATAATATTTTCTTTAAAGCATGTGCTCCAAAAGCACCAAATGTTACTGCTAACAATCCAAAGATAGCACCAATAGCTATTATAGTTTCTTGTGTCATATTTAAAATTTAAAACCTAAGCCTACAGCAAGTCGCATTCCATCTTCACTCTGAAAGGCAGCTATATTTGCACCTAACATGTTTGCTGCATTAAAGAAAACTCCAGCTCCATATGAAGTATTAAAACTTGTTGAAGGTAAAGAAGGTGTTCCCCAAACTTTACCATAATCGAAACCTCCATAAATTCCGACGTTTAATGGAACTAAACTCGTTTTAATTGTGCTTAAAAGTAAACGAACATCTGATGTATGATAAAAGGAATTCTTTCCAGTAAAACGTTGATTCCTATATCCTCTTAAGCCATGTTTATTCCCTCCAATACTTGCAGCTTGATAAAACTCATAACCGCTTCCAAATGTAAAATGAGAATGTAATTTAGTTGCGAAAACTAATTTTCCGCTATCCGAAAGTTTTTGATTAAATGAAATTGAAGGAATTAAATAACTAAAACTATTAGCGTTTTGCAAGTTTGCTGTGTAACCAACTTTTAGTTCGGTTTTCATTCCGTTTGTTGTAAAAGCAGGATTGTCTGTATTTTCAAACTCGTAACTGGCCTCTGTATTTAGAAAGTTTTGATTGCTAAAAATAGGGTTATTTGCATTGAATTGTGTGTTAATAAATCTATCAGGAGTGTTTTCTACTTTATAATTTTGGTAATTAGCGCCAATTTTAATTTTTGCTCCTAAATCTCCTTTCCAGTTTAAAGATGTACCTGCTGTTAATTTCTTTATTTTTACTCTATTAAAATCTAAGTTAGATTCTTCTTTATCGGCTTCAGGATTTAAACTACTATTTCCTAGTCCAAAGTAATTTATCGCAAAATTTGGACTTGTAAAATGTGCTTCTATTCCTAAATTCCATTTACCAATAACGTTTGCAAATTCACTTGAGTAATCTAATTCAAAACCATTAGTTGCAAAATAAAAGGCTCCAGATAGAATGTGTTGTGAAGTATATGGATTTCTTTCAAATTTATTAATCGTTAAAACATTTACTAACCCTAATTTTATTCCATCGTCTGGATTAAACCATATTGATGGATTTATAATGTTTAAACTATTAGGTATTTTTTTATAATTATAAACATTTGTTTCATAATCATCAGTTAGTTTGATGCTTCCGTTATTATTTGTAAAAGTGTTTTTCTTTGATTTTTGATCATAAATTTTCACCTTTTTGCCATTTTGAATAGTGTAGGTATCATTGTTTTGACCACCAATAATTCTGATTTTTATAAGGTCTTTAGCTTCTCCTTTTACAATAAAAGTATCATCATCATCCAAACCGTAAATCCAAATTTCTTTGGTTTTTGAAGTGCTATAAGTTCTTTGATGAAAAATAGTTGATTTTTCACCCTTTTTAATTCGATACCCGGTAACTTTTGTTTGCCCGTTTGGTAATCTTTCAATATCAAACCAATCATCTTTATTAGTTCCTTTTATTACTTGGTATTCATTCAAATGATTATAATAAGAATCAGATATTTTCTGTAAATTTCTTCTACGTCCTTGTAGTTTTCGTTTAATTTCTGATATCGTTTCATCTTTAACTTCATCAGGAAAAAGAGAAAAAGCATCATCAATAATTTCATCAGTAATTTTTGATGTGATTAATTTAACTTGAGCATCCCAATGTTGTTTATCAGACTTAATTAAAGACATGTCCAATGCGTTTGGTGATAAATTAAACCATTTTGGACTTTTTAATTCTTCACTATACGCTCTCATTCCTCTTAAAGTAGGTACATTATTAGTAGCAAAACCTAACAAAGCACCGTCTCCCATTATAGAAAACGCCTGATCTCTATCTCTTGGAATTGGTCTGTAAATTGTTTGTTTACCCTCTTTAAAAACGGCCCATCTCCACTGATCTTCATGTCTATCAAAGTCACCAATTAACATATCAAACAAACGTGCTTTTATGTAAGATCCTTCATCTATAACATGGTTTTCACTCTTAGTTAAATTCTTTAATAAATCGTCTGTACTAATTACTTCGTCAGCAAAACCAAAACTAGCTTTATCTCCATGTCCAGATGCGGCACGTTCTTCAATCATATACAATTCATCTCCAAATTCTGAGTTAAAGTGCCCCAAACTATTTTGCTTAGGAATGTAATATAAAACAGGATTTGTATGATAAACACCAATGGCATCAGATAATTTACCTATTGTAAATGGAGCGTAAGGATGTGATCCTGTAAAAACATCCATTAATAAACCCTCAGTTTTTGTATTATCAAATTGTCCTTCTATATATTGATCTTTAAAAGCAACTGCTTGTAGATATTGAACTGCATTTTTACGCAAAGCTCGCATAACATATTCGCGCCCTTTTTTATCTTTTAATCTCAAAGATTTAGATTGATGTCCGCCACCTTTTCTAACAGGTTTTAATCCGCCAAAAAGTGTATCTAAATCTACTGTTGGTGCACTTACTTCTGTCCCAAAATATTTTCTGTAACGTTCTCCCCAGAAATAACGATAAAGGCCATTTTTGGTTACTTCTTCTTTAGTATAAATTGAAGCTTTCTTTTCTGTAATTTTATTTTTAGGAAATGTATTGAAAACTTTTTTCTCATTTGGAGGTAAAACTTCAGTTTGATATACAATTTTATCATCTTTTACAGTATGAAAACTAACAGATGAAGATCCATCTTTATAAACATCTAATTTGGCAAAACCTTGAGCTGCATAGGTAAATTTTGCGCCTCCAGATAATTTTGTAGCCATTGTTTTAGAGCCAGAACCACTTATTATTTGTGGTAAATTATCTTGAACTATGTATTGTAAATTATGATCGTGACCAGACACAAAAATTGTTTTATCGTTTTCTTGAGAAATAGTAACTAAATGTTTTTTTAGCGCATTGTACTTTTTATTTTGAATATCGGTATTTGTTATTCCTGAAGATTTTCTAATTAAGTTTTTAAGTGTTCCTAAAACAGGTGTAGGTTTCATATGGCTTGCAAAAGAATATTTTCCTCCATGAGAACCATTTGTAAACATTGGATGATGCATTGCAATAATGGTAGTTTTTCCCCTACTTTTTTTAATTAAACCTTCAAATTCATCAAAAAACTTTGTTCTTGTTTTTATCTCACAATTGTCATTTATTGTTGGATGATTGTCCCAATTTGTTAAATACCAATGTGTGTCAACAATTATTAAAACAATATCTTTAGAGATGTTAACCTTCTCTAAAGGACAACCGTTTTGAGGTAAAAAAGATTTTTTCCCTAATACTTCTTCTACTAATCTTTCTTCACGTTTTAAGCCATCTAAACCGTTATACCAATCGTGATTTCCAGGAATAAATATTGATTGTCCTTTAAAATCTTTAGCAACATCTGTTTGCGCTTCTATTCTTCTTTTTGCTAAAGCATAATTTTCATTATTCTTATTTGGAATTCCAGTTTCATAAACATTATCACCTAAAAAAAGCAACGTAGCATTTTCGGAAGTATTTTCAGTTTTACGTTTTAAATAGTTTAAAGCGGGTGAGTTTTTAGTTAAAGTTGAGTTGCCAGCATCTCCAATTAAATAAAAAGAATGTTCTATTTCTTTGTTGTTAGCGTTGACTTTGTTTAGTTTATTTTCTGAATATTGAGGTTTGTAAGTTGCGCAATTTGTAACGAATATAAAAAGAATAAGGAATATAAAAGTTCTAGTTAACCTCATGGATTTAGTTTAGTTGATTCTGCTAATTTAATTTTTTTAGAATAAATGGAAAAAAGACACTGTTTATAGCTTTTTATAATCCTCTTTTGTGTCAATGTCAATTAGGTTAGAGGATTCTATTGAAATTAATTTTGAAGACATTTTTATTAATAGATTCTTAGCTCCTTTATCTCCTTTTAAATCTAATAACTCTAAAAAATAGCTCTTCGGAAAAATTGCAGGAACACCAATATTTTTCCCATAATTAGATGCTATTATTTTAGAAGGATTTTTTATTGATATTTTTAGTAATTCATTTAAAAATACGGGAGTTATTTTAGGTTGATCTGCCAACATAATTAAAACAGTATCAAAATTTTTAGGAAAAATATGATGAATTCCTGCAACAATACTTGAACTTAATCCTTCTTTAAAATTTGGATTTAAAATAGTTTCAACTTGCTGTTTTTCGATAGATTTTTTTATGATTTCAGCTTTATGTCCTAAAACACAAAAGACTTCGTTTGCTGTAGTTTTTTGTGCAGTTTCAATTGCAAAACCTAACAAAGTTGTGTTTTTATAAGGTAGTAATTGTTTTGTAGCTTTCATTCTTGTAGAACTTCCGGCCGCTAAAATAAGTATTGCTGTTTTTTGCATTTTAACTATGAATTCTTCCTGTGATTTTCTTTAAAGAAAACACTTCTTTTTTTCTAACTACGGATAATATTTCAGCTAATATTGATAAAGCAATTTCTTCTGGCGTTTCTGCTCCAATATTTAAACCTGCAGGCGTGTGAATTTTTTCTAAGAATTCGTCAGAGATATCGGGAGCAATATCAAATAACTCATTTAATAGTTTTTCTCGTCTTTTAGCGGCTCCTAAAATTCCAATATAAACTGGATTTTCATTTTGTAGAGTTGTTAAATAACGTAAATCATACGTGAAATTATGATTCATGATTACTATTGCTGTATGCTTATTTATGTTATTCAACTCAAGAATTTCAGGAGTTTGTGCGGTTACAGAAGTTGCTCCAGGAAAATCAGTTAATTCTTTAGGGTCTTTTATAGAAGTTATTACTTCTACTTGCCAACCTAATTGAATTGCTTGAGCGCAGAGCTTTACAGCATCGTGTTCTCCTCCAATAATTAGAAGTTTAAAAAGTGGTTGTAAGGTTTGAGAAAAAACTTCATTTTTTGTATTTATTTTCCCTTCTGAAAAAGTAAATTTTGCTCCATTTTCAAATTGAATTATTGAGCCAAAATCACCGAAAACTTCATCTTCTTTTTGGTAGTAAGATTCAATAATAAATGATTTTCTCTCTGATATGTTTTTTGAAAACTCGGTAAATAAATCATCAGAAATAAAAAAAGGTTCTAATAAAATATATAAAACGCCTTCGCAACCTAATCTGTAGCGACCATCATACGTTATAATTTTTGCTTTTTTGTCTTTAAAAACAGTTTGTGCTCTGCGTTGTATTTCTTTTTCTACACAACCACCACTAACCGCACCAACCATTTTATCATCAGAAGACAATAACATTCTAACTCCTGGCTTTCTGTAAGAAGAACCGTCTAAGTTTACTACAGTTACCAATACGTTATTCAAACCTTTTTTTTGGTTGATTAACGCTTGCTGTAAAATATTTATAAACTCGTGAGTCATGATTTCTAAAGTACAATAAATTATATTAAGAGCTACAACTTAGCATTGAACAACCAACTTTATTACGTGCCCATTCTGGTCTTTTTGCAAACCATTTTTCATTTTTTGGTTGTTCTGAATATGGGTTTTTAAGCATTTGATATAACTCATCAATTAACTTATAATCTCCTTTGTCTGCATCGTCAATTGCTAATTGTGCCATGTAATTTCGCAATACATATTTAGGATTTACCAAATCCATTTTTATTTTTCTTTCTGTATTAGAAAAAATCTCTCTTTGCAACCTTTGTAGATATCGTTTAAACCAATCTTGCCAATAATCTTTAATTTCGCCTCTAACTTCATCTAAAACATAAAAAGCATTTGTTACTTTTTTAAATGCTGAATCAACGTCATCGTTTGCTGATACATTGGCTAAATTTCTAAAGAAAATTGTCATGTCCGTTTCAGTAAGTTGCAAGGTTTCTTCTAAACGACCAATAAGTTCAGAGTCGCTTTCTTCCGAAGAAAATAAACCGATTTTTTCTTGCAACATTTTTAAGTATTTCTCCTTAAAAATAGCATGATAATCGTTTAGGATTTCCTGTAAAGGATCAACTTCTTCAATTAAAGGATACAAGGCATTTGCTAATTTCAGTAAATTCCAAATCCCAATATTTGGCTGATTTTCAAATCGATATCGTTTGTTTTGAATATCTGTTGTATTTGGTGTCCAACCTAAATCGTAACCTTCTAACCAACCATAAGGTCCATAATCTATGGTTAAACCCAAAATAGACATGTTGTCGGTATTCATAACTCCGTGCACAAAACCAACTCGTTGCCAATGCACAATCATGTCAATGGTTTTGTTTCTAACTTCGGTTAAAAAATCAAGATATTTTTGTTTTCCTTCGGAAGAAATTCCCGGATAAAAATGTTTAATTGTATAATCTGTAAGTTGTTTTAAAGTTTCAATATCTTGTCTTGAAGCAAGAATTTCAAAATTTCCAAAACGGATAAAACTCGGTGCTAAACGAGAAACTATTGCGCCTTTTTCGTACGCAGGATTTCCGTTGTACATAACATCTCGCAAAACTTCACTTCCAGATAAACTTAAACTTAAAGCACGCGTAGTTGGAACGCCTAAATGAAACATTGCTTCACTACATAAATATTCTCTAACAGAAGAGCGTAAAACAGCTAAACCGTCTGCAGTTCTTGAATATGGCGTTTCACCAGCGCCCTTTAACTGAATTGCCCAACGTTTATTATTGTGTACAATTTCTGTTAGGTTTATAGCTCTTCCATCACCTAATTGTCCAGCCCAATTACCAAATTGATGTCCGCCATAACACATTGCAAATGGCTGCGTATTTTCTAAGATTTCATTTCCTGTAAAAACGTTTAGAAAATCATCTGATTTTGCATCTTCAGAAGTTAAACCTATAGTTTCTAACATTTCTTTAGAAACATGTACTAAGCTAGGCTTTGCTGTTTTTGTTGGTGTAACAAAAGAATAGCAAGAGTTTACAACTTGCCTGCGTGAATTTTCTAAAATTGTATCTGCAGGTAGCTCTTTATTAAAAGTATCTTGAATATTTAACTTCATTTTGTTAAGGTAGTTAGATGGCTTTTATTTGTGTGATATTTTACAGGTTTCACAAATTAAAACGTCGTCTTTTAAGGTGATTTTGTCTAGTTTTTGTGCTACTTCATTTATAAAACTAGTATATAGGTTGTTGTCAGGTGTAATATTGTTGGCTTTTATTTTTTTGTAAAAATCACCTTCCCATTCTTGTTTTCCCCAACAATTAGGGCAAACTCCTTCTGGAGCTTTGCTAGTTGTTTGGTTGTTTGCTTTTTTACTGAAATAACTTTTTAAATTTTCTATTAAATTCATGTTTTAAAATTTTAGTTTTCTAGGATTGATGTATCAAAAATAACTTTACTTGCTAAAGTTTTATGCACTGGGCATTTAGAAGCAATTTCTTTTAACCGTTGTTTTTGCTTGTCGTCTAAATTACCAACAAATTTTAATTTTTTAGTTATAAAATCTAAATAAGTAGGTTTGTTAACTTGAACTTCTAGATCATCACTATGTTTTTTAGAGTGAGAAACATAAACAAATACCTCTTGTAAATCCCATTTTTTGCGTTCTGCATATAGCTTTAATGTCATTGCTGTACAGGCAATTAAACCTGCATTTAAATATTCATAAGGAGAAGGTCCAAAATCATCACCGCCAACAGATGTTGGTTCGTCTGCAATCATAAAATGATTTTTAGTTTGAATTGATGTGGTAAAATTATCTTCGAGTAGGTTTAAATGACCAACAATTTGTTCTCCTTTTGTGGTTAACATTTGGTTTTCTTTTGGCTCAAAATAACGTTCTGCCCAAGCTCCAATAACGTTTCCAACATAAATACTATCCTTAGCATTAGATAATAAATGATCTGTATTATCTAACGTTACAAAACTTTTTGGATGATGTGCATTGTGATAAATTTGTTCGGCATTTTTAATTCCAACAATAGTATCTGTTGGAGAATGAAGAATTAATAAAGGTTTTCTAAGATTCTTTACAACTGAAGGTAAATCTGTTTTATCAAAATTTTCAACAAAATCATTATTTATTTTAAATGGTCTTCCTCCAATATTAACTTCAACTTCTCCTTTGGATTTTATGTCTTCTATTCCGTGAGAAAATAAATGTTTTACATGACTAACAGTTGCTGGTGCGCCAACAGTTGCAACAGCTTTTACGGTATTAAGTTTAGCTGCTGCGGAAATAACTGCAGCGCCTCCTAAAGAATGTCCAACTAATAAAGTTGGCGCCTCATAATTAGATTCCATGTAATTACTTACTGCAATTAAATCATCAACATTTGCAGAAAAATGGCTTTCAGCAAATTCTCCTTCACTTCTTCCTAAGCCAGTAAAATCAAAACGAATGACTCCAAAACCGTAATTGGTTAGTGTCCTACTAATATTTTTTACAGCACCTAAAGAACTAGAACATGTAAAACAATGTGCAAAAATTGCATAGTAATTAGGTTTTTGATTTGCTGGTAATTCTAAAAATGCATTTAATTGCTGATTTTTTGAATTTGAAATAGTAAGTTTTGTGCTTTTCATTTTATAGATGATTTTGGTGTTCTGTTTTTAATTGTTTAGAAAATCGTTCTTGTAACAATTGTAATTTTGGATTGATGAATTTTTCGCAAAAAGGTTTCTTAGGGTTTGTGTAATAATAATTTTTAAATTGCTTTTCGGATGGCTTAAATTCTTTGAAATCTAATATTTGTGTAATGATTTCTACAGCTGATTTTGACTTAAAATAACGCATAACTTCTTCAATTAGCAGTTTTTGTGTGTCTGAAAATGTATAAATAGCTGATCTGTATTTTTTACGCATAGAATGGTTACTTGTGCTTTTATGTGTTAGTAAATGCACTTCAACTAAAGTTTTTAAAGAAATTTTTTCAGAATTAAAATGTACAACAACTGCTTCTGAAAATGTACTATTCTCATTAATAGATGCTACAAAACCTTGTGCTACTTCTTTAACACCTTTTAAGGATTGAAAGACAGCTTCTGTACACCAATGGCAACCACCGCCAAATGCTATTTTAGTTTCTTTATCCACTTTTCTAACTCTTTATCTGTTGGATTTCTTAGCTTTTTCTGATTAATAGTAATTGTAGGGAAATTTAGCTTTCTATTTTCATATAGATTACGTAATTCTTCTGCAAACTCATTATTTTTTTCTACATCTAAAAACGCGTAATCTAAATTACGCGTTTTTAAAAATGTTTGATAATATTGTGTTTTATGACAGCGTTGTGCTCCAAATAACTTTATCATTTTACTTTAATTTATCTGCATGTAGTTTTCTCAGTTTTGCCAACTTTGGTTCAATTACAAAACTACAATACCCTTGTTGTGTATTTTCTCTATAATAATTTTGATGCTCTTTTGTAGCTTTATAAAATATTGGTAAAGGACTTAATTCAGTTACAATTGTATCGTTATAATACGGTTGAATTTGTTTTAAAACCTCTTGTGCTATTTTTTGCTGAACTTCATTCTGATAAAAAATCACTGAACGATATTGTGTTCCTCTATCCGCACCTTGTTGGTTCAACGTTGTTGGATCATGAGTTGTCATAAAAATGACCAAAATATCTTCAAATGAAATTATATTTGAATCAAAAGTAATTTCAATTACTTCTGCATGACCTGTTAAACCAGAACAAATTTCTCTGTAAGTTGGTTCTCCAGGAACATTTCCTCCAGCATAACCAGAAACTACTTTCTCTACACCTTTTACTTCTTGAAATACAGCTTCTGTGCACCAAAAACAACCTCCGCCTAAAGTGGCAATTTGTAAATTATTAGTTGTCATTTTCTGCTCCTTTCTCTAGTTGCATAGATTCTGAATTAATACAATAACGTAATCCGCTTGGTTCTGGTCCATCAGGAAAAATGTGTCCTAAATGTGCGTCGCAAGTATTGCAAAGCACTTCTACACGTACCATTCCAAGAGTAATATCCTTATGATACTTAATTGCGTTTTCTTCAATTGGTTGTGTAAAACTAGGCCAGCCAGAACTAGATTCAAATTTAATTGTAGAATCAAATAGAGGGGTTTTGCAACAAACGCAATTATATTTACCTTCTTCGTAAATTGAACAGAGTTCGCCAGAAAAAGGTCTTTCAGTTCCTTTTAAACGTGTTACTCTAAACTGTTCTGGAGTTAGTAATTCTTTCCATTCATTTTCCGTTTTTTCAACTCTTTTTGTTGGAGTCGGGTTTCCATTTACAGTAAAATTAATAATGTTTTTCCAAGTAAGCATAATAAATTTCGTTATTTTAAGTTATTAAAAATATGAAAATTTTGAGCAAAAAATATAGTACAATCTCAATAATTATTGAAACGGTACTATTTAATTTTTCACTTATTATTTTAGTCGGAAATTTGTAATAAAACTTACATTGTTAAAAGTCCTAAAAACTTTACTTATTTTTACTTTTTAAAATTACTCAATTTATGGATACTTTGATTTCAAAAACAGAAAATTTTGTTATTAATTTTTTAAACTCAAACTTAGAAAAAAGTTTTGTGTATCATAATGTTTCTCATACACAGCGCGTAGTAGAGAAGACTGTGGAGTTAATTGAGATTTTAGATTTATCTGAAATTGAAAAAGAAAATTTAATATTAGCCGCTTGGTTTCATGATATTGGTTACACCAAGGTTATGGATGGTCATGAGACGGAAGGAGTGAAAATTGCTGCTAAATTTTTAAAAGAAAACGGTTTAGCTTCTGAGAGAATTGAAGCAATTTCACAGATGATTCTTTCTACAGAAATGGGAGTAGAACCTGTTTCCGAATATGAAAAGATATTAAATGATGCAGATTGTTCTCATTTAGGAAGTAAAAACTTTAGTTATTTAACAGAGTTGCTTAGAAGAGAATGGGAGCTTTCCAAAGATAGGGTTTTAAATGAATCTGATTGGTTGAAAGAAAACATAGATTTTTTAACTAATAAGCACCGTTATTATACTAGTACAGCCTCAAAAATTTGGGACAAACAAAAAAGTAAAAACTTAGCACAGTTAATAAAAACGGAAAAGAAAATAAAAACTGAAAGCACAAAGTTAAAACATAAAAAAGAAGAATTAGCTCACAAAAAAAGTAAGATTGAATTACCAGAGCGAGGTGTTGAAACTATGTTTAGAGTTGCACTTAGAAACCATATTACATTAAGTGATATTGCCGATACGAAAGCAAATATTTTACTTTCTGTAAATGCTATTATTATTTCTATGGCACTTTCTACTTTACTCCCAAAACTAGATAACCCATCTAATGATTATTTAATAACTCCGTCTATTATTTTTATAGCATTTACTGTTGCATCTATAGTTTTATCTATAATGGCAACTAGACCAAATGTTACGCAAGGAAAATTTACAAAAGAAGATGTAGCAAATAAGAAAGTAAATTTGTTGTTCTTTGGAAATTTTCATCAAATGAAATTACAAGAATTTGAATGGGCAATGGAAGAAATGATGAAAGATAGAGATTACCTTTATAGTTCTCTTACAAAAGATTTGTATTTCTTAGGATTGGTTTTAAATAGAAAATATAGTCTTTTAAGACTAACTTATACTGTTTTTATGATCGGTATTTTGGTAAGTGTTATTGCTTTTGTTTTTGCTTTTTATGCACAAGGTAAAGCCTAACTGTTTTATTTTAACTCATTCATTAACTGATCTATTGTTATTGTTTTTTTAGCATCAAAATCTTCTTTGTAAATTATTTTTACACGTAAAGCTTTTAAGCCAGAAACGCCTTGTAAATCTTCTAGTTCTAACTCTTCAATTTTACCTAGTTGATTTTTAGATTGTAAGAAATTTATATATTTAATATATTCTAGCTTGTCTTTATCTTGAGAATAAACTATTGCAATTTTACCAGGAACAGTTAATCTTTCATCGGTTCCTTTTATATGGGCTTTGTCTATACGTTTTTTGATGATTTCGTAACGAATATTGTAAGCGCCATCAACATCAAACTGCTTTTCATCCATTCTAAATTTAATAGCCAAAGGATTGCTGTGAACCAATATTAAAGAAGCAACACGTAATTTGTGTTCCATTTCTTTGGTAGCATTCATGGCAAGGTTTTCCATTTCATACATTAACTGTATTTGCCAAAAACGAAGATTGTATAAGTACAGATTATCAAACTTTTTCTTTTTTGTTAAAGATTCACCTATATACATGTTAAACTCAACGCCATCGGTTTTATAACGTTCAAAATAATGAGGAAACATTTGTTGGGCTCCTTCTTGTTTTTTGTCGATATATTTAGAAAGCTTATCATTTAATAAAGTTACACTTTCTTCATAGGCTTTCCTTTTTTCATATACAACTTGTAAGTTATTATCTAACCTGCCCATGTAAGTATTTACTAGAGTTTCGAGTTCTAAATTTATGTCTTTTATGTGTGTGAAAACGGGATAAATTTCCGTCTTTAAAAAATCTAAAATCGCAATTTCATCTCCTGCTTTTAATCCTTTTTTCACCTCTTTTAAATAGGCTGAAACACGAAACATTAATTCATTGTAAATAGGTAAATTTTCTGAATTACAAGCTTCTCTTAACACAGAAATTGCTAATGTAAGTTGTGTTGTTAAGTCTTCTAAAATTGCGTTATTTCGGGCAACAGAAGATCCTTTTATGTCTAGTTGACCATATAGCGGATGTACATCATTAAAAATTATTTCTTCTGGTTTTGGGTTTTCCGCATTTTCAAAAATATCTTGAAGATAGTTTTCTGCAGCGTTATTAAATTTCCATTTTACAGAAGGGTGAATAGAGGTGTAATGTTCTTGTATTGTTGCCTCTAAAGTGTTAGCGTATTCTTCAGAAAAACGATCTACGGCTGCTTTTAATACAGGGATTATATCTTGAAGCTTTTGTTTGTTTACAGAGTTTAATTCGTAAGCTCTTGGAGAACCAATTTCTAATAAAGCAAGATCATTATTCTCAGATGTTTTTATTGGAATTAATATTATGCTTCCAATATTTCTTGACTTTAATTTTTTGTAAAATGGATTTTCATTACTGCCTACACCATATTTTTCAACGTCAGAGATTACAATACTTTTGTTTTTATGGAATACATTTTCCATTATATGATCACAGAAAAAATCTGAACATGAAATGCTTTTTTCGTTATCAAGTAAAATACTATCTGCTTTTTTTATTTTGCTAGTCCCGTAATTTAATTCTGATGTATCAAAAATAGAAAACCCTACTTTAAGGTCTTTAATATTATAAAAAGAACTTAAGTCTTCTTGAAGTTTTTCAACAATACTTCCATCATCTTTTCGTAATAAATTTGTTCTTATAGAAGATATTGTTTCATCTGCGGTAACGTCAAACAAATTCATGATACCAAATCCTTTGAAAATATAACTTTTTAACGGGAATTTTTCTTTCCAAACGTCAATATTATCATAATTATCTAGCAGTAATTTTATATCTTCCTCTGTAATTTTTGGAGCATTTTTAGATGGAAATATTTCCATAAAATCAGCATTAAAAGCAACTCTATAGTTCTTTGTAATGCCTAATTTTTTGTCAGGAATATCAAAGAAAAAAGGGCGTTTTAAGTCTATTGGGTGTTTGTATACTGAATTTAAAATAAAAGTACATGCCATAATATATAAGGCATTTTCTTCTATGTTTCTTATTTTTAACTCATAATCGTCACCAGCATTTTTTAAGATATTTTCAAAGCGCTTTGTAAACTTAAATGAAGTAAAGGTAAAAGGAATTGTTACTGCTTTTATTTCATTTAAAGTAAGTAATTCAGGAAACAAAGCTTCTAATAAAAGTTCAATTAAATCTTCGTGTTTTTTTAGCGTAGTTAAATCTGTAAAACCTGTTATTAATTCAGGATTTTTCTCAACTTCTTCTACGATAATTTTTGATGAAGCATAAAAAGGGTGGCTTTTAGATACTGGACTTGCGTATGTTTTAAGCATGTCGTATATCTTCTCAAAACTAATATTTAGTTGAAGTGGTAAATCTAAATTCTCTAATCCTTTATGTAATTTTACTTCCAAAATTCAATATTTAATATAACAAAGTTACAAAATGTAGAATAATAGTCGGTTTTTAGTATGTAGGTTTACAAAAAGGACATTTTAAAAATGCATGTTGTAATCCCTAACTTTTCCTTTTTGACCTAAACTATTAAACTTCCAGTTAAAGCCCAACATAAAATATTGTTGTAAAACTGTGCTTTCTGAATCTTCAATATAATTAGCGGTAGCTCTTCTTTGTGCGTTTGTGTTTTGATTTAATAGATCGTACGCTTTTAAAGTAATTGAAGCTTTATCATTTAGAATTGAATAGGCTAAAGTTGAATTCCAAAACCATGAAGATTGATTAAAACCAACAACATTTGGGTTAAAGTTATAACGAATATCGTTACGCCATTCTAATTTTTTAGGAACCGTAGTTTTTGTTCTAACTCTAAATGAGTGTCTTGTAAACTTTTGATTTTGGAAATTACTTAAATCGTAATTCGTTTCCGAAAAAGAGATTGTATAACTTGGTTCAATACTTACAACTTTGTTCCATTCATAGGTTAAACCTAGATTTGGAGATATTTCAGTTGTTTTTGCGCCATATTCAGTATCATTAAAAAAGTTTATGTTTTTATTGATGTTTAAACGCGTACCAACTCTTATTTTTAAATTGCTAATTGTATCTAATTTTACACTTTTACTATAGCTTCCGCCACCCCAAACATCATAAGCACCGTCAACGTTTTCATAAGTGGTATTTCTTACTAAATCATCTCCAATTATACTTTTAGAAACTACTTGGTTGTTTCTTAATCCACCACTTACATAAAGGTATAATCCAGTACGTTTTTGCCAATTAAATTTGTTGAAATTAACATACATTCTATGGTTGTTAGAGGGTTTTAAGTTTGGGTTACCAGTAACAATGTTTAATGGATTAGAAACATCTGTAAAAGGTTGTAGTTGATTAATTCTAGGCGCTCCGTTTTCTAAGCTATAATCGAAGTAAATAGAAGCTTTTGAGTCAAAACGATAACGTAAACCTGCATCTAAATTAACATTATTAAAATCTCTTTTTAAGTTTAAATTAGGTCTTAATTTATCTTCGTTTTCAATAGTTCTGTTTTGAAAACCAGTTTCAAAATTAAAACGCCATTTTTTATCTCTATATACAATGGCTAACGAAGGTGTTTTTGTAATATCATTAAAAGTAAAATCTGAACTTAATTGTGTGTTAAAATCAGAAAATTGCTGCGTATTTGTGTCAAAATCAAATGTACTTTCCTTGTTTTCACGTTCGTCTTTTTGATAAATATATTTAGCATCTAAAAATAACTTTTTAGCAATTAAAGGAAAACGATAGGTTACTCTTGTTCTAAGTCCGTTTAAATTATTTTCAATATCACTAAACTGATTTCTTATTTCGGTTGAAGGATTGTTTCCAAAAATTTCAATGGTAGAATTATTGTAATCGTCCGTATTTGTTTTATCAATTTGGTTTCTAACAGATGCTTTAATAAAAGAGCCCTTGCTTCCTATTTTTTTAGTTAAATCAATTTCGTTGCTAAAGTTTTTCGCTGAAGATTCTGAGCGAGTATTACTATTAGAACTGTTCGTTAAAACATTGTTTTCATCTAAAGACTCTTCAAATTTATTATAAGAACCTTTACGGTCATTTAATACAAAAGACGGATTTACATTAATTAGAAAAGTTGAATCTATTTCAATGTCAAATTCTAAATCTAAACTATGATTGTCGTTTTCGTCTTCAGAAGAAGAGTTAGAATTAGAGAAATAACGCCTATCTGGTAAGATGTTTTCACGATTATTTTTAGACTCATTGTTAGAGCTACTTCCAGAATAAAAATAATTTGCATTTACGTCTAAACCTTTACCGTATTTATCGGCATAAGTTACTCCTCCAATTTTAGATTTTACAATTCCTTGTCCTCCTCCAAAATTTCTTCCATTTACGTTAAAAGCACCATTGCTACTAAATCCAATTCCACCGCCTCCGCCAAACATTTTCTGAATTTCACCAAAGCTAAAACCAGGCGAATTAATGTTATTTGTACTCGCTAATACACTAACACGAGTTTCATTATCAAAACGATTTACCATGGTTGCTGCTTCGTATCTTTTTTCGGTTCCAGCACCAGCAGAAACTCTACCAAACCAACCTTTATTGTTTTCTTTTTTAATGGTTAAGTTAATGGTTTTGTTATTATCATCACCTTTTTCTCCAGTAAAACCTTCCGACTTAGTTTTTGTGTTGGTTATTTGAACTTTTTCAATAATATCTTTGGTTAAGTTTTTTGTTGTTATAGACGGATCATTACCAAAAAACGGTTTTCCATTTACTAAGATTTTATTTACTTCTTTACCATTTACGGTAATTTTTCCTTCAGCATCTACTTCAACTCCAGGTAATTTTTTTAGTAAATCTTCAACATTAGCGTCTTTTTTTGTTTTAAAAGACTTTACATTAAACTCTAAAGTATCTTTTTTAATTGTTATCGGAGCACGAGATTTAACTACAACTTCTTGTAAAAGATTATCATCTTCTTTTAAGCTTATTGTGCCCAAATTAAAGTTTGATTTTGTAAGTATTATTTCTTTTGAATACGATTGCATTCCAACAAAAGAAATAAATAGTTTTAAGTTATTATGAAAAGATTTTCCTTCCAAAGAAAAATTTCCTTTCTCATCTGTTATAGTATAAGAAACTATAGCACTGTCTTTTGCTTTTTCTAAATGAATAGTTGCAGATTCAATTGGAGCTTTTTCTTTTTCAGAAACAACTATTCCTTTGATTTTGAAGTTTTTAGACTGAGCAAAAGAATTTACTGCGAATAATATCGCAATTAATAGTATAGTTTTTTTCATAGCGGAATTCGTTTTTCGGTATAAAAAACCGAAAAATATTAAAATTAGTACTCTAATAAAACGTTAATGTTTTTCTTAGGGATGTTAAAATTTATTTTTGTCTAAAGTAAATTACAATTGGCACACCGTTGAAATCGTAAATTTCACGCATTTGATTTTCTAAATAACGTCTATACGGATCTCTAACATACTGTGGTAAATTTGCGAAAAACGCAAACTGTGGAGTATGAGTTGGCAACTGCATACAGTATTTTATTTTTACAAACTTCCCTTTTATTGCTGGTGGTGGAAAATTTTGAATAATTTCCAACATAGTTTCGTTTAACTTGCTAGTTTGTATTTTACGTTTTCTGTTCTCAAAAACTTCAACAGCAGTTTCTATAGCTTTTAAAAGACGTTGTTTTGTAAGTGCAGAAATAAAGATAATTGGCACGTCTGTAAAAGGCGCAATTTGTCTACGGATTTTTGCCTCATAATCTCGCATTGTGTTGGTCTCTTTTTCAATTAAATCCCACTTATTTACTAAGATTACAATACCTTTTTTATTTTTTTCGGCCAACCAAAAAATCTTTTCATCTTGCCCTTCAAACTCACGAGTAGCATCAATAACTAAAACGGCAACATCACAATGTTCAATTGCACGTACAGCTCTCATTACAGAATAGAATTCTAAATCTTCTTTTACTTTAGATTTTTTTCTAATTCCGGCAGTATCCACCAAGTTAAAATCAAATCCAAAACGGTTGTATTTAGTATCAATAGAATCTCTTGTAGTTCCTGCAATATTGGTTACAATGTTTCTATCTTTTCCAATTAAAGCATTTATAAACGAAGATTTTCCTGCATTTGGTCTTCCAACTACGGCAAATCTTGGTAATTCTTCTTCTACATTTTCTTCCTCTTCAGGAATTTCTTTTGCAATAGCGTCTAATAATTCTCCCGTTCCACTTCCGTTTATTGAAGAAATTGTAAAGTATTCGCCTAAACCAAGGTTGTAAAACTCAACTGCATCCGCATCTCGCATTGCATTGTCAACTTTGTTAACAGCAATAAATAATGGTTTCTTTTCTTTTCTAAGGAGTTTAGCAACTTCATTATCCATTGGCGTAATTCCTTGCTCAACATCCACTACAAAAACAATAATATCTGCTTCATCCAAAGCTAATTCTACTTGTTTTCTAATTTCAGCTTCAAAAATATCATCAGAACCTTTAATGTAACCACCAGTGTCAATAACCGAAAATTCTTTTCCGTTCCAGTCAGATTTTCCGTAATGTCTATCTCTAGTAACACCACTAACCGAGTCTACAATAGCTTCACGGCGCTGTACTAATCTATTAAATAAAGTGGATTTTCCAACATTTGGTCTTCCAACAATGGCTACAATACTCATCTTGATTATTTTGGCGCAAAGATAGTCTTAATTTACGAGTAGAGAATTACAATTTTAATTCATTTTTTTATTGGGCGTTTCCCTTTGGGTCGCGCTTTCCGTTATATCTTTTTTGTGTTTCGGCTACGCTCAACAACCAAAAAAGGATGCCACTTCAATCGCTAACGCGTGCGTATTTGCTAAATGTAGTATTTTCTTGTAGCTTTGAGTAAATCTATAATTACTAATGAATAGAGAAGAATACGAAGAAAGTCAATTGTTTTTACGCCCTAGATTTTCGATAGATTGTCAGAGAAACGTTTCTGAAGTTTTAGAAACAGTAATAAATAATTTAAAAGAAACCAATCATAATTTTATTACAAAAACATCTGATAGTCATGTAATTATTGATGTTCCTCAAAAAGATGCACATTTCTGGTCGCCACAATTACATTTTAGAGTAGAAGAGGAGCAAGGAATAACTAAGATAAAAGGATTGTTTGGTCCAAAACCAAGTGTATGGACGCTGTTTATGTTTGTTCATTTTTTTGTAGCAACTGCTTTTATTGGATTTGCAATACTTTTTTATGTAAAAAATAAGTTAGACGAAAATGTAGTTTTTCCTGTAGTAATGTTAGTTGTTTTACCAATTGTTTGGTTTTTACTTTATTTTTTAGGCCAAATAGGAAAAGAAACTGGTAAAAATCAAATGAATGATTTAAAACAGTTTATGTATAAAGTATTAGAAAATGTTAATTAATCTTCAGGTTTTTAAAACCTGAAAGGTCTTTTATTATACACTTTTCTTCTTCTTAAAGAATGCAATTCCAATATTAAATAATAGAATAACAAAAGACGAACAGCATAATAATAGTAGTGTGCTATAGAAGTTTTCTACTCTACTAAAATATGTTCTATTATTAATATAGTTTTCTATGTTTTTAAAGTCAGTATTTATAAAGTTTGGCAGTATCCAAAGTAAAAGTATAGGAACTAATAATAAAAAATAACTTATAAAATCAAGTTTGTAGTAGGTCTTTCTTTCAAAGCGAAAAATAAGCCAATAAGTAAAACCAAATAATAATACGACTAAAGAGAGTAGAGTTGAAAGATGAAAAATTGAAATATTAATATATATATTGCCGATATTTATATGGGTAATATCATTAAAAATAAAACCCAATAATAATATTAAAGGAATAGAGCAAAAGAACAATAAATACGGTTTCTTCTTTAGCATAAATAATTAATCTTTGTAACCGAAACGTTTAAGTTGACGCTCATTAGATCGCCAGTTTTTATTCACTTTAACGTACAATTCCATAAAAACTTTTTTTCCGAAGAAACGTTCTAAATCTTTTCTGGCTTCTGTACCAACACGTTTTATGGCGCTTCCTTTGTGGCCAATAATAATACCTTTTTGGGTATCACGCTCAACCATAATTACAGAACGAATCTTAATAATACTTTCTTCTTCGTTAAATTCTTCGGTTTCAACTTCTACCGAATACGGAATTTCCTTCTTATAATGTTGTAGTATTTTTTCTCTAATGGCTTCGTTAACAAAAAAACGTTCTGGTTTATCGGTAAGTTGGTCTTTTGGATAAAAAGCAGGGCCTTCTGGTAATAATTCTTTAATTTTTGCAAAAACACTTTCTACATTAAATTTTTCTAAAGCAGATATTACGTGAGTAGAAGCATTGGGAACTTTGTTACGCCAATATGTAACTTTTTCTTCAACTTCTTCTTGAGTAGATTTATCAATCTTATTCAAAAGTAAAATAACAGGTATTTCACTATGAATTATTTTATTGAAAAAAGCTTCGTTTTTAAGTTCTTTCTCACCAACTTCAACCATATAAATTAACACATCTGCGTCATCAAAGGCAGATTTTACAAAATCCATCATAGATTCTTGCAATTCGTAAGCTGGTTTTATAATCCCTGGAGTGTCAGAAAATATAATTTGATAATCATCATCATTAACAATTCCTAAAATTCTATGGCGAGTTGTTTGCGCCTTAGAAGTTATAATTGATAGTTTTTCACCCACTAACGCATTCATTAGAGTGGATTTACCAACATTAGGATTTCCGATTATGTTTACAAAACCTGCTTTGTGTGTCATGCTGCAAAGATAGTTTGTTTTTTAAATTGTTGTTCTTATAAATGGAATAAAATAGCATTCAGAAAAATAAAAGTAATAAAGTTTGGTTAGATCTTAAATAATGTAGTATATTTGCAGTCCAAATCGCGGGATAGAGCAGCAGGTAGCTCGTCGGGCTCATAACCCGAAGGTCACTGGTTCGAGTCCAGTTCCCGCTACTAGAAAAGAGTAATCATTTTTGATTACTCTTTTTTTTATGGAATAATTTCAAATGTACTTTAAGGGTAAAAAATATACTGCTTTAAGTTGGTGTGTTTTTAGTTGTCTTTTTTAATATAGTTAAAGTTATTTATTAATTCTAAGATTAGATCTTTAATTTTCATTTTAATAAACTAATTCTTAAAAATTAATGATATTCAGTGTTTTTAAGGGTTTTCTTATTGAAAATGTTTAAATTTTTAACATAATATTTTATTTAATCCTGCTAAATTAATATATTTATGCTAAATTAATATATATATGAATGTAGATTTATGTCCAAATTGTGGGTCAGACCATTATATTAAAAGCGGAATAGTCAATAATAGGCAGCGTTATAAATGTAAAAAATGTAATTATTTTTTTTCTGTAAATAAGATGGGGAAGAAGATAGATGATTATTACGTTAATAAATCTTTACAATTATATTTAGAAGGTTTAACATATCGAGAAATTGAACGCATTTTAGGGATTTCTCACGTAAGTATTATGAATTGGGTAAAAAAATACAACATAAAACGTCCTTATAATACTAATTATCACCCAACTTACAAAATTTTAAATGCTGTAGAGCTTGCGAATTATTTTTCTAATTCAGAAAATATAAAAGGCGCAGGTGTTGTTGTTACAGAGTTAGGAGATAAGTTTATGTTAATAAAATGGGAGCGTTTTAAAGATTAGTATATTAAATTAACAAAAAGATATATTAATTTTTTGTTAACAGATTGTTTTTAAGAGTTTAGCTGTGCACACAAAACTAATTAAACACTAACTAATCCTTTAAAACAATGAAAAAACAAACTTTTTTGTTGATTGGTCTCTTCTTTATGTCCTTTCAATTTATGGTTGCTCAAGGCTCTCCAGATTACTCAGGAGGTCTTAAGTTTAAATTTAATGAAGATGGTTCTAAATATCTTCGACTAATTTCTTGGGCACAGGTTCAAGCCAATTATAATACAGATGCAACATTTGATGGAAACGGAAACGAAAACAGTAAATTAAATTTTAATTTACGCCGTGCTCGTGTTTTAATGTTTGCTCAAATAAACAAAGACTTTTTAATTCTCACACATTTTGGAGTAAATAGTTTAACGAGCACAACTTTAAGTCCAACGGGAAAAGGAGATGGTTCTCAGCTCTTTTTTCATGATGTTTGGGCACAATATAATTTAGGGGAAAACCATACTATTGGAGGTGGTTTGCATTATTTTAATGGTATTTCTAGGTTAAATAATCAGAGTACTTTAAATATGATGACCTTAGATAACAACCGCCAATCTTGGGCAACTATTGGATTGTCTGATCAATTTGCACGTCATTTAGGTGTGTTTTTAAAAGGTAAATTTGACAAATTACAATATAGAGTTGCAATAAATGATGCAGCTGCTTCAACATTAGACAGTCGTACTGCAATTGCAGGAGGAGATGCTGTTTATAATGGACGTGCTTCTTTAGGTTCTGGCGATGCTGGTAAAACGTATGCAGGATATTTTGATTATCACTTTCTAGACCAAGAGTCTAATTTTTTGCCTTATAAAGTAGGAAGTTATCTTGGAGGAAAAAAAGTGTTTAATATAGGAGCGGGTTTCTTTTTACATCCAAAAGGCGCAGTAATAGATAACGGAACTGCTTTGACTCCTAACCTTGTAGGTGAAGATGTTTCAATTTTTGCTATCGATGCTTTTTATGATACACCAATTGGAGAGGGCGGAAGTGCATTAACTGCTTATGCAGTTTTTCAATCTAGCGATTATGGAAAGAACTACTTGTTTAGCGCTTATGGTACAGGAAGTATGTTTTATAGTCATGTTGGATATGTTTTTAACGGAGATAAAACTAAAACAAGATATCAACCTTATGTAAGTTATGGTTCACATAGTTATGACGCTGTTAATGATAATAGAAGCACTTTTGGTTTAGGTGTAAATGCATATATGAGTGGTCATAATTCAAAATTAACTTTAGAATATAAAAATCAGCAATTTGGCGCTTTAGACTCAGGTGTATTATCGCTTCAAGCAATGATTTACCTATAAAAACAAAACTATGAGTAATAAACAACAACACGCATCAGCATACTGGAAAGAAAATATTAAATACTTAGTAATACTGCTTTTAGTATGGTTTGTAGTATCCTTTGGATGTGGAATCTTATTTAGAGAAGAGTTAGATACTATTAGACTTGGTGGTTTTAAACTAGGTTTTTGGTTTGCACAACAAGGTTCAATTTATGTATTCGTTATTTTAATATTCGTTTATGTTAGATTGATGAACAAACTAGATAAAAAATACGGTTACGACGAGTAATCCTTAACTAAACTTAAAAATAAAAAATTATGAGTGTACAAACGTGGACTTGGATATTAGTAGGGGTTACTTTTGCCCTATATTTCGGAATAGCAATTTGGGCTAGAGCAGGCTCAACAAAAGAATTTTATGTTGCAGGTGGAGGTGTTTCTCCGTTGGCAAATGGTATGGCAACTGCAGCAGATTGGATGAGTGCTGCCTCTTTTATAAGTATGGCAGGAATTATTTCCTTTTCAGGATATGATGGCTCAGTTTATTTAATGGGTTGGACTGGTGGATATGTACTTTTAGCATTATTACTAGCCCCCTATTTACGTAAGTTTGGTAAGTTTACAGTGCCAGATTTTATTGGAGATCGTTATTATTCTAACACTGCAAGAACAGTTGCTGTAATTTGTGCATTAATAGTGTCATTTACCTATGTTGCTGGTCAAATGCGTGGTGTAGGAATTGTGTTTTCTCAATTTTTACAAGTACCTATTTATTGGGGAGTTATTATTGGAATGGCAGTAGTATTAACCTTTGCTCTTTTAGGTGGAATGAAAGGTATTACATATACGCAAGTAGCACAGTATTGTGTTTTAATCTTTGCTTTTATGGTACCAGCATTTTTCATCTCAATGCAAATGACAGGTAATATTATTCCTCAAATAGGAATGGGAGGAACCGTTGAAGGCGGAGAATTCTTACTCGATAAATTAGATAAATTACATGTAGAATTAGGTTTTAGTGAATATACAAGTGGTAAAAAATCAACTTGGGATGTTTTTGCTATTACCTTAGCATTAATGACCGGTACAGCTGGTTTACCTCACGTAATTGTGCGTTTCTTTACAGTACCAAAAGTAAAAGATGCACGTAAATCTGCGGGTTATGCATTGTTATTAATTGCAATTTTATATACAACAGCACCTGCAATTGCAGTATTCTCTAGAACAAATTTAATTGAAACAGTAAGTAATACATCGTATTCTGAGATTCCTGAATGGTTTAAAAACTGGGAAGATACAGGGTTAATTGCTTGGGCAGATAAAAATGGTGATGGAAAAATTCAATATGTAGCTGGAAGTGCTTTAGAAGGTAAAAAACCTGTTTACACAGATGCTAGAGGCGTAAGTGGAGAACGTATGGTTTCTAATGCAAGTGAAGCAAAAAATGAGTTATATGTAGATAGAGATATCATGGTATTAGCAAATCCAGAGATAGCTAATTTACCAAATTGGGTAATTGCATTAGTAGCAGCAGGTGGTTTAGCAGCAGCTTTATCAACAGCAGCTGGATTATTATTGGTGATTTCTACATCAATTTCTCATGATTTAATTAAAAAACAATTAAAACCAAATATTTCAGATAAAGGAGAATTAACAGCAGCTAGAGTTTCTATTTTTGTAGCAATTTTAATTGCGGGGTATTTTGGTATCAATCCACCCGGATTTGTCGCCGCCGTCGTTGCGCTCGCTTTTGGTTTAGCAGCAGCTTCCTTTTTTCCAGCTATTATTTTAGGAATTTTTGATAAGAGAATGAATAGTCAAGGTGCCATTTCAGGAATGGTTGTAGGTATTGTATTAATGTTATTTTATATGATGAAATTTAAATTAAACATGTTTGGTGGAGGTACAAGTGAAGATTGGTGGTTTAAAACATCTCCAGAAGGATTTGGTACAATCTGTATGCTGGTAAACGTTGTAATTTCATTAGTTGTTTCAAGAATGACACCAGCTCCGCCACAAGAGGTTCAAGATATGGTAGAAAGTATAAGAATACCTTCTGGAGCAGGTGAAGCTTCTGACCATTAGATTGCAGTTCTTAATTAATTTGAACTTAATCAATTTTAGTTAGTTAGTAATCAGCATTACATTTATGTAGTGCTGATTTCTTATATTAGTTGTATAATCGAAAATTTATATCCAATTAGCCAAATGAAAAAACGTCACGAGCAAAAACTTGTTGTACTTTCTATAGCATTGTTTTTAATGTTTAATATTCCGTTTATTCTAATTTTTAATTTTGAAGGTGCGGTTTTTGGTGTTCCAACTTTATATTTTTCAATATTCTCTATTTGGTTGTTTTCAATAGTTGTTTCATATATCGTATTAAAACGTCACTATGAATAATTATACATTAATTACTATAATTATTATCTACTTAGCAGTGCTTTTTTATATTGCTTTTCTAGGTGAAAAAAAGAGTCAAAGTAAGTGGGTTAATAATCCGTATGTATATAGTTTGTCTTTAGCGGTATATTGTTCTGCCTGGACGTATTATGGAAGTGTTGGTATTGCCGCAAATTCAGGAATTAGTTTTCTGCCAATTTATTTAGGACCAGTTATTGCAGCTCCTTTATGGATTGTTGTTCTTCGAAAAATTATTAGAATTTCCAAACAACATAAAATTTCTTCTATTGCAGATTTTATATCACTTCGTTATGGGAATAACAGGTTTTTAGGCGCATTAGTAACCATTGTTTGTTTATTTGGAACTTTACCTTACATTTCATTACAGCTAAAAGCAGTTTCTGAAACTTTTGAAATTATGTCTGATGATTCAGGATCAATTACAACAGTAGGACTTAGCGACTCAACATTTTATGTAGCATTATTACTAGCTGTCTTTGCTGCTTTTTTTGGAACTCAAAGAACAGATGCTTCCGAAAAACATAAAGGTATTATTGCTTCTGTGGCATTTGAATCTGTTTTAAAACTTGTTTTCTTTTTAATTATTGGTGTTTATGTAACCTTTTATTTATTTGATGGAACTTCAGATATTTACAATCAAATGTCTGTTACTCCAAATTTTAAAGAGTTAACAACAATAAGTAGTTTAGAAGATGGCTTTAATTGGTTGTTTTTAATTTCTTTATCCTTTATGGCTATTTTTTTACTACCAAGACAATTTCAAGTTTCAGTTTTAGAAAATAATAGAGAAAAACATTTAAAAAAGGCAATTTGGCTATTCCCCTTGTATTTATTATTATTCAATCTTTTTGTAGTTTTTATAGCTTGGGCAGGAAAACTAACTTTTGGTAATACTAAAAATGCAGAATATTTTTCTTTGTTTCTTCCGCTTGAAAACGGAAACACTTTTTTGGCATCACTTGTTTTTTTAGGTGGTTTTTCAGCAGTAATTTCAATGGTTATTGTTTCTACTTTAGCCTTATCTACAATGGTGAGTAATAACTTAATTATTCCATATGGTTTTTTAGATAAGTTTATAAAAAATCAACCAGAACGTAATTCTAAATACATTAAAAATATTCGTCGAATATCCATTTTTACGATTATAATTACGGCATATTTCTTTTATGTAATTTTTTCAAAAGAACTTTCATTATATTCAATTGGTTTAATTTCATTTGTTATTATATCTCAATTAGCACCTTCTTTTTTTGTTGGTTTATATTGGAATAGAGGATCTTCAAAAGCAGCAATTATTGGTATTCTTGTTGGTTTTTTTATTGCATTATACACATTGGTTTTACCTTTTACCTTACAAGCTTATACAGGTACGGATGATTTTACACAAAATGGTCTTCTTAATATTTCTGCATTAAAACCTTATGCATTATTTGGAGTCGATTTCTTAAGTCCGCCAGCACACGCCTTTTTTTGGAGTATTACCTTTAATGTTATGTGTTACTTGGTGTTTTCATTAGTGGCGAAAGGAAATTATAGAGAACGTAATTATGCTGAAATGTTTGTAGATACAAAAAACTTTACAACACTTCAAGACAGTGCTTTGGTTTGGAAAGGAGAAGCTTATGTTGCAGATATTAAAAATGTACTCATTCGTTTTTTAGGCGAAAAAAGAGCAACTAGAGCATTAAATATTTTCTTTACCAAATATAGTTTACCAAAAGATACCCAATTGGCAGATGCAAGGTTAATTAATTTTTCTGAAAAACTTTTAACAGGAAGTATAGGTTCTGCATCCGCAAAAATATTAATTGCAAGTGTGGTAAAGGAAGAGCAGATTAGTTTAGTTGAGGTGTTAAAAATTTTAGAAGAGTCTAAAGAAAATATTATTAGTAATAAAGTGTTGTTAGAGAAGTCCAATGAGCTAACTCAGCTTTCTTCTAAACTTAAAGACGCTAATGAAGAGTTAATTTCTAAAGACAGGCAAAAAGATGAATTTTTAGACACTGTTGCACATGAGTTAAAAACACCAATTACAGGTATTCGTGCAGCAACCGAACTTTTAATGGATGAAGATGATGAAATGCCAAAAGAAATTAAGGCCCAATTTTTAAAAAATATATTGCAAGATTCTGATCGTTTAGGGCGATTAATTCATAATATTTTAGATTTTGAAAAATTAGAAACAGGTCGTTTACATTTAGATTTTCAATATCAAGATATTCAAAAAACCATAACAAAAGCCATTAGTAGTATTTCTCAAATTGCTGCAAAAAAAGAGGTTCAAATAATAAATAAAAATCGACATAGTTTTAACACTAATTATGATGAAGATAGAATTCTTCAGGTTTTAACCAATTTATTGTCTAATGCTATTAAATTTTGTGCTTCTAAAACAGGAAAAATAACTGTAGATTATAAATTAGGAAATGAATTAATTGAAGTTTCAGTAGCTGATAATGGTAAAGGGATTCCGGAAGAAGATCATGATTTTATTTTTGATAAATTTTACCAATCAAAAGATCAAAATACAAGAAAACCACAAGGTAGCGGATTAGGTTTGGCGATAACCAAACAAATAGTAGAAAAGCACAATGGAAATATTTGGGCAAAAAAAGGCGTAAAAAATGGAGCAACGCTTGTTTTTACCATACCTTTTAAGTAAATTGTAGTCGTAAAGTATGAAGAAGAAAATTTTAATTGTTGACGACGAACCAAATATTGTAATGTCGTTAGAATATACCTTCAAAAAACAAGATTTTGAAGTGTTTATTGCAAGAGATGGAAGTGAAGCTTTAGAGATATTAAAACATCAGATTCCTAACGTTGTTTTGTTAGATATTATGATGCCAAATGTAGACGGTTATCAAACTTTGACACACATTAAAAATACGGCTAGTTTAAAAGATACCAAGGTGGTGTTTTTAACAGCAAAAAATAAAGCTTCAGATATTGAAAAAGGTTTAAAACTTGGAGCAGATAAGTATTTAACAAAACCTTTTTCAGTAAAAAAAATAGTTTCAGAAATACTGGAACTAGTAACTTAGAAATAGTTTTTTAAGTTTTTTTAAAATTGGTTTTGTGTGCAAACAAACTAAGTTTAATTAAAGTTTAAAGACATGAAATTTCGTATCAACCCATTAGCGTCAGATATAATAATTACTATCTACATTATTTCTACGCTCTTTTTAAGGTTTAAATTTGAAAATAAAACCAATGTAAGTCCTATGCTATCTATAGTTATGGGAGTTTGCTTCGTGGTTATTATTTGGGCATTAATCAAATTAAAAGTACTTAATCCTAATTGGTTTGGCTTGTTTAATTACAAAAAGGCCTAGCAATTAATTTCCTAAAAAATAAAATTTTTAAAATATATATTATGAGTAATTACCACATTAAACACCTAGAAGAATATTATCAAGTTTATAGAAAATCTGTTAGAGAGCCAGAAAATTTTTGGGAAGAAATTGCTGGAGAACATTTTTTATGGCGAAAAAAATGGGATAAAGTTTTGGAATGGGATTTTACCAAACCAGAAGTAAAATGGTTTCAAGGAGCAAAGTTAAATATTACAGAAAATTGTATAGATAGACATTTGGCAACTCGTGGAGATCAAACAGCAATTTTATTTGAGCCAAATGACCCAAAAGAAGGAGCTGAACATATTACGTACAGGCAACTGTATCATCGTGTAAATAAATTTGCAAATGTTTTAAAAGAACAAGGCGTAAAAAAAGGAGATCGTGTCTGTATTTATGTGCCAATGATTCCAGAACTAGCTATTTCGGTTTTAGCATGTGCAAGAATTGGAGCTATACATTCTGTAGTTTTTGCAGGATTTTCTGCAACAGCCTTAGCAACTAGAATAAACGATAGTGATTGTAAAATGGTAATTACTAGTGATGGTTCTTATCGTGGAGCAAAAACAATTGATTTAAAAGGAATTGTAGATGAGGCTTTAGAAAATACGCCAGGAGTTGAAACTGTTTTAGTAGCAAAGCGAATTAATTCAGATATAAAAATGAAAGAAGGTCGTGATAAATGGTTACAACCTTTTTTAGATAAAGCTTCCGATCAATGTAAGGCAGAAATTATGGATGCCGAAGATCCATTATTCATTTTATACACTTCTGGTTCTACTGGAAAACCAAAAGGTATGGTACACACAATAGCTGGTTATATGGTGTACACAGCTTATACGTTTAAAAATGCATTTCAATATAAAGAAAACGATGTGTATTGGTGTACAGCAGATATTGGCTGGATTACTGGGCACAGTTACATTGTTTACGGTCCGTTAGCAAATGGGGCAACAAGTGTTATGTTTGAAGGTGTACCAAGTTATCCAGATTTTGGACGTTTCTGGGACATTGTAGAAAAACATAAAGTGAGTCAGTTTTACACAGCACCAACAGCAATTAGAGCTTTAGCAAAACAAGGTGTAGAATTAGTAGAAAAGTATGATTTATCTTCCCTAAAAGTTTTAGGAAGTGTAGGTGAACCAATTAATGAAGAAGCTTGGCATTGGTATAATGATAATGTAGGAAAAGGAAAAAGCCCAATTATAGATTCTTGGTGGCAAACAGAAACTGGCGGAATTATGATAACTCCAATTCCGTATGTAACACCAACAAAACCAACGTATGCAACCTTACCTTTTATAGGAATTCAACCTTGTTTAATGGATGAAAATGGAGAAGAATTAAAAGGGAATCAAGTTGAAGGTCGTTTGTGTATTAAATTTCCTTGGCCAAGTATTGCACGAACCATTTGGGGGAATCACCAACGTTATAAAGATACCTATTTCTCAACTTATGAAAACAAATATTTTACAGGAGATGGATCTTTAAGAGATGAGGTTGGTTACTACAGAATAACTGGTAGAGTAGATGATGTAATTATAGTTTCTGGACATAACTTAGGAACAGCTCCAATTGAAGATGCAATTAATGAACATCCAGCAGTTTCCGAAAGTGCCATTGTAGGTTTTCCGCATGACGTAAAAGGAAGTGCATTGTATGGTTATATTACGTTAAAAGACGTTGGTGAAAGTAGAAACCATGATAATCTTAGAAAAGAGATAAATCAATTAATTTCCGATAGAATTGGGCCAATAGCAAAACTAAATAAAATTCAATTTACGGATGGTTTACCAAAAACACGAAGTGGAAAAATTATGCGCCGTATTTTACGTAAAATAGCCGAAAAAGAAACCAGTAATTTAGGAGATATTAGTACACTTTTAAACCCAGAAGTAGTTCAAAATATTATGGATAACGCATTGTAATAAAATGAAAAAAAGTTAGGGGGTTTATTTATAAACCCCTTTTAGTATAATAGTTAAGAGTGTTAAAATAGCTTAGTTATTTTAAACAAATTGTACTATACTAAAATATTTATAATATATTTGATATCTAAAATTACTATAAAACTACTATGAAATTTTTATTTAGGGTTTCAATTCTAATATTATTCTTCTCTTCTGCAAGCCAAACTTCTGCACAAGAAACTTTACCAATATTCTCTGATTATTTATCGGACAATGTTTATTTATTACATCCAGCAGCAGCTGGAATTGGTACATGCGGAAAAGTTAGATTGACCGCAGGAAGATATTGGGAAGATAATGAATTACAAACGTTAAGTTTTCATAGTAAGTTAGGTGAAGATACAAATGCATCTGCTGGTGTTGTTCTTTTTAATGATAAAAATGGATTTCATTCTCAAAAAGGTGTACAAGGTACTTTTGCATATCATTTAGATTTATTTAGAGGAGGTGAATTTAATCAACTTTCTTTTGGATTGTCTTTAGGAGCAGTTCAGAATACTGTGGATCAAACTACGTTTACTGGAGATCCAACTGTGGCACAGTTAATTGAAAGCGATTTTTATTTTAATGGAGATTTTGGTGTTGCTTATCATTATGGGGGTTTATCTTCTTATTTTACAGTTAAAAATTTATTTTTATCAGCTAAAGGAAATCTAAATGATAGATTTGAACCTTTAAATTTACGTAACTATATTTTTGGTGCTGGTTATTTCTTTGGGAATGAAGAAAAGTTCCAATATGAGCCTTCAGTAATGCTTCAGTTTAAAGAAGGTACAAGTGAAAATTATTTAGATATAAACATGAAAGTTTATAAAAAATTAGATAAAGCCCAACTTTGGGCTGCGCTTTCTTACCGTAGAAGTTTTGATGGTAACCCAGTACAAGAGGTACAGCAAATTACACCTATTTTAGGTGCTAATGTTGGGCAGTGGATGTTTTCTTATACGTATTCTAAACAATCTGGAAGTGTAGTTTTTGAAAATGCTGGTTTCCATCAATTAACTGTTGGTGTAAATGTACTGTGTAGAAGACCAAGAGCTTCAGCTTGTCCTAATATAAACGGTAGCTTTTAAAAAGTTAACTCTTCTATTCTTATAGATTTAGATTTTCGTAAAATTGCTCTTAATACATCACTTTTTTTGTTGATGTAAAAAGTATGAGTTTTCATTCTACGATTTAAATTTATTAGCTTATCTTTTTCTAAAACAGCTTTTGTTTGTTTTGCAACTGCTTCTCCAGAGTCTATAATATTTACGTTATCACCTACAATATTTCTTATTTGAGATGTTAAGTATGGATAATGTGTGCAGCCTAAAACTAAACAGTCCATTTCCTGTTGAATCATTGGTTGGAGGTAGCTATTTAATAAAGTGGTCATTTCTGCGGAATTGATATTACCACCTTCTATTAATTCTACTAAGCCTTCACCAACTTGTTCAATTATTTTTATAGTAGCATCTATATTGCTTGAAGTTTTTTCGAACAACTCGCTATTTAAGGTTCCTTTAGTAGCTAAAATACCTATGCAATTAGTCTTGGTTTTTAAAGACGCGGGTTTTATAGCTGGTTCAATGCCAATAAAAGGAACATCATAATTTTCTCTGAGATATTTAATTGCATTTGTTGTTGCTGTATTACAAGCAACTACAATTGTTTTGCAATTTTTGTTTAATAAAAATTCAGTGTTTTTAATAGACAATTCTATAATTCTATCTTTTGATTTTTGCCCGTAAGGAGCATTTTTACTATCAGATAAATAAATGGTTTCTTCATTTGGTAAGAGGTGGTTAATTTCTTTCCAAATGGAAGTACCTCCGATACCAGAGTCAAAAATTCCAATAGGTTGTTGGGGTTTTGCTTTTGTCATTTATACAAAAATAAAAATCCTGCTTGTTTAAGCAGGATTTTTTATTATTTATTTTTTAAGTTCTTTAGAAGCCTAATTTAGTTTTAACCGCTTCAAGAATATCATCACCAGTTTTAAATACTAATAATCCTTTACCGTTGGCAGCGTCTAAAACGTAAACGATACCTTTTTCAGCAGCTACAGCTTTAATAGCATCTTCTGCTTTCTTTAAGATAGGGTTTAACTTATCTTGATATTTCTTTTGCATTTCTTGAGTTGCAGATTGTTCAGCTTGATAAATTCTAGCTCTTTCTTGTTGAACTTCTTGTGCTCTTTGTTGGTTAACCTCTAATGTTTGAGTTTTACCTTCAGCTTCGTATTTTTTAATTTTTGCTTCTAGTTTTTTAGCCATAGCTTCAATATCGTCTTTATAAGTTTTAGATAGCTTAGCTAACTCTGCTTGTAAAGATTTTGTTTCTGGCATTTGAGATATTAATAAGTCTGTATTAATATGTGCAGTTTTTTGTGCGTTTGCTACACCACCTAATCCAATTGTGAAAATTGCAACTAATAATAGAGTTTTAATTTGTTTCATTTTTGTTGTTTTAATTGTAAATTTATTATTCTTTTTTTGTTATTCGTTTCCGTTTTCTTTTTCGGCTTCTTTTTTCTTTTTAGCTTCTTCTCTAGCTTTTCTTAGCGCTTCTTTTTTTTCTAGTAATAATTTTCTTTTTTTGTCTCGCTCTTTAATTCTGGCTAGCCTTTTAGCTTCTATTTCTTTCCTTTTAGCTTCTCTATCCTGTTCTTTTTTGTCTTTTAATGTTTGTTTTGCATCTAGACGTTTTTGTTGTTCTTCTGTTAGCTCTTTGTTTACAACAGCATTCTTTTTTGCTTCAATTTGTTCTTTCTTATTTTGTTTTTTTATATCAACATTAATTGCTTTTAAAACAAGGTCGCTAATATCGTGTTTTTTGTTAGAAAACAGCATAACTAAATCACCAGATTTATCAAAAACAAAATCGTACTTTTTACGAGAAGCTATATTTTGTACTGCATTGTATACTTGGTCTTGTACAGGTTGTATTAATTGTTTTCTTAATTGATACATTTCTCCGTTAGGTCCAAAATATAAAGATTCTAATCTTCGCAATTCTTGTTGTTGTACAGTTATATCTTCTTCTCTCTCTTCAATTAAATCTTTAGTTAAAATTGCTTTCTCGTTAGATAAGTCGGTTTTTAAAACTTCAATGCTACGAGCATCTTTGTCTAATCGATTTCTCCATTTTTCAACTTTAGCATTTAAAGAGTTTTGAGCTTCTGTATAGGCAGGAACATTTTCTAGAATGTATTCCATATCTATATAAGCTATGCGTTGGTATTTTTGTGCTGAAACAAAAGTTACAGTAATTAAAAGAACGATTGATAAAATGTATTTTTTCATCTTTATAGTATGTGTTTAGAAAAAACCGTGCCAAAAAAAATGCACGTTTACAAATGTACGTTTTTATTAGAACTGTCTTCCGATTATAAAATGTGTTTGCCAACCCGATTTTGTAGGGTTTATAGATTGGTCTCCTGGTAACGGGTCGAAACCGTGAGCAAAATCTATTCCTAATAAACCAAATGCTGGCATAAATATACGAACTCCTAATCCTGCAGATCGTTTTAATTCAAACGGATTAAAGCTACTAAAATTGTCATAAGAATTTCCTGCCTCTAAAAAGCCTAATGTATAAATAGATGCAGAAGGTTTGTCAGTTATAGAATAACGTACTTCTAGTTGAAATTTATTATAAATTGAACCACCATCCACTGATGATAATTGATTGTTTTCATATCCTCTTAAACCAATTGTTTCACGACCGTCTAATTGTCCTTGGGCGATACCATCTCCACCAACAAAATAGCGCTCTACAGGTGTTAAGCCTAATTTGTTGTTGTAAGTACCTAGATACCCAAGTTCAAAATTAGACATTAAGACTAATTTCTTAGCTAATTGCGTGTACCATTTTCCTTTAGCAGAAATCTTGTAGTATTCTAACCACTTGTATTGATCAGCTAACCAGTCTCTTCTTGCAGTTGGTGTTAAATTTTCAGGTTCGTCATAATCTCTTCCGTTTACTAAAGAGTAAGGAAAGGTTGCTTTACCTTGTAATGTAAATTGAGAACCATACGTAGGGAATATTAAACTAGGCCCTGCAGAGTTTCTGCTTAAAACTAAGTTGTAAGCAAGGTTGTTAAGTGTTCCATTGTCTAATATGTTGTTTGAGGAACCAACCCTATATGCATAATCGTTTAATTTAATTCTTTGGTAAGTAATACTTTGGGATAATTGAAAATAATCATCTGGCCATTGTAAACGTTGTCCTAAACCTAATGTAGCTCCAATTATACTTAAACTTTGATCTTTATCTACATCTCCTGTAAATTGATCAAATCTAAATTGTTCAGAATAATAAATAGAAGCTGTTAAAGATTGTGGTTTTTTACCACCTAACCATGGTTCAGTAAATGAAAAGCTATAAGTACTATAGGTCCTACTTGCTTGTAAACGTAACGATAAACTTTGCCCATCTCCCATTGGTAAGGGTTTATAGGCGTCTTTTTTAAATAAATTCCTTATTGAAAAGTTATTAAAGGATAGTCCTAAAGTTCCAATAAAAGAACCACCACCGTAACCACCTTGTAATTCTATTTGGCTACCACCTTTTTCTAAAACAGTAAAGTCTATATCAGTAGTTTTGTCTTGGTAATTAGGTTTTATATCAGGTGTAACATTAGTGTCAAAAAAACCTAATTGACCAATTTCTCTAATTGAACGAATAATATTTTGTTTACTATATAAATCTCCTGGTTTAACACGTAGTTCTCTATAAATTACGTGGTCATTAGTTTTATCATTACCAATTACCGTTACTTTTTTAATTGTCGCTTGTTCATCTTCTCTAATTCTAATTTCTACAGTAATAGAATCGTTCTTTACTTTAGTTTCTACTGCATTTACTTGAGAAAATAAATATCCATTATTTTGATAAAATGATGTTAAATCTTGTGAGTCTGGTGTTCCATCTCCAGATATACGTTCTTTTAGAACTTTACCATTATAAATGTCTCCTTTGTCAATTCGTAAAAATCTTTGTAATTGTTCGTCTGTGTAAGATTTGTTTCCAACAAATAAAATTTCATTAAATCTGTATTGACGACCTTCTTCTAGGTCTATATCAAGATTTATAGTATTATCATCATTCCAAGTAAGATTGTCACTTAAAATACGTGCATCTCTATAACCTCTTTCACTATATTTTTCTAAAATATTTTCTAAATCGGCTTTATAATCTTCTTGTATATATTTTGATCCTTTCCAAAAACGCCCAAAAACTTTACGTTTTGTGTTTTTCATTGCGCCTCTTAGTTTTTTGTCTGATAGCGCTTCATTTCCATTAAAATTTATGCTTTTAATTTTAATTTTACTTCCTTTATCAACATGAACATTCATGTTTAAAGTATTAATGTCTGATGTGTCTTTTTCAGTATTTAAAGACACTTTAGTTTTTAAGAAACCTTTGTCAGTATATTTTTTCTTTATGTAGTTCTTAGAGGTTACCAATAAATTATCAGTAATCATAGCACCTTTTTTAAGCTCAGTCTCTTTTTCTAATTCTTTTCTTTTAGATTTACTTAAACCTGTAAATGTAACCTTGTTAAGTTGTGGTAATTCAGTAACATCAAATTGGAGATACACAGTTTCTCCATCTAATTTAGATAAATAAACGTCTACTTCACTAAACTGTTTACTGTCGTATAGTTTTTTTATTGCTGAAGTAAGTTTATCTCCAGGTAATTTAATGACTTGGCCATCTTTTAAACCTGTGTAAACTTTAATAGTTCCTTCACTAAATTTCTTTAGACCAGTAACACTTATACCACCTAAAATGTATTCTTTTCCTTTTTCAAAAGAAAAGTTATTGTTTTTAGGAATGCTGTCGTTAGCATTGTCTTGAGCTTTAATTGTTAAATTGCTAAATGCAATTACAAAAAATACTAGTACTAATGAATATTTATTCATTCGATGTAATTTGTTCACTTGTTTTTCCAAATCTTCGTTCTCTGTTCTGATATTCAATTATTGCATCAAAGAAGTTTTCTTTTCTGAAGTCTGGCCAAAGCATTTCTGTAAAATACAATTCTGCATAAGCCATTTGCCATAATAAAAAATTACTAATTCTTTGTTCGCCGCTCGTTCTAATCATTAAATCAACGTCGGGCAAATTAAATGTATATAAATGATTATTAATAGTTTTTTCGTCTATATTTTCAATATCTAGTTGAGTATTAACAACTTTTTTAGATATGTTTTTGATTGCGTTAACAATTTCTTCCCTAGATCCATAACTTAAAGCAAAGGATAAAGTTATTTTAGTATTGTTTTTGGTTTGGTCTATTACCTTTTGTAAAGTTTTTTGCGCCTTACTTGGTAATGAAGAGATATTACCAATAGCGTTTACTTTTACATTTTTACGTTGAAATTCAGGTAACTCTTTATTAAGTGTAGTAACTAAAAGGTGCATTAATGCATCAACTTCAAACTTTGGCCTGTTCCAGTTTTCGGTAGAAAAGGCATACATTGTAATAAATTTTGTGCCAATTTCTGAAGCTCCATCAACTGAGTCTCTAATTGCAGTCATTGCATTTCTATGTCCAAAAACTCTATTCATACCTTGTTTTTTTGCCCAACGACCATTACCGTCCATAATTACGGCAATGTGATTTGGAACTTTGTTAAGGCTAATAGTTTGTAGTTTTTTATCCATAAAATATTATCGTGCGTCTGTATAACAAGCAGGTCTTCCAAAAGTGTAAACAATTGAAATTCCTGTAAACATGTACCAATCATTCTGTGAGCCACCAAAATCTAAATTAATAGCTGTATTATTGGGTGCGTAATACGGGCCAGTATAATCAATATCATCAACTAACGCGTATCTAAACTTTGTTTCTACTGCGTAAGCTAAATTCCCAGACAGTAATCCTTTTATACCTAAACCGAAAGGTAATGCATAGGAAATAGAATTTCTTAAAATTACATCTCCATTAAGATCAATTCTTTCAGGTTTTTTATAGCTAAAAGCTGCAGCTTCTACTAATATATATGGTGTAAAAGATGTTTTGTGTTCAGAAATATTATATTCAAAAAAATTATATTCTAAACCTATTGCTAGTTCATGTATTGTGTTTGTAAAACTAATGCCACGTTGTTCTCTATATGGATTTGAGGCATTTGCATCATCACCTTCTGTTGGTAAATAACTATATGTACCTCTAAAAGCCATTCTTGGGTTGTAGTTGTATTTGTAAATTAATCCTCCAGCTATGCTGTTTGGACTTATGTAACTTGTGCTACCGATGTCACCTACGTAATTAGATCCACCTACAAAAAAACCAATTTCATGGATTTGTGAAAATGAAATGCTTGTAATACAAGTAAATAGTAAGCTTAAAATATGTTTCTTCATCATTAAAAATGCGTGCAAATATAGGGAATTGAATTCGCTTTAGAAAGTTAATAAATAGTCTTTTTTGATTAACTCCTTTTTTGCTTTTTTATTGTAAAGTTTAACTATGGATTTGATTCGTTACGTGTGTCTTCTCCCCATAATAACTTGCTGCGAAGTGTTCTTAGGTAAGATTGATTTTTTGGAAGTATGCTTTTTATTGTAAAAGGTGCCTTTTCTATAAAGATTTTGGTTTGTTGTGGAACGGTTGCTATTCTTGAGTCTAAAGAGATTAGGAAATCTTTTTCTCTTGCACTTATTTCTAACTGAATTGTTGTTTTATCAGGAATAACCATTGGTCTTGCATTTAAATTATGCGGAGCAATTGGTGTAACAACTAAGCTCTTTGAATCTGGTAATATTACAGGTCCGTTACAACTTAAAGAATATCCTGTAGAACCTGTTGGTGTTGATATTATTAAACCATCTGCCCAATAGTTTGTAAGATATTCATTGTTAAGATAGGTTTTTGCTCCAATCATAGAAGTGGTGTTTTTACGTGCTATAGTAACTTCATTTAAAGCAAAATTAATCTCTGAAAATTCTTTTGTTTCTGGGATTGTTTTTATTTGTAGTAAAGTTCTTTCCTGTATGGTGTATTCTCCTCGTAAAACACAAGCTAAACTTTCTTCTATTGCATCTTTTTTTATGGTTGCTAAAAAACCTAATCTTCCAGCATTTATACCAATAATAGGTATGTTTAAATCTCTAATATAAGTTACTGCTCTTAAAATAGTTCCGTCTCCACCAATAGTAATCATGGCGTCAAAAGAGTCACTTAAGTCGTGGAATGAGGTAAAAGTTGGGTACTTTTTACTTATTGAATTATTCTCTTTCAGTAATTCATAAAAATCTTTTTCAAAAAAAGCAACAATGTTGTTTTTAGAAAGTACTGATAATAATATTTGAACCTCTTTTTCAGAAGTAATAGTGTAAGATTGTCCGTAAATAGCTACTTTTTTCACAAAAATATTTTTTGATTAAATGACTTTTAAAGCCTTACATTTCTAAGTATTTCTTAAGATATTCTGACCTGTTTTTGAGGTCTTCTATATAAGAGTCGTCTTGATGAATTGTTACAACTGTATAATCGTATCGTCTAAAAGTTTGAACTATTTCATTCAATTCTTCAGAAATTATTTTAAGTGTAACTTTTACTTTGTCTATTGATTGTGACGAAATGTACATGCCTAATAACTTGGCTTTATTTGATTCTACAATCTGAGAAATTTCACTCATAGAGTAATCATCAACATTTTTTTCTACAATTATAGTCTCGCTTTCATTGTGTAGAAAAGGGCTATCTGCAAAAGCATCTAAAATATCGCTCAATTCGTAATAACCAATATAGTTTTTTGCTTCGTTTAAAACCGGAATAATATTACAATCATTATCAGCAAAAAGTGTAATTAAGTCTAAAAGTGTTGTTTTTTCATCCGTGAAAAAATGATCTAACAAATATGAATATTCTTTTAATTCTCTATTCTTATTTTCAATAGTTCTTAAATCTCTTTCAGGGAAAGAGCCGAGTAATTTACCGTTTTCAACAACTGGAAAGTGAGAAATGGGAACGTCTTTACAAAGCCTTTGAGCACTTTTTACAGTACTTTGCAGTGTAAGAGGGTTAATGTATTGTGATATGTAATCGTTAATATTCATTGCTACGAATATAGTTTAAAATGTTTGAATGCGTTACTTTTGTATTTTAAAATATAAGATGACAAAGTTAAGTGTAAATATTAATAAAATAGCAACATTACGTAATTCTCGTGGTGGGGATGTACCTAATTTAATTAAGGTGGCGACAGATATTCAAGAGTTTGGTGCGGAAGGAATTACAATTCACCCAAGACCAGATGAAAGACACATTAAATATCAAGATGCATACGATTTAAAACCAATTGTTACTACGGAATATAATATTGAAGGAAACCCGATTGATAAATTTATGGAATTAGTTTTAGCAGTAAAACCAACCCAAGTTACTTTAGTTCCTGATACTATTGGTCAAATTACGTCTAATGCAGGTTGGGATACTGTAAAGCATCAATCTTATTTACAAGAGGTTATTGCAGAGTTTAAAAACAACGGAATTAGAACTTCAATTTTTATTGATACTGATTTAAAATTGATTGAAGCTGCAGCAAAAACCGGTGCAGATAGAATTGAATTGTACACAGAAGAATTTGCTACACAATTCGATTTAGGAAATAAAGATGCGGTAAAACCATATACGGAAGCTGCTATTTTAGCACACGATTTAGGTTTAGGTATAAATGCTGGTCACGATTTAAGTTTAGAAAACATTAAGTTCTTCAAACAAAATATTCCAAATTTAGCCGAAGTTTCAATCGGGCATGCTTTAATTGCAGAAAGCTTGTATTTAGGGTTGGAAAACGTTGTTAATATGTATTTACATAGATTGAAGTAGTTTTTAATAAGCAGTAGAAGTTTTCAGTCGTCCATTATTAAAATATATAATTGTCATTTCTAAATAAGCTTTTTTAAGCGATTGAGAAATCTAATAATCTAATAGTTCAAATGTCTAATAATTTAATACTACATTCAAGAATCCTTGGCGAAGGAAAACCGTTGTTAATTTTACACGGTTATTTTGGAATGGGCGATAATTGGAAAACTCATGCGAATAAATTTGCAGAAGACGGTTTTGAAGTTCATTTAATAGATCAAAGAAATCACGGTCGTAGTTTTCATTCAGATGCTTTCGATTATGAGTTAATGGTTGAAGATTTACATAACTATATTGTTCATTATCAATTAGAAAGCGTTAATTTACTTGGGCATTCCATGGGCGGAAAAACAGTAATGTTGTTTGCTGTTGAATATCCTGAATTAGTAGATAAATTAGTAGTTGCAGATATTTCTCCAAGAATGTACCCGCCACATCATCACGATATTTTAGATGCGTTAAATTCTGTTGATTTTTCTATTCATAATTCTAGAAAATTAGTTGATGCACAGTTGGCTACATTAATTCCAGAAATTGGAGTTCGTGGTTTTTTAAGTAAAAGTTTGTTTTGGAAAGAAAAAGGGCAATTAGCATTCCGTTTTAACTTAGAATCACTTACCGAAAATAATAATGAAGTTGGAGTAGCTTTACCTTCATTCACAACTTTTGAAGGGGAAACGTTGTTTTTAAAAGGTGAAAACTCTGGTTATATTTCTGCAAATGAAGAACCAATTATAGAAGCTCATTTTCCAAACTCTAAAATTGTATCGATTGCCAATGCAGGTCATTGGTTGCATGCAGAAAACCCAACAGATTTTTATACTGAAGTTGCTGCTTTTCTGAAGTAAGAAAACTTACTTCATGTCTAAATTTAGTTTAGGCATTGTTAGTTCAAATAAACTTTCAGGATGTATTAATCCCCAAATTATTGGTGTTAAAAAAAGTATCCAAACAATAATTAGTAAAACTTTATTCTCGGCCTTTTTATTTAATAGAAAAATTAAAAATAAGACTATTAAATAATACATGAATATTACACCTGTAGAAGCTGCAATAATTGAAATCATTGATTTAAATGAAATTAAAATTAAGGTTATAATTAGTAAAATAACAAGTATAATGATGGTGCTTGTTTTTAAGAATTTAATCATTTTTCTACATCTTTTTTAGGTAAACTTCTTGTAATAACAGTTGCTTTTTTAGGGTCTGATCTTAAGAATTTTATCGAAATAGAATCTCCTAATTCAATCTTGTTAAAGACGGTTTTTTCATCAACATAAAAACTATTGTTGTATGTTTTGTTTCTGTAATTGAAAGTGTAAGAAACTAGGTAATTAAATTCTTCAATCTTGTTTATTTTACTGCCTTCTTTTTGGGTGTAAGAAGTATCTTCTATTTCTTTATGTGTTACGGTTCCTTTTGAGTAATAACCGTATTTTTTAGCCATTTCTTGTTCATAATAATATAGTAAACTAGATGGCATTGTGTAAAAGATGATAAAGAGAGGGATTCCAATAAATAAGGTTCCAAAAATTAATATGTAAGCGGAGAGATTTGTTTTAGCAGCAAAATATATAACAATAGAGCCAACAATAATAAATGGTAAACAAAGAAGTAAAATTGGAGCATTCTTTTTTAAAGATACTAGTGCAAATTTTAATTTATCTTTAAAAGGGATTGTTGTCATTGATTTAGAGGTAAATTTTGAGCGTTCGCTAACGGTTTTGTGTATGATTAGTGGCGTGTTCCACGCACCTAATTTAGCAAATAAAAACCAGATAGAAAATCCGCGAGGATTTTCGTAAGTAAGCTTGAACTAGCCATTAATTATACACGTTGTTGTAAAACGTACTTTATGTCAGACTTCGATTGAAATATTGACTTTTCCGCCAAGTCCTTTCTCAACGATATCAAATAAGGTTTTTAAAGTCAGATTACTTCCATTATTTTCTACACGAGAAATATAAGTTCGCTTTTTGTCAATCAATTCGCCAAGTTGCTCTTGAGTCAGATTTTTTTCTTCTCGTGCATTTCGTAAAAGTAAACCGATTTTAAATGACTCAAAATCTCTGTCGAGTTCGTCTCTACGTTCCGTTCCTTTTTTTCCGTAAACGGTATCTTTAATGTCTTTCCAGCTTTTAGTTTCCATTTCCTTTGTTTTTTTCTTCGTAATACTCTTTCATTAATCGGACAGCTTTGTCGATTTCTTTTTTTGGTGTTTTCTGCGTCTTTTTTGTAAATCCGTTTAAGAGTATAACTAACTTACCTTTGTCGAAGAAGCAAAAAACTCGCCAAATATTCGAGCCTAATTTTATTCGGGCTTCAAATAGTCCTTTTTGAGTTTTCATTGGTGCCAAATATGTTTTCGGCACGTGCTGATAGGTTTCGATTATTTCAATGACCTTAAATATTTTGTCTTGAACCTTTTTCGGCTGAGCAAGCAAAAACTCCTCGAAATAATTTTTATATTGTATTACTTGCCTAACTTTTTCCATTCAGACAAAGGTAACTTAAAAGTTACTATTTTCAAAAATTTCAGATGTTTATTTTGAAAGCCGAATTTTTCTTCGGTATGTTTTACAACTTAAATGATATGCCGAGTTTTAATTCGATATATCAGGAGTTAGCGAAGTTATATTTTTTTAAGTTTAGATACAAACCAAATTATAAAGCAGAAACTGCCAAAACTGCAGTTTTTTAACTTTGGTATAGTTATCGCTTTAAATTAAGTATGAAAATATTTTTAAAACTCTTATTAACTGCCGTTGCGGTGGTTGTATTATCACAAATGTTACCAGGAATAACCGTAGCAAATTATGGAACAGCAATTTTGGTAGCGGTAACAATATCCTTATTAAACATGTTTGTGCGTCCATTATTGGTATTGTTTACATTGCCAGTTACCATACTAACATTGGGTTTGTTTCTCTTTGTAATAAATGCTTGTATAATTTTATTGGTAGGTAATTTAATAACAGGTTTTGCCGTAAGCGGATTTTTAACAGCACTTTTATTTAGTGTATTGTTGTCTATTTTTAGATCATTCCTGTTTTCATTATTGAAAGAAGAAAAATAAAAAAGAGATTCAAGATGTTTAAAATCAAGCTTCAAGACTTAAAAACGAAACTAAAAAGTCTTTATTCTTGTGTCTAATTGTCTTGTTTCTAAATAAATAAAAACGTAATTTTGCACCCGATTTTAAAGAAACATATTTTAAGATGAATATCACAAAAGAAAATGTAGATGCGTTAAACGCAGTTGTAAAAGTAAATATTGTAGCAGAAGATTATAATGACGCTGTAGCAAAAGTATTATCAAATTATCGTAAAACAGCCAACATTCCTGGTTTTAGAAAAGGTCATGTGCCAATGGGAATGGTTAAGAAACAATACGGTAAATCTGTAATGATTGATGAAGTAAATAAGCTTTTACAAGAGTCTTTAAACAAGTTTTTAGTAGAAGAAAAATTAGATATCTTAGGAAATCCATTACCAAGAGTAAAAGAAGATTTTAACTGGGATGCTGATGAGTTTTCTTTTGAATTTGAATTAGGTTTAGCACCAGAATTTGATGTAAACTTAAAATCTAAAAATAAAGTAACACAATATAATATTGTTGCTACAGATGAATTAATAGACAAAGAAGTAGAAAATATTCAATCTCGTTACGGTAAAATGTCTCCTTTAGAGGCAGCAACAGAGCACGCTAATGTAACAGGTACTTTTGTAAACGAAGAAAAAGGAATTGAGAAAAAATCTACATTCTTAGTAAACGATTTAAAAGGAAAGAAAAACGAAAAGAAAGTAATAGGCGCTAAAGTTGGTGATGTTATCGAATTAGATACTAAAAAATTATTTGAAGACGATCACAAATTACAGCACATTTTGGGTGTTTCTCATGAAGAAATTCACGATTTAGACATCAAAGTTACCTTAACTGTAGAAGATATTACAAAAACAGAACCAGCAGATTTAGACAAAGAATTGTTCGATAAATTATTTGCTGACGGAAGTGTAAATACTGTTTCTGAATTAAGAGAAAAAATTAAAGAAGACGCAGAAAAGCAGTTTCAACAACAAGGAGATCAGCAGTTATTAAACGCAGTAACTGAAAACTTAGTAGAAAATACAAAGTTCGATTTACCAGCAGAGTTCTTACAAAAATGGTTAGCAACAGCTGGCGAAAAAGAATTAACAGCTGAAGAAGCAACTGCAGAATACACAAAATCTGAAAAAGGTTTACGTTACCAATTAATCGAAGGAAAGATTATGAAGGATAACGATATCAAGTTAGATTATAAAGAATTGGTAGACTACGCAAAAGGATTTATCCGCACGCAAATGGCACAATTTGGTAACATGAATCCAGAAGAAAAAGAATTGGATGATATTGCTGGTAGAATCTTACAAAACCAAGAAGAAGCTCAGAAGTTACAATCTCAATTGATTAGTCAAAAATTATTGACTTTTTACAAAGAGAATATGAATTTCAAGACTAAAGAAGTTTCTTACGAAGACTTTATCAAAGAAGTTTACAAATAAACCTTGTTTATTTGTCATTCTGAACTCGTTTCAGAATCTTTCAAAACCTAAAAACCGATGCGAAAGTGTCGGTTTTTTCTTGTATTGAGCGTAGTCGAAATATGGGCGTTACCTTTCAGGTCGCGCTTTCCGCACTCGCTTTTTTTCGTGCCTCAAAAAGAGCTCAAACAAACGCTTCAATCGCTAACGCGGGCGTATTTATTAACCAATTGTTATTTCAGTTGGTTAATTTCTTCTTTATTTTAAGTATAAAAGTAATTACAATACCTTAAAAAAATAAAAGTAAATTCGTTTGCAATTGTCCCCTTGAGGGGACTTTAGGGGTGTTTTAATGTGGGCTTAAATAAACATGCTGCAATTGGTGTTTTTTTATTGAAGCCTGAGCTGATCTTGATTCAGTTTTTTCATCAATGGAAAAAAGAAAAAAACTAAAGAAAACCACATGTTTCATCCTCGTCACAAAGGAATCTACTTCTTTAAAACATTGATTTAAAGTCTTATTTCTTGTATCTACAAATCTAATAGTCTAAAAGACAAAATCTTCGTATCTTTACAACTTATAACTAAAATAAAACTCAAAATGGATTACGGAAAAGAGTTCGAAAAATACGCAACAAAACATCACGGAATTAACAGCACATACTTAGGTAAAATAACAAGTAGTTTAACGCCATATATTATGGAAGAACGTCAAATGAACATTACTCAAATGGATGTTTTTTCTCGTTTAATGATGGATAGAATTATATTTCTTGGTACAGGAATTAACGACCAAGTAGCAAATGTTATTCAAGCGCAATTATTATTTTTAGAAAGTGTAGACGCAAGCAAAGATATTTCAATATACATTAATTCTCCAGGAGGAGGCGTTTATGCAGGTTTAGGTATTTATGACACTATGCAGTTTATAAAACCAGATGTAGCAACAATTTGTACAGGAATGGCAGCATCAATGGGAGCAGTTTTAATGTGTGCAGGAGCACCAGGAAAAAGATCAGCTTTACCACACTCAAGAGTTATGATTCATCAACCATTAGGTGGCGCGCAAGGGCAAGCATCTGACATAGAAATTACAGCTCGTGAAATCTTAAAGTTAAAAGATGAATTGTATCAAATTATAGCAAAACATTCTGGTCAAACAGTAGAAAAAGTTGATCACGATTCAGACAGAGATTATTGGATGAAAGCAGACGAAGCAAAAGCTTACGGAATGGTAGACGAAATTTTAACAAGAAAATAATACAAGTTTGTCATTCCTGCGAAAGCAGGAATCTCATCATAAAAGAAGGATAAAATGTCGAAAGAAGAAAACTTACAATGCTCGTTTTGTGGTCGTAAAAAACCAGAAACAGATTTGCTTATTGCAGGTGTAGATGCACATATTTGCGATAAATGTATTGAACAAGCACATGGTATTGTAGAAGAAGAAATAGCCGAAGCAACCTCTACGAGTTTATCTAAAGATTTAACGTTAAAAAAACCAAAAGAAATTAAGGCGTTTTTAGATGAATATATCATTGGACAAGATCAAACCAAAAAATCGATGTCAGTTGCTGTTTACAATCACTATAAAAGATTGTTACAAGTAAAAGACGAAGAAAATGAAGTAGAAATAGAAAAATCTAACATTGTTTTAGTTGGAGAAACGGGTACAGGAAAAACTTTAGTAGCAAGAACAATTGCTAAAATGTTAAACGTGCCATTTTCAATTGTTGATGCAACCGTTTTAACACAAGCAGGTTATGTTGGAGAAGATGTTGAAAGTATTTTAAGCCGTTTATTACAAGCTGCAGATTACGATGTAATAAAAGCACAAAGAGGAATTGTATTTATTGATGAAATAGATAAAATAGCTCGTAAAGGAGATAATCCTTCAATAACAAGAGATGTTTCTGGAGAAGGAGTTCAACAAGCTTTATTAAAATTATTGGAAGGTACAGTTGTAAATGTTGCGCCAAAAGGAGGAAGAAAACATCCAGATCAAAAATTTATTCAAGTAGATACTAAAGATATTTTATTTATTGCAGGTGGCGCATTTTCTGGAATTGATAGAATAATCAGCAAGCGTTTAAATATGCAAGCTGTTGGTTTTAGCGCTTCTTTAGATGATGATAAAGTAGATGATGATAATTTATTACAATACATCATTCCTTCAGATTTAAAAGCATTTGGGTTAATACCAGAAATTATTGGTCGTTTACCAGTGTTAAGTTATATGAATCCGTTAGATGCTAATACATTAAGAGCAATTTTAACTGAGCCTAAAAATTCAATAATTAAGCAATATACAAAGCTTTTTGCAATGGATGATGTTGCTTTTTCTATGACAGAAGATGCGCTTCTTTATATTGTTGGAAAAGCAGTTGAGTATAAGCTTGGAGCTCGTGGATTACGTTCACTTTGTGAAGCTATTTTAACCGATGCAATGTTCGATTTACCAAGTTCTGACGAAAAAGAGTTTGTAGTAGATTTAGCATATGCAGAAAGTAAATTGACAAATACAACACTTAAAAAACTAAGAGCAGCTTCTTAGAAAAATATAATACCCAAAAGACAAACCTCACAGTGTATAAAATCTGTGAGGTTTTTTTTACATTTGTAATCTTATGATAACCAAACAAACCATAGACCGTGTTTTTGAAACTGCAAGAGTAGAGGAGGTTATTGGTGAATTTGTTCAGCTAAAAAAAGCTGGAAGTAACTTTAAAGGATTAAGTCCCTTTGTAGATGAAAAATCACCATCATTTATGGTGTCTCCAGTAAAACAAATCTGGAAAGATTTTTCTACAGGAAAAGGTGGAAATGCAATTTCTTTTTTAATGGAACACGAGCATTATTCGTATCCAGAAGCCATACGTTGGTTGGCAAAAAAGTACAATATAGAAATTGAAGAAACCGAACAAACTAACGAGGAAAAAGAGAAAATTAACGAACGAGAAAGTATGTTTTTGGTGTCTAAGTTTGCCAAAGATTATTTTCATGATTTAATGCTAAATTCTCAACAAGGTAAAGCAATTGGTTACAGTTATTTTAAAGAACGTGGATTTACAGAAGAAACGATAAAAAAGTTTGAATTAGGATATTGTAAAGATGAATGGGATAACTTTACAAATGCAGCTTTAGATAAAGGATACGATATAAAATACTTAGCTTCCACTGGTTTAACAATTGTTAAAGAAGGTGGTAAACAATTCGATCGATTTAAAGGCCGTGTTTTGTTTCCAATTCACTCAATGTCTGGTAGAATTTTAGGTTTTGGTGGAAGAATTCTTACCAACGATAAAAAAGCCGCTAAATACTTAAATTCACCCGAAAGTGATATTTATCATAAGAGTAAAATTCTGTACGGAATTTATCAAGCAAAAAAAGAAATAGCCAAACAAGATAATTGTTATTTGGTTGAAGGTTATACAGATGTAATTTCTTTTAATCAATCTGGAGTAGAAAATGTTGTTGCCTCTTCAGGAACAGCTTTAACATCAGATCAAATTAGATTGGTAAATAGATTAACAAAAAATATTACTGTACTTTTTGATGGTGATGCTGCCGGAATTAGGGCTTCCATTCGTGGAATAGATTTAATTTTAGAGCAAGGAATGAACGTAAAAGTGGTTCAGTTTCCTGATGGAGAAGATCCAGATAGTTTTGCAAAATCACATTCTGATGCCGAATTAAAAGAATATTTAGATACTTCTGCGAAAGATTTTATCAATTTTAAAGTATCACTTTTATTAAAAGAAGCAAATAATGATCCGGTTAAAAAAGCTGGATTAATAAGAGATATTGTTACCAGTATTTCTAAAATTCCAGATGCAATTCAACGAGAAGTGTACGTGCAAGAATGTTCTAATATTATGGACATTTCTGAACGTGTTTTATTTAGTGAGTTAGCACAAATTATAAGTAAAGAAGCTGCTAATCAGCGAAAGAAAACAAGTTCAAGAAGTAATTCTAATGTAGATCCAAATGAACCGCCGCCAGAGTATTTTCTAGAACAAGAACAAGCGCAAATGGGCTTGGTTAAAGGTGGTGTTTCTTCAGAAAAAATAGATCAGCTTTTAATTTTAGAAAAAGAAATTATTAGAATTTTACTTTTATACGGAAATGAAGAAGCAGATTTTGTTGATTTTATTGAAGTTGAAGATGAAAATGGTAAGGTGACAATTGAAAAAGAAAGTCATACAAATCAAGTTTCAAAAGAAGTCTATTTACACTTGCAAGACGATGAGATTGAGTTTACAAATCCGCTTTTTCAAGAAGTTTATTTTGAGATGATACATCAGTTAAATCAAGCTGAAAAAATAGATGTAGCTCAACTTACAAGCCATCAAAATGTAGAGGTAACATCTTTGGTTACTTCTATTTTAATGGATGAAGAAAATCCTAAAAGACAATTAAGCGATTGGGAACGTAAAAACATCTATGTAACCGAAGCAAGTAAAATCTTACCAAAATTAATCTCAGATGCAGTTTTTAATATTCGTAGAGTATTAATAGATCGTAAAATTAAAGACTTAATTACTCCAGATCCTTCCGAGGAAAAACCTATTATTAACCTAGAGTTAATACAAGATTACACCAATCTTAAAATTAAATTATACGAGAAATTAAACAGGGTAATTTAACTATTTCAGTTTAAGTGTTTTCCTTGTTTTAATGTTAACTAATTGTAAATTAGTATTTTTACTCTTTTTTTTAACTATCTTTGGATTCTAAAATTTCCGTGAAAAAGAATTTAAAAATATAAATTATGAAAAGAGTACTTCAAATATTGAAGCTGCTTAAGCTAATAATAGTTCTTCCTTTTGATGTTATTTCAACAGGATCAAAAAAGCGAGCATATCGTAAAATTAAAAAAACAATGATAGCTGCAAACTTACTTTAAGTTTCAGCTTGTTATTTTGTTAATTGTGACTTTTTAAGTCTTTGGGTGTCATAAGTATACCAAAAAGAAATAAAAATGTATACTATTTATCAAATTTTACTTGTTGTAGCGCACTTTATTTTATTGCCGTTTCATATTATTTTTACTGGCTCTAAAAAAAGAACGTATAGACGTATAAAGAAATTAATGATACAAGCTAATTTACTTTAAGTCATTAGGGATTTCACAAACAGGTATTGGCAACATTTTGTGCTGATTTATGCTGTTTAATCTTGTGTATATTTTAAAAACTTCCAATTCCCTACCATTAAAATCTGCATTAACTTTACCTTCATCTTGCATTTTCATAGCCCATTCTAGTTCGTCATAAGAAGCGCCAATTTGATCTTCATCAGTTCTACTATCACCAAATAAACCATCTGTAGGTTGTGCGTTTTGTATAGAATCTGGAACTTCTAAATGTGCTGCTAAAGCAAAAACTTCAGACTTTACCAAATCAGCAATTGGACTCAAATCCACACCGCCATCTCCGTATTTTGTGTAAAACCCAACACCAAAATCTTCAACTTTATTTCCTGTACCAGCAACTAAATAACCGTGTAAACCTGCAAAATAATATAAGGTTGTCATTCTTAAACGAGCTCTTGTGTTAGCTTCTGCTAAAGCAACCTTGGCAGCATCTTCAGTTTGTGGAACATTAGTTTTAAAATCTTCAAACGTAGAAGTTAAATTAACTTCTGCTTCACTAACATTTTTAAAACGTTTTTTAAGTTGTGCAATATGTTCATTTCCTCTGTTTACCTGACTCTCTGCCTGGTGTATTGGCAATTCAACACATAAAGTAGGAAAACCAGTTTTAGCACACAAAGTAGATGTTACTGCAGAATCAATACCGCCAGAAATACCAACAACAAAACCTTTTACTTTTGCATTTTCAGCATACTCTTTTAACCATTTTACAATATGATTGGTAACTTTCTCGGTATTCATTGATAAACTATTTTTTAAAATTGTTCTTCGAAGTTTTTCTTCGAAGTTTCCTGTTAATTATCATTCCGAACTTGTTTCGGAAACTAAATAAAGAGTTTAATGAAATTCTTTATTATTTTTGACGTTATATTCTGAATAGCTAATATAATGCGAAAAATTTTATTTTATTTTCTTCTTGCCCTTCTTTTTTTGTCTTGTGATAAAGAATCGAAAACAATTGTAGATGTTTCTGATGTTTCAGCCAATTTTTCTGTAAATCGATTTGATGTAGATTTTTATTCCTCAACAAAAGATAACCTTCAAACCTTAAAAAATAAATACCCGCTATTATTTCCAAAAGGAGTTCAAGACTCTGTTTGGGTTAATAAAATTAATAATAAAGACGAGCAAGAATTATTTGTAGAAACACAAAAAGAATTTAAAGGTATTACCTCTTTAAAAGAGCAACTTACCTCACTATTTAAACATGTAAAATATTACAATCCAAAGTTTGTAGCGCCTAATGTTATTACCATGCTTACCAATATAGATTATGATAATAGAGTAATTTATGCAGATAGCTTATTGCTAATTTCTTTAGATGCTTATTTGGGTAAAAATCACGAGTTTTATGGTAGTTATCCACAATACATCAAACAGAATAACACTAAAGAACATATAATTGTTGATGTTGCTAATTCAGTAATTGAAAAACAAGTTTTAGCCAATACAGAAAGAACTTTTTTAGGTAAAATGATTATTGAAGGAAAAAAAATGTATTTATTAGATGCATATTTACCTAAGGTTTCAGACAATGAAAAAGCCGGTTATTCTCAAGAAAAGTTTAATTGGGCGGTTGCAAACGAAGAGCAAATTTGGAAATATTTTGTAGAGAAAGATTTACTCTACAGTACAGATGCAAAATTAGATAAACGATTTATGGATTTAGCGCCATTTTCTAAGTTCTATTTAGCCGAAGATAACAAGTCTCCAGGGCAAATTGGAGGTTGGATTGGTTGGCAAATTGTACGCTCTTATATGCAAAATAATGATGTATCTTTGCGCCAATTATTACAATTAGATACAGAAACAATCTTTAAAAAATCTAAATACAAACCAAGACGATAATGGCTGTAAAACACACTTCTGAAATAAAATTTACTGTAGGCTTAGACGAAAATAAAGTTCCTGAAGAAATTTCTTGGAATGCACAAGATGGCGGAGTTACTAATGCCGAAACTAAAGCTATTATGCTTTCCGTTTGGGACTCTAAAGCTAAAGACACACTTCGTATGGATTTGTGGACCAAAGACATGCCGGTAGATGAAATGAAACAATTTTTTCATCAAACCTTAGTCTCAATGGCAGGTACTTTTGAACGCGCTACCGACGATCAGAAAATGAGTGCAACAATGAGAGATTTTTGTGAGTATTTTGCAGAAAAGTTAGAGATAGTTAAAAAATAATTATTGGGCGTTACCTTTCAGGTCGCGCTTTCCGCACTCGCTTTTTTTAGGGTTTCGGCTACGCTCAACCACCAAAAAAGAGCTCAAACAAACGCTTCAATCGCTAACGCAACATACTTGCTATCGCTATTGAGGTTTAGTGTGTGTTTTTATCTTCCTAAGAATGGTTTGGTAATCTTCTGGATTATTTACAAAATCAAGATCAGAAACATCAATAGTTAAAATGTTTAAATCTTGTTGCGTTTGTATAAAATTACTATAACCATCATGTATTTTTTGTAGGTACTCAGCTTCAATATTTTGTTCGTAATCGCGACCACGATTTTTAATATTCGCTAATAATCTACCCGTATTTTGATATAAATACACATATAAATCTGGCTTAGTAATTTCCTTATACATTAAATCGAACATTTTTCTGTACAATTTATATTCATCTTTTTGCAAAGTAACTTGTGCAAAAATTAGTGATTTAAAAATATAGTAATCAGAAACTATAAAGTTTTTAAACAAATCGAACTGCGCTAAATCATCTGACAATTGCTGATATCTATCGGCTAAAAAACTCATTTCTAACGGAAAAGCATAGCGTTCATTATCTTCGTAAAACTTTGGTAAAAAAGGATTGTCTGCAAAGCGTTCCAAAACTAATTTGGCATTAAATTCATTAGAAATTAGATTAGCTAAAGATGTTTTTCCTGCGCCAATATTCCCTTCAATAGCAATGTAATTGTACTTTTCTGTTATTGGAATTGGGCGCACAAGTATTTCTGGAATCACTTTTATTTTAGAAGAATCTGTACAGTTTTCCAAACAAATAGATAGCGATTTTTTCTCTATTGGATGTAAAATATCTGGTGCAATTTCTACTAGTGGAACTAAAACAAATTTACGATCTAACATTCTAGGATGCGGAACAATTAAATTTTCAGAAGATATAATTGTATCATCTAATAATAAAACATCTAAGTCAATTTTTCTGTTTTCGTAATTGCCAGAATTAGAACGTGTTCTACCTAATTCCTTTTCAATAGAAAGTAGTTGTTGCATTAACGTCTCAGGTAGTAAATAGGTAGTAACTTTAATTACCGTATTTAAAAAATCATCACCTTTAAAACCAACCGATTGTGTGGTGTAAACAGAAGCTATTTTTTGAACATCACCAATAGTATCTGCAATTATATTAATTGCTTTTTGTAGATTTTCTAACCTGTTTCCTTGGTTAGAACCTAAAGATAAATATGTGATTCTTTGTATTTTCATTTAAGGAATACAAAGAACGGAAAAACTAATGCTATTTTTTAGTATTAGCACAAAAAAAAACGACAACATTTGTTGGCGATTTTAATATTAATTATTTTTAATTCTACATGTTATACACGGCTTAAGTTTGTCTTTTAATAAATTTGATATTTAATCAGAAAGAATAAAAGAGAGCATTAAGTTTAATATACACGGTGAAGCTTAGACTTCGACAACATTAATAATCCTCCCTCTTTTCTACTAAAAATCACGTTCAGTTCTGTGAGACCAAGATCTCGTTTTCAAGTTGTTGTGAAAAGAGTAGGTTATTCTTTCGTAAATCAGTTCTTATGAATAAATATAAGGAAATTTTTGGAAGTAAAAGTGGTCATAATCAATTTAAAAATGATGCTAAAGGTTTTGTGTCTTTTCTTAAAAATCTTCCTAAAGAATCGTTAGTTGTTATGAAGGTAACAGGCTATTATCATTACAGATTCGCGCAGTTTCTATATAAAAACGGAGTCTTAGTTTCTGTGGTAAATCCTTTGTCTATAAAGCGTTTCATTCAAATGAAATTAGCAAAAGTGAAAATAGATAAAAGTGATGCAAAAGCAATTTGTGAGTATGGATTAATTAATGAAGTTCCATTGTATACAGCTTTAACAGATGTTCAAAGCGAATGTTTACAACTCTTTAGATGGTTAGATAATTTAATAAAGAAACGAACCGCCACGAAGAATAAAATTCATGGATAAAAGGTTTTAGGGTTTCCTTCAAAATATGTTTATCATTCACTAAATCGAACAAAAAAGCATTTAGATAAAGAGATACAAGGTGTTGAATTAAAGTTGCTTTCGTTGGTAAAACAAGACCAGCAGGCTCAATTAAGTTTATTGCAAAGTATACCAGGTATTGGTTTAAAAACAGCTTTATTTTTAATTGTAGTTACAGATGGGTTTAAGAAGTTTGAAACTTCATCACAATTATGCAGTTACGTAGGAATTACGCCAACAATTAGGGAATCAGGAAGTAGTGTAAGAGGAAGAAGTAGAATAAGTAAAGTTGGTAACAGAAAATTACGAAACCTTTTATTTCTGTGTTCGTTTACTGCATGTAAGCATAATAAAGGATGTCGAGAAATTTATGAACGAATTGTAAATAAAGGCAAGAGTAAAAAATTAGCTTTAATAGCGGTTTCAAATAAGTTAATCAAACAGAGTTTTGCAATAGCAAAATCAGGTTTGCCTTATGATGAAACACATGTTTCAGTTTTAACAAAATAAGTTGAAGTAAATAAAATAATAAAAGCCCAAAATAGAACGTAAATTTATTTTGAGCCTAGAATAATATTGTGCAAATTTAATGAAGGAAAGAGTTGTTTTTTAGCTCAGTTCTTTGTTAGCTGTAGCTTTTTTCATTCGTTATTTTTTAAATTTTTCAAATGTTCTACGATTAAATTTATATGCTCCGTTTTGGTGTGTTCCGAGCCATAGGTCACCATTATTGTCTTTGTAAATACTGAATAATGAAATGTCTTTCGAGTTATCTTGAACTGGATAGTGAGTTACTTTTGTTCCATCATATTTCCAAACTCCATCAAGATATGTTACGAACCATAAATCATTATTGTTGTTTATTGCACTTGAAAGATACTCGTCTAAATTACTGTCCTTTTTTCCATCTAAACTGCCAATACTTTTGTGTCTTGTGTAAAATTTTTCGCTTTCTAATGTTGTGCTATCGTAAACGCTATAACGATATTCAGTATTGAACCAAAAATCGCCATTTTTATCTTCAGTAATAGAACGCACTCCGTTGGCACCCTCGTTTCGAAATTCTGTTACATCGTCTTCCGTAATCCAATTAAATGATATTCCATCGTATCGGCAAACTCCAACTGGGTTTGTTCCAAACCAAATATTTCCTTTCTTGTCTTTATAAATGCTGTAAATTTCAAAAGGATTTGGAAGATTTTGTGGTTTGGGCAACTGCAATTTATATAAAGTAGTTCCATCATAACGATACACTTTCTCATTTCCGAACGTGTTTTTAAACCATATATCTGTGGATTTAAGTTTCCAATCATTACTGACTATTGGTGATAAAGTTGTAAATGTACTTCCGTCAAACTTAACTATCGTAGAATTAGGGTGACAACTGGTAAAGTATATGTTGCCAAATTCATCCTCATTTATCTCGTCAATTCTATTGTTTGGTAAACCGTGTTTTGTTGTGTAATTGGTCAATTTCTTGCCATCGTATTTATAAACTCCTGTTTCCCAACTACCGAACCAATAATCATTGTTCTTATCTTGATGGATAACCATTATACTTTTCCCAAGTTCAGCTACGGTATTGCCTTTTACAATGTTGTCTGTGTTAATCTTTTGTTTTTTGATTTGTCCATTACAGGATGTCAATAATATTAATGCGAAGAAAAATGTAATTCTGTTCAATTTTATTTCCATCTGTTTAATGTTTGCAGGATGTTTTTTAAGTTACAGCTAACGCCGCGAGGCGATGGGATGCAAAAGACCGAAGGTATTGCATCCCATCGGTCTTGTGTATGATTTCGTTGCGTGTTTAAGCACTAAAGTTAGCAAATAAATCACAGATAGAAAGTCCGTGAGGACTTTCGTAAGCAAGCCAGCACTAGCAATGAATTATATACGGTGTTGTCTAACTATTATATCCAATTTCTTTTAAATTCACTTAAAGCCTTATAAATAAAGGGTTTTGCTATTTTTCGTAAAGCAAAATAAAGTAATAAAATACAATAAAAAGCATTGTTTGTTGTACCTATTGTTGTACCTTAGTATTAGATTGCACTCTATTGCACCTATTCTAAACCAATAAGTTATGGCTTCAATAAAACTAATTTTAAAAAAATCAAAAGTAGATAAGTCTGGAAAAGCACCTTTATATTTAAGGGTGATAAAAGACCGTAAAACTAAATTCATTTCTTTAAGCTTAAAATTAGAGCCTAATGAATGGGATGAAGATAAACAAAAGGTTAAAAAAAATCATAGTAACTCTACACGACTAAATAAATACATCTCTCAAAAGGTTGCAGATGCACAAGGACAAATAGCAGATTTAGAAACTAAAAATCAATCCACATCAGCAAGAAAACTAAAAGAAGCTATAAAGGGGAAACCGTTAGTTAATTTCTTTGAGTATGCATACAACCGATGCGAAAAACAAAAAGACACTTTAGCACTATCAACATATAACAACTATAAAAACTACTTGAAAAAGTTTGAAAAGTTTATAGGCCATAAAGAGTTAATGTTCGATGATATTACTGTAACCACTTTAAAAGACTATGCAGGTTACTGTAGTACTACTTTAGGCAACAATAACACGACGATAAATTTTTCTTTAAAGATTCTTAACCTAATGTTTAAAGAAGCGCAGAGAGAGGATTTAATACCGTTAAATCATTTTCCTTTTAGTAAATTTAAAGTCAAGAAAGCAAAAAGCACAAAACGATTTTTAACAGTTGAACAGTTAGAAGCTTTTACTAAATTAGAGGTTTCAGATAAAGCAAAAGCACAAATTATAAAAGATATGTTTCTATTTGCTGTCTTTTCAGGAGGTTTAAGGTTTGGCGATATAATAGAATTAAAGTGGAATAATTACAACGCTAAAACACATAAAATAACAAAGACAATACGCAAAACAAACAGACAGCACAGTATTAGAATTGGGCAAGTTGCAATAGATATTTTAGAAAAATATAAAACTGAAAATGTAAATCAAGACGATATAATATTTCCTTTCGCAAATATTGATAACGATTATTTTACAGACAGAGAACAAAGAGCAAAAGTAGTAAGACAAGCAATAGCGTTAAGTAATATGTATTTAACTAAAATGGGTAAAACTTTAGAGTTACCATTTTCTTTAACCTTTCATATTAGCAGACATACATTTGCTACCAGAGCATTAAATAATGGTATGAGAATAGAACACGTATCTAAATTAATGGATCATTCCGATATTGGAATAACACAAGTATATGCAAAAATTATAAGTAGTGAATTAGATAATGCAGTAGATAAATACATCAATTAGAATATGTTTAACAAACCAATCAATACTATTTTAAAAGCTCAATTTGATACCATTCATTCTGAAGCAGTCCAGACAGCAGAACAAGATTTTAAAACTAACGTTTTAAATAAGATTGAGAATCTGGAACACTTTGATAAATTTAAGTTTCTTATAACTGAAGAAAACAGAATTAAAGACTTAATTGATAAAAATAAACATCCTTACTATGTGAAAAATCATAGTTCGGGAGATTGGTTACTTTCACAATTTTCAAGTAGGCATTTTTTATTAAATGTAGATGAATTTGCAGAATTAAAAGAAGCTATTTATTTAGGTAAGATTAATTCCTTAATACATAAAAGAGTTAGTGATTTAAAAAAGCAAATACCAAAATTCACTTATAATGATTTTTTATCTGGTAAAGAATGTAAATATCTTATTACGTACGATAACCAGTATAATATAGAAAAAGAGGACTATTATAAAATGGTGACTTGGCAATCTGATAGGCTTATAAAAGTAGTTTCTTATGAAGTTGAATTATTAGTAAAAAATCATCAAGAATATTGTTCTAAAATAGATGAGCCTTTAGAGTTTCTTAATCAGCAAATTCAAATACTTGAAGAAGAATTAATAGAATCATTAAACGATGCTAAAGAAATAAAAGAAATACTATCTAAACTGTTTGCTTTTAAAGATTTTGATATAGATAGTTTTAATGATGAATTGTTAGTATATAATTACCCATCTTTTTTTAACGACAGAATAGAGTTTAGACGCTTAAATCCATCAACAATAGGCAAAGTATTAACTAAGTTGTCAAGTGAGCCTAAAACGTTATTCAGTAATGAATATATGGTGTTTTACACGCTTGATGTTTTTTTATCTTGGTTAAAAGATATAGTTAAAGGAAAATCTATTCAACAACCTTTTAAATATCCTGTTTGGGAAGATTTATTAAATCAAAAAATTAAGGAAGCAGAAAATGAACTTCAACCTAAAATTGATGAGATACAAGATTTTGTGTTTGATTCAGTAAAAAGTAAAAAAGAGATTCGTAACTATTTAAGAAATGAATTTGAAAAGCAGATAGATAAATATAACACTATTGAAGAAAAGCAAATATTTTATCTATTAAGGGATGAAAATAAAAATCCGCTTATATCAGATTTTAAGATAAATGCATTATTTAATAATGAAGAAGAAGAATATTTAAAGAATTTAAAAGAGGCATATATTTTACAAAATATCAGTTGGCATATTTCATTAACTTTTAATGAAGTTTTTGATTCTAAAACTATCTACTTCAAAAAAGACACGACTTCACATTTAATGATTTTATCATTAACTAAGGATATGGTATTAGATAAAGAATTGTCAATTGAATTAGATGAAGCAATGGATTCTTTTTTTAAAGAAATGTATACTACTTCATTGCCTTTAGATATTCATTTTTATAATCATCGTGAAAAGTATAGTAGAATATTTGAGAAAAGTATAACACGCTTACAAGGTGTTTTAGATTATGCAGAACCAAATAATAAAGTTTTATATATACAAAGTAGATTAAAAGAGTTAAGACATAGAGAGCTAAAGTTTAGAAACTTATTAGGTAGAAAAAAGGATTTAAAAGATAAAGAAGATAAATACCCAAATCTATTTAAAGAGTTTTTAACGATTGAAGCCGAATTTATAAAAGAAACAGTTCAAATATTTCCTGTTACTTTATTACCTAATCAAACAGATCCTTTATTGTTAGAAAAAGAAACAGATAGTTTTAAAACATTTGTAAATCAAGAGAAGCAAGATTATATTCTAAAAATACTTGAAGATTTAGCGATTACAAAAGATGGTGTTTATAATTTAGGCGACAGAAGTAAAGGAACAGTAAGAGGTGTAATAGAAGCATTAAGAGAAGAGCATATTATTCCAAAATTGAGTTTAAAAAGATTATGTGATATAATAGCGAATCAAATTAACTTAGAATTAAAATCAAAATTAGATTGGTCAAATACATCAGACGACTATCATAAAAAGGCAAAACAATACATAAAAGACAATCCACTTCATTAAAATACAGCCAATAAAAGGTCTTATAAGGTCAGCCTTATAAGTACCTATCCAGAGCTTAATATTTGTTACAGAAATAATTAGTAACATTAAAAATTAAGTAAATGGAAGCAGTAATTTTAACAAAAGAACAGTACAACGAATTAGTAGTAAGATTAGATAAATTAAATTCTACTTTAGAATCTAATCAAAAACCATCACACGAAACCTTTCTCGATAATCAAGAGTTTATCCAGCTAATGAATATTAGCAAACGAACAGCGCAAACTTGGAGAGATGAAGGTAAAGTATCATTTTCTCAAATTGGCAGTAAAATTTACTACAAGATGAAAGATGTAGAAGTCTTACTGGATAAAAACTACAATAAAGCCTTTAAAAATAAAAGGTAGTCGTTTTGTACGATACGCTTAAAATAAAGCATCAAGTAATACAATTACCTAAAGAAGTTATAGAACAACAAGAAAGTCCATTTTTTTGGAAAGGCTTAAAATGGACGCCTATTTTCAATAAAAAAACAAACCAAGTAAAAGGTTATGAAACGAGTGTAAATAACTTAGACCTGCGTTTAAAAGGAAATATAATCTCTTGTAATAACTCATTACAAAAATGGTATATGGGTAATAATTACCAGTTGTTTACCTATGTACAAGTCGTTGAAGCATTAAAGAAACTAAATAGTGTTTTACCGTTCAATGTATATAATGCAAATATTCATTATTTGGCAGTAGGCACGGTAATAGAAGAAGAAGCACAGGCAATTCTAAATCCTTGGTTAAGCCTAAATGGTAAAACACCAATACCAATGTTAGGTGCAAATAAACAATACGGTAAAAAATTCTATCTTACAGATTATAACGTTAAGGGATATGATAAAACATTTGAAGTAAAAACACACAACCGTATAAATATAGGGAAACCAATATTCAGATTCGAGTTAGAAATATACACACGCAATTTAAATAAACGTAAAAATGCTATTGGTATTTATACCGTTAAAGATTTAATAGATAAAAAGAAATATAAAATGTTAGCTGATGAGTTATTGTGTAAGTATGATAAAATTGAAAAGGAACAGAGTATTCCATTGTCAGAACTTAATACTAAAGAAAAAGAGGTGTTAGCGTTATTTCAAAATCAAGAAATATTAAAACAGTATAAAATAGACCATTCTGAAACATACCGTAAGCGCAGAAAGGTGTATAATAATCTTAAAAAAAGCTCTAATAATAAGTATCTAACACACGTAAAAGAGCAATTAAAAACAAGTGTAAAACACACGCTATTTTAGTACTTGTAATATAACATAAAACAGGGGTAAAAAGTAAATGCGAAAATCCTTATAATTTAACCAATATATATTTATATTTTTAACATTTTAAAATACACCATAACAATCAATGTCAGAAGAACAAAAAAAACTATTAGAGAAACAACTATGGGCTATTGCCAACCTTTTACGTGGCAAAATGGATGCAGACGATTACAGAAACTACATCTTGGGCTTTATCTTCTTTAAATACCTTTCAGAAAAATTACATATCTACGCTAATAAAATATTAGCACCAGACAATTTAACGTATGAGCAGTTAGATGAAAATTCAGATAATGGCAAAGTATATGTAGAAGCTGTTAAAAAAGCCTGTATAAAAGAATTAGGCTACTTTTTAAAGCCAAGTGAACTATTTACTTCTATTGCTCAAAAAGGAAACAATCTTTCAGTAATAGTTACCAATGATAATGATGAAGCTACTCAATTTTTTATAATTGAAGATTTAGAGCGTATTCTTACCAACATTGAACAAAGTACAATGGGAACAGAATCAGAAGATGATTTTGTAAAACTCTTTGAAGATTTAGATTTAACTTCTGGTAAGTTAGGTAGAACTGTAAAAGCTCAAAATGAAACCATTGCAAAAATAATCACTCATTTAGATGCAATAGATTTTCAATTAGAAGATACTGAAAGCGATTTATTGGGTGATGCTTATGAATATTTAATAGGCGAATTTGCATCAAGGGCAGGTAAAAAAGCAGGAGAATTTTATACACCTCAAGAAGTATCTACCATATTAGCAAAAATTGTTACTACTCGTAAAAAACGATTAAAATCAGTATATGATCCAACGTGTGGGAGTGGCTCGCTACTGTTACGTGTAGCCAAAGAAGTTGATGATGTAGGGATGTTCTACGGTCAAGAATTAAATCGTACTACGTATAACTTGGCACGTATGAATATGATACTACACGGTGTAAATTATCGTGAGTTTGATATAAAACAAGAAGATACTTTAGAAGAGCCTCAACATATGGCTATCGACTTAAAAGCAGAGGCTATTGTAGCAAATCCACCATTTTCTGCTAAATGGAGTGCTAAAGGTATTTTTAGTACAGATGATAGGTTTAGTCAGTATGGAAAGTTAGCACCTAAAACAAAAGCAGATTTCGCCTTTGTTCAACATATGATTCATCATTTAGATGAAAACGGTATTATGGCAACGGTATTACCTCACGGTGTATTATTTAGAGGAAGTTCAGAAGCTCATATAAGACGTTATTTAATAGAAGATAGAAACTATATAGATGCTGTTATTGGCTTACCTGCAAATATCTTTTTTGGTACAGGTATTCCAACGTGTATTTTAGTAATAAAAAAATGTAGAGAGGTTAATGAAGATGTATTATTTATTGATGCTTCAAACCATTTTGAAAAGCAAGGTAAAGACAATAAATTATTACCAAGCCATATTGATGATATTGTAGATACATATACTAATAGAGAGGTCATAGACAAATATAGTTATAGAGCTACTTTACAAGAAATAGCAGATAATGATTATAACCTTAATATACCTCGTTATGTAGATACTTTTGAAGAGGAAGAATCAATTGATGTTAATGCAGTTGCAGAAGAAATAAAAGCATTAGATATAGAAATTGCAGAAACAGATATACGTATTGCATTGCATTGTAATGAGTTAAATATTAAAACACCTTTTTAAATTATGGTAGGAAAATCAATACCATTAATTAGGTTTCCAGAGTTTAGTGGTGAATGGACAAAAAAGAAATTAAGTGATATAGGTTATTTTTATTACGGTAAAAGTGCACCAAAGTGGTCTCTTTCTAAAGATGCTAAAACACCTTGCGTTAGGTATGGTGAATTGTATAGTACTTTTGGCGAAGTAGTTGATAAGATACATTCTTATACAAACATAGACCCTAAAAATTTAAAATTTAGTAAAGGTGGTGAAATTCTTGTGCCTCGTGTTGGAGAAGACCCATTAGACTTTGCTAACTGTAGCTACTTGCCCTTTAAAGATGTAGCGATTGGAGAAATGATTTCAGTATTTAATACTGAAGAAAACGGTTTATACCTTACATACTACATTAATGGTTGCCTAAAAAAAGGGTTAGCAAAAATGGTTGAAGGAGGTAGTGTTTCCAATCTTTATTTTAGATATTTAGAACCTCTTAAAATTAACATCCCATCCCTTCCAGAACAACAAAAAATAGCATCATTCCTTACAGATGTAGATAATAAAATTACCATATTAACCAAAAAGAAAGAGCTTTTAGAGCAATACAAAAAAGGTGTAATGCAAAAAATCTTTAGTCAGGAATTAAGATTTAAAGATGAAAATGGTAATGAGTTTCCTGAATGGAAGGATAAAAGATTGGGATTGATTGGTTCGATAATAAGCGGTTTAACATATAGCCCTAATGATATTAATAAAAATGGTGTTTTGGTATTACGTTCTTCTAATGTAAAGAAGCGTTTAATAACTTTAAATGATAACGTTTTTGTAAATGTTGAAGAAGGTAAGTTTAATCCTGTAGAGTTAAATGATATTTTAATTTGTGTTAGAAATGGTAGTAAAAGATTAATAGGCAAGAATGCTATCATAAAAGAAGAGCATATTGGTTTAGCATTTGGTGCATTTATGACTGTGTACAGAAGTAAATATAACCAGTTTTTATTTCATTTTTTCGATAGTCAACATTATAAAAAAGAAGTTCATAAGAATTTGGGTGCAACTATTAATTCTATAAATGGTAGCGATTTGAAAAAGTTTAAAGTGCCTTTTCCTTGTATCGAAGAACAAAATAAAATTTCTACTTTTTTATCAGATATTGATTTAAAAATTGAATCATTGGCTATTAATATTAAAAAAGCAAAATCTTTCAAAAAAGGCTTATTACAAAAAATGTTTATATAATATGACAACACAACCAGAACAAGTATTAGAAAACAATTTAGTAAGCCAATTAATAGCATTAGGCCATAAATCGGTTGTTATAAAAACAGAAGATGATTTATTAAGCAATCTAAAATCCCAATTAGAAAAGCATAATAAAACCACATTTACAGTTTCAGAGTTTGAAAGAATAGTCATACATCTTTCAAAAGGTAATATTTTCGATAAAGCCAAAACCTTACGAGATAAATATGTACTTCTAAAAGATAACGGAGATAAAGCATATATTGAGTTTATCAATCAAGATTTTTGGTGTCAAAATCAATTCCAAGTAACCAATCAAATTACTATCAATGGCAAACGTGAAAACCGTTACGATGTTACCATTCTCATTAATGGCTTACCATTAGTACAAATAGAATTAAAGCGCAGAGGTATAGAACTTAAAGAAGCCTTTAATCAAATACAACGATATCAAAAAGAATCATTTGCTTTTAATAATGCACTATTTAATTATGTACAAATCTTTGTAATTAGTAATGGTGTAGATACCAAGTATTATGCAAATAGTCAAAAGCAGAGTTTTAAGTTTACATCGTTTTGGGGTGATGAAAAGAATAAAAAAATCACACAATTAGAGCCATTTACAAGCATCTTTTTAGAGCCTTGTCATATTGCTAAAATGATTACTAAATACATTGTATTACACGAAAGTGATAAAACATTAATGGTATTAAGACCTTATCAGTTTTTTGCAGTAGAATCAATTATTGATAGAGTTAAAAATTCTGATAAAAATGGATATATATGGCATACCACAGGTTCAGGTAAAACGCTAACATCATTCAAAGCAAGTCAAATATTAACACATAATCCTAAAATTAAAAAAGTAGTATTTGTAGTAGATAGGCAAGATTTAGACGACCAAACCGTAAGAGAATTTAGGGCATTCGATAAAGATAGTATTGATGGTACAGAGAATACCAAAATGCTTATCAGTCAATTTTTAGATAATAACAGACCTTTATTAGTTACAACAATTCAGAAGTTAAACGGTGCTATAAAAAATGTAAAGTTTAGAAGGCAAATAGAAGTCTTAAAAGATGAAAAAGTAGTATTCATATTTGATGAGTGTCATCGTTCTCAATTTGGAGATACTCATAAGCGAATTGTAAACTTCTTTACCAATCATCAATTATTTGGTTTTACAGGAACACCAATATTTGTAAAAAATGCGATTAGTAAAAAGAGTATCAAACAAACAACTGCAAACCTATTTCACGAGTGTTTACATCAATACGTAATTACAGATGCTATTAGAGATGAAAATGTATTAAAATTCTCAATAGAATATTACAATGTTTTTAAATCTAAAGACGGTGTAGATGATACTAAAGTAGAGGATATAAACAAGCAAGAAGTATATGAAAGTGATGATTATCTAAATACCATTACTAATTATATAATAGCAAATCACAACCGTAAAACACATCATAGAACGTTTACAGCAATGTTTTGTGTAAGTAGTGTAGATATTCTTATAAAATATTACGACTTATTAAAAGCTAAAAAAGAAGCTGGAGAACATCTACTTAATATTGCTACAATCTTTTCCTATAATGTAAATGAAGAAGATAAAGATGCAAATGGTCAAATACAAGAAGAAGATGTAAATGATGATAAACCTGTAAATAAACATTCAAGAGATAAATTAGATGAATTTATTGCAGATTATAATAAGCAGTTTGGATCTAAACATTCTACTAAAGATGGTAATGCGTTTCTAAACTATAAAAAGGATATTTCAAAACGAGTTAAGAATAAGCAGATTGATATATTATTAGTAGTTAATATGTTCCTTACAGGTTTTGATAGTAAGTCTTTAAATACGCTTTATGTTGATAAAAATTTAAACTTTCACGGTTTAATACAAGCCTATTCACGTACCAATAGAATTTTAAACGAAAAGAAATCACAAGGAAACATTTTAGCGTTCCGTAATCTAAAACAAAACACAGATGATGCTATTGCATTGTTTTCAGATAAAAATGCACAAGAAACTATTATAATAGCACCTTATGAAGAGCAAGTAAAGAAATTCAATGAAGCATATAAGGTATTAATGGGTATTGCACCAACGGTAGATAGTGTAAATGATTTGGTTACTGAAGAAGATGAATTAGAATTTGCAAAAGCATTTAGAGAAATAATGCGATTAAAAAATATATTATCATCATTTATAGAATTTACATTTGATGATACCTATATGAAAGATCAAGAGTTTGCAGATTACACAAGTAAATATTTAGACCTTTACGATAAGATAAAAACAAATAACCAAAAGGAAACAGTATCTATCTTAGATGAAATTGATTTTGAATTAGAGTTAATACATCGTGATGAAATTAATGTAGCTTACATAATGAAGCTATTAGCACAATTAAAAGATGCGAAACCAAAAGACCAAGCAAAACAGAAAAAACAAATTATAGATTTAATAGCTGGTGAATCTGAATTAAGAAGTAAACGTGTTTTAATAGAAAAGTTCATTCAAAATAATCTTCCTAAAATAAACGATAGTGAAGCTATTGAAGATGAATTTAAAAACTATTGGCAAGTAGAAACTAAAAAAGCTTTACAAGACTTAAGTAAGGCAGAAGCATTAAAACAGGATAAAGTAGAAGATATTATAAACGATTTTCTTTTTACAGGTAGAATGGCAACCGAAGATGAAGTAATAGAAGCATTAGAAAAACAACCAAGTGTCTTGCAAAGAGAATCAATAAGCACAAGAATCACAGAAAAAATAAAAGACTTTGTAAAGACTTTTATAAATGGTGTGGATAATTAAATAGTCAATTTTGTATTATAGAGATAAAAGTTCTTTATTTACAGAGTTTTATGAAATAAGTTTTTATGAGTTTAGAATCAAATATTGAAAATTTTTACAGTTCAGTTCCTGTAATACCTCAAGGGAAAAATTATTGGTTAATTAGAACGTTATCAGGTAATCTCTATGAAACCTTTGTAGAAAGGAATTTTGTTGCTATTGGTTATAATGAAATATCTCTAGAAGCTATTCACACTATAAATCGCTCAAGTATTAATGAAAGTGATAAATTAGAAGATATAAAAAGTCTGATTGTTGACGCATATGAAAACGAAAAAAGACCAGGCTTAATAGCTAGTCAAATATATAAATTTACTTATAAACTTAAAAAAGGCGATGTAGTTGTAATACCTTCTAAAGATTCAGGTTATGTATCCTTTGGTGTTATTACAGAAACACCTCTTTTATCTATAGATTTCACTAAGAATGATGATTGTGATTTTTATAGACGTAAATCGGTTAAATGGTTAAAACATATTAAAAGAAATGAATTAGAGCCTTTACTTTTTAAGATGTTTTTCTCACATAATACGATTAATGACATAACAGGTTATGGAAGCATAATAGAGTCAACTTTAAATAATTATTTTATTAAAGATGATGAAGAATATGTTGTATTTAATATTGAACGCAATGAAGATATTTCCGCAATTGATTTATTTCAATTAGGGTTTTATTTATTAAAACTTACAGAGGAATTTTACATAAAAAACGGTTTAGATTTTGATATTGATGATTTTGATGTTAAGGTTAATCTTAATTCAAAAGGGAAGTTAAAGTTTATAAAAAAGTATGGAAAAGGTGCATTTATATTAGCATTAATCACTATCTTTATTAACGGTGGTGGTGGTACAATATCTTATGGCGATTTTAATTTAGACATAAGTTCCGACGGTTTAATACAAAAAATTATAGATTATCAAAACAATGAGTTTGACCGTAAAATGGTGGAGGAAATAAAAGAATCTATGGATTCTTTACAAATTGAAAATCCTAATGACGCATTAGAATTATTTAGACAATTTTCTGTAAACAAAAAGACTGAAGAATAAATATATGTTTTTATTATTAAATATTATTTCAATAATAGCAACTTTAATTGTTATTGAAGGTGTAATTTACTTTGCTCTTAATTCAACAATTGGCAGAATAAGTTATGTTAAGAAATTAGAATATAAGGATATATTTTTTTTATGTATTGGTTTAATTTTAATTCTTTTCTTTTTTGAATTTCATTTACCTTATAATTGAATCTATTTTTAGTAAGCTTTTGTAATTCCCCACAACCCAAAACCCAGTTTTTTCGTACCTCAAAATCCTCTGTCTTTTGTGTTGTTCCGCGCGCCACCGCATAGTTGGTTTTATGTCACAATAGTTGTAGCCAACGCTATAATAGCACATTGCTTCTTTTATTTAAAAGTATCTATTTTAAAAAAATGGTACAATAAAAAAGCAAAGAGCTATTGCCAACGCTAAAAACAACTATTCCGCCACAAAACCAACCCAAAGCTATGTTACATAATAGAAGTTATAGGAGCAAAAATCCTTTCAAAGGTTGCCTACGGCGTTTTATTATATTTTCGTCGCTATAACTGCTATTATGTAAAATATCCGCTCATCCAACGCTCACATCCGAACATATAACAACATTTTGAACAAACATTAAACAGTCGAACAATTAAAGGATTAAGATAATTGGAAATAATATTCGTTATCTCATTCAACTGCACAAAACCATCATTAAGTCCAAGTATTCCTTAACTCAAGTCTTTGTTTGTTTCATTTCACTAACAAATATTAAAGACCACTTTTCCCCACCACCCAAGAAATAGGATATAAAAAAATAGGTTTAAGAAAGTTAGTACTACGCCATAGCATATTGCTTTTTCTCGTGCCTCAAAAAAACAAAAAGCTATCGTCTAAAAGTCCTGTATAAGTATTAATTTAAATGCTGTTTTATCAAACAACTATTTAAACCAATACCCATACAAACGCTTCATCCACCGCACAGTAAAAGATTAAAACCTATTTTTTTAAGTGTTAATTCCCCAGAAAAGTTAAATTTATAGTATGAAAAAAATGATTGAAGATTTATTTGATTTATTCTTTCCTAAAGATATAGATAAAAACGGTATTGAAATTGAAAATCCTGAAGGCGACGATTCATATACAACAAAAGTTTTCACAATAGTTATGCTGATAATTATAGTAATATTCGCATTTATAGGATTAAAATAAAAAAAGGTAGCAAATATATGTGGCTTCCTCTGCCAGCCGCACAAGCCTGTAAAGGTCAAGCCCTACGGGTTTTGAATAAAACTTTTTTCACAAACCTTTTTCTTTTTCATTAAACATTTTAACTCAAAAAACTTTTATCCAAAAACCTTGACAGCCTTACCCACGCCACAACAACTATGGCTATCTTTTTATTCTTTTCAAAAAAAATAATGTAGCGAAGCGTAGCGAGCAATTTTAAATTGGATAGCTATGTCAACTTTTGAACTGAAAACACACCGTACAGGAAAAACTTACTCAAACCCTCATTTTTTCATCTTAAACAAAGGACTAAACAGCGGAAAACCGCTCTCAAATCCTTGTCCTAATTGTTTTGTAGTTACTACTTCAACCGAAAAAGAGAAAAACACACTTTTTCATTTATCTATGATGCTACAAATAGGCGGTTTTTACGCTTATTATTTAAAAGGAAGTGTTATTCCGTTTATCTCTATAGATGATTGCAGAAAAACGCTTAAAAATAGTTTAAAATCTAATTCTAATACAGAGGATATAATGCAAAAACATATTAAAGCGGTTGAGGTTATCAGTAAAAAAGAAAAAGAGTTACAAAATGTCATTGATAAAATGGCAGTTTTAAAGGTCGCATATATACGTAATTGTTTCAACTTGATGCAAACGAAAGAAGCATAATGCAAAGGCATCTAAACGACTGAAAACAGTAACAAAATGGCATTATTTTGGTTATATTAGAGGAGTAAACAAAGTTTAAAAGCAATATCAAGTCCGTACCAAATCCGAACAAATATTAATTTTAAATTGTAATAAAGATGGGAAAAATTCCACAGGGTATTTTAGGAAGCTTATCGGGTAAGGTAGGAAGTATTATTGGAGGTAGTTGGAAAGGTATCGACTACATAAGAATTAAGCCAGCAAGTGTGGCGAATCCTCGTACAGAGGGACAAGTGAATCAGCGTAATAAATTTACTATTACTTTGGAGTATTTGCAAGCGACTAAAGATTTTATAAAAATCGGTTATAAGTCATTTGCAACCAAGAAAACGGAATTTAATGCTGCTATGTCTTATGTGTTGAATAATGCAGTAGGCGGTGTTGCACCTAACTTCACGATTGATTATTCTTTAGCGTTATTAAGTAGAGGTGGTTTGTCTGGTGTTTTAAATGGTACAACTGATTTAACCAATGCAGGACAAGTTTCTTTTGGATGGGGTGACAACTCAGCAGAAGGAAATGCAAATGCAACGGATAAAGCAATGGTGTTAGTTTACAACCCAAGTAAGAAAGAATCAATTTCTATTCTTGATGGTGCTGATAGAACAGTAGGTTCTCAAGTCGTTACTATACCAGGCACTTATGCAGGTGATGCAGTAGAGCTATTTATGGCGTTTGTTTCTGCTGATGGAACACAAGTATCAAACAGCGTGTATTTAGGCTCTGGTACGGCAGCTTAATAACTTTAAGCATAAATACATTCAAAAAGAAACCGTTACAATATATTTGTAACGGTTTTTTTATGCTTATAGATCACTATATTTTCCTCTCTATTTTACAGTTTAAAAAGTTGTACCTATGTTGTACCTTTTTTAATTAATTTTTGTTTAAGTCAATAAAATCAATACATACAGAGTGTTATCTACACAATACGGTGTTGTAAAACGTTTTTATTTTTTTATTACTAATTTATATAGTTTTATAACTCCTATTATAATAAAGTGTAAAAGCACAAATATTCCTCCATAAAACAAGACAACAAGTGAATTACCATATCTGAAATTTTCTGAATCTGAAAAAACATAAATCATTATTGCTAAATAGATTCCAAAAAAAAGAAAATTCCATTTGTAGAATGCTTTATTTTTTGATTTTAATAAACCAAATATCAAAAACATTAGCATTAATAAATATGCGATATAAAGAGTCGTAAATTCGCTATCTGTTGGAATCATTTTTATTCAAATTCTTGATAATTGTTGTTTATGTTTTCCTTCATTTTATTCCATTCCGAATTATTCTTAACTTCTATTAATTCCACGTTTATTTCTGATTCAAATTTCGATGGAATTTTCGGTTTTTGATGCGAGTAGATTTTCAGAGTATTATTTTCCACTTTGTATATTATTCCTCCAAAGCCTTGAAAAATATATTCAGATATTGAGTCAGGTTGAAATTCAAGGTCTGACTTTGTCGAAATAACAGAAATTTTATGGTCAGCAGTCAATCCCCAATTTTTGCTTTTCAGATAAAGAAAGGTTTTTTTATTCGGAAAGTAAATCTGTTCCTTTTCAAATACTGGTTTTCCGATTTCGTCCCAACTTGCTAATTCACGCTCAACTTTCATTCCGAGCCAAAAGGAAAGTATAATCAATACAAACGAAATTATTATTAAAGTTCCTTTTTTCAATTCAGTTTTCGGTTTTTTTTTAAATGTTTTACAACGTGTTTCTTTAGTTTGTATTAAATATCTTTATATAGGAAAGGAGGAGAACTATAACGTGTTTTAGAATTGCAGTTCCCTTACACGTACGAGTCCTCAGTTCCTATAAAGTTGCAAAGAACCATTTGGAATACCAGGATTATAAAAACCCGATAAAGGAAGTAGTTTTTGCAACATATTTAATCATTCTAATTGTAAAAATATGAAAAATTACAGAGAAGTAGTAGGAATAGATGTATCAAAAAAGACGATTGATGCCTATTGTTATCATGCTCAAGTTCACCAAGAGTTTAAGAACGATATAGCTGGTTACAAAAGTCTCTTAAAATGGGTTTTAAAACAGACAAAAGAAAGTGCTGTTTTTTATTGTTTTGAGAACACAGGTTATTATTCATTAAAGTTGGCACTTTATTTCCATAGTAAGAAAGTTGTTTATGTTGAGGAGAGTCCGTTAAAAATTAAGCGTTCTTCTGGGATTGTAAAAGAGAAAACAGATAAGCTAGATGCTCAAGTAATAGCAAAGTATGGTTGGTTTTACAGAGAAGAGTTAATGCCGAGTACAGTAAAAAGCAGTTCTCATTTAGAACTTGGTAGACTGTTAGCTTTAAGAGATCAATTAGTTCGAAATAATGCAGGTTTAAAAGGCACTTTAAAAGAGATGAAAGTACTTTTAACAAGTTCTACAACAGATTTAGGTTGTATCAGTTTAAAGCGTAGTATTGACTATTTGTCTAAACAAGTAAAATCTATAGAAATTAGAATTGAAGAAATCATTTTTGATGATGTTTCTATGAGTAAAAATTACGAATTACTAAAAAGTATGAAAGGAATTGGTTTGGTCGTTGCTTGCCAATTAATTTATCATACAGGTAACTTTACCCGTTTTAAAAGTTGGCGTGCTTTTTCCAGTTATTGTGGAACTGCACCTTTTGAGCATCGTTCTGGCACCAGCATTCACAGGCGAAAACAATGTCATTATTTAGGAGACAGAAAGATGAAAAGTTTATTGAGTATGGCAAGTGTTTCTGCAATACAACATGATAGTGAGTTAAAGTTGTATTATCAAAAAAAGTTGGCAGAAGGAAAAGATAAAATGTTGGCGATAAATAATGTGAGAAACAAACTAATAGCAAGAGCATTTGCAGTTGTTAAAAGAGGAACACCATATGTTGTTCTTCAAAATTATGCTGCTTAAAATAAAAACTAAATTTTATTAGGATTTGATCTTGGAATACGTGTATGCTTTGTTGCGTTGGTTTAGCGTAAAGTTAGCAAATAATTACTGAATAGAAAATCCGAGAGGATTTTCGTAAGTTGGCTAAAAGAAAGCAATAAAATATACACGGTGTTGGCAAATCGTTTTTATTCAGTTTTTATTTTTTCCCATTTTCCTTTTCTAAAATACATATTATGAAACTTTTTAGATTTAAAAACTAAATAAAAATTCCACCAACTTTTTCGATAAGTTGTCGGGTTTGTTTCAGTAATATGGTGATTAGGCTCATTCATTTTTAGAACGAGTCTTTCAGAACTATATGGTTTTACTGTTGATATTGTTCCTTTGTTTATCGAAATTATTTTTCCATTTTCCATTGTGTAAAGAAAAATCGAATCGTTTTCAGTTATTTCCATTCTAAAATGGTTGTATTGCCAATCAGCTTGTTTTCCTTTGAAAAAATTTCGGTCAATTATATATTCTCCATAATAATCTTCTTTTTCAAGAACACTTGTGTCAGGAAATATGCTCATAATTACAGAAAGTCCAATCAGGCACAATATTGGAATCCAAATACAACCAATAGCTTTAAAAAACCCTCCTTTTTTTGTAATTGCTCCTAATAAAAAAAGTATTAAAGTCAGAGGAAGTATTATGAAAATCATTCCAAGATTAAATCCAAATCCCATTTAGTTTATTTTCGGTTTTTAATGTTTGCCAACGCCGCGAGGCTAAATTTAGTTTTTGAAATTGGAAGATACGCAGTATTTTTCAATTTCAAAAATTGAATTTAGCCGATGATGTGTGCAGTCCCGAAGGGCTGCGCATGTCATCGGCGAAGCCGCGCGGCGATGGGATGCAAAAGACCGAAGGTATTGCATCCCATCGTGTTTGTGTATGATTTCGTTGCGTGTTTAAGCACTAAAGTTAGCAAATAAATCACAGGTAGAAAGTCCGCGAGGACTTTCGTAAGTAGGCTATAACTAGCAATGAATTATACACGTTGTTGTAAACAGTTTTTTATTCACAATTCATTTTTATTCTTGGTCGGACATTTTCGTTTCCTAATTCCAAAGATTTTTTCCAATTCTCACAAGCCTTTTCATTATCTAATTTCAGTTTGTATGCATTTCCTAAATTTCCATATACAATTGAATAATTAGGATTAATTCGGATTGACTCTTTGTAATCAGAAATTGCTTTTTCATTATTTCCCATTTTCATATAAATAAGTCCACGATTCATATGAGCTTCGTTGTCATTTGGATTTAGTTCTAAAGATTTTGAGTAATCAGAAATTGTTTGCTTTTCCTTTCCACCTAATAAGTGTTGTGCGTAAGCTCGATTATAATATGCGTCTGCATCTTTAGGATTAACTTCTATCGCTTTTGTGAAATATTCTATTGCTTTTTCTTGATTTCCTTGTCTTGCTTGGTAAATTCCGAGATTGTAATAATCAGCTCCGTTACAGCCAAAAACCACTAATGCAAAAGTCAAAAATCCGTATTTTATTATTTTCCTCAATGTTCGTCTTAAATTGTTTACAACGTTGTTGTATATGGTTTGTTGAGTGTTTCAAGCAACTAATTTAGTAAATAATTACCGACAAAGAAAGTCCGCGAGGACTTTCGCAAGTAGGTAAGAAGCCAGCAATAAATTATATACGGTGTTAGCAACTGCTTTTTATTTCCCTTCTAATTTTTTTAATCTTTTTTCAGCTTTTTCTAAAATTTCTTTACTAAATAGTATTCTATATTTTTCCTGAAGAATTATACTTTCAAAACTTATGTCTAATCTTTTTATTTCCCAAAGTTTTATAAATCCTGATTGTAATTTTTCGGTTCCTAAATTAATTAATCTTGAAGCTCCTCCAATTGCTCCATAATTATGAATATATGAAATAATGTTATTTGAATTAATTTTCGCACCTAAATCATTAGCTTCTTTTATAGTTTCCATAAATCGTTCTTCTAATTCATTCTCAAGTTTTAGAAATTCGGTTTCTTTCGTGTCTGCTAATAATTCGGATTTACTTGATAGTATTAATTGGTCATAATTTGTAACAATTTCTTTTAAGTTTTTAAATCTAATATTGAATTGTTTCAACAATATATTTTCCTCACTTTGTATAATGAATTCGTGATTATAATATTCAGCTGAATTTGTCCAATTATAAGAACCAGCAATTAGCTTATTTTCATCAAAAACTGCAAATTTATCGTGCAGAAATTTCCCGCTCCTTGTTTGCATTATAAAAACTTTACCTCCAAGTTTAATAAATTTATCAAATGATAATCTCTTATTTTCAATATTGTCACTTATTATTATTTCAACTTGACACCCATTTTCAACTTTATCAATTAATTGACCTAATAAATCTTTACTTGTAAACCACGCAACAGAAATTTTAATTGAGCTTTTTGATTTTTCAATTTGTTCTTGAATTTTCTTTTTTATTCCTGTAAATGTTGCTGTCGTTGTCGTCATTTAGTTGTTGCTAACGGTTTTGTGTATGGAAAGTTGCGTTTTTGTTACGTCTGATTTTCCGAAGGAAAATCAGACGTAACAAAAATGCAACTGACTTTGGTTAAGCACTAAACTACGCAATTTTTTATACACGTTGTTACCATACGTACTTTATTCATTTATTATTTCTTTCCATTTTTCAGATTCCGCAAACTCTTTTACAACTCTATTTCGTTCGGTCAGTAATTCAGTCATATATTTTTTAAGGAATAGTTTGTCTGCAATCTTTCCTAATATTCCAAAAGGTGAATTATACTCAAAAATATCAGTCATCAAAGTTCCGTTATTCAATTCCGCAAAGTGATGTTCGTGTTTAAATTCTTTAAATGCTCCTTTAACCATTTCGTCCACAAAGAAATTTGGTCGGTCAAATTCCGTTATTTTGGAAGTCAGTTTTTGGTAGATTCCAAAATGTTTAGCTCTCCACGTTACGCTTTCATCCATTCCAATTAATCCGCTTGTTTTTCCAGCGATTGCTTCTTCATTAGTTTGTTCAGTGGAAATTTTGTGTAAATCGATACTTCTCGAAAGGTCAAATACAACTTTTCTATCAGCTTTTATTTCAGTTTGAAGTTCAATTTTGGGCATTTTGGCGTATGTATGGTAACGTGTTTCTTTAGTTTGTATTAAATATCTTTATATAGGAAAGGAGGAGAACTATAACGTGTTTTAGAATTGCAGTTCCCTTACACGTACGAGTCCTCAGTTCCTATAAAGTTGCAAAGAACCATTTGGAATACCAGGATTATAAAAACCCGATAAAGGAAGTAGTTTTTGCAACATATTTAATCATTCTAATTGTAAAAATATGAAAAATTACAGAGAAGTAGTAGGAATAGATGTATCAAAAAAGACGATTGATGCCTATTGTTATCATGCTCAAGTTCACCAAGAGTTTAAGAACGATATAGCTGGTTACAAAAGTCTCTTAAAATGGGTTTTAAAACAGACAAAAGAAAGTGCTGTTTTTTATTGTTTTGAGAACACAGGTTATTATTCATTAAAGTTGGCACTTTATTTCCATAGTAAGAAAGTTGTTTATGTTGAGGAGAGTCCGTTAAAAATTAAGCGTTCTTCTGGGATTGTAAAAGAGAAAACAGATAAGCTAGATGCTCAAGTAATAGCAAAGTATGGTTGGTTTTACAGAGAAGAGTTAATGCCGAGTACAGTAAAAAGCAGTTCTCATTTAGAACTTGGTAGACTGTTAGCTTTAAGAGATCAATTAGTTCGAAATAATGCAGGTTTAAAAGGCACTTTAAAAGAGATGAAAGTACTTTTAACAAGTTCTACAACAGATTTAGGTTGTATCAGTTTAAAGCGTAGTATTGACTATTTGTCTAAACAAGTAAAATCTATAGAAATTAGAATTGAAGAAATCATTTTTGATGATGTTTCTATGAGTAAAAATTACGAATTACTAAAAAGTATGAAAGGAATTGGTTTGGTCGTTGCTTGCCAATTAATTTATCATACAGGTAACTTTACCCGTTTTAAAAGTTGGCGTGCTTTTTCCAGTTATTGTGGAACTGCACCTTTTGAGCATCGTTCTGGCACCAGCATTCACAGGCGAAAACAATGTCATTATTTAGGAGACAGAAAGATGAAAAGTTTATTGAGTATGGCAAGTGTTTCTGCAATACAACATGATAGTGAGTTAAAGTTGTATTATCAAAAAAAGTTGGCAGAAGGAAAAGATAAAATGTTGGCGATAAATAATGTGAGAAACAAACTAATAGCAAGAGCATTTGCAGTTGTTAAAAGAGGAACACCATATGTTGTTCTTCAAAATTATGCTGCTTAAAATAAAAACTAAATTTTATTAGGATTTGATCTTGGAATACGTGTATGATTAGTTGCGTGGTTTATGCACTAAAGGTAGCAAATAAATCACTGATAGAAAGTCCGCGAGGACTTTCGTAAATAAGCTAAAACCAAGCAATTAATTATACACGGTGTTGCCCACAGTTTTTATTCCGTCATCCATTTTATCAAATCTTTTTCGTTAACAATCGCCCAAGAATGTGGATGTCTTTCTCCATTTGCTCGATAGCCTTTGTTCTCTGTTTTTATTAATTCGATATTTTTGTTTCCAAATTCAGATTTTAATTTGTCTGATACTTTTTCAATGTAAAAAGCATTTAAATCTTCAAAATCGTTTTTTCGGTTTTCTTTCCACCATTTCAAGTCAGGTTCTGTATATAATCTGATTTTTAAATTTTGTAATCCTTTTAAATTACTGATATTTTGTGTTTCATAAGTAAAAGGTGAGTTATTTTCATAATTGACTATTCCATTTTTTGGATTTCCAAACTCATTGTCAAAAAACTCTTTAATCCACTTTGCTTCTTGAATAGATGGCTCGGAAAAGTTCAATTCTAAATTCTTTTTAGCAGTTTTATAGAGTGCTAAAAGGTCAATTGGCGAGTCTACTATAAAAACGCCTTTAGGTTCAATTAGACTTTTGCTCTCCACAAGGTAATCGCTAATTAACAGACTTACATTTCCGCCACTTGAAAAACCACCTATAAATATATTTTCCTTTGATAGTTGGTTTTTAGTAATTATACTTTCCAATTGTTCTGCTATTTTTTGTTTTTCAATTTGTCTTAAAAATAGTCGTTGATTCAAGTTCATTGCTAAAACCGAAAAGTCATTTTCCAAACTGATTTCCGTAATTTTAAATTCAGATAATGTGTTTTCTGCATCACAAGGGAAACAAGGAAATAAAATCAATAATCCTTTTTGGTTTTCGGCTTTGATTAATTCAAATTCGTCCGTCTTTATAATTTCAGATTTTGGTTTTCCCTTACAAGAAGTTCCAATTAAAAGCAGAATTATTATATAATTGATGATTTTCATAAATTGTGGGCAACGTTGTTGTATAAGCTTTGTTGCGTTGTTTAAGCAGTGAATTTACTAAATAAAACACGAACGGCGAAATTCCGGAGGAATTTCTCAAGTGAGCTAAAACCAGCAATAAAGTTTATACGGTGTTAGCACCAGTTTTTTATTTTATTTCGTAAATATGTCCTTTTTTCGGTTCTCCTTTTTCTTTATTTACAATTGTAGGAATTATCCAAATAAGTTTTGATTCTAATAAATTTTCTCCAATTTTTTGATTTCTCCAATGTCCTTTTCTCCAATGAGTTGATATTTCTCTATCTGGAGTATTTGAGATATAATTCGACTTAATTTTCCGACCAACGTATTTGATTTTTGTAAACCCTCCTTTTATAATTTCAGTTTCTACAATTTCTTTTTTCCTTTTAGTATTAGCCTTATTTAGTTTTGTTTTCAAATAAGAGGGTAAATCGGATGGATATTCTTTTTCAATATCGACATCTTTAGTTGTTAGATATAAAAGACAATTTATAATGAAATTTATTGTTCTATCTACGAATTGTTTATGAATTAGATATAATTCTATTTTTGTATTATCATCTCTTTCGTCAAAAGTTGCTTCTCCAACAAATCCTTTTTTATCAAAATTAATAGCGTCTTGAATAGTTCTTAAATCACCATTTTTTTCAAGAAAGAGTGTCATTGAATGAAAACCTCTATCTCCATCCCAACAAAGATTTTTATTTATTTTCCAATATTTTTCAATGTAGTCTTTACCAGCAAAATCTACACCTATTGCTCTTTCAAAAGAGTCTCCATTGTCAGCATCATAATTTTCATCTGTTATAAACGCACCTTCAATAAACTCAGAGCCATTTTCTTCAAAAGGAATTTTTGCTGAAGTTAAGTCAATGTAAAAGTTTTTGTATGGTAGTTTTATAATTGAAATATCAAGGTCAAGGACATTTGTTTCTTTCAAAAGTTCTGTTAGGTTTTTTGAAAAATTAAAAATATTCTTTCCTGTATTTTTCCATTCTTTCCAAACTCCAAATTCTTGTAAAATAAAAGCTCTTTTTACAGCTTCTTTTATTGGTATATTCCCTATGTCAAGTTTTGTTCCCCAATTTCCCTCGTCTTTGTAATATGGAATTTCTTTCCCTCTGCAATATTCTTGAAACCTTTTTTCGTTTTTTAAATGTTTGTCAAATTTGAAATCTTTTGCAAGTTTGTTCGGATAATATTCTAAATATTCATTCGTCATATTTTCTTGTTAATTTTCAAATTGGTGCTAACGCCGCGAGGCTAAATTTAGTTTTTGAAATTGGAAGATACGCAGTATTTTTCAATTTCAAAAATTGAATTTAGCCGATGATGTGTGCAGTCCCGAAGGGCTGCGCATGTCATCGGCGAAGCCGCGCGGCGATGGGATGCAAAAGACCGAAGGTATTGCATCCCATCGGTTTTGTATAAGATTAGTTGCGTTGTCTAAGCAACTAATTTTGCAAATACAAACCGAATAGAAAATCCGCGAGGATTTTCGTAAGTAGGCTTGTACTAGCAATTAATTTTATACGTTGTTGTGCCTAGTTAATTACTTTTTTTATTTTCATAATCCATTCCATTTCATTTTCATCTTTGAAAAATGGTTTTTGTAAGATTTCAATATATTTTTCTGCAAATCTTATTTTGTTATAACCTTGATTATCATCGAAAAAAGCTTTGATATCATCTTTTTCACTATCTCTTAAATCGAAAGTAGAATAGGAGTTAGTCGCATTTTCTCTAACTTCACAGTTACTTATAATACTTTTAATGCTTTCGTATTCCTCTGTAAATTCAATTAATGTTTGCTTATAAACGTATGGATTCAAACAGTCTTCAATTTCAGTTGGTGGATTCATTGAGTTTCTGTTTACGTCTATAAGTTCAGTTTTTAAATTATTTTTTTTATTATTCCAAAGTCTATAAAAAAATAAATTTTTATTATTGTTTTCATAATCAACTTCTACTCTTTCTGAATCTGTGTCAATAAGGCAAATGACTTTACCATTTATAGTATAATCTGGATCTTTGATTGGAGATAATAAGTTATTATATAACTTTCTGACTTCTTTGAAAGAACCCAAAGGAAGTATTCTTAATTTGTTATTTTCAATTTCGTTTTTGAACATAATTTCAAAATATATTTTTTCTGAAAGACCTTCACATACAATCCAATTGTATGGTTCATTTTTTAAAATTGAAAATAGAATTGATTGAACTAAATCATTATAGCTTTTAATATTATAGTCAATTGGTAATTTACCTTTAGTTTTTTTTCTAGCTTGTGTTATTGTTTCTCTGTAATTATATAGATTAAAAAAATCAGCAGAGTTCTCATTTGAAGCTTTTTTTCTAATTGAAGTTGCACTTCCATTCAAAACAATTGGTAAAAATCCATACCAATGGGTAGATATGATTATTTGATGTTTATTTTTAGTTAAACTAAAAAGTTTTTCAAATTGGTCATAACAAGCAGAAATATGTAAAGATGCTTCTGGTTCGTCAACAGCTAGAATTACATTTGAATTTGTGTTCTTATTTTTTAAGAGAAATGAATATGCTACATCAATTAGTGCTTTTCTTTTCTCACCAGAACTTAATTCGCTGACAGGTATTAGTTTAGAGCCGTTTTTTGGCTTTTTGTTTAAAACCTTAATAGAAAAGTATGCTTCAATTATTTTAGAAACTAAATCAGGCATTGTTAAGCTATTCTTGTGATAGCCTTTATACTCGTATTCTTCTAATATACTTTCAACATCTTTAACAAAATAATTTAAATCTTTATTGATTTGTTTTAAGGTTCCTGGTTTAATTGCTTTAACGATTTCATCCTGAATGTTTTTGTCCATTAGTTTCTGCATTTCTACAGTTTCTAATTTGGTATAAGTAAAAACATCTGTTTCTACTGGAATATATAAGTAAGAATAGTGTGAGATAATATAATCATAAAAACCTTTAAAATATTCTTGTATTTCTTTTTCAGAGGGTTTTATTGTTGGTTTTTCTCCGATAAAATCTAGATAGTTTTGATAACCTCCAAAATATATAGAGTTATCATTATGTTTTTTACCAACGATTAGAATGAAATAATCATCTTTATCATAAGACTTTTTCAATTCATTAACGTGCTCATTAAATGCAGATGAACTTTTTGTTGGAGCCTTAAGATTATTGTTCCAAATAAAATTGGATAATTTTTCAGCTTTTCGGAATAATTCTTGGTCCGCTAGTTTTGTGTTTCTTAATTTTTCTTTTTTGATTAAAAATACTGGAGCTATATATGGAAAATTATCTCCACCAACACCTTCATTTTTGGCTTCGTTATTTATTGGCCAATTATTGTTTTTTTGATTCAAAACACAATCAATAGCTTCTAAAACAGAACTTTTTCCAACTCCATTTTCGCCAATTAAACTAGAAAACCCAACTCCTTCTGAAATAGGGATGAAAGTAATTCCTTTATAAATTTTAAAATGGCGTAAAAATATAGATGTTATCATTCAGTTTTTTTTCTAATTAGGCACAACGGTTATGTATATGGTTTGTTGCGTGGTTTAAGCAACCAAGTTACTAAATAAATCACGAACGGCTAAATTCCGAAGGAATTTCGCAAGTGAGCTAAAACTAGCAATAAATTATATACTTTGTTAGCTGTAGTATTTTCGTTTCATTCATCTACTTTCTTATGTATTAAATTATTAATTTCTTTATTATCACTGAAAGGAATTAAGAAATAGTATGTTCCGAATTCAATCTTTTTAAAGTCAGTTATTAAATTATTGTCTTTTAAATATCCAATTCTGAACTTTGATGAATAAATTGTGTTAAACAGAATTACTGGAACTGCACCCATTTTTCTATTCTGTTCAAAATATCCATTTCTCACTTTACCTTTAATTACATTTGATTTTAGGATTCTTTCATCAACTTTAATTTCAACCCTCAGACTGTTTTTATCGAGGACTTTCAATGTAATGAAATAAGGAACTTTTTTTTCAGAAATTAATTCATAAATAGATTGAAATTCTTTCATATTTATACGTGAACCCCAAAAATATTCAGAAAGTGCAGGTCCTTTGTACATATTATTCTTGTATGTACCGTTTAATAAGTTTAAATTTTCGTCAGTCAAATAGGTTTGATTTTCAGATAATTTACTTTTCTTAAATGAAGCACAAGAAGTTAGTGATGCGATTGCAATTACAAACAGAATAACTTTAATTTTCTTTAAATAAATATGAATTATAAGTTTCATTGTTCTTGCTTGCTTGGGTTCAGTTTTATTACAGCTAACGTCTCGTATATGAAAAGTAGCGCTGAAAATAAGCGATAATTTTCGGATTAAACACAAGCCAAATTTTTAAATTTCACTATTTATCTTTTTATTGGAAATCGTCAAATTTAAAAATTTGGCGACTTCCTAAAAATGCCCAAACCTTAGTATTAGCAACGACTTGCGCTATTTTTTATATACATTGTTATGCCTCGTTATTCTACAGTTCTTTTGAGGTTTCTAATATTAGAGTTTCAGCTATTAAACGCATTAAATACAATTCGTTTATCAAATCTTTGTCATTTTTAAACGGAACATATTTACTTTTTTCGTTTTCTTTACTATGAACAATAGCATTTCTTGTTTTATAAATCCTTTTAGCAAGATTTCTATAAATTTCTTCTTTGTTTGTGTTTTTAAAATCTACTTTTTGACCTTGACAAAAACTAACTTCATTCCCTTTATAATAATCAAGTAATGTTTCAGATAACTCATCTAAAGATTCTGTGAACATTTCTATATCTGATATGTATTTCTTTAAGGTTAATTCTAAAGCTTCAAGTTCGTTTATGCTAAATTCTTCATTTCGGTAACGTAATTTTTTTTGAATAGTACTTACCAAACCTTTTACATCTCTTTGTCTCTTGTATGAGAAATTTGGTTTTGTTAGTTCTTGCCTAATTGTGTCTATAACATCATCGTTATATATTTTTTCAAAGAAGTATTCCATAACGTGATAGTATGATAAATATTGATGGTCAATACTATCAGATGAAATAGCTTTTTGATAATGTAGTACTAAATCATTTATATAAATTCGTTTAGGTGGTTCGACTTCCATAGGTCTTGCTCTCCTAATTCTTCCAATTTTATATGGTTGAGTAAATTCTTCAATAAAGCGAAGAGGTTGAATGTTCATATCTAAATTAAAACCTAGATTAAATATGAAAGCATAAAGAAAACGTTCGTATTCATCTAATTTTCTAATAGTTTTAGATTTTATACTAATAGTTTCAAGACGCATTAATCCTCGTTTTATTACCTCAAGTAAAGAATGCTCAAATAATTCGGGTTGTTCCTCTTGTTCTCCAAATATTCTTTTTAATCTGTGACCCATTATACTTCTACGAAATATATTAGGTGTGTTCTCTTTATTTAGATTAAACAATAAGAAAACGAGATATTCATCGGAAGGACTATTTAGGCTATATTCCAACTTATTTACACTGTCAACTTGTTCTAATTCTCTTCTCATTGCAATTCGAGACTCATTTCGGACGAGTACTTCATAATTTTGAGAATCAAATAATTCTATGTTTTCGTTGGATTTTAAACCTCCTATTTTCTCTATTATATCAGAAAGATTTTGTTTGTCAAGAATTGCAGTATATTCAGATACAATTCGGAATGTAACTTTTGTTTCCGTTTCTTCAATCAGTTCAAAGTTGAAAAGATTAACGATTGATTCAATTATATCTTTTATTTCCATAGGTGGCTATTAATGAGGCATAACGCCGCGAGGCTAAATTTAGTTTTTGAAATTGGAAGATACGCAGTATTTTTCAATTTCAAAAATTGAATTTAGCCGATGATGTGTGCAGTCCCGAAGGGCTGCGCATGTCATCGGCGAAGCCGCGCGGCGATGGGATGCAAAAGACCGAAGGTATTGCATCCCATCGTGTTTGTGTATGCTTTGTTGCGATGGTTTAGCGTAAAGTTAGCAAATAAATACTGAATAGAAAATCCGCAAGGATTTTCGTAAGTTGGCTAAAAGAAAGCAATAAAATATACACGGTGTTAGCAAACGTTTTTATCTTAATTCAATTTTTTTTGATAATTTATCTTTCATTTTAGAATGATATGAATCTGGTAGTATTAAACAATTCAAATTTTTTAAATTCAGAAGGGAATTTAGATTTAACTTTGTTTTGATGTCTAAACCAAGTACTTTTAAGTTTTCCAATTTAGATAAAGGTTCAATATTTTTTAAATTCAAAGATTGTCCGTGATAATTTCCAAATAAGTTCAGTTTTTCGAGAGAATGTAATTTCGACAATTCCTCAACAGTTTCAATTCCGAAAAATTGAGAAAGTTTGCAATATCTTAGTTCAGGCAATAATTCAATTCCTTTCAAATTAGAAATTCCTTTACTACCGCAAAAATCAAGGTTCTCTAATTTTTTCAGTTTTCCAATAGAACTAAAATCTTTAATTTGACTGACTTTAACTTCAAGACCTTTCAAATTTGGTATATTACAAATTGATTCAAAATATTCTTGATTGACTCTATGTCCAACAAATAGATATTCAAGATTTTCAAGTTTTGGTAATACTTTTATCCATTCATTTCTTAATTTTTTTATTTTTGAATAACTCAAATTATTTTCCTGACTGTAATCAGGACTTAAAATTTTAGCATCATAGATTTGTGAATCTTCAATTCTAAAGTGTTCTATTTTCTTGTTCCAGAATTCCATTTTCTAATGTTTGCTAACGGTTTTGTGTATGAATAGTTGCGTGTTTGTGCGCGAGGAATTTCCGAAGGAAATTCAGATGTGTGCAAACGAGCAACTACCTTTTGATTAAGCCAATATAAGCAATTTTTTATACACGTTGTTACCTCTAGTTATTGATTTTCAGTTCCAGTTTTCCGTCCGCAATTCAATTCCGCTTGAGTAAATTCCGATTACGTTTTATTCCGCAAAGTTTTTCAATTCCGATAGAGTGAGCAAATCCGAAAGTGGCTCAATTCAGATGCAGTTCAGTTTTCATAAACTTGCTAAATTCCGATTGAGTGAAATTCCGCAATCGACTATTTTAGTTTTTACTTTCTTAAAACTCAAAAAAAAATCGAAAATCAAACTAGTTTTTTTTCGGTAAACTTGCTAAAATTCCGCAAGAGTAAATTCAGGTTTCGAGTGATAAATTCAGCATTTTGTTCCGCTTTAATTGCGCAGTTTTCAGTTCATATTTTGTTCAGATTTGAGTGCGTGCGTAATTAGAGGTAACGTGTTTATATATGGTTTGTTGCGTGAATTAAGCAACTAATTTAGTAAATAATTACAGACCAAGAAAATCCGCGAGGATTTTCGCAAGTAAGCAAAAAGCCAGCAATAAATTATATATGTTGTTAGGCACAGTACTTATTCCGCTCTAATTGGTTTAAATATTCCATAATCAGAGAACATTTCGACTTTTGTTTCATTTTTTGGCGTTAAAAAATATGTTTTATTAGAAAGAACTTCATTATTCTTTTTGTCAATTCTCAAATCTTCCATAACAATTTTTTTGATTATTCCGAGACTATCATTTTTTTGAATTAACACCATTTTCTTTTTTAGTTTTAAACTATCTAAATGAATTCCGTTTAAACTTTCTACGTCATCTAAATCATAGAAAAAAATACTATCTCTTTCTTCTTTGAAACTTTCAAAATGAAATCTTCCTAATCCACCACTTCTTTCCGCAAATCCACGATATTGATAAATGGTATTTTCGATTTCGATGTTTTCTTTTTTTGTGTATTCGGTTTCTATTGGCTCATAAATAGGTGTTGAGTTCTTATAATTTTCTCCACAACTATTATCACACTTATGGGTAACTCCTAAAATTTTATTCTTTTTTGGAATCTCTCGTAAGTAATAAAATGGTAATTCTTCTTGAACATTAACTTTAAAGGTTTCTGTTGAATCTAATATAATATATCCATTTGCGTTCGAATCTAATCCTCCCCAAGCGTCATATTTATAAATTATTTTAGAGCTTCCTTCTATTTTTAAGGCATATAGTTCACTAATATACCAATCTCCAAATCTGCAACCGTACATTGAGATTAAAAGACCGAAACAAAATATTTTAGCGATATTTTTCAATTTATTAACTGGTGTTTTTTCGTATTGTGCCTAACGCCGCGAGGCTAAATTTAGTTTTTGAAATTGGAAGATACGCAGTATTTTTCAATTTCAAAAATTGAATTTAGCCGATGATGTGTGCAGTCCCGAAGGGCTGCGCATGTCATCGGCGAAGCCGCGCGGCGATGGGATGCAAAAGACCGAAGGTATTGCATCCCATCGTGATTGTATATGGTTTGTTGCGTGGTTTAGCACTAAAGTTAGCAAATAAAAACCGAATAGAAAATCCGCGAGGATTTTCGTAAGTAGGCTAGAACTAGCAATAAATTATATACGGTGTTGGCAATCTGGCATTATTTCGTTCGCTTAATTTTCGGTGGATTTTGTCGAGTATCAAATACATCATTAATTTCAACCCAATTTTTGTTAGTATTTATCCAATAAATAATTTTATAATTATTAAACACTAAATATCTAAAATTTTGTTTCCTTCCTTTTAATAATTCCTCAATTTGTCCAATTTCTGGTTGAGTTTTTAATTTTAAAGTTTCATTATAAATTCCGTCAACTATTTTTTTTGCAACTTGATAATTTGCTTTTCTGTTATAATATTTAAAAATTTCAGTGAGTTCTTTTTCGGAAAATTCAGTCCAATATATTTTTAACCCCATTGTTCCATTTTGGCTTTTAAATCACTAGCCTCAATTAACTTTCCGTTTTCTGAATCATTCATTGATTGGTCAATCCTCAAATTAAATTCATTAATAGACATTGGTGTAAAATCAATATTTTCAGTATTGATCTTTCCTTTTCTCAATATATTTTCAAGCCTAGAAATAACTTCTTCACTTTGAATTTTAAGAAATTTTTGCATAAACTCTATTTTTCTTGATTGTATGTCCATTGTTATAACTTTTTTCAAATATACAAAATTTTCAAATTCAGAACTATTTTTTGTTTTTGGAACGGTTTTTTTTGCTTGTTGCCAACGGTTTCGGCTATGGTTTCGTTGCGTGAAAATCCGCGAGGATTTTCCGATTAAGAAACCAAGATAGTAAAAGTGCGAGGATTTTCGGCAGAAAATCCGAAGCAATGAACTATAGCCATTGTTAGCATACGTTATTTATTTTCAGTTAGTTTTTCAAAATTCATTTCGTTTTCCCAACAATCTCCAAATTCCGATTCGCAGTTTACTTCAATTCCGTTTTTCGTTATTTCTCCGTTATATTTTAATTGTCCTTTTGAAACTCCGCTTGTTGAATCCTTTTCTAAATTCTTTCTGTTTTTTACGATTCTAAATCGAGTCGTTTCGTATAAGTTTCTTTTTCCGATTTCAAAACTGATTTTATCGTTATCTAAATTCAGGTTTTCCATTCCGTTTCCATAAAAGAAAACTCCGTGTCCGCCGCTATCTTCGGTTCCGAAATAAAGTCCGTTATAATTTCCATTCAAAGTGTCAATAACGATGTAGTGATTTTCGGATTGTTCAGGTGTTTTATATTCATAAATTCCGATTAGGTCAGCATTTAGTTTTTCAGATGTAGTTTTTGATTCAGCCATTTTTTTGTCCGAATTACAACTTATAAAACTCAATATTAAAATCAGTAACGTGATGTTTTTCATAATGTATGCTAACGCCGCGAGGCTAAATTTAGTTTTTGAAATTGGAAGATACGCAGTATTTTTCAATTTCAAAAATTGAATTTAGCCGATGATGTGTGCAGTCCCGAAGGGCTGCGCATGTCATCGGCGAAGCCGCGCGGCGATGGGATGCAAAAGACCGAAGGTATTGCATCCCATCGTCTCTGTATATGGCTCGTAGCGTGCAAATTAGAAAATAATTTTCGGATTAAGCACAAGCTAGATTTTTAAATTTTACTATTTATCTTTTTTATTGGAAATCGTCAAATTTAAAAATTTGGCGACTTTCCAAATATGCCTTAACTTTGATTAAGCAACTACCAAGCTATGAGCTATATACGTTGTTGGCAACTGGCTTTTTGAGTTCTGATTTTCAATTCAGACTTCTTCCACTTGAAAACCTTCTTTTCTTGCTAAATCGACAATTTCGGTTATGTTATGTTTTCCCCATTGAGTTGATACAACAAATTTTATTCCATCGGAACTTTCTAAAATTTCGTCATTTTCAAGAAAATGTCTTTTGTCCGTTTTGTTGGCGTATTTCGTTTCTACAAACTCAAGTTCGTTAACAACTCCTGTAGAACCTTGAAATTCATCGAGAAACACGTTTTTCAAACGACTAAACGTTGTCGGTTTCCTTTTTAAATATTGTCTTACAAATTCCAAGACAAATCTATTTTTTGCAAGTCGTTTATTGCCACCATTTAGCCTGTATTTTGTCGTATCTCTTGAACTTCCGTTTTCCGAGTTAGTTTGTTCGTAAACTATTCGTTTTGGTGTTTCGATATTCTGATGTCCCAAAATATTTATTGTTATCTCGCTTAAGGCATTGTCAATTAATTCCGCATCATATTCGTTTAAGAAATCTTGCTTAATCAACTCTAAAACTTTTGATTGATATTCTTCCGATAATATTTTGTTGGTGAGAATTTTTCGGTCAGCTCTTCGATTGATTTTCTTTAAAGAATTTTCTGTAAATGACTTTAGTAAATCAAAACTGAAATTTTCTTTAGTGAACAATTCTACAAATTTCTCTCCTTTTGTTTCTGTCTTTTCTATTCGGAATGTTTCGAGTAGAACTGGGTCATCGTGATTTGTTAAATCGCCATCGTAAAATACTTGTATAGCTTCACCAATTAAAACTCCATATTCAAGCCTTAATTGTCGCATATAGGAAAAAAGTTGTTGCTGAAATTTAGTCGTTAATGGAATGCTTGGTTGTTTAATTTCAATTACAAACAGATTTTTCTTATCAGGTGAATTAATCACAAAATCAGGCATTATTCTGTTAGATGCTCCAAATGGAAATGATGGTCGAATTTGAATATCGCCAGCAAACTCTTTCCAATTCAAAACCCTTAACGCTTGGATTACATTTTGTTCAAATTCACTTTCGCTAATTTCTGTTCCTATATTTTCGGACAGTAAAAAGCAAATTTCTTCCCATTTTTCATTCATTCTCGATGTTTTTTTAGCTTGTTGCCAACGTTTTTGTATAAGCTTTGTTGCGTTGTTTAAGCAGTGAATTTACTAAATAAAACACGAACGGCGAAATTCCGAAGGAATTTCCCAAGTGAGCCAAAACCAGCAATAAAGTTTATACGGTGTTGGCAATAGTTATTTTTCTTTCATGTTAAATTCAATTCTACTTTTCAGAATTTCAATTTGTATTTTTTTTAAAATATCATAACTCGACATTTTACAAACTTTAGTTTTTTCGTAAATTAAACCTTCATTTTCTGGACAGACATAATGTGCATCTCCATCTATTTTGTCTATTAATATTTTTTCATTTTTTGGATTTTCTTTTTTTGAAATAATTAAATATGTATTTAATCTTTTCTGTAAATATTCCACAATTGTTGTAATGTCTATTCTTAATTTGATAGATATTTCTGTTATAGTTTTACTTTTATAATAGTCGTTTTCATATTCAATTAATTTTTCTCTGTGAGATTTTAAAAATTCAACTAATTTATCGTTTATTTCTTGATAGTCTTTAATAGCATACTTCTGTGGATTTTTTACATAAGTATGAATATTCAAATTTAAGTTGAATGTTTTATTATAATTATTTATAGTCTTATTGTAAACATCTAATTCTTTTCTTAATTCTCCTAAAGTCATTTGTTAATTTTAAATATGGTATGGTTATTAAGTATTAATTTCAATAATTTCCATTCCTTTTATCTTAAATAATTTTATGTTATCTTTAATTGCATTTCCGCTTGGATGAGATATAATTAGTTTGTTTTTTTTATCTATTCTTTGAATTCTTAAATAATCCCAACTCTTCTTGTGTTCAAATCTATTTAATTTAGGATTGAAGATATAATATTTTTCCCAACAACTATTTCCACAATTAATTGGAATAGAAAAATCCGTGTAACCATCAAAATTATAGTCATAAAAAGAAAAATAAATATTTCCAAGAGCTACTGAATCTTCTATGATTTTTATTATTTGTAATTTCTTATTTCCTTTGTGTATGGTCAATTTTTCAATTCCACCATAATAGCCAATATTTTTTGAATAATTTAATTTCTTATTCCAAGTAACATCGAATATTAAATCTTCAATTTTATATTCTCTTGTTTTATTTATTTCCAATATTATAATTTTCTCTTTCAAAAATTCTACCCAGTTATTTTTTTGAGCAAAAATTAAATTCGGTAAAATAATTATATACATAATTAAAATATTTTTCATTTTTTTGAGAGTTAAATATTTAATTTTTTAAAATAATCAGATATAATTTTTTCTGAATTTTCTGACATTACAATATCCATTGTTCTTTTCATTATTACTTCTGCATCTGATTGAGTAAATTGATTCTTGAAATTTTGTAAATAAAAGTCGCCAACATTCTCAAAAATTACTTCTAATTGGTATTTAGTTAAAGGACCTTTACCTTTTTTAAAGTTTTGTTGATGTAAGTTTTCTATAAAATGGGCTGAAATAAATGAGCCAACTTCAAGTACATACCCTTTATTAATTTCGTTTTTATCTAATAACTTTGAAATTATTTTATCTAATTTTAGTGATAATGGTATTTTTATTTTTGATTTAAAATCTTCCATTTTTGTGTATAATTATTAGTTTTTAAATTTTTTTAGAAAATTTTAAAATTAAGTTTTAAAGATTATCCCAATATTCAGGGCTTTGTTGGTCTAAATCTAATTGGTCATTGTAGCTATAGTCTGCACCAAAATCATCTTTTACATAATCGTCTACAATATCATTATAATGTTCTTTATGCTCATTATATAGATAATATTCCACAATTTCAATTAGTTCATTTTTATTAATTATTTTTTCAAATTCAAGTTTTGCAAACTCCAACAAACTTATTTCTTCCTCATTTCTTAAACAGACAATGTTTTTAACTAAAGTATTGTCATTTTCAACAATTTCACTTTTAATATTATTCAGAGACTCACCTTTTTTATAAAATTCATAATATATTTTTGGATTGAAGTGATTTAATATTGCCAAATAAGAGATAAGTTGCCAATCCTCTAATTTTCCAAAAAAAATAATAGTTGGTAAGTAAATAATTTTTTCTTCTTTAGCCACATAATCAAGAAAATTAATGCTTATTAAGTTTTTATAAGTGTATTTATTTTTTTTCCAAAAATCATATTCTAAAGTATATTCTTCAAAAAATCCTTTTCCTTTATTTATTATTTCAAAAGCAGGAACATAAATATTTGATTTGTTTTTGTACTCATCCATACAGTAATGGCAAAGAGTATGGTTCAGTCTAATTAATTCGAAAATCTTAAATTCTTTATTATGTTTCATTTTAAATAATTATTAAATTTTAGAAATTCATAGTTACCCCCTAAATTATAATCTATTGCATATGATGAAATATATTTTAAACAGCTACTGTTTTCAAATTTAAAATTTATGTCGTTATGAAAATTAGAATTATTTTTTTTAAGATATTTCTCAATTTCATCTAAAGGTCTGTTAATTTTTTTTGCAATATAGGAAGCAGTTTTATCGTGATAATTATCTTTTTCATATAAACGAATAAAATTATGATTTGATTTTAAAAAGTCAATAAATTCTGGCTTAAATATTGAATTTGAAACAAAACCTCGACCAATAAATTGATTATTAAAATCTATTCCAAAATCTGAACAAAAATTTTTAATAGTTTGTTGGTAAACTTTAAGTATTGAAGAAATTTCTTGAAAGGTGGTTTTCATTTTTTTAATTATTGCCAACGTGTTTCTTTAGTTTGTATTAAATATCTTTATATAGGAAAGGAGGAGAACTATAACGTGTTTTAGAATTGCAGTTCCCTTACACGTACGAGTCCTCAGTTCCTATAAAGTTGCAAAGAACCATTTGGAATACCAGGATTATAAAAACCCGATAAAGGAAGTAGTTTTTGCAACATATTTAATCATTCTAATTGTAAAAATATGAAAAATTACAGAGAAGTAGTAGGAATAGATGTATCAAAAAAGACGATTGATGCCTATTGTTATCATGCTCAAGTTCACCAAGAGTTTAAGAACGATATAGCTGGTTACAAAAGTCTCTTAAAATGGGTTTTAAAACAGACAAAAGAAAGTGCTGTTTTTTATTGTTTTGAGAACACAGGTTATTATTCATTAAAGTTGGCACTTTATTTCCATAGTAAGAAAGTTGTTTATGTTGAGGAGAGTCCGTTAAAAATTAAGCGTTCTTCTGGGATTGTAAAAGAGAAAACAGATAAGCTAGATGCTCAAGTAATAGCAAAGTATGGTTGGTTTTACAGAGAAGAGTTAATGCCGAGTACAGTAAAAAGCAGTTCTCATTTAGAACTTGGTAGACTGTTAGCTTTAAGAGATCAATTAGTTCGAAATAATGCAGGTTTAAAAGGCACTTTAAAAGAGATGAAAGTACTTTTAACAAGTTCTACAACAGATTTAGGTTGTATCAGTTTAAAGCGTAGTATTGACTATTTGTCTAAACAAGTAAAATCTATAGAAATTAGAATTGAAGAAATCATTTTTGATGATGTTTCTATGAGTAAAAATTACGAATTACTAAAAAGTATGAAAGGAATTGGTTTGGTCGTTGCTTGCCAATTAATTTATCATACAGGTAACTTTACCCGTTTTAAAAGTTGGCGTGCTTTTTCCAGTTATTGTGGAACTGCACCTTTTGAGCATCGTTCTGGCACCAGCATTCACAGGCGAAAACAATGTCATTATTTAGGAGACAGAAAGATGAAAAGTTTATTGAGTATGGCAAGTGTTTCTGCAATACAACATGATAGTGAGTTAAAGTTGTATTATCAAAAAAAGTTGGCAGAAGGAAAAGATAAAATGTTGGCGATAAATAATGTGAGAAACAAACTAATAGCAAGAGCATTTGCAGTTGTTAAAAGAGGAACACCATATGTTGTTCTTCAAAATTATGCTGCTTAAAATAAAAACTAAATTTTATTAGGATTTGATCTTGGAATACGTGTATGATTAGTTGCGTGGCTAAGCACGTAATTTAGCAAATAAAAACCGAATAGAAAATCCTCGCGGATTTTCGTAAGTAGGCTAGAAACAAGCAATTAATTATACACGGTGTTGCCAATAGTTATTTTATTTTTCTTCCTTTAATTCCACTTGCACAACCGAAAAAATATTCCACATATTCAACTTTAAATTCTGGTCTGTTAAAAATCCGATGTGTGTTTTTTGAGTTACCAAATTGTTCTGTATAAACTCCTAACATTCTATAAGTCTCTGGACTTCCAAGAAATACTTTTCCTAAAATAGGAATAATATTTTTCAAGTAAAACATATAAAATGGTTTTAATATTCTACTTTTCGGAACAGAAACGTCAATCAGTGAAAATTTTCCATTTGGTTTTAAAATTCGGTTAATTTCTTTTGCTAATTCTCCAAGTTGTTCATCATTAAATGTCTTTAGCCCAAAACCTGAAATTACATAATCAGCAGTTTCGTTTGGGATTGAGTTGTCAAAAACATTTTCTTTAAGAATCTCAACTTTAGATTTTCTGAATTTCGATTTATTCTTCTCCGCACGATTAATCATTTCCGTTGAGAAGTCAATTCCGATTAGTTTTGAGTTTTTGTCCGAATTTTTTAAAATATGTTTCCAACATTCTCCCATTCCAGTCATTAAATCGACAACTATTTTTCCTTTCTCGATTTCAATTTCTTCAACACACTGTCTTCTCCATCTTTCACTAAATCCAAATGAGGTTATGTAATTCATTTTTGAATACGAACTACTCATTTTGTCAAATAGCTTTTCAACAAATTTAGGCTCGTAGATTTCTTTCATTCGTGGTGGTGGTCATAATTATTGGCAACGGTTTTGTATATGGCTCGTAGCGTGTAAATTAGAAAATTATTTTCGGATTACGCCTAAGCCAGATTTTTAAATTTTACTATTTATCTTTTTTACTGAAAATCGTCAAATTTAAAAATTTGGCGACTTTCCAAATAATCCTTAACTTTGTTTATGCAACTAATTAGCTATGAGCTATATACGTTGTTAGCACCAGTACTTATTTTATTTTTCCGTCTTTGTATTTTACTTTTTTAATTCTTTTTCCAGTATTTATGTCGATAAATTCCGTATTTCCATTTCTTAATCCATTCTTAATTTTACGAATTTCTTTAATATAATCTTCTTCGTTAATATAAGTGAACTCTCCAGAGAATATAGCATCATTTAAATCCAAGTACTTTTCCGAAATAATTTTATTGTCGTCATATTCGATTTCTATTTTGACTTTTTGCGGATAGTAATAGTAAGTCCAATCTCCAATTTTACTTTCTTCAAAGTATTCTCCAATAATTAGAGGTCTATTATTTATGTCGTAATCTTTATATGTTCCGTCTTTGTAAATTTTTGACTTGTCGTTTTCTTTTAGTTTTAATAGGAATGAAATTTCAAACCAATTATGGCTTATTTCATTTTCTTTTTTTAACCAATAAACTTGAGAAATTTTTCCGTTTGGCAAGTATTGGGTAAATCTGCATTTATATCTGTTTGAATATTCATCAAAAATTTCAAATTTTCTTTCAGGCTGTTGTCCTATGCTATCATAAACAATTAGTTCCCTAAATTTTCCATCATCAAAACGTTTTATTTCTTTTGGTTTATTTTGATTATTCCATTCTGTGAATTTTCCATCAAATTCTCCGTTTGAATAATTTATAGTTTTGTTGATTTCTCCTTTTTTATAATAGTATATCCATTCTCCTTCTCGTTCATCATCTTCATAAGAGCCTTCCATAAAATATGTGTAAGGGTTACCGTCATAATCTTCATCTTCATAACGATGAAACCATTTGCCAATTTTTTGGTCATTTGTAAAATTACCTTTTGCTACTAAAATATCTAATGAATCTCTTAACTCAAAAGCACCATTCAATTTGTTGTTTTTGTAATTAGATTTTTGTAAAACTTTTTGGTAAACCATTCGAGTGCAGGAATCTTTTGGTTTATTGTTTTCGTCTAATTCTGAACACTTGTATTTCTCTTTATTCAAATAGGAAAATCGAGTTGACAATCCATTTAGTTTACCTTTTTTGTAATTTTCTATTAAGTACAGTTTTTCTGAATAGTGAGTAGGTTTATCGTCATTAGTATATTTTGAATAGTAATTTTTCCATTCGCCAGTTTTTTCATCGTTCAAATAGTTTCCTTCACTACTTAAAGATTTTGTTAAGGAATAGTTTTTCCAATAATCTGTTTTTTTATCTTCCTGATACTTCCCTTCTGATATTAAAAATAATTTTGAAACATCAGTCTCTATAACGCCTCCAAATACAGTTCTTGTAACATCTAAATAAACTTTGTAGTTGCCGTCTAATTTATCGTTTGTATAGTTTGCTATTATTAAGCTGTCTCCTTTTATATCTTGTGAATAACCATTTTTTAAACCTTTCGAGTAATTTGTTTTTGTTAATATTCTTTCTCCTTTTTCTTTATCTATGAAGATTAAACTCCAATTTCCTTCTTTTTCTCCTTCCAATAAGGTTCCAATTACTTTTAGGTATAGTCTTCCGCTTTCGTCATCATAATAGTATTCGGTTCTCTCTCCATTTTGAATATCATCTTTGTAGTGAGTTGAATAAGATATTTTATTGTCTTCGTATGCTGTTAATTTTCCATTTTTTTTATCGTTGCTCTGATAATATTCGAACGTTTTATTTCCTTCTTCGTCATACTCTACAAAGTTTCCATTTGCTAAACCATTTTTATAATAACCTGTCTTTTTTAGTTTTCCATTTTCATAATAGACTTTTAAAGCACCATTAATTTCTCCATTTACTTTTGTATATTCAGCTTGTTTTGTATTGCCATAATAGTAATCGACTTTCTTTCCGTTATCTGGGTCGTAAATACTTGACTTTTTTATTAATAAAAATCTGTATGCAGTAATACTTTCGTCAAAACTTGAATAACTATCTTTTTCTCTTTTTTCTGTTGTTATTTTTAAAATAAATTTGCTATTCGCATATGTAGAAATTAATTCATTGTTTTCAATTTCGCTATTTTGAAGTTTGTAACCTTTTGAACTTAGTGAATTTTGGATGGCAGAATATGAAGGCTTATTAAAAACGGAATAACTTAATTTATTTGGAAATCCTTCATAAGTATAAAGGTAAAACCAAGCAGAAGCCTTATCTCCATAAGTTTTTTCATAAGACCAAGTTATAGTGCTATACTTTTCTGAATTTCCCTTTTCAGATTCATAGTATTCCCAATTCTTATTCATTAGAAATTGATTGACACTTTCCCAATTTGATTTGTTGCAAATATTTTCAATGTCGTTCAATGTAAGTCTTTGTCCAAAAGAAATTTGGCTTATAAAGAGTAGAAGAAATAGTAATGTTTTCAATGTAATATTTTTCATTCGTTGGTTTTTCTCGTATTGGTGCTAACGGTCTTGTGTATGAAACGTAGCGTTTAAATAGACGCTAACTTTTCGGATTTAGCACGAGCCGAATTTTTATGTTTTGTTTTTACTTTTCTATTTTAAAAGCCAAATTTAAAAATTTGGTGGTCTTTGCAAATATGTACAAACCTTTCAGTTTAGCACTTACTAGCTATGTTTTATACACGTTGTTGGCAGCTGCTATTTACTCCGACATCTCTTCGTACATTTTTTCCATACATTCATAGTACACACTAAAATTTTTAGTTCTATAGAAGTTAGGGATATCGGTTTTGTCAATTTCACTCATCCAAATTCTACCCGCTAACCAATAGTATTCAAATTTTCCATCCGAAATATCCTTTATTCCGTGATATTTATCAGTATCAATATGTCCAAATTTGTTAAGTATATTTGGCACATTCCAATAATCAGTTGCTTGAGTAAGTTCAAAATTTATTGAGTTTATTGTGAGGTCTTCTTTAGAAAAATCAATAAATATTGAAAGGACAGTATTAGCATCTATTGGTAAATTCTCACAGATGTAATTAGAAATAGTTTTTTTTAGAATTTGCTTTAGTCCAATGAACTTATCCAAAAGCCCTTTCTCTTTTAAGTGATTTACTCTTTCTATGTGTTGGTGACAAACAGTTTCAAAGTCTTCATCATACAAATCATTTGGTAAACTAATACTCCAATTTCCAAGTCCGTCACGACATTCGTAACTAATTTCATTTAGATATTCAAAAGCTTTTATTGGGTCAATTTCTTCTGTTATCTTTTTAAAGTAATCATATATCTCCTCTATATTTATCATTGCAGAATGAGCAGATTCTTTTAAATTTTTAAATTCTTTTGGGATTTCTCCCCACCAATTATCTAAGGGTTCCTTAAATTCAGTTATTATGGCATCTGTATCTGAGTTCGCACTCGGCAATTTCCAAGAGAGAAAATTTCTGTTTTTTGTGAAATCTGCTAATTTTAACTGATTCTCTATTCTGTCAAGTGTGTTTTTATTAGAGGTAATTAGGTACCTGTTTGTATTTAAAACACTATTTCCAGATATTCTGAATTTTTCAACCCCATTTTTAATAATTACTTCAAAATTTTCTAAAATCTCTTTTGCAGTAAGAAAAAATGTCTTTGGATTGTCTTCGCTTCCTGTATGGCAAAGAACAAAAAATTCATCCCTTGATTTTTCTTCATTATCTACAATATAAACTTTAGGAATATAATGGTATGTCTTATTTGAATCAAAAAATTTTACTTGTACAACACCTAGACGTGGTGGATTTCTATCAAGAAGATTTTGTTTTGTAACTTTTCGTTGAATTATGAAGTCTGCTCCATCAATATCGACAGAGCGTTCTAATATCCAAAACCTGTCAATTAAGAAGGCTTTTGCTCTTGCTTCTCCAATTGAACCATTCTGCATTATTTTCAACCAAGTAGGTGTATTGTTATCTTCCATTTTAGTGAAGTACTGTGTTTTTTTTTAGTTGCTGCCAACGTGTTTGTATATGGTTTGTTGCGTGGTTTAGCATGTAATTTAGCAAATAAAAACCGAATAGAAAATCCGCGAGGATTTTCGTAAGTAGGCTAGAACTAGCAATAAATTATATACGGTGTTGCCAGTAGTTATATTTTCCTTATTGCTTTTACAGGCCAATACGACATATCGTCTTCGACATCATAAATTTCGACTTTATTTTGTTCTTTAAGTATGTTTGCAAGAGCATAACTTGGACCAAAAGAATAACCTTTCGAACCTAAAAGTTTGGTAATAAATGATTTCAGTCCTACATATTTAAAATGGGAAAGTTTGACAGACCTTTCTGCTCTTTCTAATACTTTCATAAATTCTTCTTCTGTAATAATTTCAAATTGTGATTCATCATCATCTTTATCAAATTCTGAAAGATCAACCTTTCCTAAAACTTTGATACTAGGTTTGTTTTCTTCTTTTTCATCTTTTTCTGAAATTGTCTCTCTAATTGCTACTTGTTCTTCAACTGAAAATTTGAAGTCATCTATTTTAGATTCTGCCGTTAAAATTATTTCTTTTAATTCTTTATGTAATGTAACAGTCGTTTTTAAATCTTCTAAAACAAATAAATTATTATGAGCAACTTTGTTACGGACTTTAAAAAGTTGTTTCCATTTTTTGTCAAAGTCTTTATCCTTAAAATTTTGCTTAAAAAATCTGTTGTAATTACTATCTAAATCTGCTTTTAGTTTTTCGAGCTCTTCAATTGTGTTTATGCTTACCAAACTTTCTGCTAAATTTTGAGGTCGATTGAAACCTAATTTGTGTTTGTAAATTATTTCTCCAAGGTCATCAAAATCTATTAGAGTAAGGTCTGTTTGAACTATGTTTGAAAATACATTTTCATTTCCTGTTCTCATTTTAGTTTTAGCAATAACTTTGTCAGGAACAGCCTTTTCCCACCAATCTAATCCGATTTTTTGAGTAAAAAATTTTGATATATATCGTCTTAAAAGATTTTCAAGTTCATTTATAAGAGGGTATGCTTTGTTCGATATTTCTGTAGAAATATCATCTGTTAGTATTCGAATATGTTCAAAAGAAAGACGTTTCCTTAAATGTATTACAAACAAGTATCGAAATCTTTCTAGTTTTTCAAAATCATTAGAAGTAATTTTTATTAAAAACCCAGCTTCAATCAAATCGTACAAAGTGGAAGATGTATCTACTGGTTTAATTTTTAATTCTATAGCTCCATCGCTAATAGAATATGTTCCATCTTTTTCTACACTTTTGGCATTGTCCCATAATTTTTCAGTTGACATTAAACCATAAACTAAACTTTTAGGCGATAAAATTTCACTCTTTCCATTTGGGTCAAGAATCAAAACTTCAAATGCGTATTCTTTTGATTCTTTAGCTGTCTTTTTTGTCATATTTCTCTTTCGTTTTTTTTAATTACTGGCAACGTGTTTGTGTATGATTAGTTGTGTGGTTAAGCAACTAAATTAGTAAACTTTTACGAACCTAAGAATATTCCGAAGGAATATTCCAGATGAGTACTTACAAAGCAATTAATTATACACGGTGTTAGCTGTAGTTGTTTTCGCAATGTTTTTGTTATTAGAAACAAGCATCATTCTTTATAACTTCAAAAGATAAATCATAATATTCTGTTCTCATTTCTTGGTAGCATTGTATTAATGATAACTTTGCAATGTTAGAGGTGTATTTATTCATTGTTTTCTGAAGTGGTTTGTTTTTCAAATGACTTGTAATACACATCACATATTTTATACTATCACTTTCTTTAAAAAGATTTACAAACTCTTCTTCTGTTAAGTTTCTATTTTTATTTTTTGTTTTTAAGCTTTTATAAACCTTTCGTAAGTAAATGTTTTTCTCATCTTTAAGGTCATTTTTTAATCTTCTTGCAGAAGATATGATTTGGCTATAAAGTTCTCTCATATCTGTGCTAAAGCCATATTTTACGTGACATAAATAAATTGTATTATCCTCAATATACATAACATCTGCTAATTCTATCGACTCTGGACTTATTGTATCTAGAACAAGATAATTCTCTTTTTTATATCTATCGTTGTAAGTTGATTCATTTTCTCGTTTTCCACTTGCTTTTTTAATCCATTCCTCATTTAGTACCTTATTTTTTAAATCTTGCCCATTTAAAATTTCAGAACATCTTTCATTCATTTCTTTTATGAAAATACCTCTCAATTTATACCACTTAGAATCTAAATAAATATAAGTACCTAAGTCTTTGATATAAAGTTCTGTGTTTAGATGGTATATTAGAGCTGTTTTTAGAATTAGTTTTTTTGTTCCATTTTTATATGTGTATATGTAAATATTATATATTCTATAACTGAATGATGCCAAATTGCCATCGAAATTTTCTGTATTTAAGTATACCAAAACAATTTTAAGAATCTCACTTTTGTCGTTTGTTCTACCAATTTCCTTATATTTTCTTTTGTCTTCTTTTAGTTTAATTACATATTCATCAGCACTATAAAAATCCTCTATTTTGTTAGGATAGCATATATCAAAATTCGAAATTTTATTATTTATAATGTTGGCTCGTTTGTTAAATAACTCATTTATGACTGCTGGTTTTAACGAGTCCGAAATAGTATCTTTATTTGTAATTTCTTTGTAGGAACTAAAAAAATCATCCGCTTTCTTCTTTTCGATATGTTCTAATATTTCTACTAAAAGACCTAATTCCTGAAAAGAGAGCTTTTTATTTATATTAAAACCGCTTGATATATTTAAAATTATGTTTGGCGACCTGTTTGTTAAATACTGACTAAAATAAAGGTCAGCAGTTTCAATCGAGAGTTTGATTTTTAATTCAGTTGGTATTTTGCCAAACTTTATGTAGTCCATTAAACGATAATTATCTTTAAACTGTTCTGACATTCCAGCACGTAAGCCAGTAACACCTCTAGTTTTGATTGTAATTATTTCATCTTGGACAGGATTCATTATTCGTGAATAAGTATTTAGTCCATAAGATGTGTCTAGGAAGGGTAGGATATATTTATAGAATGCTCCTCCAATTATTGAAAAGATTCCAGAATTTGTATTTACAAGTATGAGGATTGACGGTATTTGATACTCAAGAGATATTCCTTGGATGTATTCTTTCGGAAAGAATTTAGCCCATTCTGATTCTTTTTCACTTGACTGTATCACAATAAGCTTAGCATCATAATCGCTTAACTTAATATCTCGAACAATTGAAGGCTTTTTATTTACTAATAAGTGAGCTAAAACTCCATCAACTACAGTAGTGAAGTTATATTCTTGTTCTATTTTATATATAGTGGGATTCTGTTTCAAGGAATTTAATATCTGTTTTTAAATATATAAAATATGAGTTTTATGTTAGTTCGAGTTTTTTTTCAATTACAGCTAACGTTTATGTATAAGCTTTGTTGCGTGGTTTAAGCATTAAATTTAGCAAATAAAACACGAACGTTGAAATTCCGGAGGAATTTCCCAAGTGAGCTATAACTAGCAATAAAGTTTATACGGTGTTGTACACTGTTTTTAATTACAAATTTCTTCTTTCACTTTTCCATATTCAACAGATTTTATTAATTCGCCCAAAATTTCCTTTATTTTCTCAAAACTTTGATTTTCAAATTGTGTTGATGCGATTGAATAAATGAATTCTTCTGTTAATCTCGAAACAAATACTTGTCTTTCAGCTTTTATTGGTTCATTTATATTTTTCTTAAATTCTTCTGGTATTTTAAAAAACCATAAAACAGCTTTTTTATTTTTCTCTAATTCAATAGGTACAAAATTTAAGTCCAATTTAGACTTATAGACACTTGTAAGATATTCAGATTCTTTCAATATATAATTCACAATAATTTCAATTTCATTGTCTTTTCCTTTATTAAATTTATTTTTTTCTATTAATAAGGTTTGCAAGATATAGTCACCTAATTTGAAGACTTTTGGATTTTCAGTTTTTTCTAATTTTCCTTCTACTTTCAGATAAGAATGATAATTATTGTTTTTTATATAAAGGTAATTTATTGAGTCTTTACATTTTATAAATTCCTGTGAATAAGAGAATAATGTTGAAAGAAAAATAATCAGTAAAATCAGTCTTTTCATAGTTTTTTTCGTAAATAGTGTACAACGTGATTGTGTATGATTTCGTTGCGTGTTTGAGCACCTAATTTAGCAAATAAAAACTGAATAGAAAATCCGCGAGGATTTTCGTAAGTAGGCGAGTGCTAGCAATGAATTATACACGGTGTTGTAAGTAGTTTTTATTCAGACTTTTTTTTATAAATTAATACGTAATCTTTCTCATATTCAACTTTCATTTCGTTTTCTGTTATTCCAATTATTTTGTCAGATGATGCATCAAGAAAATTGCCATTTTCATCTTGTCTCCATTTTTTATTCGGTAACAATTTTTGAGTTTGAACTATTAATTTTCCTTGTCTTGAATCTCGAGCAATAAACATTTCATATTCAATTTCTTTTTCTGAAATAAATTTCCAATTTCCATAATCTGTATTATTTTCAGTGAATTTTTTCTCATAAGTTCCATCTTTATTTATGGTAATATCTGGTCCACTTGCAATAATTTTCATTTCTTCTCCATTTGGATACTTTCTAATAGTATGTTGAATCGAATTACTCTCTTTGTCAACGGTTTTTATATATTCCCATTTTCCAATGATTAATTGTTCTAAATTTTTAAATTTCAATTCGTTTTCTTGATTTGAAAAATCTTTTTCGTGTATTAGTTCTCCTCTTTCATTCCACCAAAACCATTTACCTATATTTCTATCGTTTAGTAATTTACCCTCGGATTCTTTTTCTCCATTTTCAAAATACCAAGTCCATTTGCCATTTGTGACTCCATTTTTATAGATTCCTTCCTTTTTTATTTTTCCGTTTTCAAACCACCATTTAAAATTTCCCTCTTCTTTATTATTTATATATTTTCCTTCTCTAATTTTATTTCCGTTAGCAAACCAAGCAATCCAAATTCCATCTTTTTCTCCATTTAACATTTTTCCTGAAACTTGTAATTTTCCATTTAAATACCAGTTTTTTATTTCTCCATTTAGTATTCCGTTTTTAAATTCAGCGAGAGATTCTTTTTCGTTATTGTCATAATAAGTATATACTTTTCCAGTGTATGGATTTTCTTTTCCTATTTCGTATTGAATTCCTGCACGTGATTCTAATTCAGATTTTTTTATTTGAGAATGAACATTAAATGATACAAATATTAAAATGATAATTACAAATTTATTTTTCATTGTTTATTGAAATTCAGTATTTTGGCTTAAATTACTTACAACGTGTTTGTATAAGATTAGTTGCGTGTTTTAAGCACTAAAGTTAGCAAATAAATCACAGATAGAAAGTCCGCAAGGACTTTCGTAAATTGGCTGAAACCAGCAATTAATTTTATACGGTGTTGTGCAACGTTTTTATTCACTTTCTATAATTCCTAATTCTTTTAATTTTTCTACTTTTTCAGTTTTCAATGCTTTTGCTCTGTAATTTGCTCTTTGCTGATTTACCCAAATATAAATCTCTTTATCAAATTCAGACGTAATTTCTTTTGTTCCATATTCCTCTCTAAAAAGTTCAATGATTTCAATATATTCATCCCACTTTTTTCTTTTTTTACTCCTTGCAGGAAGTTTTATGTTTAACTTTTTTAGTTCATTAATTTGTTCTTCTTTTAGTCTGCCATATCTAAAAGTTCTTTTTTGGTTATGAAGCCATTTAGCCAATTTAGGATATTCAAGATTATCTTTTTTTAAATCTGGATTCTTTAATTTTTTTAACTTGTTTAAGTTATTATACCAATTCTGTGTAATATGTCCGCCTTTTTCTTTTTTTGATTTCGTTCCAATTTCAAAGAACCCAATTTGATGCAATTTTTCTTTTTTCCAATCTTCTTTAATTCCTTTTGTTTTTATGCGATAAACATAATTTCCAAGATTTGGATTTGGTTTGTAATTTGATGGGATATTAAAATCTCCAAATTCTTTTTTGTATTCTTGAATTTCTTTAATTCTTTGTTCAAAATTATAAACATCCATATCCCAAATAACACCCATATCTTCTAAAAGAACAATTCTTTCCTCGTTCAAAAAATCTCTTTTCTTTTTGTAATATGTTCTTTGGTCATTTAACCATTTACCAAGTTTTGGGTATTTAGGATTCTTAAAAGTTTGTGAAACATTGCAATCTCCAAATTCTATTTTATATTGTTCTAAAAGTGCTAATTTATCGAGCCAATCATCTTCGTTATTTAATGACCTAACTCCATCCATTTCCCATTTAAAACCTATTTTTTCGAGTTTTTCTATTTGCCAATCTTTTAGTTTTCCTTTTTTATATTTTCCTCGTTCCAAAGCAACCCAATTTGAAATATAAAAAAGAGGATGAGTATTATCTTTATATCTTTTTACATTACTTTCTCCTGTTTCTTTATAGACTTTTAATAATTGACTATAACTGTCGAGCCATTTTTTGTCCCAATACAATACGTGAGCATCTCCGAAATAGAAATTTATTGTTTTTAATTTCTCTAAATGTTCTTTAGGTAAGATTCCAGCTTTAAATAATTGTTTTTGTTTACTATACCAACCGTAAAGTGTTCTGTCTTTGTATTCTCTTGGAACTGTACAATGTTCATTTTCTTTATAGAAAAGTTCCATTTTTTTAAACATATAATCCCACTTCGCAAGATAATCTTCTGTTATTTTTAGTATTGACTGATACTTTTTAATCGGTTTCTTTTCCTTGATTTCTAAATTACCTAAACCAGTAATTTTCGGATTTCTACCTCTTTTTTTTGAGTTATCGTGAATATTTGAATTGTAGTCAGAGCCTTTTGAAAATTCTTCAGATGATACTTTATCTTCAAGAACAAGTTTATTCAAGTATTCACTTGTCAATAATTCCAGATTTGGGTCGCTAAAATCGAAAAATGAAGAATAAAATTCTTTTAACTGATTTATAATTTTTAATCCACTTTTGTCAGTATTTGTAAAGTCCAAAAGGATTGAGGACTCAACGTTATAAAAAAGTCCTGATTTAGTAAGATTTGATGAACCTGTAATTATTCTATTTCTATCTCCTTCAAATAAGTAAATTTTAGGATGGTAAATGTAACTGTCAGAATAATAAATGTACGTTTCTGTGTCTAATTCTAAAAGTAATTCGAGAGCCTCTTTTGATGTAACTCTTTCATCAATTCCAACATAGAAAGTTACATTTCTATTTTCTTTTCTTGCTTGTTTTATGAAAGGTGCTAAATAGTCTAAACCAGGTTTTCTCAAAAATGCGACAAAGATTGTTATTTGTGTAAATGATTCGTCTTTTATAGCAGAACAAACGTGATTTCCGCACGTTTCATCTTCTTCGAGATGTAAGCCTTGTCCTAAAAATTCTACTATCATTCTTTTTTCACGGATTTTTTTTCAAATGTTGCACAACGTTGTTGTATATGGTTTGTTGCGTGTTTTAAGCACCTAATTTAGCAAATAAAAACCGAATAGAAAATCCGCGAGGATTTTCGTAAGTAGGCTAGAACTAGCAATAAATTATATACGGTGTTGTAAAACGTTTTTTATTTAATTCCAATTACTATCGGAATTTGGGATTTAACTTCTTTTTCATTTACACAAGCAGGATACCATTCAGTAAATTCAATCAGCAATTCCTTAACTTGTTTTTGTGTTTCGTTATTCAATTTTCTAAATTCTCCAAAAAACCTAAATGGTTCTTTTTCGATTTTCCCTTTTTCGTTAATTATAACGAAAGCTCTTATTTTTTCAGGTTTATAGCCTTGAATTTTTTTTATTTTTTCGGTCAGAATTTTATGGTCAGATTTTAATGAAGGCATTTTATCCGGACGCAAGTAAACTCCGTTTTCATTTGTTATTCCGTAAAATACTTTGTTTTGTTTCAAAGCCCATAAATAATCAGATGATGATTTATCAATTCCTTTGAAAGTTTTGAATTTTCCTTTGAATATTATTTTCTCTAATAGTTCTCCATCTAAACTAACTTTTTTTACTTGCATTGTATATTGTCCACGTAAACCGTTTATTTTTTCGAATGGATTTTGGTTCAATTTCAAATCGATACTATCTACTTTGTATTCCGTTCCAATTTCTGCAACATCCGTCCAATATTCATAGTTTGCTTTTACTACATTTAATTTTTTGTCGATTATTATTGAAATAGTGTGTCCAGTAAAACCTGTACTATATCTATTTAGAATTTTAATATTCGACTTGTCATTAGATTCTATATCTAAACTTTTATAACTTTTAAGTTCGTTAGCTATATTGTCAAATCGGTTGAATTCGTCTTTAATTTCATACTTTACAATATCTTTGTCAATCGTAACTTTTTCTTGTCCGAAAGCAAAATTTGCGATTAAAATCAGTATGATAATTTGAATTCTCAAGGTTCGTTTTAAATGTTTTACAACGTGATTGTGTATGGTTAGTTGCGTGGTTAAGCAACTAAATTAGTAAACAAATACTTGCCAGAGAAAATTCCGAAGGAATTTTCCAAATAAGCAATGACCAAAGCAATTAATTATACACGGTGTTGTGCGTTCGTTATTTTTCAAACGGTATTTTTTGTTTAAATTCAGGATTCCGTTTATCCCAATTCGTTTTTTCTATTAGATAATGCTTTTTAAATTCTGATAACATCTTTTCATAATCAGCTTTTGAGAATTCAAATCCGCTTATTTTTTCAAACCATTCAACTTTTGAGCCAACTTTTTCAGCGTCATATTCTGTCGTTTTATCAATTCCTAATTTATTCCACTTTATCGTATTTTTACAATTTTCAATTTCTGCCAAAATCAGAGTGCAAGAAAAGTCATTATCATCAGGACACATTAGAATTGGGCTAATTGCTATTTCTCCGACCTTTGGTAAAATTCTATTCCAAACAACTTTTTCCTCCTGTGCTATTTCCATTGCAAAAAGTAAAGTTGGATAAAGTCCTTTGTACATATTGTTCGGATAAAGTTCTTCGAGTTTTTCGTCAAGCCAAAATCCGTCAATTTTCAGATTCAGAAATTCATCTGTTCCGTAGTCACTTTTATCTATTTCGGCTTTTATCGTATTCATTGGTTTTAATGACGCACAACGGTTTTGTATAAGAATAGTTGCGGGTTTGCGTGCGAGGATTTTCCGAAGGAAAATCAGATGTAGCAAACACGCAACTACCTTTGTTTTAGCACAAAACCGCAATTATTTTTATACGTTGTTGTGTAACGTTATTTTTTTTCAGGAATCACAAAATCAACAACTTTGTCAATCATTTTACTTATCCAACTTCCACCTTTGTCTCCTAAATCATATGCGATTTTTTGATTAGGGTTTAGTTTGTCGAGAATAGAGTTCTCAATTTTTTCCAAACTGCTTTTTTCTTCATTCATAATTTTATTCAGTTTTTTTATTCAGTTTATTTTTGTCAGCATTAGCATCTTTTGCTAATCTCACACTTGCTGCTAATGCTGCAACTGCTGCAAGTCCTTTAACCACTACTTTTGTTATAATATTTGCGCTCATAATTATTCGGTTTTTTAATATTTTATTTTCGTTTAAGGCTTTCAGAAGTTTAAAAAGCCCTCAACTTTTGTTAGTTCAGATTGCGTGCTGTTAATGTTACACAACACGTAAATATACGTACGTATTGTTTCAAAAATACAATAATTTAATTTCACTCACAAACACCTGTTTTAATGAGTAATTACATGGTAGGTGTATACGGTTTCCATATATCATATTCTTTTTTTTGTTATATTTATAAATTATTGATATATAAATAACGTAATTATAAATGGATTTTAATCACTACACTTTTAGCCTAGGAGAACATAGAAAAAGAAATGTAATTTGGATCAGTTTTCAATATAAACAAAATCTAGTTAATGATTTAAAAAAACGTTTTCCATCCGCAAAATGGAGCCAAAGCAATAAGTCTTGGTATCTGCCAGATCTTCCTTCTGTAAGAACAGTTCTAGGAATAACTCAAGATACAAAACCTATAAAATTACTTAATAAGATAGGTGACAATAACAAAATAGCGTTGTTAAAATTTCATGAACAATTAGTGCTTAAGGCTTATAGTCCGAATACTATTCGTATGTATGAAGCAGAATTTACACACTTATTAATCATATTAAAACACAATTCTGTCGATGATTTATCACATAAAAGGTTAAAAGATTATTTCCTCTATTGTGTTAGAGTTTTAAATATGGGCGAAAGAAAAATGAATGGTAAAATTAATGCTATAAAGTTTTATTTTGAAAAAGTTATGCATAAGCCACAAATGTTTTTCGATATTCCAAGGCCTAAAAAGCCATCCACGCTACCTAAAATGTTGAGCAAATCTGAAATAAAAAAACTTTTTAAGCAAGTAGCTAATCAAAAGCATTTACTTGCCTTAAAGTTATGTTATGGCATGGGTTTGCGTGTAAGTGAAATTGTTAATATCAAGATTTCTAATATTGATAGCAATAGAATGCAAGTGCTAATTGAAGGTGCGAAAGGAAAAAAAGATAGGTATGTAAATTTACCAGAAAGTGTTTTAGAATTATTAAGAGAATATTACAAAGCTTATAAGCCCAAAAACTGGCTTTTTGAAGGTCAATATGGTGGCGCTTATAGTGCAAGAAGTGTGCAAGCTGTTTTTAAGCGTGCTATGAAAAATGCCGGAATAAAGAAACAAATAGGTATTCATGGTTTACGTCATAGCTATGCAACGCATCTTTTAGAAAGTGGTGCAGATCTACGTTTTATACAACAACTGTTAGGTCATTATAACATTAAAACCACACAAATTTACACACATGTATCTAATACAGCAACTTCTAAAATAAAAAGTCCATTAGATGTATTATAAAAAAAAACCAGAACAAATAAATGCTCTGGTTTAATTAAACTTATAATCGTCAAACTATTTTAGGGTGACTCGATAAGGTTCCATAAAAAAATTAATCTTCTTTTCTTGGAGCTCTAGGTTTTCTATCGTCACTTCTGTTATCACGTCCACGATTATCTCTACCTTTATTATTGTCTCTTGGTGGTCTTGCTACATAACCTTCTGGTTTTGGTAACAATGCCTTTCTAGATACTTTTTCTTTACGAGTTCTTGGGTCAACACCAAAGTATTTTACATCAAAAACATCGCCCATGTTTACTACATCAGTAACATTTTCTGTACGTTCCCATGCTAATTCAGAAACATGTAATAAAACTTCATTTCCTGGAGCTTCTACATATTCTACAACAGCACCAAAATCTAACATTTTAATTACTTTAACTTCGTATGCAGAACCTTTTTCTGGTTTGAATAACATAGATTCGATCTTAGCAATTACAGCTTCAATTCCTTCTGGTTTTGTTCCAAGAATTTCAATAATTCCTTCTTCAGTTACAGGGTCTTCAGTAATTACAATAGTAGTTTCTGTTTCTTTCTGTAATTCTTGAATGTGTTTACCACCTGGTCCAATAAATGCACCAATCATATCATTAGGTATGCGTCTGTTAATCATTTTAGGAGCATGATCTTTTACTTCTTCGTTTGCAGATGAAATTGTATCCGTTAATTTTCCTAAAATATGTAAACGACCATCACGAGCTTGTTTTAGTGCATTTACTAAAATTTCGTATGAAAGTCCTTTTACTTTAATATCCATTTGACATGCAGTAATTCCTTCAGAAGTACCCGTTACTTTAAAGTCCATATCTCCTAAGTGATCTTCATCACCTAAAATATCAGATAAAACTGCGTAACGATCTCCGTCAGAAATTAATCCCATTGCAATACCAGAAACCGGTCTTGTCATTTTTACACCTGCATCCATTAATGCCATTGTACCAGCACAAACAGTTGCCATTGAAGAAGAACCGTTAGATTCTAATACTTCAGAAACAACTCTTACTGTATATGGGCAATCATCTGGAATCATTCCTTTTAAACCACGCTGAGCCAAGTTACCATGACCAACTTCTCTACGAGATGTTCCTCTTAATGGTCTAGCTTCACCCGTACAAAAAGGAGGGAAGTTATAATGTAAATAGAAGTTTTCTTCACCTTCGTAAGATGGCATATCTATTTTAATTGCATCTCTAGAAGTTCCTAAAGTTACCGTTGCTAATGCTTGTGTTTCTCCACGTGTAAAGATTGAAGAACCGTGTGTAGATGGTAAGTAATCTACTTCACACCAAATTGGTCTAATTTCATCAGTCTTTCTTCCATCTAAACGTAAACCTTCTGCTAATGTTAATTCTCTAACTGCATTTTTTTGTGATTTATTGAAATATTTTCCAATTAAATCTCCATAATCTGCAATTTCTTCTTCGGTAAAAGTAGCTACTAATTCTTCTTTTACTTCTGCAAATGCAGTAGAACGTTCTACTTTAGAAGTTCCTTTTTTAGCAATTGTATAACATTTGTCATAACAAAAGTCATTTATTTTTGCAGCTAATGTTTCATCTTCTCTTTCTCCTTCGTATTCTCTTGTTTCTTTTTTACCAAAAGCTTCAGCTAAACGAACCTGAGCAGCACATTGAATCTTGATAGATTCGTGAGCAAACTTAATTGCATCTGCCATTTCTTCTTCAGAAATTTCATCCATTTCACCTTCAACCATCATTACTGAATCGGCTGATGCTCCAATCATCATATCGATGTCAGATTCTGCTAATTGAGCTCTACTTGGGTTAATTACAAATTCTCCATTTACTCTAGCAACACGTGCTTCAGAAATTGGACATTCAAAAGGAAAATCAGATAATTGAATAGCTGCTGATGCTGCTAAACCTGCTAATGCATCTGGCATAACATCTTCATCATGAGACATTAATTGGATCATTACTTGTACTTCACTATGATAATCTTTTGGAAATAACGGACGTAAAACACGGTCTACTAAACGCATTGTTAAGATCTCTCCGTCACTTGGTCTTGCTTCTCTTTTAAAGAATCCTCCAGGATATCTACCTGCAGCAGCAAATTTTTCTCTATAATCTACTGTTAATGGTAAAAAGTCAACAGTACCTGCTTTGTAGCTAGAAACTACTGTACATAATAACATTGCTTTTCCCATTTGAACAACAACCGAACCGTGTGCTTGTTTAGCTAATTTACCGGTTTCTAACGAGATGGTTCTTCCGTCTCCAAGGTCAATGACCTCTCTAAATACTTTTGGAATCATAAATTTTTAATTCTAAATTTAACTTTGTTTTGTTGTTGTGTTGTGGTTTTTCCTGATGGAAATACAGAACTGTTGTTAAGAATTCTGATTTTTTATATTTTGCTGATGTTGTTAGTTTCAGACTTTTAATTTGTTTTCATAAAAAAAAGAGGCTGAAAATTCCAGCCTCTTTTGTATAAGAATTATTTTCTAATTCCTAATTCTTTAATAATTGCACGATATCTATTGATTTCTGTTTTCTTTAGATAATCTAATAAACTTCTACGCTTACCTACTAATCTTACTAATGAACGCTCAGTATTGTAATCTTTACGATTTTGCTTTAAGTGCTCAGTTAAGTGATTAATTCTAAATGTGAATAATGCAATTTGTCCTTCAGATGTTCCAGTATCAGTTTTACCTTTACCGTGCTTTTCAAAAAGACCTTCTTTTACTTCTTTTGTTAAATACATTCCAATATTATTTAAATGATTATTATGTATATCAATGACTTTTCATTGAAGCTGCAAATATATGATTAATTTTTGAAACAAAACCACAGTAAATGGTAGCTTTTTAATGGTTAGTTTAAAGATAATTAGTAATTTCGTTTTCTATGGAATTACTTTTTCTCGGATTAATTGGCGGAGCCATTATTTCTTATTTTATTTTTCTTCGATTTTCGTTTTCTAAAAAACGTAATTTAACTGAAAAACAATCGGTTATATTGTTAGATAAAATAAAAAGAGTGCTAAAACTGATAACTGTTCAAGGTGAATTCTCTGAAATTTATCATCATGAAAACACCAAAGAAAAATGGATGGGAATGTTTACCAGCAAAAAGAAAGCACTTATCTTAATAAATGCAAAAGCACATATTGGTTTCGATTTTAAAAAGATGAAAATGGTTGCCGATAGTAAACGTAAAACAATAACAGTTACAGATTTTCCGCAACCAGAAGTATTATCATTAGAACCAGATTTACGTTATTATGATATGCAAAACGGCATGTTAAATAAGTTTGATGCATCAGATTTAACCGCTTTAAACAAAGAAGCAAAAGAGCATATTTTAGACAAAATACCAGAGAGTAATTTAATGGAAACGGCAAGTAAAGAAGCTCTTGAGGCAATTCATTTAATGGAAAATTTAGTAGAAACTATTGGCTGGTCTTTAGATTATTCTCAATTAGAGTTACCGATGTCTGCACAGAAGAAATTGAAAGAATAGTTTTTTATGATTAGAAAGTATTCTAGAGTTATAATTTATTGTGTGCTGTCTTGGGTATTATATTATTTGATTAATTATAGTGAACCTACGAAGGTATCTATTAATAATCTTTTTTTGATATTAGAAAAGTCTTTACATTTTCGTAGAGTAGATTTTTCAAGTTTTATGTTTTTAGGGCTACTTAAATATTTCCTATTACTATTTGGAATAATATCAATAATCTTTTTAATCATTAAATTCTTCAATAAAAAATAACGATGCACATAGAACAACTAAGAGATTATTGTATTGCTAAAAAAGGAGTGACAGAACATTTTCCTTTTGATGATGTTACATTGGTTTTTAAAGTAATGAATAAAATGTTTTTACTCACAGGTTTAACTTCTTGGGAAAAAGGTGACGCAAAAATGAATGTAAAATGCGATCCTGATTGGGCAGTAGAACTTCGTGGTGAATATGAAAGTGTACATCCAGGTTATCACATGAATAAAAAACACTGGAATACTGTTCATTTAAATGCTGATGTTTCAGATACTTTTGCTTTTGAATTGATAGATCATTCTTATGATTTAATAGTTAGAAGTTTGACTAAGAAGTTAAAGGAAGAGTTCAATAATCTTTAGTTTTTTCGATATTTTGAAGGCGTAATTTTCTTAACTTCTTTAAACTTTCTATTAAAATTAGATAAGTTTTTAAACCCACATTGATACGCAATTTCACTTACAGATAAGCCTTTATTTCCTACCAATAATTTACAAGCATTTTCAACTCTTAGTTCGTTTAAAAAAGAAAAATACGTTTTGTTAGTACGTTGTTTAAAATACCTACAAAAAGCATTCGGAGTCATATTTGCTTTGTTAGCAATCTCATCCAAACCAATATTTTTATAGTAATGATGTATGGTGTAATCCATAACATTTCGCATTCGTTTTCCTTCGTTATCCGTATATTTTTTAGGATAGACAAACTCAGCCAAAGCTTGCGTTTTAGATTTTTTTATCAACTTAATAATTTCAAAAAAACCAATAAAACGTTCTAAATTAGAAGCTGTTTGTAAACTTAAAAACTGTTTTTGTACTTTTTGTTGATTGGATAATAACTTAAAACCAGTGCGAGATTTTTTAAAGAAGGGTTTTAATTCTTTAAAGTCATCCAAAGCAAAAAAGTTTTTTCCAAAAGAGTTTTTTGTGAAAAATAAAGAAATCATAAAAGATGCGTCTATAGTAGAAGTGTCGCTTTTAAATACATGAGGTAAATTACTACCAATAACCAAAACATCTCCAGATTTATAATCGTTAATAGTGTCTCCAATAATTAAAGTTCCTTCACCTTTAACGATATAACACAATTGTATCTCTTCATGTTGATGCAATTTATCATAAAAAAGTTCTTCTTTATCTTCTTGATAAATCAGTCCTAAGTTTTTTGTTTTTGGTATTTCAAATGGTAAAACTTTCATTAAGTTTTTGTTTTTAATAGACAGTTTTAAATTTATATCCGAATAAAAAGAAGAAAATCACTCTATAGAAATTTACAAAGTATTTGTTGCAAAAGCCACACAAATGGAGTTTTCCTTTTTTGAATAATAAAAAAGTCGTTCTATATTAGATCTAGAGCTTCAAGTCTTTCTTTTGCTAGAATATATCTTGCTTTGACATCATCAATTTGTTGTTGCGTTAATTTATTACCAAAGGTACGAAGCCCTCCGTCAGTATCATTATGATGAATTGCAAAAGCATATTTAAGATATTCCATAAGTAGCGGCTGCGCATCTAGGTATGAAATAGAATTCATAGCTCGAGATATTTGATTGGCTTTCGCCCATTCACCGTTTACCACATACTCTTGCATAGTAACACTAGCTTTTGGAAAGATACAACCTACACCTGTAATTCCACCACATGCTCCAGCAAGTCCTGCATGTACAGTTACAGTATCAACCCCTGCCAAAACTTTTAAATCGTTGTTCTCTAGCATCAATGTTTCAATAATGGAAACATCTATAGTCGATATTTTAAGAGCAGTTACATTAGGCAGCACAGAAATTCTTCTAAGAAGATTTGTTGAAAGTGCATGATATCCTGCTGCGTCGGGATTATTATAAGGCATAATAGTTACACCTGCACCTCTTGCAGTTATTTCAGCAAGCTCATAATACGCAAACATCTCTTCATCAGATGGAACTGTTGTGGTTTTTGGCGGCATAACCATAACAGAATCCACCCCAATAGTTGCAAGGTCTTCTACGATTTTAGCAAGCTCTTCTTTAGTTTCTGCTGCAGCTCCGCTAATTAACGGTACACTGTATTCTTTAGCAACTTCAGAAAGGGCTTTAAGTAGAGCAAGCCGTTGTTCGGAAGTTAGGTAACTATTCTCACCCAAAGTGCCAGAACCGACAAGTCCTCCCATTCTGCTTCCACCTTTTCCCTGAACTTTTAAAATATTTGCAGCGTGTTTTTTTGTTGCATCAAAGTCAATTTCAAGGATACCAGGTTTTACTTCTTTTAGCCATGTAAACACAGCTGGCATAACTGTATGTCTCCAATCTGTTCTATTTGTTTTTTTCATATTTTTTTCATGTCTAAAATTATGTCAATAAATTCCTTACAAAGCTATATAAAATAGCCAAAGAAAACAATGTATTATGTATGATATTTGCGTATAAAGTTAATAAATACGTTTAAATAGGTAAAATAATACCATAACAAGATAGAAAACAAACAAAACATACATTAAATCAATATTATTTTTGTAATCAAAATATTTATTATTAGCTTATTACTATAATAGGCTACATAAATTAAAATCTTTATAAAGATGAAGTACTTTAGGTATTTCATTTAACATTTTTAAAATTAAATAGATTATGAATACAGCTGGAACACACGTTACAGGAAAAAATTACATAGGCAATCAATTATCTGCCAAAGGAAAAAAAACGTACACAACTTTTAATCCGCAAACAAACACAGAGAATACGAATGTTTTTACTGAAGCTACTCAAGATGAAATCAATCAAGCAACAGATTTAGCAGCAGATGCATTTCAAGTGTACTCTAAAAAATCTGGAAAAGAAAAAGCAGGTTTTTTAAGAGCAATAGCTGAAGAAATTGAAAACCTAGGAGACGAGTTACTTACTGTATATGCTTCAGAATCTGGCTTACCAGCTGGAAGAGCAATAGGAGAAAGAGGAAGAACGCTTGGGCAATTAAGAGCTTTTGCAAATCATGTAGAAGAAGGTTCTTGGCTAGAAGCAACAATTGATACAGCACAACCAGAAAGACAACCAATGCCAAAAGGAGATTTACGTAAAATGAATATTGGTTTAGGACCAATAGTTGTTTTTGGAGCATCCAATTTTCCGTTAGCATTTTCAACAGCTGGAGGAGACACAGCAGCAGCTTTAGCAGCTGGATGTCCTGTACTTGTAAAATCGCATCCAATGCATGCAGGAACAGGAGAAATGGTAGCTTCTGCAATAATTAAAGCAGCAGAAAAAACAGGAATGCCAAATGGTGTATTCTCTAATTTAAATTCTAGCGGAATTGAAGTAGGACAAGCATTAGTGAAAAATCCAAATGTAAAAGGAGTAGGATTTACAGGAAGTATTCGTGGAGGTAGAGCTTTATATGATTTGGCAGCTACAAGACCAGAACCAATACCAGTTTTTGCAGAAATGGGAAGTATAAATCCAGTAGTGTTTTTACCAGAAGCTTTAAATAAAGAAGCAGATGCTTGGGCAAAAACATATGCAGGTTCTATTACTTTAGGAGCTGGACAATTTTGTACAAATCCAGGATTGTTATTAGGAATTAAAGGAGAAGGATTAAATACATTTGCACAAACATTAGCAGAAGAAATTGTAAAAATTGAACCTTCATGCATGCTGCATCCAAATATCGTTGGTGCTTACAAGAGTAATAAAGAAAAAGCGCTTGCACAAAAAGGTGTAGAAGTTTTAGCAAATTATGATGGAACACCAAAGGCTAACTATGGTCGCCAAATAGTATCTAAAGTTTCCGGTAAAACATTTTTAGAAAATCCAACATTACATCACGAAGTATTTGGCCCATTTTCTTTATTAGTAGAAAGTGATAATGAAGCGCAAATAGAACAAATTTTAAATAAATTAGAAGGACAATTAACAGGAACAATTGTAGCAACAGATAAAGAAATTGCTGCAAACCCAAATATTGTTTCTGCATTGCAAAATAGAGTTGGACGTATTATTTTTAATGGCGTTCCAACAGGAGTTGAGGTTTGTCCTTCCATGTTACATGGTGGGCCATATCCAGCTTCAACAGATTCTCGCTTTACAGCAGTTGGTGTAGATTCTATAAAACGATGGGTAAGACCATTTAGTTTTCAATCTTGGCCAAATAATTTATTACCAAACGAACTTAAAAATGAAAACCCATTAAACATTTTAAGACATGTAGATGGTGTAAAAACAACTGATAAAATATAAATTTAATATCCTATAAGGTTTTCAAAACCTGTAGGTGTTTTTAATTAGATTTTCGTTTTAACGGAAAAGAAATATGAAAAAAACCTTTGTTTGTATTGATGCACACACTTGCGGAAATCCTGTGCGAGTTATAAAAAGTGGTGGACCAAATTTAATTGGAAATACCATGAGTGAGAAACGTCAACATTTTTTAAAAGAATACGATTGGATTCGTAAAGGACTAATGTTTGAACCTCGAGGACATGATATGATGAGCGGAAGTATTCTGTTTCCTCCACATAATCCGGAAAATGATTTTGCTATTCTGTTTATAGAAACTTCTGGTTGTTTACCAATGTGTGGACATGGAACCATTGGAACAATTACCATAGCAATTGAAGAGGGTTTGATAACACCAAAAATTCCTGGAAAAATTAAAATGGAAGCTCCAGCTGGTTTGGTAGAAATTGCATATCAGCAAACTGGAGAAAAAGTAGATTGGGTAAAATTAACGAATGTAAAAAGTTATCTAGCGGCTCAAAATTTAACGATAGAATGTCCAGAATTAGGAGAAATTACTTTTGATGTTGCCTATGGCGGAAATTATTATGCCATTGTAGATCCACAGAAAAACTTTTCTGGAGTTCATGATTTTACAGCTTCCAAAATTATTCAATATTCGCAAATTGTTCGCGACAGAATAAATGAAAAATATCCAAATCTATTTGTGCATCCAGAAAACGAAACCATTAGAGATGTTACGCACATGTTATGGACTGGAAATCCAATAGATCCAACTTCCTCAGGAAGAAATGCTGTTTTTTATGGAGATAAAGCAATAGATAGAAGTCCTTGCGGAACAGGAACTTCGGCACGTTTAGCACAATTGTATGCTAAAGGAAAACTGCAAGTTGGTGAGCCTTTTATTCACGAAAGTTTTATAGGAAGCAAGTTTATTGGTCGTGTAGAAAAAGAAACCCTTTTAGATGGAAAAAAAGCCATAATACCAAGTATTCAAGGTTGGGCAAAAATTTTTGGGCACAATACCATTACAATAGATGATGTAGATGATCCTTATGCGTTTGGTTTTCAGGTGATTTGATTTTTAATGAAGCAATGAGATAATGAATAAATAATATATTATGAGTAAAACAGAATTTGTAGAATTATTAAAAAAAAGGACAAAACAGCTAGCTTTAGATGTTATTCTGTTATATGATAATATTAAAAAAACAGATTCTACAAGAGTTATTGGGCGACAATTAATCCGTTCAGTGACATCTGTTGCTGCAAATTACAGAGCCGCATGTATAGCTCGTTCTCAAAGAGAGTTTTTTTCAAAAATGTCAATAGTAGTTGAAGAAGCTGATGAAACATTGTTTTGGTTAGAAATGTTAAAAGATGCTGGTTTTGTTTCAAATGAAAAAATAGAACCTTTAATGGATGAAGCATTACAAATTCTTAAAATAGTATCAAAAGCTAGAAAAAGTGCTGGTAACAATTAATTCATTTAATCATTAATTCAATGAAACATTGTATAGTTATTGGAGGCGGAATTATAGGTTTATGTTCTGCATATTATCTGCAAAAAGAAGGACATCAAGTAACAGTTATAGATAAATCTAATTTTTCAAGTGGTGCATCTTATGTAAATGCTGGTTATATAACACCAAGTCATTTTATTCCGTTGGCAGCTCCAGGAATGATAAATAAAGGAATTAAATGGATGTTTAATTCGTCAAGTCCTTTTTATATAAAGCCTCGTTTAAATTCCGATTTTTTAAAATGGACTTGGGCTTTTAAAAAGTCTGCTACAGCTTCTAAAGTAGAAAAAGCAATTCCTGTAATTAAAGATATAAATATTTTAAGTCGTGATTTATACGAAGATATAAAAGCATCCAAAGATTTTAATTTTCATTATGAACGCAAAGGCTTACTCATGTGTTACAAATCTGATAAAGTTGGAGAAGAAGAATGGGAAATTGGTAAGCGAGGAATTACAGAAGGTTTAGGAGTAAAAAACTTAACCAAAAAAGAAGTAGCTATTTTAGAGCCTAATGCAAACCTAAATATTAAAGGAGCAATTTATTATGATAGTGATGCTCACATGACTCCATCAGATTTTATGTCTGAAATGTTAAATTATTTAAAAGTAAGAGGTGTTATTTTTTATGCTAATGAAGAGGTTAAAGATTTGGAGATTTTAAACGGAAGCATTTCCAAAATCATAACAAATAATCAAGAACTAGAAGCAGATGAAGTTGTTTTAGCTGCAGGAAGTTGGAGCCCTTTACTTACTAAGAAACTAGGATTACAAATTCCAATTCAAGCAGGAAAAGGATACAGAATTAATATAAACAGAGAAACAGGAATTTCTATTCCTGCAATTTTATGCGAAGCCAAAGTAGCTGTTACACCAATGCAAGGTTTTACACGTTTTGCTGGTACTATGGAAATTGCCGAAATTAATCATAAAATCAATCTAACTAGAGTAGAGGCTATTGCTAATGCAGCAAAAAGTTTTTATAATAATTTAGATATTTTGGAAGTAGAGAAGGCTTTAGCAGACTGTGGTTTGCGTCCTTGTTCACCTGATGGTTTACCATATATTGGAAAATCTTCCAAGTGTAATAATTTAACAATTGCAACAGGACATGCAATGATGGGTTGGAGTTTAGGACCTGCAACTGGGAAGTTAGTTTCCGAAATTATCTCAGATAAAAAAACTTCGCTAAATTTACATGCATTTCATCCAGATAGAAGATTTTAATATGAGATATCAACCAATTCCGAATACCTTATTCCAAAAAAATAGAAATAATTTCAGTTCTAAAATGGAACCAAATACCATTGCTATTTTAACATCCAATGATGTCAAACATAATAATGCAGATGATGTTATGGGTTTTACACAAAACAATGATTTGTTTTACCTCTCAGGAATAGACCAAGAAGAAACCATTCTTGTTTTATATCCTGATGCACATAAAAAGGAGAATAAGTCTATTCTATTTGTCAAAGAAACTAGTGAACAAATAAAAATTTGGGATGGAGAAAAACTAACCAAAGAGCAAGCAACTCAGGTTTCTGGAATTTCTAGAGTAGAATGGATTCATGATTTTGAAATGCTTTTGCAATACATGGCATTTGAAGCAGACGGATTTTATCTTGGACATAATGAATATTTAAAACGTGCAACTAAAGACCAAGAAACACAACAAGATAGAATGATACAATGGTGTAAAAAAAAATATCCTTTACATAATTATCATCGAGCAGCAAAAATAACTAGAGATTTGCGTCCAATAAAATCGGAAGTAGAAATTGCGCAAATGCAAAAAGCTGCAGATATTAGTGTTGTTAGTTTTAAACGTGTTTTAAAAACCTGTAAACCAAATATAAATGAATATGAGTTAGAAGCAGAATTAGCTTATAATTTAATAAAATCTGGAGCAACAAGACATGCTTTTAAACCTATTGTAGCTTCTGGTAAAAACGCTTGTGCATTGCATTATAATACCAATGATGCTGTTTGTAAAGATGGCGAAATGATACTCATGGATTTTGGTGTTTGTTATGCCAATTATAATAGCGATACTACACGTTGTTTTCCTGTAAATGGAAAATTTAGCAAAAGGCAAAAAGAAGTATATAGCGCTGTTTTACATTGTTTAAAAGAAGGAAGTAAGCTGTTGAAACCTGGAGTACTTCCAGCAGATTACGAGTTAGAAATGGCAAATTTAGTTGAAACAGAATTGATAAAACTTGGTTTGTTAGATGCAGATGCCGTTGCTAACCAAGATCCTGAAAAACCATTGTATAAAAAATATTTTATGCATGGTACAGCACATCATATTGGATTAGATGTGCATGATGTTGGATTGTATTCTCGTCCATTAGAAATAGGAATGGTACTTACTTGCGAACCCGGAATTTATATTCCAGAAGAAGAAATTGGTTGCAGGTTAGAAAACGACTATGTAATTACAGAAAACGGAAATAGCAATTTAACAGAAGCAATGCCAATAGAAATAGAAGACATTGAGGCTTTAATGAATAATAAAAAATAGTATGATAGGAATAGGAGGATCCACCATAAAAGCAGAATTAGCAGCAATTAAGCCAACTGCACATTTAGTAAAACCAATTCAAAAAGAAGAGTTTCAACAAAGAATAGACAAAGCTTGTAAGTTAATGCAAGAGCAAAACGTTCCTGCTTTGTATCTTCATTCTGGTACCAATTTATTCTATTTTACAGGGATGAAATGGAATGCAAGTGAACGTATGGTTGGTGCGTTATTGTTTCCTAATGGGAAACTAATTTATATTACTCCAGAATTTGAAATAGGAACTATTTTCGATTTTATGCTAATAGAAGGAACTGTTCATGGTTGGGAAGAACATGAATCTCCATACCAATTATTCGCAACACTTTTAAAAGAAAATGACGTGGCATCTGGAGCTATTTCTATGGATGAAGCAACACCTTTTTTTGTGTTTGATGGTATAAGAAACTGTCAGGATTCATATACATTAGTAAGCGCAAAAGCCATTACTGCAGGTTGTAGAATGATTAAATCGGAAGCAGAAATTGCTATTATGCAACATGCAATGAACATCACATTAGAAGTCCATAAAGCAGTAGCAAGAATTTTACGTGTAGGAATTTCAGCAAAAGAAGTAACCGATTTTATTAACGATGCGCATATAAAACATGGAGCAGCTTCAGGATCATATTTTTGTATTGTATTATTTGGTGTAGATTCTTCTTTTCCGCATGGCGTAAAAACACCAAAAAATCTAGAAGAAAACGACATGGTTTTAATAGATACCGGTTGTATGTTACAGGATTATATTTCTGATATAACAAGAACTTATGTTTTTGGAAAACCAAATGAAGAGCAAACTCGTATTTGGAATATTGAAAAAGAAACACAACAAGCAGCATTTGATGCAGCACAATTAGGAAATACTTGTGCAGATGTAGATAATGCTTCAAGAGTTGTTTTAGAATCTCATGGTTTAGGACCAGATTATAAATTACCAGGATTACCACATAGAACAGGACATGGAATTGGTTTAGGAATTCATGAATGGCCATATATTGTTAGAAATGATAAAACCATTTTAACCGAAGGAATGACCTTTAGTAATGAACCCATGATTTGTGTTCCAGATAAATTTGGTATCCGTTTAGAAGATCATATTTATATGACAAAAGATGGCCCAAAATGGTTTACTAAGCCTATGTTTAGTATTGAGAATCCGTTTGGTGTTTAATAATATTAAAAGTTTTCTTAATATCTTTGATAGCATGAAAAAAAGCGAACTTAGAAAATTATATAAAGAGAAACGAAACAATTTGTCTGAGGTTGAAATTACTCAATTTCAAGAAAACATGTATCAACAAATCTATGATTTAGACATTTCTAATGTTAAAAATGTGCATTTATTTCTTTCCATGAGAAAGTTTAAAGAGATTGACACAAAACCTCTAATAGGTTATTTTAGAAGTAAAAACAAAAGAATTGTAGTAAGTAGATGTAATTTTGAATCTACTACTTTATCTCATTTTTATTTTGATGAAGATACTAAAATAACCCTTAATAAATTCGGAGTTCCAGAACCAATTAATGCAGAAGAGATTTTAGAAACGGAGTTGGATTTAATATTTGTTCCGATGTTAATTTCCGATGAAAATAACTACAGAGTTGGTTATGGAAAAGGATATTACGATCGGTTTTTATCGAATTGCAGAAAAGATGCAATGATTATTGGTTTAAATTTCTTCAAACCAATCTCAAAAATTGAAGGTTTGCATGAATTTGATGTTGCTTTAGATAACGTTATCTATCCGAGGTAATTTAATTCACGGTCATAAAATCTTCTTTTAAAATTTTCTTTAAGTAAAGTAATAATTCATTTGCATTTTCTATGGTAAAAACAATTGGAGGTTTAATTTTTAAAACATTATAATCCAAACCATCTGTACTCATTAAAATACCATGATCTTTCATTCGGTTTGCTAAATAATCTGTTTGCGCTGCTAACGGATTTAAGTTGACATCTACCAATTCAATCCCTAGAAACAATCCTTGTCCGCGTACATTACCAATTATTGGAAATTCTTTAGAAAGTTTATGTAATTCAGCTTTTAAAAACTCGCCAACTTCTAACGCATTTTCTTGTAGTTTCTCTGTTTTTACAGTTTTTATAACTTCGGTGGCAATGGCACAAGAAACAGGATTTCCACCAAAAGTGTTAAAATATTCCATTCCGTTTGCAAAAGCTTCTGCCACTTTTTGAGTGCAAGCAACAGCCGCAATTGGGTGTCCGTTTCCTAAAGGTTTTCCAATAGTTACAATATCTGGCACAACATTATGCAATTGAAAACCCCAAAAAGTTTTGCCCATTCTACCTACACCTGTTTGCACTTCATCTGAAATACAAATGCCGCCAGCTTGTCTAACTAATTCGTAAGACTTGGCTAAAAAACCTTCGGGTAGTTCTATTTGTCCGCCACAAGAAATAATAGGTTCAACAATAAATCCACCAACATTTCTTCCTTTTTTCTGAATGTTATCTATACATTTTTGAACTTCTGCTACATATTTACAAGCAACATTTTCTCCTCTATATTTTCCTCTAAACGCATCTGGTAATGGAAATATGTGTGTGTGTTCTGGTGCTCCGTTTCCACCTTTTCCATCAAATTTGTAAGAGGAAATATCTACACACATATTCGAGTTTCCGTGATAGCCAACTTCACTGGCAATCATATCTTTTTCTCCCGTAACTGCTTTTACCATTCTTATGGCTAGTTCATTTGCCTCGCTTCCAGAATTTACGAAGTGTAAAACATTTAATTCTTTGGGCAAAGTTTCAATCAGCTCTTTTGCTAATTCATTCATATTTTCATGTAAATACCTAGAATTGGTATTTATCAAAGCCATTTGTTTTTGACCCGCTTTTACAACCTTATAATGTTCATGACCCACATGTGCTACATTATTTACAGTATCTAAATATTTTTTTCCGAATTGATCCATTAAATATTGACCCGCTCCACGAACCATTTTAATAGGAGTTTTGTATTGCAGACTTAAACTTTTTCCTAAATGCTGTTTTCTGTAGTTGATAATAGACTCATTAGAAAGTGTTGTTTTTCCTATCAATGCATCCGATTTAAACAATAAGTTAGGGTCTGGGCAAACACTTTTCCAAACATCAATTTGTTTTAAATAAGCAACACCAGGAAAGTCAATTTTATAATCAAATAAGGAAAGCATAATTTGAAAATGTAGATGTGGCGCCCAATTACCGTTTTCAGGATAATTTGCCAATTCAGCAATTTTATCACCCTTTAAAATTAGATCTCCAATTTTATTTTTTGTTGCACTTTCTGCAGTATTATGGCCGTATAAAGTGTAGAATTCAAAATCTTCTAAGATATGTTTTAATACTACCAATCCACCATATTCTTTTTCTCCAGCATCGTTAAAAGCAATTACAACTTCGCCATCAAAAAGCGCATGAACTGGTGTATAAGCTGGCAGCCAAAAATCGACTCCTAAATGAATAGTTCTGCTTTCTCGTCCAGAGTTTCCAACGGTATCATACGCCTTAGAAGTGTATAAAGCTCTTGGTTCTAAATAACCGCCGGCAAAAATTTTAGTTGGATTTTTTTTCTGTAATTGATCTATTTTAAACTGAAATAAATCTAGATTATTAAAATCATTTTGATGACCAATCCATTTACTAGAAACACTTAAATCTAAATGATAGGCTTCGTTTCTTTGTATGGTTGGAAACAAGTCGGATAATAGAAAAGTATTATTAACAGTCCATTTTTTGAACTTTTCTTCATTAGGATGCGCAATAAATCCGCACACAGCTCTAAAGCTATATTCAGCAAATTGTGGATGAATGGCTCTCCATTTTTTTAAAACGTCCCAAGCACGCTGCTCACTAATTAATAAATACTCGTTATTTGGTTCTTCAATTTTATTGATGGCAGATTTTGTAACAGAAATAACCAAGCGCATTGCAATGGCATTGTACAAATGAGCTAACTCATTTTCTTGTAACGGAAAAGTACTATGATACCCTTTTATGATTGGCAAACAAGCCTCTAAAACATCATTATGATTCATAATTGCATACGCACAAGCAATTGCTAAATCGTTAATTATTTGTGTGTAAATAGCGTCTCCATAATCTATAGCAGCTTTTACGGTTGGGTTTATAAGTTCTTTAGATACAATAACATTATTGTCATTAGCATCATTATGTACAACCGATTTTCTTAAAGCATCATAGGATGTTTTTTTTGCTTCAAATTCATTTTGGAAATAGGTGATAATTTCTTTTTTTTTATCAGAAAATAAATGAATATGCTCTTTTGTCCAAAGAGATTGTGCAACATCCCAAACAAATGCTCTTGATGCTTTTTTGTGGTTAAAACCTTTTAAAGAAGCAGTTAATAAACCACATTGTTTACCTAAACTAGAACGTAAACTGTTTAACTGCGGATTTACAGAGCTCCAGACTCTGCCAGAAACCCATGTTAATAAACGTACTTTTCGGGTGTTTCCAAAATCGTCTTTAATAGTTGCAATTACTTTTCCTTCTTTATCATTTACTACTTTTGGAGCAATTAAATCTTCTCCATTTTCTGCAACATATTGTAATAGTTTTTGTTGAAAATCTAAATAGTTTTCATCTTCATTTGGACGCGATATTTTTAGAATATAACCTTCAGAATTATCAACTTTAATTCTAAAATTAAAATCGATTTCTCCTGGTAAAATAGCCGCTTTCCCTTTTATTTGAAATACTTCAGAAAGAATTTCTTCTGCTTTTTGGGTTGTGATTTTAACTTGATTGTAATCTGTTTTCAACATATAAAATACTATTGTTGGGTCTTTGTTGTATTTATTATCTCAGTATAAAACCGTTTTTCATTGGGTCGTTTGGATCAACTACAAAAGTGTGCATTCCTGTAATATGTGCAGTTCCTTCAACTTGTGGAATTACAGCGGTAAACGGACCATAATCTTCTTCTGAAATTATAGAACCTTTAAAAACAGAATTGGTGATACTTTCAATAGTTATGGTTTCTCCATAATCTATTTCATTTCTAGCTTTATGTATTGCCATTCTGCCTGATACTCCAGAACCTGTTGGGCAACGATCTACTTCTCCCTCAGCAAAAATGCAAACGTTTTTGCTATCATTTCCAGTGGGCTGTTTGTTGTTGTCTATAAAAATAGTTCCGTATAAAAAACTTAAATCATCTTCAAAAGGATGTAAAATTTCTTTATCTGCTTTTAGTACGGCATTTTTAATTTTCATTCCGTTTGTAATTAATGCCCTATAAGAGTTTGTACTTAAATCGAAATTAAAATTATTTTTTGCCATATCTACATACGCATAAAAAGCACCTCCATAAGCTAAATCATAAGTAATTTTACCTAAACCTTCAATTTCTAAAGTTCTATCTAACCCGACAACAAAACTAGGCACACAATGAAATCGGACTCCTTTTACTTCTCCGTTTTCTACATTTGCAAAAGAAGTAATTCTTCCGCATGGTGCATCAATTTTAAGAATATTTTCTCCTTCAGTTACAGTTATCCAGTTCATTTTAATAGCTAAAGTAGTTATAGCAATAATTGCATGCCCACACATTGTAGAGTAGCCTTCATTGTGTAAAAAGATAATTCCGAAGTCTCCATCATTATCATTTGGTGGCAATAAAATACAACCATACATATCTGCATGTCCGCGAGGTTCAAACATTAATGCAGTTCTTAAATGATCGAAATTTTCTTTACAATAACGTCTATATTCTAAAACTGAACTTCCTTTTAATTCAGGAAAACCATCAACAATAACACGCAGCGGTTCTCCTCCTGTGTGCATATCGATCGTTTTAATTTTTAACCAATCTTTATTTGGTGTAAAATTGGTTTTTGAAAGTATATTTTTATAGGTTGTACTCATTTATAAATTTATTATAATAGTAATTGACCGCTGCTAAATCTTCTAAGGCATGCCCCACAGATTTAAATACCGTTATTTCTTTTTGGTTATTTCTACCCGATTTTTGATTAGAACATAGTTGAAATAAATCTGCTTTTATGTCTTCTTTTTTTAGAGTTTCGTTTTGTAATGGAATAACAATATCTCCACTTTCTTTTAATCCACCTTGAAAAGTATCAAGATAAATCGAAGCTTTAGAAATAGTTTCATCATCTGCTTCTCTCATGTCTTTTTTATAAGCACCAACCAAATCTATATGCTGTCCTTTTTGTAAATATTTTCCTAAAATAAGGGGTGTTTTGGATAAAGTTGCACAAGAAACAATAGCTACTTCAGCTATTTTTTCTTCAATCGTTCTTATAGGAGTTATCGTAAAGTTTTCATTCTTTAATGCTTCAGAAATTGCGACTGCTTTGTTAAAATTTCTTCCCCAAATAAATACATTCTTAATCGGGCGAACAGCTGCATGCGCTTTAATTAAATTAATAGACAGCGCACCCGTTCCAATCATTAATAAAGTTGACGAGTCTTCCCTAGATAAATAACTTGATGCTAAAGCAGAAGCTGCAGCGGTTCTTATAACCGTTAAACTTTTGGCTTCTAAAATTGCTTTAATAGATCCCTTAACTGCATCAAAATAAATATAAGTACCTTGGATAGAAGGTAAATCAAACTGCCCATTTTCCGGACTCACAGTCACAATTTTTACACCTGCATTTTTACTTGGGTTCCAGGCTGGCATTAAAAGTAAAGTAGAATCTGCATTCACTTCTGGGTTAGGAAAATCGTGATGATGACGCATTGGCACTATAACTTCATTAGAAGAAAAAGATTGTTTTAATTCAGTAATTAATTCTAGAAAATAGGTATTCTCCTCAATAAATTTATTACTTATTTGTTTAATTTTATCCATAAATTAAAAATAAGAAAAATTCAAGGTATAATAACATAATAGCTTGTTTTAGCATAATATTTACCAATACTTGGTTAAAATACTATCAATTAGATTAATTTACTTCCTTTAAATTTAGAAAATTAAATCGATAAAAATGAAGGCACTAAAAACAATATTCATTCTACTATTTATTTCTGTTGCAATTGTTTCCTGTTCAACAAAAAAAAAGCAACAAGATGGTTTAACTTTTAAAGAACAGTTAGCTATCTTATTTCCAAAGGCAAAAATAGATTCTGTGAAAATAACAGATCATTTTACAGGTGCATTTGAATTGACCTTACAACAACCTTTAGATCATAATAATTTAAAATCAGGAACATTTGAACATCATATATATGTTTCTCACTCAGATTATAACAAGCCAACTGTTTTAGTAACTGAAGGATATAATGCAAGACCACAAACGTATGAGTTAAGCACCTTGTTAAAAGCAAATCAAGTACAAGTTGAATATCGTTTTTATGGAAAATCTAGACCAGATTCTATTCAATGGAAATATTTAAAAAATGATGCAGCAGTTGCAGATTATCATGCTATTGTAACCAAATTGAAAGCAATTTATAAAACGAAATGGTTGTCTACGGGAATAAGTAAAGGAGGAGAAACGGTAATGATTTACAAATCTAAATATCCTAATGATATTGATGTTGCTGTGCCGTATGTTGCTCCATTAATTAATACACAACAAGATAAAAGAACAACAGATTTAATTAATTCGTTTGGTAACAAAGAGTGTAGGGGTAAGATTAAAAATTTTCAAAGAGCTATTTTAAAAAACAGAAAAAGTATTATGGCAGAACTTAAAAGTTTTGCTGAAAAAAAGAATGTATCTTTCACTAAAATACCAATTGATGAAGCTTTAGAGCATGCAGTGCTAGAATTTCCTTTTTCTTTTTGGCAATGGGGAAGCAAGTGTGAAGATATTCCAGATGAAAGTGCAAGTCCACAAGATTTGTTTCAATACTTAAAAAAGGTTGCAGGATTCTATCTATTTAGTGATGCTGGAGTTTACAATTATTTGCCATCTTTTTATCAGCATATGACAGAATTAGGGTATTATGGTTATGATTTTACACCCGTTATAGATTTATTGAAATTTGTAAAAACTACCTCTTTAATAAGTTTTGGACCACAAGATGTTGCCTTAACGTATAATCCAAATTACATAAAAGAAGTAAGAAGTTATATTGAAAATAAAGGGAATAATATTTTATTTATTTATGGAGAAAATGATCCTTGGGGTGCTTGTGCACCAAACCCAAAACCAGAAGTAGATGCTTTAAAAATGGTTTTAAAAGGTGGGCATCATGGAACAAGAATTAAGGATTTCTCAAAAGAAAATCAACAAAAAATATATGATAAATTACAAAGTTGGTTGGGTAAGGATGTGAAAATATATCCTTTTGAATAAATTGTAGTAGAGGTGTTTTTCTTTGTAAATTTGTTTTAGAAACAGAACGCAATGATAGTACAAGGAAACATAGTTGACATACAGAACAAAAGAATTTTTAAAGGTGAGGTTGAAGTTGAAAACGGAAAGATTTCAGCAATTAGAGAAGCCAATCATAGTAAAGAAAATTACATTTTACCGGGTTTTGTAGATGCGCATATTCATATTGAAAGTTCAATGTTGGTGCCTTCGGAATTTGCTAAAATTGCAGTAAAACATGGAACAGTTGCAACGGTTTCTGATCCGCATGAAATTGCCAATGTTTTAGGTGTAAAAGGTGTTGAATTTATGATTGAAAATGGAAAAAAAGTTCCGTTAAAATTCAATTTTGGAGCTCCAAGTTGTGTTCCTGCAACTTCTTTTGAAAGTGCTGGCGCAATTATTAATGCAGAAGATATTAAATTAATGATGGAAAATCCAGACATTAAATATCTTGCAGAAATGATGAATTATCCAGGTGTTTTATTTGACGACGCTGAAGTTTTAAAGAAAATTCAACATGCAAAAAACAACAATAAACCAATTGATGGTCATGCGCCAGGTTTAAGAGGAGATGATGTTACCAAATATATTGCTGCAGGAATTTCTACAGATCACGAGTGTTTTTCTTATGATGAAGCATTAGAAAAGTTACAGAAAGGAATGAAAGTAATTATCAGAGAAGGTTCTGCGGCAAAAAACTTTGAAGCTTTAATAGATTTATTACCAGAACATTTTGAAAACATGATGTTTTGTTCAGACGATAAACATCCAGATGATTTGTTGTTGGGTCATATAAATCAGCTTTGTGAAAGAGCAGTTGCTAAAGGAATTGATGTTTTTAAAGTATTACAGGCTGCTTGTGTAAATCCTGTAAAACATTACAATTTAGACGTTGGATTGTTGCAAAAAGGTAACGATGCAGATTTTATTGTTGTTGATAGTTTAGAGAAATTCAACGTTTTAGAAACCTATATAAATGGAGAATTAGTCGCAAAAAACGGAGAATCTTTTGTAAAGCATGTAGATTTTGAAGTGCTGAATAATTTTGATACTGATAAAAAGAACATTTCAGACTTTAGGTTTGAGTCTTCATCAGAAAAAATAAGAGTTATTGAAGCTTTAGATGGTGAGTTGGTTACCAATCAACTTGAAGAAGATTCTTTAATTGTAGATGGAAATTTAGTTTCAAGTATAGATACCGATGTTTTAAAAATGACCGTTGTAAATCGTTATAAAAATGACGAACCGGCTATTGCGTTTATTAAAAACTTCGGATTAAAAGAAGGTGCAATTGCAAGTTCTGTTGGGCACGATTCTCATAATATTATTGCGGTTGGAGTTTCCGACGAAGCCATTTGTAAAGCAGTAAATTTAATTATAGAAAATAGCGGTGGAGTTTGTGCGGTAAACAATTCCGAAGAAAAAATAGTTTCTTTACCTGTTGCAGGAATTATGTCTGATAAACCTGCGGAAGAAATTGGAAGAGCTTATGCTGAGTTAGATAAAATGGCTAAGCAAATGGGAAGTAAATTACGTGCACCTTATATGAGTTTATCTTTTATGGCATTGTTGGTAATTCCTGCTTTAAAACTATCGGATAAAGGTTTGTTTGATGGAACTTCATTTAAATTTACATCGCTTGAAATAGTGAAATAGTTATTCGGTATTTATAAAGCTGAGAAATTAAAATTTGTAAACTAATCATTTTTGGTGTAAATTAGCACCAAAATAAATATTATGGCAAGACAAAGTATTTCATTTACGCAACCAAATGATGAGTGGTTAAAAAGTCAGGTTGACCAAAAAGAGTATACTACTAAAAGTGAGCTTGTAAACGATTTAATTAGACAAGCAAGAAAACAACAAAGACAAATTGATTGGATTAGTGCTAAGTTAGAAAAAGCCGAGAAAAGCGGATTTACAAATTTAAATAAAGAACAGATATTAGCGGAATCTAAGTCGTTAATTTAATGACAAGCTATAAGCTAAGTAATATAGCGAAAGAAGACTTACTTAAGATTCATAAATACGGAGTTGAAAAATTTGGAATGATTCAAGCAGATAAATATTTCGATTCTTTTTTTGAGTATTTTGATATTATAACAGAAAACCCTTTTTCTTTTGAATCTGTAGATTATATAAAAATTGGATATAGACGTTGTGTATGTGGTTCTGAAAGTATTTATTACAAAATAAATGGCAATACGGTAGAAATTATGGCAATTATTGGTAGACAAGATTTAAAAAATATAACGTAATTTTTATTCAAAAAAAACAAAAAAATCCGAAGTAAATTTTACTTCGGATTTTTTTTATAAATGTCATTCCCGAGAAATCGGGAATCTATAATTTAAGAATTCAAAGGTTTTCCATCCCAAGCGGCTTTAGAAGCTTCTTTTACTGCTTCAGAATATGTTGGGTGACCATGACAAATTCTTGCAATGTCTTCTGCAGAAGCTCTAAACTCCATAGCAACTGCCATTTCCATAATTAAATCGGCAACACGTGCGCCAACCATATGAACTCCTAGAATTTCATCTGTATTTTTATCAGCTAATACTTTTACAAATCCGTCAATATCTCCACTTGCTCTAGATCTACCTAAAGCACGCATTGAGAATTTTCCAGCTTTATAAGCAACACCAGCATCTTTTAATTCGTCTTCAGTTTTACCTACAGCAGCAACTTCTGGCCATGTGTAAATAATTCCTGGAATTAAATTATAATCGATATGTGGTTTTTCTCCTGCTAAAAATTCAGCAACAACAACACCTTCTTCTTCAGCTTTGTGTGCTAACATTGCTCCACGAACAACATCTCCAATTGCAAAAATATTACCAACATTTGTTTGTAAATGATCGTTAACTTCAATCATTCCTCTGTCAGAAACTTTAATACCAACTTTTTCTAAACCTAGTCCAGTTGTAAATGGTTTACGACCAACAGCAACTAAACAGTAATCTCCAGTAAAAGTAACTTCTTCACCTTTCTTATTGGTAGCTTTTACAATAACTTCATCACCATTTCTTTCAACAGAAGTAACACCGTGATTTGCGTTAATTTTCATTCCTTGTTTCTTCAGTACTTTGTTAAGTTCTTTAGAAATATCAGCATCCATAGTTGGAGTTATTTTTGGAGCGTACTCAATAACGGTAACTTCTGCGCCTAAACGCTTGTAAACTGAACCTAATTCTAATCCAATAACCCCACCACCAATTACTAATAAATGTTTAGGAACTTCTTTTAATACTAAAGCTTCAGTAGACGTAATAATACGTTCTTTGTCTAAAGTAATAAAAGGTAAAGTAGATGGTTTAGAACCTGTTGCAATAATGGTATTTGTTCCTTCAATTATTTCAGAAGTACCATCGTTTTTAGTTATTTTAACATGTGTTGCATCTTCAAAAGAACCTAATCCTTCAAAAACATCCACATTGTTTTTATCCATTAAATATTTAATTCCGCCAGTTGTAGTTTCTACAACTTTAGCTTTACGATCAATCATTTTTCCGAAGTCAAAAGAAGGATTTTCTACAGAAATTCCATGTTCTTCAAAATGATGTACAGCATCATAATAATGATGTGAAGAATCTAATAATGCTTTTGATGGAATACAACCAACGTTTGTACATGTTCCTCCAAGAGTTGCGTATTTTTCTATAATGGCTACTTTTTTTCCTAATTGAGAAGCTCTAATTGCTGCGATGTATCCTCCAGGACCAGAACCAATTACAATAATATCGTATTTCATGTGTGTTTGTTTTCGTATAATCTAGCCTTTCGGCTGTTTTCTTAATTACAGTTAACAAAAATACGGATATTTTCACAAATTAAAGAGGGAATTTAGTAGTTTTACTTATTCTAACATTTTAAAACCAAGCTTATGAAAATTATTAAAAAAATAGCACTAGTACTACTTATTATTTTATTGATTTCGCAATTTTTTGGGCCAGAAAAAAATGAAGGAGATGTAAATGCTGTTTCAGTTTTTATTGCTGAAACGAATCCACCAGAAAATGTACAGAAAATTTTAAAAGAAAGTTGTTTTGATTGTCATTCAAATACAACTAGTTATCCTTGGTATAATAAAATTACTCCGGTAAATTATTGGTTAGCAAACCATGTTAAAGATGGTAAAAAACATTTAAATTTTTCTGAGTGGAATTCCTATTCTTTAAAACGAAAAGAGCATAAAATGAAAGAGGTTTGGGAGGAAGTAGAAAAGAAAAAAATGCCTTTAGACTCTTATACTTGGACGCATGCTGAAGCAAATTTAACACCAACGCAAATTGAAGCTGTTGTTGTTTGGGGAAAGAAAGTTCAGGCTGATTATCAACAACAATTAAAAGCAAAATAATTGAAGAATAACGTTTTAATAATTGGTTATGTTTGGTTAGAAACAACATCTGCTGCAGGAAGTAGAATGTTGCAGTTAATTGAACTTTTTACAGCACAAGGTTGGAATATTACCTTTGCTTCTCCAGCTCAAAAAACGGAAAACTCAATTGATTTAAGTTCTTTAAATATTGATGAGGTTTCAATTGAATTAAATAATGCTTCTTTTGATGCTTTTATACAAGAATTGAATCCAACTATTGTGTTGTTTGATCGTTTTATGATGGAAGAACAATTTGGTTGGCGTGTTGCAGAAAACTGCCCAAATGCATTACGAATTTTAGATACAGAAGATTTACACTTTCTAAGAAAAACCCGTCATCAACAATTAAAAAAAGGTGAGGAGTTTACCAACGAAGCTTTATTGAAATCTGATGATGCAAAAAGAGAAATTGCAGCTATTTTACGTTGCGATTTATCGTTAATTATTTCAACTTTCGAATATGATTTGTTAAAAACTGTTTTTAAGATTGATGAAAATTTATTGTATCATTTGCCTTTTTTACTGAATAAGATTGATGAAAAAGACATTCAAGTTTGGAATTCTTATGAAGAACGAGAACATTTTGTTTTTATCGGAAATTTCTTTCACAAACCAAATGTTGATGCAGTTTTAACGTTGAAAAATGAAATTTGGAATCAAATAAGAGAAATGCTTCCAGAAGCAGAAATTCACATTTACGGAGCTTATGCAACACAACAGATAAATCAGCTACATAATAAAAAAGAAGGTTTTTTAGTAAAAGGTTTTGCTGAAGATGCTGAGGAAGTTGTAAGAAATGCAAAAGTTGTTTTAGCACCAATCAGATTTGGAGCTGGAATAAAAGGAAAATTGACCGAAGCAATGATTTGCGGAACTCCTTCAATTACAACTTCAATAGGAGCAGAAGGAATGCAAAATAATTTACCATGGAATGGTTTTATAGAAAATAACTTTACTCAATTTTCAGAAAAAGCAACTCAGTTATATTCAGATGAAATTCTTTGGAAAGGATCTCAGCAAAAAGGTATAAAAATCATTAATCAGATTTATGATAAGAAAAAAATTGGTGCGCCTTTTATCAAAATAATTAAAGAACTTCAAGATAATTTAGAATCACATAGAACTCAGAATTTTTTAGGTAGTTTATTGCAGCACAAAACGATGCAAGCCACAAAATATATGAGTAAATGGATAGAAAGTAAGAATAGTAAACAGTAGACAGTTTAGTTAGTAGTATTCAACTAACTTAAAATTGAGACTTACTGAATACTAATCTTCAGGTCTGTAGTCCAATGGTAATGTATTTGCGAATTTCTCATAAGACCAATAACCTTCGTAATAAATATCTAAAGGGTTAAATAAGAGTCCGTTTTTGTCAACTAAACTATTTGCTTTTAAAGCTATCATAGAGGAAGTTTGAGGTAGTCCTTTTCTCCTTTTATTATGAGGCAGTCTTAGTTGATAGCCACTTTCTTCTTTTTCATTATTATAAACAATACTTAAATTATCTTTAAAAGATAATTGAGTAAAGTTGTTTTTATAGGTTATTATTTCATCTTTTGTTAATTTAGATTTGTATAGATAGTCTCTAAACCTTGGAAGCCTTATTTTACTTAGTACAACTCTAGCTGAATCAATTGCATTTTTTGGGTTGATAATATTTTTACGATCAAAGTAAGTTGAACCGGATAAGCGAATCAATTCTCTCGCTTTTTTTACTTCTTGTTCGCTTGGTCTTTGAGGGTTTTTCACTCTTTTAAATTGATTTACAATATAACCTTCTTCAGTAAAAGTGTCGTTTAATACAGATTTTAAAAAATGAGCTACAGAGCCATTATAAGTTAATGTTCTATTGTTCTTCCAGCGCTTTAATTTTCTCGCTCCACCTTTAATTTCTTCATATTTAGAGTACCCTAAATAAGTAACGTAGTTTTTATTGATTTCAAAACTCACTAATTCATAGGAAATTAAATAACCTAAACTTTTGTTTTTTATTTGTAAGGGTTCTTTTGCAAAAGCAGTTAAAATATTGTTTTTACCATCAAATTCAAAATGTAAAACTTTAGGATTTAAAATTGTACAGTTTTTGGATATTTTTGTTGTGCCTATAAACTCTCTTTTAAACCTATTTAAATTATACTTCCAATTTTCATCATATTTTGTTTTTCTTATAACAACTTCATTTAAGAGGTTGTCTTCTTCTTCCAATGAAAATAAAAGAGGGTTTTTGTATTCGCTAGTGTTTAATGAAAAAACTTTCTTTTTATAGCCTAAATAAGAAATAATTAAATCGAATTTTCCTTCTTTTGTTTTGAATGAAAACTCTCCGCTATTATTTGTAATTGTACCAGCTGTAGTATTGTTTAGATAAACAGAAGCGCCTTCTAAAGGGGTGTTTTTAAATACAACTTTACCTTTTAAAGTCTTTTGAGAAAAAGTTAAGTAATTAATAAAAAATAAAATTGCAAAAACCTTTATTTTCATAGATGAAATTTTCTCTAAAAATAAAGGTTTTTTATAAATGATTGTGTTTTGAAGTGTTATTTAATGTTAAATTAAACCTGCTCTTCTTAATAACGCATCTGGTTTTGGTTCTTTACCGCGAAAGCGTTTGTATAATTCCATTGGTTTTTCTGTTCCTCCTTTAGAAAGTACATTTTCTTTAAACTTGGTGGCAACTTCTTTGTTGAAAATTCCTTCTTCTAAGAAATATTCAAAAGCATCTGCATCTAAAACTTCGGCCCATTTATACGAATAATATCCGGCAGAATATCCGCCTTGAAAAATATGAGAAAAAGCAGTGCTCATGCAGTTTTCTTCAGCATCAGGATATAGTTTTGTTTCTGCAAAAGCAGAAGTTTCAAATTCTTTTACAGATGTTATTGTCTGTGGCGACTCGCTACCGTGCCATTGCATGTCTAAAAGACCAAAACTTAATTGACGAAGCGTTTGCATACCTTCATGAAAACTTGCTGATTCTTTTATTTTCTGCACATATTCCATCGGAATTGTTTCACCAGTTTCATAGTGTTTAGCAAATAATTCTAAAGCCTCTTTTTCAAAACACCAATTCTCTAAAACCTGACTTGGTAATTCAACAAAATCCCAAGAAACTGAAGTTCCAGATAAACTATTGTAGGTTGTGTTAGCCAACATTCCGTGTAAAGCATGTCCAAACTCATGAAACAAAGTTGTAACCTCGTTAAAAGTTAATAAAGACGGTTTTGTTTCGGTTGGTTTGGTGAAATTACAAACAATAGAAACTTGTGGTCTTTCGTTAATTCCGTTTTTAATTTGTTGCGATTTATAACTTGTCATCCATGCGCCATTTCTTTTCCCTTTTCTTGGGTGAAAATCAGCATAAAAATGGGATACAAAATTTCCTTTGGCGTCAGTTACAGAATATGTTTTTACATCTTCGTGATATTTATCAATTGAGTCAATTTCTTCAAATTGTAAATCGAATAATTTATTGGCAATTTCAAAAACACCGTCAATTACGTTTTCTAATTGAAAATACGGTTTTAGTAATTCTTGATCTAAAGAAAATAATTCTTTCTTTAATTTCTCTGAATAATAACTACCATCCCATTTTTGAAGCTTGTCTATTCCATCTAACTTCTTAGCGTAGTTTTCTAAATTGGTAAATTCTCGTTGCGCAGCAGGTTTTGCTTTTGCTAATAAATCATTAGAAAAAGAAATCACTTTCTCCGGAGTTTCTGCCATTCGTTCTTCTAAAACAAAATGTGCGTGTGTTTTATAACCTAAAATATTGGCTCTTTTATGACGAAGATTTACAATATCTAAAACAATCTGTTCGTTGTTGAATTCGTTTTGTTGAAACCCTTTTTTACCAGCAGCTATTGCTAATTTCTTACGCAGTTCTCTATTGTCTGCATACGTCATAAACGGTATATAGCTTGGATAGTCTAATGTAAAAACCCAACCATCTTTCTCTTTAGATTTAGCAACTTCTTTTGCCGCTTCTTTTACACTTTCAGGTAAGCCAGATACATCTTTTTCATCTGTTAAATGCATTTCAAAAGCATTGGTTTCTGCTAAAATATTTTCACCAAATTTTAAAGATAATTTAGATAATTCAGCATCAACTTTACGTAATTCGGTTTTATCTGTATCGCTTAAATTCGCCCCATTTCTCGCAAAACTTTTATATTGTTTGTCTAACAACATTTGTTGCTCTGGAGTTAAGTCTAAACTTTCTTTAGCGTCAAAAACGTGTTTTACTCTTTTAAATAAATCTTCATTTAACGTAATATCGTTACTAAATTCACTTAACCAAGGAGAAACTTCTTGTGCTATTTTCTGAATTTCCTCGTTAGTTTCAGCAGAATTTAAGTTGAAAAAAATAGACGTAATTCTATTCAGTTTTTCGCCTGTAAAATCTAGTGCAACTGTTGTGTTTTCAAAAGTAGGAGCATCTGTATTATTTATAAGTGCATCAATTTCTGCTCTAGCAATTTCAATCCCTTTTTTAATTGCGGGTTTGTAGTCTGTATTAGAAATTTTAGAAAACGGAGCAGTATTAAAATCTTGTAAAAGTGGATTCATCTTAAAAAATGTGTAATTGGTTATTTGTTGAAGCGTGTAATTGTTAAAAATGAATTTTTATTTTCTTACGCGTTCAGAAGCTTTTTCAACCTTCACTTTTAACTCTTCTTTGTAGGCTATAATTTTATCTAAAACAGTTTTGTCCGAAGCACCAATAATTTGTGCTGCTAAAATACCTGCATTTTTTGCGCCATCTAAAGCAACAGTTGCTACAGGAACACCGCCAGGCATTTGTAAAATTGATAAAACAGAATCCCAACCATCAATAGAATTTCTACTTTTTACAGGGACTCCAATTATTGGTAACGGACTCATAGAAGCTACCATTCCTGGTAAATGCGCTGCACCTCCAGCGCCTGCAATAATTGCTTTTATGCCACGTAAATGTGCGTTTTTAGAATAGTCAACCAATTTTTCTGGAGTTCTGTGAGCAGAAACAATGTCTACTTCAATTTTAATATTAAAACTCTCTAAAATATCAATTGCTTCTTGCATTATTGGAAGATCAGAATCGCTTCCCATTATAATTCCTACCATAATTATTTACTTATTACTCTAATTGTTTCTTTTACTTGTTGCGCTATTTTTCTAGCGTCATCTATATTTTCATTTACAATAGTTACATGTCCCATTTTTCTAAAAGGACGTGTTTCTTTTTTACCGTAAATATGTGGCGTTACACCATCAATTTTTAAAATTTCTTCGATATTTTCATAGATAACTTCACCAGAAAAACCTTCATCTCCAACTAAGTTTACCATAATTCCTGCAACTTTACTGTTAGTGTTTCCTAAAGGAAGATTTAAAATGCTACGTAAATGTTGTTCAAACTGATTTGTATAACTTGCTTCAATAGAATAATGCCCAGAATTATGTGGTCTAGGAGCTACTTCGTTTACTAAAATTCTATCATCTACTGTCTGAAACATTTCAACAGCCAATAAACCAACAAAATCTAAATCACTTACTATTTTTAAAGCCAATTCTCTTGCGTTTTCAGCAACTTGAGAATCTATTCTTGCTGGGCAAATAACATATTCTACTTGGTTTGCTTCTGGATGAAACTCCATTTCTACAACGGGATATGTTTTTACTTCTCCGTCAGCATTTCTTGCAACAATTACAGCCAATTCGTTTTTAAAGGGAATTAACTTTTCCGTAATACATTCAACTAACGGTAAACTTTCTAAATCTTCAATATTTCTAACAATTTTTACGCCGTTTCCATCATAACCAAAACGAGCAGCTTTCCAGACAAAAGGGAATTCAACGATATCGTTTTCTACCGCGTGTTTTAATTCTTCCAAATATGCATAATGAGAAAACGCTGCTGTAGGTATTTGATGATCTACATAAAAATTCTTCTGCCTAGCTTTACTTTGAATAATTCGTAAATCTTTAGGTTTAGGAAAGATGGTTAATCCTTCGTCTTCCAATTTATCTAACGCATCTAAATTTACATTTTCAATTTCTATGGTTAATAAATCTACTGTTTTTCCAAAGTTATAAACTGCATCAAAATCAAGTAAATCACCTTGATGAAATTCGTTACAAATTTGTGCACAAGGTGCGTTTTTATTACTATCTAAAATAGCTGTATAAATGTCTAGTTTTTGAGTTTCGGCAAGTAGCATTCTACCTAGTTGACCGCCACCTAAAATTCCTAGTTTAAAATCGGAAGAGAAATAATTTTTCAAAAGTGTTATTGTTGAGTTGTGTACACAAAAATAACAATCTAAATGTAGAAATTAGATAAAATTAACGAGTAATTTGTAAAGTGTTATTACCAACATTAAAGATACTGTATTCAAGCGCAAAACAACCTTCTCCATTAATTGGTGAACCGTCTAAAGTGCTATATTCTTTGCTGGAGCAAGTACATTTCAGTTTTAAACCATCAAAAGTCATTGGTGTAGTGCAATCATTTTCTGGGCATTTTAAATCAAAAGCTTTATAAGCAGTATTAGTTCTACGAATAATTATTAAATTTCTTGCAGCAACACTAGTAATAGAACTTCCGCCTGGAACTTGTATATCTATATATTGCGCATTATTAAGATCAATAGTTTCATTAAAAGAAAAATTAGAGAAACAATTATTATTTATAATATCGCTACTGCAACCTAAAAAAGTAATAAAAACAAGTAATAATAATAAATTTTTCATCTTAAAAAAGGGCTTTGTATTTAGGTAAACGAGTGCAATTTACAAATATTTTGTACATTTGTAATCTAATCTCATTCCTATTGGTGTGAGATTTTTTAAATTATTAGAAAGATGAGTGAAATATCATATTATTCGCCAGAAGGTTTAAAAAACCTAAAAGACGAGCTAGTTCAGTTAGAACAAGTAGAAAGACCAAGAGTAACGCAAGAAATTGCAGATGCAAGAGATAAAGGAGATTTAAGTGAAAATGCAGAATATCATGCAGCAAAAGAAGAACAATCTCACTTAGAATTTAAGATTGCAAAATTAAAAAATGTAATTTCTAATGCACGTATTATAGATGAATCTCAATTAGATACGTCTAAAATATTAATACATTCAATTATAAAAATTAAGAACACCGTAAACAATATGGAGTTCAGTTATACCTTAGTTGCCGATTCAGAAACTGATGTTAGAAACGGAAAACTATCGGTAAACTCGCCAATTGGTAAAGGTTTATTAGGTAAAGAAGTTGGAGATATTGCAGAAATTCAGGTTCCAAACGGAATTATGAAGTTCGAGATTATGGAAATTTCTAGATAATTTTTTTAGAAGCTATTTCCTGCTTTCCGCACTCGCTTTTTTTGGGTTTTCGACTACGCTCAACCACCAAAAAAGAGCTCAAACAAATGCTTCAATCAGGGCTAAGCTACTTTATAAACTGTAGTGTTTACTCAAAAAGCATAGTTTTTTAAGAAGATTAAATTATAAATTCGGGTTTTGGCTTTGCCAAAACCCGAATTCTTTTTTATATTTACTAAGAACTTAAAACTAAAAATTTAGAACTTAAGAAATGAGCATATTTACAAAAATAATAAACGGAGAAATTCCATCTTATAAAATAGCAGAAGACGATACTTATTTTGCTTTTTTAGATATTAATCCAAATGCAAAAGGACACACATTAGTAGTTCCAAAACGAGAAGAGAACAAATTATTCGACCTTCAAAAAGACGAATATTTAGGTTTAATGGATTTCTCATACAGAGTTGCAAAAGCTATTGAAAAAACAATACCATGTAAACGGGTTGGTATGAGTGTAATTGGATTAGAAGTGCCGCATGTTCATGTACATTTAATTCCGTTAAATGAAATGGCAGATATTCAATTTAGCAAAAAAGAAAAATTAACAAATGAAGAATTTGTTGCTTTGGCAGAAGGAATTGCAGGAAATTTTATTTAGTTATGAAAAAATGGCAAAAAGTTGGCTTAGTTTGGGGTTTAAGTATGTTTATATTTATGTCTTTTGTATGGCCTCTAATTAGTGGAGAAGAGATTACTTTAAAAAAGATTTTAATTGGTATTCCAATATGGACAATAGCTGGTTTTCTTTTTGGTTATTCACAAAGAAATAATTTAGATAAAAAGAAAAACTAAACCTTTTCTAACTGTACCTCAAAAGTAGTTCCTTTTCCAATTTCCGATTTTTTTACAACTATTTTTCCTTTGTGGTAATCGTTAATAATACGCTTAGAAAGCGATAAACCTAAACCCCAACCACGTTTTTTGGTAGTAAAACCAGGTTTAAAAATCTGTTTTTGTTGCGATTTCGGAATTCCTTTTCCCGTATCAGAAACTAATATTTTTACATGTTTGTTGGTTTCTTCAATTTGTACACTTAAAGAACCTTTACCTAACATTGCATCAATAGCGTTTTTAATCAAATTTTCTATAACCCAACTATATAATTCGGAATTTAAGTTAGCAAAAATGGCTTCCTGCGATGCAGAAAAAGAAAAGGTAATTTGCTTAGAGCTTCTAGATTTTAAATAATTGTAAGATGTTTCAGTTTCTGTAACAATATTTGTTTTCTTCAATTCTGGCAAAGAACCAATTTTAGAAAAACGATTTGCAATAGTGTTTAATCTATGTACATCTTTTTCTATTTCATCAATATATTTATCATCTACCTTTTCCATTTTTAAAATAGCAATCCAACCCAAAAGAGAAGAAAGCGGCGTACCAATTTGATGCGCGGTTTCCTTTGCCATTCCTGTCCAAAGTTTGTTTTGTTCCGCAATTTTATTCGAATTAAAAAACAAATAAATAACCGATAAAAACAAGATTAAAATCAAGATTAACGCTAACGGATAATACGTAAGTTTATTCAGTAAATCGGAATTTCTATAGTAGATTAGTTTTTTGTTTTCACCTTTATAACTAATTTCAATAGGTTCATTTTCTGACTTCATTTTTGCCAACTGTAATGCAACGTATTCTGGATTTAAAGATTTTATAGCATCTAAATTCTGAAACGATTCTATTTTACCATTTTCATCAACAAGAATTAAAGGAATGTTATTACTACTTTCAATAACTTTTAGTGGTAAATCTACATTTGCATTTAAGTCTGTGTTAGTTGCAAGTTCCTTTTGTGCGGTAGCTAAAATTTCCATTTTAACGCGTTCTTCATCCTTAAATTTCTGAAAGAAAACGTAGGTGTTCCAAAGAATTAAAGAAACAATAATAAACGATATTAAGATGGCAAATCGTTTAAACCATAATGTGTTTTTAAAAAGGCTCATTGGTCAAATATAAAGCATTCTCAAAACATAACTTATATTATAAATAGATAGTATATTTACAGTAAAATTTTTATTGATGCTTACAATAGACCCAAAAGAAATACCAACAGGCAAATTACACGGTTATTTATTAGGTGCAATTGCACCAAGACCCATTGCATTTGCAAGTACAATTGATGCTAATGGAAACCCAAATTTATCGCCATTTAGTTTCTTTAATGTGTTTGGTGCAAATCCGCCAATGTTAATTTTTTCTCCTGCAAGAAGTGTTAGGAATAACACAACAAAACACACTTTAGACAATGCGGAAATCACAAAAGAAGTAGTAATAAACGTAGTGAATTACGATATTGTTCAGCAAATGTCTTTAAGCAGCACAATGTATGCAAAAGGTGTTAATGAGTTTGAAAAAGCAGGATTAACAATGTTAAAATCGGACATTGTAAAACCATTTAGAGTCGCGGAATCTCCAGTACAATTAGAATGTAAAGTAACCGATATTATTTATACGGGAACAGAAGGTGGCGCAGGAAATTTAATTGTTTGCGAAGTTGTAAAAATGCACATAAATGAAGACATTTTAGCAGAAGACGGAAGTATAGATCAGCACAAAATAGATTTAGTTGCCAGAGCAGGAGGAAGCTATTATACGCGTGCAAGAGATGGGTTTTTTGAAATACCAAAACCAATATCAACTTTAGGAATTGGCGTAGATGCAATTCCTTCTTCAGTAAGAAATAGTACTGTATTAACAGGTAACAATTTAGGAATGTTGGGTAATGTAGAAAAATTACCAAACACAGCAGATGTTGATAACTTTGCAAAAGAACAACCACAGTTTTTAAACATTTCTGAAGAAAAAAAGCATATTTTTGCCCAAGAATTTTTAACAAAAAACGATGTGGATAGCGCTTGGAAAGTGCTATTAATTAAATAGATAGAAAATGGAAGTAATAGGAAAAATCAAATTAGTAGGCGAAACTCAAACTTTTGGAAGTAATGGATTTAGAAAACGTGAAGTTGTTGTAACAACTGACGAACAATATCCACAAATGATAATGATTGAGTTTGTACAAGATAAATGTGATTTATTAAACAGCTATAAAGTTGGTCAAGACGTAAAAGTATCTATTAATTTACGTGGACGTGAGTGGATTAATCCAGAAGGAGTTGCAAAGTATTTTAACTCTGTACAAGGTTGGAGAATTGAAGGCCTTTCTCAAGCAGCATCTAGCACACCACCAGCAGAGCAATTTGCTCCAGCTCCAGATTTAACAGCTAGCGAGCCAGACGATTTACCATTCTAGTTATAGAAGTAAGATTTTTAGAATCAAGAGACAAGACTAAAAAAGAGAGCGAATATTTTCGCTCTCTTTTTTGTTTATTTCTATTTTGTCTTGGTTCTTGTATCTAAAAGCGAAGCGGTCTTTTTTCTAAAAGATTTTTTTTTGAAGCTATTTCCAGCTTTCCGCTATATCTTTTTTCTTTTGTTCTCGATACAAATTTTTCATTCTTCAAAATTCACTCGAACTGACAGAAAAAAGGATGCTCCCGAAACTTCGGGACAATCTGGGCTAGGCTTGTTTGTTATTTATAGGTAAAATTGTTTTGCCTTCTAACGTCTAGTATCTAAAAGCAAAGCGGTCTAAAAATCTAAAAAAAAAAAGAAGTTTACTTCTTTTTTTCTGGCATTGGTCCACGAAGATGTATAATTAAACCATTTAAGAAATTACGTAAAAACTGATCTCCACATTCCATGTATTTCGGATGTTCTTCATTTCTAAAAATTGCACCTAATTCTCCTTTAGTAACTTTAAAATCTACCAAGGCACAAATTTCAATAATATCTGTATCACGTAGTTTATTAGCTACTCTTAATTTTTTGAAAATATCGTTATTTGTCAATCCCATTTTAATAAATATAAATTATTTAATTAACTACATTAAAAATTAATGAAGCATAAAAAGCAAAACGTAAAAAACGAAATAACCCAAAAAGAACTACTCGTTTAAACGGATATTTGATCATACCAGCTGTTAAACAGCTAATAGCAAAAGGAAGTGGTAATAAAGCACCTGCAATAATTAACAGGCTTCCCCATTTGCTAGTATTTTTTAGATTGTCGGCCATTTTTACTTCTAGGTATTCTTTAACCGATTTTATTTTTAAAGACATTCTTCCTAAAAAATAAGCCGTTAAACCTCCTAAATAAGATAAAGTAGCTAAAATAGATAAGTTTAAAATTGGGCTTGCAGTTTTCTTAGACCAAGCTATAAAAATTTCTGGAGGAATTAATCCAAGAATAGTTTCAGAAATATAAAAAGTAACTAAAACTCCAATTCTAGAAAAGGTCTCAGTAATTGTTTGCAAACCATCGTTGATATTATAAACGTACTTATTAAATAAAATTAATCCAACAACAGCGGCAACAATAGGCCAAAAAGCTTTTTTTAAACTTTCCCAAAGAAACATGTAAAACCCTGTACGTTGATAGTAGTTGTGTATCAGTTTCGCTTTTTGCTTAGCAGATTTTTGTTTCTTTTTAGCCATTTAATTTTTGTTCCTTTTTCGGAATAGCAAAAGTACGCACATTTTAATAATTTCATTGTTAAGATTTTTCTATTTTTGAATTTAATTTAAGTATAACCTTTACCAACCTAAAAAAAACAATCATTTATTAATGATTTGGCTCAGTGAAAAATTAGAATTCCCACCACACAAAACCGCTACAAAAGATGGTGTTTTGGCGTTAGGAGGTGATTTATCAATAGAAAGATTAAAGTTAGCATATAGTAACGGAATTTTTCCTTGGTATTCTGAAGGAGAACCAATTGTTTGGTATACTCCGCCAGAAAGGATGTTATTGTTTCCTGAAAATTTAAAAGTGTCTAAATCGATGCGTAAAGTCATCAAAAAAAATGATTTCATAATTACAGAAAACACAGCTTTTGAAGAAGTTATTTTTAATTGTAAAACAATAAATAGAAAAGACGAATTTGGTACTTGGATTACAGATGATATGCAGCAAGCCTACATTAACTTACATAAAAACGGATTTGCAAAATCGATAGAGGTTTGGCACTTCGACTCCGCTCAGTATAAGCAAATTTTAGTTGGAGGTTTATATGGAGTAGATTTAGGAAACGGAGTTTTCTGTGGAGAAAGTATGTTTAGCAAAGTCTCCAATGTTTCTAAATTGGCATTTATTCATCTAGTAAATAATTGTGGGTATAAATTTATAGATTGCCAAGTATATAACCATCATTTAGCTAGTTTGGGGGCGCTTGAAGTTAGTAGAAAAGAATTTTTAAAGTATCTTTGATTTTTAATTTTTTCATATAAAAAGATGAACATACAAAACGCACAGCAACAAGTAGACGATTGGATTAAAAATCACGGAGTTCGTTATTTTAACGAGCTTACAAATATGGCACAGTTAACGGAAGAGGTTGGTGAAGTAGCACGTATTATTGCACGTCGTTATGGAGAACAGAGTGAAAAAGAATCTGATAAAAATAAAGATTTAGGAGAAGAATTGGCAGATGTTATGTTTGTTGTTTTATGTTTGGCTAACCAAACAGGTATTAATTTACAAGATGCTTTTGAAAAAAAGTTAGACATTAAAACAAAAAGAGATCACGATCGTCATCATAATAATGAGAAGTTGAAATGATTATTTGTCATTCCTGCGTAGGTAGGAATCCATAATTTGCCAATTACAATTAATCAACTTTTAATAGATTCCTGCCATTGCAGGAATGACAGAAATGTTATGTTAATCCAACTGAATTAAATCAATATTACTGTCTTTTACTTTCTGATTTAATTCTTTTACGCCATTTGTAAATAGTGCATTTAGTTTACCTAATTCTACATTAATTTCTTTCGTAATTTCATTTTTAAAATCGATAGATTGCTGCGTAGGAGCATAGTTTCCTATTCTTGTTAACGAGTTTAAATGGGCTAATTTATTGTTTAATCGAATAGGGAAATTCAACGGATCTTGACCGCTTTTAGATTTTGTTTGATATAAAGTTTCTTCAACTTTCGTCATGTCTTTTACCAGTTTGTCAGCAAAATCTAGTAGTTCTTTATGTTTTTCCTTGTCTTTAATAGACTTCTTTAAACTACCAACTTGAGTTCTCACTTTCTTTACATTTTTTAAAGCAACATGAATTTCAGTCATTTTTTCGTTGATTTCATTTATAAAATCAAATTGCATTTTCATATCGCTTTCGGTAGCTTCCGAAGTTGGATTTCTCAAAATTGTAAATTCAGAAATTTTCTTAGTGTCATTAACTGCTAATTCCACTTTGTAATTTCCAGGCAACGCCATTGGGCCATTTAAAGAAGCCCACCAAAGAATCATTCCTTTTACTTTTTCTGCTCCAGGATACATCATATTCCAGTAGAAAATATTGTTACCATCCTCAACTTTTAATTTTTCCTCTTTTTCTTCCTTATCAGGTCTTGTTGAGTATTTTTTAATCAATTTATCATTTGAATCAAAAATTGATAACGAAATTGTATCCTTTTCAGAAGTTTTTTTGATGAAATAATTTATGGCAACTCCACCAGGATGATTTGTTCCTGCTGTTCTGGAAGTTCTACCATTTCCGCCACTCATATTGTAGGCATCTTTCGGTTTGTATAAAACCATATCTTCATTTAATAGGGAAGAATTTAATTGATGAAGTGGTGTTAAATCGTCAATAATCCAAAGTGAACGTCCTTGCGTTGCAGCAATTAAATTATCATCTTTAATTGTTAAATCTGTAATTGGAACAATTGGTAAATTCTGCTGAAAAGATTGCCAATTTTTTCCGTCATCAAAAGAAATATACATACCTCTTTCTGTTCCTGCATACAATAAACCTTTACGTTTTGGATCTCCTCTCAATGCTCTTGTAAAATCTTCTGAAGCAATTCCGTTGGTAATTTGTTTCCAAGATTTTCCGTAGTTTTCTGTTTTATAAATATACGGTTTGTAATCTCCAGATTTGTATTTTGTTCCAACAACGTAAGCACTTCCTTTATCAAAAGGACTTACTTCAATTGCGTTAATCATCATCCATTCTGGCATGTTTTTAGGCGTTACATTATCCCAAGAAGCTCCATTGTTTTTAGTAACATGTACTAATCCATCGTCTGAACCCGTCCAAATTAAACCAGTTTCTAAAGAAGATTCTGTGGCAGCGAAAATAGTTCCGTAATATTCTACTCCTGTATTGTCTTGCGTTATTGGTCCACCAGAAGATTTTAAAGTTTTAGGATCGTTTCTTGTTAAATCTGGACTAATTACTTTCCAAGATTGTCCTTCATTTTCACTTACGTGTAAATGATTGGAAGCTGCGTATAACTTCTTTTTATTATTAGGCGAAAAGAAGATTGGAAAATTCCATTGAAAACGATATTTAAAATCTTCAGCTCCGTGTCCCATTGGATCATCTGGCCAAACATTTACGGCTCTTGTTTCTCCTGTTTTATGATTTTTTCTGGTTAACAAACCACCGTAACTTCCACCATAAACAACATCATCATTTAAAGGATCTACAGCGATATGAGCACTTTCTCCACCAGCGGTAGATTCCCAATCAGATTCAGTAATAAAACGTCCAGCAGTTCTGTGAGAAATTCTAACTGTAGAATTATCTTGTTGTGCTGCTAAAATTCTGTACGGAAAATGATTATCGGTAGTTACTCTATAAAATTGTGATGTTGGTTGATTCATATATGTACTCCAATTTTCACCAGCATCAAAAGAAACTTGCGCGCCACCATCATCTCCTATAACCATTCGTTGGTTGTCTTCTGGCGAAATCCATAAATCGTGATGATCTCCATGTGGAGCATTATACGTTTTATAAGTTTTTCCGCCGTCTGTAGATTTATGATAACGAACATTTAACACATATAAAATATCTTCGTCTTGCGTATCTGCATACAAACGCGTGTAATACCAAGCTCTTTGGCGTAATTTTCTTTCTGAATTGATAAGTTTCCAGGTTTTTCCAGCATCCGTAGATTTATAAACACCACCTTTTTTATTTTCGATTAAAGCATACACAATATCAGAATTTACAGGTGAAACTGTAACGCCAGAAATTCCCCAAACACCTTTTGGTAAACCTTTATTTGCAGAAATATTTGTCCAAGTTTCTCCACCATCTGTACTTTTAAACATTGCCGAGCCTTTTCCACCAGAAGATAAACTATAAGGTGTTCTTCTAACATCCCAAGTAGTTGCGTATAAAATTCTTGGGTTATTTGGGTCTATAATTAAATCGATTGCTCCAGAATTTTCATCAGAAAATAAAACACGTTTCCAGTTTTCTCCGCCATCTATAGATTTATAAACACCTCTTTCTTGGGTTGGTTTATATAAATCTCCCATAACGGCAGCAAAAACAATGTCGGAGTTTTTAGGATGAATTCTCATTCTCGAAATATGACGTGAATTTTTTAGTCCAATATGGCGCCAAGTTTTACCTGCGTTTTCAGATTTCCAAATTCCGTCTCCAGAAGAAACATTTCCACGAACTGTTTTTTCTCCCATTCCAACATACATTACATTATTGTCGGACTCAGAAACAGCAACGGCACCAACAGAACCACCAAAAAATCCGTCGGAAATATTTTGCCAAGTATTACCAGCGTCATTGGTTTTCCAAACACCACCACCAGTTGCGCCCATATAAAACAAGTTTGCTTTATTTGGAACACCAGTTACAGCAGCAGATCTTCCGCCTCTAAACGGACCAATATTTCGCCATTTTACAGCGCTAAAATATTCGGTAGAAACTTTGTCAGTTTTTTTTTGTGCATTAACTTTGAAATTTGCTGATAATAACAAGCAAATTGATAAAAAAAGGATTTTTTTCATGTTGATTAGTTGTAAGTTTGGGCATTAAAAGTAAGAATTAAAATTAGTTTTTAGAATGGATGTATTGTTAAAAGTTTTAAACGATAAAATAATAAAAGAAGAAATCATTATTTCGGGTTCTAAAAGTGAATCTAATAGATTGTTAATTCTTCAGAATTTGTTTCCGGAAGTAACCATAGAAAACTTGTCCGATTCAGATGATTCTGTACATATGCAACACGCACTTTCTACAAATAATGAAACGGTAGATATTGGCCACGCAGGAACAGCAATGCGCTTTTTAACATCGTATTTTGCTGTAAAAGAAGGTAGGGAAGTTGTGCTTACAGGTTCAGAAAGAATGCAAAATAGACCTATAGAAATATTGGTTAATGCATTAAAAGATTTAGGAGCAGAAATTACTTATGAAGACAAAATTGGTTATCCTCCAATTAGAATTAAAGGGAGAAAAATTACTACAAGTAGAGTAGCAATAAACGGAAATGTAAGTAGTCAATACATTTCTTCATTATTATTAATTGCTGCTAAGTTAAAAAGTGGTTTAGAGATAGAACTTATTGGTAAAATTACTTCTGTTCCATATATAAATATGACGCTTAGTTTGTTAAATCAACTTGGAATCGAAACTAGTTTTCAGGAAAATAGTATAAAAGTTCTTCCAAAGAAATCAATAGAAAAACAAACAGTTGTTGTAGAGTCAGATTGGTCTTCGGCAAGTTATTTTTATTCAATAATTGCATTGGCAAAAATAGGGTCAGAAATAAAATTATCTGCCTATAAAAAAGATAGTTTACAAGGAGATTCTTGTTTGGCAGAAATTTACCAACATTTTGGAGTAGAAACAGTTTTTGGAGATAATTTTATCAACCTTAAGAAAGTAAAAGATACTCAAAAAGAAGTATTGGAAATCAACTTACAAAACGCACCAGACATTGCACAAACTATTGCAGTAACTTGTTTTGCAGAAAGTATAGCGTGTAATTTAACAGGTTTGCACACACTTAAAATAAAAGAAACAGATAGGTTAGAAGCACTTAAAGAAGAACTTACTAAATTAGGCGCAACAATTTCGGTAACAAATGAAAGTTTGCATTTAGAAGTAAGTTCAGAAATTAAAGAAAATGTAGCAATAAAAACCTATAATGATCATAGAATGGCAATGGCATTTGCGCCACTTGCTTTTAGAACTTCTATTAAAATTTTAAATGCAGAAGTAGTTTCAAAATCCTTTCAAAGTTTTTGGAAAGACATGCAACAAGTTGGTATTCAAACGCAAGAAATAAAATAAACATCAAAACACTTGACAACGCCTATTCCGATATCGTATATTTGCCCACCTTATAAGAAAACGCATATATGAAATTATCACACTTTGGATTTGAATTGCCAGAAGAATTATTAGCAGAATATCCTACTGAACATAGAGATGAGTCTCGTTTAATGGTATTACACCGCGATACGCAAAAAATTGAACACAAACTTTTTAAAGATGTAATCGATTATTTTGACGAAGGTGATGTTATGATGCTAAACAATACCAAGGTTTTTCCTGCGCGTATGTTTGGTAATAAAGAAAAAACAGGTGCTCGTATAGAGGTTTTCTTATTAAGAGAATTAAATGCAGAAAACAGATTGTGGGATGTTTTAGTAGATCCAGCACGTAAAATTAGAATTGGAAACAAATTATTTTTTGGAGAAGATGATAGTTTAGTAGCAGAAGTTATAGACAACACAACATCTCGTGGTAGAACTTTACGTTTCTTGTTCGATGGAGATTACGATGAGTTTAGAGTAAAGTTACAAGAACTTGGACAAACTCCATTACCAAAAACTATAAATAGAGAATTAGAACCAGAAGACGAAGAACGTTACCAAACAATATTTGCAAAGCATGAAGGAGCTGTAGCAGCTCCAACTGCAGGTTTACACTTTTCTAAACACTTAATGAAGCGTTTAGAAATTAAAGGAGTAGACTTTGCAGAGTTAACGTTACACGTTGGTTTAGGAACCTTTAACTCTGTAGAAGTAGAAGATTTATCGAAGCACAAAATGGATTCTGAAAAAATAATTATACCGCAAAAAACTAGCGATATGATTAATAATGCATTAAAAACTAAAAAACGTATTTGCGCTGTAGGTACAACAGTTATGCGTACTGTAGAGTCTTCAGTTTCTTCAAGCGGAGAATTAAATGCTTTTGAAGGTTGGACAAATAAATTCATTTTTCCACCGCACGATTTTAGCATTGCAAATAGTATGATTACAAATTTACACACACCAAAATCTACTTTATTAATGCAAGCAGCAGCTTTTGGAGGTTACGATTTTGTAATGGAAGCTTACCAAGTTGCCATAAAAGAAAAGTACAGATTTTCAACTTACGGAGACGCAATGTTAATTATATAACAAGTAAACAACATATATTTTCTAGAAAACTGATAGCGCAAGTTATCAGTTTTTTTTGTATCTTGAGTATAGTAAAAAGATGGGCGTTCCCTTTCAGGTCGCGCTTTTTGCACTTGCTTTTTTCGTTCCTCAAAAGAGCTCAAACAATTGCTACAATCGCTAACGCGGGCGTACTAATAAAAGGTAGTTATAACCTCAAAATATATACGTATTTTTGCAACTCATATTTTTATAACCTTTCAATAGCAATCACTTGGATAAGAAAAAAGACATACGCGCTCTAACTAAAGAACAACTAAGAGATTTTTTTGTAGAAAACGGAGACAAAGCCTTCCGAGGAAACCAAGTATACGAATGGTTGTGGAGTAAGTCTTTACATACTTTTGAAGATATGACTAACATTTCTAAAGAAACAAGAGAAATGTTAGAAGCTAACTTTGTAATCAATCACATAGAAGTAGATTCTATGCAACAAAGTAAAGACGGAACTATCAAAAACGGAATAAAACTCCACGATGGTTTAATTGTAGAGTCTGTTTTAATACCAACACCAAAAAGAACAACAGCTTGTGTTTCTAGTCAAGTTGGTTGTAGTTTAGATTGTAAATTCTGCGCAACCGCACGTTTAAAAAGAATGCGTAATCTTAACCCAGATGAAATTTACGATCAAGTTGTAGCAATAGACAAACAAAGTAGATTATATCACGGTCATAAACTTACAAACATTGTGTTTATGGGAATGGGAGAACCGCTTATGAATTACAATAATGTAATAAAAGCTATCGATAAAATTACATCGCCAGAAGGTTTAGGAATGTCTCCAAAAAGAATTGTAGTTTCTACATCTGGAGTTCCAAAAATCATTAAAAAAATGGCAGATGATGAAGTTAAATTCAATTTAGCTGTTTCATTACACTCGGCAATAGATGAGGTAAGAACGTCAATAATGCCATTTAATAGCAAGATGAATCTAGTAGATTTACGTGAGTCTTTAGAATATTGGTACGAAAAAACTAATAGAATGATTACGTATGAATATGTAGTTTGGAACGGAATTAATGATCGTAAAGAAGACATAAAAGCATTGGTAGAATTCTGTAGTTACGTTCCTTGTAAAGTAAATTTAATAGAATACAATCCAATTGACGACGGAGAGTTTCAACAAGCAACAAACTCTGCTATAAACAATTATATTTCTAACTTAGAAATGAATGACATTACTGTAAATGTGCGTCGTTCTCGTGGAAAAGATATCGATGCAGCTTGTGGGCAATTGGCTAATAAAAGTTAAGATAAGACACGAATTTCACAGATTTACACGAATTTTTGAAAACCTTTAGGATTTCTATTTATTTTTTTTAGCGTTCTGTCATTCCTGCGTAGGCAGGAATCTACATATTTTGTATTCATTATCTTTTTTAAACGTGTGTAAATTTATCCGTATAAATCTGTGAAATTCGTGTCTATTTTTTATTTTAATTCAAGTGCTTTCACAGTTATTAAATTAGGTGAATTCTTGTATATATTTCCTATTTTTGTAATGCATGAAACCAGTAGAACAAATAAAGCTTCCTATTAAAAGTGAAATGGAACTCTTTGAAACCAAATTCAAAGATTCTATGCTTTCTAAAGTACCGTTGTTAAACCGAATTACGTATTATATTGTTCGTAGAAAAGGAAAACAAATGCGACCAATGTTTGTGTTTTTGGTAGCAAAAATGGTCTCAGATGGCGGTTTTGATGAGCGTACTTATCGTGGCGCTTCTGTAGTAGAATTAATTCATACCGCAACTTTGGTACATGACGATGTTGTAGATGATAGTAACAGGCGTAGAGGTTTCTTTTCAATAAATGCACTTTGGAAAAATAAAATTGCTGTTTTAGTAGGCGATTTTTTACTTTCAAAAGGCTTGTTACTTTCTATAGATAACGAAGATTTTGACATCTTAAAACTGATTTCTATTGCTGTTCGCGAAATGAGCGAAGGGGAATTATTACAAATAGAAAAAGCACGTAAATTAGACATTACAGAAGATATTTATTTTGAAATTATCCGTCAAAAAACAGCAACTTTAATTGCTGCTTGTTGTGGTATTGGAGCAGCATCCGTTGGTGCAAGTCAAGATACGGTTCAGCAAATGAGAAAATTTGGAGAATACATTGGTATTGCCTTTCAAATTAAAGACGATTTGTTTGATTATTCTGACGAAAAAATAGGGAAACCGACTGGAATAGATATCAAAGAACAAAAAATGACGTTGCCGTTAATTCATACTTTGAATACTTGTTCAGAGAAAGATAAAAAGTGGCTAATCAACTCTATAAAGAAATATAATAAAGATAAAAAACGTGTAAAAGAAGTTATTGCATTCGTTAAAAATAATGGCGGAATTGAATACACAACAGCCCAAATGCACGATTATAAAAGTAAAGCAATTGCTATTTTAGATAACTTCCCAACTTCAGATTATAAGAGCTCGTTACTACAAATGATTGAGTATGTTGTAGAACGTAAAATCTAACTTACTATTTATAGTTCTAAAAGTTCTTCAATAAAATCTCTTTTATTAGATAAACGAGGCACTTTATGTTGCCCTCCTAATTTACCTTTTGAGCTCAACCAAGCATAAAATAAACCTTTTTCTGCAACATGAACGGTTGGCATTCCTAGCGTCATATTATTGTAACGTTTTGCTTCGTAATCAGAATTTATAGCTTTTAAAGCATTGTCTAAAAGCTCAGTGAAATAGGCAATGTTGTTTGGTTTTTTATTGAATTCAATAATCCACTCGTGTCCGCCTTTTTGTGTTTCGCTCATAAAAATTGGGGCAACAGTATAATCTAAAACAGCAGCATTTGTTTTTTTACAAGCTTGTTTTAAAGCTTCTTCAGCATTTTCAATAATTAACTCTTCACCAAAAACATTTATAAAATGTTTTGTACGTCCAGTAATTTTTATTCTGTAAGGTTCTGTAGAAGTAAATTTAACAGTGTCACCAATTAAATAACGCCATAAACCACCATTTGTAGTAATTACAATAGCGTAATTAATCCCTTTTTTAACTTCCGAAATTGGAATTGCAACGGAGTTTTCTTCATCGTAAGAATCCATTGGAATAAATTCATAGAAAATTCCATAATCTAACATTAATAATAGTTCATCAGAATTATTACGATCTTGAATTCCGAAAAATCCTTCTGATGCATTATAGGTTTCAAAATACTTAAAATCTGCTTTAGGAATCAGTTTTTTATACTGTTCTCTATAAGGATTGAAGTTTACGCCTCCGTGAAAATAAACTTCCAAATTTGGCCAAACTTCTAATATATTATTTTTTCCAGTTTTTTCTAAAACCCTGTTTAGTAAAACCAACATCCAACTTGGTACGCCAATTAAACTAGTAATGTTTTCATGAATGGTTTCATCAATTATGGCTTCCATTTTGGTTTCCCATTCGCCCATTAAAGCTACTTCTTGGCTTGGTGCAGAACTATAATCTGCCCAAAAAGGCAAGTTTTCAGTAATAATTGCAGATAAATCGCCAAAATATGTATTGTTGTCTTCGTAAATTGCTGTACTTCCGCCTAATTTTAATCCTTTTCCTGTAAACATTTTAGTTTCTTCGTTGTTGTTTATGTATAAACACAACATGTCTTTACCTGCTTTTAAATGGCAGTTTTCTAAAGCTTCGTCACTAACAGGAATATATTTACTTTTAGCATTTGTAGTTCCACTAGATTTTGCAAACCAACGTATGTTTGTTGGCCAAAATAAGTTTTGTTCTCCTTTTCTACAACGTTCAATTAAGGGTTCAATACTTTCATATTTCTGAATAGGAACAGCATCTGCAAAATCACTATAACTATTTATAGAAGAAAAATCTAGTTGTATACCAAGCTCTGTGTTTTTTGCAGTTTCTACAAGTCTTTTTAATAATTCTTGTTGAACATCATCAGGATATTTTAAAAATAATTCTATTTGGTGTTTTCGCTTCTTCAAGAACCAAGATATAATAGAATTTATAAACGGAAACGCCATAGATTAAGACTTAATTTGTAAGTTTGTTAGGAGTTAAAAATAGTAAATTTTACGCAATGCAATACCAAGGAGTTTTAAAAAAGATGTTAACTGAAAATAATGATGAGATTCAGTATTATTTAGATATGGAATCTGATTTTATTAATATGAATCAGTTACTTACAAAAACTATTACTATTCAGTTTGTAAAATATCAGTGTTTAAATTGTGGTTTAGACAAGCAAATTTACCGACAAGGATTTTGTAAAAGCTGTTTTTTTGAAACAGCTCGTGCTGGAGATTGGATTATGAGGCCAGAATTAAGTAAAGCACATTTAGGTATTGAAGATCGTGATTTAGAATATGAAAAACAGTCGCAATTAAAGCCTCATATTGTGTATTTAGCTAATTCTAGCAACGTAAAAGTTGGTGTAACGCGTAAAAGTCAAGTGCCAACGCGTTGGATAGATCAAGGAGCACATGAAGCTATTGAAATTGTTGAAGTTCCAAATAGATACTTAGCAGGAATTACCGAAGTTGCTTTAAAAGAACATGTTGCCGATAAAACTAATTGGCGTAAAATGTTAAAGAATGATGTTGTTGATGAAAGCTTAGAAGATTGGAAAAATAAATTAAAACAATACATTCCTGAAGAAGCAAAAGAATATTTTATAGAAAATAATAAAGAAACTGAATTAAAGTTTCCTGTTATTGCTTATCCAGAAAAACCTAAAAGCTTAAACTTGATTAAAACGCCCAATTATTCTGGAAAATTAGTTGGAATAAAAGGACAATATTTAATTTTTGAAGACCAAACAGTTTTTAATGTGAGAGCAAATGAAGGTTTGGTTGTACAAATTAGTATTCAGTAAAATAGTGGCAGTTTTCAGTATTAAAAATAAATAAAAATGAAAAACAACTTACTAAAAGTAGCCTTAGCGCAGATTTCACCAGTTTGGTTGAATAAAGAAAAAACTCTTGAAAAGATTGAGAAATCTATAGTTGATGCTTCAAAAGTGAGTTGTGAACTTATTGTTTTTGGTGAAGCGTTGTTGCCTGGTTATCCATTTTGGATTGCCTTAACAAATGGTGCAGAATGGGATTCTACAACGCAAAAGGAAATTCATGCACATTACGTCCGTAATTCAATTACTATAGAAAAAGGTGAGTTGGATTCCGTTTGTAAATTGGCAAAAGAAAATAATATTGCTATTTATTTAGGTATTATGGAACGTGCTCAAAATAGAGGAGGACACAGTATTTATGCTTCTTTGGTGTATATAAATCAAGACGGAAAAATAAAATCTGTGCACAGAAAATTGCAGCCAACTTTTGATGAACGATTAACTTGGGCGCCTGGAGACGGAAACGGATTACAAGTTCATCCGCTTAAAGAATTTACGGTTGGTGGTTTAAACTGTTGGGAAAATTGGATGCCTTTACCAAGAACTGCATTATATGGTTTGGGAGAAAATTTACACATTGCTGTTTGGCCCGGAAGCGATCATAACACAAAAGATATTACACGTTTTATTGCAAGGGAATCTCGTTCTTTTGTGATTTCTGTTTCTAGTTTAATGGCAAAATCAGACTTTCCAAAAGACGTTCCGCATTATGATGAAATTGTAAAAGAGGCACCAGATGTTTTAGCAAACGGAGGTTCTTGTATTGCTTCACCTGATGGAGAGTGGTTAGTGGAACCTGTTTTACATAAAGAAGGTTTAATTATTGAAACTTTAGACTTTAATAGAGTTTTAGAAGAGCGTCAAAACTTTGACTGTGTTGGTCATTATTCTCGACCAGATGTTACTAAATTACATGTAAATAGAGAACGACAAAGTACGGTTTCTTATGATGATTAAATTACTTCGTAGAATCTCTAATTACTAAATCTGTTTTTATAATTTTAGTAATAGTTTCAGTGTTTTTCTTTTCTAATTTATCAAGTAGGATTTTAGCAGCAGTTTCACCTATTAATTCTCCATGTTGACTAATTGTTGTTAATTTAGGACTAGAATGTCTTGCTAAAATTCCGTTAGAGAAAGCAACAACAGAAACGTCTTTTGGTATTTCTTTTCCGTTTTTTACTAAGGCTTTCATTGTAGCAACTGCGGCAGATTCTCCAGTTGTAATTACACTATCAATTTTATTTTTTTCTAGAAAAGGAATTAAAATTGCTTCGTATTTTTTGTAATCTTTTTCAAAAATGTTAATTACTAAATCTTCTTTAAAAGGAATTCCAACATTTTCTAATCCTTTTTTATATCCCAAAAAACGTTGTTTACCAATATGTAAATTACTAAGAGTAGAAACAAAAGCTATTTCTTTATGTCCTTTTTTATAAAGAAACTCTACGGTATCAAGAGCACCATTAAAGTCATCAGTTATTACTTTATCACAATCAATAGTTTGTGCAACTCGATCAAACATAACAATTGGTGTTCCGTCTTGGATAGTTTCATTAAAATGATTGTAGTTGTTTTTTAGCTCAGTTTCCTTAGACATTGACAAAATAAAACCATCAATACTTCCATTAGAAAGCATTTCTATAATTTCTGTTTCTTTATCGTGGGATTCATTTGAGATACAAGTAATTATTTTATATCCTTTTTTATTTGCGGCGTCTTCAATCCCTTTAAATACTTGAGCAAAAAAATAATTTAGCATTGTTGGTATAATTACTCCAATAGTTTTTGTACTTCTGTTTTTTAAGCTAATTGCGTTAAAATTGGGCTTGTAATTATTTTCTTTGGCGTATTTTTTAATTTTTTCTTTTGTAGCTTCACTTATCTCATAACTATCATTTAAAGCTTTTGAAACTGTAGATATAGATACACTAAACTCTTTTGCAATGTCTTTAATGGTAAGTTTTTTCATAAAAAAAATAAAGGCTCAATATACGGAAAATCTAGCGAGTAGATTTTAAGTTAAAATTAAATTTTAATAGATTTTTGGTTTGAACCCTTTCAGTTCCCAAATTAAGAAACCATAAACTATACTGTATTCTATGGCAACAAACCATAAATTTTCTTTCCAAGGAATATTTGCATACGCTTGATAACTTAAAATTACTACTAAACTCCAAACAATTGGAAATTTATATTTAGTAAAAAGAGACAATAAAATTAAGGTTGCTAAATACCAAGGATGCATTGTAGTTGTAGTAAAATAATAAAATGATAATCCAAATAATAATGTTGTAATTAAATCTTTAAAAGAATTATTTCTTCGGAAGAGACTTAGGTAAACTAAAAATAGTATAGTTAAAATTGGAAGCGCTTTTCCGATAAAAGCAATTTCATTATAACCTCTAAAAAGATAGCCTATTTCTCTAAAAACATAATAAATACTCGCGTTAAATTCAAAGTTTTTAAACCATAAACCAACCGAATTCATATAGTTTTCAATCAATTCTAATGAGTAAAAAGGTAAGAATAATAGGAGAGAAGTTATTATTACAATTGCGTAAAAACCAAACAACTTTGTCATTCCTGCGAAGCTAGGAATCCATTTTAACTTTTGTGTAGACTTTTTTAGGTTACTGAGCGAAGTCGAAGTAAACCATTGAAAAAACAACGGTAAAAATAATAAAGGAATTAATTTTACGGTTACAGAACAAGCTAATAAAATACCTGCAAAAATCCATTTTTGTTGCTGTAATTTATACAAACTCCAAATTAAGAAAAACAACATTACAGGCTCAAAATGTAGGTTTCCTGTTAGTTCTATTATCACAAACGGATTTAATATGTACCAGAATATTTTCTTTGGATTTAAATTGAGATTCTTCAATAATTTACTTCCGAAGTATAAAATACCAATGTCCGCTATAATTATTTGCAAGCGTAAAACAACCGCCGACCAAAAAATACTTTTACCTGCAAATAGTGCTGCAATAAAAAACGATAATTGATTTAACGGAGGATAATTTGTGTAATGACTTCCGTTAAGTTCTCCCATTCCGTTATACAATTCTTGAGCTTCGGGTATTGGAAAACTTCTTTGCTGAATAAATGTTTCCGGTAAATACAAGTATGGGTTAAATCCTTCTAAAAGCATTCTTCCATCCCAAATAAAACGATAGAAATCTTGTGATAAATTAGGTGTTGCAAAGAGAAATATTAACCGAAATATAATTGCAATTCCTGCTAAATATTTAAATGAAAGTTGCTCGGTTTTCATCAACAAATAAAAACATACGAAGAGAAAAAACCAAGTAATAACTAATGTATTAAACTGTGTTCTTTCTAAAAAATAAGCAAAGAAAAAATATAAAATGGTACTCGAAATTGAGAGTAATATTCCTTTATTTCTGTTGAGAAAATCCACTTATGCTTTTGAGAAAATAGATTTGAAAAAAACATAACCAAATCCTATAAATAACATAAAGTGAAACGGAAATAATCCAAAATCACCACCTTCATTTCCAACAATAAAAGCGCTATACATTCCAAAGACAAAATACAAAGCTAAAAGCCCTTCAATAATAACATGTACAGATGGTTTCTTTTTAATGTATTTGTTGTTTTTCCAATTTCCTTTTAATCCGGTAATGTTAAATTTTGGAGTTCTAATAAACTCACTTTTTTTACCAAAATGACCTTCTAAAACAGCAATTGTATTGTGTAGAGAAAAGCCCATTGCTACCGAGAAAAAAGTAAAAAATGCACCAATGTATTTAAAGAAATTTTTAATTCCGCTTCCGTAAATGTTTTTATACATAAACCAATAACAGATAAAAAAGATTATAGAACTCACCACAAAGAAACTCATCATTAAAAAGTAAGATTTTAAGTGAGCGTATTCATTTTTAATGTAGAGCATTGGTATGCTTAAAACAGCAACTAGAAAGATACAAGTAAACATTGAACTGTTTAATAAATGTAACAATCCATGAATTTTAGTTTTCGCAGAAATATTTTTATTTTTAATGATACCTTTTATCATTTTTTGAAAATTCTCAGCTCCACCTTTGTTCCATCTAAATTGTTGAGAACGGGCTGCACTAATAACTACAGGCAATTCTGCAGGAGTTTCTACATTTTCTAAATATTTGAATTTCCAGTTTTTAAGTTGAGCTCTATAACTTAAATCAATATCTTCAGTTAATGTATCGCCTTGCCAGTTACCTGCATCCAAAATGCATTCCTTTCTCCAAACTCCGGCAGTACCGTTAAAATTTATAAAGTGTCCTTTACTATTTCTACCAGTTTGTTCTAGGGTAAAATGCGCATCTAACATAAATGCTTGGATTCTTGTAAGCGTAGAGTAATTTCTGTTGATATGTCCCCAACGCGTTTGAACAACACCAATTGCAGCATCTTTAAAATACGGAATGGTCTTTTTTAACCAATCTGTTTGTGGTAAAAAGTCGGCATCAAAAATGGCGATAAATTCGCCTTTAGCAACTTTTAAACCTTCTTTTAATGCTCCGGCTTTAAAACCTTCTCTATTTTCTCTTCTAATGTGTTTAATGTCTAAGCCAGTTTTCTCTAATTCTGCGATTAGTTTGGCTGTTATTTGTATAGATTCATCCGTAGAATCATCTAAAACCTGAATTTCAAGTTTTTCTCTTGGGTATTCAATTTTTGCAATGTTTTCTAGCAAACGTTCCATTACATAAAATTCGTTATAAACGGGTAATTGTATGGTTACTAAAGGGATTTCATCAGCATTTTCAAAATTGAACGTATCGGAAACTTCTTTGTTTTTTTTAGCGCCTAAATAGTTAATTAACAAATTTAATTGGGCTAACGAATACATAAATATCAATAAAATTGATATGGTGTAGATTGTAATAATTATATATTCAAGTATCATTTTTTAAAACTGTATTTAAAAATCCAACCTAAGATTTTTACACCTGCAAATATAGTTCCCTTTACGGTTCCTGAAACTTTTGAAACACCAATTCTGTTTCTATATTTCATAGGCACTTCAACATAGGTTAATTTTTGTTTCAATGCTTTTAATTGCATTTCTACCGTCCATCCATAGGTTTTGTCTTCCATTTTTAAAGCCAATAACTTATCATATTTTATGGCTCTAAAAGGTCCTAAATCTGTAAATTTTGCGCCAAAGAATAGTTTCATTAAAAAGGTTGCTAACCAATTACCAAAAACTTGTTGTGGCGTCATAGAACCTTGTTCACGTAATCGTTTTACGCGAGTTCCAATTACAAAATCTATGTTATCATTAATAATTGGTGCTACAAGTTCTGTAAGTTGTTCGGGATAATCTGAGTAATCTCCATCTATAAAAACAATAATGTCTGGTTTTGTGTTTGGATTGCTGAGTGTTGTTGAAGCAATGTATTCCATTCCTTTTAAACACGCATAACCATAACCTTTTCTTTGTTCTTTTAAAACTGTTGCTCCTGCATTTCTAGCATTCTCTTCAGTTTTATCTGTAGAGTTATTGCTGATAACAATTATTTCTTCAACAGTTTTTGGAATATCATTGATAACATTTGCAATTGAATCTTGCTCGTTGTAAGCAGGAATAATAACTTTTATTATAGGGCTCATTTTCTTAAATCATTTAGAATGTTTTCATCTTTAAAGGATGAGCAATCTGTCCTTCTTTTGTGTCTTTTTTTGTGGTAAATTTTTCGCAGTAAAAGTACCAATATTTGGTTTCTAAATCATCTTAAAAACTACCTTCTTTTTTTGTTTGTTTATTTGGAAAAAAGAATATGCTTCAACAAGCTCAGTTAGACATTAAAACCTATAATTACAATTTACTTTAATTAGCTTAATTGCAACTAATTACCGCTACCGCTACTGAAAACTGAAAACTTACTTCTGATTTACCAATTCCATTAAATCTACATCATTTCCTAATAAAACATCTGTAGGATTAATTCTTCCTTCCTCTGGACCATTTTCTAATTTTAAAACACCTCTTGGACATACTGCAGAACAAATTCCACAACCAACACAACTAGAACGTACAATGTTTTCTCCTTTTTGCGCATATGCTCTAACGTCTATTCCTTGTTCACAATATGTTGAGCAATTTCCACAAGAAATACATTGGCCACCATTTGTAGTAATCCTAAATCTTGATTTAAAACGTTGGATAAAACCTAAATAAGCTGCTAAAGGACAACCAAATCTGCACCAAACTCTATTACCAAAAATTGGATAGAAACCTGTACCAATAACACCGGCAAAAACAGCACCTATTAAGAATCCATAAATATCTTGAATAGTTTGTGTTTTAATTCCTAGAACTTGGTCTGCACCAGAAAAAAACGTGTACAAAGCAAAACCTGTCATCACTAAAACAAATACTAATACAGAATGAATTATTATACGCTCTGCTCTCCAAGAAAGTAATGTTTTACTAGAGTTTTGTCTGTAAGGATCTCCTAAAGTTTCAGCTAAACCACCACAACCACAAACCCAAGAACAGTACCATCTTTTTCCGAAGAAATAAACCATTACTGGTACAACTACAATAGTTAAAACAACTCCCCAAACTAAAATAAATAGACCAAAACCTCCGCTAGAAAGTAGTTCATCTAGATTCCATTTAAAGAAAAAGTCATAATCTAAAGGGAACGCATTTTTAAAATCGTACCAAGGTTTTTCAAAACGAACTAAAATTTCAGGAATCAAAAATGCAAATACAATTTGAAAGAATAAAACCGAAGTTGTTCTTAATATTTGATATTTATTATGGCGATATTTTATATACATTCTTACGGCCATAACAGTCATAACAACACAATATAAAAATCCATATAAAAACCATTGACTTGCCGGGTTTCCGCTAATAGATTTGCTAATTGGATCTACTAAATACACCCAGTTTACTATTAAATCTGGCATAAAATAAAGCAGAATATAAAAAGTAACTAAAAATATAAAAGCAAACCAGCCAATCCAACCACGATTAGTTGCTGCGTTTAGGAATATTCCATCGTTTTTAATACCAGGTTTTCCTAATAAAACAACATCTGGAATAATAAATAGTAATGCTCCAAGAATACCTAATCCGAAAGTTAAAAACCAAGCTAATCCTGTGTTTTCTGGTGCGAAACCTTTACCTGCTTTTTTTGCAAGTTCAAAACTTAAACTATGCGGTTTTCCGTATATTTTATATTGAAATTGAGCTCCCTTTTTGTCCCAATTTTTTTCAGCATCGTATTTTGCAATGAGCGCGTCATAATGATTGTTTGATGTTTCAAATGCACTTCTAACCTTGCTAGAAAATTGAAAAATATTTAAGTTTTCAGAAGCTACTATTGCTTTAGAAAGTTCTTCTTTTATGAGTTCACTTTTATAACCTTTTTCAGAAATATAAGTGTCTAATTCATTTTGTGTTAAGCTAAAAGAACCCGTGAAAATAGTTCCTATAAAGATGAGTAACCCCAATAAAAAGAGCACTAAACCTGTTTGTTTTATAAATTTCATAATTATGATTTGCTAAAAATTCTTTTCCAGCTTTTCTTTTTTAATTGAATAGTTGCGTTGTTTTCTTTATTGAATTTGGCTACAATTTCAGCTTCATGAAGTTTGTAAAATTCTGGATCAAAATTGGCGTCAGACAAATGTTCTAAAACATGCTGTATTGTTTCATTTTCTGAAAGCCATTTGTCAAATATTTCATGGCGCATTCTAATTCCGAAGGTATTTATACCTAAAAACTGATTGGTGTTCTTATCGAAAGAAATTGTAATGCATTTATTATCTTTTGGATGTTGCCATTGAAAATAAGCCTCGTTTTCTTTCTTACCTCTTTCACTAAAAACCCAACCGTAAGTTTGGTATTCAATATCTAAAAACTTAGCAGAATTAAACCAATGTCCTGGTTTGTATTCGGTTTTATTACCACAAATTGTTTGTGCTAAAGTTTCTCCCATCATTCTTCCAGTATACCAAACTGCTTCAATATTTCTACGTTGCCCAATTGCTTCATGTTGTTCTGCACAATCTCCAATTGCATACACATCTTTTGTGTTGGTTTCTAAAAAACGATTCACTTTTACACCTCTTCCTAATTCAATTCCAGAGTTTTTAATGAAATCTATGTTTGGTGTTACTCCAGCTGTTAAACCAACAACGTTACAAGCAATTTCTTCGCCCGTTTCTTCAATAATAACAGATTTTACGCGCCCGTTTTCATCAGCTTTAATTTCTTTCAAGTTGGTGCTTAAACGTAAATCTATATGGTGTTCTTTTATGTGTTTGTTAATCAATTCAGATTCTTGTGCAGGTAAAACTCCGTTCCAAAAACTAGCTTCACGTACTAAAAAAGTTACAGGAATTTTTCTGCTTCGTAACATTTCGGCAAGTTCAATTCCAATTAATCCACCCCCAACAATTACAGCTCTTTTACAAGTTTTATTGTCTGGAGCATATTTTTCTAAATTTTCTAAATCTTGTTTATGATACATTCCCATAACACCATCTAAATCTTGACCAGGCCAACCAAATTTATTAGGTTTTGATCCGGTTGCAATAATTAGTTTATCGTATGAAAGGGAAGTGTTATCAGAAAAAACAACATTTTTTTCTTCAGAATTTATTGAAGATACAAGCCCTTTTTTAAGATTGATGTTGTTCTTTTCCCAAAACCAATTTTCATAAGGTTGTGTGTGTTCAAACTTCATGTGGCCCATGTAAACGTACATTAAGGCTGTTCTGGAAAAGAAAAATTCTGTTTCTGCAGAAATTATAGTAATTTTTTTATCAGAAAGTTTACGGATATGTCTTGCGGCAGTTACGCCAGAAATTCCGTTTCCAATAATAACAATATGTTCCATGTTTTATAAATAGGTGTTGGTTATGTCGAACTTAAAGGTAAGAACTTAATTGCTTGATTTAATTTAGAATTGTTTTAAATAACTTGTTTTTTTTTGAAAAACGTAATTGCTTAGAAATTAGTTCGACTTACGAAGTGTTTAAAATTAATCAAAATAACAAGATGAAACAAACAATCTTATTTACAATTTCATTTTTACTAACGGGTTTTGCCGTTTTTTCTCAAGATGAAAATAAAAGTAATATTCAAACTTATACACCATCAAAGCTTTTAAATAAAGGGCAATGGGACATTAAATGGTTTAATAATTTATATACGGAAACTAAATTTGCAGATTCTAATGGTGATAGTCAATCAAAAGCCAGAGAAAATTATTTTACCTCAACGATTGAAGCATTTACAGGTATTTCTGATAATAACAGCATAAATGTTGGTGCTATTATTGAATTTAGATCAAATACTATCGCGGGCAGAGAAGCTTTTTCTGTATTCAGTTTAGATGATACAGCAACCGATAGAAAAGGAATTACTTCAATTGCACCTGCTATAAAATGGCAACCAATTAAAGATGTTGGAAATTTCTCTATTCAATCTGCATTTCATATTCCTTTAGTAGAAAATGAAACTGAAAACGGAGTTTTCTTGGATCAATCTTCTTGGATTTTACAAAATAGATTGTTCTATGATTATACTTTTGATAGTGGAAAATGGCAGTTGTTTACTGAGTTAAATACAGAATATAGTTTTGGGGAAGAAACGAGTTTTGCAAATAATACCTTCTTATTAGCTCCAGGTCTTTTTATGAGTTATTTTCCAAGTGATAAATCAACTTTGTTAGGTTTTGTACAGCATTCACAACGTTTTGGAGATTTTTCTCAAGACTATACTGCTTTAGGTTTAGGTGGTAAATATCAACTTTCTAATACGTTAAATATAGAGGCTTTATACAGTAAATTTGTTAGAGGAACCGATAATGGTTTAGGGCAAAGTTTTAATATTGGCTTAAGAGCATTGTTTTAATAAAAAGAAGTATTTTTAGGGAATATATGAAGATAAAAAATTTCCTTTTATTACTATTAATATTTTTGATTTTTTCTTGTGAAAGTCAGACAAAAAAAATTAATGGTGTAAGTTTTGTTGCATCAAGAGATTCTATAAATGACAAACATATAAACCCAGTCTTAAAGGTACAAAGCAATTTTGTAGCTTTAATGCCTTATAGTTTTATACGAAATGTTGAAACTCCAAAAATCGAATTTAATACTAACAGAGAGTGGTTTGGTGAAAGTGAAAATGGACTTTTACAATACGCAAAAGAATTTCAAAAAGTTGATGTAAAAGTTATGGTAAAGCCGCATTTGTGGTTAAGAAGAGGAGGCTTTACTGGGCATTTAAAAGCAGATACTGAAGAGAATTGGATAGTTTTAGAGAACTCTTATAGAGATTATATAATAACCTATGCAAAGGCTGCAGAAAATATGAATGCAGAAATTCTTTGTATTGGAACTGAATTAGAACAATTTGTGTTAAAAAGACCTGACTTTTGGTTGAAACTTATCAAGGAAATTAGAGAAATTTATAAAGGAAAACTAACATACGCTGCAAATTGGGATGAATTTAAACGAATTGCATTTTGGGGAGAGTTAGATTTTATTGGTGTAGATGCATATTTCCCTTTAACAGATAAAAAATCGCCAACAATAGCAGATTTTGAATTAGGTTGGAAACCCCACAAAGAAGAAATAATAAAAATACATAAGCAATTTAATAAACCAATTCTATTTACAGAGTTTGGTTATAGAAGTATCGATTATACAGGGAAAGAGCCTTGGGATTCTAGTAGAATTGTTGAGAATGTAAATCTTGAAGCTCAGAAAAATGGATTACAAGCCATACATAATCAGTTTTGGAAAGAAGATTGGTTTGCTGGCGGTTTTGTTTGGAAATGGTTTCACGCACATGATCGTGTTGGAGGAGAAAAAAACAACAGATTTACACCACAAAATAAACCTAGTGAAAAACTGCTAAAAGAATTATATTCAAAATGAGATGGCTTTTAATCATATTAATAAGTTTTACTTCATTTGTAAATGCACAAAATAGTATTGTTTTAGAAGTAGAATTTATTGGTGCTAAAAAAACAAAAACATCATTTCTAGAAGCGTTAATTTCAACCAAAAAAAATCAACCTTTAGATTCTGTTCAGCTAAATAAAGACCTAATACTCTTAAAGAGATTGCCTGCAATTTCAAATGCAAATTATAAAGTAATTAAAGGTAAAGAAAACAATTATAGTGTCTCTTTTAATATAGAAGAAAACTTTACAATTATTCCGGAAACAGGTTTTTGGACTTCTGCTAACAATCAATTTTCTTATAAAATAGGTTTGTATGATTATAATTTTTCAGGAAGAAATATAACTCTTGGGGGTTTCTATCAAAATAATGGTTATAATACCTATGGAGCTAACTTTAAAGCGCCAAACTTGTTTTCAAATAAATTTGGATTAGCAATAAGTTACCAAAACTGGAAAAGTGAAGAGCCTTTGTACTTCGATAATACTTCAGCTAATTATTTGTATAACAATATTTCTTATGAGGTTTTGGGTTTGTATCAGGTCAATTTTAAAAATGAAATAAATTTTGGTGTTAATATTTTTAATGAAAAATATGAATACATTTCCGGTGCAACAAATCCTACTGTTCCTCTGAGTTTAGATGTAGATAAAATGCTTTATAAGTTTGTGTTTTCTTATAATAATCTAGATTATTTTTATCAATATGTAGATGGTTTTAAAAGTGTTTTCTATGGACAGTATGTATCTTCTGATAACGAGTTTCAGGATAATTTCCTCATTTTTTGGAACGATTTTTTTTACTACAAAAGAGTTGGTGAAAAGGGAAATTGGGCAAGTAGATTACGAGTTGGTTTGTCTTCAAATAAAAAAACTCCGTTTGCACCATTTGCTTTAGATAATAATGTAAATCTACGTGGAGTTGGTATTTTGGTTGATCGTGGTACTGGAAGTATTGTTTTAAATACTGAATATAGGCATACTTTATATGATAAAAAGAAGTTTACAGTACAAGGAAATATTTTTGTAGACAGTGGAACTTGGAGAAATCCTGGAGGCAATTTAAACGATTTTTTTAAAAGCGAAAATGTTAGAATTTATTCTGGTATTGGCTTGCGGTTTTCAAGTAAAAAAATATACAATGCAACTTTTAGAATTGATTATGGCTTTAGTTTAAAAGACAAATCTGGAGGATTAGTTTTTGGAGTTGGTCAGTATTTTTAAAATCATTTTATGACAAATAAAAAGCCGATGAATCTCATCGGCTTTTTTTGTTATAAATAGTAAGTGTTCTTAGTTTTTAACTGGTTCTAGATTTCTATTCATCTTTAATTCGCTAAGTACATTTAATGCTTCGTTTACATAAATGTCTTTTGATAAGTTTTTATGCCAAGCCATACGTTTGTCTTCTAAAACGCTGTCTTTTTTAAACAAATCAAATTCGTATTTTGGTGATAAAAATTTAAGGTTAGAATCAAATTTAAAAACTTCTTTAAATTGATCTCCACTTTTATCTTGTTTCTTACTTTCTGCAAGAAAGTCTTTATAGTTTAAAGAATACGTTGTACGTTCTTGATTAGCTTTTAACCATTTAGCGTATTCATTTATCATTTTAAATTTAGAGTCGCTATTAATTCTGTTTTTACTGTTGTATAAAACATCATTAAAATTCTCATACGAGTTAGTTTGTGTGTATTTTGCTTGCGCAACTTTATCCCAAGGTAAAGCGCCTTCTAAATCTCGCTCACCAACTTCCATATAACTATATCTATCTGGCATTGCAATATCGGAATATACACCTTCAATTTGTGTAGAACCACCATTAATTCTATAGAATTTTTGGATAGTCATTTTAATTGCACCCAAATCATCAGGATAGTTTTGTGCAAATCGGTTTATTGGCAATATATTTTGAACAGTACCTTTTCCGTAGGTTTGTTTTCCTCCTAAAATTACACCTCTTTTATAGTCTTGCATTGCAGCTGCAAAAATTTCTGATGCCGAAGCAGAAAATTCATTTACCATTACCACTAAAGGTCCATTCCACTGTATTTTTGGGTCTGTGTCTTTTTTAATTATCGGCTGTTCCCCACGATATTTGACTTGTACAATTGGTCCTTCATTAATAAATAAGCCACCAATTTCTATGGCAGTTTTAAGCGATCCACCACCATTATTTCTTAAATCTACAATTAAACCTTCTACACCTTCACTTTGTAAACGTGCAATTTCTTGTTCCATGTCTTTTGCAGAATCTCTACCGTTCGTATCACTAAAATCAATATAAAATTTTGGAAGATTTATTATTCCGTATTTTTTTCCATCCTTTTCAACAATACTAGATTTTACAAATGTTTCCTCTAATTCAACAACATCTCTTGTTATAGAAATAACTTTGGTAGAACCATCTATTTTCTTTTTAACAGTTAAACGAACCTCAGTTCCTTTAGGACCTTTAATAAATTTAATTGCATCGTCTAAGCGCATACCAACTATATCTAAAGGTTCTTCTTCTCCTTGTGCAACTTTTAAAATAATATCTCCTGCTTCTAATTCTCCTTGTTTCCATGCAGGACCTCCAGAAACTAATTCAAAAATGTGCGTGTAAATTCCTTTCTTTTGAAGTCTTGCTCCAATACCTTCTAATTTACCAGACATATCTTGGTCAAAACGAGATTTTGATCTTGGAGACATGTAAGTTGTATGTGGACCAAAACCAGAAACCACACTATTTAAAAAAGTAGAATACCAATCTGCGTGTTCAAGTTCTTCAATTCTTAAATATAAATCGTCCATGTTTTTCAACACTTTAGTACGAGCTTCATGTTCAAAATCTTCAAAAGTTTTTTGTACTGTTTTTGGATCTTTTTTAGTTTTTTCTACTTGTAAATCTTGCAAGTTTTCTATGTTGCTTAAAACTTGTAGTTTTAACTGTTTTCTCCAATAATCAACCAGTTCGTTTTCATTTTTTGCAAATGGCATTTTATCATAATCAATATCGATACTTTCCTTTTTACTAAAATCAAAAGATTGTGTTAGTAAAACACCGTAATAAGTTTTAGCAGATTTCATTTTTTCTAAAAAACGCCCATAAACCAATTTATAGAAATCTATTTTATTATCTAATAATTGATTGTCTATTTCGTATTTGAATTGAGAAAATTCTTTTAAATCATCTTGAGTAAAGTAACGTTTGCTTGGATCTAGTCCGTCAATAAATGAATTGTAAACATGTTCAGAGAAGTCATCATTTAGTTCTTTTTGAACATAATGACCACGTGTTAAAATGTTTTTTAATACATAAATTATAACTTTATCTTTATCTGGATCCTTCTTTGTGTTAGCATTAGTAGTAAAACTAGATGCAAAAACAGTTAATAGTAGGATGTATATTGTTGTTAATTTCGTCTTCATAAATCTTCAGTCGGTGTTTATTTTTAATATTTACAAAATGGTAGTAGCTAAACTACTAAAATAATGCCAAAAACTATAATATTTTAATATATACAAGATTACAGAAAAACTTAATGATTAAATCTTTACAAAACGTTAAAAATATATTCATATAAATCTGTTACATTTGTTATCTTAAAACCCATTAACAATGCAAGAAAAGCCTTTAATTTTAGTTACTAATGACGATGGAATAACAGCTCCTGGTATCAGAGCATTGATAAGAATAATGAATACTATTGGAGAAGTTGTTGTTGTTGCACCAGATAGTCCGCAAAGCGGAATGGGCCACGCAATTACGGTAGATAACGTTTTGCATTGTAATCCTATTACAATAGATGATGGGCCACAAATTGAATATAATTGCTCGGGAACACCTGCAGATTGTGTAAAAATGGCAAAGCATGAAATCTTAAATAGAGTTCCAGATATTTGTGTTTCAGGAATTAATCATGGAGCTAATTCTTCAATAAATGTAATTTATTCAGGAACTATGAGTGCTGCCGTAGAAGCCGGTATTGAAGGAATTCCTGCCATTGGATTTTCATTATTAGACTTTAATTATCACGCAGATTTTAAGCAAGCCGAAGAATTTATCAAAAAAATCACCTTAAATGTCTTGTTAAATGGTTTGCCAGACGCAACAGTTTTAAATGTAAATATTCCGAAGTTAAAGAAAGAAGATATAAAAGGAGTTAAAATCTGTAGACAAGCAAATGGGTATTGGAAAGAAGATTTTGATAAGCGTAAAAGTCCTTTTGGAAAAGAATATTACTGGCTTTCTGGCGAGTTTGTAAACAGAGATAAGGGCCAAGATACAGATGTTTGGGCATTAGAAAATGGTTATATTTCAGTAGTTCCTGTTCAGTTTGATATGACTGCGCATCATGCAATTCAAAAATTAAATCAATGGGAGCTATAACAAAAGAAGTCTTAATTGGAGTTTTAATTTCTGTTTTTGCTACTTGTTGTGGTTTGTACATTTACTTGCAGTATGTTTCTAGATTTGGGTTCTATGAAACCATAGACATGATTTTTAAAGGAGATGTTTTAGGTCCAGTAATTGCTTTAGCATCAATACCAAATTTGTTTGTTTTTTTAATTTTCATTAAAAAGAAACAAGATTATAGAGCGCGAGGAGTATTGCTAACAACAATAGTTACGGCATTATTTACATTAATTTTAAAGTTTATTTAATACTTTTTTCTTCGGATGAAATACTACATACTTGTTGGTGAAGCTTCTGGCGATTTGCACGGTTCTAATTTAATGAAGGCACTGTATAAAAAAGATACAAATGCAGATATTAGATTTTGGGGTGGAGATTTAATGCAAAAAGTTGGCGGTACTTTGGTAAAACATTACAAAGAACGTGCTTTTATGGGTTTTGTTGAAGTGTTAATGAACCTTAGAAAAATTCTTGGTTTCATGTCTTTTTGTAAAAAAGATATTGAAGAATTTAAGCCAGATGTTATTGTTTTTATCGATAATTCTGGGTTTAATCTAAGAATTGCAAAATGGGCAAAACAAAAAGGTTTTGCAACAAATTATTATATTTCTCCGCAAATTTGGGCAAGTAGAGCAGGTAGAGTTAAAGATATTAAAAGGGATATCGATAAAATGTTTGTGATTCTTCCTTTTGAAAAAGAATTTTATAAAAAGTTTGATTATGATGTAGAGTTTGTTGGTCATCCATTAATTGATGGAATTGCAGGAAGACCACAAGTTGATGAATTTGTTTTTAGAAGAGAATATAATCTAGGAGAAAAACCAATAATTGCATTATTGCCCGGAAGTAGAAAACAAGAAATAACTAAAATGCTTTCTGTTATGCTTTCTCTTGTAGGAAAATTTAGCGATTACCAGTTTGTTGTTGCTGGTGCTCCAAGTCAATCTTTTGAATTTTACAACGAGTTTATTAACAATAAAAACGTACAGTTTATTAACAATAAAACTTACGATTTATTAAGTATATCTTCTGCTGCATTAGTAGCATCAGGAACAGCAACATTAGAAACAGCATTGTTTAAAGTACCGCAAGTAGTTTGCTATAAAGGAAGTGCAATTTCGTATCAAATAGCAAAGAGAATTGTTACTTTAAAATATATTTCTTTAGTCAATTTAATTATGGATAAAGAAGTAGTAAAAGAATTAATTCAGAATGATTTTACATCAAAAAAATTAGAAGAAGAATTAACTAAAATCCTAGACACAAACTCTAGAGAGCAACAATTTGAAAACTATTACGAATTAGAAAAAATTCTTGGAGGAAAAGGAGCTTCAGAAAAAACGGCAACATTAATTGTAGAAGGATTAAAATAAAAGCATGAGAAAAATAGTACTTTATACCTTATTAATCTTCTTTATAACCTCTTGTTCTTCTTCCAAAAAAGTAGTTTCTTCATCAACAAAAAATACTGAAATTTCTGTAGCCGATAAAATAGTTTGGACTGCCGTAACCTACAAAGGAACACCATATAAATATGGAGGAACTACCAAAAAAGGAATGGATTGTTCAGGTTTAATTTACACTTCATTTAAACAGCGTGGAGTTGCTATTCCAAGAGTTTCTTACGTAATGGCAAAAGAAGGGTTTAAGATTTCTTTAAATGAAGTGCAAAGAGGAGATTTGTTGTTTTTTAGTACATCTAAATCTAGAAGAGGAATAAATCATGTTGGTTTAATTACTTCTGTTGATGGTGAAATTAAATTTATACACGCTACAACATCTAAAGGTGTAAAAATCTCTTCACTTTCAGAGAATTATTGGAAAAATGCCTTCGTAAGAGCAAAAAGAGTTTTGTAATTTATTGATATTAAAAAATTTAGTAACTTGAGTCCGCTATGGAAAAGTTGCTGAAATATCTGCCTTTTCACTTTTTACTGTGTTTAATAATTGGAATTTCTATTCAGTATTATACTAATGGTTGGCAATTTGGTGCGCAAAAATTAAGTTTTTTGGCAATCTTTTTTATGTTGATTTTGGTATTGTTTATTCAACTAAAAAAGAAGAAATTATTCACATTTTCTTCTTGGATTTTCTTTGTTTTTATAGGTGTTTCCATCGTTTATATTTCTGATAAAAGAAATAGGACTAATTATTATAAAGCATATTTATATGAAAATGTTACTGCAATTTTAACTATTGATAAAGTTTTAAAATCTGGCAATTATTATGATAAATATGAAGCTGAAGTTTCTCAAATAAATGAAGAAAAAACAGTTGGTAAAGTGCTATTAAATATTCCGAAAGATAGTTTGCAAAAAACATTAAATGTTGATGATAAACTCTTTTTGAAACCGAGCTTTATAGCGTTAACTCCATCATTAAATCCGCATCAATTTAATTATAAAGAGTATTTAGTAAAACAAGGAATTTATCATCAAGTTTTTGTTAATAACCAAGAGTTTAAAATTGTTGATAAGCGAAACTTTTCTTTACAAGGTTTAGCAGCTAAAGCAAGAGTAGAAATTCAGAATTCATTAAAAAAATATAATTTTAAAGAGGAAGAGTATGCGGTAATAAATGCATTGTTGTTAGGGCAAAGACAAGATATTTCAAAAGAACTAATTAATGATTACTCTAGAGCAGGAGCAATACATATTTTAGCGGTTTCTGGGTTGCATGTTGGTATTGTTTTGCTGATTTTAAATTGGTTGTTTAAAAGATTAGATACATCTAAATTAAGTCGAGTTTTTAAAACTATTTTAATTATTACTTTATTATGGATGTTTGCCTTTATAGCAGGTTTATCAGCATCTGTAGTTAGAGCGGTAACCATGTTTACGTTTGTAGCAATTGGGCAATCTTTTAAACGAAAACGGATTGTAGAACATTCTTTAATTACATCAATATTTTTACTTTTGTTAGTAAAACCATTGCTTTTATTTGATGTCGGTTTTCAGTTAAGTTACCTAGCTGTTTTTGGAATAATTTGGGTGCAACCTAAACTGTATAGTTTATGGCAACCAAAAGTAGTTATTCTAGATAAAGGTTGGCAATTGTTTACTGTTTCTATTGCTGCTCAAATGGGTGTTTTACCAATCAGTTTGTATTATTTTCATCAATTTCCAGGGTTGTTTTTGCTTTCTAATTTAGTTATTATTCCGTTTTTGGGAGCCATTTTAATCGGAGGAATAATTGTAATAATTTTATCATTATTTGAAGTTTTACCTCAGTTTATTGTAGAAACTTATGGTGCTATAATTTCTTTGATGAATACTTTTGTAAGCTGGATTTCTAAACAAGAAAGCTTTCTATTTAGTGAGATTTCAATGTCAGGTGTTTTAATGTTATCATGGTATTTTGTTATTATTTTTGGTTTTCTGTTTTTCATTAAAAAAAGACCAAAAAACTTTATTTTATGGCTGATTTCAATTGTTTTAGTACAATCTCTGTTCATTTTTAATGATTTTCAAAAAAACAAAAAGCATGAATTTATAGTTTTTCATAAGAATAAAAAATCTGTTTTAGGTGAAAGAGTAGGAGACACGTTATACGTTTTTCATAATCTAGATACTGCTATGATTAAACAAGAGAAAGTGTTGATTTCTTATAAAGTTGGTGAAGTTATTAATCTAAAATACGAAACTACAAGTCCATCAATATTTCAATTTAAAAATCAGCAAATAATTGTTGTTGATAGTTTGGGGATTTATAAAGTAGATTCACTTAAAAACCCTATTGTTATTCTGCAAAACTCTCCAAAAATTAATTTGGAAAGGTTAATTGACACTTTAAATCCGAAGGAAATAATTGCAAATGGTAGTAATTATAAAAGTTATATAGCAAGTTGGAGAGAAACTTGTAGGTATAAAAAAACACCATTTTATGCTACAGGAAAAGATGGTGCTTATGTATTAAGGAATTAAAAATGCTAAATTGTTTAGTTAACTATATTATTTGCTGTCTTTATCCAGTTTTTAACACCTCCGCGTACATAACCTGTTTTACCAAGATTATTTAAATTTGTTTTGCCGTTTTCAAGTTTTTTTGCGCTCACAAAATGTATTGTAGGAAAACCACGGACATTAAATGCTCTTTGTAGTTTTCTGTTTTGAGTTTTAATTTTTATGTCTTGTGCTGTTCTCTTAGGAAAGTCTAATTCAACTAGAATAAAATCTGCAGACCATTTTTCAAAATCTGGAGTTTTCAAAACATCATTTTGTAACTTTTTACACCAACCGCACCAATCTGAACCTGTAAAAAATAATAACAAATTCTTGTTTTCTTTAGTAGCTAATTCTAAAGCTTCATCAATATTGGTGTGCCAAGTTAATTTTTCTTGAGAAAAACTATTTGTGGAAATTAGTATTCCAATAAAAAATGTAAATAGTATTTTTTTCATGATCTAGCTCTTAAAACTTGGCTTAAAAGCTTCAAAGTATTCATTAAACTTTTCTTGAGTATTTAATTCTTTGTGCTTGTCTTCGTTAAACATTTTTAAATACAATTCTAATTGTTGCGCATTGTAATACCCTTTTAAAGGTGTGATATAATCTCCATTTTCATCAAAAAAAGCAATTGTAGGGAATGCTTTAATATCCATGTAATTACTAAATTCATGTGGACTATTATTCTTATTAGCTTTTTTAGGGTTGTAATTTGGGTTTCCAAAAGTTTTCCCTTTATAAGTGATATTTTGTGTGCCTTCAGCGTTAAACTTTACAGCGTAATAATTTTTATTTACGTATTCAACAAGATCAGGATTGTGAAAAGTGTTTTTGTCTAACAATATACATGGTCCACACCAATTTGTGTAAACATCCATCATTATTTTTTTAGGGTTTTCTTTTTGAAGAGCTAAAGCTTCATTTAATGTTACCCAATTAATTTCTTGAGCTTTTACAGTTATAGCGCCAATAATTAAAAGTGCCGTAAGAATATATTTTTTCATGTTATTTATGTCGCAAATTATGTGCCAAATTTACAAAAATAAAAAGCACCGAATTCGGTGCTTTTTATTTTTATAAATATTTTAAGAATTATTACTCAATTCCATGCATTTTTCTTTTAAGCATAGGGTTTAATAGTAGCATAATTAAAGCTGCTGCAATTGGTATAATTGTAAATATTAAAAAGAAAGTAGATAAACCATGTTCTTCCATTATTGGATCCATATAACTACCTGTTATACCACCCAAAAGATTTGCAAAGAAATTTGCTGTAAACCAAATACCAAACATTAAACTTACAAACTTTACAGGAGCTAACTTACTTACATATGATAAACCAACTGGGGAAACACAAAGTTCTCCCATAGTATGTAAAAAATATGCAACTACTAAAAATATTAAACTTACAGATGCGCTTTTGGCTCCTTCTGGTATTCCTGATGCACCATAAGCTAATGCACCAAAACCTAATCCAACTAGAAGTAGTCCAATCGCAAACTTAACAGGACCTGATGGATTAAATTTACTTTCCCATAATTTAGAGAAAGCAGGAGCAAATAATATTATAAACAGCGAATTAAGTACGGAGAACCAAGATGCAGGAACTTCAGTTGTGTCAGATTGAAACTCTCTATTTAGCATCCATATTACAATTCCCCAAATAATTACAAAACTTGCACCTAATAAAATATTTGCTAATGAGTATTTACTATAAGTTTGTTTAAATAACATTGCTAAAACCCAAGAAATAACAATCATTGGAACAATAGTAATTATTGTATTTACTATTTTAAAAGTTGTTGCAGCATTACCAACTAAAGCTCTGTCAGTGTAATCTGCTGCAAAAATAGTCATAGATCCACCTGCTTGTTCAAATGCCCACCAAAAGAATATTACAAATAAGGAAAATACACCAATTACAAACATTCTGTCTCTAATTACTTTAGAACTTTCAGCTTCTTCAATAGCATCTTCAATATTGTCTTCTAACTTATCAACACTATCTTCAATAATATCATCAAAATCTTTTGTTTGATTTGGAGTCAATCCAATTTTACCAAAGATCTCTTGAGTAAAATAAAATTGTAACATTCCTAAGAACATGAAAATTCCTGCAAGACCAAATCCATAATGCCAACCTATATTTTCACCTATATATCCACATAATAGAATTCCTAAAAATGCTCCAGCATTAATTCCCATATAAAAAATAGTATAACCACCATCTTTTTCTTTTCCTTGTGTTAAATATAATTGACCAACCATAGAAGAAATATTTGGTTTAAAAAAACCATTCCCTATAATTAAAAACGTAAGACCAGCGTAAAAAAACATTGATGTCATTCCTTCTAAAGCCATTGAAGCATGACCCAGAGTCATTATAAATGCACCTAAAATAATAGCTTTTCGATACCCCATAAACTTATCTGCAATAAACCCTCCAATAATAGGTGTTAAGTATACTAATCCAGTATACCAACCATAAAGTACCAATGCATCTGCTCTAGACCATTCCCAGCCGCCATCAAGTACAGTTGAAACTAAAAATAACACAAGTAATGCGCGCATTCCATAGTATGAAAAACGTTCCCACATTTCTGTAAAAAATAATACAAACAATCCAGAAGGATGCCCTAAAACTGTTTTTTGGTTCTCTGCGGAACCACCAAATTTAAATTCCATATTTTAATTATTAATGAGTGATTTTTTTATCCTTTTATTTCTTTAGTTGTTTCGTTCTTGTTTTTACCTAAATGTTCTTCAATAAATGAAGTCATTTTGTTATATAAATGAAGACGTGTGTTGCTTCCTTTGTAAATTCCGTGCGCTTTATCTGGGTAGATGAAAAAATCGAATGGTTTATTTGCATCAACCAACGCATTTACCATTTGCATTGAGTTTTGTACGTGAACATTATCATCTCCAGAACCGTGTACTAATAAATAGTCTCCTTTTAGTTTTTCAACATGATTTATTGGAGAATTATCATCATAACCACTTGCGTTTTCTTGCGGAGTTTGCATGTAACGTTCCGTATAAACCGAATCGTAAAAACGCCAAGAAGTAACAGGTGCAACAGCAATTGCCATAGAGAAAATATCATTCCCTTTTAGTAAACAATTACTACTCATAAAACCACCATAAGACCAGCCCCAAATGCCAATATTATCAGCATCTATATAATTGCGTTTTGCTAATTTTTTAGCAGCGGCAATTTGATCTTCAACTTCATATTTACCTAATTCTTTTTGCGTTACCTTTTTAAAGTCACGACCTTTTAAACCGGTTCCACGTCCATCAACACAAACAATAACATAACCTTTTTGAGCTAGTATATTATGCCAATAATCGTTACTTGCGTTCCAGCTATTTTTAACTTGTTGAGATCCTGGGCCCGAATATTGAAACATTAACATTGGATATTTCTTGTTTTCATCAAAATCAGCAGGTTTAACCATCCACATATTTAAATCGTTTCCATTAATGTTTATGGTAGAAAATTCTTTCGGGCTCATTTTGTATTCAGCAATATTCTTTTTTAAAGAAGCATTGTCTTTTATAATTTTAACACGAGTTCCATCAGCTTTGTATAATGAATATACTTGCGGCGTTTTAGCATCAGAAAATGTATTGATAAAATAATTCATGTTCTTGCTGAAAGAAGCTGAATTTGTTCCATAATCTCTACTAATTACTTTTTTATCAGAACCATCTAATTTAATGCTATACACATTTCTGTTAATAGAACCGCTTTCTACCGATTGGTAGTAAATAGTGTTTAACTCTTTATTGAAACCATAGTAATTGGTTACTTCCCAATCTCCTTTAGTAACTTGATTTTTTAATTTTCCGTTTGAATTATAATGATAAATATGATTAAAACCGTCTTTTTCACTTGTCCAAATAAAACTGTTATCATCCAAGAACGTTAAGTTGTCTTGTATATCTACATAGGCATCATCTTTTTCGTTTAGCACAACTTTAGATGATCCACTTTTAGCATTGATGAAGTATAATTTTAAATCATCTTGATGGCGATTTAAAGTGGTTGCAGATAAAGTGTTTGCATCATTTGTCCACTGAATTCTTGGAATGTATTCATATTTACCAACATTTAATTTCTTAGTAGAACCCGCATTTAAGTTGTGTAAGTGCAAACTAACATTAGCATTTTTTTCTCCCGCTTTTGGGTACTTAAAAACTTGTTGGTTTGGATACAAACTTTTGCCATACATATCCATTGAGAAAGTAGGAACATCCGTTTCATCAAAACGTAAAAAGGCAATGTATTCACTTGTTTTGTTCCATTCAAAAGCTCTAACAAAACCAAATTCTTCTTCATAAACCCAATCTGTTGTTCCGTTTATGATAGAGTTAGTTTTTCCGTCTGAAGTAATCTGAGAAACTTTTCCTGAAGCTAAGTTTTTAACAAATATATTGTTGTCTTTTGTGTAGGCTACTTTTTTACTGTCTGGAGAAAAAGTAGGTTGTTGTATGTTTTCTCCTATTAAAGTTACTTTTTTTGAAGCAATATCAAACGCATAATAAGTTCCTGTAAAAGAACGTCTGTATACTTTCTTGAATTTTGAACCTAAAATTAATTTAGTTTCATCGTTATTGAACTCATACGAAGAAAATCGATCTAAACCATTAACATCTTTACTATCAACAATGGTTGCAACTTTTTCTAAAGTTTGATAACTATATTTGTCTACGGAAGTAGATTTTGTGTCTTTATCAGAATTTAAAAGAGAATAAAAGTCGCCATTCATAGAATTTAAAGCGTTCATTCTTTCGGCAGAAAAAGTGCCATTCCAAATTTCTTCAACAGTTATTTCTTTAGTTCCAGTAGTAAAATTGGTAGTTGATTTGTTTTCTTCTTTACAAGAGAAAATAATGGCTAAGATTGCCAGAAAAAACATTTTTTTCATCAGAATAAGTAGTTTTAATAATGATTTGCCAAGTTTACGGAAAAATCAGCAAAAATCAACGCTAAAAATTATAAATCTTGAAATTTTAACGTAGTTAAAGGCTATTCAATTATCTTTGTTCTTTATCAAAATTTGATACACAAATGACCAAAATCATATCCGGTTTTTCAAAACTTACCAAAGAAGAAAAAATACAATGGTTGGCAGCTAATTATTTTAGCAATCAGCCAGAGATTATAAAAACAATAAAACAGTATTGGAATGTAGACGAAAAATTACAACAGCTCCATGACGATTTTATTGAAAATACAATCACTAATTTTTATATTCCGTACGGAGTAGCACCCAACTTTGTAATTAATAACAGAGAATATGTAATTCCAATGGTTGTTGAGGAAAGTTCTGTAGTTGCAGCGGCTTCTAAGGTGGCAAAGTATTGGAGTACTCGTGGAGGTTTTAAGACGGAAGTGATTGGAACAACTAAAATTGGTCAAGTGCATTTTATGTACGCTGGAAATAAAACCGAATTAGAAACCTATTTCAACAAAAATAAAACTGAATTATTTGCTGCAACGGCTTCCATTACAAAGAACATGGAAAAACGTGGCGGCGGAATTTTAGATATCGAATTAATAGATAAAACAGATAAGTTAGCCAATTACTATCAGCTTCATGTAACGTTTGAAACCAAAGATAGTATGGGCGCAAACTTTATAAACTCATGTTTAGAGGTAATTGCGAAGGAATTTGAAAAGGAAGACATTGAAATTGTAATGAGTATTCTTTCCAACAATGTTCCGCAGTGTTTGGTTAGAGCTGAAGTTTCTTGTAAGGTTGAAGATTTAGGTGGAGAAAATCCTGAGAAGTTTGCGCAAAAATTTGAACAAGCAGTAAAAATTGCAGAAATAGAACCATACAGAGCTGTTACCCATAATAAGGGAATTATGAACGGAATTGATGCTGTAGTTTTAGCAACAGCAAACGATTTTAGAGCCATTGAAGCTGGAGCTCACGCATATGCATCAAAAGATGGAACTTATAAAAGTTTAACGCATTGTACAGTAAAAGATGGGTTTTTTAGATTTTGGATTGAAGTTCCATTGGCGTTAGGAACCGTTGGCGGATTAACAGCTTTGCATCCAATGGCAAAATTGTCTTTAGATTTAATGCAAAAACCATCAGCAAGAGTTTTAATGCAAATAATTGCTTCTGCTGGTTTAGCGCAAAATTTTGCAGCTTTAAGAGCATTGACAACAAAAGGAATTCAGCATGGACACATGAAAATGCATTTGCAGAATATCTTGAATCAGTTAGGGGCAACAAAAGAAGAAAAAGAAGAAATTACTGCGTATTTTGATAAAAGAACAGTTTCTCATTCAGCAGTAGTTACTAAATTTAAGGAATTAAGAAAACCAACAATTAACTGGGTGAATTTTTTAGATGAAGTTGAGGTTAGAAATATTTTGTCAACTTTAAAAGTAGATAGTAAACCGCTTTTTGGTAAAATGAATGCCCAACAAATGATAGAGCATTTAAGTGCTGTAACCCAAATTGCAAATGGAAATTGGCGAGTTGATAGTTATGTTTCTGATGAAAAACAAGCGCGTAGAAAGCCGTATTTAAATACTGAAGGTGAATTGCAAGTTGGTTTTAAAGCACCTTTTTTAGCGGAAGATCCAACGGAATTAAAATTTAATTCAATGGAGGAAGCCATAAATGATTTAATGAAACAAGTTGTAATTTTTGAAGCTGTTTTTGCAAAAGATAAAAACAGAACTGTTGTTCATCCATTTTTTGGTGAGCTAGATTATGAGTATTGGAAGAAATTTCAAGTAAAACATTTTACGCATCACTTTAAACAATTTGGATTGATTTCGGCTACGCTCAATCACCAAAATTCTTGATAAAAAGGTGCCTAAAGGATTTGTTTATATATTAGAATGTTCAGATGGTAGTTTTTACACCGGAAGCACAATAGATTTAAATAGAAGAATGTTTGAGCATTCTAGTGGAGAAGGTGCAAAACATACTCGTAAAAGATTACCAGTAAGTTTAGTTTATTTTGCAGAATTTGAACATGTTTATCAAGCGTTTTATAGAGAAAAACAGATTCAAGGTTGGTAAAGAAAGAATAAAATAGCTTTGATTAATGGCGAACATGAAAAACTTTCAGGACTTTCATAATGTAAAAATGGAACTCATTATAAAATCCATAAGTTAAAGAGTTTACAGTAATGATGAAAAAAAACACAAGCGCTAAGGTAGCTGAGCGTAGCCGAAGCTACTCCAACGGAAAACTTTTATTAACAGGAGAATACCTGGTTTTAGATGGCGCAAAATCTTTAGCGGTTCCAACTAAATTTGGGCAAGATTTAATTGTCTCAGAAATAGAAGAGCAACAGCTCGTTTGGGCAAGTTTTACGAACACAGGAGAATGCTGGTTTGAAGCAACTTTCGATTTATCAAAACTCCGTTTGGTTTTTGCTACATTTAATTCTGATAAAGAAGGAAGTGCAGAATTTATTGGAGAAACTTTGTTAGATATTTTAAAAGAAGCTAAAACTTTAAATCCTGATTTTTTAAATACGGAAAATGGGTTTTTGGTGAAAACAAACTTAACCTTTCCTCAAAATTGGGGTTTAGGAAGCTCTTCAACTTTAATAAATAATATTGCCAATTGGGCAAAAGTAGATGCTTTTAAATTACTGTGGAATTCGTTTAAAGGAAGTGGTTATGATATTGCTTGTGCGCAAAACGATTCACCAATATTTTATAAAATAGAAAAAGATCTTTCAGCTGCGCTCAAAATAACACCTAAAGTTGAGCAAGTTGAATTTAACCCAAGTTTTAAAGAGAATCTATTTTTTGTGTATTTAAATCAGAAACAAGATTCTAAAGAAGGTATTGCGAAATTTAGAGAAAGTGGTATTGATTTTCAGAATGAAATAAAAAGAGTTTCAGAAATTTCTAATGAATTTTTAGAAGCTAAATCATTAAAGGAATTTGAGAAATTAATAGTAGAACATGAACAAATAATCAGTTCAATAATTAAACTAAAACCCGTAAAAGAAAGATTATTTCCAGACTATTTTGGAGCAATAAAAAGCTTAGGAGCTTGGGGTGGAGATTTCGTTTTAGTAACAGGGAATAAGAAAACATCAGCATATTTTAAAAATAAAGGATTTGAAACAATTCTTACGTATTCAGAAATGATTTTATGAAGAAAGTAATAATTATTGGAGGAGGAGCAGCAGGTTTTTTTACTGCTATAAATGCAAAGGAACAAAATCCGGATTTAGACATTACAATTCTAGAAAAAGGAAAAGATGTTTTACAGAAAGTGAAAATTTCTGGAGGCGGAAGATGTAATGTTACGCATGCGTGTTTTGAACCAAAAGAACTCGTAAAATTTTATCCAAGAGGAGAAAAAGAGTTGCTTGGACCTTTTCATCAATTTATGACTGGAGATACATTTGAGTGGTTTGACGATAGAGGAGTTCCACTTAAAATAGAAGATGATAATCGAGTTTTTCCAGAAGCAAATACAAGTCAAGCTATAATTGATTGCTTTCAAAAAGCTGTTGATAAACTTAATATTAAAGTGTTAACAAACTGTGGTGTAACTTCGTTTTATCAACAAGATGAAACTTGGATTATTAACACAAAAAAGGAAAAATTTATTGCTGATAAATTAGTGATTGCAGCAGGAAGTTCTAAGAAAATTTGGGAAATGACTAATGAATTAGGTCATTCCATAATAGAAACTGTTCCATCATTATTCACCTTTAATATTAAAGATAAAAGGCTAACAGATTTATTAGGAACTTCGGTTCCAAATGCAACTGTGAAAATTGTAAATACAAAATTAGAAGCATCAGGACCTTTGTTAATTACACATTGGGGAATGAGCGGTCCAGCGGTTTTAAAATTGTCAGCTTTTGGTGCGAGAATTTTAGCTGATAAAAATTATCAATATAATGTTGAGGTAAATTGGTTGTCAAGACCAACCGATAAAATTTTAAACGTTTTACTGAATTTAAAAAAGAAAGAACCGCGTAAAACGGTTGTTTTAAAATCGCCTTTTGCTGAAATTTCAAAAAGATTGTGGGAGCGTTTTGTAATACATTCTGATATTAGACAAAATCAAAATTGGGCAGATTTAAATAATAATCAATTAGAAAAATTAGCAAATCAACTTACAAAAGGAGTTTTCAATGCAAATGGTAGAACTACGTTTAAAGATGAATTTGTAACCGCAGGTGGAATTGATTTAAAAGAAATCAACTTCAAAAGATTTGAAAGTAAACTACACAAAAACCTCTTTTTTGTGGGTGAAATTTTAAATATTGATGCCGTAACGGGTGGCTTCAATTTTCAAAACGCTTGGACTGGTGGTTTTATTTGCGCGAAAAGTATTGCGGAGGATTAGTTGTTTTTTAATTTTTGAGAGTAAAATTTTGGGTGCTTAACAACTTAATTTAGCTAAATTAAAGAAGGTTTAATTTATTACTAATAAATATAAAAGTGTAATAATTAAAGCAAACCCTATAGCATACATCCATTTTTTAGCTATGCTTTGATTTTTTACAATATGTGAACCAAATTTTTTATGAGTATTTAAAATTCTCTCTGTTGTATTATTTTTTCTGTCAAGAATAATACTTTCCTTCTCAGAAAAATCTTTTTCAGCTATTTTTATAACTGAATTATCATAATAATTTGGATTTTTGTAAAGGTTTTCAACAATTTCTTTTGCATCTTTTAAGCCAATGTTTGCAACATTTCTTATATGAATAATGACTTGTAATTTGTTTTTAGCAATTAACTTAATTAATTCACTTTTATCAAATTGTTTATTATTTATTTGAATTTTCATTTAAATTCTTAAGAAGTGCTGGTATAGATTGGCTAAATTGTTTTAGAAATTAAGCTAAATTTACTCCTCTTCGTAGCAATTAAAAACCATTGTGTAACCGAACTCTTGTGCTTCTGTAAAGAAGTTCTCTTGGTCTTCATCAACATCTTCTAAAGAACTTAACGTAAAGTATTCTTCTTCAATTTCAGTTACTTTCCAACCTTCTTCTTTAATATAATGTTTGGCTAATTTAAATGCGCCATCAATATCTTTATAGTCAACATATACGCTAACGTAAGCTCCTATTACTTCGTCATAATGTTCAGAAGATTTTTTTGGTTTTGCAAGTGCGTTTATTAAAAACATAGTTTATTAAATTATAATTTAACTCTCCAACCGTAAGGGTCTTCAGCTTTATTAGTTTGAATATCTGTAATTTGTTTTTTTAATTGTAATGCAAGCGGATTCTCTAATTCTGGTAAATCATAATCTTTTTCTTGATATCCAAAACCAGCAATTGGAGAAATAACTGCAGCCGTTCCTGCTCCAAACATTTCTTTTAAACTTCCGCTTTGCGCAGCAGCAATTACTTCAGAAACTGTTATTTTTCTTACTTCAACATCAATGCCACTATCTTTAGCAATCTGAATAATACTTTTACGCGTTATTCCATCTAAAATTCGATCACTAGTTGGGCTTGTAATCAAAGTGTCATTTATTCGAATAAAAATATTCATTGCACCAGCTTCTTCAATGTACTCATGTGTATTGTCATCTGTCCAAATAACTTGGTTGTAGCCTTTTTCTATCGCCAATTGTGTTGGGTAAAACTGAGCAGCATAATTACCACCAGCTTTAGCAAAACCAACTCCGCCATTTGCAGCACGTGCATATTTCTCTTCAATTAATACCTTTACTTTACCAGCAAAATAAGCGCCAGAAGGAGCTGTACAAATAAGTAATTTAAAAGCATTTGCAGGAGAAGCGTGAAAGCCGTTACCTGAAGCAAACATAAATGGTCTTATGTATAAAGAACTTCCTTCTTTTGTAGGAATCCAATTGTTGTCTATTTCTAACAACTTCTTTAAACCAGTCATAAAAATATCTTCTGGTATTTGAGGAATTACCATACGTTCTGCAGATTTGTTTAATCGTTTGCAGTTTTCTAAAGGTCTAAAAAGTAATGTAGAACCTTCAGCGTCTTTATACGCTTTCATTCCTTCAAAAATAGATTGTCCGTAATGAAAAATCTTTGCAGATGGATCTAAAGTAATAGGAGAATATGGCTTAATAACAGGTGTTTGCCATTTACCGTCTTTATAATCACATTCTAACATATGATCAGAAAAAACCGATCCAAAAGGTAAATTATTAAAATCTACTTGGCTAATTTTTGATTCTTCAATCAATTGAACTTTTATATCAGAACTTTGCATGTTTTATGTTTGTTTAAGATATGCCAAAAATACAAAATAAGAATGAGTTTTTTGGTTATAATCTGTAAGAGGTTTTCTTATAATTTCTTATATTTGTTTCAATAAAATTAAACTATTAGAAAATGAAATTATTATTTAAAATTACGATGATTTTTGCGTTAGTATTTACAGCGTGTAAAACTGAGAAAAAAGCAGATATAAAATCAACTGAAAATGATTACGAATTCATTGGAAATCAAATTTCTGTAGGTGAAGCTTTAACGGCAGAAAAAATGTTAGAGAAGTTTAATACTCTAAAAGTAGGCGATACAATAAATGCAAAATTTGCTTCAACAATAAAAGAAGTTTGTACTAAAAAAGGTTGTTGGATGAAACTTCCATTAAATGGTGAAACAGAAACAATGGTTAAATTTAAAGACTATGGTTTTTTTATGCCATTAGATAGCCAAGGTAAAGAAGTTATTGTTGATGGAATTGCTTTTGTAAAAGAAACTCCTGTTGAAGAATTACGCCATTATGCAGAAGATGCAGGTAAAAGTAAAGAAGAAATAGCTAAAATTACTGAACCTAAAGTAGAATTTGCTTTTGAAGCGAATGGTGTTTTACTAAAATAATTGTCTGTCACCTCGAGCGCAGTCGAGAGGTCAAAAAATAGATTTAATTTTAAAAAAGATCTCGACTGCGCTCGACCTAACAAAATATTTAGATTATCAAAAGAGAAATAATTATTACCTCAGATGGTTCTTCAACCATTAATTTACCTGATTGGAATGAGCAATATCATTCTAAAAATGGATCAATTAATGAAACCTATCACGTTTTTATAAATAGCGGATTAAAATTGGTTGAAAACGATACAGTTTCCATACTTGAAATTGGTTTTGGAACCGGTTTAAACTGTTTTATTACATACTTAGAAAGTGAAAAACCAGTAGATTATGTTGGCGTAGAAGCGTATCCGGTTTCTGCTGAAGAAGTTGAAAAAATGAATTTTATTTCGGTCTTAAAAGCTGAAAAAGAAAGTGAAGCTTTTAACAAAATTCACAGTGTTCCTTGGGAAGAAAAGCATCAGGTTACCGATAGTTTTTCAATTTTAAAAAGAAAACAATTTTTCGAAGATATTGATGATGTAGAAGCGTTTAATCTAATATATTTTGATGCTTTTGGTGCACGTGTGCAACCAGAATTATGGACAGAAGCTATTTTTACAAAAATGTATAATGCGCTAAAACCAAACGGAATTTTAGTTACCTACTCAGCCAAAGGAAGTGTAAGAAGAGCAATGATAGCTGTTGGGTTTGCTGTAGAGCGTTTGCCTGGACCTCCAGGGAAAAGAGAAATGCTTCGTGCAATTAAAAAATAAATATTAGTAAATGGAATTCAAAAGAAAATTTGGAAAAAAGAAACAAGCAAAACCTCAAAAAGGATTGTTTTTAGTGGTTTTATTAGCAATTGCATTGTATTTATTTTTCAATGCAGACTCTTTGTTGAGTAAGTTCTTTTAAAAGCGTATTGCCAATTTTTTCATCAATCGTAACACTTCAACATATAACCAAATAAGCGTTATCAAAAATCCCCAAGTTGCCAACCATTCACGTGTTTTTGGCGCTTTTCCAATTTGTCTTTCTATATAATAAAAGTCTAACAATAAGCTAAACGAAGCCACAATTGCAGCCACAAAATTAAAGGCAATTGCAAAGTTAGAAGTGCCGTAAATAAAGCCCAAGTGAATTCTGAAAAAAGATAAAATCCAAGTAATTATATAAATAGTAAAAATAGTTATAGAAGCCGTAATTACAATGGCTCTAAACTGACGCGTAACCACAATTAATCTGGTTTTAAACAAGAATAACATCACAAAAAATGTGGTAATTGTTACAGCAATTGCTTGCAACGGTAAACCGGGAAAACGTTTGTGTGCGTACGCACTAATTCCGCCCAAGAAAAAACCTTTTGCTAATGCGTAAATTGGCAACAACCATTTTGCTGAATTGTGCTTAAAAGAGATAAATAAACTCGCCACAATTGCCACAAAACCGCCAATGGTTGTGTGCCATTTTATGTCGGTTCCTTCAAAGAAAATCTTCCATGTATAAGAAGCTGTTACGGCAACTAAGCCTAACATTAAAAACGATTTAAAAATGATGCCGCCAAGACTCATTTTTTGCCTCGAGTAGCTCTTTTTTCGCCAAAAATAACTCGAAAAAGCCGGATTAGATGTTCTCATTCCAAATACGCTCATACGCCAAATATACTATAAATTGTCCCCTTGAGCGCTGTCGAAAGGTTTTCAGAAGCAATTTCCCGCTTTCCGTTATATCTTTTACTCATTCTTCGTAAAAGGATGCCACTTCAATCGGGGCTAAACTTGTTTGCTAATTTCTGTCATTCCCGAGAAATCGGGAATCTACACAAGCAACTATGTAACTATGTGGTTTAAATTTATTTCTTAAACGATCTCCCTTTCCAATCATACTTAAAAAAGACCGATTTAAAAATAACCCAAATACTAAAAAAAGGATATAAAAAACTACTTAACAAGTAGCTTTCCCAAAACGATTTTTCTTGCTCAAAAAACTTGATTGTTGGCAAAAATAAAAACAAATCAATAAGTGATTTGGAGGCAAACAAAATTAGAAATAATGTGTAGGAACTTTGCTTCATTAAACATCCAAAGAAAGAAAAAAGGATACTCGCGTTTATTAATAAAATCAACAACCCAATCAGTTTAACTTTTACCGATTTAAAATTACCCGTTTTAGAAGCCCAACGAACTCGTTGATTAATTAAATCTTTCCAAGAACCAACAGGAAAAGTGCTCACAATTACATTTTTAGATTTTAAAAAACAAACCGAATTCTTATCACTTTTCACAAATTTTTCTAACAGAAAAACATCATCACCACTTGCAATGTTGTTGTTTCCTTCAAAACCATTTAGTTGTATAAAATCTTCCTTTTTGTACGCTAAGTTTGCGCCGTTGCACATAAATTTAAAATCCAATCCAAACCCGCCAATTGTAGTTCCTTGCATGCTCATAAAATCGAGTAATTGAAATCGATGTAGAAAGCTGTTTTTAGCTTTATAATTTACAGGAGCAACAATCATTTTCGTATTGTTTTGTTGGATAAAATTATCTAAAACTTGTAGCCAATTTTTAGGCAATAAACAATCTGCGTCCGTTGTTACAATCCAATTGTTCTTGGCAATTGAAATTGCTGAGGTAATTGCATCTTTTTTAGGTGAATTTGAAGTTCTATTGTTGTTAATTATCGAAAAATTCAAATTAGAACAAATTGAGTTTTCTATGATTTCAACCGAATTATCCTCCGAAGAATCATCAACAAAAATAATTTCAAAAAAAACTTTTGGGTAGTTTAATTCTTCAATTGTTTTTAATGAGAATGGCAACTTTTCAGCTTCATTTCTAAACGGAATTACAACAGAAAACTTTGTTTTTGGAATTGTGTTTTCTGAAGCAAACGTTTTAACTTTTCTAAATCCGATTGATAATGAAATAATCAAAATTGCATAGCAACTAAATATGAAGATTAAAAACCAAATCATTTGTTAGCAACAGGTTTAAAAATTAACACAAAATAGCTTCCAATAATAGCTGGAATTACAAAATTAAAAATCCACATTAAAGTTGTAATCGATAAAATTGTAATTGGCGGAATATCAAAATACGTAAAAACCCAAATAGCAACTGTTCCTTTTAAAACAACATCAAACAAACTTAACATTGGTACAATTGAAGCAATAAAGTAAACCGAAGTAATTGCTGTAATTGCATCAAAATAAGAAATTTCAACATTAAATAAAAGCAACAAGAAATAAAACTGATGCGAAAAAACAAGGTAACGAAACAACGATAAAAATGCAGTTTTTACATTTAAGCTAAACTGAATTCTATCAATAAATTTTCGTGCTTTTTCAGTGCTATAACCACGATATTTAAAATGTTTTGCGCCAAAAAAGAAAGCAGAAATCAAAAATAAACCAAGAAGTAAGATGCGCATAACTCTTCTAAAATTTATAGTAACATCATTATTATAATAGAAAAAGCCAAAACCAATAACGCCAAAAATTAATGTGATTAGCATCTGATAAAAATTACCAACCAAATTCAATCCAACAATTTGTTTTCTATGTTGTTTTTTGAAATACAATGCTTTTGCTCCATATTCGCCAATTCTGTTTGGTGTAATTAAGGAAGTTGTTAAAGAAGCTAAACTTTGTTTTGTGGCTTCGTAAAATGAAATTTTTTGAACAGAAGAAGCAAGATTTTTCCATTTTGTAATTTCTAAAATCCAGTTAAAAAATGTGAAAAAAAGTAAAATAACACTATTTTTTAATGAAAAAACGTTGTTTTTAATCAAATTTTGATAAAAATCAGAAAAATGAAAATTATCATTTTCTACTAATTTTTGATATACAAAATAACCGCAACCAATTACAATTGATAATTTAATAGCTAACCAAAAGAATTGCTTAGTTTTGTATGGAAGTGAATTGAGCATTTCAACAAAGAACGACAAATTTGGCGACAGAAAAAATCATATTAGGCGTAGATCCAGGAACCACAATTATGGGTTTTGGAATTATAAAAATTGTAAATAAAAAAATGGAATTTGTTCAAATGAACGAGTTGCTTTTAAATAAATACAAAGATCCATACGTAAAATTAAAGCTAATTTTTGAACGTACAATTGAGTTAATAGATACATATCATCCAGATGAAATTGCTTTAGAAGCACCTTTTTTTGGTAAAAATGTGCAATCGATGTTAAAATTAGGTCGTGCTCAAGGAGTAGCAATGGCTGCGGGTTTATCAAGAGAAATTCCCGTTACAGAATATCTTCCGAAGAAAATAAAAATGGCAATTACAGGAAACGGAAACGCAAGTAAAGAGCAAGTTGCATTGATGTTAAAATCACTTTTGAATTTAAAAACCTTACCAAAAAACTTAGATGCAACGGATGGTTTAGCAGCTGCGGTTTGTCATTTTTATAATTCAGGAAAAATAGTTGGAGGTAAAAGTTATTCTGGTTGGGCAAGTTTTGTGAAACAAAATGAGAAACGCGTTAAAAAATAAAGTTTAGTTTTCAGTAGCAGTAGCAGTAGCAGTAGCAGTAGCAGTAGCAGTAGCAGTAGCAGTAGCAGTAGCAGTAGCAGTAGTAAGTTTTTCAATTAGAATTAATATAATATGAGTTTTACAGATTTATTAGCGTTTAAAAAATCATTTTCTTTAGCTATGAAAATTTTTGAAATTTCTAAGTCTTTTCCAAAAGAAGAAAAATATTCTTTAACGGATCAGATTAGAAGGTCTTCGAGAAGTGTTTCTGCAAATATATCTGAAGCTTATAGAAAAAGATTGTACCCCAAGCATTTTGTTAGCAAATTAAGTGATTCTGATGCGGAAAATTCAGAAACTTACACCTGGTTATTATTTGCGTTAAAATGCAATTATATAGATAAAAACGTATTTGATGATTTATCAAAAGAGAATAGTGAGGTTGGTAAGCTAATAAATTATATGATTAATAACCCAGGTAAATTTGGAGTAAACTAACTGCAAACTGATACTGTAAACTGAAAACTATTTTGTCCGGAATCTACATTCACATACCGTTTTGCAAACAAGCATGTAATTATTGCGATTTTCATTTTTCTACTTCGTTAAAAAAGAAAGATGAACTAATTTCTTGTTTGATAAAAGAAGTTGAGTTGCGTAAAGATGAATTGCAAAACTCAACAATTGAAACCATTTATTTTGGAGGAGGAACACCAAGTTTATTATCAGCAAGTGAAATAGAGTTATTGATTAATTCGGTTTATGATAACTTTAATGTTGTCGAAAATCCGGAGATTACGTTGGAAGCAAATCCAGATGATTTATCCGAAGAAAAAATAATAGAACTTTCTAAAAGTCCGATAAACAGATTGAGTATTGGTGTGCAATCTTTTTTAGAAAAGGATTTAAAATTGATGAATCGTGCACATAATTCTGAAGAAGCAAAAAATAGCTTATCTGTTGCTGTTCGTTACTTTGATAACATTTCAGTCGATTTAATTTATGGAATTCCAGATTGTACAAATGATGAATGGAGAGAGAATATTAAGACTGTTTTGAGTTATGGAATTCCACATATTTCAAGTTATGCATTAACAGTTGAGCCAAAAACAGTTTTAGAAAAGTTAATTGCAAAAGGGAAAGTTAAAAACGTTGACGAGGAAAAAGCTTCAGAACAATTTCATATTTTAATTGAAGAATTAAAGAAAAAAAACTTTGTGCATTACGAGTTGTCTAACTTTGGTAAAGAAGGTTTTTTTAGTAAAAATAATTCGGCATATTGGTTAGGTAAAAGTTATTTAGGAATTGGTCCTTCAGCACATTCTTTTGATGGAATTCAACGAAGTTGGAATGTGAGAAACAATTCAAAATATATAAAATCGATTCAAGAGAATCAATTACCAATTGAAAGAGAAACTCTATCGAAAACCGATGGTTATAACGAATATATAATGACAGGTTTAAGAACTATTTGGGGAGTTTCTTTAGATAAAATTAAAACTGATTTTGGTAACGATTTTGTTGAATACTTAAAAAATCAATCAGAAAAATATATAAAACAAGAATTATTGTATATTGAAAATCGAATTTTAAAAACTACTTTAAAAGGTAAATTTTTATCAGATGGTATTTCAGCAGATTTATTTATGGTAAATTAGGTTTTTATAAAAAAAAAGAAAAGTATAGCATGAAAGCGATAATAGAATATAACTCTAGAAAAATTGAAGTAAATATATCTAATCCAATAGATATTTCAATTCCTATAGATGTTTCAAAGGAAAATGTAAATGCTTGGTACATAGAAGATCCAAAAATTTTTCCTGAAGAAATGGATGGAGAAAAGATAAAAGTTTCAGAAGGAGCTGTTGTTAATTTTAATAATATTCATTTTAATCCACATTCTCATGTTACACATACAGAATGTGTTGGTCATATAACTGAAGAAGTACATTCTGTAAATAAAAATTTAAAATATTACATCTTTCTAGCGGAAGTAGTTACGATTGCACCTTTGTTTCATAATGGAGATTTTATTATTGGAGTTAAACAGTTGAGTAATGCTTTGAGAAATAAAAAACGAGATGCGATTGTAATAAGAACTTTACCCAACTTAGAAGATAAAAAGAGTATGAGATATTCTAATACAAATCCAACTTATTTGTCTGAAAAAGCAGCTATTTATTTAAGAGAAAAAGGAATAAAACATTTATTAATTGACTTACCATCTGTAGACAAGGAAAAAGATGATGGTAACCTTTTATCTCATAATGCTTTCTGGAATACCGCAGGTAAATTAAGAATGGATGCTACTATAACGGAGTTTATTTATGTGCCAAATTCAGTAGAAGATGGTGAGTATTTATTAAATTTAATGATTGCGCCTTTTGAAAATGATGCAACACCAAGTAAGCCTATTTTATATAAGATTATAAAATAATTATGAAGAAAAATTCTAAAAAGAAATATCTTTTCTATGCAATTCTTATTGGTCTAATCCTGTTGATAAAAGGAGCTGTTTATTCTGATATTTCTGTTGAAGTTTTAAAAGAGAAATATGCAAATGAACATTCGAAATTTGTAGAAATTGATGGTATGCAAGTGCATTACAGAGACGAAGGAAAAGGAATGCCAATTGTGTTAATTCATGGAACCGGAGCGTCTTTACATACTTGGGATTATTGGGCTTCAAAATTGAAAGAGAAGCACAGAGTTGTAAGAATGGATTTACCAGCTTTTGGTTTAACGGGAGCAAATTCTAACGGAGATTATTCAATAGAAAATTACACTAATTTTTTAACTAAATTTCTACATAAAGCTGAATTAGATAGTATGTATTTAGTTGGGAATTCTTTGGGAGGAAATATTGCTTGGAATTTTACTGCTGAAAATCCTGAGGCTGTTAAGAAATTAGTTTTAGTTGACGCATCAGGTTTGCCAACAAATAAACCGCAACCATGGATTTTTAAAATGGCAAAAACGCCTATTGTAAATTCAATGTTTTTATATGTAACTCCAAGAGCTGTTATTAAAGATAATATTGAGCAAGTTTATGAAGATGATTCAAAAATTTCTGAAGATTTAATTACGCGTTATCATGAAATGGCTTTAAGAGAAGGGAATAGAAAAGCCTTTATTGATAGGGCTAAAACCGATTTTAAATTAGGAGATAATTCAAATTTAGAAAAGTTGAAAAGTATCAAAAATAAAACTTTATTAATTTGGGGAGAAAATGACAATTGGATTCCGCTAGATAATGGAAAAAGAATGGATAGTTTAATGCCAAATTCTAAATTAATAATAGTAAAAAACTCAGGTCATGTTCCAATGGAGGAAAGTCCAAAAGAAAGTCTATTACTATTTGAAGATTTTATAAATAATTAATTCTGGATAAACTTGTCAACCTCAAAAAGCACTTTAAAGTGTTTTAAAATTTTTAATTTTACTTCTTCTGCGTTTACTTTTGTGCCAAGTTCTGCTTCCATTGAAGTTACAGCTTTACCTTTAATTCCACATGGAATAATATTATCAAAATAGCCGAGATTTGTGTTTGCGTTTAATGCAAATCCATGCATGGTTACCCATCTACTTGATCTAATTCCCATGGCACAGATTTTACGAGCAAAAGGTGTTCCTACATCTAGCCAAACTCCGGTTTCTCCTTCGCTTCTTTCGCCTTTTAAACCGTATTCAGCAATGGTTAAAATGATAACTTCTTCAAGTAAACGAAGGTATTTATGAATATCTGTAAAAAAATTTTCTAAATCCAAAATAGGATACCCAACTATTTGCCCAGGACCATGATAAGTAATATCACCACCACGATTTATTTTATAGAAAACAGCGCCTTTTTCTTCAAGTTGTTTTTCATTTAATAAAAGATTACTTAAATCTCCGCTTTTACCAAGAGTGTAAACGTGTGGATGCTCAACAAAAAGAAAGTGATTTTGAGTTGGTTTTTTTTGCTCGTTTTTACGGTTATCAAACTTAATATTTACTGTTTCTTGTAGTAAAACTGTTTGGTAATCCCAAGTGTCTTTGTAATCTTTTTGAGATAAATCTTTTAAGTGGATGTTTTTATTCATAACTTTGGTACAAATATACCTTTTTTATAAATTATAGCAATTCATATTTTTGCTAGATATACTAATTTTAATTATTATGAAAAAAATTACTTTATTAATTTTCTTGTTTTGCTTTTCGATGACGAATGCACAAACATTGTGGAAGAAACAAGTTAATTCAGAAAAGATATTTTCTAAATCTGAGCTAAAGGTTAGAAAAACGATCCCTAATAAATTCGATATTTATACTTTAAATTTAAATGATTTTAGGGGTTCATTGTCTGATGTTTCTAAATCTAAACAAAAAGTTATTTTATTGCCTTCTGTAGGTGGGGAATTAGCTAAATTTTCTATAAAAGAAGATTCTAATTTTAGTACTAAGCTTAGTACTAAATTTAATCAAATTAACTCTTATTCAGCACAGGGGATAAGTGACCCAACTGCTGTTGCAAAAATTAGTATTGGTACAGATGGTGTCCACATAATGATAATGTCAGGTAAACATAGTACTTTTTATGTAGACCCTTATACAAAAGATATTGGCAGTTATATAGGGTATGAAAGAAAGAGTTTGCCAAGTGGTAATAAAGAGTTTGAATGTCTAATTGATGAGAACCAAAGCTTGCCAAACACTAAAATTGAGACAAGGACTAGTGCAAGAAATGCGGGTGATAGTAAGTTAAGAGAATATCGATTAGCAATTGTGTGCTCTGGAGAGTATGCTCAATTTCATATAAATGCTCAAGGAGTACCAGCTTCTGCAACTGATGCAGTAAAAAAAGCAGCAGTGTTGTCGGCAATGAATACCTCTATGTCAAGAATAAATGGTGTGTATGAAAGAGATTTAAGTGTGAAGATGGTTATAGTATCTAATAATGAAGATGTTATTTTTTTAGATGCAGCTACAGATAATATTACTGACGGGGATGCTGGTGCAATGATAAATGAAGTTCAAACAATTTGTGATAATTTTATTGGTGCTTCTAATTATGATATAGGTCATGTTTTTAGTACTGCAGGATCTGGTTTAGCTAGGGTGAATTCGGTTTGTATTAATGGGATAAAAGCAAAAGGAGTTACAGGTATTGCTACTCCAGTAGGAGATCCTTATGATATAGATTATGTGTCGCATGAGATTGGTCATCAATTTGGTGCAACACATACTCAAAATAATGGTTGTAACAGGTCAGATAACACAGCTGTAGAACCAGGTAGTGCATCAACTATTATGGGGTATGCAGGTATTTGTGGTCCAAATGTTCAAAGTAATAGTGATGATCATTTTAACGCTATTAGTATCGATCAAATGTGGACTCATATTCAAGTAAGTGGAAGTTGCGCTGATGCAACCGCTATCGACACAAATAACGCTACTCCTGTAGCAAATGCAGGAAATGATGTTAGTATTCCTAGATCTACTCCTTTCATACTTAAGGGTATTGGGACTGATGCAGACGGAAATGAAAGTTTGACCTATAACTGGGAGCAGCAAGATAATGAGCTTTCTACTCAGCCACCTTTACCAACAAACACAGCTGGGCCTAATTTTAGATCTTCACCATCAAGTATTTCACCGAATAGGTATATGCCATCATTAACCACTGTTCTTGGTGGAAGTACAGCAAATACTTGGGAGGTTGTTCCTGCTGTAGCAAGAAAAATGAATTTTTCTTTAGTTGTTAGAGACAATAAAGCAGGAGGTGGAGCAAGTGCAAGAGATGATATGGAGGTTACTGTTACGGATGCAAATCCTTTTTTAGTAACATCTCAGAGTTCTTCAGAAACTTGGGATTCAGGAACTACACAAACTATTACTTGGGATAAAAGCACAACCAATATAGCACCTATAAACTGTGCTAATGTGAAAATTAAATTATCTATAGATGGAGGAAATACATTTCCGATAGTTTTAGCTGAAAGCACACCTAATGATGGAAGTCATTCAATAACAGTCCCAGATCATCCAACAACTTCTGCTAGGATTATGGTAGAGGCAGTTGGGAATATTTTTTACAACCTTAATTCAGCAGGTTTTATTATAAACTCAACAACACCTACTTTTAATTTTAGTAATTCAACAGATACACAAAGAGCTTGTAATACTGGAAGCGATTCTGTTAGTTATATTTTAAATTTAGATTTTGTAAATGGTTTTGCTGAAAATGTTTCATTTTCAGCAATTAATCAACCTGTTGGTGCAATTGTTTCTTTTTCACCTTCAACTATTAGTGGAGATGGTAATGTAACTATGACTGTAAGTAATTTGGATGGAGCTACAGAACAATTAAATACAATTGAAGTAACAGCTACTTCTGCAACAACTGGAATTAGTAAAACTGTAAATGCAAAACTAGAAATTATTGGGAATTCTTTTTCTGACTTAACGCTAAACTCACCTTCGAATAATCAGGTAGATGTGGTTCTTTTACCAGAACTTAATTGGGAGCTAATTGATAATGCAGATGTTTATGATGTTCAGGTGGCTACAGATAACGCGTTTTCTGCACTAGTGGTAGAAGAGACTATTAATACTAATTCATATACGGTTTCGTCTACTTTAAACGTAAGTACAACTTATTTTTGGAGAGTAAAACCTAAAAATAATTGTGGAGAAGGTTCTTTTTCTACTATTTATAGTTTTACAACACTAGCACCTGCTTATTGCGACTCTACCTTTAGTGAGTCAGCGAATAGTGAATGGATTTCTAATGTTACATTTAATACAATAAATAATGATTCAGATAATGATTATGATTCAAATACAGATGGTGTATTAGATGGTTATCAGGATTTTACTGCTATTTCTACAGTATTAAATACTAGTGATATGTATGAGGTAAGTGTAACTTTTGATACAGCAGGTTTTCAAGATCATGTTTATGTTTTTATAGATTGGAATCAAGATTACCAATTTAATCTTACTGATGAACGTTATGATTTAGGTACTCATTTTGATGACGTTTCAACAGCAACAATGAATATAACAATCCCAGCTAATGCAGTAATTGGTAATACTAGAATGAGGGTAGTCTTAGAGTATACTAAAAATGATCAACTGCATGGAGACGGTCCATGTACTGCTAATTATTCTAGTGGTTATGGAGAAACAGAAGATTATACATTAGAAATTCAGAACCCATCGGCATCAATAGAAGATTTTGCTTTTAGTGGTTTCAATTTATACCCAAACCCTTCAAATGGGGAAATTAATTTAGCTTTTGAAGTAATTAATACAGATGAAGTTAAAACTCAGTTATATGATTTAAGAGGAAGAAAAGTAAGTCAACAAACATTTAAAAATGTTTCAACACAATTCTCTGAAAAGTTAACATACGATACTATTACAACAGGAATTTATTTATTAAGAATTTCTAATGGAGGGAAAGTTTCCACAAGGAAAATTATTATAAAATAAACTTTTTACAAAGTATAAAAAACCGATTGAATTATTCAATCGGTTTTTTTATGCAAACTAATTAGGTAAAAACTTCGTTGAATAGATAAATCATTTATATTTTTGAAAAATGTCTATACAAGTAACATCACTTTCTAAAAATTACGGAGAACAAAAAGCTGTAAACGATATTTCTTTTTCAGCAAGAAAAGGTCAAATTATAGGTTTTTTAGGTCCAAATGGAGCTGGAAAGTCTACTACAATGAAAATGCTAACAGGTTTTTTAAAACCTACCGAAGGTGAAATTAAAATAAATGATATTGATGTTATCGCAAATCCAATATCGGCACAAAAAACGATTGGTTACTTGCCAGAACACAATCCTTTATATTTAGAAATGTATGTGCGTGAATATCTACAATTTCAAGCTTCAATTTTTAAGGTTGATAAATCTCAAATTGAAAGTGTAATTGAAAAAGTTGGATTAACATTAGAAGCTTCAAAAAAAATAAGCCAATTATCTAAAGGTTATAGACAGAGAATTGGTTTAGCCGCAGCAATTATTCATAATCCAGATGTGTTGATTTTAGATGAGCCAACAACGGGTTTAGATCCAAATCAGTTAGTAGAAATTAGAGAGTTGATTAAAGAATTAGGAAAAGAAAAGACAGTGTTGCTTTCTACGCATATAATGCAAGAAGTAGAAGCAATGTGCGACAGTGTTATAATTGTTGATAAAGGCGAAATTGTAATTAATAAACCGCTTAGTGAACTTAAAAATCAAAAAGAACAAGTACTAAATGTTATGTTTGATTATAAGATTGAGGAACAGTTTTTACAACGTTTACCAAACGTAAAAACAATAAAAAACAACTTCGATAATTCGTGGTTGCTTACTTTTTCTTCGGATGAAGACATGCGTCCAAAAATATTTGACTTTGCGCAAGAACATGAGCTTAAGATTCTTGAATTAAACTCTGAAAACAAAAATTTAGAAAAACTATTTAGAGAATTAACCAATTAAATTTTGCTGGTTAAAAACTGATAAGCTTCCAACAAAGTTGGGAAAACTAAAATACTTCCTGCTTTCTTTAATTCTTCTTTAGAATACTGTGTAGTAATCCCAATTGGAATCATGCCAGCTAATTTTGCTGCTGTTACACCTGTTAAACTATCTTCAAAAACCCAAATATCTTTAAAGTCTGTTTCTTTAAAATTTAAAGCTTTTGCAAGTGTAATATAAGCTTCCGGAGCTGGTTTTGGTTTTATGTAATCTTGTACACCAAAAATGGTAGTAAACTCTAAATTTAAATGATGAATACTGTTCTTTAAAAATTGTTTTGTAGCGTTACTTGCAATTCCATAAGAAATGTTTTTTTTGGATAAAAAAGTTGTAAACTCTCTAACTCCAGGCAGTAATTTAGGTACTTTAAAATATTTATCTAAATGAGTATCTTTCAAATAAAACAATTCTTCCGTTCTTTTTTCTTGACCAATAACGCTGCAAAAGTATTCAGCAATAATCATTGGCGACTTTCCTGCATGCGTTTTAGGAAATGGAGCTATTTCTGAATTAAATAACTCTTTAAAAGCTGAAGCCCAGGCAGAATTATGACTTTCTTTACTGTCAACAACAACTCCATCAAAGTCAAATAAAAATCCTTTAGGTAGTTTCATTAGTTGTTAGTTTTTCATTAAATAATTCAGCCAAATATGGGTTTAAAAACTTATTGTTAGGATCTAACTCTTTTCTTAAAACTTTAAAGTCTTCCCACTTATCGTAGATTTTAGAAAGTTCAGCGTCTTTAGCGGTAAATCGTTTTCCCCAATGAGGTTTTCCTCCATACTTTAAGAATATTTTTTCAATACTTTTAAATGCCTCATAAGTATCTGCAGTGGCCGCGTTTCTGGAAACACAACCCATTGTTACAATATCCTCTTCGTAAGCATAGCTTAACCAAGAGGTGTCTTTGTAAATAAAGCGAACATCCATAGGAATATGAATAAACGATTTATTAGACCATTTGTTAATTTCTGTTTTTAACTCTTCAAAAACCGTTGGAAATTTATCTAATCCAATTGTCCATTCTGCTAACTCTAAAGTAGAGCCTCTAGATTTAGTAACGGTTGCTTGGTATAAAGAACCTTTGTGTTCTTTTGTAGCGCTGAAAAACCCTCTATATAAAAGTTTATTTGCAATTGCAGTTATCCAAGGAAAAATGTGCGTGTACTTGTATAAGATTTTTGATGCTTTTCTTCTATGTTTCAAGAATTTAGGGCCTAAGTTTTCTTGTATTTCTGTATCAGCTGCAATCTTATCACCAATAATAACATAGCCTTTATCTGTATGAGGAAGCCATAAAATTCTAAGAAAATCATGTTTTTTTAGACGCTCCTTAATTTTTGGCAACCAATCACTATCATTTTCAGGACCTTCTTTTACGTGTAAAGTATAAATATCTTCACATTTAAATGTGATTTCAGACAGTACACCTAAAACACCCAGAGAAACTCTTACGGCATGTATCAATTTGTCTTTTTCTGTAATTTCTTTTAGCGAACCATCTGCTAAAATAATTTTACATTCTGTCATGTATTCACTTAATAATTTCCCACTAGTTCCATGGGTTCCTGTTGTTAAGGCACCACCAATAGTAATTGTATTAATATCTGGTAAACAAGGAATACACCAACCTTTTGCTTCGATAGCTTCTAGTAAATCTCCTAAAATTACACCAGACTGAACTGTAACTGTTTTTTCGGAATCATTAAAAGATAAAATTTTATTATACGTTTTAATGTCAACTAAAGTTGAAGCTCCTGAAACAATATCTGAAGAAGATTGTTTGTTTCCAAAAACACGAATTTTTTCTGAATTTCTTACAACTTCTTGAAGTTCTTCTTCTGAGTTGATTTTATATAGTGATTTGTAATTGAAAGAAATGTTTTCATTCCAACTATTCCAAACTCCGTTTATATCTTGGTTCATTTTATTCTTTCGATAAAAAAAATTAATTCAACTTAAAGTCTATATTATTAGTTTTAAGTGAACTCAAAAATTCATTAGTAATATTCACTTTTGTATTTCTACTTGGTGTATTTACTTCAATTTTCTCTGCTGCATCCCAAATAGTAAAATGCAAAGATTGACTTCCGCTATTGGTTGCAAATGTGTGTTCTAGATTTTTAATGGTGTCTTTTGTAATTTGATGTAAAGGTATTTTTAAGGTTATTTTTTTACATAACTCACCCATTATATCATGTAACAGTTTAAAGTCTAAAAACTTTAATCTTGGTTCACCAACAACTCCTGTATTTTTATTTGTCCAGCCTGCTTGAATAGTAGAGCGTACAAAAAGGAATGAATTTGGAACTAAAAAGTGTTTAAATTTTAAGTAATCTTCTCCAAAAACTCTAAATTCATTACTATCTGAATAGTCTTCAATTGTAAAAGCTGCCCAGCCTTTTCCAGCTTTAGAAACTCTGTGTTGTACATCAGTAACAATGCCAGCAAAAGATAAGTTTGCTCCAACATATTTACTAAAATCATCTTTGAAATGTCTTATTGTTGCGTTGCAAAAAATCATTTCATTTTTAAAATCATCTAACGGATGTGCAGAGATATAGATACCAATAACTTCTTTTTCTTGCGATAAAAGTTCCATAGTTCCCCAAGTTTCACATTCAGGAATGTCTGGTTCTGGAAATTGAACCGTAGAAGCTTCTCCAAACATAGAAACTTGCGAGGAATTTTCGTTTTCTTGAAATTTACTTCCAAATTTCATGGCACGTTCCAAAAAGGTCAAGCCTTTTTCATCGGTTGCAAAATATTGGGCTCTGTGTGTATCTGTAAAAGAATCAAAAGCACCTGCTTTTATCAAACTATCAAAAGACTTTTTGTTGGCAGATCGCAAATCAACACGTTTAGCTAAATCGAAAATAGAAGTGTAGTTTCCATTTTCTCTTCTTTCTTCAATAATTGCTCTTACAGCTCCTGCACCAACACCTTTAACTGCTGCCATTCCAAAACGAACTGCACCTTCATCATTTACAGAGAATTTTAAATAAGATTCATTTAAATCTGGACCAAAAACTTGTAGTCCCATTCGTTTACATTCTTCCATAAAAAATGAAACTGCTTTTATATCTTTCATGTTGTTTGAAAGTACGGAAGCCATATATTCTGCTGGATAATGTGCTTTTAAATATGCGGTTTGATAAGCAATCCAAGCATAACAGGTAGAGTGAGATTTGTTAAAGGCATAACTTGCAAAGGCTTCCCAGTCTTTCCAAATTTTCTCTAATTTTTCTTCATCGTGCCCATTTTTTCCAGCTTGCTCAATAAACTTTGGTTTCATTTTATCAAGTACTGCAATTTGCTTTTTACCCATTGCTTTACGCAAAACATCGGCTTCACCTTTTGTAAAATCTGCCAATTTTTGCGAGAGTAACATTACTTGCTCTTGGTAAACTGTAATTCCGTAAGTTTCTGCCAAATATTCTTCCATGGCAGGTAAATCGTACTCAATATCTTCGGTTCCGTGCTTTCTATTAATAAAAGACGGAATATATTCCATTGGTCCAGGTCTGTACAATGCGTTCATTGCAATTAAATCTGCAAAAACCGTAGGTTTTAAAGAGCGCATGTGTTTTTGCATTCCTGGAGATTCATATTGAAAAATACCTACAGTTTCTCCTCTTTGGAAAAGCTCATATGTTTTTTCATCATCTAAAGGAAAATTCTCTGGATCTAAATCTACATTATGTTTTGCCTTTACAATTTTAACGGTGTCTTTAATTAAAGTCAACGTTTTTAAACCCAAGAAATCCATTTTTAATAAACCTGCAGATTCTACTACAGAGTTATCAAACTGGGTAACATACATGTCGGAGTCTTTTGCCAAAGCAACCGGAACATAGTTTGTAATATCTCCAGGTGTAATGATTACACCACAAGCATGAATACCAGTATTTCTAACAGAACCTTCTAATATTGTAGCTTTATTTATTGTTTCTGAAACCAAATCGTTTCCGAAAGACATGTTTTTTAATTCTTCTACTAATTGCTTTTCTTCTGAACGTAAGCCAGCAACTTTCCCGATACTTTTTGCATCATCTCCAAAAATATTTTTAAGTTTAATTCCTGGAATTAATTTGGCAATTCTATCGGCTTCAAAAAGTGGTAAATCTAAAACCCTGGCAGTATCTCTAATAGAAGATTTTGCCGCCATTGTTCCGTAAGTAATAATTTGTGCAACTTGATTTGCGCCATATTTATCAATTACATAATCCATTACTCGTCCACGACCTTCATCATCGAAATCAATATCAATATCGGGCATGGAAACACGTTCCGGATTTAAGAAACGCTCAAAAAGTAAATCGTATTTTATTGGGTCAATATTGGTAATCCATAAACAATAGGCAACTACAGAACCAGCTGCAGAACCACGTCCTGGACCGACAGAAACGTCCATGTTTCTTGCTTCGCGAATAAAATCTTCAACAATTAAAAAATAACCAGGATAACCTGTTTTTTCAATTACTTCCAATTCAAAATCTAAACGTTCTTTAATGGATTCTGTAATTTCTCCATAACGTTTTTTAGCACCTTCAAAAGTTAGGTGTTTAAGGAAATTATTTTCACCTCGTTTTCCGCCATCTATTTCATCTTCTGCATCTTTAAATTCTTCAGGAATATCAAAAGCAGGTAATAAAACGTCTCTTGCAAGTGTGAAAATTTCAATTTTATCTACAATTTCTTGAATGTTGATAATAGCTTCTGGTAAATCTGCAAAGAGATTTTTCATTTCGTTGGTAGACTTGAAATAATACTCTTCGTTAGGTAAACCATATCGATAACCACGACCTTTTCCTTTTGGCGTAGCTTGTTTTTCTCCATCTTTTACACACAATAAAATATCGTGTGCATTTGCATCTTTTTTCTCTAAATAGAAAGTGTTGTTTGTGGCAACAATTTTAATATCATGGTTTTTAGAGAATTTTAATAACGTTTCATTTACAATTTTTTCATCTTGTTGATTATGACGCATCAACTCAATGTAAAAATCTTCTTTAAATTCTTCTTTCCACCAAAGCAATGCTTCTTCAGCTTGTTTTTCTCCAACATTTAGAATTTTACTTGGTACTTCACCGTATAAATTTCCTGTTAAAACAATAATATCTTCTTTGTATTGTTTTATAACTTCTCTATCAATTCTTGGAACATAATAGAATCCATCCACAAAAGCAATGGAAGACATTTTTGCTAAATTGTGATATCCTTTTTTATTTTTTGCCAATAAAACAACTTGATAACCGTTGTCTTTTTGCGATTTGTTTTTATGATCTGTACATACATTAAACTCACAACCAATAATTGGTTTCATTGGAGTTTCAGCAGTTTTATTGTGCTTTAAAACAGCGCTAACAAAATGAAATGAAGCCATCATGTTTGCAGTATCTGTCATTGCAACTGCTGGCATGTTGTCTTCTGCTGCGGCTTTAACAATATTACCAATTTGCATGGTAGATTGTAGTACAGAGTATTGTGTGTGATTGTGTAAATGTGAAAACTGAACACCTTCTAATTCCGCTAAACCTGCTGAGGTAGATTTAGTGTCAGCTGTGTCTTTTAACTTCTCAAGACTTTTACGAATCTTCTCACTTTCCCTTTTAAGGTTGATGTGTTTTAAACCAATTACTTGAATCGGTTTTGGATTCGCTTCAGAGAAATTTTTGAAATAATCGTCATCAGCATCTAATTGTTCTTTGGTAAATTCTTGTAAACGAATTAACTCTAAAAAACAACGTGTAGTTGCCTCAACATCGGCAGTTGCGTTGTGTGCTTCGCCAAAACCAGTACCAAATAAATGATTGTGTAATTCTGTTAAGGTTGGTAATTTAAACTTTCCGCCACGACCTCCAGGAATCTGACACATTAATGCAGTTTTCTCCGTACAAGTATCTAAAAGTGGAAGTGTTGTTAAATTATTTTCAACACCTAATCTGTGGAATTCACATCCCATAATATTAATATCGAAACCTACATTTTGACCAACAATAAATTTTGTTTTTTGTAAGGCTTCGTTAAATAGTTGCAATCCTTCGGGTAAAGTAATTCCGTCTTTGGCTGCTAATTCGGTAGAAATACCATGAATTCTTTCTGCATCAAACGGAATATTGAATCCATCTGGTTGAATTAGAAAATCGTTGTGTTCTAAAACGTTTCCCATTTTGTCATGCAATTGCCACGCAATTTGAATACACCTTGGCCAGTTGTCTGTGTCGGTAATTGGAGCGTTCCAACTTTTAGGTAATCCAGTGGTTTCCGTGTCGAAAATTAAGTACATAAATGGGTTCTAAATTAGAATAGTTTTGGAAAGTTAAAATTACAAAAACGAAAATGATAAATGAATATTAACTTACTTTGATTTATTAACAAAAAAAAGTTAACCATTAAATATGGTTAACTTTTTAATTTTATAGTATAGAACTATTTTTTTGCTTAAACTCTCTAATTAAGAAACTAAATGTTCTTCTAATTTTAAGGTGTTAATAGCAGATTGAATTTGTTGCTTTTGATTTTCTAACATTTTTCTTGTTGAGGGCACAAAGGCTTGTTCTTTTAATATTTCATTGTATTCATTTAAACTTGCTTTTTCTCCTCTTATTGCCTCTTCTAAAATGGCTTCTTCGTTATTTCCACTAAAAAGTGATTTTAAAGACATCCAATTTCTGTGTATTGCACCTTTAATTGAACCATTGTCTTCTGGTATTTGTCCGTAAGACAAAATTTCGGTTCTTAATTCTTTAGCAAATTGACTTCTTTCTGAAGCTCTTTTTTTAAAGAAAATTTTTAAACTAGCACTGTCTACATTGTCAGCAGAGTTTAAGTATCCTTTTTCAGCATCGTAGTTTTTTTCTAATAATTCGTTTAATTTGTTCGAAATTTTTTCTGTGTATTTCATAATATCTTATTCATTTTAAATTCCAATAAATTATTTTAAGATGTGTATTGTTTCGCATCTGGTACAAATATATATCTTGTTTGCAGTTTGTTTTTGCTCATAAGGTTTAGAAATTAACTCATTTCATTTTTTAATTGTTAATACTAACATAACAGTGAGCGCGTTAGGGATTGCAGTGGTATCCTTTTTTGAGGTACGAAAAAAAGATATAACGGAAAGCCCGCTCGAACGCCCTAAATATTTGGATTAGATTTAATGTAAATATTATTGAAAATTAGCGTTTTAGTTTAAAAAGGTTTTGTATTTTTGCGCCCACTTACTACGAGATAGTAGGATTTATTAATAACAAAGGTCGCGAACCTTAAAAATTAAAATTATGCCAGTAAAAATTAGATTACAAAGACACGGTAAAAAAGGAAAACCTTTTTATTGGGTTGTTGCTGCTGATAGTAGAGCAAAAAGAGATGGACGTTACTTAGAAAAAATTGGAACGTACAATCCTAACACTAATCCTGCAATTATTGACTTAGATGTTGATAAAGCTGTAGATTGGTTACAAAAAGGTGCACAACCTACAGATACTGCGAAAGCATTATTATCTTACAAAGGTGCAATGTTAAAAAATCATTTAGCAGGAGGTGTTGCTAAAGGTGCTTTAACTGAAGAGCAAGCAGAAGCTAAATTTACTGCTTGGTTAGAAGAAAAAGCTTCAAAGATTTTAGCTAAAAAAGAAGGTTTATCTAAAGCAGATGCTGATGCAAAAATTAAAGCTTTAGAAGCTGAAAAAGCTGTAAACGAAGCGCGTATTGCTGCTGCTGCACCAGTTGTTGAAGACACTGAAGAGGTTGCTGCAACTGCAGGAGATAGCGAAGAATAAATTATAGTAACAATATGCGTAAAGAAGATTGTTTTTATTTAGGTAATATTGTTAAAAAACATAGTTTTAAAGGTGAAGTGGTTATCAAATTAGATACCGATGAACCCGAACTATATGGAAATATGGAATCAGTTTTTGTCGATTTAGGCAATAATCTGGTTCCATTTTTTATTGAAAAATCTTCTTTAAGTAAAGGCACTGCTTTGCGTGTTAAATTTGAAGGAATTTCTAATGAAGCTGACGCAGATGCTATGATGCGAGCTGGTATTTATTTACCATTAGATTTATTACCAAAACTGTCTGGAAACAAATTTTATTATCACGAAGTAATTGGTTTTACTGTGGTTGATACTAATTTTGGAGAAGTAGGAGAGTTGGTTTTTATAAATGATAAAAGAGTAGCACATCCGCTTTTAGAAGTTGAGCGAGATGGAAGTACAGTTCTAATTCCTATGATTGATGACTTTATCAAGAAAATAGACAGAGAAAACAAGGTTTTTGAAGTTGAAACTCCTGAAGGTTTGATTGATTTGTATTTAGAAAACTAAAAACTAGAGAGGTGCTAGAGCGGCCGAATAGGCTACCTTGGAAAGGTAGTGTACTGGAAACGGTACCAAGGGTTCGAATCCCTTTCTCTCTGCAAAAAAAAATCCCATCCTAACCTTCCCAAAGGGAAGGAACAAAAAATTAATCAATTAATTTTTATATTGAAACCATTCCGATTTAAAGAATTTACAGTTAGCCAAGACAAAACGGCCATGAAAATTGGTACAGATGCTGTTTTATTAGGCGCTTGGTGTACTGTTGATAATTATCCAAATGCTGTTTTAGATATTGGTTCTGGAACAGGAATTATTTCTTTAATGATTGCTCAACGCTGCGATGCTATGACAATTGATGCGGTTGAAATAGACGAAAATGCGTACGAACAAACGGTTGAAAATTTTGAGCAATCAGATTGGGGAGATCGTTTGTATTGTTATAATGCTTCTTTTCAGGATTTTGCAGAAGAAATAGCAGAGGAAGAAGAAACGTACGATTTAATTATATCGAATCCGCCTTTTTATACTGATGAATTTGAAACCGATAACGAAGCCAGGAATAAAGCTCGTTTTATATCTTCTTTATCTTTTGAAGCGTTAATAAGTGGAGTTTCTAAAATTTTATCGAAAAGCGGAACGTTTTCTGTTGTAATTCCGAAGAAAGAAGAAGATTCTTTTGTTGCTTTAGCTTTAAAACAAAACTTGTTTTTAAATAGAGCTTGTCGTGTAAAAGGAACTGAAACTTCAGAAATTAAACGCAGTTTGTTGGAGTTTTCTTTTGAAGAATCTACACTTATTGAAGAGGAATTGATAATTGAAATCTCTCGCCATAACTATACAAAAGAATATATAGCATTGACGAAAGATTTTTATTTGAAGATGTAGTTTCGGCTACGCTCAACTACCTGTTTTTTTAAACCATTTCTGGTTTTAAAACTCCTACTTCCAACATGGATTCTTTCATCATTTGATAAGTACGTTCAATATCATTATCTAAACCAATAGAAAATCTAATTAAACCATCTGTTAAACCCATTTCTTTTTGTTCGTCTGCTGGAATCTCTGAAGAAGTTGAAGTTCCTGGAGCAGAAAATAATGTTTTATAAAAACCTAAACTTACTGCTAAATATCCCAAGTTTTTTTCTTGCATTAATTCCATCAACGCATTTGCTTTTTCTAAAGAACCAGCATCAATAGTTAACATTCCTCCAAAACCATATTCTTTATTCATCATTGATTTAAAAACTTCGTGTGAAGTATGCGATTTTAATCCTGGATAAACCGTTTTTAAACCGATTGATTCAAATTTTTCAGCTAAAAAAGCAGCATTTTTACTGTGTTGTTTCATTCTTATATGCAAAGTTCTCATATTCTTTAAAATTGAAGAAGAACGAAGAGAATCCATCGAAGCGCCTAATAACATACTTGCACCATCAATAACACTTTTAGTAGCATTTACAAAGTCTGAAGTTCCGCAAATAACGCCGCCCATTGTGTCTGAAGAACCATTAATAAACTTTGTTAAACTATGAATTACAACATCTGCACCTAATTTAGCAGGAGAAATTGATAACGGAGAAAAGGTATTATCAACCACTAATTGTAAATTATGTTTTTTGGCTAAAGTGGATAATCCTTTAATATCGGCAACTTCTAACAACGGATTACTTACCGATTCGCAATAAATTATTTTTGTATTTTCTGTGATCGCAGCTTCAACAATATCCAATTTAGTAATGTCTACAAACGAAGTTTCAATTCCCATTCTTGGTGTAAAGTTTTTTAAGAAAGCATACGTTCCGCCATAAATTGTTCTGCTTGAAACAATATGATCTCCAGCGCCACAAATTTGTAAAATAGTTGGTGTAATTGCGCCCATTCCTGAACCAGTAACATTTGCAGATTCTGTGCCTTCCATTGCTGCTAATGCTTCACTTAAATACAGGTTTGAAGGAGTAGAATGGCGAGAATATAAATAACAGCCGTCTGTGTTTCCTTCAAAAGTATCGAACATTGTTTTTGCTGATAAAAAGGTATAGGTTGAAGAGTCTGATATTGATGGATTTACGCCACCGAATTCGCCAAAATATTGTAAATCTTGAATTTCGTTTGCAGGTTTAAAGTCTTTCATAAGAAATAGTATTAGTAGTTTGTTTTAGACAAAAATACTATTGAGTAGAAAAATAATCAATCAATTGATTTAAATATAGTTTAATTTTCTAATTTTGTATTAGTTAATAGTTTTAATAACTATGTAAATGTGTTTTTAATAATAATTTTAGAATTTTTTTCATTATGAATTTAGATGCAACGGATAAAAAACTAATTAATTTATTACAAAGTGATAGTAAACAGACTACAAAACAGTTGTCTTTGCAATTAAACTTGTCAGTGACGGCAGTTTATGAACGTATAAAGAAATTAGAAAAAGAAAATGTTATTACTAATTATGTTGCGTTGGTAGATAAGCAAAAAGTGAATCGTTCTTTTTTGGTTTTTTGCCACATTAAATTAATTCAGCATACCAAAGAATATTTGTCTAATTTTGAGAAAGAGGTTCAGAAATTAGAAGAGGTTTCTGAATGTTTTCATGTAAGTGGAGATTACGATTACATCCTAAAAATCTATGTAAAAGACATGCAAGAATACAGAGAGTTTATGGTGAATAAAGTTACAGCTCTAAAACATATTGGAAGCACGCACAGTTCTTTTGCAATTACTGTAGTTAAAAATGAGACTAAAATTGTAGTATAAAAAATCCCAAAACTATGTTTTGGGATTTTTTTAATTTATTTTGATAACACTATTTTTTCAAGTTGTTTAGCAACTACTTTGCTATAAAATTCTTTTAAAATAGGATAATATTGTGGTGAAATTATAGCTGAGTTAAATTGTATGTGAGAAAGTACTTTTATTTTTTTTTCGGTAGTTGTAGTTTGAAATTTAAAAAAGCCTAAATTATCTGGTAATCCTATTGCTAAATTATCGGGAGTTGTTTCAATCTTATAACCTTCGGGTATTTCAATTGATGTTTTATTAATTTCTTTCCAAGGAGAAGTAAAGTCTACAGGGAATTTTCTACTTTCAGCTTTAAAAGGATTTTCTGTTTGTGTTAAGAATAATAGTGGGTGTACATATAGTTTCCCGTTAATACGTTCAACTAAATCTTCAGAAGAAAATTTTGACATTTGGTTGATAGGTTTACTTATATTTTTTTTATTTGATAATCTATAGTTTTCAATTTCAATATTATATTTTTCTTCTAGTTTATTAATTAATTCTTCATTTTTAATATGGCTATACGATTTTCTGAAATTTAATGCATTTAGATTGTCAAGTTTTGATCTTAAAAAACCTGATCCAGATGTGTCTGAAGCAATTTTAATAGTAACAGTATTTTCTTCTTCAGCTAGTTTATTTGAAGTTAATTTTATCCAAGAAGATTTCCCTTCTCTTGTTACCTTTCTACCATTCCAATTTAGTGCTCTTGTGGGCAATATGTTTGGAGAACTATAAGGTTCTGTAGCATCAAGTAAAGTATAGGTATTATTAGGGAATTCTACTAATGCAATTACATAATTAAACCCTTCAAGAGTTGGGAAAAGAGGAACTCCATTTTTTCTTGTACTAACTAAAACAGGACTTGCATTTAAGCCTGCTTCTCTAAGCATTGAGGTAAGTATTAAATTTATATCAGCAACATTACCAACACCCTCTTTATATGCTTTTTTTACACCAACATCTGTGTATTTTCCATTGTAACCATTCCATTTAACTTTTGACTTTACAAATTGAAAAATAGCAATTGTTTTTTCTAAGTTAGAAGAATTGGTTTTAATTAAATTTTGTAGATCATTTTTAAAATAATTAGTTTTATTAAGTTCACTACCAAAGCTAGATGATTGGTATATTTTCTTACTAACATTTTCCCAAGAAGTTGAATAGGTGTTTATGGATCCTCCTAATTTAAAAAAATTTATTTCCCTTAATTCAAATTTCACACCTCCTCTATAATTACTAATGTTACTTACAAAAGTTTCGTTGTCTTTTAAAGCGGGTATATTTTTAGCATTATATTTTGATGAAAGACTTACGTAATCTATTTTACTATAGTTATATGTGGTTTTCGAAGTATTCCACCCACTTCTATTCTTAGTGTTAATTTCAATGAAATTGCTTTTTCTTTCTATTTTAGGTTTAATATAATAATAACCTTTAGGAATGTTATTAAATAAAAAATATTCAGGAATAAGTAATGAATAATCTAAGTTCTTTACAGGTATCTCAAATTGAAAATCCAAATCATCAATTTTATTATAAAAAGGAGATATTATTTTGTATTTTATATCAATAATACATCCTTCTTTTATATTAGGCATTGTTAGCTTTTTTAGACTCCAATATTTATTTTCTTCCTTATCAAAAATATCACGACTAGATAATTTTTGTTTTTTTTCTCCTAAATTAAACGTGTATGCTTTTATAGAAGTTACTTTTTCAGTGTCTTTATTACTACTAGGTTTATAATAATAAATGTTTTGGGTAGCTTTATCAAAACCTTCTTTATTATAAATTTTTATTCTATTATGTACTTCTGTTGTAACATTAAAGCTTCCTTCCTGTTGGTTAAAATCATAATATGTTTTCCTGCCTCTATATAAATATGCCGCGTCTGTTGTAGAGTCTAGTGGGTAAAATTTTTCTTCTAATTCTATTTTTGATACTTTTCCAAACTCAATTTCTTGAGAGAAACAATTTATTGATGCAATTGTAATTAAAATAAATAATAGTTTTTTCATAGTGTATTTTATAAAGTTTTTAATTTGATAGTTCCGTTTTGTATTTGTATTAATTGGTTGTAAAACTCTTTTAAATAGTGGTATTCATCTTTAGAATATATTTTTTTATTGACACTATATTTTAAGTAAATGTTTATAGCATTATCTTTATAGTTACATTTAAATATAATGATACCTCCTTTATTTGGTAAGGCCAGAGTTTTTTCTTTCGGTAAATTTAATACTTCATATTTTTCAGGCATTTCAATTTTTAAATTATAAGTAAATGACCTTTTATACCCATAATCAACAGGGTAATACCTTTCATTTAGTTTAAATGGGTTTGTAGAAATCTTCCCATAAAAAAAAGGGTTAAAGTTTATGATATTGTTGTCATTGTCGTTTTCTATTAAAACTTTAAAGCTTTGTTTTAACTTGATATTATTGTTTTCTAAATTGGTACTTAAATAATCATCAACCTCTAAACTTGTGTTTTCAGATTCAAAATTATCTAAGTACTCTTCCTCATTTATATCTGATAATTTTTCTCTCTCATCTGATGCGAAATATCCCTTTTTTGTAACGTCTATATTACCAATGAGATTATTACTTTCATTAAACTCTAGTTTTACTCTAGTATTTATAATAGATTTTATACTACTTTTCAATTCCTCCCAATAACTACCTTTTTTAAAATCTAATACCCTTCCATCTCCATTAATACATTTAAAAGGTATTTGACCAAATGCTAAATTTTTGTTAGAAGCATCAACGAAAAAACTTTCTCCATTAATAATAACTTTTACTAAAATGTAATTAAAGTCGTTTACAACAGGAAAAAGTTTTGTTGGTAGTCCATTATTTCTAGTAGAAAGTGCAACAAGGTAACTTTCTATATTTGCGGCTTGTAAGCTATTGTATAAAATTAAATTTATAGCATCTACACTTCCAGAGCCTTCCTCATAAACTTTCTTAATTTTTAAATCTTCCCTAGTCCAATATTTCTCATTCCAATTTAATTTTTCTTGGATATGACTATATACTTTTTTAGCCTTATCAAGTTCATTTTCTATAGTTAGAATATCTTTAGGTAAGTTTTTTTTGAAATAGTTTTTTTTAGAAGTTTGTTTGTCTAATAAAAACACTCTTAAAGTTCTGTCTGCATTTTTCCATGTTTTAGTATAGTTTGTTTTGGAGCCATCAACAGCAGTATAAGAAATTAAATCAAAAACCAATCTTGACATAAAATTCTTCTTATTCAACATGTAATCTTCTTCTTTAAAAGCTGGTACATTGTTCATTCCGAAGGAAGACAATAAGCAATTTCCGTTTCCAATACCAGGTATGTATAGACAGCCTTTTTTTATAGAGGAATCACTTTTATCTAATGCTTTAAAACCAATTACTCTAATGTTATATTTATAATTCCCTAAGATTGCGATGTCAAACTCACTTTTAATTTTTGGTATACTTGATTGAAAATTCCAGTCATCTATCTGTGGATATGGGCTAAGAACACTATAAACGTATTCAATTACACTACCATTTTTTAAGTTAGGTAACGTAAATTTTGTTTCTTTCCAAGATTCATTTCTTTGCGTGGTGAAAATTTTACTATCACCAACAAATTTTTTCTTGATAAAGTCTTCTTCTAAATTATAGGTTACTGCTTTTATTTCTAGAAGTTTTTCTTTTTTATAAAAAGGTATTTCAATATCAGCTAAATCAAAAGATTCTTTATTAAAGAGCTTAATTCTAAAGTAATAATCTGTTCTAAATTGAAATTTATTTTTTGGGTCTATGTAAACATTTGCATGCTCATAAAGAACAACAGCATTGGCGGTTGAGTCTTTTTCATAGAGAGTCATTTTTAATTCATCTTTTGTGACTTGTCCAATTTTTTGCGACTTCTCTTGTTGAGAAAACCCTACAAAAACGGTCAAAAATAGGAGGCAGGTAATTTTTTTTATCATTATTTTTTAGTTATAGCAATTCTTAAGTTTTCGTATTTAGCTATTTTTTTTCTAAAACTTCTGTATAATTTATAATCTTCTTTTGAGTAAATGCCTTCTTTAATTAATAGTGATTTTTTATATAAAATAGTATTCTCATTTAATTTTTCAATTGAAGCTGTATAAGAACCAAATTTTGAAGTAATTTCTTTTTTATTAGGTAATTGATTGATTAAATATCCTTCAGGAATTGTTATTTTAAATTCATCAACATCCTTATAACCTCTTTCAATTTTTAAAGGTAATTTTCTACTTCTGTTTCTTTTTGGGATATAATTATTTTTATTGAATACGTTTACTCTAAATAAATATTCACTTTCATTTACGGTAGCATAATTATATAAAGAAAGGTCTAGGTTTTCAGAAAAAACAACTTTTTCTTTATTGTTTTTTATATCGATAGAATTAATTTCTAAATTATTGATATAGCTCCAAATAGAAGATTTGTAATATTTTTCTAACTCTTTTTTAGTTTTAGATTCTATATAAGATTTATTATCGTATTGAATTCCTTTTGACTCGATATTAAGTTTTGCATCAATTTTTCCTTTAGTGTCTAATTGAATATTGGCTTTTAATGTTTGTAAATTTGTTTTGTTTTTATAAGCAGGTGTTCTTTTAATTACACCGCCTTCTGGAGTTACAACTAATACATTTCTATCATCTGTAAAATCTCCTAAAAATCCGAACGGAATAGTTTGGCTTGTACATTCTAACCAAACATCATTACCGTTATTTGGTAAATTAAGTATTACATGATTCCCTTGCATTGAAGTGAAATCAGGTTCAATATCTCTTCTATCTTTAGCAAAAACTACCGTGTAATTAGATTTTACACCAACTACATCTAATAAAGCTTTTGTGTAATTTGTAAGACCTTTACAATCTCCATAACCAACTTTGTCAACCTCACTTGCAAGTATTGGCTCCCAACCACCAATACCAACTTGTACACTTATATAGCGAGTTTTATCTTGCATGTATTTGTATACAATTTTTGCTTTTTCTAAATCTGTTTTTGCATCTTTTACTAAGTTAGTAATCTTAGCTATTGTAGCTGGCTCTAATTTATTTCTTCCTAATAATAAATTGTCGTTCATCCATTTTCCAAATGATTTCCAATCTTCACCAAAACCTTTTACTTTTTTTAGTGAAAAATTATTAGATGCAACTAAAAGACTAGGCATCAAGTCAACAAAAGAGAGTGTGTTGTTTTCATATTTAATTGCAGGTTGATTTTCCATTTCATAATGAATCTCTGCATCTGAATTTTCTGTTTTTTGAATTGGAAAACCATCAAAATTTTTCTCTTTAGTTCTTAATGTTAAGTTTTTTGGGTTGTAAAGTTTGTAGGTACTACTTTGGATAGAAACATAAAATGACTCTAATGGATACCATTTTGGAATAAACCCAGTTGATGAGTTAATGTATTCACTCTCATAAACAACTGTGTAAGGATAATCTGTTGGTGTATAATCTATATATTTTACTCTAGCGTCTGAATATAAAGTTCCGCCACTAACGGCGCTAATATCAGTAAATTTCTTCTTAGAATACTTTTTTATTTCTTTTCCTAAAGCATTATATATTTTTACTGAAAGTTTAGATATTTTTGTATCATCATTATAATGAATATAAGTATCTATTTCTCTATCACCAACTTTATTTAAAACTGTAATTACACGCTTTTTTTTAATTCTCATTTTATCGATATCTTCAATAAAGACTTCAATAACGTTGTCCCTAACAACAGCATTTGCGTTCTCTTTTAATTCTAAAGGTATTATTAAAGATGAAAGATTTAGGTCTTGTGAAGTTGCTTTAAAAGAAAAAAGCAGGAACAGGAAAAGAATAGGCAAATAACCTTTTATCATAGTTTTTTCATGCAATATAAAAAAAATCCCAAAACAATGTTTTGGGATTTTTTGAAAAGTTTTAAAAACTTTAATTTATGCTTTTGTTTTTACTTCAAAAGACATTTCCATTAAGTCATTAATAAACTTGTCTTTTAAATTATCAAAGAAAGATTTAGAGCCATATTTTACATTAAAATCTGCTCTGTTAATGTTAAATTTTTCACTTTTAAAAGTTACAACGCCATCAGTTTCAGAAACTGTAGCTGGTATTGTAATACTTTTAGTAACATCTTTTACTGTTAAGTTACCTGTAACATTTAAAACGTTTTCACCTTTTGCAACACTAGTAATTGTAAATTTAGAAGTTGGGTATTTTTCAACATCAAAAAAGTCAGCATTTTTTAAATGACCTTCTAATTTTCCTGCACCGTCACTTCCTTTCATGTCTAAATTAGTAATAGAATTCATATCTATTACAAACTCCCCAGAAGTTAAAACTCCGTTTTCAACTGTTAAATTACCTTCTTTAAGAGAAACAATTCCATCATGAGCTCCTGTTGGTTTTGTTCCTTTCCAAGTTAAAACTGAAGCATCTAAGTCTAAGTTATTTTTAAGTTCTTGTACTTCTACAACTTTTACTTCTTCTTTAACCGCAACTTCTTCTTTTTTTTCTCCTTTACAAGCTGTTAAAACTGATGCTATAACAACAAGTGATAAAATTACTTTTTTCATTTTTAATAATTATTTAATTGATTTATGTTCTTTATTGAGTACAAATATACAAAATTTATTTTCCGTGGAAACTAATTTTTATTTTTACTGTCAATTATTATGGTAACAGGTCCGTCGTTTAGTAATTCTACTTGCATGTCTGCACCAAATTGGCCTGTTTGAATTTTCTTTCCCAAGTCTTTTTCAACCTGAAAAATAAAGTTTTCATACAATGGAATCGCAACTTCCGGTTTTGCAGCTTTTATATAACTAGGTCTGTTTCCTTTTTTAGTGGAAGCTTGTAAAGTAAATTGACTAACAACAATTGCATCTCCGTTACTATCTAATAACGAAGTATTCATCACATTATTTTCATCATTAAAAATACGCAGATTTACAATTTTTTTTGATAACCAAGTTATGTCTTCTTGTGTGTCTTCATCTACAATTCCTATAAGAATTAATAATCCGTTTTTAATATCTGCAACCTTATTTTTATCAATAGTTACACTTGCTTTAGACACTCGTTGAATAACAGCTTTCATTTAGTTTAAGTTTTTTAAGTAAGAGTAAGATAAATTAATATCAAAAACCCATTATGGGTTTATATTCCTTTTATACGTTCAAAAAAAGCATTTAAATCTTCTTTATTTGGAGGCGTTCCTCTAAACGGAATTATATCCCAACGAGTTCCTTCTTGTTTCAGTGAAAAACTAAACACGGAAGAATTTGGATCGTTTGAGTTTAATAACGGATAACGTAAATCATTATACTGAATTGTTTCGGTAGAATCTTTTTGAATTAAGTTGAAATAATTATTACTAAACCACCTTAATTTTTTAATATCTGGATGATGTATATCAACCAAATCATGATTTTTAGGAATGGTTAAAATATTATCAGCAGTAGCACTTTTATCTAATAAAGAATAAAAGGTTACTTTAAAGTTTGTGTCGGTTTCTGCGATTGCATACCATAAGACATTATTCAATATTGAAGGTTGCGCAGAAAAGCGGTTGTATTCAATTCCAGCTTTTACAAATGATTTTTTAAAAACAGAATCCATATATAACTTATTTCCTATTGTAAATAACATGTATGCCGAACTGATATAAATACCTGCTTTTACCCATTTCTTTCTTCGGATATTATTTCGGTTGAAAAACATAGCAATTAGTAAACACAGCAAAAACGGAACAGTATATGCAGGATCTGCCACAGAAATATTGTTAAAAGCAACTCTGTAATCAGAGAAAGGAGCAAATAATTGTGTTCCGTAAGGTGTAAAACAATCTAAAATTGGATGTGTAAAAATTGATAAAAAGAACAACCAAATCCAATCTTTTTGAGTTGTGGTGTCTTTCCTTTTTCCGAAGTTATAGAGTTTGTAAAACAGATAACCAAAGACAAAAGCGCCAATAAAAGCAAACAAAATAGAGTGCATAAAACCTCTATGAAACATCATTATATCAATTTCATTGCTGTAAAATAATCTTCCTATAAACACATCTAAATCCGGTATTGTACCGCCAATTGCGCCAAAAATCATTGCTTTATTGCCAATTTTTTTACCTAAAACTAATTCGCCACAAGCTGCGCCTAAAACTATTTGTGTTAATGAATCCATATAGTTTACAAAAGTAAGAAAGAGTTATGTATTTTATCATTTCATTTTAGAACAAGTCTGTGTATTTAAAATCCCTCGATGAGGGTTTGTGTAATTCTTTACAAAATCGTAACATTACAAAACCAAAATTTAGACGATGCAAGACGATAAGAATATATCTGAAATTAAAATTGAAGATCAAAAAATAATTGACAACAAAGAATTAAATATTTGGGAAGCTTTAATTCCAGTTTTTATTTTAATGGGAATGTTAGCTTATAATATTTTTTATGCAGATGGCGCTTGGTTGGGAGATTATTCTAATCAATATATTTTATTATTAGGAGGTTTAGTTGCAGCTGCGGTAGGTTTATTTAATAAGGTTTCTATTAATAGAATGATTACTGAAGTTATTGAAAACTGGAAAAGTGTTTTTGTACCGATAATGATTTTATTTCTCGTTGGTGCATTGGCAGGAACTTGGTTGGTGAGCGGAATAATTCCAGCAATGGTGTATTACGGATTACAAGTATTAAGTCCCGAAATATTTTTACCAGCATCAGTAATAATTGCAGCAATAATTTCTATTGCCACAGGAAGTTCTTGGACAACTTCTGCAACTGTTGGTATTGCATTGGTTGGAATTGGAAGCGCATTAGGAATTCCATCTGGAATGATTGCAGGAGCCGTAATTTCTGGAGCGTATTTTGGAGATAAAATGTCGCCACTTTCGGATACTACAAATTTAGCGCCTGCAATGGCAGGAACCGATTTGTTTACACACATAAAATATATGGCTTATACTACAGTGCCAACAATTATTGTAACGCTAATTGTATTTGCTGTTTTAAGCGGAACAATTGATACAACTGGTAGCGCAGATGTAAGTAATTTGTTAGTGTCAATTGATAATACTTTTACAATTACACCTTGGTTGTTTTTAGTTCCAGGAGCCGTAATTGCAATGATTTTATTAAAAACGAAACCATTAATTGCATTAGGAACTGGTGTTTTATTAGCAGCGGTTTTTGCATTTATTTTTCAAGCTGATGTGTTAAATACCTTGTCTGATACTAAATTTTCTTCAATATTGAATGCAATCTGGACTGATACTCAAATAACAACTGATAACGAAAAATTAACAGAATTATTTAGTTCTGGTGGAATTTTAGGAATGATTTGGACAATCCTATTGATTATCTGTGCAATGGTTTTTGGAGGTATTATGGATGCAATCGGAGCATTGGCAAAAATTACAAAAGCATTGTTATCTGTTGCAACTTCAGTTTTCGGATTATTTGCAAGTACTGTTGTAAGTTGTTTAGGTTTAAATGTAATTGCTTCAGATCAATATTTAGCATTAGTAATTCCAGGAAAAATGTTTAAAAAGGCTTATGAGGATAAAGGATTAGCACCAGAGAATTTAAGTAGAACTCTAGAAGATTCTGGAACTGTAACATCGGTTTTAATTCCTTGGAATACTTGTGGAGCATACCAATCTGGAGTTTTAGGAGTTGGAGTAGGAGAGTATTTTGCTTATGCTATATTTAACTGGTTATCTCCTTTTACAACCTTATTGTTTGCAGCTTTTAGAATTAAAATTAAGCAATTAGTTAAGAAATAATATGATTGTAAAAGCTATTATTTCTGACGCGAAACAACTCACTGAAATTGCTTTAAAATCGAAAGCGTTTTGGGGTTATTCTGATGAAATTATTGAAAGTTGGCGAGAAGATTTAACAATTACCGCCAAAATGTATGATGACTCTAATATCTACAAATATTTTGTTGATGACAAAATAGCTGGATTCTATATTTTAGAAAGAGTTAATATTAGAACAAGCGTTCTTCATTTTTTATTTATTTCTCCAGAGTTTATAAAACAAGGAATTGGGAAACAACTTTTAGATCATGCAATTGCATATTGTATAGAAGGGAGTTCAGCTATTTTAAATGTTTTATCGGATCCAAATGCAGAAGCATTTTATATAAAACAAGGTTTTAAAGTAATTGCAAGAAGAGAAAGTTCTATTGAAGGAAGATTTTTACCAGAAATGGAATTAGAGTTCCCAGAAAACATGTAATTATTTCTTTCTTGAAATATTTAAAATTCCAGAAATTAGTAGCAAAAGCCATGGAGTTCCATGTAAAAAGATATCAAACAAATCTTTGCTTTGCATTGCGTTTTCTCCGCTAAAAGCATTTCCACCTAGAAGCCAATTTAGTTTACCGACAATGTGTGGCGGATTAAATGGAGCTAAACCTAAGGTTAAACTTGCTATTAAAAATAATTTCCAGTTTTGTTTAAGTTGTTTTTTCATTTTTCTTTTTTGTTGTAGCAAATATATAGATTGAAAAAATAAAGATCAAAAATGAATGTAATGTTAAGAATACTAAAGTTTTAAAGTAAAACCCTGGAATAACTTTATTGTTATCAAATTTATACGCTAAAAATGTGTAAATAAAAACTATTGATAAATTTATAAAAATAAATTCAACTAACCTTTTCCACTTTATTAAAAGAAGTAAGCTAGAAAAACTAAAACCGAAAAGAGAAAGAATAAGTATTAACAACATCTTTTTATTTCTTAGATAAATTTTTAAATAAGCAAATTAATCAATTAATTGCACTTAGTTTATTGATAAGCCGCGTTAGCGATTGAAACGGCATCCTTTTACGTTAGTAAAAGATATAGTGGAAAGCGCGACCGAAGGGAACGCCCAAAAACTATATAAACCAATTCCACACTAAACCAAAACGAATAGAAAAATCTCTATACGGATAACTAGGTGCAGAGAAGTAATTTTTTTCAGCAAAACTGGAAGTTACATTTTCTAATTTTAAATAAATTCTTGTTCTACGAACTCTGGCATTAAAGAAAACGTCAACTGTTGGGTAGCCAATTTCTGTGTCGTTTTGTAGCTGAAATTCTGCTAATAACGGGTTGTATGCGTTGGCTTTGTATTTAGAGAAGTATTTAAAAGTTGCTCCAATATTTACGAGTATTGGCTTTCCTTTAAACCAACTGTCGGCATAATATAGAGTGTTTCTAGAAACTAATTCTGGGACTCTAAAAACCGAGCTTCCGTTAGATACATTTTGATACATTAAGGTGTTGTCTAAAGCAAACTTACCAAACTTAAATTCTTTTGATACTTTAGCTTTTAGATAATTTATGTTTTCTGATGTTTGTTGCGGCGTTCCGTTTTCATCAAAATAAACATAGCTATCAATATTGGTAATGTCAATAGAAGCATTTCCCCATTTGCTTTCAAAAGTTCCGCCAATGTTTCTAGTTCCTATATTTTCAAAATTGTTTTGCCAATTGTAATTGTCATAATTACTTTGGTGTAATAAGGTGTTGAAATTTGGAGATCTAGAATTAATATTTAATCTTCCTTTAATAGTGAAAACGCTGTCTTTTTTATAAGTAGCTTCTGCTCTTAAATGGTTACCCGCTAAACGCCCGTTTCCTGGTGTAATTTGTGCACTTGCGTTAACCTTAAACTTGTCTATTTTTCCATTCCAATCTGCTCCAAATGAAATTGCGTCTCCGCTTAATTTATCTACATTAACATCAGGATATGCATTTATGTTTGTTAATTCGTTATAACCGTATTCATAAGTAGAATGTGTAACTTTTGCTCTAAAATTTCCTAAAATATATTTTGAATTAAAGTCTAAAAAAAACTGATTGCTTAAAAATTGATAATCGGTTATTGTAGCTATATTTCCTGTAACATTTGCGTTTCCAAACATTGTTGTGTTTAATGTTGGTTGTTCAAATTTGTAAAATTTATTGTCTAGTAAAACTACATGTCCAACTTTTAAATTGGTGAAGTTCGTCTTTTCTTTTGCAAGCGTTTTATTAGCAATACTATCCTTTTTAGAGGAAGTATTTATTTTAGTAATTGCTTTATTTTTAGCTATGCTATCTTTTATGTTGATAAATAAAGAATCTCTTGGGATCTCAGTTTTAGTATTTGTTTTTTCTTTTCCTTTCTTTTTGCTTTCTGTAGAAAATAACCTAAAACTATGCTCTAAATAATAGCGTTTACCGTCAAAATAATTTTCTGTATCGGTTAAATTAACATCTAAACGACCTCTATCGTTGGCGGAATTTTCATCGTTTGTAACAAAGGCTGTTAAAGAATCGTCAGTTAAACCACCGCTTTCTTCATTAAAAATATCTTGGATTGCTGTATGTCCTTTTATTGTGTATTGCCCCTCTTTAGTTTCATAAGTAAAGGAAGCTCTAAAGTTTCCATGACTTGCTAAGGAACTACGATAATGCCCTAAAGAACGCAATCCTTTGTATTCTAAGGCAACATTTAATCGTTTAGAGAAGTTTAATGTAAAAAGAGCATCTAAAACCTGTCCTTGTTCCATACCGCTTCTGTACATAATTTGTGTTGTAGGGGTTGGTAAATGATAGTAATTTATATCTTCTATTTGATAAAAGTTAAATTGTTTAGCACTAAAACCTATATCAGGATAAAGGGAACTGTTGGAAAAGTCGTAACCTAAATTATTAAATGTTTGTCCTTGGTTATGAAAAGGTAATAATTCAAAGTTATCTTTTCTTAAAAAGTTAAATTTATACTCTTTTTGTATGGTAAGAGTTGTATCTATTATAGTTGTATCTCTTTTATGAGAAATAATTTTATAGTCTGTGTATTTAGTTTTTCCGCTTAATGTTACATCAATTTCTCCAGAAGATATAGAGTCGTTTATATTACCACCGATTCCTCCAGATTTAGGCGTATTAATACCACTTCTGCTTAATTTTCTTTTTTGAGAAAAACTAGAAAAGCTATTAAAAAACAGTAGTAAAAAAGTAAAAAATAAAAATTTATTCATAAAGAATTTTATAAAGCAAATGTAAAATAATAAAACGGAAAAAATTAGTAATAATTTCTTTAGAAATTGTAACATTGTGTTAATGTTAGAATTTAATTTTAGTGGATTTTCTTTAGAGGTAGGGACAGACGAAGCGGGTAGAGGCTGTTTAAGTGGTCCTGTTGTAGCTGCTGCTGTAATTTTACCTGAAGGATTTACGCATCCTTTTTTAAATGATTCTAAACAATTGTCGGAAAAAAAGCGACAAGAATTACGTCCTTATATAGAAGAAAATGCACTTGCTTTTGGTGTTTCTTTTGTTGGTCAAAAAGAAGTTGATGAGATTAATGTTTTACAAGCTTCCATTACAGGAATGCATCGTTCCATTTCTGCATTAAATGTTACACCAGAATTTATAATAGTTGATGGAAATAAATTTAATCCATTTAAAGATATACCACACGAAACAATTGTAAAAGGAGATGCTAAATTTATGAGTATTGCAGCAGCTTCAGTATTAGCAAAAACATATAGAGATGATTATATGGAGAAAATTCATCAAGAGTTTCCTATGTATAATTGGAAAAAAAATAAAGGTTACCCAACCAAAGAACATAGAAATGCAATTCGAGAATTTGGAGCGACAAAATATCATCGCAAAACCTTTAAATTATTACCTGAGCAGTTTAAGTTAAAGCTATAAACTCTTAGAGATTCATTGGGTTATATCCAAAGTAGTCTACTTTTTTCTCTATAAAATTGATACCATATTCTTCCAATTCTTTTAAAATAGGTTCGTAAACTTCTTTTGTAATTGGTAACTGTACACCAGGAGTTGTTATTTCTGTATTCAATATTTTTAGAGTTGCCATTGCTACTGGTAAACCTACGGTTTTAGCCATTGCTGTAAACGTTTGGTCTTCTCCATTAATTACCATACTACTTTCAATTTGACGTCTTTCACCTTGGTGTTCATAACCAAATTTGTGATGCATTACAATCATGTCTTTATCATGTTCTTGTAACGTCCATTGATCCATTAATATTTTTTGAAGAATTTGTGCGGGAGTTGCATTTTCTAAGCCAATATTCTTATCCGGATTAAAAATATCAAGTTCTAAAAACTTGTCCCACATAATATCATCTTGTTCAATTTTTAAGTAAGAACGAAACTTTAATTCCACAGAGTCTGAAGGAGAATACGCTAAAAATAAATTTGTAAAATCTCTATAAGACATATTCATAGAGTCTTCAATAGTGTAAGTATCATCAGTCATACCTAATTGAACAAAAACATTCCAAGCTCTAGAAAACCCCACTTTTCTTATTGTTCCTCTGTACATTGTTGGTATGTTATCCAGACCATAAACACTTCTGTATTTTAAAGAATCTCTATTTGCATAGGCTTCAAATTTACCACTTCCATCTATGTTTAAAAATTCTGTTCTTCTAAATAATTTATGATAAGGAATGTATTTGTAAGTGCTTTCTTGTATAAACATTGCTGCACCTCCTTGACCAGCTAAAACAACATTTCTAGGGTTCCAAGTAAACTTATAATTCCAAAGATTTGTATCACTTTCCGGAGCAACTAATCCACCGCAAAAAGATTCAAAAAGCAGCATTTTAGCGCCATTCTCTTTAATTTTATCAATAACTTGCATTGCGCTCATGTGGTCTAAACCAGGATCTAGCCCAATTTCATTCATAAAAACTAAACCTTTCTTTTTTACAGCTTCGTCTAATTCTTTCATTTCTTTAGAAATGTAAGAAGCTGTAACCATGTGTTTATCTAAATCAACACAATCTTTAGCAACTTCAATATGGAAACGAGCAGGTAGCATTGATATTACAATGGTAGCTTTTTCAATTTCTTCTCTACGTTGTTTAGTATTAAAAACATCAAAAAGTAAAGCAGTTGCATTTTTATGATTATTAGCTCTCTCTTTTGCATTTTCTAAAGAAATATCTGCAATGGTAATATGTAAGTTTTCACTTGTAGATTTATCTAATAAATATTGAATTAATGACGAACTAGATCTACCAGCACCAATTACTAAAACTTTTCTCATTGTAAAATTCTCTTTATTTTTGCTAAAAAATTAGCAAATCCTCAATAGCGAAATTAGCAATTTTCAATTCTAAAAAAACAAACATGTATAAAAATTTATCTATTACAGCATTCTTAGGGCTTTTAGCAATTATTTTAGGTGCTTTTGGAGCACACGCTTTAAAAGAATCTCTTTCAATTGAAGCTTTACTTAGTTTTGAAACAGCAGTACGTTATCAAATGTATCATGTAATTGTACTTTTATTTATAAATACGTTCACTCAATTTTCTGAAAAACAAAAAAACTACCTTAGTAATTTGTTCTTTGCAGGAATTTTATGCTTCTCTGGATCCATTTATGCTATACATTTACTAAATTTATCAGCAAAAACTATCTGGTTTATTACACCATTAGGTGGATTGTTTTTTTGTATAGGATGGATTTTGCTTTTTATCAATTTTGTAAAAAAAGTTATTAATAAGTAATAGTTGATAAAAATTTAACTTAGAGTTTTTTATCTTAAAATATTCTGTACTTTTGAACTTTATTATAACACAACTAAAAATTAAGGAATGACAGATCTTAATACGAAAACGATTTCGTTAGACGGTTTAGGAATTAAAAACGCAACAATTCGTTATCAATTATCTTCAGATGATTTACATGCTGAAGTTTTAGAAAAAAAACAAGGAAAAGAATCTTCTTTAGGGGCAATTGCTGTTAATACAGGAGAGTTTACAGGACGTTCACCAATGGACAGGTTTATTGTAAAAGACAATATTACTAAAGACAAAGTTTGGTGGGGAGATATTAACATTCCTTTTGATGCAGTTAAATTTGATAAATTGTATGATAAAGTTGTAGCTTATCTCTCTAATAAAGAAATTTTTGTTAGAGATTCTTATGCGTGTGCAGACGAAGATTACAAGTTAAATATTCGTGTAGTAAATGAATATCCTTGGAGCAACATGTTTGCTTATAATATGTTTTTAAGACCTACAGAAGAAGAGTTAAAAGATTTTTCTCCAGAGTGGACAGTAATAAACGCACCAGGTTTTATGGCTGATGCTGAAGTTGATGGAACTCGTCAACACAATTTTGCAATTTTAAATTTTGAAAAGAAAATTGCATTAATTGGAGGTACAGGTTATACAGGTGAAATTAAAAAAGGAATTTTTTCTGCTTTAAACTTTATTTTACCAGTTTATAAAAATACGTTGCCAATGCATTGTTCTGCAAACGTTGGTAAAGATGGAGATACAGCAATTTTCTTCGGATTATCGGGTACAGGAAAAACTACACTTTCTACAGATCCTGATAGAAGTTTAATTGGTGATGACGAACATGGTTGGACTGCTGAAAACACTGTTTTTAACTTTGAAGGAGGTTGTTACGCAAAAGTGATTAACTTATCGCAAGAGCAAGAGCCAGAAATTTTTGGAGCAATTAAAAAAGGAGCTATCTTAGAAAATATTGTAATGGATGATAAAGGAGCTATCGACTTTGCTGATACTTCAATTACTCAGAATACAAGAGTTAGTTATCCAATTTATCATATAGAAAATATTAAAGAGCCATCAATTGGTAAGAATCCAAAAAATATTTTCTTCTTAACGGCAGATGCTTTTGGTGTTTTGCCTCCAATATCTAAATTAACACCAAACCAAGCAGCGTATCACTTTATTTCTGGTTATACAGCTAAAGTTGCAGGTACAGAAGCTGGAGTTACAGAGCCAACACCAAGTTTTTCTGCATGTTTTGGAGCACCGTTTATGCCCTTACATCCTACAAAATATGCAGAGATGCTTAGTAAAAAGATGAAAGATGCAAATGTAAATGTTTGGCTAATTAACACTGGCTGGTCTGGTGGTAAGTATGGAGTTGGTAGAAGAATGCCATTAAAATACACAAGAGCAATGATTTCTGCTGTTTTAAATGGAGATTTAGGAAGTTACAGATATGAAGATTATCATATCCATTCTGTATTTGGTGTAGCACAACCAAGAACATGTCCTGGAGTTCCAACAGAGTTATTAAGCCCAAGAGCTACTTGGAATAATGATGAAGAATATTATAAAACAGCATTTAAATTATCGAATGCATTTAGAAATAACTTTACGCAATTTGAAGACGTTGCAAATGAAGATATAAGAAGAGGTGGTCCTCAGCGATTTACTTTTTAATTTATCAGATTCTATTAGATATAAAAAAGCATCCAATTTGGATGCTTTTTTATGTCTAAGACTTTTATTAAGAAGTGATTTTGTCTTTTAAAATTTTAACCCATTTCTTTAGATAAGTAAATACTATCATATAGAAAATAGAAATTGTTACATAGTTGTATTGTATTATTACTTTAGAAAATTGTAAAGTAAAAATGTTTTTAATTAAGTTCCATATTGTCGCTGGAAATTCAGAAATACCAACCCAATTATATTTTAATTGAAAAAAAATAAAATTACCTATTATTATAAAGTTAAAAGCTCCGTAGAAAAATAAAAATACTTTTTTTAGTTTTATTTTTCCTTTTAAAAAGTATGGAGGAAGCAATATTTCTTTAAGAACCTCTTTAGATTTAGATAACAGGTTTGGTGTAGAAGTAAGGTCAGATAATAACCAATAACCATCACTTCTAATAAATGGTAGTAATTGAATAAAATTATAAACTCCTGTTAAAAAAATCATATGAATAAAAATAGGAGATTTTGTAATAAAATATAAGCCAATAAAAAGTAACATACACCAGAGTTGCATGTAGATTCCTGCTAAATTAGCTATAATTCTTTCTTCTTTTTTACCATGCCAAATAGCAGATATACTTGAGAAAAAAACAGGAAAAACTATATAAATACCCATGCCAATTTCACTTGATCTTCCGGTAAACTTCTTACAAGCAGCAACATGGCCAATTTCGTGTAGTAATATGGTAGGGAAATAAAGTAGCATAATTAAAAACACGGGTAACCTTGTATTACCGTATATAGGAAGCTTGATTACAGAAATTATAGCAATAATAATTAAAATAAAAAATGAAAACCAAAAAAAAATTGGGTTGAATAAAAACTCAAAATAAGAGGAGATTTTTCCAGCTCTATTTTTATTTAAAATAATTTTCTCAAATTTAATAAAGCTTTTTGTCTTGGTTGGTTCTTTACTGTCAAGTAAATTTAATTTTGTAAGTGTTTTATGAATGAATTCTTCAAATTCTATTTCATTTAAATTATCATTAAAATGTAAATTAAAATTAATTAAAGCTTCATTAGGGGTATTGTTGTTTTCTAAGATTTTTAATAACTCTTTTACATTTTCTAAAATAATAAAATGATTATTATCTACTTCAATTACCCATTTATCTTTTTGATAAGAAGAGAGTATGTATGTTTTTTTAATTAAAGACATCAATAAAAAATATTAGTCTAATAAACTTAGTATTAATTTCTCGTTACTTTCTATATCTGAAATAGTTTTTTTAAGCCAAGAAGTTAATTCTGTTAGCTTTAATTCTAAAGATAATTCTAAAGCTTTATTAAAATGTTTTTTAGAGTATGTTATAGCTTCTGATCCTATGCCAGAAACATATAAAACTCGTTCTTTAAAGTTGGTTAAATCTGTATTGTTTTTTATTTTTTCTTGTTCAATAAAATTATCAACATTTGCATGTAAGTATGTCCATTGATTATTGTTGATGTCTTTTGTATAGTCTTCTAAATCATCATTCATTTGAATAGCAAAAAATATGTGCTTATAAATTTTTTTAAGCGTCATTTTATCATGATAGCCATTAAATAAATAATCTAAACCTAAAATTGGTATATAAGCTAAGCAATGTTTAGCTTCTGCATATATTTCAAAATCTTTAACTGTAAAGTTTGGTTTCTGGATGTTTTGATGTTTTTCTGTTAAAGTATTCTGATAGTATAGCTCTTGCATATTATCTAAATCATTCCAGAAAGAATTTTTTTTCTCAAAAATCTTAGATAGTATTTGTATAGAAACTTGACCGCTTTTAACTGCTTGAAGTGTGTTGTTTACTTTTGCTTTGTGCTGAGCTATAAAGTTAGATTCTCCATCAACGATTTTATCTAGTTCTAAAGTATAATAGCAATATAATTCTACAGCTTCATTAAAATCATTAAATAAATCAATATTATTTATTAAAAAAGCTTCTTTTAGAAAGGAAACCTGATTTTTAAAGAAAAAGATTTTATTATCTTTAGTTGCTTTCATTTTTTAAGTAATAATATAAAAAAAGCTTGAATTAATATTAACCCAAGCTTTTCTAAAGTGAAATTGTATTTATCCTATCCGTTTCCGCCTCCGTTTCCGTCACCGTTTCCGTTTCCACCGTTTCCGTTTCCACCGTCACCGTTTCCACCGTCACCGTTATCACAACTACAGTAACAACTGTGACTATGAGAGTAGTAAAAAGTAAATTCTTTTCTTTCTTCTAATTTTTCTATTGAAAAATTAGATAATTTTTGTTCCAAATTTTGCATAAAATATATATTAACGATTAATTAAAACTGTATTTGGTAAATTTTACCAAACAAGTTATTTCAATATTATAATTTATGGGGGATGTTTTTTAGTTGGAAGGAACGGGAGATAAGTTCAACTAAAAATCTAATGCCTTTTTAAAAGCGATGCAAATATAAATATATTTTTCTAATATCAAAATAATAATTCAAAAACTGCGTCTTCTTCGTTTTCAAAAATAACTTGTAAACCAACGTACTTAAAATTTAAGTTCTTTAATAATTTTTGAGAAGCCACATTATCAGGCATTGTAAAAGCTAACACCTTTTGCTGTTTAAATTTTTTACGAACGTATTCAATAATTAGTTTTGTTGCTTCTGAAGCATATCCTTTTCCACGATATTTTGGTAAAAATCCGTAACCAATATCTACAAAATCTAAATTGTCGCGTTGTAAAGCTGTAGAAACACCAATTGCTTTATTGGTTTCCTTTAAGAGTACAGTGAAGAATCCTAATCCGCCAAGTTTAGCGTTATCTACTTTCATTTTTTTAAGATAAGCTTCAGTTTCTTCAATGGATTTTAAGTTTTTGTCAGAAATAAATTTAATCCAATCTGGATCGTTAAATAACGCAAAGTAAAATGGAGCATCACTAATTTCAATTTCTCTAATAATTAAACGTTGGCTTTCTAAATTCATAAAGTAAAGATAAACTTAATTGGTTAAGTGTAAAAGTTGGCAAGTATGCTTAGCCCTGATTAAAGCATTTGTTTGAGCTCTTTTTATTCTTTTTCGGAATAAAAAAGCGAGTGCGGAAAGCAGGAATAGCTTCAAAATAAAATAGTACTTTTGCGCTATAAAATTTATAATATGAGTTTACAAGAAGAATTAGAAAGCAGAAGTGGAAATAAGTGCGAATTGTGTGCGTCAACCAATAATTTAGCAATTTATGATGTAAAACCAACCATAACAGGTGGAGGTGGAGTTGATGGAAGTTTACTAGCTTGTGAAACTTGTAGAATTCAAATTGATGATGCGGAAGCTACGGAAGCAAACCATTGGCGTTGTTTAAACGATTCTATGTGGAGTGAGCACAGAGCGGTAAAAGTAGTTGCTTGGCGTATGTTGTCTCGTTTACGTAACGAAGGTTGGCCAAAAGATTTGTTAGATATGATGTACTTGGAGGATGATGATTTGCGTTTTGCAAAAGAATCTGGAGATCATTTAGATGAGAGCGAAAAGATAATTCATAGAGATGCAAACGGTGTAATTTTACAGGCTGGAGATTCTGTGGTTTTAATTAAAGATTTAAAAGTAAAGGGTTCTAGCATGGTTGCAAAACAAGGAACTGCGGTGCGTAGAATTTCTTTAGATCATGAAAATGCTAACTTTATTGAAGGTAAAGTTGGACCAACTCAGATTGTAATTATTACAGATTACGTTAAAAAAATGTCTGAAAAGGAGTAAATTTATTTGGGCGTTCCCTTTCAGGTCGCGCTTTCCGCACTCGCTTTTTTTAGTGTTTCGACTACGCTCAACAACCAAAAAAGAGCTCAAACAAATGCTACAATCGCTAACGCGGGCGTGTTTGCAAACAAATAGTATTACAACATTTTTTGTTGTTTTTTATAAAAAGAATCGGCTTGCAGTTTTAATAAATCGCGAGCCATTTTTTGTTTATAGGCATAAATTTCTTCTTCGTTTTTAATGTCTTCATATACTTTTTTATTGATATCAATATCTGCTTGTAGCATTTCCTCTCGCTGATTAACTTGTTGTTGTACCCAAGTTTTAATAGCCGTTTCTTGGTCTTGTAATTTAAAGTCATATTCGCCCTTTGGTGAAATTAATTTAGCGAAAATAGGCGATGTTTCAATTGCTAAAAATAATAGAAATATAAAGAACGATGGTAGCCAAGGTAATTTGTTTAGTGCGGTAACTCTTGCCATTAATCCGTCGAAATTGTTTATAATCGGTTGTGTTTTTGTTTCTGTTAATTTTTGATTTTCAATTAATGAAGCAATTGCAGTTTCTTTTTGGTTAATCTTATCAGTATTTGTTGTTTTCAACTGATTTAATTCTGCTAAAGCAGCATCGTGTTTTTCTCGTTTTTCTTTGTAAACCGGTCCTTTTCCTAATAATTTAGTTCCTTTTCTTCCTTCTGCTTCTGCAATATAAGTTTCGTATAAAGCATCAGTTTCTGTTTCTTTTGTTGCTATTTCTGTTTTTAAAACTTCAATTTCAGAATTAATTTTTGCAATTTCAGGTGTAAATTGTTGTGCAATTTGCGTTTTATTATCCAGCGTCATTTGGTTTTTTTCTGTCAATAAAACCTGATTGATTTCTTTCTCAAAAATCTTTAATTCCAACGGTTTAGAAATAACTACGGCAATAATTATAGCTAATAAAATTCTTGGTGAAGCTTGTAAAAATTCTTTCCATTTAGAATCGTTTTTTTTGATTGTAGCAACTATAAATCGATCTAAATTAAAGATTAGTAAACCCCAAATGATTCCAAAGAAGATTGAAGTATATGGATTATCGAAAACAGTAAACAAAGCATAACTACCAGCAATAGTTGCCATAATTGCGGTAAAGAAAACTGTTGCGCCAATACCAACGTATTTGTTTTGTTCTCCGTTAGCGCAGTTATCTATAAGTTTTAAATCTACTCCAGAGCAGATTAGGAAGAATTTTTTAAGCATTGGTTGTTTTTAAGTATTGTTTGTTCTAATTAATATTAGAAACTTCTCGATACAATTCCGCCCAAAAGCGGAATCACTCGATGTGACAGTGTGTGATTGTTTATACTTAAACAACGAACAATTTTAGAAATTGTTACAAAAAAAGCCTCACATTGTGAGGCTTTTAACAAAAAAATCAATAATTTTTTGTGAGTAACTCGAACATTTTATCTTGGCTTTTAGTTAGATACCAATTTGAAATACTTTTTTCTTTATTTGCATATCTACTACTTATAAGATAATCTTTATCGTTTTTTATCAGTTTAAAGTATTCTTTTTTAGAAATTTTTTTATCCTCTAAATAATAATGATCTTTAATCTGTTTTGAATGATTTAGTAAATAATTGTTGTTTTTTGGTTTTTCTTTTATCTGTTTTTCTTCTATAATATTTACTTTTGGATCAACTACCCATTTAGATTTACTTTTTTGTTTAGATGTTAGTTCTTTCCCTTTTTCATCTACTTCCTTTCCCCAACGATTAAAATATTTAGTTTCTCCTTTTTCTTTTACATAATATAATGTTTGGTTATTTGTATAAGACCAACCTTTTTCAATTCCGTTTTTAGTTTTAACTGGCGGTGGAGGAGGTGGGATATTAGATTCTTCTCCTTTTTTAACCTTTGGAGCAGGCGGTGGTGTCGGAATGTTTGACTTTTCACCTTTCTTTACCTTTATTGGTGGAGGTGGTGGTGGAATTATATATTGATAGTCTTCAACAGAATTTTTCTGCTCTTTAGACATAGAACTATATAGATATTGTAGTTTTATAATATCCTTATTTTTAAATAATCTGTCTTTTTTACCTCTTTCTATTATGGAATTGTATTCTTCCAATTCTGCTTTTGAAGCTGAAAGTTTTTCATACTTAATAGTAATTGGCTTTTTTATAGTGTCTTTTTGAGTAAGCCTCATTTTAAGAGCATTTACATCTTCTAATTTTAGTTTAATATCTTCTAAAACAGGATTAGGTGAAATACTTTGTTTTGAAGATTTTCTTTTCTTAGGTTCTTGCTCATAAATTATTATTGGTTCTTTAGATAAATTAATAATTGTTTTGCTATTAATTTCTTTAGATTCAATATTTATATCTTTTACCTTTTTAATTAACTCTATAGCTTCAGAATAATTAATCTCTTTTTCATTATAGAAATAAGATGTATCCTTGTTTTTTTGTTTTTTAACATATTGTAAAGGAGACATTGGTGGAGGTGGAGGAATTCTTTCTTCAACAATCTCAATTATTTCCTGTGCTTCAACTCTTTCTGCAAAGAGGAATAGAAACCCTGCTAAAAGCGGAATTACCGCCAGTTTTTTAAGCAAAATTTTTACTTGTGAACTTTTTGTTGTCATCATTTTTAATCTTTTTTTTGTAAGTGAATAATTCAAATTACTGGCCAAGTAATATTCGTTGTTCCATGCAGCTTTGTTCAATAATAAATGCTGATATTGGAAAGTGTTTTTATGTTGATTGATAACCTTTTCATCGGCCAAAAATTCGTGATTTAATTGTATTGCTTTTTTTAGTAAAATAAACATTGGATTTATCCAAAATACTATTTGAAGCAGTTCTATTAAGATAACATCAAAAGTGTGTTTTTGAGTTACGTGCGTAAGCTCGTGTGTAAATAACTCGTCTTCAATTGCACCGTTGTTATATTCGTTTTTATTGATAAAAATATAGTTCCAAAATGAATGTGGTAAAATTTTAGTTTCCACTAAAACAAGTGTTGCAGATTTTAAATTTACATGTGTGTTCTGCTTTACTTTACTGATTATTTTATACAAATTTCTGATAAAACGAATTCCGAAAACAGCAGAAATTAAAATATAAAGACTCGTTAAAATTGTAGTCCAATTGATACTTTCTTCTACAATGTTTTCAGATATAGGAAACTCTAAAGTTGTAAATTCTTGTGTTGTTTCTGGAATTGCTGTTAAAGCTGGAATTGCCTCCACATAAATTATAAAAGCGGGTGCAAAAAATGCAAATAAAATGCTACCTAATAAATAAAAACGATTGAATTTATGCATTTTTTCTCGCTCTAATACTGAGTGATAAAAACCTAATAATAGCGCTAAACATAATGCGGATTTTAATAAGTAAGTTATCATTATTCTTGCTTTTTAATTTGAGTATCTATTATCTTTTTTAAAGCTTCTAACTCTTCTGTTGTGAGATTGGTTTCTTTTGTGAAAAATGACGCAAACTGACTTGCAGAATCGTTAAAGAAGTTTTTAATTAATCCGTTTACATGTTTAGAAAAATAATCGGTCTTTTTAACTAACGGATAATATTCTCTTGATTTTCCAAATAAAGTATAGGCAATAAAACCTTTATCACTCATTCTTTTTAATAAGGTTGCAACGGTTGTTGTTGCTGGTTTTGGTGTTGGAAAATCTTCTAATAAATCTTTCATAAAAGCTTTTTCTCGCTTCCATAAATATTGCATTAATTGTTCTTCGGATTTTGATAATTGCATCATAAATTCATTTTTACTCTACAAACATAGAATAAATACTTTAATTCTACAAATGTAGAGTAAAAAATCTTTGAAGTTTTAATTGGAGTTGGCAAGTATGCCCGCGTTAAGGATTGAAACGGCATCCTTTTTTTGTTTTAAAAAAAGATATAGTGTAAAGCCTGACCCAATTATTTGATAAATAATTGGGTAACGCCCCAAAAAAAATCCGCTCATTGCTGAACGGATTGTTTGTTTTATTTTGACATTTCTGTAAAATAGGTATAGAAATATGGAATGGTTTCAATTCCTTTTAGGTAATTAAAAATTCCGAAATGCTCGTTTGGCGAGTGAATTGCATCAGAATCTAAACCGAAGCCCATTAAAATAGTCTTACTTTTTAGTTCTTGTTCAAACAAAGAAACAATAGGAATACTTCCGCCGCTACGTTGTGGAATTGGCGTTTTACCAAAGGTAGTTTCGTACGCTTTACTTGCCGCTTTGTACGCAATATTGTCTATTGGCGTTACATAACCTTGACCACCATGATGTGGTTTTACAACAACGGTAACCGATTTTGGAGCAATACTTTCAAAATGCTTTTTAAACAATTCAGTAATGTCTTTCCAATCTTGATTTGGCACTAAACGCATAGAGATTTTAGCATAAGCTTTGCTTGCAATTACCGTTTTTGCGCCTTCGCCAATGTAACCTCCCCAAATTCCGTTTACGTCTAAAGTTGGTCTAATTGAATTACGTTCGTTGGTTGTGTAACCTTTTTCACCATGAACAGCATCAATTTTTAATGCATCTTTATAGTTCTCTAATGAAAATGGTGCTTTTGCCATTTCTGCTCTTTCTTCTAAAGAAAGTTCTTCTACATTATCGTAAAAACCAGGAATGGTAATGTGATTGTTTTCGTCGTGTAAAGAAGCAATCATTTTTGTTAAAATATTGATTGGATTTGCAACTGCGCCTCCATATAAACCAGAGTGTAAGTCTCTATTTGGGCCTGTAACTTCTACTTCTACATAACTTAAACCACGTAAACCTGTGGTAATTGACGGAATATCGTTGGCAATCATTCCTGTATCAGAAATTAAAATAACATCGTTGGCTAATTTTTCTTTGTTTCTTGGAACAAACCAAGCTAAACTTTCTGATCCAACTTCTTCTTCACCTTCTATCATAAACTTTACGTTACAAGGTAAATTTCCTGTTGAAGTCATGTATTCTAATGCTTTAACGTGCATGTACATTTGTCCTTTATCATCACAAGCTCCACGAGCAAAGATTGCTCCTTCAGGATGTTTGTCAGTTTTTTTTATTACAGGTTCAAATGGAGGAGAAGTCCATAATTCAATTGGATCTGCAGGTTGAACATCATAATGTCCATATACTAATATTGTAGGTAAATTTTTATCAATTATTTTTTCTCCATAAATTATTGGATAACCAGGCGTTTCACATAGTTCAACTTTATCGCATCCTGCTTTTTTTAAACTATCCAAAACAAAATCGGCCGTTAATAAAACGTCTTTTTTGTAAGCAGAGTCTGCACTTACAGATGGTATTTTTAACAGTTCTACTAATTCGTTTATAAAACGATCTTTATTGTTTTCTATGTAAGATTTTATAGTACTCATTGGTTGAATTTTATTTTAACTCAAAAATAGAAAAATAATTATGAACTGCTTTGTAGTTTCTGCTTATTGTTTATATTTGCATCCCGATTTACTTCGGATAAGTTGCAGGCGTGGTGGAATTGGTAGACACGCTAGACTTAGGATCTAGTGCCGCAAGGTGTGAGAGTTCGAGTCTCTCCGCCTGTACAAACAAAAAGCTTCTCATTTAGAGAAGCTTTTTTTAGTTTAATGAAAATTTTATTATTATTGATTTATGGATACTAATTTTAATCAACTTCAAATAGAATATTTAGGAACAAAAAAAGTTTCTTCTTTTTTTAAACTTATCTCTATTTGTTTGATTCTAATTTTCGCATTTGTTCCTTTAGCTGAATTTATTAATGGCTTAGATTATCATTATATAGAATCTTATCCAGTTAGGTCTTGTATTGTTGGTTGGGAGAATTATTATCAACCAAAACCTTTGCAATTTAATTCATTACCTCCTATAAAGTAAATTTTATTTTTTTATCTAAAACTCCAGCCTTTATAATCACTCGAAGCTTCTAGTTTGGTTTCAATATTATCTGGTAATTCAGGGAAAAAATCGATGCCCGTTTTTTGTTCCAATTCATCTATCGAAACTACAAACTCGTATAAAGGTTTGTTACTTTCTTTGTGAGGTAATAAAAAGGCAATCGCTTTAATTTGTGGTTGCGTATAATCTAACAAAACTTTGTAAAACTGATTTGGAACTGCAACTTTATCTTTTCCAATAGTTTTCATATTTCCTTTTAAAACGCCACCAGTTACAACAAATAAATGATCGTATTTCTTTGCCCAATAACGAGTTTTCTGTTCTAACCTGTTCCAAATCCCAGCATTAAAATCGTGTTTTTGAGGAGAAATATTAGACGTTAAAAAGGTTTCGTTAAAGCTCTCTTCTGTTAGTTTTCTATCTCCAGCAGGGCATAAATGACCGCGATCATAACCCGATTTTTTATAGCTTCTCCAATGCGCAGCTGTTGTTTTTACTTTTTTATCTACGTAAAAATACGGTCGTTTTCTATCCGTGTAAACAATGTCTTTTTTATCTAAAGAATACGCAACCCATTCCGCTTGTTCATGTTTTTCTGAATACGATAAATTATAACCGCTATGCTGTACTATTTGCCCTGTTGTAGAAGTTGGAAAATAGTTAAATCCTTCTGTATTAACTACCACATCATTAGAAATTACAGATATTGTGTTTTCATTTTTCTCTTGAAAATAATAAACAGTCAGTAAGACAACTAAAGCAATTGCAGATATAATTCTCTTCTTATTCATGGATTACTTTTTTAGTATAATTTCTTCAAAATCTTCAGTCTTTTCAGCATCTTTAAAAAGCTCTTGAAATTTTGTTGGCAGAACCGTTAATTTTCTTTTTACTAAATCTAACCAAGCTCCGTAAACTGTAATAACTGCCGATAATTTTCCTGCTTCATTAAAAACTTCGTGCTGTAATTTCCAACGTTCTCCGTTTCTCGATAAACCTAAAACTTTAACATTGGCCGAAATATTTTCTCCTAAATGTATTTCTTTTAAAAAACGAGTGTTCTCTTCAAACAAAATAGGACCAATTTTCTCCTTCCCAAAATCTTTTATAGTAATATTTTTTTCTTTAAAATAACGCAATCTAACTTCTGCAGCGTAGTCATTATAAGACGTGTGACGCATGTGAATATTGGCATCAAAATCTGCCCAACGTGTTGTAAAATTTACAGTAAAACTCATTGTTATCTTTTTTTTTAGAAATGCGAAAATACATTTTTTTTGGGCGTTCGAGCGGGCTTTCCGCACTCGCTTTTTTTTGTTTTGTATTTCCCGCTTCGCTCAATAATCAAAACAAAAAAAGAGCTCAAACAACTGCTTCAATCCCTAACGCGGGTTTACTTGCTAGCTTTTTACATCAAGAGCGTCTCTCAATGCATTACCAACCAACATAAAAGCCATCACTAAGCTCATAATTGCCAAACCAGGTATTAATGCTAAATACGGTTTTCCTAAAATAATATAGTTGTAGTGATTCTTAATCATTGCGCCCCAAGAAGGCGTTGGAGGTTGTGCTCCAATTCCTAAGAAACTTAAACCACTTTCTATTAAAATTGCTCCTGCAAAATTTGCAGCAGAAATTACAATTACTGGTGCAATTATATTCGGTAAAATATGCTTAAAAATAATTCTGAAATCAGAAAAACCTAATGCTTTTGCAGCCTCTACATATTGTTGCTGTTTGGTAGTTATCACTTGCCCACGAACAACTCTGGCAACTTCTACCCACATTGTTAAACCAACCGCAATAAATACTTGCCAATATCCTTTTCCTAAAGCTAAAGTAATTGCAATTACTAATAACAGCGTAGGAATTGACCACGTAATATTAATAAACCACATAATAATTGTGTCTACTTTTCCGCCAAAATAACCAGCAATTGCGCCAATTGGAATTCCAATTAAAAGCGAAATAAACACGGCAATAAAACCAATAAAAAACGAAATTCTTGCTCCAATTAATAATCGACTTAATAAATCTCTTCCATATTTATCGGTTCCAAAATAGAAGGTCCTTTGTTCAATGTTTTTAGAATACGAAGCTGGATATTCTTTTGTTAATCCGTCTGAAAAGGTAATTACGTGTAGTTTATTCCCTTCAGTTTTATGAGACTTTATTGGAATTTCAGTGGAAGAAATACGTTTTCCGTATAGAAACTTGTTAAACCAAGATTGTGTATTTTTTTCTTCCGAAGGTATGGAAAGCATTTGTACAGAAAAACCAGGTTTTTTAGAATGAATTTCTACATGCATTTGATTTGCAGAATTGCTGTTATCTGGTGCTAAAACATAGCAAAAAACCGCAATAAATCCACAAAGAATAATATACCAAAAGCTCACAACTCCTGTTTTGTTTTTCTTAAATTTTTGGATGGCAAGTTGCCAAAGTGAGTTGGAGTTATTCATTTTAACAAATGTAATAAAGAAATGTTAGATGAGATTCTGAAACAAGATTCAGTTATTCGTGAAAATCTGTGTAATCCGTGTCTTATTTTTTATTCATAGGATATAGTTCTTGCCCAAGAAAATCTTTAGGAAAATCTTCTTCGCCATCAAAACCTAATTCAATATCGCGACCTGAATGCGGAATGTAATTGGTTTTGAAAATATAATCCCAAATACTTAATGTAATTCCGAAGTTTACACCGTTTTTTCTTCCTTCAGGTAATTCTTTAGCATGATGCCAAATGTGCATTTTGGGATTGTTTAAAATGTACTTTAAAAAACCATAATTCCAATTAATATTAGCGTGATTTAAATGTCCAATTGTAATATTAAAAAAGTGAACTATTGCAACATCTTGCGCTGTAAAACCGCCCATAATTGCTAGTGGAATATATTTCATAGAATTGTACAAAACTGGTTCCATCCAATGATAACGTAGATGTGCTGCAAATCCCATTTCTTTTACCGAGTGATGTACTTTATGGAAATTCCAAAGAAATTCAAATTTATGCAATAAAGTATGTGTAAACCATTGTACAAAATCGATGATGATAAAAAAGACAAAAAGACGCAACCAAAGAGGAAACGTATTAACATCAAAAATCTGAAAATTTGTAATTGACAAACCAATAACTCCTAAAATATCATTAAAAATTGCTGCGGCAGAATTTGATAAGGCAATTAATACAATTAAGTTCAATAAAAAGAAATTGAAGAACATGTAAAATACATCTAACCAAAAGTCTTTTCTAAACAACGATTGATTTTTTCGCCAAGGGAAAATAGCTTCCAAAGCCCAAACTACCAAAGAAATAATTATTAGTCCGTAGAAATAGTTTTCCCAATTTAATTCCATTAAAACAGATTGTTTAATGTAATTCCAGTAATTGGAATAGGAGTTTTTTATTATGTCGATATATTTATTCAAAAGTAAAAACGTTTACTTCAAAGTTAATGAAATAAACGTTTTTAAAATAATTTAATGTTGATTATCGCCTAGCAACATCCGCCTCCATCATAATGAAAAGTAGATTCTGAGAAATAAATATCATCTCTACCTAAAGCTTGTAAATCTCCTGCAGTTTTATCGCAAATTGCTATAGGTTGGTTTTTTAATAATGTATGTCCTTTTCCGTCATCAAAGAAATCTTCGTCACCATAATAAATAGCAGCTTTTCCTGTAAAAATACAAGGACCATCTTCTGGCATTGGATCTTTAATTGCAGCAACTTCAATAGACTCTATATAAATTAACTCATCTGTTGGATAATTTTTTGGGTCTAAAATTCTGTAGGGTTTTCTGGCTCTAATTTCAATAGTTCCAAAGCCAGCATCTGTTAAAGCTTTTACATAATCGGCTATTGTTAAACTTCCACTTAAACACAAAGCACGTAAACGTTCGTCGTTACGCAATTCGTCATTCATTGGTTGCTCACAAGTAGGATCGCTCATTACCAATTTACCGTTCGGTTTTAAAACTCTGTACATTTCTGCAATCGCCTTTTTTAAATCGTCAGACTTAAAAATATTGAATAAACAATTCTGTGCAGCAACATCAATAGAATTATCTTCAACAGGTAAATTCATTGCATCACCTTTGCGTAAATCAACAAAATCAGATTTAAACCAATCGTTTTGTTCTTCAGCAATTATAAAGTTTTTACGTGAAGCTTCTAACATTTCATCCACAACATCTAAACCAATTACACCGCCTTTATTTCTATTGAAATATGCAAATTGTAATAATTCCATTCCGCCACCAACACCAACATATAGCATTTTTGGATTGTTAGTTAAATCTCTTGCATGCACAGTTGAACCACAACCGTAGTTCATTTCTTGCATGATACGTGGAATTTTTAATCCAGGTAATTCCCAAATAGGATTTGTAGTACAGCAAAGTCCAACATCTGGTGTTAAGGCTGCTTCTTTATAAACGTTGTGTGTGGTTTCTAGGTAACTCATATTCTCAGTTTACAGTTTGCAGTTTTCAGTTTTCAGTATCAGATTAACTGAATACTGCTACTGAATTACTGCTAACTTATTTTTATTAATTCTTTAAATAATGTTATCATTTTTGGTTCTGCTTTTCCTGCAACAGCAATGATTTCTCCAATATCTACAGGTTGTAAATTCTTTGGATCACACTCATCTGTTAACACAGAAATAGCCGCACAAGGTAAATTTAATTGCTTTGCAACAATAACTTCTGGAACTGTGCTCATTCCTACAGCATCAGCTTCTAGAATTTGTAACATTCTGTATTCTGCTCTGGTTTCTAATTGTGGACCAACAACACTTGCATACATTCCTTCGTGCAATTGTATGTCGTTAGCTTTTGCAATTTCTTTCAGTTGTTTATTGATTTTTTTCGAATACGGTTCTAACATATCAGCAAAAATGTTTCCGAATTCGTTTGCGCCTTTAAACGCTAGGGGAGAACCTCCTTGTAAATTTAAATGATCTTCTAACAACATTAAATCGCCTTTTTTATAAGAAAGATTGATTGCTCCAGCAGCATTAGAAATCAATAAAGTTGAAATTCCTAAACCGTGCATTGTTCTAATTCCGTAGGTAACTTCCCAAAGATTATAACCTTCATATACATGAAAACGACCAGACATAACGATTACTTTCTTGCCAGATAAAGTTCCGTAAATTAATTTTCCAGAATGAAACTCTACAGTTGCTTGTGGAAAATTTGGGATTTCTGAATAGGCAATTTCTTTTTCGATTTCTATTTCGTCAACTAATTTTCCTAAACCTGTTCCTAAAACAATTCCTATTTGTGGATTTGTAATTCCGTTTGATTTTAAAAAATCTATTGTTTCTTGTAGTTGCTCTTTTTTCATTTTAGTTCTTTAGAAATTTTTGAAATGCTGGATGATTTTCGATGTCTTCAATAACATCAACATCATTTAATTCTTGCAACAAATGTACGTTTACTTTTTCTAAATCGATAAGCGTTTCTGCTCTTACAGTTGAAGTTCCCCAAGTTTTGTTTTCAAAAATATTAGGCTGTAACGTTTTCATTCCTAAAAGATAATAACCGCCATCTTCAGCAGGTCCAAGAACAACATCGTTTGTGTTTAATTTTGAAAAAGCATCTTCAATAATTGTTGGTGTTAAATCGTATAAATCGCTACCAACAATCATTACTTTTTGATAACCAGCTTCAAAAGAATTTTTAAATGCATTTTGCATTCTAAAGCCTAAATCTTCGCCAAACTGTTGGTGTTTTTGGTAAATGGATGAACTCCAAATATCATTATCTCTAATTTTTACCGAATAATAAACTGCTTTATCACACGTTAAATTCTGAGTAATTTCTTTGGTTTTATTGAGTAGGAACTTATAAATTTCTAAGGCAGTTTCATCTCCAACGGATTTAGCTAATCTTGTTTTTGCTTTACCTAATTCTGGATTTCTAGTAAAGATTAGTAGTAAGTTTTTATTTTTTTGATTCATTTTTTATTTTATCCATAACAGTAAGAACTGAAAACTGTTACTGCCTACTGCAAACTTTTTTAGTATACTTTTTCGCCTTTTAAAAGCCATTTACTCCATTCTTTAGAAAAAGCATGTACTTTTTCTGTTTCTTTTCCTTTAGAATTGTATACTTTTTGATTGAGATTTTTCCATTCAAAAATTCCTCCATATAAATTTAAAACATTTGTGTAACCTGCTTTTTTAAGTTGTTCTGCAACATCTTCAGATCTTACTCCAAGAGAACAATACACTACTATTTCAGCATTTTTATTTGGAAGCTTTTTAATAGTTTTTTTAAGGTTGAATTTGTCATAACCAACAAACACAGCATTTTCTAAATGACTGGTTTTAAATTCGTCTTTCTCACGTGCGTCTAATAAAACAACATCCTTAGAAATGTTTTTTAAACTATCTACAGAAATATATGGAACACTTTCTGTGTTGTACTTCTTCAATAATTTATCTAAACTATTTTGGGAACAAATAGTTTGACTTAAAATTAATAGTATAAAAAAAACGTTCTTCATTTAATATTGTTTACTGATAACTGCCGACTGATAACTGAATTTTACGCCACAACTCCTTGGCAACTACTTCCAGCACCAGCAGTACAACCGTAACAATGTTGGTTGATAATTATATTTCTATCCTGTAACAATTCTTCGTTGTATTCGGAAATATGTTTTACTTTAGAATTAACTTTTAAATTCAGCATTTGATTAAAATCGCAATCGTACAACCAACCATCCCAACTTATAGAAAGTGTGTTTGTACACATTACGTTTTCTACTGCAGCAGGATTGTATGCGTCAACTAAAGAATGCATATAATCTTCGTAATTTTCTGAAGCAATTAAATAATCTAAAAATCTACTAATTGGTAAATTTGTGATTGCAAATAAACTATGAAAGTCAATATTAAAATCGTCTTTCAAAGCTTTTTTGAAATCGTTTTCTAGCGCCATTTGATCTCCTGGTAAAAATGCACCAGACGGATTGTACACTAGATCTAATTTTAGGTTAGAACCTTCCATTCCGTAACCAACTTCGTTTAGCATTTGTAATGCTTTGATTGACTTGTCAAAAACACCATCACCACGTTGTTTATCGGTTTTTCCACGTGTCCAATGTGGCATTGAAGAAACTACATGAACATTGTGTTTCTTGAAAAATTCAGGTAAATCGTAATACTTTTTATTGGCTCTAATAATTGTTAAGTTAGAACGAACAATAAAATCTTTAATTCCTGCTTTAGAAGCTTCTTCTACAAACCACCTAAAATTTGGGTTCATTTCTGGTGCGCCACCAGTTAAATCTAGTGTATGCGCTTCCGTTTTTTTAATAACATCTAAACATTGTTGCATGGTTTCAATGGTCATAATCTCTTTTCGATCTGGACCCGCATCTACATGACAATGTGCACAAACTTGGTTACACATATAACCTAAATTTATTTGTAGAATTTCTAATTTCTTTGGACGTAAAGGAAGCTGATTTGTTTCCTTTATTTTATTAGCAAAAGTTGGCAACTCACCGTCTGCGAAAATTCCGTTTGAAAGAATTTCCATTTGACGCTGTGTGTTTGCTAAATCGTTATTTCTTGCTTTTAAAGACTTTGTAGCCATTTTTTAGTTTTCAGTTTTCAGTCGCAGTAAACAGTTTGAGCAGGTTTATCTGCCAACTGATACTGTAAACTGTGTACTTATTTATCCGTCTAATTTATTCACTTTATTCATCATTTGAACTCCATGTACTAAAGTTGCGCCACTTTTTATGGCTGCTCCAACGTGAATGGCTTCCATCATTTGTTCTTTTGTAATACCACGTTGTAAACTATCTTTTGTATACGCGTCAATACAATACGGACATTGTTCCGTATGTGCAACAGCTAAAGCAATTAAGCTTTTTTCACGAGCAGTTAAAGCACCTTCTTCAAAGACTTTTCCGTAATAATCAAAGAACTTGTTTCCAAGTTCTTCGTTCCATTCTGTTATTTTTCCAAACTTTCTTAAATCAGCTGGATCGTAATATGTTTTTGACATTTTGTTTTATTTCAGTTGAAAAGTAAAAGTACAAATTGTTTTCAATTATATTTTAAATAAAGTAGCAACGCTACCTACTTACCGTTAAGATTCCAATCGTAAGGTAAATAATGAATTTTAGCATCCGTATTTACTTTTTCTGATGCGTATTTATTAATGAAATCTATAACAGAACCATCTTTTGTAAAATCCTCTTTAAACCAGTTAAAAATTTCTGAAAGATGAACAGTACTCTTTTTATTTAGTTTGTTTTTGTTGCTATCATTAACAAAAGCAACCATTAGTTTATCCAATTCGGCATTAATGTTTTCTTCTGTAAAAGCCTTGTTGTGTAACTTAGGACAAGAACCAGATGCACAATTTACGCCAACATGAACTCTAGGGTCAAATAAGTCTTTACGCAAAATCTTGTGTTCAAGATGATCCAATGTATAAGTTTTTTTACCAACTTTTACAAATGGAATTTTCCAAGCTATATTGCCTTTTTCCTTTATATCTGTAATGCTTTTTAAAGGATAATTACTTAAAATTAATTTTAGAGTATATGCATTATAAGCGTTAATCCAAAAGGCTTTTTGCTTATTTGTAGACCAAGATTTATCTGGAGTTGTTGTAGCTAAATAGTTTAGGTAACTGTCTAACTTAGTCTCGTTAGTTTTTAATCCTTTGTAATCTACATTTCCTTGTTTGCTAACATGTTTTTGCAATAGTTCATTAAATGTTGAAGTTTGTGCACTTGCTGAAACAAATAACATTAAAAGTATTGCTGTTATAAAATTCTTCATTTTTATATAATTTATTGTTTTTTAGACGAAACCTTTTACTATTGATTACAAAAATTAATCCAAAATTTCTTCACCTACTTTTAAATTGAATTTTCTTCGGAAAAGGTATATAATTCCGTATAAAATTGGAGTGTCTAAAGCCGCTATAATTACTTTGAATAAAAATCCGCTTATTAGTAATGATGTAAAAATAGACCAAGGTAAAATACCAAAAATAGATAATAAGGAAACTACTGTAAAAGTGTCTATAAATTGTGAAGCAAAGGTTGAAAAGTTATTACGTAACCAAAGGTGTTTTCCTTTAGTTAGTTTTTTCCAGAAATGAAAAATTCTAATATCTATAAACTGCGCAAGTAAATATGCCAACATGGATGCTAAAACTGCTAAAGGAGATAATCCAAAAACTTGATGAAAGGTTTTATTATCTATTGGAGAATTATCAATTGCAGGAGTGAAATCTGCCACTAAAATAATTAACATTGAAAAAAAGGATGCAAAAATACCAGCAATTACAACTTGATTTGCTTTCTTTTTTCCGTAGATTTCTGATAAAATATCGGTTATTAAAAAAGTAATCGGATAGGGAAGTATTCCAACAGAAATTTCAAATCGGTACAAACCAAATGGTTCCCAATAAAAGAATTTCTGAAATATTAAGTTTGATGCTACCAAAGACGCAATAAACAATGCAGCCAGAATTAGATAAATATTTTGGGCAAGATTTTTGTTTTCTAGTGTCATAGAACGAAAATAGTGATTTTAGATAACTCGATAGTTAGATTATTAGATTTTTAGAATTGATGACTAAAGTTAGCAAACAAGTTTAGCCCCGATTGTAGCGGCATCCTTTTTTACTGTCAGTTCGAGTGAATTTGTGAAGTATGAACAAATTTGTATCGAGAACAGAGGTAAAAAAGATATAGCGGAAAGCGGGAAATAGCTTCAAATTAAAATGTTTATTTTTGCCAACAATTAAACGAATAAACAGTTACACAAATACACAATACATGAAAGCATATATTTTTCCGGGTCAAGGAGCGCAATTTACAGGAATGGGATTGGATTTATACGAAAACTATCCGTTAGCGCAAGAACTGTTTGAAAAAGCAAATACTATTTTAGGTTTTTCTATTACGGACGTAATGTTTGAAGGAACCGCAGAAGAGTTAAAACAAACTAAAGTTACGCAACCTGCCATCTTTTTGCATTCTGTAATTTTAGCGAAAGTTTTAGGAGATTCTTTTAAACCAGAAATGGTTGCAGGACATTCTTTAGGAGAATTATCGGCATTAGTTGCCAACGGAGTTTTGTCTTTTGAAGACGGATTAACCTTGGTTTCTAAACGTGCTTTGGCAATGCAAAAAGCGTGTGAAATTGCTCCATCTACAATGGCAGCGGTTTTAGGTTTGGATGATAAAATAGTAGAAGATACTTGTGAAGAAATTGATGGAGTAGTGGTAGCGGCAAATTACAATTGTCCTGGACAATTAGTAATTTCTGGTGAAGTTTCTGCTATTGAAAAAGCGTGTGAAGTTTTTAAAGAAAAAGGTGCAAGAAGAGCTTTAATGTTACCTGTTGGTGGAGCTTTTCACTCACCAATGATGGAGCCAGCAAGAGAGGAATTAGCTGCTGCGATTGAAGCAACTGTATTTAATGAACCTACTTGTGCTGTGTATCAAAATGTGCCAGCAAAAGCGGTTACAAATCCTGCTGAAATTAAAGAGAATTTAATAAAACAATTAACTGCGCCTGTAAAATGGACACAGTGTATTCAGGCTATGATTGCTGATGGAGGAACTGAATTTATTGAAGTTGGGCCAGGTAAAGTTTTACAAGGTTTAATGCGTAAAATTGATAGAAGCGTTGCTGCTAGTGGAGCTGTATTATCGGAATAATTTTAGGTTATTAATAATAGAAAGCCCCAATGTTAAATTTAACATTGGAGCTTTCTTATTTAATTATTTTAAATCTAGTTCTTAATTTTCTGCTGCCTTTTATTTAATAGAATTGGTTCTCCATAGCCTAATTCTTTCATTCTTTCTAGTTGTGTTTCTGCATCACCAACAACTAACCAAATCATTTTATTTGGGTTTACATATTTATTAGCAAGTTCCTTAACACGTTCTTTTGTCATATTATTTACTATTTTTTCAAAGTCGTTCACATAATCAGCTTTTAACCCGTAATCACTAATATTGGAAAGCATATTTAGTTTTGCCCAAGAGGTTTCAAATGCTCTTGCATTACTTTTAATTAAGAAACTTTTTGTTGTTTCTAAATCTTTATCAGAAAAAGTAGTTGGATAGTCTTCTAGTATTTTTTTAACTGCTTGTGCAGATTCTAATGTAACATTAGAACGAACTCCACTTGAAATTGTGAAAGCTCCTTTTGCTTTTGTACCAGAAAAACCAGAACGGATTCCGTAAGTATACCCTTTTCCTTCTCTTAGTTCCTGTGTTAGACGAGAAGCAAATCCACCTCCGCCAAGAATATAATTCATAACAGTAGCTGCATGATACTCTTTGTCTGTTACCGCTAAAGCTGGAGCACCAAATTTTAAAGTTGATTGTTTTGCATTAGGAATGTCATAAAAATAAACTGTTGGTTTAGTAGGAGCATCTGGTGTTTTGTACACGGGTATTGTAACTTCTTTTGCTTTCCATTTTGTATTCAAATTTTCTAGAGATGTTATTACTTTTTCTTTAGAAATATCTCCAACAACTAACATTTTTGTGACAGATGGAGAAATGTAATTATTGTAATAGGTTTTTAAATCGTCAATTGTTATTTTTTCTACAGACGTTAAATTACCTAAAATATTTTTAGAGCGGATATTATCTTTTCCGTAAATTAATTCGTTGTAAGCATTACTTGCAACTGAATTTGGATTTGCTTCTTGCTGGCGTAAGTTAGTAATTGCAGCTTTTTTAAGTAATTCGAACTCTTTTTTATCGAATCTAGGTTCTAACAAAATTTCTTCAGCTAATGCCAATGTTTGGGTGTAGTTTTTAGCTAAAGTTGTTCCGCTTAAAGTAATGTTTTCTGTATCTGAATATACATTAATTGTAGCGCCCAAATCTTGAATTGCTTCTTCTAATTCTTTTACACTTTTGTTTTTTGTTCCTTTGTTTAACAAGTCTGCTGTTAAATTAGCAACGCCTAATTTATCCATAGACTCTAGTAATTGTCCGCCATCAATAGTAATATTAAAACGCACTAAAGGAACTTCATCATTTTGTATTCCGAATATTTTTAAGCCATTTTCTAGGCTACTCTCATAAACTTTAGGAACTGCTAATGAAGGAGTATTTCCGTATGGAGGTTCTATACTTCTATCAAAAGTAGAAGGGGTTTTCTCGTAAGTTGCAGCAATTTTTGGATCGAATTTCTCTTCTGCTCCTGTTACAATTTTCTCTTCTACAACATCCGCTAAAATAGCTCCTGTTAAAGCTAATTCTGCAGAACTTCTAGGAACAAAACTAGTGGCTACATAATTTTTGGCTTTAATGTATTTGTTATAAACACGTATTACATCTTCTGTTGTTACAGCAAGTGTGTTTTTTATGTCTTGTGTTACAAAGCCAGGATTTCCTGTATATGTATTGTAAGAAGCTAAATTGGTTCCTTTTCCTAATACGCTAGATAAGCTACTGTAAAAGCGTGTTTCTTGTCCGGCTTTAATTCTATTTAAATCTTTTTCAGAAATACCTTCTTCTTCAAATTTTGCAAAAGCTTTTTCTATTCCAGCTTTTACATCATCTAATTTTACATTGTTAAAAGCTCTAATTGCAATTTGTGTTTCTCCTGCTAATTCGGAATTTCTACTATACATTCCTGTACGAGAAGTTAGTTTTAAATCATCAATTAAAATTGTATTAAATGGAGCCGATTTTCCGTCTGTTAAATATTGGGATAAAACGTTTAATGCATAAGAATCTGGATGGTATTGTTCAACAGTTGGCCAAACCATAGTTAATTGTGGTACTCTTGCAAAATTATCTTCGTAATATAAAGATTTAATTTGGTTAACTTTTCCTGGTCTTTTTTCTAATGCAGGAATTTCATTTCCTTTAGGGATTTCATCAAAATATTTATGAACCCATTTTGTTGCCTGTTCTACATCTATATCTCCAGACAAAACTAAGGTTGAATTATTAGGAACATACCATTTTTTAAAAAATGTTTTTACATCTTGCAAAGTAGCATTTTGTAAATCTTCTAAAGAACCAATTACTTGCCAGTTATAAGGATGATCTTTTGGATATAAGTTTTTACCAATTACATATTGATTATGACCATAAGGTCTATTATCATTACTCTGTCTTTTTTCGTTCTTTACAACTTGTTTTTCTTTTGCTAAAACTGGGTCTGTAACGGTGTTTATAAACCAACCTAATTTATCTGCCTCTGCCCAAATCATTTTTTCTAAACCATTTTTTGGTACAGTTTGCAAGTAGTTTGTTCTGTCTCTAGAAGTAGATCCATTTGCTCCAGAACCACCAATTCTTGCGCTCATTTTATCTAACCCACCTTTTCCTAAGTTTTCAGATTCTAGAAATAATAAATGTTCAAATAAATGAGCAAAACCTGTTCGGCCTTCAATTTCTCTAGCAGAACCAACGTGTACCATTAACTCTACTGCAACTACAGGATCTGATTTGTCTACATGAAAGATAACATCTAATCCATTTTTTAATTCTATTTTTTTGTAATTAATACTTAGTTCCGGTGTTTTTTCTTTGGAAGTATTACAAGCTATTAAACTTGTAATTGCTAAAAAAGCGATACATATTTTTTTCATTTGAGTTGATTTTTGAGTTTATAAAATTACTAAAACTAAATTAGGAAAATCTTTATGTATTGTTAAAAAAAAACTCAAACTAGATATAGTTTGAGTTTTCTTTAAAATTAGTTGTTATAATGTTTCATTTAAAACTACAAACGCTATAGTTTAATATCTAACTCGTTTTCAATTTTTTCTTTAGTAGGTTTTACTAAAAATAAGTATAATATTAGTAAAAGCCCAAAAATAGCTAATTCAGGTTTTAGAAATAAAATTAAAAATGCACTACCTTCTAGAATTGCCCAACGAACAATTGAAGCTGTTTGATATTGCATCATTTTTTCTTCTTTAGATTGTATCTTATCTATTTTTGATAGTAAGTTTTTAAATACAAAGTTACTTGCTAAAACTGCAATTGCAGGAATAAATATATAATACAAGTTTTCTCCTTCTAGTGTAGGAACCGTAATGTTTAAGATGTCTCCAATTATAAAATAGCCAAGTGTTAATCCTGCTAATAATGCAAAATGAATAATTTTTAATGTCTTAATTTCGTTTTCCATAATTTATTATTGTTTTTGTTGCCATTTCCAGGCAGAGAGTAACGCTTGGTCTAAAGTTTTTTCTGTTTTCCAATTCAGTTCTTTGTTGGCGAGAGTAGTATCTGCATAGGCAGAAGTTATATCTCCAGAGCGTCTTTCAACAATTTTATAATTTAGTTTTTGATTGGTTACTTTTTCAAAAGTTTTTATAATTTCTAAAACTGAAGTTCCTTTTCCAGTTCCTATATTAAAAACTTCAAAATTTGTTTTGTTACTTTTATTGATGAGTCTTTTTAATGCTGAAATATGTGCTTTTGCTAAATCTACAACGTGTATATAATCACGAACAGCGGTTCCGTCTTTAGTTGGATAATCGTCTCCAAAAACAGATAATTGTTCTCTAATTCCAGCTGCAGTTTGGGTTACGTACGGAATTAAATTTTGTGGAATTCCTAAAGGTAATTCGCCAATTTTAGCACTTTTGTGCGCGCCAATAGGATTAAAATAACGCAATGCTATTGCCTTTAAATTGTTTGAAAGACAACTTTCATTTATAATTTTTTCGCCAATTTGTTTGGTTTCTCCATACGGAGATTCCGCAGGTTTAAGTGGAGCGTTTTCTGTAATCGGCAATTCATCTGCTTGTCCATAAACGGTACAAGAAGAACTGAAAATTAAATTATTGAGGTTTCTGTTTTTAATTTCAGCTAATAGATTAACTAAACCATCTACATTATTTTCAAAATACTCTTGTGGTTTTTGTACGCTTTCACCAACACTTTTTAAAGCTGCGAAATGAATAATTCCGTCTACTTTTTCAGTATCAAAAAAACTTTTTAAAGCTTCTTTACTACGAATATCAATATTGTAAAAATCTGGTTTTACACTTGTTATGGATTTTATTTGTTCTAAAGCCTCTATTCTAGAATTAGAAAGGTTGTCAATAATTAAAACATTAAATCCAGCGTTTTGTAACTCTACAACAGTGTGAGAACCTATAAAACCTAATCCGCCAGTAACAAGGATTTTTTTCATTTTATTATTTTAGGGGGTAAATAATATTTTATGATTTTTACTTAATAAAATTTAAAATTGTTTTAGTTATAAATGCTAATTGTTCTTCATCTAACTCTGTGTGCATTGGTAAAGAAATGACTTCATCAATTAATTGATTGGTAACTTTAAAATCTGCTTCATTATAACGTTCGTCTTTATAAGCCTTTTGCGCATGTAAAGGAACTGGATAATAAATTGCATTTGGAATATTATTATCTAATAAATGTTGATGCAATTCATTACGTTTTCCATTCGTAATTTTTAAAGTATACTGATGAAAAACATGAGTTGTAAAATCGCTAATTACTGGTGTAATAATATTTGGATTGTTAGCAAAAGCAGTAGAATAGTATTCCGCAGCGCTTCTTCGTGCATCACAAAAACCATCCAGTAAAGGTAATTTTATTTGTAAAACAGCAGCTTGTAAACTGTCTAAACGAGAATTTACTCCAACAACATCGTGGTAATAGCGTTTGTACATTCCGTGATTTACAATACCTCTTATTGTGTGGGCTAAATCGTCATCATTTGTAAAAATTGCGCCACCATCTCCATAACATCCTAAGTTTTTAGATGGAAAAAATGAAGTAGTTCCTACATTTCCAATAGTACCAGATTTCTTTTTTGTTCCATCTGAGAATGTATAATCTGCACCAATTGCTTGTGCATTATCTTCAATTACATAAAGATTATGCTCTTTAGCAACTTCCATTACGGCTTCCATATTGGCACATTGTCCAAATAAATGAACAGGAACAATAGCTTTTGTTTTTGGAGTAATAGCTTTTTTTAACGCTTCAATATCTATATTAAAAGTATCAGGTTCAACATCAACCAAAACTGGCGTTAATTTTAATAGTGCAATCACTTCTACTGTTGCAGCAAAAGTAAAATCTGCCGTTATAACTTCATCTCCTTGTTCTAAACCTAAACCCATCATTGCAATTTGCAAAGCGTCGGTTCCGTTTGCACATGGAATTACGTGTTTTACATCTAAATATTTTTCTAAATCTGCTCCAAAGCCTTTAACTTCAGGGCCTCCAATATAGTAAGCTGTGTCTAAAACACTTTCAAAAGCGGTGTTTACTTGCGATTTTATCTTTGCATATTGACCTTGTAGGTCAACCATTTGAATTTTTTTCATCTTGTTGAATGAATTTTTTAGAACACCAAAAATACGAATTAAATTTCTGTTATCTTTGGAATTAAATTTATCAAATGAAACTATTTAAAAAGGCAGTAAAAGTAATTTTTATTTTATTAATTCTTCTTGTAGCTGGAGCATGGGTTTTCTCAAGAACTTTGCATCCAACTTATAATGGAGAATTAGAATTAACGAACATTTCTGATAAAGTAACTGTCTATTATGATGAAGTTGGCGTGCCGCATATTAACGCGGAAAACCAACAAGATGCATATGTGGCTTTGGGCTATGTGCATGCGCAAGATAGATTGTGGCAAATGGAATTGATTAGAAGAATTTCTGCGGGTAGATTAGCAGAACTTTTTGGTAAAGATTTAGTGAGAACAGACAAGTTTTTCTCTGGTTTAGGTATTGAAGAAGCTGCTGAAAAAACGATTGAAAACTTAGATAAAAATTCGGAAGCATATAAACTTACGGAAGCTTATTTAAATGGAATAAATCAATTTATTACTGAAGGAACAACACCATTAGAGTTTCATTTAATAGGATTGGAAAAAGAGAAATATTCCATAAAAGATATATATAATGTTTTTGGATATATGGCTTTTAGTTTTGCGGTTGCTCATAAAACCGATCCAATGTTAACGGAAGTGAAAGAAAAATTAGGCGATGCTTATTTTAATGAATTAGTAGGTGCTGAATTTCAGAATTTAACCTTAATCAAAAATGAAAAGAATCCAGAATTGAAAGCAGATTTTGCTGCTTCAATGAATGTGTTGTTAGAGAAATTACCAATTTCTCCTTTTATTGGAAGTAATTCTTGGGTAATTGGAGCAGATAAAACAAAAAACGGAAAAGTAATTTTTGCAAATGATCCACATATTGGTTTTTCTCAACCTTCCGTTTGGTATCAAAACCATATAAAAACACCAGATTATGAAATGTATGGTTTCAACTTGGCTTTAACGCCGTTTCCGTTGTTGGGACACAATAAAAATTATGCCTACGGATTAACAATGTTTGAAAACGATGATGTTGATTTTTACTATGAGAAAAACAACCCGAATAATTCTTTAGAATATAAAACTTCAGATGGATTTCAACAATACAAATTAATTGATAAACGTATAAAAATTAAAGGAGAAAAAGATACTGTTTATCAAGTGAAAGTTAGTAAACACGGACCAATAATGAATGGCTTAATTGATTTTATTGACGATGAACGTCCAATAGCAATGCAGTGGATTTACACCAAATTTAACAATCAATTGTTAGAAGTTGGTTATGATATTTCTCACGCACAAAATTTATCAGAATTTAAAGTAGGTGCAAGCAAATTACATGCACCTGGTTTAAATATAATGTATGGTGACGCAAAAAATAATATTGCTTGGTTTGCTTCTGGAAAGCTATATAAATACAGAGATTCATTATACACAAAAACAATTTTAGATGGTGCTTCTGGTAAAGATGAAATTGTAGAGTATTTAGATTTTGAGGAAAATCCACAAGCTATAAATCCGAGTTTGAATTATGTTTATTCAGCAAATAATCAACCAGATTCTATTGCTGGAAAATTATATCCAGGTTATTATTTAGCTGAAAATAGAGCGAGAAGAATTGTAGATTTATTGGCACCAAAAAACGATTGGACAAAAGAGGAAGTGGCAACAATGTTGTATGATGTTGTTTCACCTTCCGCTCCAGATGTAATAGTAAGTTTCACGAATTCGTTAGATTTAGAAAATGTTTCTGCAAGTGAAAAAAAAGCTATTGATATTCTGAAAAAATGGAATGGTTATTACGGAAAAGATGAAGTTGCCCCGGTAATTTATAACCGTTTTGTTTATGAGTTTCAAAAAAATACATTTAAAGATGAAATGGGAAAGGCTTATAATCAGTTTGTAAATACGCCGTTTGTAGAAAAGGTTCTACCTGTACAAGCAGCCAAAGAAAATTCTGTTTGGTGGGACGATGTTTCTACAAAAGATAAGGTTGAAACGAAACAAGAGATTATTTCTAAATCGTTCAAAAAAACTTTTGAGTTTTTACAAAATCAGTTAGGAGAAAATGTGGAAGATTGGAAATGGAACCGTGTTGCTTCTGTAGAGTACGAACATGCAATTGGTAAAGCTGGCGGATTATTACGTAAATTTTTTAATGTCGGTCCTTTTAAAACTAACGGTGGAGATCAAGTAATAAACAATCAAATTTTTAGTATTGATAGCACAGGAGTTTATAAAATAACTGCTGGACCTTCAACACGCCGCGTAGTTGATTTTTCTGATGTTGATAATAGTTTGGCTATTTTGCCAACAGGGCAGTCGGGTAATGTGTTTAGTGAACATTATAAAGATCAAGCTCAAAAATATGTAGATGGAGAGTTTGTAAAGATGAAAATTAATCAGAAAGAAATAGAACAATCAGAAAATAAATTGGTGTTTTTGCCGAAAATCAAGTAGTATGTAGAAATACGTCATTGCGAGGAACGAAGCAATCTGTAATTTAGAAAAGACTAAGTTTGTAACAATCATGTATGAAAAAATCTCAGGTTAATTAATTAATTAATTAATTAATTAATTAACCTGAGATTTTTTAACTTACACAGATTTTAGGATAGTGTCCAATGACGCGTTTCTTGATGTCATTTTTTATTCATTTTCAAATTCAACAAACTATCTTGTGTTTTTAAGATTTTTAACTCAGCTCTAGTAATAGAATCTATTCGTCTTTTAGTTTCATAAGAAGTAGTATCTGCTAAGCTAATGTTATCTTCTATCCAACTTCTTTGCCTGTCCATAATCTCTTCACCTTTACTTAATGAAATTTCATTATAGTTCGCTAAAACTGTGTAAGAAAAAATAGCGATTCCAATTACTAAAAGAGTAATTGCAACAAGTATGTATTTTATTTTTTTGCTCATTTTGTTAAACTACTGTATAAATTTCTTCAAACGGAATTCTAAAACGCTCACCATAAACACCTTCTGGTTTTCTTATTCCGCAAGATACTATCATATTTATTTCTGCGTTTCGTGGAATGTTTAATAATCGTTTTACGCGCCAAGTATCAGAGCCTTCCATTGGGCAAGTATCATAATTTTCTGCCGCCATTGAAAGCATAAATGTTTGGGCTGCTAATCCGCAAGTTTTATGAGCAACAATTCGCATGTCGCTATTTCTAACTTCTCTATACATGGGTTTAAATAAACCCGTAATTAAAATCATAATATATTTGAAAAAACCAGCAATTCCGAAGAAATCAAAATACGCAAACGGAATAATTTTTCCGTAATAATTACGTGCAACTTTCTCTCTGCTTTTTTGTTCTGACTTTGGATTATTCTTTCCAAACATTTTATCTAACATAGATAAGTTTGCTTTTGCACGTTTACGCCATAAATCTTTTCTAACCACAAAAATAACTAGTTCTTGTGCAGTTTTTGCAGCATTTTGGTTGAAACACATTGGTGCAATTTTAGCAATAGTTTCTTTGTTGGTAATGTGAATAAACTCCCACAACTGCATATTACTACTCGTTGGCGCTAAACTTGCTTGCTCTAAACATCTTTTAACTATGGAAGTTTTAATTGGTTTTTCTGCATCGAAAATTCTAACAGAACGACGATAGTTTATAGCTTCAGAAACGGTTTTTTGTTGATTATTCATTTAAGTCTTTTAGAATGATTTAGAAATTTAACTCCATTTCATTAACATTTTTAATTGCTTTAATTTTCCAGTATATGGAGCGTAACGTGTCGGTACATCTAGCCAGTTACCTCTTGTTACAACTCCTTTTTTATGTGAAAAAGTATCAAAAGTTTGTTTTCCGTGATAGCCTCCAATTCCGCTTTCTCCAACACCACCAAAAGGCAAGCGATGGTTTGCAAAATGAACAGTTGTATCGTTTATAGTTCCGCCTCCAAAAGAATACTTAGCAATCATTTTTTTAGCAAAACTATTTTTATTTGTAAAAACATAAAGAGCTAAAGGTTTGTCATACTTATCAATTACGGAGTCGAAATCTTGTTCAGTTTCGTAAGAAATTAACGGAAAAATTGGTCCAAAAATTTCTCCTTTCATAACTTCACTTTCTAAATTGGGTTCATCAATTAAAGTAGGAGCAATGTAATTTTGGTTTCTATCAGTTTCTCCACCAATTACACAGTTTTCGTTTGCTAACATCAAAGCTAATCTATCAAAATTTTTGGTGTTTACAATCCTTGGATAATCTTCAGATTCCTTCGGATTTTCGCCATAAGCTCTAAAAATTTCATCTTTAAAACACGATACAAATTTTTCCTTTACAGATTTGTGAATCAATAAATAATCTGGGGCAATACAAGTTTGTCCTCCGTTTATAAATTTCCCCCAAACTAAACGTTTTGCGGCTAATTTTATGTTGGCAGTTTCATCAACAATACATGGACTTTTTCCTCCTAATTCTAACGTAACCGGAGTTAAGTGTTCTGCTGCTGCTTTGGCAACGATTTTTCCAACAGGTACGCTTCCTGTAAAGAAAATATAATCCCAGCGTTGTGCTAATAATTCTTGAGATGTTGAAACACCTCCTTCAACTACAGAAACATGATTTTTGTCAAACACAGCTTCCACAATTTCTTTGGTAATTTTTGATGTGTTGGGTGTTAATTCCGAAGGTTTTAAAATCACAGTATTTCCAGCAGCTATTGCTCCAATTAGTGGTGCTAAAGCTAATTGATATGGATAATTCCAAGGTGCAATAATTAATGTTGTTCCGTAAGGTTCACTGTAGATTTTTGCTGATGATGGAAAATTTAACATTGATGGTAAAACACGTTTTGGTTTGCTCCAAGAATGTATGTTTTTTAGAGTCATCTTTAATTCTGCCAAAACTATAGATGTTTCGGTCATTACGGCTTCGTATTCAGATTTCTTAAAATCGTTATGTAAAGCTTTTATAATGTCATTTTCTCTCCTAATAACTTCTTTCTGAAGTCTTTTAAGTGCATTTTTTCTAAAGGAAATATCTTTGGTTTGTTGACTTGCAAAAAAATCTTTTTGCGATTGTACCAATTGAGGAATGTTCATAAATTGTAATTTGCATAAAGATACAAATTTAACCGATTACTTTTAAGTTAATGTTGGTTGCAAACAAGCATCCCAAATAGGGTCTTTTGGTGTTGGAGCAATAACTTTAATTAGTTCTTTATTTACTGGGTGAATAAACTCAATTTTACGAGCATGCAAGTGAATACTTCCGCTTTTGTTGCTGCGTTTTGCTCCGTATTTTAAATCTCCTTTTATGATTGATCCAATAGCAGATAATTGGACTCTAATTTGATGATGACGCCCAGTTTCTAAATCAACTTCTAATAAAGAATAATTATCTAATTTTTTCAATAATTGATAATGTAAAATTGCTTTTTTACTTCCGTCAATTTCTTTAGAATAAGCGGTAGATTTGTTGTTTTTTGGGTTTTTCTTCAAGAAATTTACCAGTGAATCTTTTTCTTTCTTTGGAAATTTCTCTACAACTGCCCAGTAGGTTTTTTTAATTGTTTTTTCGCGCAGCATTTTGTTTAAACGCTCTAAGGCTTTAGAGGTTCTTGCAAAAATTACGATTCCAGAGGTTGGTCTGTCTAATCGATGAACCGTTCCAAGAAAAACCGCGCCAGGTTTATTGTATTTTTCTTTTACGTATTCTTTTACAACATCACTTAGTGGTTTGTCACCAGTTTTATCACCTTGAACAATATCACCCGAACGTTTATTGACAATTATTAAATGATTGTCTTCGTGTAAAACCAGTAAATTTTCTTTTGAAGAATGCATAGATTTATTTAAAATCTTTAGCTACGTCTTTATTAATTCCGTCAATAAATTCTAAAAATTCTTCACGCCCATAACTTGTTGAAGATGATGTTACAAATGAAGTAGGAATTGGGTCCCAGAAATTTGCTAATTTCTTTTTGTATGCATTAATTTGATGGTTCAATTTAGAACTTCCTAATTTATCGGCTTTTGTAAAAACAATACAAAATGGAATCTGATTGTCTCCCAAAAACTGCATAAATTCTAAATCAATCTTTTGCGGATCATGACGAGAATCAATTAAAACAAATGTGCAGACTAACTGCTCACGTTCTTTAAAGTAATTTTCAATAAAAAACTGAAAAATGGTACGTTTCTTTTTAGAAATTTGTGCGTAACCGTAACCAGGTAAATCCACTAAAAACCAGTCGTTATTAATCTTAAAATGATTTATAAGTTGTGTTTTTCCAGGTTTTCCAGAGATTTTCGCTAATTCTTTGCGCTCCATTAACATGTTAATTAATGAAGATTTACCAACATTAGAACGACCTATAAAAGCATACTCAGGAATTCTGTCTTTTGGTGCTTTAGTAACATTACTGTTACTCATTATAAATTCTGCAGATTTTATTTTCATCTTGTAGTTTAGATGTTTTTTTCTGTTAACCAGTTTTCTAAAACTTGATTAAATTCTTCTGGTCTTTCCATCATTGCTGCGTGTCCACATTTGTCAATCCAAAATAAGTCTGAATCTGGTAAATGCCTGTGAAAATCATTTGCAACTTCTGGTGGAGTTACTGAATCTTGTTTTCCCCAGATTAAACAAGTTGGTTGTTTCATATTTGGCAAGTCTTTTGCCATATTATGTCTAACTGCGCTTTTTGCAATAGCCAGTGTTTTTAACAACGTATTTCTGTCGTTAATTACATCGTAAACTTCATCAATAAGTTCTTCAGTTGCAACAGCAGGATCGTAAAAAACTTCACGTGTTTTATTAGCAACAAATTCTTTGTCTCCACGTCTAGGGTAGTTGTTTCCCATAGAGTTTTCGTATAAGCCAGAACTTCCTGTTAATACCAAACCAGCAACATCTTTTGGATATTGTTTAATATAGTACAGTGCTATGTGTCCTCCAAGAGAGTTTCCTAGTAAAACCACATCTTCAAGGTTTTTATGTTCTATAAAATCATGTAAAAAACTCGCTAAATTCTTAACGTTTGTTTTTAACAATGGAAGAGTGTATAGCGGTAATTCAGGAATTATAACTTTATATCCTTTTTTTGAAAAATGATCAAAGGTATCTCCAAAATTACTTAACGCTCCCATAAGTCCATGCAATACTATTATTGCTCTTCCTTCTCCTGCCTCAGCGTATGTAAACTTTCCTTCTGTTTTTAAATTGTTTGTCATTTATATTGTGGGTTTGACATAAACGCAAATATAGTTTTTTTTTACTGATGATTAAATCATTTTTAAAATTAGGGTTTTCAACATAAAATTCACACTCAAACTATTATAAACACTAAAAAAGGGTAAATTTATCAACAATGTGGTAAAAAGTGGTAAAAAGTGGTAAAAAATTTATATTTTTGAATATTGATAAACTAACATTTAATAGTGATAAATTTAATTGGAACATACGAGTGTAAAGCCGATGCTAAAGGAAGGTTGATGATGACATCAGCTTTTAAGAAGCAACTTGCGCCTGTGTTACAAGAGGGTTTTGTTGTTAAAAGAGCGGTTTTTCAGCCTTGTTTAGAGTTGTATCCAATGAAGGAGTGGAATTTGATGATGGAGAAAATCAACAAGTTAAACAGGTTTGTTAAGAAGAATAATGATTTTATCCGTCGTTTTACTGCAGGTGTAAAAGTAGTTGAAATGGATGCGTCTGGAAGAATTTTAATTCCGAAAGATTTGTGTCAATTTGCGGGAATTCAAAAGCAAGTGGTGCTTTCTTCAGCAGTTAATATTATTGAGATTTGGGATAAAGATAAGTATGAAAAAGCTATTGATGATGCCGCTGTAGATTTTGCGGATTTAGCTGAAGAAGTAATGGGAAATACAGATGTAGATGAGTTATCATAATCCAGTTTTGTTGCACGAAAGTGTAGATGCTCTTGATATAAAAGAAGGTGGAGTTTATGTGGATGTTACCTTCGGTGGAGGTGGTCATTCTAGAGAAATATTAAGTCGATTAGGTGAAAATGGAAGATTGTTTGCCTTTGATCAGGATCCAGATGCGTTAGAGAATAAAATTGATGACAAGAGATTTGTGTTGATTGCAGAGAATTTTAGGTACATCTCAAGGTTTTTAAGGTTTTACGGAATAAGTAAAGTTGACGGAATTTTAGCGGATTTAGGTGTTTCGTCTCATCAGTTTGATGTTGCAGAACGTGGTTTTTCTACGCGTTTTGATGCGGATTTAGATATGAGAATGGATCAGAATTCAAAAAAATCAGCAAAATTTATTATCAATAAATATAGTGAAGAAAGACTTGCGGATATTTTGTTTTTATATGGTGAGTTAAGAAACGGAAGAGCGCTGTCTAAAAAGATAGTTGCAGCAAGAAAAGAAGAAGAAATTAGAACAAGTTTTCAGCTTAAGGAAGTGTTACAAGAGTTTCTTCCGAAGGCAAAAGAACATAAAATATTAGCTCAAATATTTCAAGCAGTTAGAATTGAAGTAAACCAAGAGTTAGAAGTATTAAAAGAGTTTTTAGAGCAAATCCCTACGCTCTTAAACTCAACCGGAAGATTAAGTGTAATCTCATATCATTCTTTAGAAGATAGATTAGTAAAGAGATTTATACAGATGGGTAAATTTAGCGGCGAGCCAGAAAAGGATTTTTTTGGTAACACAAGTGAACCTTTGAAAAAAGTTGGCAAATTGATAATTCCAACCCCTAAGGAAATCAAATTGAACAACAGGGCTCGAAGCGCTAAGTTAAGAATAGCAACTTTAAAAAAGTAAAATGAATAAGGTCAAAAAGAACGTGTATGGTATTCTTCGAGGAAGTTTCCTTACGGATGAATCTGCGTTTAAAAATTGGCGAATAATCATATTTATAGTTGGGTTATTATTAATAATGATTTCTAGCGCTCATAGAGCAGATGAAAAAGTTGTAAAAATAGCAACGCTTAATAAGAAGAAAAGGGAGTTGCATGCCGAGTTTGTAGATACTGGTACTATTTTAACTAGAATGAAAATGGAAAGTAGTATTCGGAAAAAAGTTAAGCCAACAGGTTTAGAAACGGCAAAAACGCCTCCTCAAAAAATAAAAGTAACCATTAATAAAGAGTAAAAAGTTGAAAACGTTAAAAAAAAGCATATTAAATAAACTTTACGCAGTGGCGGGTTTAATGGCGCTTTTTTTTATTGCGATACTTTTTAAAATCTTTAATCTACAGTATGTTGATGGTGATAAGTACAGAAAACTATCTGAGGAAATAACTGAGAGAAACGATACTATTTTTGCAAATAGAGGTAATGTGTATGCTTCTGATGGTAATTTGTTGGCTACTTCAATGTCAAAGTATACTATTAGAATGGATGTTGTTGCGGTAAAATCTGAAGTATTTGAGAAAAATATAAAAGAGCTTTCTAAGTCATTATCTAATATGTTGGGTAATTCTGTTAGTCATTATCAAAATAAACTTCGCCAAGCTAAAAAAAGAAAAAACAGGTATTTGTTAATTGCTAGAAGCGTTGGTTATAATGACTATGTTAAAATGAAAAGCTTTCCTATTTTTAAACTAGGTGTTTATAGAGGCGGTTTTATTGCTGAACAAAAAACTGTAAGAGCGCATCCAATAGGTAAAATTGCTGAAAGAACAATTGGTTATGACGATCATAGAGGTGGAGCAGGAATTGAAGGTGCTTTTGCTTCTTATATGGAAGGTGAAAATGGTTGGCGTTTAAAGCAGAAAATAGCAAAAAACCAATGGAAACCTATTAATGATGTAAATGAGAAAGAGCCAATTGATGGTAGAGATGTAATTACAACTATAGATGTAAATATTCAAGATGTTACGCATCATGCTTTATTAAGGCAATTAGAATATTTTGAAGCAGAACATGGTTGTGCCATTGTAATGGAGACCAAAACTGGTGAAATTAAAGCGATTGCTAATTTGGGTAGAACTTCTAAAGGAAAGTATTACGAGAAAAGAAATTATGCAGTTTGGGAAAGTCATGAGCCTGGTTCTACTTTTAAGTTAGCGAGTTTAATGGCTGCTTTAGAAGATAAGGTTGTGGATACTTCAACAGTAATAGATACGGAAAAAGGTAGAATTTTTATTCACGGTAAAAAAGTAGAAGATAGTAAACATGGTGGTTATGGAAAAATATCTCTAGCGCGTGTTTTTGAAGTTTCTTCTAATGTGGGAATTGTAAAAGCAATAAGAAAACATTACGATAAAAATCCAAAAAAGTTCACAGATAGAATGAGTGATTTTGGATTGGATCAAATGACGGGTGTAAAAATTAAAGGTGAAGGAAAACCATATATTCCACTTCCATCCGATAAAAAAAGATGGAATAAGATTTCACTTGAGTGGATGGCTTGGGGTTATGGAGTTTCGTTAACGCCATTACAAACCTTAACTTTCTACAATGCTGTTGCAAATGATGGAGAAATGGTGAAGCCACGTTTTATAAAGGAACTTCGAGTTGGAAGTAAGGTTGAAAAACGTTTTGATAAAGTAGTTCTAAAGAAAAAAATAGCATCACAAGTTACTATTGATAAAGTACGCAAAGTGATGGAAAATGTAGTTGAAAAAGGAACTGCAGATAACATATATTCCCCTAACTTTTCGATGGCAGGAAAAACAGGAACAGCAAAAAAGGTTGTAAATGGTGCTTATTCAAGTAGGAACTATGTGGCTTCATTTGCTGGTTTCTTCCCTGCTAAAAATCCAAAATATTCTTGCATTGTAGTGGTTCATGATCCTAAAAAGGAGAAGGGTTATTACGGAGCAATTGTAGCAGCTCCTGTTTTTAAAGAAATAGCGCAAAAAATTTACACTACAACGCCAATAGATAATCAAGCGGTATCAGATACAATTTCAATAGAAAGTATAGATAAAGATTATAGAAGTTACTATACGAAGTTGCAAAAAGCAATCCAAAAAGTACCCAATGTTAAGGGAATGAGTGGAATGGATGCAATTTCATTGTTAGAAAATATTGGGTTAAATGTTCAGTTTTCGGGAACAGGAAAAGTAACCTATCAATCAATGACTATTGGTCAAGAGTTTAAAAAAGGGAATACAATTATTTTAAAGCTATCATAAATTGAAGATTTTAAAAGACATATTATATAGGGTTTCTGTTGATGCTGTTTTCGGCGCAACAGATATTGCTGTGTCTGCAATTCAGTTTGATAGTAGAAAAGTGCAAAAAGATAATGTTTTTGTTGCGCAAAAAGGAGTGTTGTCCGATGGTCATCAGTTTATAAGTAAAGCAATTAATTTAGGAGCAACAGTAATTATTTGTGAAGATATTCCTTCGGAAAAAATAACTGGAATTACCTATGTACAAGTTCAGAATTCTGATGTTGCTTTAGCAATTATGGCTTCTAACTTTTTTGACAACCCTTCTAAGAGATTGGAGTTGGTTGGTGTAACTGGAACTAACGGTAAAACCACGGTTGCAACACTTTTATATCAGCTATTTAAAAAAGCGGGTTATAAAGTTGGGTTGCTTTCAACTGTAAAAATATTGGTTGATGAAACTGAATATAGGGCAACACATACAACGCCAAATTCAGTTGCAATAAATGAGTATTTGGATAAAATGATAGAGGAAGGTGTTGAGTACTGCTTTATGGAAGTTAGTTCTCATGGAATTCATCAAAAAAGAACAGAAGGTTTAACCTTTGCTGGTGGAATTTTCACCAACCTTTCTCACGATCATTTAGATTATCACGAAACATTTGCAGAATACAGAGATGTTAAAAAAATATTTTTTGACAGTTTGCCAAAAACGGCTTTTGCATTGGTTAACATTGATGATAAAAACGGCAATTTCATGTTGCAAAATTCTGTAGCAAAACATAAAAGTTACGCTTTAAAAACTGTAGCAGATTTTAAAGCGAAGATTTTAGAAAAACGCTTATCGGGAACTTTAATAACTATTAATAATGTTGAGGTTTGGACTAAGTTAATAGGTGAATTTAATGCCTATAATTTATTGGCAATTGTTGGAACTGCGGAATTATTAGGTATAGAAAAATTGGAGGTTTTAAGAATTATTAGTGAGTTAGAAAGTGTAAGTGGTCGTTTTCAATATGTGGTTTCTGATGAAGGAGTTACGGCAATTGTAGATTATGCGCACACGCCAGATGCATTGAAAAATGTATTAGAAACTATAAATGATATAAGAACAGGAAACGAAACTGTAATTACGGTTGTTGGTTGTGGTGGCGACAGAGACCAAACAAAAAGACCAAAAATGGCACATATTGCTTCACAATTAAGCAATCAAGCAATTTTTACTTCGGATAATCCTAGGAGTGAAAATCCGCAGACAATTATAGATGAAATGGAAGCGGGAGTTTCTGCTGAAAATTATAGAAAAACACTATCAATTTTAGATAGAAGGCAAGCAATTAAAACCGCTTGCAAATTTGCACAAAAAGACGACATTATTTTAATAGCTGGAAAAGGACACGAAAATTATCAAGAAATTAACGGAGAGCGTTTTCATTTTGATGATTTAGAAGAGGTGGTTGAATGCTTTAATCAATTAAAAAAACAATAAAAAATGCTGTATTATTTATTTCAATATTTAGAGCAAGAGTTTAGTTTACCGGGAGCTAGTGTGTTTCGTTTTATTACGTTTCGTGCAGCGTCTGCGTTTATTTTGTCTTTGTTGATATCAGCAATTTATGGTAAAAGAATTATCAACTTTTTACGCAAACAACAAGTTGGTGAAAGTATTAGAGATTTAGGCTTAGAAGGTCAAGTTGAAAAAGCTGGAACTCCAACAATGGGCGGAATTATTATTATTCTGGCTACGTTAATTCCGGTTTTGTTATTGGCTAAGTTGGATAATATTTACATCATCATTCTAATTATAACCACAATTTGGATGGGTTTAATTGGTTTTGCTGATGATTATATAAAAGTATTTAAGAAAGATAAAGGTGGTTTAAAAGGAAAATTTAAAGTTTTAGGGCAAGTTGGTTTAGGAATTATAGTGGGTTCTATGCTTTATTTTAATGATGATGTTGTTATTAAGGAGCAACTTCCAATATCTGAGCAAGTTGTATTGGAAAGTGGAAGAACTAAAGTGTATGGAGATGCACATAAATCTACTAAAACTACCATTCCGTTTTTAAAGGATAACGAATTGGATTATGCAAAAGCGCTTAGTTTTTTAGGTGATGGATATGAAAAGTACGGTTGGATTGTCTTCATTTTTGTAGTGGTTTTTATTGTAACAGGAATATCAAACGGAGCAAATTTAACCGATGGAATTGATGGTTTAGCAGCAGGAAATTCCGCTATTATGGTAATTGCTTTGGCGATTTTTGCTTGGGTTTCTGGAAATATAATTTTTGCCAACTATTTAGATGTAATGTATATCCCAAATTCCGGTGAAATGACGGTTTTTATACTTGCTTTTGCTGGAGCATTAATAGGTTTTTTATGGTACAATACATTTCCTGCACAAGTATTTATGGGAGATACAGGAAGTTTAACTATTGGTGGAATTATAGCGGTTATAGCAATTGCAATTAGAAAAGAATTATTGCTTCCAATTTTAGCAGTAATTTTTGTGGTAGAAAATTTATCAGTGATTTTGCAGGTTTTTTGGTTCAAGTTTACGCGTAAGAAATATGGGGTTGGAAGACGAATTTTTAAAATGGCACCATTACATCATCATTATCAAAAATCAAATTACCACGAAAGCAAAATTGTAGTTCGCTTTTGGATTGTAGGAGTCTTATTTGCAGTGTTTGCAATTGTTACGCTGAAATTAAGATAAATAAGCCCATCCCAACCTTCCCGAAGGGAAGGAGTTAGCGAGTTTTTGGGAAATAAATAATAAAAATGAAAAACCAAGATAAAAGTCAGATTCCATTTTTTTCTCCTTCGGAGGAAAAGAGGTTTCTTGTTATTCTTGGTGGAGGAGAGAGCGGCGTTGGAACCGCGATTTTAGGAAAACAAAAAGGTTACGATGTTTTTCTTTCTGATAGAGGAAGTATTAAAGAAAAGTATAAAAAAGTTCTTTTACAAAACGAGATTGAGTTCGAGGAAAATCAACATACAGAAGCAAAAATTTTTGCAGCGGATGTGGTAATGAAAAGCCCTGGAATTCCAGATAAAGTTAAGTTGATTCAAGATTTAATTTCAAAAGGAATTTCTGTGGTTTCGGAAATAGAATTTGCGTCAGAATTTACAGAGGCAACTATTGTTGGGATTACGGGTTCAAACGGAAAAACAACAACAACGTTGTTAATGCATCATATTTTAAAAGCTGGTGGATTAAATGTTGGAGTTGCTGGAAATATTGGAGACAGTTTTGCAGCCCAAGTTGCTGTTGAGGATTTTGATGAGTATGTGTTGGAGTTGAGTAGTTTTCAGTTAGATGGAATAAAAAATTTTAGCCCACATATTGCCATAATTACAAACATAACACCAGATCATCTCGATAGATATGATTACAGTTTTGATAAATATATAGCATCAAAATTTCGTATTACAAAAAATCAAACCCCTAATGATTTTTTGATTTATGATGCAGACGACGAAGCCATTTGTAATTGGCTAAGTCAGAATAAAACGAAAGCAAAATTAGTTCCGTTTTCAATAACAAAAGAATTGTCTTACGGAGCATTTTTAAGAAATAAGGAAATAATAACAAACATTAATTCAGACGAATTTAAGATGAGTATAGCTAAACTAACATTACAAGGAAAACACAATACAAAGAATGCAATGGCATCTACATTAGCAGCTCAATTACTTAAGGTGAGAAAGCAAACAATTGCCGAAAGTTTAGAAGATTTTGAGGGTGCAGAACATCGCCTAGAAAAAGTTCAGAAAGTAAACGGAGTTGCATTTATAAATGATAGTAAAGCAACTAATGTTAACGCAACTTTTTATGCTTTAGAGTGTATGGATAATCCAACGGTTTGGATAGTTGGTGGTGTTGATAAAGGAAATGATTATTCTGATTTAATGCCTTTGGTAAGAGAAAAAGTAAAAGGTATTGTTTGTTTAGGTTTAGAGAATAAAAAAATAATTGAAAGTTTTGGTAATGTAGTAGATGTTATTGTGGAAACTGCGGGAGCAGAAGAAGCTGTAAAAGTTGCTAATAAAATTGCAGAAAGAGGAGATGTTGTTTTGTTGTCTCCTGCGTGTGCAAGTTTTGATTTATTTGAAAGTTACGAAGATCGTGGACGTAAATTTAAGCAAGCAGTAAGAAATTTGTAAGAAAAAGCCCATCCCAAACTTCCCAAAGGGAAGGAGTGAGCAAGTTTGAGAAGAGATTGCATAAAATTTAAGTAAAAATAATTAATACAAATAAACACAAGAGTGTTTCTCTCCTTTGGAGAGATTAAGAGAGGCTTATGAAAACCATTTTTCAACATATAAAAGGAGATAAAACCATTTGGGCAATTGTTGCTGTTTTGGCTATATTTTCATTTATGCCAGTTTATAGTGCAAGCACAAACTTAGTGTATGTTGTTGGTAATGGGTCAACTTTAGGACATTTACTAAAGCATATAGTTTTATTAATAATGGGCTTTGCAATAATTTATGGAGTACATAAAATTCCGTACAGGTATTTTAGTGGAGGCTCTGTGCTAATGCTTCCAGTGGTTATAGTGTTGTTGGTTTTTACAATGGCGCAAGGAACCACTATTGGAGGTGCAAATGCAAGTCGTTGGATTCGAATTCCGTTTGTAGGTGTTGGTTTTCAAACATCAACATTAGCAGGTTTGGTCTTAATGGCATTTGTTGCTAGGTATTTAGCAAGAAATAAAGATAAAAAGATAGTTTTTAAAGAGAGTCTATGGCAATTATGGTTGCCAGTAGGCTGTACGTTAGCGCTAATATTACCAGCAAATTTCTCTACAACAGCAATTATTTTTAGTATGATTGTTTTGCTGGTTTTTATTGGTGGTTATCCTCTAAAATACATAGGTGTAATATTGGGAGTGGGATTTTTGTCTCTGTTGCTTTTTATATTAGTAGCAAAAGCTTTTCCAGATGCAATGCCTAATCGAGTGCAAACTTGGCAAAATAGAATTGAAAATTTTTCTAGTGGAAATGCAAGTGAAAATTATCAAGTAGAAAAAGCAAAAATAGCAATAGCAACTGGTGGTTTAACAGGGAAAGGTCCAGGTAAAAGTGTTCAGAAAAACTTTTTACCTCAATCGTCATCAGATTTTATTTATGCTATCATCATTGAAGAGTATGGTTTAATTGGTGCTTTTATGGTGGTTTTTATTTACTTCCTTTTACTCTTTAGAATTTTGATTGTAGCTACAAAAAGCAACACTGTTTTTGCAACATTGTTGGTTGTTGGTGTTGGAGTTCCAATTATTTTTCAAGCGATGATAAATATGGCTGTAGCTATAAATTTATTTCCTGTTACAGGACAAACCTTGCCTTTAATTAGTAGTGGAGGAACTTCAATTTGGATGACTTGTTTTGCTTTAGGAATGATTTTAAGTGTAAGTGCTTCAAGAGAAGTTACAGAAGAAGATATTTTAGATGATAACCCTTTAGATATTTTGCATGAAACCATATAGATTTATAATTTCTGGAGGAGGAACTGGAGGACACATTTATCCAGCAATTGCAATTGCAAACGAATTAAAGTTGCGTTATCCTGATGCTAAATTTTTATTTGTTGGTGCAAAAGATAAGATGGAAATGGAAAAAGTTCCGCAAGCGGGATTTGAAATAAAAGGACTTTGGATTTCTGGTATTCAACGAAAATTAACATTGAAGAATTTATCTTTTCCTTTTAAGTTAATAAGTAGTTTATGGAAAGCAAATTCAATAATAAATAAATTTAAACCAAATGCAGTAATTGGTACTGGAGGTTTTGCAAGTGGTCCAACTTTAATGATGGCAAATCGAAAAGGAGTTCCGACTTTGGTACAAGAACAAAACTCGTACCCAGGAATTACCAATAAATTGTTGAGTAAAAAAGCAGGCAAAATATGTGTTGCTTACGATAATTTAGAACGATTTTTTCCTTCAGAAAAAATTGTAAAAACAGGAAACCCAGTTCGTCAAGATTTGTTGTCAATTCATACGAAGACTGAAGAAGGGAAGACTTTTTTCAAATTAGATAAAAAGAAAAAAACGGTTTTAATTCTAGGTGGAAGTTTAGGTGCAAGAAGAGTAAATCAATTAATTGAGAGTCAGTTAGAGTTTTTTAAAAATCAAGAAGTTCAATTAATCTGGCAATGTGGAAAATTATATGTTGATGAATATAAAAAACATGATGATTTAGAAAATGTACAAGTTCATCAGTTCTTAAACAGAATGGATTTAGCGTATGCAGCTGCAGATGTTATAATTTCTAGAGCAGGAGCAAGTTCGGTTTCAGAATTATGTATTGTTAGTAAGCCAACTATTTTTATTCCATCACCAAATGTTGCAGAAGATCATCAAACAAAAAATGCAAAATCTGTTGCAGATAAGCATGGTGCAATTCTGTTAAAAGAAAGTGAATTAGATACGTTTTCAATTGTATTTGAAACTTTGATGAAAGATAAAGGAAAGCAAGAAAATTTATCAGAAAACATAAATGAATTAGCATTACCAAATGCAACAAGTAATATAGTAAACGAAATAGAAAAGTTAATTAAATAGTGAATTTAAAAAATATACATAATATCTTTTTTGTAGGTATTGGCGGAATTGGAATGAGTGCAATAGCTCGTTACTTTGCTGCTAATGGTAAAAATGTTGCGGGTTACGATAAAACAGCAACACCAATTACTGAGGCGCTGCAAAAAGTTGGTGTAGAAATTCATTTTGAAGATGCTGTAAAAAATATTCCTATTTCATTTTTAGACAAAGAAAAAACGTTGGTTGTTTATACGCCAGCTATCCCTAAAGAACATACGGAATTAAATTACTTTTTTAATGCTGGTTTTACCGTTTTAAAACGTGCAGAAATTTTAGGTAGAATTACTGAAAATACATTTTGTTTAGGAGTTGCGGGTACACATGGAAAAACAACAACGTCTTCAATTTTAGGACACATAATGCAACCAAGTTTAGCAACTTCTTTTTTAGGAGGAATCGCAGAAAATTATAACTCGAATTTAATTTTAGGTGAAGATAAAATTTCGGTTGTGGAAGCAGATGAGTTTGATAGATCGTTTTTGCATTTATCGCCAAATATTGCGTGTGTAACTTCTATGGATGCAGATCATTTAGATATTTATGGTGAAGCAGAAGAGTTGCAAAATTCATTTAGAGAATTTGCGAGTAAAGTTTCTGAAACGTTAATAGTAGCTAAAGGTATTCCACTAAGCGGATTAACATATAGTGTTGATGATGATGCAGATTATAAGGCTTTTAATCTTAAAATTGAAACTGGAAAATATGTTTTTGATGTTAAAACTCCTTCTTCTGAAATAAAAAATATTGAATTTAATTTACCAGGAAAGCATAATGTTATGAATGCTTTAGCGGCACTTGCTATGGCAGATGTTTATGGTGTTTCTTTAGAAAATATAAAAGAGCAATTAAAAACTTTTAAAGGAGTTCAAAGAAGATTTTCTTATAGAATTAAGAGTGACGATTTGGTGTTAATAGATGATTATGCACATCATCCAACAGAAATTAATGCTGTGGAAAACTCGGTTAGAGAAATGTATCCAGGAGAAAAAGTTTTGGCAGTTTTTCAACCGCACTTGTACAGTAGAACAAAAGATTTTGTTGATGATTTTGCAGTGGCACTTTCTAAGTTTGATGAAGTTATTTTATTAGATATTTATCCGGCTAGAGAATTGCCGATAAAAGGGGTTACTTCTCAATGGTTGTTGGAAAAAATTACCACAAAAAATAAAATGGTGTCTACCAAAGTAGATTTAATTAAGAATATACAAAAGTCTTCAACAAAAATTATAACAATGTTGGGAGCAGGAGATATTGGATTGCTAATAAATGATGTTGTAACGTCATTAAAAAAAGCACAGAAAACATGAGGTTAAAGAGCTTTGTAAAATACATGTTACCCCTTGTTTTATTTGGGTTATTGGTCTTTTTGTACGGTTTTACTTCTAGCAGAAATGCTAGTAAGAAAATAGCTAAGATTGAGGTGGAATTTGAAGCAGGTGACAACCATTTCTTAACACATCAGATGGTTAATAAATTGTTAATACAAAATCAAAAAAGTGTTGTAAACCAACCAAAAAGTATGTTAGATTTACATGGTTTAGAGCAAAGTGTCTTAACAAATCCTTATGTAGAAAAAGCATCAGTTTTTGCAAGTATAAATGGTGTGCTTAAAACTGTAATAAAACAACGAGAACCAATTGCTCGTTTAATAGAAAAATCAACATCATATTACGTTGATAGAGATGGGGTTAAAATCCCTTTATCTCAAAATTTTTCAGCCAGAGTACCTTTGGTTTCAGGTGTTGAGTCAGCAACAGAAATAAAAGAGATTACACAATTGGTAAATTTAATTTTATCAGACAATTTCTTAAAAAAGGAGGTTACTGGTATTCAAAAAAATGAAGCAGGAGAATATGTTTTTAATGTTCGAAGTGGAGATTATAAAATAGAATTTGGCAATTTTATTAATGCTGATGTAAAATTTAAAAAGTTAAAAGCGTTTTATAATAAAGCGTATGCAGATAAAACGATAGATAACTATCAAACAATAAATGTAAAATATCACAACCAAGTTGTGTGTACAAAATAGATCGCAATGGAAAACTCTAAAATAGCTGTAGGTTTAGACATAGGAACAACAAAGATTGTTGCTATGATTGGGCGTAAAAATGAATACGGTAAAATTGAAGTTTTAGGTATTGGTAAAGCTAAAAGTTTGGGTGTTAAGCGTGGTGTTGTTAGTAATATTACACAAACAATTCAATCTATTCAACAAGCAATTGATGAAGCAGAAGGAGTTTCTGGTCAAAAAATTGAAGAGGTTGTAGTTGGTATTGCGGGTCAGCACATACGTAGTCTACATCATAGCGATTATATAACACGTAACAATCCAGAGGAAGTTATAGATGAAGATGATATTGCTAATCTGGTAAATCAAGTTCATAAATTGGTAATGTTACCAGGTGAAGAAATTATACACGTTTTACCACAAGAGTTTAAAGTTGATTCTCAGCCAGATATTAAAGAACCAATTGGTATGTATGGAGGAAGATTAGAAGCTAATTTTCATGTAGTTGTTGGTCAAGTTTCATCAATAAGAAATATTGGACGTTGTGTAAAAAGTGCAGGTTTAAATCTTTCAGATATAACATTAGAGCCCTTAGCATCAGCATCAGCAGTGCTTAGTCAAGAAGAAAAAGAGGCAGGAGTTGCTTTAATAGATATAGGTGGTGGAACAACAGATTTAGCCATTTTTAAAGACGGAATTATACGTCATACAGCCGTAATTCCTTTCGGAGGAAATGTAATTACAGAAGATATAAAAGAGGGTTGTTCTATTATAGAAAAACAAGCTGAGTTATTAAAAATAAAATTTGGTTCTGCTTGGCCAGGAGAAAATAAAGAAACAGAAATTGTTTCTATTCCAGGTTTAAGGGGAAGAGAACCAAAAGAAATAACGCTTAAAAATCTTTCAAAAATAATTCATGCTCGTGTGCAAGAAATTATTGAGCATGTGTACTTAGAAATAAAAAACTATGGACATGAAACTCAAAAAGGAAAATTAATTGCCGGTATTGTTTTAACAGGAGGAGGTTCTCAATTGCAGCATTTACGTCAGTTGGTAGAATACATCACAGGAATGGATGCGCGTATTGGCTTTCCAAATGAACACTTAGCAGGAGATTCTGATGAAAAATTATCAAGCCCAAGTTACGCTACAGCAGTTGGGTTGTTAATGGAAGGATTAGAAAAAGCGCCATTAATTGAAGAGGAAATTATACAAGAAGTTGTAAAAGAAGTGTCTGAAGGAGAAGAAGTAGAAATTAAAACCGAAACTCAAAAAATATCTCCTGAAAAGGCAGAAAAGAGAAAGTCATTTTTAGAAAGATTTAAAGAAGGTTTTAAGGAGTTTTTAGACAACGCAGAATAAAAAAAACAGTTAAAGTTCTCGGTTCAATTTATTGAATTATCCCCTGAGAGAGCTTTTTAATAATATAAAAATAAAAAAAAAGAGCAGTTATTATGAGCGCAGAATTTGATAACATTTCGTTCGATATGCCAAAAACACAATCTAATGCTATAAAAGTAATTGGAGTTGGAGGAGGAGGTAGCAATGCCGTAAACCACATGTATAGCCAACAAATTACAGGGGTAGATTTTGTTATTTGCAATACCGATTCTCAAGCATTGGATAGTAGTCCAATTCCTAATAAAATTCAATTAGGAGCAAATCTAACTTCAGGTTTAGGAGCTGGAGCAAATCCAGAAATAGGAGCAAAAGCAGCAAAAGAAAGTTTACAAGAAATACAGCAAATGTTAAGCACACATACAAAGATGGTGTTTATTACTGCTGGTATGGGTGGTGGAACAGGAACAGGAGCAGCACCAGTTATTGCAAAAATTGCAAAAGACATGGATATTCTTACTGTTGGTATTGTAACAATGCCATTTCAGTTTGAAGGTAGAATGCGTTCTAAACAAGCACAAAAAGGAATTGATGAGCTGCGCAGTAATGTTGATTCTTTAATTGTAATTAATAATAATAAACTTAGAGAAGTATACGGTAATCTTGGTTTTAAAGCAGGTTTTTCTAAGGCAGATGAAGTTTTATCAACAGCAGCTAAAGGTATTGCAGAAGTAATTACGCATCATTACAAGCAAAATATTGATTTACATGATGCAAAAACAGTGCTTTCTAATAGTGGAACTGCAATTATGGGTTCTGCAAAAGAGGAAGGAACTAATAGAGCTAAAAATGCCATTGTTAAAGCATTAGATTCTCCTTTGTTAAATGATAATAAAATTACCGGAGCTAAAAATGTATTGTTACTAATAGTTTCTGGCAAGAACGAAGTTACATTAGATGAAATAGGTGAAATTAATGATTACATCCAAACTGAAGCAGGTTATGATGCCAATATTATTATGGGTATTGGTGAAGACGAGTCTTTAGAAGATGGAATAGCTTTAACTATTGTTGCAACAGGTTTTGCGGCAGATCAGCAAAGTACAATTACAAATACTGAAGCTAAGAAAATTGTTCATACTTTAGAAGAAGAGCAAAAAGCTACGTATAATTTCTCTGAAAAGAATACTGTTACAAAAGTAACAAGCATCAATGAACCTTTAACTAAAAAGGTTGAAGAAAAAATTGTACATGTTTTAGAAGATGATGTGGAAGCAGAAGTACAAATAGATTTAATTCCAACATCTGAAGTAATAAAGAATATAGAAGTTGTATATGATGAAGTCTTAACATCTGTTTCTGAAGAGGATTTCATTATAACAGAAATTCAACCAGAAGTTGAAATTCAACCAGAAGTTAAATCAGTTCAACAAGATTTAATTTTTGATTTACCTTTAAATCCTTCTGAAGAAATAAATGCAGAAACTACCGTTTTTGATTTAGATGAAGAAATCAATTCTATTGATGTTGTTGAAGCAACTGAGCTTAAAGTTGAAGAGCAAAATGTAGTGGAAAAAAGATATGTTTTAGAAGATTTTGATGTACAGCCAACAATAGGAAAAGCATCGACAATTTCTGTTGAAGATGAAGTTGAAGAAGGTTTAAATTTTGAGTTAAAATCTTCAACACCTCAATCTGAAATTAATAAGATAGAAATAGAGAGTGAAGAGGTTTCTCCTTTAAGTTTAACAATTTCTGAATTGCAAAAGAAATCAGATACAAGGAGAGAGCAAATGAAGAAGTTTAACTATAAATTTACAGATCAAGTTAGTCAAAATATTGATGAAATTGAACGTCAACCCGCATATAAAAGAGCAGGAGTAAACTTAGATGAAACAAATCAGAGTATCAGTAAAACCAAAACAACATTAAGTACTGGTGAAAAAGATGATATTCAATTAAGATCAAATAATTCGTTTCTACATGATAATGTAGATTAGTAGTCCCCTTACTCTATCCTTGTGATAGTTAAGAATTCCCGAGAAATCGGGAATTTTTTTATGCTTATATTTGTTTTCCTAAAAATTTAAAAGATGAGTTTACAAAAACAAATAATGGACAAAATGAAGGAAGCTATGAAAGCAAAAGATACTGTTGCTTTACAAGCTTTAAGAGCTGTAAAGTCTGCTTTTTTATTAGCAAAAACTGAGACTGGAGTTCAAGAAGAATTGTCTGAAGAACAAGAAATGAAAATTATTCAGAAGCAAGTAAAACAGCGTAGAGATAGTGCTACAATTTTTATAGAACAAAACAGACAAGATTTAGCGGATCCAGAATTGGCAGAACTTAAAGTTTTAGAGCAATTTTTACCAGAACCTTTAACAGAAGAAGAAATTGAAAGAGTAGTTATTTCTACAATAGATCATATTGGTGCATCAGGAATGAAAGACATGGGGAAAGTAATGGGGATTGTTTCTAAAGAATTAGCTGGACAAGCAGATGGTAAAACAATTTCTGCACTTGTTAAAAAGAACTTAATGTAGAAAACTGAGCCCTGTAGTTCAATTGTATTGAATTTCAGATTTCGGCTCTGGCGATTATAGTTTCAAAACCTATCTGAGTCGCAAAAGAGAACATAAAAAAGGCAAGCTAATGAGCTTGCCTTTTTTATTATAAGTGTTTTTATTTTTCAATTTTAAATACTTTTGTTAAAATAGTTTCCAATAAACACCATTTTGTAAAAGCGGATTGTATTAAATTCAGGCCAATAAAAACGGTAAACCACATCCATTTTGGGTTTACGTAAACAGATAGTACAACACTTAACAATACCATTATTCCAACTATAACTCTAAAATATTTATTTAACATTATTTATATATTTAATTATTTATAATTCTTCTTTTCTATCATATAGTAAACTAATGGCACAACTAATAAAGTTAATACTGTAGATACTATTGTTCCTCCCATTAATGAGATTGCTAATCCTTGAAAAATAGGGTCAAATAGTATCACAAAAGCTCCAATAACAACTGTTCCTGCTGTTAGCAAAATTGGTGTTGTTCTCACTGCTCCAGCTTCAATACAAGCTTGTTTTAAAGGAACTCCTTCTGCAGTTCTTAGGTTAATAAAATCAATCAATAACACCGAGTTTCTAACCATAATTCCTGCTAAAGCAATCATTCCAATAAAAGATGTTGCAGTAAAAAATGCTCCCATAATCCAGTGTCCTAAAACAATACCTATTAAAGACAATGGAATTGCAACCATCATTACAATTGGAGCTTTAAAGTTTTGAAACCATCCTACAATTAAGATGTAAATTAAGATAATGGCTCCTAAAAAGGCGATTCCTAAATCCCTAAAAACTTCTAAGGTAATTTGCCATTCTCCATCCCATTTTACGGTGTAATTATCTTCAAAATCTGGCTGACCTAAATACATTTCGTTTAATTCATAACCTTTAGGTAATGGTGTTTCTTTTAGTTTTTCTTCCATTCCAAGAATTGCATATGCAGGACTTTCAAGTTCTCCTGCCATATCAGCCATAACGTAAACTACACGTTTTTGGTTTTTTCTAAAAATACTCTTTGCTGCTGTAGTTTCTTTTATATCAACTAGATCTGCAATAGGTACCATGTTTCCTTGTTTCGATTTTACTTTAAGTTGAGAAATATCAGAAATTGTAGACTTCTCTTTTTCGTCTAAAGCCAATACCAATCCTACTTGATTTACAGCATCTTCATCATATAAATTAGTGATAGCTCTGTTAGACAATGCCATATTCATGGTGTATGCTATTTGCTGAGGAACAACACCATATAGCATCGCTTTTTCTTTATTAATATCAAACTGATATTCTGTTTGATCTGCCTCAACCATCCAGTCAATATCTACAACATCATCGGTGTTTTTTAAAATATCTTGAACACTATTTGCTATTCTAATTTGCTCGTTATAATTTGGACCATAAACTTCAGCAACAATAGTCGATAAAACTGGTGGTCCAGGTGGCACTTCTACTAATTTAATATTAGCATTATACTTAGCAGCAATTTTTTGAATATCAGGACGCAATAACTTAGCAATTCCGTGACTTTGGATATCACGTTCACCTTTATCAATTAAATTTACTTGAATATCTGCCATATTAGATCCTCCACGTAAATCGTAATGACGAACCAAACCGTTAAACGTAATTGGAGCAGAAGTACCAACATAATTTTGATAGTTTACCACTTCTGGTCTTGTAGATAAATATTGAGAAACCTCTTGAGTAACAACTCCAGTTCTTTCAAGAGTAGTGCCTTCTGGCATATCTATTACCACTTGAAATTCATTTTTATTATCAAAAGGAAGCATTTTTACTGCAACAGATTTTGTAAAAAACAATACCATTGTTCCCATTAATACCAAAAAAGTTAATCCTAAAAATAGCCAACGTTTTGGCTTACTCTCTAATAAAGGACGTTCAAACTTGTTATATATTTTATAAATTAAAGTGTCTTCAGTAGGTTTTTCTGGTTTGTCTTCAGCTCCTTTTTTGTCTTTTTCTCTTAGAAAAATATAACCTAAATAAGGTGTAATAGTTAAAGCTACAAAAAGCGATAATATCATGGCAATAGATGCTCCAATTGGCATTGGTGCCATATATGGGCCCATTAAACCAGAAACAAAAGCCATAGGTAAAACAGAAGCAATTACCGTAAATGTTGCCAGAATAGTTGGGTTTCCAACTTCGTTAATAGCATATAATGCAGCGTCTTTAAAAGGTAAGCGTTTCATTTTAAAATGCCTGTGCATATTTTCGGCAATAATAATGGAATCATCTACTACAATTCCTGTTACAAATACCAAAGCAAAAAGAGTAATTCGGTTTAACGTATAATCAAGCATGTAGTAACTTAACAGCGTTAATGCAAACGTAATTGGAACCGATAAAAAAACTACCAATCCACCTCGCCAACCCATTGCTAACATAACCACAAGTGTTACAGCAAATATAGAACCTATAAGGTGTAATAATAATTCTGATACTTTATGAGAAGCAGTTTCACCATAATTTCTAGTGACTTCAACATGTACATCATCTGGAATTAAAGTAGCACGTAAATGGTCTACTTTAGTAATTACTTGCTCAGCAATTTTCATAGCATCTGCACCTTTTCTTTTTGCTGCAGAAATTGTAACTGCTGGATATTCAGATTTATAATCGGCCGATTTTTCTCCACCTTTTCCAAAACCTAAACTCACATAATTTTGTGGAATTTCTGGACCATCAATAATTTTTGCAACTTGTTTTAAATAAATAGGCTGATTTTGTTGTACACCAACCACCAAGTTTTCTACATCTGTAACAGATTCTAAAAATTTACCGGTGTTTACCAAAAACTCATTATCATTCTTATCAAAACTTCCAGAACTTAATTGGCTATTATTGGCCTTAATCATTTCAGAAACTGACAAGAAATCTAAACCACTAGAAGCCAATTTATCTTTATCTAAAACCACACGTAATTGACGGTTTCTACCACCAATTTTGTGCGTAATAGCAACGTCATTCACCTTTTTAATTTCTGCTTCTAACTCTTGAGCCATTTGGCTTAGTTGGTAATCGTCATAATTTTCACTCCACAACGTTAAACCTAACATTGGCACATCATCAATAGCACGCGTTTTAACTAATGGAAACGTAACACCTTGAGGCATTTGGTCCATGTGTTTATTAATTTCGTTGTATAATTTCACGAAACTACGTTCGATGTCTTCTCCAACATAAAACTGAACAATCACCATTCCTTGTTCTTTCATAGACGTAGAATACACATATTCCACGCCTTTAATATTCGAAATTAACTGCTCTAATGGTTTTATAACTCGAGACTCAACTTCTGTTGGGCTAGCTCCTGGATAGCCTACAAAAATATCTGCCATTGGTACATCAATTTGTGGTTCTTCTTCACGTGGTATTAAAAACGAACTATACACACCAATTACCATAAACACAATCATTAACAAGACTGTTAACTTAGACTGCATAAAGACTTTAGCAATTTTTCCTGCGATACCTTCTTTCATTATATTTTATTTTTTGGGCGTTTTAACAGGCTATCCATTACAATCTTTTTTTGCCATAAATGGCAACAAAAAAAGGATTTCCATTGCTATCCTTAACGCGGCTTTTTAATTATTGAATTGAAATTTTAACGCCATTAAATAGTTTTCCTTCAGCAGAAACAATGTATGCTTCATCTGCATTTAAACCAGATAATACTTCTACTTGATTTCCAAAAGTTCTACCCAAACGTAACCAGCGTAATAATGCTGTATTACTTTGACTTGGTGTATACACTCCAGATAATTGTCCATTAGTAATAATTGCTTCTGTTGGAATTAAAACTAATGTTGATTTTGCTTTTCTTTCTACAGGAAACTGAACTGTTGTAAACATTCCAGACAGAATTTTAGCTTCCGTTTTGTCTAAATCTATTTTCACTAAATATTGTCCGCCTGTATTTTTAGCAGAAGTACTTACCTCTGTAACTTTTCCTTTTATGGTTTTGTTAATAGATTTTACTAGTACATCTACAGTTGTTCCTTTTTTGATTTCAGAAATTTCTGTTTCAGGAATCATTGCCATCACTTCAAAATTACCTGGTGTTTCTATACTTATTAAAGGCACTCCTGGATTTGCCATATTACCAGCTTCTACATTTTTACTCGTTACTATTCCACTAAAAGGCGCTGTAATATTACTGTATGCAAATTGTGCGTTGATTTCGTTTTTCATTTGGTTTGCAGATTCAACTCGTGCTTTTGCCATTTCAAAATTTGCAATCATATCATCCATTTCTTTTTGTGATGCACTGTTATCTGCAAACAAGTTTTTAAAACGATTATAATCTTTTTGTGCATTATTATAAGCAGCTGTTGCTTCTGTTATTCCTGCATTTATTTGTGCTCTTTTAGCTTGTAAATCACTATTGTTAATAGAAACTAATAATTGTCCTTTACGTACTTTATCACCAACATTTACATGTACTTTATTTACATAGCCCATCATTCTGGTACTTAAATCGGCACTGTTACTTGCTTGAATTTTTCCGCTTACGCTTAAAAACGGACTATTACTATTTGCAGCTACTGGTCTCACTTTTACAGCAATTGCTGGTGAATTATCTACAACTGGTTTTTTGTCTTCGCTTCCACAACTTGCTAATAAAAGAGCTACAGAAAGTGTTAGAATTGTATATATATTTTTCATCTTAAAAATTATTCTTTAGTTAAAAATTGTAAGTACGCTTGTGAGTAATTGTATTCAAAAATGGTTTGATAATATTCTAATTGCTTTTGCGCATATTTTGTTTCGGCTATTAGTAAATCAGACGTTTTTTCTAGACCTTCTTTAAATCTATTAGTTCTAATTCTTAAAGATTCTTTAGATTGTTCTAAAGCTAAAGTGTTTAATTTTAGTTTGTTTTCGGCATCTAAAAAAGCACGTTTTGCTTTATTCAATTCTAAATTACTTTTAGATACATATTGCTTGTATTCTAATTTAGATTTTTCAAATTCCGCTTTACTTTTCTGGACTTTTCCAAAACGTTTAGAGCCTTGGAAAATGTCCCAACTTAGTTGAGCTCCAATTAAATATCCATTTGCACTTCCTTGAAATATTTTGTTGTCATACATTTCATAACTTCCAAAAGCATTTAATTTTGGTAAAAACGCCATTTTATCTGATTTATTCATCGCTTCATAAGCGTTTGAAGCTAATTGCATTGCTTTAATATCCGAACGATTTTCAGACACCATTTTATCTTCAATACTAAAAGTAGAAATCATTAATTTATCTGTTGGTTTGTAAACAACATAAGTTTTATCATTCATTAAAAACGATAAATAATTAGAAGCATTTTGCACATTGCTTTTTGCTGTTTGTAATTGATTTTGAACTTCAGTAACGCGTACTTCCACATTCAATACATCAGCTCGTTGGAGGTAGCCTTGTTTAAAACTATTATCTGCTAATTTTTTATTTGCATTTGCTGCTTCTAAGGCTTTTTCTAAAACAGCTACTGCTTTGTAAGCTAATTGTAATTGCATGTATGCTTTTTCTACTTCAAACGTCATAAAATCTTGTGTGCGTTCAGTTTTTAAAGACATAGCTTCCATTTTAGATTTAGCGGCTTTACGTTGATAAATACCATCTAAATTAATTAGTGGTTGTTGAATTTCAATCTTAGTTGCAAAATTTCTAGTAGTTGTTGGGTCATTTAACAATGCTGGATTAAAATCGTTTTGTGTTAAAATTTCTTGATTCAATTTAGAGCCAAAAGCCATTAACGGATTTGTAGTTGAAATTCCTGTATGACTTGCTGTAATGTTCGGTAAAAACACCGCATTTGTTTGTTTGTAATCTGCTTTTGCTACATTAAACTCTTGTTCAGAAATTTTAATACTTGTATTTTTTTCAGAAACTTGTTTTAAAACTGCTTTTTTAGAAATTGGTTTTATCTCTTGCGCTTGTAAAAACAATGTTCCTAAAAACAGAAAAAGTATAAATAGTGGATTTTTCATGTATCATTCAATTATCTGATACAAAGGTAAGTTGAGAATAAACATTGGTTTGTAACCTATGTTACAAGAAAAGAGAATTGTATTTAAAGAAGTAGCTAGTTAACCGTTTTTTTATTCATTTTTAAATACATTTTTTTAAGAAGAATGAGTCCTAACATTCCTCCTAAAAAGGATAAAATACAGTTTAACACAAATAGCCATTTATGAAATATTCCGTTTTCCATTATTGATTGTGGATTAAAACCTAATCTGCCAAAAGCCTTTATTATAAATATGCACCCAAAAACACCTGCAATTGTATTTCCAATAATACCAAACGAGTATTTCTTTGTGAAAAAACCAACACTAATTGCGCCAACTATTCCTATAAAAATACTAATTAATGAAATTAATGTTTCTGTCATTACAGTGTTGTTTAATGTCCATAATCCATATCATCAACCTTTCCACCTAACAATCTTTTTTGAATAATAGCGTAAATTACAAGCAGTATAAGACCAATAATTCCCCAGATAAAAGCTACAGATAAACCATAGTCTGATGTTGAAGTATTGTAAATGGTTAATGATTCATTTAAATCATTAATTGAAGGTAATATTACAGGAAATATAGATGCTAAAGAAGATGTAATTCCGCCTAAAATTAATAAAGTTGACAATAAAAAAGCCACATAATCTTTTTTTATTTTTTTAATAAAAAACAATCCTACTAGTCCTGTTAAATAAATAAGAGGAAATATTAATAGATACGGTTTGTCAACAAAATTATTTAAAGAATTAGGATTTACAATTTGCCAAACGGATAACGACAAAAAGGTAAGAATAGCCAAGGCGATATTCAATTTAAAAATAACTCCTTTTAGTTTTAAATTAATGGAAGAATTTGTTTTAAGAATGACCCAATTGGCACCATGAATAGTTAAAGTAACAACAGCTATTAAGCCAATTATAATTGTAAACCAATCAATAACTCCTGGATGTTCTGTTAACGGACTAAAGCTACTATTCCATAATGGCAAGAAAAAATAATGTCCTTCGTAAGCAGAAACACCATTTTCTACACCTCCTAGATTTACGCCTCTGATAATATTTCCTAAAGCAATACCAAAAAATAAAGCTAACAACAAACTAGAAACTCCAAAAGAAGTATCCCAAATATCTTTCCACATTTGGTAATTAAATTGATTTCTAAATTCTAATCCGATTGCTCTAAAAATAATTAACCATAAAACTAGTATTAAAGGCAAATAAAAACCACTAAAAACTGAAGCATAAAATGTTGGAAAAGCCATAAAAAGCATTCCGCCAGCAGCAACTAACCATACCTCATTAGAATCCCAAAATAAACCGGCAGATTTTGCAATTACCTGCTTGTCTTTTTCTTTTTTAGCGAAAAATAAATGGACGATTCCTGTTCCAAAATCATATCCATCTAAAATAAAAAATACTGCTAATACAAATGCTATAATTATATACCAAAATATTTCCATAGTTTAATGTTTTTGAAGTTTTGGACCTTCGTTAATTGTTTTACCTACTAATACTAAAAATAGCAAACCTAACAGCATATATAAGGCCACAAAACCAAGTAAGGTAAATAAAGTGTTACCAGATGAAACTGTAGGAGAAACTCCATCGCTTGTTTTTAATAAACCATAAACTAAATAAGGTTGTCTTCCTAATTCTGCGGTATACCAACCTGTAATATTAGCAATGTAAGGAAACGGAACTAAAAACATAATAAACCAAAGTAATGGTTTAAAAGTGTATAATTTTTTTCTCCATAAAAGGAAAAGCGCCAAAACCATTACACCTATAAATATGGTACCTAAACCAACCATTATGTGATAAGAATAATATAAAGCAGGTATATTATCTGGCAATTCTTCTTCTTTAAATTGATCCATTCCTGGTATTTGCTGATTCCAATCTTGGTGGGTTAAAAAGCTTAATATATTAGGAACCGCAATTTTATTGTCTAACTTTTTTTCTACCATATTAGGTTGCCCAATTAAAACAATTTCTGCTCCTGCTTCTTCAGTTTCAAAAATTCCTTCCATAGCAGCGAAAGTAGCTGGTTGATATTTTGCTACATTTTTAGCATTCCAATCTCCTGTAGGAAAAGCCACTAAGAGACTAGAAATTAAACCGAAAATTACGCCTGTTTTTAAGAATAATTTTCCATATTCTACTTGTTTTTTTCTAATAATATAAAAAGCTCCAATACTTGCAACTACAAAAGAAGATGTTACAACAGAGGCCATTTGATTGTGTAAAAAGGCAGGTAATAACCAAGGATTTGAAAATAATTCCGAAAAGTTTTCTAACACAAATTTCCCGTTTTCTAAAATCTCATAACCAACAGGATGTTGCATCCAAGCATTAGTAGCTAAAATAAACCAACCACTTGCCCAAGAACCTAAAAAGACTAAAAAACCAGTTAAAAAATGGAGTTTTTGTCCCATTAATTTTTCACCAAAAATAAAGAGTGCTAAAAAGGATGATTCTAAAAAGAATGAAAACATGCCTTCCATGGCTAAAGTCTGACCGATAATTCCGCCTGTTAATTCAGAAAACTTTGCCCAATTGGTACCAAATTGAAATTCCATTGGAATTCCTGTTACAACACCCATTGTAAAATTAACGGCAAAAATCTTCATAAAAAATTTTGCGGCATTGTTGTACTTTTCGTTATTGTTTCTTAAATATTTCCATTTAAAATAAACAATAATTAGTGACAAACCCATTGTCAATTGCGGAAATATATAGTGAAATGTGATAGTAAATGCGAATTGCAATCTATCGTAAAAGATCATGTCTTCCATATGGTATTTTTATCGACTATAAAAATACGAAGTAAATAACAATTTTTATGTAACCTTTATTACTTAAAAATTATTTTTTCTGAAGCATAACAAAACAACTCTTTTCCTTGCCTATTATGATAAGAATTATAACAAGGTTCCATTTTATTAATTGAAAAATAAGGTTCAAAATAAGAAAGATATTCTTTTTTATTTCCACCAAAAGGCGGATGATCATCGTTTAGTATTGCATCAAAAAGTAAACCAACTAATTTTCCTTTCGACTTTAAAACAGAATGCATTTTAGAAGCATATTTTGGTCTTAAATTAGGATTTATAGCACAAAAAAAAGTTTGTTCTATTACTAAATCAAAGGTAGTATTTAAATCAAAAAAGTTGGCATGTAATAATTGAGAATCTGGAAATTGAGGAATTCTAGTTTTAATATTTTCTAAAGCAATTTTTGATAAATCTATTACAAAAACATTTTTAAATCCGTTTTTAAACAGGTATTCTGCTTCATAAGAATTTCCTCCGCCAGGAATTAAAATTTTAGTTTTTTTATTTTCTAATTGATCAAAATAGGCCTTTAAAGGCGGAGAAATTGCGCCTAAATCCCAACCTGTTTTATTGTCTTTATATTTGTTATTCCAAAAATCTGCTGATAAGTGTATCATTACAGTTCTAAAACTTTAATGCTATTTCTAAAAAGTTGAATTTTACCTTCGTTTTCTAATTTTTTAAGAAGTCTAGAGATTACAACTCTAGAAGTGTGTAAATCGTCTGAAATTTGCTTGTGTGTTGTGGTTAATTCATCATTATTATTTACCATTGCTTTGTCTTTTAAATATTTAAAAAGACGTTTATCCATGTTTAAAAAAGCGATGGTATCTATTGCTTCTACAAATTCTTGTAATCTATTATGATAGCTTTGTAATATAAATTCTTGCCAGCTTTTATAAGTACTTAGCCAGTCAGTCATTTTTTGCTTTGGAATCATTAATAAAGACACGTCGGTTTCTGCAATAGCTTTAATTTTACTTTTTGTTTGACCCATACAACAAGATAACGTCATAGCACAAGTATCTCCTTTTTCTAAGTAATACAGCACTAGTTCGTTGCCTTCTTTATCTTCTCTCAATATTTTTATAGCACCATTTAATAATAGTGGTATAGAAGTAATATAACTTTCAAAGTCTATAATTGTACTGTGTGCTTTGCATTCCTTTAGAACAGCAATTTTGCTTATTTCATCCAATAAAGCATCTTCAAATAAATATCCGTAATATGTTTTTAAATCCTCTGTCAAAGTAAAATTGTTTTAATTTACTAATCCTTTTAGATCAGCAATTGTCTCTGTTGGATTTTCACTTTTAAAGACATAGCTTCCTGCAACTAAAATATTTGCACCAGCTTCTACCAATTGGTTAGCATTTTTATCAGTAACTCCGCCATCAATTTCTATTTGACAATTAGATTCTGAAAATTCAATTAAGTGTTTTAATTGACTTACTTTTTTGTAGGTGTTTTCTATAAATGATTGTCCGCCAAAACCTGGATTTACACTCATAATACACACTAAGTCTAAATCGGCAATAATGTCTTCTAAAACTGCAATTGGTGTGTGTGGATTTAAGGCAACTCCAGCTTTCATTCCAGAAGCTTTTATTGCTTGAACTGTTCTATGCAAATGTGTACAAGCTTCGTAATGTACTGTTAAAATATCTGCGCCTAAATCTGCAAAAGTTTGTATGTATTGATCTGGATTTACAATCATTAAATGCACGTCAATTGTTTTGGTGGCATGTTTAGATATTGCCTTTAAAACTGGCATCCCGAAAGAAATGTTGGGTACAAAAACGCCGTCCATGATGTCGATATGAAACCAATCGGCATCAGAATTGTTTACCATTTCTATGTCTCTTTGTAAATTGGCAAAATCTGCCGCTAAAATTGAAGGTGCAATTAAATTACTCATTTGTTTGTGGTTGTGTTGTTATTTTTATGTTGCAAAGATAATTAATTAGTATAGCAAGATTGAAAGGGAAGCAATAAAATTAATAAATATGTTTAGCCCTGATTGAACGGTTTGTTTGAGCTCTTTTTTGGTTGTTGAGGCGTAGTCGAAACACCAAAAAAAGCGAGTAGTGAAAGCAGGAAATAGCTTCAAATAAAAAACTCCCAAAAATTAATTTGAGAGTTTTTAAAGTTTTATTTATAAATATGATTACCCAAGGTAAGTCATTAAAATTCTACTACGAGAAGTGTGTTTTAATCTTCTAATTGCTTTTTCTTTAATTTGACGAACACGCTCACGAGTTAAATCGAATGTTTCACCAATTTCTTCTAATGTCATTGGTTGGTGTTCACCTAAACCAAAGTATAATTTTACTACGTCTGCTTCACGTGGAGTTAATGTCTCTAAAGCTCTGTTTATCTCAATACGTAAAGATTCGTGTAATAAAGATTTGTCTGGATTTGGAGATTCTCCTGAGTTTAATACATCATATAAGTTAGAGTCTTCTCCTTCAATTAATGGTGCATCCATAGATACGTGACGTCCAGAATTCTTCATAGATTCTTTTACGTCATTAACTGTCATGTCTAATTTCTTAGCAATTTCTTCTGGACTTGGAGGTCTTTCGTTTTCTTGCTCTAAGAAAGCGTACATTTTGTTAATTTTATTGATTGAACCAATTTTATTTAACGGTAAACGTACAATTCTTGATTGTTCTGCTAAGGCTTGTAAGATAGATTGACGAATCCACCAAACGGCGTATGAGATAAATTTAAATCCACGAGTTTCATCAAAACGTTTTGCTGCTTTAATTAAACCTAAGTTACCTTCATTAATTAAATCTGGTAATGTTAATCCTTGGTTTTGGTATTGTTTTGCAACAGAAACCACAAAACGTAAATTCGCTTTTGTTAATTTTTCTAATGCTCTTTGATCACCAGCTTTAATTCTTTGTGCTAATTCTACTTCTTCATCGGCAGTAATTAAATCTACCTTTCCTATTTCTTGTAAATATTTATCTAAAGACGCGGTTTCTCTATTAGTAACCTGCTTGGTAATCTTAAGTTGTCTCATATTCTTTTGTCTAAATTTATTAATTATTGCATAGCCTGCATTTACTTATACGTAAGGTTTTAAGTAAATGTTACAAAAGTTTTAATATTTTTTTAAATTTTTATCTTTTTTATTAAAGAAGTGTTAATTTTGATTCCTGAATGAATTAGATAAGTGACTTTTAACTTATTTAAGTGTCTAAATTTGAAACCAACTATACTAACAATTGAAAACGACTAATGCTACTTCATTAAGTGATGAAGACCTTGTCAAAGAAATAGTAGAAACAAATAATACACATTTGTTTGCTGTTTTATATGATAGGTATTCTAGCGTAGTATATAATAAATGTTACGGCTTTTCTAAAAGTAAAGAAGAGGCGCAAGATTTAACACATGATGTGTTTATTAGATTGTTTGTAAAACTACGTTCATTTAAAGGTAAATCTAAGTTTTCTACTTGGTTGTATTCTTTTACTTATAATTTCTGTGTAAATTATGTGCAAAGAAACACTAATAAGAAAAATGAAAAAGTTACTGTTGTAACTGATGTTATTAAAGATGAAGATATAAATGAGAACGAAATTGATGATGCCACATTATTTGAGTTAAAATCAGATAAATTAGCAAAGGCTATGGCGTTAATAGATCCACAAGATAAAATGATTTTATTGATGAAGTATCAAGATGATATGAGTATTCAAGAAATTCAGGAATCTTTAGAATTGGGCTCTAGCGCAGTTAAAATGCGTATTAAAAGAGCTAAGGAACGAGTAGTTAAAAAGTATGAAGAATTGTAAGTATGGAAAATCCGTTTAAAAAAATACTACATAACGAAGAAGTGCCACAGATACTTAAAGAAAAAGTATTAAATGATATTGGCATGATAAAACTTACCCTAGATTTAGCCGATTTATTTGTGGTTAAATATCCTAGTACAATAGGTGATCTATTGTCTGGTGGAGAAAAATCAAATTCAAAAGAAAACTAACCATAACATTAATATAATTAACCAAAACCAATTATTATGAAGAGCTTATTACTAAACTTAAAAATTGATATTATAGGTCCTTTTAAAGAAATTTTTGACAAACTTGTAGAATCTCTACCAACAGTAGCTGGTTTTATTGGTTTTATAATTGTTTCATGGATTTTTATTAAAGTATTTTTATATATAATCCGTAAAGCTTTAGCAAAAACAAATATTGATAAATGGTCAGAAAAATTAAGTGAGACTGAAATTTTTGGAGATACAACTATTAATGTAATGTTAACCAATGTAATTTTAGGTGTACTAAAATGGTTTCTTATTTTAATATTTGTAATGGCTGGTGCTGGTATATTTGGTATGGATACTGTTTCTAATGGTATTAGTAGCTTCTTTGCATATCTTCCAAGGTTACTAACAGCTTTAGCAATTTTTGTAGCAGGTGCGTATTTAGGTACAATGGTAAAAAAAGCGATAACTTCTATGTTTAAATCTTTAGAGATTTCTGGAGGAAACTTAGTTGGGAACATTGCTTTTTATTTAATAGTAATATTTTTATCAATTACAGCATTAGATCAAGCAGGTATTGATACATCTGTAATTAAAAGTAATTTAACACTTATAATTGGTTCTATTCTAGCTGCATTTACAATAGCATTTGGATTGGGTTCTAGAGGTGCTGTTGAGCGTTTGTTGTTTGGATATTATACTCGTAAGAACTTAGAAATTGGAAAAAAGATAAAAACTAACGATACCGAAGGTGTTATTATAAGTATTGATAATATTTGCTTGGTTTTGTTAACTTCTGAAGGTAAGGTGGTTATACCGATTAAAGACGTTGTGGATAGTAAGGTTGAAGTTTTAGATTAAAAAAAAACAATTTTATTGTGACTTTATATAATATAGCCGTGTCTTAATATATATAGAAAAAAGATAGGGCAAAAGTTTTGGGGGAAACTCCTATCTTTTAGAAAGGCTGCTTAATTGCAGTCTTTCTTTTTTATGTGACCTAATTATTTTTATTGGGTCTAATAAATAGCTATGAATAAGAAGAAGAAGGTAGAAAGTGAAAAAGTGATATTTTCAGGGATTTTTCTAATACTTTAGAAAATTAAAAAGGTTGCCAAATGGCAACCTTTTTTTTATTATTCAAATGCAAAGTGTAAAAATACGCCTCGCGTTCCCATGTAGTTTATTGGGTCTGTCCATTGACTTGGACTTGTGTCATCGTATTTTAATTCGTCTGTAATTGCAAATACACCACGAATTGATGGTGAAAATTTAAAGTATTGTAAATAAATATCGATTCCAATACCAACTTCATACATGAAATTACTAGATTTCATTCTAAATTCTCCACTAGTATTATCGTCTTGTTGATCTTCATTACTAGAAAAGTTATGGTCAAAAGATAATCCGCCTAAAATATAAGGTCTAACATTATCTAATCTGTCCGTGCTAAATTTTAAAATTACAGGCATGTGTAAAAACGTTGAGCCAACTTCCTCTCTTACTCTTTGAGCATCCGTACCTACAACATGATTAAAAGTTATGGTTTTTGTATTAGTCATTAATCCTGGCTCAAAACGTAGATTAATGTTCTTATGAAGTCTGTAATCTGCAATAAGACCAACATTAAAACCAATAGATGGTTCAATAATAACGTGTGGGTTATTGGTGGAAGAGTTAGGTCTATAGTCTAATTTAAAGTCGTTTCTGTTAAGTCCTAAGTAAAATCCGTAATGAAAACGAGGTTTATCAAAACTAGGTAAGTTCTCTATTCTATCTCTTTGAGCAAAAACATTGCCTATTATCAAAAGTAAAAAACCGAAAATTATAAATTGTTTCTTCATTGGTTATTTTGTGGCTGTATAAATTGATGCAACTCCAAAAGTTACAGGAATATCTTTCGTATTACTAAACCCATTTTTTTGTAAAATATTGTTGAAGGCTTTTCCAAAAGGAAAATGATTTGCACTTTCAGATAAATAAGAATAGGCTACTTTGTCTCTAGAGAAGATTTTCCCAATTACTGGCAAAACGATATTTGTGTATAATTTATAACCTTGTTTAAATGGAAATTTAGTTGGATTAGAGGTTTCTAAAATCACCAATTTTCCATTAGGTTTTAAAACTCTATTTATTTCGGTTAAACCTTTGTCTAAGTTTTCAAAGTTTCTTACACCAAAAGAAACCGTAATTGCGTCGAAAGTATTGTCTTTAAAAGGCATGTTTTCACTGTCTCCAACAATCATTTCTATTTTGCTTGAAAGATTTGCTTTTGCTATTTTTTGTTTACCAACTTCTAGCATTCCGGCAGAAATATCTAAACCAACAATACGATCTGGATTTAATGCTGCCATCATCATAGCTAAATCTCCAGTTCCTGTTGCGATATCTAAAATTTGTTTTGGATTATTTTCTCCAACCAATTTCACTACTTTTTTACGCCAGCTAACATCTATTCCTAAAGAAATTACACGGTTTAAGCCATCGTAATTTTCAGAAATGTTATCAAACATTTTAGCAACTTGCTCTTTTTTTCCTAAGTCAGAATCTTTATAAGGTTTTACCAATTTACTCATTCAAGGTTTATTTTATTTTGAAATTCAATATTACAGTAAACTGAAAACTGTTTACTGCCAACGGAATTACCCATTTATTGCAACTACTTCGTTAATTTTATTTGGTAACATTTCTTTTAACATGGTTTCAATTCCATTTTTTAAAGTAATGGTAGAAGATGGACAACCGCTACAAGCTCCTTGTAAAATTACGCTTACACGTTTACTCTCTTCATTATAAGATTGAAATGCAATGTTTCCACCATCAGAAGCAACAGCAGGTTTAATGTATTCATCTAAAATATCAATTATCTTGGCTGATGTTTCAGATAAATCTTCTTTAGAAACTATAATTTCTTTTTTTGATTCGTCTTGTTTTGGAAGTTCTTTTAAAATGGTTTTACCTTCTTGTAAATATTCTCTAATAAAAGTTCTTACTTCTCCGTAAACTTCATTCCATTCCACCATATCATATTTAGAAATAGAAACATAATTGTCAGAAATAAATACTTCTTTAACAAACGGAAAAACAAATAATGCTTGTGCTAGAGGAGAAGACTTACTTGCTTCATCAATATTCTTAAATTCAACATCAGTTTGTGTAAGTGCTTTGTTTGTTCCAAATTTCATTACTGAAGGATTTGGAGTAACTTCTGCATACACTTCAATTGCCTCTTTTTTGTTTGTTCTTTCTTCTTTTATTACTGTATTACCTTCTTGTAAATACGTTTCAACTTGTTCTCGTACTTCTTCTTGTACGTCACTCCATTCTACAATGTCAAAACGTTGAATTGCTATAAAGTTAGCTGTAACAAATATTTTTTTTACAAATGGTAAATAAAATAATTGTTGTGCTAAAGGCGAGTTTTTTGCCTCGTCTATATTGGTAAACTCATAACTACCGCCGTTTATTAAAATTGAATTACTTACAAATTTAATAATTGCATTGTTATTGGTTTCTTGTATTGTTATTTTAATGTCTTTCATCTTTAAGGAAAACTGAAATCAGCTAAATTTATTATATGCATTTTATAATGCAAAAGGAGTTGCAAAATTACGGTAAAAAACTGACTTTTAGTAATAAAAAAATCCCGCTATTGCGGGATTTTTTTTACTTTTTATTCTTTCTATAAATTAAAGGTTAGTGTACCTGTAATTCTTGTGTTGTTTGTATTTAATTCTATTGGACTAACTGTTGCGCTATTGTAGATTGAATATGGAGCGTTTACACCAGAATTTCTATAAGCTAAATCAAATTTAAATTTACCAAAGTTATATCCTAAACCAGCTGAGTATCCTTTTTTGTTATCGCTATCTAAGGCATCTTTTAAAGGGTTCTGTTCGTAATGATAACCAGCGCGTAAACTCATTCTGTCAAAACGCCATTCTGTACCAACGTTTACTGCGTGTGTTGCTCTATAGTCTGTTGAGAAACCTTGGTTTTCATCATTAAAACCATTACTTGTAAATTTAGTGTTAGAATAGTTTCGATATGTGTAATCTAAACTGATTAAACCTTGTTTGTCAAAGATTATAGCGCTACTTGCAGTAAGTTTGCTTGGTGTTCTTAATTGAAATGAATTTAATTCAAAATATTCAAAATCATCATCATTATATATACCATGTTGTTCAGATTCAATATCCATATATCCAATGTAATCTGGGTAGTTCTCATTGAATGGAATAATGTTAGAATCTTCTAATACTTCGTTGTACCAAGTTGGTGTTTCGTAGGCTAAACCAATTCTAAAGTTTTGGTGTAACTTGTATATGAAACCTAATCCAAGAGAAAAACCATTTGCTTCAATAGTGGTAATCTGTTCGTTAAAAGCATCTAAAGTGTTTCCGTCACCGTCTTGGTTAATTTCATTTAACTGAGTTGTTTGTCCAAACCTAATATCATGTATATTAACCGATGCCCCAACAAATAATTTATTTTCATGTGCAGCAGAAAATCCCATTGTAAACACACTGGATTCTCCATTTAAATAGTTTTCAAAACGTTGTTCTTGTGCGTTGTTAAATTCTGTTTGAGGATTAGCATTGTCATTAGGGTGTACATTATAGTAAGCTTCTCCGTTATTTCCGTCTACACCAAAATAATTTTCAAAATTATTTTTTAACCTGTAATTAAAAGATAATGCAAAATTACTCCACCCAGAGTTTGAGTTTGTGTCAAAAACTAGTATTCCACCTGCTTGTGAGATATTAAAATAGTCCTCTTCTGTATTAAATGTGGTGCCGTAATAACTTGCATTTACATCATTATTTTTGTTTCCCAATGTTACAGAAAACATACTATTGTTTGCAACCGCAGCACCTGCTGGATTTATTCCTATAGAAGAAACGTCTCCTCCTAATGCTCCAAAAGCACCGCTCATTGCGTTAAATCTAGAGGTTCCATAATTGTTGTCTTGTCCAAATAAAATTCCTAAATCATTATAACCTAAAGATTGAGAATAGGACGTGAAAGTTGTAGCGACAATTGCCGCGAATGTTAAAATTCTTTTCATGTTTTTGCTAATTCGTTTTACTTAACTTTATAAAGATTGGTTAAGAATATATTATTTTCTTCCTCTGCTACTTCTAGAGGAAGAACTTCTGTTTCCTGAACTTCTTGAAGATGAGCTTCTACTGCTAGTACTCCTAGAAGAAGAACTTCTTGATGAGCTTCTAGACGCATTTCTTGATGAAGAAGATCTACTTGGAGTATAGCTTCTAGAAGAACGAGTAGATTTAGAGTTTTGAGAATATCTCTTTGTGCTTCTTTTAGGAGTTGTACTTCTTACGTTTCTAGTAGATTTTGTATTTCTAGTGTTTTTTACTCCTCCAGTTCTATTAGTACGTGTACTTCTTACTGGTTTGACTCCTCTTGTATTGCGTGTGCTTCTTGTAGAGCGTATTTTACCGTTACTATTATATTGTCTTATAGTTCTTTTAGACCTTGTAGAATTAACAGTTCTTCCATTTCTAGCAGAACGAGAGTTTCTAGTTTTGGTATTTACTCTTCTATTGTTAGCGTATCCTCTTCGAGAATTAGATGCTACACTATATCTTCCTCTGTAAGAATTTGCTCCTCTACGAGTGTTTCTGTAGTAATTTCCATTTCTGTAGTAGTTTCCATATCTGTATGGAGTATAATAAGGGTTTCCGTAGTAAGCATATCCGCCACCATAAAATCCAGTATTCCAATAACCTCCATAATGATAAGGGTGCCATGAGTTATATCCCCATCTATTCCAACGATTCCATCTATTCCAGCGGTTCCATCCATATCCATAACCGTAGAAAGGTGAACCCCAATATGAGTTGTAGCCAAAACCGGTATTAATATTTATAACAACATCTGCATTGTCATAACCCCAAGGTTCATTATAAGTTATTCTAGTTTGAGAATCATCTTCGTATATTTCTTCTTCATATTCCTCATCTTCATCGCCATAAGATTTATAGCTATCAATATCTGTTATAATATCAGAACCGTTTAATTCATCTAAACGTTGTAACTCCTTTGTAAAATAATTGTCGTTGTATTCTCTATATTCTTTTTGATCTGCAATAATAACTCTTCTTCCTTCAGTTTCAGAATTACTATCAGCGTAGATACCATCTTCGCTATTAGTTACAGTTTGCGCAGTTCCGCAAGAAATTAAAGTTGTTAGCATTAAAAATGATAACATATAAAGTGGAAGTTTGGTGTTGGCGTAATGTAACTTCATGTTTTCTAGTATTTAAGGTTTTTTCTCTTATTCTTTTTGAATCGATAATTTACAAAATTAAAACTAACTGTTAGGCAACTTACCTTTTTTAGTGTAGTTTTGTTTCGATTTTAATAAAAATCACAATTTTGCAAACACAAATTACATTTATTTAGGTAGCAAGTTTTGTGCCAAACTTCTGATTATGAGTAAAAAATTGACAAAGCGTTCCGAAGATTATTCGAAATGGTATAATGAACTAGTTGTAAAAGCTGATTTAGCTGAAAATTCTGCTGTACGTGGTTGTATGGTTATTAAACCTTATGGCTATGCTATTTGGGAGAATATGAAAGCGGAATTAGATAAAATGTTTAAAGAAACAGGGCATCAAAATGCTTATTTTCCACTTTTAGTGCCTAAAAGTTTGTTTGAAGCTGAAGAAAAAAATGCAGAAGGTTTTGCAAAAGAGTGTGCGGTTGTAACTCATTATCGTTTACAAAACGATCCGGAAAAAGAAGGGAAACTACGTGTAGATCCAAAAGCAAAGTTAGAGGAAGAGTTAGTTATTCGTCCAACTTCTGAAGCAATTATATGGAATACATTTAAAGGATGGGTTCAATCTCACAGAGATTTACCATTGTTAATAAATCAATGGGCAAATGTGTTTCGTTGGGAAATGCGTACACGTTTATTTTTAAGAACGGCAGAGTTTTTATGGCAAGAAGGACATACAGCACATACAACAAAAGAAGAAGCTATTTCAGAATCTAAGCAAATGCAAGAAGTGTATGCAACCTTTGCAGAAAACTTTATGGCAATGCCAGTTGTAAAAGGAGCAAAGACAGAGAGTGAACGTTTTGCAGGAGCAGATGAGACCTATACAATTGAAGCTTTAATGCAAGATGGTAAAGCATTGCAAGCAGGTACTTCTCACTTTTTAGGACAAAATTTTGCCAAAGCATTTGATGTTAAATATACTTCTAAAGAAGGTAAGCAAGAATACGTTTGGGCAACTTCTTGGGGAGTTTCAACACGTTTAATTGGTGGTTTAATAATGACGCATTCAGATGATTTAGGATTGGTTCTGCCTCCAAAGTTAGCGCCAATTCAAGTAGCAATTGTTCCTATATATAAAGGAGAAGAGCAATTAGCCGCTATTTCTGAGAAAGTTAATGTTTTTGTAAAAGAATTAAAGGCTAAAGGAATCTCTGTAAAATTTGATGATAGAGACACTTATAGACCAGGAGCAAAGTTTGCAGAATATGAGTTAAAAGGAGTTCCAGTTAGAATTGCAATTGGTAATAGAGATTTAGAAAATAACACTGTAGAGGTAGCTCGTAGAGATACATTAGAAAAACAAACTATTTCTCAAGATGAAGTAGTAGATTTTGTTGCAGTACTTTTAGAAGAAATTCAAGAGAACTTATTCAATAAAGCACTTTCTTATAGAGAGCAACATACTACAGAAGTAACAACTTTTGATGAGTTTAAAGAAGTAATAGAAACTAAAGGAGGTTTTGTTTCTGCGCATTGGGATGGTTCTGAAGAGACAGAAGATAAGATAAAAGAGCTTACAAAAGCTACAATTAGGTGTATCCCTAATGACGCAAAAGAAGAGTCCGGATCCTGTATTTATTCAGGAAAGCCGTCTTCAAAAAGAGTTTTATTTGCTAAAGCATATTAATTGAAAAGAGTCTCTAAAGACTTTGTTTTTAGGCTTTAATTAAAACTGACATTCCCGTGAAAACAGGGATCTAAAAAAAAAAATGATTTTTTTTTAAAAAATTATTGCAAATGTTGAAAAACGTTGTATATTTGCACCCGCAATCGATAAGATTGATTGCTACTGGTCCGTTCGTCTAGGGGTTAGGACGCATGGTTTTCATCCATGTAACACGGGTTCGATTCCCGTACGGACTACAAAGTTTTATATAAACTAAATAAGAAAAAAGTAAGATGGCAAATCACAAGTCAGCATTAAAGAGGATTAGAAGTAACGAAGCTAAGAGATTACGTAACAAATATCAGCATAAAACTACACGTAATGCTGTAAGAGACTTACGTGCATCTTCAGATAAGAAAGAAGCTGAAGGGATGTTAACTAAAGTTATTTCTATGTTAGACAAATTAGCAAAGAATAACATTATTCATAAGAATAAAGCAGCTAACTTAAAGTCTAAATTGACTAAGCAAGTAGCAGCTTTATAAAAAATTAATAAGAATTTTTCTTATTAAAAAACGCTCTGATTTTTCAGAGCGTTTTTTTGTTTTTGTTTAAGCTATTTCCTGCTTTCACTACTCGCTTTTTGTTCATTCTTCACAAAAGAGCTCAAACAAACCGTTCAATCAGGGCTAAACTAGTTTGCTAACTATTGTGAATCCTGCAAGGCTTTAGAAACCCTGTAGGTATATATGTTTTCATAACTTCTATGTGAACTATGTTTCTATGTGGTTTTTTACCTACCAATCGTATTTCTTATGAGCATCCAATCTTATAAAGATAAAAAGTAACACTGTAAAACCCCAAAGAGAAGAACCTCCGTAACTAAAAAAAGGCAGCGGAATACCAACAGTTGGAAACAATCCTATAACCATACCAACATTAACTAAAAGGTGAAAGAATATAATGGAAGCCACGCCGTAGCCGTAAATTCGCCCAAATTTATTTGTTGTTGTTTCGGATAAGTAGATTACTCGATAAAGTAAAACAACAAAAAGAATAATTACAAGACTACTTCCTAAAAAGCCCCATTCTTCTCCAACAGTACTAAAAATATAATCTGTATGTTGTTCTGGAACAAAATTTCCTTGAGTTCTATCTCCTTGTAAATATCCTTTACCTAAAAAACCTCCAGAACTAATTGTTAATTCCGCTTGGTGAGAATTGTATCCAATTCTTTTAATATCTATTTTTTTTCCCAAAAGAACATCAAAACGATCCCTATGGTGTTGTTTAAATACATTATTAAAAATAAATCCAAAAGCTATAATAAATAAACCAACAGCAGTATATAAGCCAACTATTTTAGGCCAATTGAAACGTAAAAAACGTTTATCTCTATAAATGGCATAAATGGTATATGCAGTTATTAATAGGAAAGAAATTATTAAAACCCAAAGTGCACCAAAGTATATTGTTAGTAAAAATAAAAGTACTGTAATTGCTCCAAAAATAATATAATTTAATGTTAGACCTTCTCTGTTAAAAACAAAAAAGAAAGCCAAATAGATAAGTACAGAACCCATATCTGGTTGTAATGCAATTAAGAAAGCAGGAGTAAAGATTACTATAAATGCTTTTATTTGGTTTTTTATAAGTTTTAAGTTGTAATTTCTGTCACTTAATAATTTAGCAACAGCTAAAGCTGTAAACGCTTTTGCAAACTCAGAGGGTTGTAAACCAATACTGCCAAAGTTATACCAAGAAGTAGCTCCATTTATATTCTTTCCGAAGAGAAATAAACCTGCGAGTAATATTAAAGAGAATATATATAGAACACTAGAAAAGCGCTCATAAAATTTAGAGTTTAGAAATAAGATTAAAATAATTAGCGGAATAGATAGAATAATAAAAATTAGTTGTTTTCCATATTTTGTTGAAAAATCTAATAGCTCATTATTTTCTGGAGTTGTAGAAGCGGCATAAATATTCATCCAGCCAAAAATAACTAGTGTAGCGTATAAAGCAACAAGTATCCAATCTAAGCCTAAAAATATGTTATTTCGTTCCTGACGCAAGAGAATCTGGTTTTTGAATTTGTTTATTATATATTTTCTGTAAACTAGTGTTAAACATTTTAGTTTCTCTGTACTTTGTTGCTTTTGATATTTTACCGTTTAAATACTTTTCAATCATTAAACTTGTAATTGGTGCAGCAATTGTTGAACCATAACCACCATTTTCCACAAAGATTGCTAATGCAATTTGTGGGTTTTCTCTAGGTGCAAATGCCATAAAAATTGAATGGTCATCTAACTGAGTTTTCTTCCCATCAATTCTTATAAAATTTTCAACTGTCCCCGTTTTTCCACAGATTTCTATCCCTTTTACTTGACAGTATTTACCGGTACCCGTTTTAAAAACTTCATACATTGCTTCCACAACTGGGGTAAAGTGTTGAGAGTCTATAGTTGTTTTTTTTGGGACGGTATAATTTTCATTATCAATATTTTCACCATCAATTTTTTTAACAATATGTGGTGTGTAAAAGTAGCCTCTATTTGCAATTGCTGCTGTAACATTTGCTAATTGAATTGGTGTTGTTTCCACTTCACCTTGACCAATTGAGTTAGAAATAGTTGTTGTAGCTCCCCATCTAAAATCATAATTATCACTATAATATTTGCCGTCAGGAATCCTACCTTTCTGTCCGGAAGGTAAATCATATCCTAAAAAATCACCTAGGCCGAAGCTTTTTGCATGGTTTGCCCAAGCGTCCATTCCTTCAGCGGAAGTTTCATATTTATCAATAATTTTTCTGTAGGTTGTGGCAAAATAAGTGTTACAAGATTTTGCAATAGCTGTTTTAAGTTTAATTGGTCGTCCATGAATACCACAATGGCAACCCATAAAAGCGTTTTTTCTACGTCCGTATCTGTAACCATTTTTACAGAACACATGAAAATTTTCATCAACTACATTTTCCTGTAGTCCAATTAATCCATTGATCATTTTAAAAGGTGAACCAGGAGCGTAACTTGCTTGCAGACCTCTATCTATCATTGGTTTGTTAATAGAATCGTTAAATAATATACTGGATTGTTTTTTACGTTTTCTACCTACCATTAAATTGGGATCGTAACTTGGTGCGGTTATTAATGCAAGTATTTCACCACTTGAAGGTTCAATTGCAACAATTCCACCTCTTTTTCCAGCCATTAATAATTCACCATATTTTTGTAAATCACTATCTATGGTTAGTGTTAGGTCTTTACCTGCTAAAGCTGTTGTATCGTATAGTCCATTTTTAAAAGAACCTATAATTTTATTAAGATTATTTCTCTTTAAGTGTTTTTTACCTTTTATTCCGCGCAATATTTTTTCATATTGTTTTTCAACTCCCCAAGAACCAATTAATTCCCCTTGTTCATAATCATCACTATTTCTAGCAGTGTATTCGTTAACTTCACTAATATATCCAACTACGTTGGCTGCTGATTTTTCCGGGTAATTTCTAATTATTCTTTTCTGAATATAGAAACCCTTGTATTTGTGTAATTTTTCTTGAAGAAAAGCAAAGTCTTCTTTAGAAAGTTGTTTTAAAAATACTGATGGTAGCCAGCGTGCATATTTTTCAGCTTTTGCAAAACGTCTTTTAAAGTCTTCTGTATCAATTTTTAAAAAAGAACAAAACTCTAAAGTATCTAAAGGTTCTACATCTTTTGGTGTTACCATTACATCGTAAGAAAGTTGGTTGGCAACTATTAGTTTTCCATTGCGGTCAAAAACATGTCCTCTTTCTGGGTAGTCATAAACAATTTTTACAGCAGAGTTTTTAGTAGGATTATAGTTTGATCCATCAATAATTTGTAATTGAAAAAGTCTTCCAATAAAGATTATTCCAATAAGTAGTATTAAGAAAATTAATAAATAACTTCTTTTCATTTATTGTTGTTTTGAGCTAAAAATATAATTTCCTAAGAAGAATAAAATTAGTGTAAAAACACTTGATAAAACAGTGTTTAAAATTATGTGTGTAAAGTTTTGAAAGCTAAAGTTAATTAAAGTAAACAATATAAAATGATGAAGTATTGTTAAAATTGCGATGAAATTAAAAACATTGCCAAAAGATTCTAATTTTAAGTTAAATAGCTGATAATCTTGTGCATTCTTTTTAAAAATAGAATGGATTAAATAAATTCTAAAGTAGGCTATAAGAACTATTGAAAAGGCATGTACGCCTCCAGAGTTTGAAAAAAAATCCACAAACAGCCCTAATAAAAATGCTAAAACTAAAAAGGGAAATCTGTTTTCGCGAAGTGGATATAAAAAAACAAAAGCAATGTATAGGTATGGGTTTACATATCCTAAATAAAGAATGTTGTTTAATATAAATACTTGTAAAAAAAGTAAGAAAATAAACAATAGAGAGATGTAAACTGTTTTATTCATTACTTAAATTTTGGAGCTCTTTTTTATATAAATTTTTCACTACATAAACTTGATTTAAATTACTCATGTCATTAAATAATTGAATATCTAGTGTGTTAGAAGCAGTGTGCTTTTCAGGAATGTTAATTATGGTTCCAATAAGTATTCCTTCGGGGAAAATTGTAGACATTCCACCAGTTATAATTGTGTCACCAATTTTAGAAATTGCTTGCCTTGGTATATCTTTTAATTGAACAATCTTGTAATCTTTTCCGTCCCATTCTAACGTTCCAAAATAGTTGTTATTTTTAAAACGTGCATTAATCTTACTGTGTCTATTTAATATAGATTGAATTCTTGAGTGTCCATTACCAACATTTTCTGTAATTCCAATAATTCCTTTTCCATTAATTACAGCCATTTCTGTTGTAATTCCGTGTTTTAATCCTCGATTAATGGTTAAAAAATTATTTGAGCTACTATATTGGTTAGCGGTTATTTTGGCATTTATATTAGTAAAATGCTGATTGTATTTTACGGAGTCTACAACTGTTGTTTCTAAAAGACTATCTGAAGAGACGTGTACTTGTTCAAGTAAGTTTTTTAATCGAATATTTTCTTCAGCTAAAGCTTTGTTTTGTGTTTCTAAATTAAAATAGTCTGAAATTTCTGACGATGTGTTTAAAAGCCCTCCAGTAATTCCATTTGTAGAGCTTACAAATTTACTTTTATGAAAGCTATTGTTGTTAATAATTAAAGCAAAAGCAATAAATTCTAACAGCAAAAAAAATAAAAAATATTTATATTTCTGAAAGAAATAAATAAGCTGTTGCATGAATTATATTTTTTATTTAATCAAAACGTTCTTGTATTTTTCTAAATCTTTAAGAGCCATTCCTGTACCTCTAACTACAGCACGTAAAGGATCTTCTGCTACATAAACAGGTAAGTCTGTTTTTCTAGAAAGACGTTTGTCTAAACCTCTTAACATAGATCCACCTCCAGCTAAATAGATACCTGTATTGTAAATATCCGCAGCCAATTCCGGAGGAGTTTTTGATAATGTTTCCATTACTGCGTCTTCTATACGTAAGATAGACTTGTCTAAAGCTTTTGCTATCTCTCTATAAGAAACCTGTACTTGTTTTGGTTTGCCGCTTAGTAAATCTCTACCTTGAACTAACATGTCTTCTGGAGGGGTTTCTAAGTCTTCAGTTGCTGCACCAATTGTTATTTTAATTTTTTCTGCAGTAGTTTCTCCAACGTGTAAGTTATGTTGAGTACGCATGTAATACATAATGTCACTTGTAAATAAATCTCCTGCTACTTTTACAGATTGATCACAAACAATACCAGCAAGTGCAATTACTGCAATTTCTGTTGTTCCTCCACCTATATCAATAATCATGTTACCTTTTGGTTCCATGATGTCTACACCAACTCCAATAGCTGCAGCCATTGGTTCGTAGATTAAATAAATTTCTTTGGCGTTCATATGACGAGCAGAATCTATTACTGCACGTTTTTCAACTTCTGTAATTCCTGAAGGAATACAAATTACCATACGTAATGAAGGTGGGAAAAGCTTCTTTTTTATTGCTGGAATTTGTTTTACAAATTCCTTTATCATTTCTTCAGAAGCCTGAAAATCTGCAATTACACCATCTTTTAAGGGTCTAATTGTTTTAATATTTTCATGGGTTTTTCCTTGCATTAAATTGGCTTCTTTACCAATTGCAATAATTTTTCCAGTAGTTCTATTCCTTGCTACTATTGAAGGGCTATCAATAACTACTTTTCCATTGTGGATAATTAGTGTATTTGCAGTTCCTAAATCAATAGCAATGTCTTCTGTCATAAAATCGAAAAAACCCATAAAATATCTTTGTTTCTTTTATTATTGTAATCTCACAAATTTACTAAAAAAATGTGTTGTTTTAACTTGTTATTGTTAATGTTTAAAATGTCTTACACCTGTAAAAACCATAGAAACATTATTTTCGTTACAATAGTTAATACTTAGTTCATCTTTTATAGATCCACCAGGTTGTATCACACTTTTTATACCGGCATTATCTGCAATTTCTACACAGTCTGGAAATGGGAAAAAAGCATCACTTGCCATAACAGCTCCATTTAAATCAAAATTAAAAGAAGTAGCTTTTTCAATGGCTTGTTTTAAAGCATCAACTCTACTTGTTTGACCAGTTCCTCCAGCTAATAATTGTTTGTTTTTTACTAAAATAATAGTATTAGACTTGGTGTTTTTACATAGTTTAGAAGCAAACAATAAGTCTTCTAACTCACTTTCTGAAGGTTTATTGTTAGTTGGATAAGATAAATCTTCTAATTTATCAGTTATAAAGTCTTTATCTTGAACTAAGTTACCGTTTAAGCAAGTTCTAACTGTTTGAGTTGGTAATGTTACTTCTTTCTGAATTAAAATAACTCTGTTCTTTTTTCCTTTTAAGGCAACTAAAGCGTCATCAGTATAACTTGGTGCTATTACAACCTCGCAAAATAACTTGTGAATTTCTTCAGCAGTGTCTTTATCAATAGTAGTGTTGGCAATTAATATTCCGCCGAAGGCAGAAACCGGATCACCAGCTAAAGCATCTACATAAGCTTGGTGTATCGTTTCTCTTTGGGCAAAACCACAAGCGTTGTTGTGTTTTAAAATAGCAAAAGTAGGCGCTTCTCCTTTAAATTCGGCCATTAAATTAACAGCTGCATCTACGTCTAAAAGATTGTTGTAGCTTAATTCTTTACCATGCAATTTGTCGAACATTGCATCTAAATCACCAAAGAAATACCCTTTTTGATGTGGGTTTTCTCCATAGCGTAGCGTTTTAGAGATTGTTTCGCTTGCTTTAAAAACTACTTCATCTTCATTAAAATAATTAAAAATAGCAGTATCGTAATGAGATGAGATATTAAAAGATTTTGCAGCAAATTTCTTCCTTTGTTCAATTGAAGTTGTTCCGTTGTTTTCTGAAAGAATACTTAAGAACTCTTCATATTGATCCATTGAAGAAACAGTAAAAGTATCTTTAAAGTTTTTTGCTGAAGCTCTAATTAAAGAAATTCCACCGATATCAATTTTTTCAACGATATCTTGTTCAGGTGCTCCAGAAGCTACAGTTTTTTCAAATGGATATAAGTCAACAATAACTAAATCTATTTGTGGAATTTGATATTCTGCTAATTCAGCAATATCACTTTCGTTATCTTGTCTGTTTAAAATTCCTCCAAAAACTTTTGGGTGTAAAGTTTTAACTCTTCCTCCTAAAATAGAAGGGTAAGAAGTAACTTCATCAACAGGAACAACGTCTATACCTAATTCTTTAATGAATTTCTCTGTTCCTCCAGTAGAGTAAATTGTTACGTTTAATTCGTTTAGTTTTTGTACAATTGGCGCTAAGCCATCTTTGTGAAATACCGAAATTAATGCGGATTTAATTGTTTTTGCAGTGCTCATTTAGTGTTGTGTTGTTAAGCAAGCAAAGCTACTAAAACCTTAACGGTATAGCAATAAAAAGATACTCACAAAAAGGTGTAGTAATTAACAATTATTTAGCCGTCATTTTTTGTTTAAAATCAGACAATAACATATTGTAGTCTTTAGGTTGTTTGTTGGGTTTCTTGTAAAAGTTGGAAATCAACTTTTTTAAAATTGTTTGTTTTTTCATTTCGGGGGGATTTTTTTGAAAAAAATATTATTCTGCTTTTTCGATAAAATTATAGAGCCATTTGACTACTTTTCTAAGTATAGTAGGTTTTTCTTGGTAATGCGAAGTGCTTGTACCTATTGCTGAATAGGTTGTTTGGTTTTTATTATTCATATTGAAGGGATTGATGAATTAATAATTTGATTAATATGTTCAACAAACTTAAATAAAAAATAATTATAAAGCAAGTAATTAGTTAGTTACACTATTTTAGAAACTTTTTCGCATATATATTCTAAAAGATTTTCATCTTCTTTTGTAAATGGGTTTACTGTGTGAGAGTCGATGTCTATTTGACCAATGTTTTCACCTTCAACAAAAATTGGAATTACAATTTCACTCTTTACCTTCCAACCACAAGAAATGTAGTTATCTTGACTAGAAACATCTTGCACAACAAAATTTTCATTACTAACAGCAACTTGTCCACAAATCCCTTTTCCAAAAGGAATTATAGTGTGCTCAGTTTCTTCACCAGTATATTGAGCTAATTTTAATTCGTCTTTATCTCCATTTTTAAAGTAAAACCCAACCCAATCATAATAGGTGATTTGTGCTTCAAGGTAATCGCAAATCTGTTGTAATTTCTCTTCTCTTAAGCCAGTTGATTCTATAATAGAATCAATTTTAGATTTTAATATTTCTATATTCATTATTTACTATCTTCGTTCAATATAAGGATGCAAAAATAAATGATTTTAACGCTAAAAAAACATAAAAAAGTACTTCTTTTTTTACTTAAGTTTTTTGCAACATATTTTGTGTTATTTGCAATTTACTCTAGTTACTTAAAAAGAAACCAACAATTAGATCCATTTGTAAATGCTCCAGTTACACAGTTGGTGGCAAATCAATCTGCATGGGTTTTAGAGGTTTTTGGGTATCAAGTAGATAAAGTACAACATACAGAAGAGCTTTCTATTTTTCTTGCCTTAAATGGTAATTATGTTGGTAAAATTGTTGAGGGTTGTAACTCTATTAGCTTAATAATTCTTTTTGTAGCATTTATTATAGCTTTTTCAGGAAAGCTTAAAGCAACATTATTGTATATGCTTTTTGGGGCTGCTTTTATTTGGATAATTAATATTATAAGAATAGTTGTTATTTGTATAATGTTAGATAAATACCCAGAACAAGAAGCATTTTTACATAAGTTACTTTTCCCCGCAATAATATATGGAGCGGTTTTTTTATTGTGGGTTATTTGGGTAAATAAATTTTCAGCAGTAAAAAAATGAAAAAAAAATACAACTATTTAATTATAGCTTTTTTGTTTTTCTTATTGATTTTAGTCAGAGCATTTTCAACTAAAATGTTCTATGATCCAATGACTAGTTATTTTGAAGATGAATACTTATATATTTCTCCTGAAAGTGTTATCTATTGGAAGTTGTTTTTAAATATGCTCTTTCGATTTTTAATAAACACAGTTATTTCTTTAGCTATTATTTGGTTGGTTTTTAAAAGAGTTGATTTTGTAAAGTTTTCTGCAATATTTTACGGAGTTGCCTTTGTTATTTTAAGTGTTATCTTTTATTTCTTATTAAAAGATGATTTCTCTTCGGGTCATTTATTGCCATTTTATATTAGGCGATTTATAATTCACCCTTTAATTTTATTGGTGCTTTTGCCAGCTTTATATTATCAAATAGTACAAGAAAAAGAACTTTAACATAGTTTTTAAATTTTGTGTTGTAAATTTGCACTTGTAATGAAACAGTTTTTTAAAAATATAACTTCAGTAACACTAGCTTTTTTAGTGTTATTTTCAACCTTTTCTTTTACGGTTGAAAAGCATTATTGTGGAGATTTTTTAGTTGATGTTTCCTACACAGGAGATGTTAAAGAGTGCAACATGGAAGAAGGTTCTACAGGTGTTGTACAAATGAAAAAGTGTTGCAAAAATGAAGTTGAGCAAGTAAAAGGGCAAGATGAACTTCAGCAACATTCAATAAACAAAATAACTTTTAAAGATCAGCAATTTATAATTTCATTTGTAATTGCACATTTAGATTTACTTACTGATAATGAATTAAGTAAATCTTTATTTGAATATCACTTTCCACCACCAAATCTCGATAGAGATTACCAGATTTTTTACCAGTCTTTTTTAATCTGATTTTATTTTTAATGCGATAAAATTCATCCTTTTAGATGAAAACAAGTCTATTTAATAAATAAAATTAATATCAATGAAAAAATATATAGTTGGCATACTTATGCTACTTCCATTTTTATCATTTTCTCAACAAGAATTAAAGGGAATGATAATGGACAAAACAAATCCAAAAGATAATTTAGGCGTTTTTGGCGCCAATGTTTACTGGTTAAATACAACAGTTGGAGCAACTACCGATGAAAAAGGTTGGTTTAAAATTCCATACAAATCAAGTTATAAAAAGCTGGTAGTAAGTTTTATTGGATATAAAACTGACACAATTAATATTACTAGTTTAAAACCAATTCATCATTTTATTACTGATCAAAGTACTTTAGATGAAGTTAGTGTATCTGTTAAGAAAAAAGCTACGCAGAAATCTTTCTTGCAAACAACAAATGTGTTTACAGTAAATAGTGATGAATTATTAAAAGCGGCTTGTTGTAATTTGGCTGAAAGTTTTGAAACAAATCCATCAATTGATGTAAACTTCTCAGATGCTTTAACAGGTACAAAGCAAATACAAATGTTGGGCTTAAAAAGCCCGTATTTATTAATTTCACAAGAGAATATTCCTTCAATAAGAGGAGCGGCACAAGTTTTTGGACTTACATTTACGCCAGGAACTTGGGTAGAAAGTATTCAAATTACCAAAGGAGCTGGAAGCGTAATTAATGGTTTCGAAAGTATTTCTGGGCAAATTAATGCTGAACTTGTAAAACCTTTAACCGATAATAAGTTGTTTGTTAACGCTTATGGTTCTTTAGGAGGGAGATTAGAATTGAACACTCATTTTAATCAAAAAGTATCAAATAAATGGAGTACAGGTTTGTATGTTCATGGAAATTATAGGGGAGAGAAATTTGATAGAAACAATGATAATTTTTTAGACAATCCGCTTGCGGAACAAATAAATATTATGAACCGTTGGCAATATATAGATGCTGAAAAAGGTTGGGTTAGTTTTATTAATTTCAGGTATATGGATGATGCTAAGCAAACCGGTGAAATAGATTTTAATCCACTTACAGATAAAGGAACAACAAATGCTTGGGGAAGTGAAATTAAAACCAAACGTTTTGATACTTCGTTAAAATTAGGCTATGTTTTTCCCGAGTTACCATTTCAAAGTTTCGGATTTCAATTAGCATATAGTAACCATAAACAAGATTCTTATTTTGGGTTAAGAGATTATAATATTAAACATCAAAGTGTATATTCTAACCTATTGTTTAATTCAATAATTGGAGATACAAGAAATAAGTTTACTACTGGAATAAATTTCACGTATGATGTGTATGATGAATTGGTGAATATTACAGATTACTCTAGAAAAGAAAATTCGTTTGGTGGTTTCTTTGAATACGCTTTCGATAATTTAGATGACTTTAGCTTTACGGCTGGTTTACGTTTAGATACACATAATTTATTAGGAACTTTTGTTACACCACGTTTTCATATGCGTTATGCTCCATGGGAAAAAGGAGTTTTTAGAGCTTCAATTGGGCAAGGAAGAAAAGCAGCTAACATTTTTGCGGAAAATCAACAATTATTTGCAAGTTCAAGACAAATAGATGTGCAGAGTACTGGTGGAAAAATTTATGGATTAGACCCGGAAGTAGCATGGAATTATGGAGTTTCTTATTTACAGGGATTTAATTTATTTGATAAAAAAGGAGACATAACGTTAGATTTTTATAGAACAGATTTCCAAAACCAAGTTGTTGTAGACTGGGAGAATCCACAAGAAATAGCATTCTATAATTTAGAAGGGGAAAGTTATGCAAATAGTTTTCAAGCAGAAGTAAATTATAATATTGCAAAATATTTTAATATGCGATTAGCATACAAATATTATGATATTGAAACGGATTATCAATCAGGAAAAGCAATAAAACCATTAACTCCAAATCATCGTTTTTTTGCAAACGTTTCATATGAAACTATTAAAGATGAGGAAATTGAAGGTCATTGGAAATTTGATCTAACCTATAATTTAATAGGAGAGCAACGTTTGCCAAATACAAGTACTAATCCAATTCAGTATCAATTGTCAGAATATTCAAATTCATATAGTTTATTAAACGCTCAAGTAACAAAAGTGTTTTCGAATAAATTTGAAGTGTATGTTGGAGGAGAAAACTTAACAAATTACAAACAGGAAAATCCTATTTTAGCAAATGATGATCCATTTGGCGCAAATTTTGATACTACAATAGTGTACGCGCCAATTTTTGGACAAATGTTCTATGGGGGATTACGATTTAAAATCAATTAACTTTAAAATAATTTAAAAATGAAAAAAATATTAGTAATAGCAAGTTTGTTTTTCTTCGGAATAGTTGCAAACGCACAAAAGAAAAACGCAAAAGTATCTTTAGAAGTAGATGGTATTTGTGGTATGTGTAAAAAACGAATAGAAACAGCAGCTTTAAAAACAAAAGGAGTAAAGTTTGCAAGCTGGAATGTTAAAACACATAAATTAAGTTTAATTTTAGATGAACGTAAAACTTCTGTAGAAAATGTTCAAAAGAGTGTTGCAGCTGTTGGTCACGATTCAAAAGGGTTTATAGCTACTGATGAAGCTTATGACTCAGTACATCCTTGTTGTAAATATAGAGATGAAGAAATTATAGAGAATCACGCAGGAGAGTTGAAAAAACAAAAAAAGAAGTAATAATGAAAAAAATAATTCTGGTAGTAGCAATCGTATTTGCTTCAAATTTAGTTTTTATTTCATGTAAAACTGAAAAGAATGAAGAGGTAAAGGAGCAAACTACAATAAATGGGAGTGAAGTAGCTAAAGAAGAAGTTTACCAATGTCCAATGGAATGTGAAAAAAGTAAAACTTACAAAAAAGAAGGCGATTGCCCAGTTTGTAAGATGAAGTTAAAGGAGAAAAAATCACTAAAAACTGAAGAATCTGATTAGTTTTTTCAGAATTAAAATTAAAAAATCCGTTAGAATATTTCTAACGGATTTTTAGTTAATAGTCGTTTTAGTTGATGGTTAAAACTCTTTCTTCATAAATTATAGCACCCTTATTTGTTATTCCTTCAATATATAAACGAATCGTTTTTTGATTTAAATGCGGAGTTTTAAAACTGTAGTTTTCTTTATTAATAACGATATTGGGTTTCCAGAATATTGCGCCATAATTTTTAAAAATAGAATTATTGGTACTCAGGTAATTAGGTTTGTAATAGGTCTTCTCTTTTGCAAAGCCTAAAGAGGTTGTGGTTTCTTGGAATAAGTTCTTAGTAGAAGCTTTTCTTTCCTTATTGCTATAAAGGTAAATTTGACCACCATCATTTTTTGAAATTATTATTTCTTCAAAATCATCTAAAATCATGTTGCTAATTAAATTTAGGTTGTTTTGATCTTGTGTAACAATAGGCATGTCATCCAAGGTTACTTCTGTTGCAGCACCTTTATTTCCTCTTAAGTTAGAGACACCTCTATTATTGTAAATTACTTGATTTGGAAAACTACCAACAATTCTAAACCCTTTTGAAGTTAAAAAAGATATGATACCTCTCCTTCTAAGGTAAGACTTGTCAGTGTTTTTATAGGAAGTTCTGGAAGCAAATAATCTTGTAGGAGTGTTCTTCTTTTTAGGTTTTGATTCAAGTGTTACTTCGTCTAAAATAACTCGTTCACCAATAAAACTATCTAAGTTTAAATCTAATTTTTTATTTTGATAAAAGTGTTTTTGAGTAATTGTAGTATTAATATTCTGTTTGTTTAATTTTGGATAAAATGTTGTGTAAACTTTTGGTTTTAAAAAATTATTCTTTTGCTGAATTGAAAAACTAATATTACTAAACGCTCTTAAGTAAATATTTTCAAAAGAAAATTTATTTTTAATTATTGGAGTATTAATAATTAAGTTCTCTTCAGGAGAGAATAACATTATGTTAGTGGAATCTTTTACGCTTGAGTTTATTGCGCCTTTAATAGTTATTCCTTTTTCAAACTTAAATTTTATATCTGGGGTATTGTTGAAAATATTATGCCAATTATATTTACTCCAACCTTGATTTAATAAAAGTAAATCCAAATCAGTTAATTTTTTTTGATTAATGTTAGTGAAATAATATGAGCCTTTTTCAATTGTTCCTTTAACGTATGGTTTTAAAAGGAATTTTGTTAAAATATTATTTTCAAAATCATAGCTTTTTGTTTCTTCAGGTAAAATACTAGCGCTTAAATATTGTACATCGTTATTATTTCTATTTAATTGTATAGAAATAGAATCATTTAATTTTGTAGTAGATTTAATACTTATTGTTGAAAATAGGCTTTCGTCATAATTAAAAACCAAGCGTTCAAGTACGGGTTTGTTGTCTTCGGTTAAAATTGTAATTGTATTAATACCTTTAGGAGTTTCTTTTGTAGGTAAAAAGAAATTATATGTATTTGTGTTTTTTTTTAGAGTAAAAGAACTTTTTGAAATAGATACAGTGTTATGGATATATACATAATATTTTTGTCCAATATTATTCTTTAAAGTCTCGTTATTTGTTTGAATTTTTAACTTAATAAATGTTGAGTCAGTATTTTCAACATTAAGTGTTATACCATTTTTTTTAGCAGGGCTAACAAGTTTAGTTATTTCTTCATCATCAAAAGTGCTAACTTTAACGTTGTAGATTGTGTTAGGTTTGTAATGAAATTTAATTTTCCCTAATCCAAATTGATTTGTGGTAAATTTTCTAACAATATTGTTCTTGTCATCAAGTATAGTCCCAGATTTTATTTTGACACCTTCATTTTGTTTGTTTTTTAAAATAATACCCAAAACAGCGTTTGTTGATTCCACTAAATGACCACCTTCAGGTAGTAGTTGTAGATCATAGTTACTGTCAGATATAATTGTTTTTTTTGTGTTATTTTTATTCCCTATAATATTAAATTTTTGCAAAAAGGCTTCATCTTCAATAAAGTTTCGCATCCAATTGGTAGAGGCTTTTATATAGTACGTGTTTTCTGTAAATGTAGAGTCAATTTTAATACTATTTGCAGCAACACCGTCTTTTATATAAAGTAATTTAGTTTGCTTGTATTCTCCTTTTTCATTGTAAATGTTGCAATATAAGTTTGCTGTATCTTGATGTAGTTTTTTTGTGTTTTGGTTTAAAACATAGGCTTGGAGCCATAATTCTTCACCTACAATAAAATTAGTTTTATTTAAATGGAGGTATGGTATTTCTCTTGTTAAGTTAAAGTATTGTAGGTATTTTTTGCTAGTATCATTTTTTTCTTGTGAGTTGCAATAAAATGAGAAGAGTAAAAAGAGAATAGTTATTTGATATTTTGAAAGCATTTTTTTTGACCAATTTAACATAAACTATTCCATTAAAAAAATAAAGTCCATTAGAATTAATTCTAATGGACTTTATTTTTCATTATTAATTTGTCGTTCCTTTAGAGAATAAAAAAACATCTATGGCGATTCGCCACTACATCATTCCTGGCATTCCACCACCCATTGGAGGCATTCCGGCAGGAGCATCTTCTTTAATATCGATTAAAGCACATTCGGTTGTAAGAATCATTCCTGCAACAGAAGCTGCATTTTCTAAAGCAACACGCGTTACTTTTTTAGGGTCAATGATTCCTGCATCTAACATATTTACGTATGTTTCTGATTTTGCATCGTAACCAAAGTCTTTTTTACCTTCTAAAACTTTATTAATAACTACAGAGCCTTCTCCACCAGCGTTTTCTACGATAGTTCTCAAAGGAGCTTCAATTGCTTTGTTTACAATTTGTACACCTGTAGTTTCGTCTAAATTATCAGTTGTAATTTTAGTTAAAACGGCTTTTGCTCTAACTAAAGCAACACCACCACCAGCAACAATACCTTCCTCTACAGCAGCTCTTGTTGCGTGTAAAGCGTCATCAACTCTGTCTTTCTTTTCTTTCATTTCTACTTCAGAAGCAGCACCAACATAAAGTACAGCAACACCACCAGCTAACTTAGCCAAACGTTCTTGTAGTTTTTCTTTATCGTAGTCAGATGTTGTGGTTTCTATTTGAGATTTAATTTGATTAACTCTCGCTTTAATTGCTGTAGCGTTTCCAGCACCATTTACAATTGTAGTATTGTCTTTGTCTACTGTTATTGATTCTGCAGTTCCTAATAAATCTAAAGTTGCGTTTTCTAATGAAAATCCTCTTTCTTCAGAAATTACGGTTCCTCCAGTTAATATTGCGATGTCTTCTAACATTGCTTTTCTTCTGTCTCCAAAACCTGGAGCTTTTACAGCAGCAATTTTTAATCCACCTCTTAATTTATTTACAACTAAAGTAGCTAATGCTTGTCCATCAACATCTTCAGCAATAATTAATAAAGGTCTTCCTGATTGAGAAACTGGTTCTAAAATAGGAAGAATTTCTTGTAAGTTAGAAATCTTTTTATCGAATAATAACACATAAGGATTGTCTAAATCTGCAATCATTTTGTCTGCATCTGTAACAAAATAAGGAGATAAATAACCTCTATCGAATTGCATACCTTCAACAACATCTACATACGTATCTGTTCCTTTTGCTTCTTCTACAGTAATAACTCCTTCTTTACCAACTTTACCAAAGGCAGTTGCAATTAAATCTCCAATAACAGAATCGTTATTAGCAGAAATAGATGCTACTTGTTGAATTTTATCTGAAGAATTACCAACTTTCTTAGCTTGCTTTTCTAAATCTGTAACAATTGCAGTTACAGCTTTATCAATTCCGCGTTTTAAATCCATTGGATTTGCGCCTGCGGCTACATTCTTTAAACCTTCTTTTACAATTGCTTGCGCAAGTACAGTTGCAGTAGTTGTACCGTCTCCAGCTAAATCGTTAGTTTTAGAAGCAACTTCTTTAACCATTTGCGCTCCCATGTTTTCTAACTCATCTTCTAACTCAACTTCTTTTGCAACAGAAACACCATCTTTAGTAACTGTTGGAGCACCGAAAGATTTAGAAATAATTACGTTTCTTCCTTTTGGGCCTAATGTTACTTTTACTGCGTTTGCTAAAGCATCAACTCCACGTTTTAAACCGTCTCTTGCTTCAATATCAAATTTTATATCTTTTGCCATTTTTTATGTTTTGCTTTTAGCTCTTGGCTCTTGGCTTTTGGCTAAAATGGTTTACTTTAATTTTTAATGTTTTGCTAGAGGCAAATAGCCCAAAGCAAATAGCTATTTAAACAATTGCCATGATATCGCTTTCACGCATCATTAAATAATCTTTTCCTTCTAATTTTAGTTCTGTTCCACCATATTTACCATACAAAACAGTATCACCAACTTTTACAGTTAAAGGTTCGTCTTTTGTTCCATTTCCAATAGCAACAATTGTTCCTTTTTGTGGCTTTTCTTTTGCATTATCAGGAATAATTAATCCAGATGCTGTTTTTGTTTCTGCAGGAGCTGGTTCTACAAGAACTCTGTCTGCTAAAGGTTTTATGTTTAATCCCATTTTATATGAATTTTAATTAATTGCTTTTTTATAGTTTGAATTAGTCAGAAATTATGCCAATTGAATTCAACTGACAAATTTACGAACTAACCGTTTTTTAACTTAAAATAGTTGTATAAAAAAATGCCAACGTGTCATTTTCGTTGGCATTTTTTTATAGTGTTTTTTAGAAAACTACTGGATACTGTCGTTTCCGGTATTTGTTGGAGTTTCAGTTGGAGTAGTAGCTTCTATTCCATCTAAAGTGTTGTCTAATTGATTTGAATCGCTTCCATTTCCTCTAGGAATTGCAAAGTTTGCTAATAAAATTAATGCAAACATAGCAATTGCTAATGTCCATGTTGTATTGTCTAAAAATTTGTTTGTGTTTTGAACACCTCCTAAAGATTGTGAACCGCCACCACCAAAAGAAGAAGATAGTCCGCCACCTTTAGGGTTTTGAACCATTACTATTAAGATTAGTGCAATTGCAACAATTATGATTAAAATTAAGATTAAACCGTAAGTTGTCATTTATTTTGAGTTTTGTAAAATTTGTATTCGTTTAATTTGGTCTGCAAAGAAACCACTTTTTTCTGGATATTTCAAACTTAAAATTTCATAAGCTTTTATAGCGTTTCCATACTTTTTTTGTTCAAGATAAACTTTAGCTAAAGTTTCTGTCATTAAAAGGCTTGGTTGCTCATTTTTATCGACTTTTATTTCAGAAATAGTGCCTTTTTTAACTCTTGATATTTTTGGGCTATTTTGGATAAATTTTTCTATAATTGAAATTTTATCTTCTGTTTTAGGTTTTTCTGGAGTTCTTATTATTGGTTTTTTAACAGATAGTTGTAACCATTGATTAAAAGAATGAGATTCGTTTTGTGTAAATGAGAATGGTTTTCCTATTGATAATTCTTCTTCTATATTTAGAACTTCTTGTGGTATTTCTTCTGCTAATTGTTGGTGAAGTATTGCTTCTTTGGTTGATTTTTCTTCCTCTTCAAAAATAGTTGAAGTAATAAAATCGAATAAAACAGTTCTATCTGTTGTGTAAGCTGCTGTAATTTTAAGTTCATTATTGTATTTAAAACTTTTATGGTTGTTTAAAGCTTTTAAATACAAAGATCTTGCACTTTGAAAATAGGGGAATTCATCAATAACCTTTTTTAATTCAGTAGTTTCTTCTTGCTGAATTAAATGTGGGTTACTTAGAATTTGTATGTATTTATCTTTATTCATTTTACTTCTAGAATCTTACCATTTTGCAACAGAAGCATTAAAAATATCTTGCGTAATTCGCTCAATAATTTCTTCTAATGCAGTTTCTAAAACACCTCCAATTAATTGTTGCTGTGCTCCGTAATCAGAATAAAAAGAAAAACTTCTTTCAAAATCATCTTTCTCTTCAAGCTTGTTTGTAAATCGAACATTTACGGTAACTGTTAATCTATTTTGAGATGCAGTTTGATCTGCATTTGCACTCATTGGTGTTATTCTGTAACCTGTAATTTCACCTTGTAAAACTAAGTCGCCATTTGGGCCTAAAGTTAAGTTGGTTTGTCTTGTAAATAAATCTTGTAAATCGTTCGTAAACTTTTGGCTTAATGTTGGCTCTACTAAAGAAGCTTGATTTGGGAAAAAATCTATTTGAATAGTTTTTGCGTCACCAGTATTTCCACCTGTAAAAGAATAAGCACCACAACCTACAATTGTAATTGCAACTATAAATAAAAAACCAATTTGACGTAATTTCATAATTAATATGTGTTAGGTTTTTTCATGGTAATAAAAGCATAAAAATAACGACTTTCAACAGTAAAAGAAGCAGACACTAACCTGTAACCTTTGTAGTGTTTTTCATTGATTAAATCTTCTGCTTCAGTTTTAATTGTTTCTGAACTGTTTGGGGAAAAAGATTTTCTTATTTTAAAAATTTCTACAGCTTTCATGTATTAAAGTTTTATAAATCGTATTGTTTAATTTTTCTGTACAAGGTTCTTTCTGAAATACCGAGCTCTTTTGCAGCCAATTTACGTTTATTTTTGTTTTTTTCTAATGATTTTCTAATCATTTCAACTTCTTTGTCTTGTAATGATAAGCTTTCGTCTTCTTCTACGGTTTCTGCAAAATCGTAATTATTTTCAACTGAGTTTTGTGGTAGCTGTACAACTTCTACTTTGTGTTGCGGAGCAGGTTTTTCTTCGTAAATACGTTCAATTAATCGGCTATTTTCTTCTTGTACCTCTTCGGAATTACCGTGTTGCATTAAATCTAAAGTTAATTTCTTTAAATCGTTAATGTCGTTACGCATATCAAACAAAATTTTGTACATAATATCGCGTTCAGTAGAAAAATCGTTTGCAGCTGTTCCACCAATAACAGCAGGTAAATTACCATTGTTATTTGGTAAATAGTGCACCATTTTATCCGCAGTTATTTGTCTGCTTTCTTCTACAACAGAAATTTGTTCTGCTATATTTTTTAGCTGACGAATATTTCCTGGAAAACGGTAATTTAATAACATTTTTACTGAATTATCATCCAATCGAATAGTTGGCATTCTGTATTTCTGTGCAAAGTCTGATGCAAACTTTCTGAACAATAAATGAATATCTTCACCACGTTCTCTTAACGCCGGTAAGTTTATTTCAATAGTGCTTAACCTGTAGTATAAATCTTCTCTAAACTTCTCTTTTGCAATAGCTTGTTGCATATTTACGTTGGTTGCTGCAACAATACGAACATTGGTTTTTTGTACCTGAGAAGAACCAACTTTTATAAATTCGCCATTTTCTAAAACACGTAATAAACGCACTTGTGTTGTAAGTGGTAATTCTCCAACTTCATCTAAAAAAATAGTTCCGCCATCGGCAACTTCAAAATATCCTTTTCTGGTTGCAGTTGCTCCTGTAAAAGCTCCTTTTTCGTGCCCGAAAAGTTCACTGTCTATCGTTCCTTCTGGAATTGCACCACAATTTACGGCAATATATTTTGCGTGTTTTCTGTGTGATAATTGATGTATTATTCTCGGAATATTCTCTTTACCAACACCGCTTTCTCCAGTAACTAAAACAGAAATATCTGTAGGCGCTACTCGTAATGCTTTTTCTATTGCGCGATTAAGCTGCACATCGTTACCGATAATGCCAAAACGTTGTTTTATTGCTTGTAGGTTTTCCATATCTTTCTTTAGAATAGAGAAAAAAGAATAGAGAGAAAAGAAATTGACTTATGTCTTGTCTCTTGCTTCTCGTTTCTAAAAATTAATTATTATCAGAATATCCAACAACAGTTCCTTTTAAGGTTGCTGAAGTACAATCTTCTACTTTTACCATTACATAATCACCTAATTTATAGTTTCCTTTTTCAAAAACAGCAACAGTATTTTGGGTGTTTCTTGCTTTCCATTGGTTTGGATCTTTTTTAGAAGTTCCTTCAATTAAAAACTCTTCAATCTTTCCTAAATGTTGTTGTGTTCTATATAAAGCATGTTCTTGTTGTAAGTCGATTAATTCTTGTAAACGACGTTTTTTAACTGGTTCAGGTACATCATCTACCATTTTTTTGGCAGCTAAAGTTCCTGGTCTTTCAGAATAGGTGAACATAAAACCGAAATCGTATTTTACATATTTTAACAATTCTAAAGTATCTTGATGATCTTGTTCTGTTTCTCCACAAAAACCAACAATCATATCTTGAGAAAGCGACATTTCTGGAACAATTTTAAAGATATTGTCTACCAATTCCATGTATTCTTCACGTGTATGTTGTCTGTTCATGGCTTTTAACATTGCGTTAGAACCACTTTGAACAGGTAAGTGTAAATATTTACAAACATTTTTATGTTTAGCCATTACATGTATTACGTCCAAGCTCATATCCTGCGGATTAGAAGTTGAAAAACGAAAACGTGTTTTTGGGAATTCTGTAGCGCACATATCTAACAATTCTGCAAATTCTACAGCTGTTTCTTGTGCTAATTCAGAAGCTTTTTTAAAATCTTTTTTTAATCCGCCGCCATACCATAAATAAGAATCTACGTTTTGACCAAGTAGTGTAATTTCCTTGAAGTTTTTATCAACCATAGATTGAATTTCTTCAATAATACTTTTTGGGTCACGACTTCTTTCTCGTCCACGAGTAAATGGAACTACGCAAAATGTACACATATTATCGCAACCACGAGTTATGGAAACAAATGCAGAAACTCCGTTAGAATTTAAACGAACTGGAGAAACATCTCCATAAGTTTCATCTTTAGAAAGTATCACATTTACAGCATCTCTACCAGCTTCAATTTCCTCTAAAAGGTTTGGAATGTCTCTATACGCGTCTGGACCAACTACTAAATCAACTATTTTTTCCTCTTCTAAAAACTTTTCTTTTAAACGTTCTGCCATACAGCCTAAAACACCAACTTTCATGTTTTTGTTAGACTCTTTTTTTACTCTATTGTATTTTTGTAAACGTTTTCTTACGGTGGTTTCGGCTTTTTCTCTAATTGAACACGTATTTACCAAAACTAAATCGGCTTCTTCTAAAATTTGAGTAGTGTTAAAACCTTGGTCAGAAAGAATAGAAGCAACAATTTCACTGTCGTTCATATTCATTTGACAACCGTAACTTTCTATAAAAAGTTTTTTAGTGTTTCCGTCTTTATGTTCAGTAGTAAGTGCTTTACCCTGCACTCTTTCGTCAATTACTTTTTCAATCGGTTCCATGTGTACTTTATTCGTGTAAAATAGAAGGCAAATATACAACCAAAATATAAGGATTGTGACAAATTGGCAGAATATTAACGTGTATTTTTCCATTAAAAACACCTTAAAATGGAATAAAAAATTTGTTTTTAAAAAAAACGTTCTACTTTTGCAAACTCATTACATCATATATATAAGGTGTAAGTTATTGATAATTGAAAAGATTTATGGCAAAGAATTTAGTTATAGTAGAGTCACCAGCAAAAGCAAAAACCATTGAAAAATTTCTTGGGAAAGATTTTCAAGTAGAGTCTAGTTATGGTCATATTGCAGATTTACCTTCTAAAGAATTAGGTATTGATGTAGATGGCGATTTTAGTCCAAAATATATAGTTTCTGACGATAAGAAACCAGTTGTTAAGAAGTTAAAAACTTTAGCGAAGAAAGCAGAAACTGTTTGGTTAGCAAGTGATGAGGATCGAGAAGGAGAAGCAATTGCATGGCACTTAAAAGAACAATTAGCGCTTAAAGATGAAAATACAAAACGTATTGTTTTTCATGAAATTACTAAAAATGCCATTTTAAAAGCAGTCGAAAATCCAAGAGATATAGACTATAATATGGTAAATGCACAACAAGCACGTAGAGTTTTAGATAGACTTGTTGGGTATGAGTTATCACCAGTTTTATGGCGTAAAGTTAAAGGAGGTTTATCTGCAGGTAGAGTTCAATCTGTTGCTGTACGTTTAATAGTAGAAAGAGAAAGAAGTATTCAGGAGTTTACTTCTGAAACACATTATAAAGTAGTTGCAGAATTTTCGAACAATGAAGGAAAGAAATTTAAAGCTGCTATTCCTAAAAATTTCGATTCTAAAAAATCAGCAGAAACTTTTTTAAAGTCTTGTGCTAATGCAGATTTTTCTATTGCGGATTTAACAAAAAAGCCAGCAAAAAAATCACCAGCAGCACCATTTACAACATCAACTTTACAGCAAGAAGCATCAAGAAAATTAGGTTTTCCTGTTGCTAAAACAATGCAAGTTGCACAACGTTTATATGAAGCTGGTTTAATTACGTATATGAGAACAGATAGTGTAAACTTATCTGTAGATGCAAGAAATGCTGCTGAAGAAGAAATTACCAATTATTACGGAAAAGAATATAGTAAACAACGTGTTTTTAAGTCGAAAGCAAAAGGTGCTCAAGAAGCGCATGAGGCGATTAGACCTACAAATATGAAAATGCATGCTATTGATACTGAATATGATCAAACTAGATTATATGATTTAATTTGGAAAAGAACATTAGCTTCTCAAATGAGTGATGCGCAATTAGAAAGAACCAATTTTAAGATTGAAAATTCTGAAAACGCAAAAATCTTTACTGCAAACGGAGAAATGATAAAGTTTGATGGTTTCCTTAAAGTATATTTAGAAGGAAATGATAATGAAGATGAAGAGCAAGCAGGAATGTTACCTAACTTAAAGGTTGGAGAAGCTTTAAATTATACGTTTATAAACGCAACGCAAAGATTTACAAGTCCACCTTACCGTTTTACAGAAGCTTCTTTAGTAAAGCAATTGGAAGAATTAGGTATTGGACGTCCGTCTACGTATGCACCAACAATTTCTACTGTACAAAGAAGAGGTTATGTAGAAAAAGGAGAAGATGAAGGTTTAGAAAGAGGTTACGAGCAGATGATTTTAACTGCTGGAACTGTTAAGAGTCAAACTTTAACGGAGAAAACAGGTTCTAATAAAAATAAATTAGTACCAACCGATATTGGGAATATTGTAAACGACTTTTTAGTTGCTAATTTCTCTAATATTTTAGATTTCGGATTTACAGCTAAAGTAGAAAATTCTTTTGATGATATTTCTGAAGGTGATGAAGATTGGATAGAAATGATTAAAGGTTTCTATACTAAATTTCATGAAACTGTAGAAGATGTTAAAGAAAATGCAGACAGAGAAAGCGGAGAACGTATTTTAGGAAAACATCCAGAATCAGGAAAAACTGTTTTAGTACGTTTGGGTAAATTTGGGCCAATTGCACAAATTGGAGCGCCAGAAGATGAAGAGAAAGTATTTGCTAGTTTAAATAAAGATCAAAATTTAGGAACCATAACAATGGAAGAAGCTTTAGAGTTATTCTTGCTTCCAAAAACATTAGGTTCTTATGAAGGTGAAGAGGTAATTGTTTCTAACGGTCGTTTTGGACCTTATATCCGTTTCGGAACTATGTTTGTTTCTCTTGATAAGGGAGAAAACCCTATGGAAGTAGATTTACCAAGAGCACAAGAATTAATTGTTGCAAAACAAAAAGCAGATGCACCAATTTATCATTACGAAGATTTACCTGTACAAAAAGGTGTTGGACGTTTTGGGCCATTTATAAAATGGAACTCAATGTTTATCAACGTTAATAAAAAATACGATTTCGATAATCTTTCTGATGATGATATTGTTGAATTAATTGAGGTTAAAAAACAAAAAGAAATCGACAAGGTAATCCATAATTGGGAAGATGTTGGTATACGTGTAGAAAAAGCAAGATGGGGAAGATTCAACGTTTTAAAAGGTAAAATTAAGATTGAATTGCCAAAAACCACTGAAATAGAAAAACTTTCTAAAGAAGAGGCGGTAAAAATGATTGAAGCTAAGACACCGAAAAAGAAAGCTAGAAAGAAAGCACCAGCTAAAAAAACAGCAAAAAAGAAATAAGTTAATGATTGCAGATTTTTTATCACCTGTAAAAGACACTGTTATTGCGCATCTTGTGTTGCAATCAGATCAGGCTTTGGGGAATACTATTACTATTCATTCTCAACAAGATGGTTTTCCAGAATTAGACGATGTTAAAATCGCCATTTTTGGAGTGCAAGAAGATAGAAATGCAGTAGATAATATTGGATGTGGTGAAAATTTGCATCATATTAGAAAACAGTTGTATCAATTGTTTCCAGGAAAATGGAATGCAGTTATTGCAGATTTAGGGAATGTTCAAAAAGGAAATACTGTAAAAGACACTTATTTTGCGGTTAGAGAAATTATTTCTCATTTGTTGAAAAATGATATAATACCAGTTATCATTGGAGGTAGTCAAGATTTAACTTTTGCAAATTATAGAGCATATGATGTTTTGGAGCAAACGGTAAATTTAGTTTCTGTTGATAGTCGTTTTGATATTGGTACACTTGAAGATGAGTTAACATCAACCTCTTTTTTAAGTAAAATTATTATGCGACAGCCTAATAATTTGTTCAATTATAGTAATATCGGTTATCAAACATATTTTAATTCACAAGAAGAATTAGAATTATTAGAAAACATGTTTTTTGATGCATATCGTTTGGGTAAGGTTAAAGATATAACTTTAGTTGAACCAATAATGAGAGATGCAGATATTGTTTCAATAGATATTGGCAGTATTCGCCAAAGTGAAGCTCCGGCTAATAATAATGCATCACCCAATGGTTTTTATGGTGAAGAGATTTGTGCAATAGCGCGTTATGCAGGAATAAGTGATAAAGTAACATCATTTGGAGTTTATGAGTATAATTCTAAGCATGATGCTAACTTTCAAACAGCGCATTTAATAGCGCAGATGATTTGGTATTTTATTGAGGGCGTAAACTTTAGAGCAAAAGATTATCCGTATTCAACCAAAGAAAGTTATCAGAAATTTACGGTTCTATTAGAAGATGACGATCCAATAAACTTTTACAAAAGCGATAAAAGTGGTCGTTGGTGGATGGAAATAAATTTAATTACAAATAATAAATACAAAAGACATGCGTTAATACCATGTACATATCAAGATTATAAAGAAGCAATAGCTCAAAAAATTCCTGATAGATGGTTTAAAGCTCTGAAAAAAATATAAAAGACTAACAGAAAACGTTGTTTTTTAGTTAAAAAAATAATAGGTTTACAGACTTTTTTGAAAAGATATAGAAGTAATATGAAGAAAATCGCAGTATTTGCAGTACTAATAGCATTTATTTACAGTTGTGGCTCTAATGATAGAGGAGAACTTGTAGGTGTTAAATCTAAAAGAAAATGGTTTGCAGAAAAGCCTTTAGGGATGACTTTAATTCCAGGAGGATCTTTTACTATGGGTAAGCAAGATGAAGACCCATTAGCAACTATGAATGCTCCAACTAGAACAGTTACGGTTCAACCATATTATATGGATGAAACTGAAATAACAAATAGTGAATATAAACAATTTGTTTATTGGGTTAGAGATTCTATTACTAGAACTAAGTTAGCTTATCAAGCAGAGTTTGCCGTTGGAGGAGACTCTGGTGTAGAAGGAGATGATGCTGCAGGTATACAACGTTATGCTTTTGCATCCGCAGACACAACAAACCAAACCGCTTATCAAAAATACATGATAGAAAACTATTATGATTTAGGCGAAGGTTTAGATTCTTTAAAACCATTAAATTGGGAAGAAGAATTACTTTGGGACAAAAATGAATATCCAGATGCAGATTATGTTGAGGTTATGGATTCATTATACATTAAAAGAGACGAAGCTTTAAATGGAGTTAGAACTTTTAATACAAAGTATTTAGAATATCGTTTTTCTTGGTTTGATAATGAAGAAGCTGCACGTAAAGGAAAAAGTAGAAAAAACTTCTTAAAGCATGAAGCTGTAAATGTTTTTCCAGATACTACAGTTTGGATAAAAGATTTCAATTATTCATATAATGATCCAATGCACCAAGAGTACTTCGCGCATCAAGCTTATGAAGAGTATCCAGTTGTGGGTGTAACTTGGGATCAAGCAAGAGCATTTTGTAATTGGAGAACAAAAATTAAAAATGCTTACCAAAGTTCAAGAAAAAAATTAGGAAGTGTACCAGGCTTTAGATTACCAACAGAAGCAGAATGGGAATATGCTGCACGTGGAGGTTTAAAATACGCAAAGTATCCTTGGGGAGGTCCAAGTACTACGAGCGACCAAGGTTGTTTCTTAGCAAACTTTAAACCTGTAAGAGGAGACTACGCAGCAGATGGAGCTTTATATACAGTAGAAGCAAAATCATACAACGCAAATGAATACGGTTTGTATAATATGTCTGGAAATGTAGCAGAATGGACTGCAACAGGTTACAATCAAATGTCTTACTACATGGGTTCTACTATGAATCCAAATGTAGAAAATAGAGAAAATAAAAAGAAAATAATTCGTGGAGGTTCATGGAAAGATGTAGCTTATTTCTTAGAAGTAGGTTCTCGTGATTGGGAATATGCTGATACAGCAAGAAGTTACATTGGTTTTAGAACTGTTCAAGATTATCTTGGAACTAAAAAGAATTAAATTTAATAATCAAACTTTAACATTTTTAAACCCTTAATTAAAAGAAAAAAATTATGGCACAATCAAAATCAACTAAGAAATTATTTAACATGGCTTACGGTATCGGAGCTGCAGTAGTAATTTTAGGAGCATTATTTAAAATTTTACACTGGCCTTATGGTAACGAAGTATTAATGGTAGGTATGATCGTAGAAGCAATTGTATTCTTTATATCAGCTTTTGAACCAGTTGAAGACGATTTAGATTGGACCAAAGTATATCCAGAATTAGCAGGAGCTGAAAGTTTATCTTTAAGTGGAGATTCTTCTCCAGCTGATGCACAAAGTTTATTATCTCAAAAATTAGATAATATGCTTTCTGAAGCAAAATTAGACGCAGGTTTAATGTCTCGTTTAGGAGATGGAATTAAGAACTTTGAAAATGCTGCACAAGGATTAACTTCTGCATCAGAAACTGTTTCTTCAACAAATAAATATAACGAGCAAATGTCTTTAGCTGCGGTTAAGATGGAGCAATTAAATAGTTTATATGTAAACCAAGTTGAATCTGCTCAAAAGCAATCAGATTTAAATTCTGAAATGGTAGCAAATGCATCTCGTTTACAAGAGCAAATGGATTCTTTAGCAACTAACTTATCTTCATTAAATGGAGTGTATGGTGGTATGTTATCTGCAATGTCTAAATAATAATTAATTAGTTCAACTAATTTTAACTAAAAAAAACTAATTAATATGGCAGGCGGAAATTTATCTCCAAGGCAGAAAATGATTAACTTAATGTATCTTGTGTTTATTGCAATGTTAGCAATGAATATGAGTAAAGAAGTTCTTTCTGCTTTTGGATTAATGAATAAAAAAATAGCAGACTCTAATGTTAGAGCTGAAAAGAGCAATGCAGCTTCTTATGATGCGTTAAAATTGAAAGCTTCTGAACAAGCTAAACAATATGGTGATGCTAAAAGAAAGACAGATAGTATAAGAACTATGTCTGATGATCTATATAATTATTTAGAAGGATTAAAAGGACAAATGACTTCAGATGTAGAAGATAAATCTGCTTATGAGGAAATGGATAAGCCAGACTTTTTAGATGAGTACTTCTTTCAAGGAGGAAAAACTTCACCTAACGGTCAAGAATTTTTATCTAAAGTTAACAACTATCGAAATGAAACAGTTAAGATCTTAGGAAAAAGAGAATTAGCTAGTGTAGTATCTTCTCGTTTTGAAACTACTGATGTTACAGATAGTGAAGGAGTAACAAAAAACTGGTTAAGTTATAACTTTGAAGGTTTTCCTTTAATAGCTTCTGTAACTAAGTTAACTCAGATGCAAGCAGATATTAAAGCTACGGAAGCCGATGCATTATCTGCATTATTAACGCAAGAGTTATCTGCTGCAGTTTCTATGACCAACTACGATGCAATGGTGGTTTTTGATAAGAATGCATATTACGCAGGAGAAAAATTATCTGGAAAAATTGTTTTAGGTAAGAACGATCCAAATTTAACAGCAGAAAGAGTGGTGTTAAACGGTAAAGATGTTGAAAAATCTAAAATTCAGGCAGGTCAAGTTATTTTAGACGGACCAACAGGAGGAGTAGGAGATCATGATATAAAAGGAGAATTTATGTTTAGAGAAGGAGATTCTCTAGTTAAAATTCCAATTAAAGGTTCTTATGCAGTAATTCCAAAACCTAATGAAGCGGTAATTTCTGCGGATAAAATGAATGTAGTTTATAAAGGGTTAACAAACCCAATGACTATTTCTATACCTGGAATTCCTTCAAATAAAGTATCTGCTTCTGCGCCAGGTTTAACTAAAGGTTCAGGAAGTAAGTATAACATGCGTCCAACAGGAGCAGGAGGTTCTGATGTTTCAATTAGAGTTTCTGGAAAATTACCAGACGGAACACCTGTAAGCTCAAATAAAAAGTTTAGAATAAAAGATATACCAGCAGCAATGGGTATGGTTCGTGGTCAATTTGGTGTTGTTAGAATGCCAAAAAGCAGTGCAACAAGAATACAAGTTGCAGCAGGTTTACCAGATTTTTTATTCGATTTAAAATTACAAGTATTAAGTTTTAAAGTTAAAGTTCCTGGACAATTAACTGTTACGGTTAATGGTTCTGGATTAAACGCAAAAGCAGCAAGTTTAATAAACAAAGCTAGAAGAGGAGATCAAGTAACGTTTTATGATATTAAGGCGAAAGTTAGTAACTCTTCATACCAACTTAAAAAAGTACTACCTGTAATTGTTGAAATTACTAATTAATAGATAAAATTTAAAAGTATGAATTGGAAACGTTTTTATATGATTTTAGTGTTAGTAACTACCGTAGGTGTTACAAATGCACAATCTAATCTCTTAAATGCAAAAAAAGCAGGTGAGATTGGAGTAAAATCTGAAGAGCAAAAAGCAGTAGACAAAGATAAACCATTGCCTTACGGTTATATAGCCGATAGAGATGTTTTATGGTCTAAGGTTGTTTGGGAGTATGTAGATTTAAGCCAAAAAATTAATTTACCGTACTATTTTCCAATCGATACTTTAAATGCACCATCAAATCGTCGTTCATTATTCGACACGCTTTTAAAAGGAGTAAAATCAGGACAACTTACAGAAGTGTATACAGATTCTTATTTTACTTCAAAGGTGAATATTGATGAGTTAGATCAATTGTTAGTAAACTCACGTCAAAATGGAGATTACGTAGATAATTATGAAATAAAATCTGAGTTAATCGAAGGGTATATGTTAAAAGGAATGTGGTATTTTGATAAACGTCAAGGTGAGTTAAAATATCGTTTATTGGCAATTGCGCCAATGGGTCCAGATGTTCAATCTTTAGGAGTTGAAGAAATTGATGATTCAGAAAATGTTTACGAACTTTTTTGGGTATTTTATCCAGAAGCAAGAGATTTGTTACATAAAGCTAAAGTTTTTAATCCAAAGAATTCATCGCAACCAATATCGTACGACAACTTGTTAAATGCGCGTAGATTTAATGCAACTATTGTAAAAGAAGAAAACATTTACGGTAATAGAGGTATTAAAGATTACGTTCGCGGAAACTCTTTATTTCAACTGTTAGAAGCAGACAAAATTAAAGATGGTATTCGTAATAGAGAAATGGATATGTGGAATTACTAGACAAAAAAATGTCATTCCTGCGCAGGCAGGAAACTAAAAGCGCTCTTTTTAAAGAGCGCTTTTTTTATTTGTAGCTATTTCCTGCTTTCCGTTATATCTTTTATTCATACTTCATAAAAGGATACCACTTCAATCAGGGCTAAACTATCAATTAACTTAGCTCCAACTCCAAAAACAATCCGTATTTTTGAAATGTGAAAGTAGATTATATAATAGTTGGTTTAGGACTTGCAGGTTTAGCATTTGCAGAAGAATTAGTAGAAAATAACAAAAGCTTTATCGTTTTTGAAGATAGTTCACAAACATCTTCTTTAGTTGCAGGTGGAGTTTATAATCCGGTTATTTTAAAAAGATTTACACCTGTTTGGAACGCAAAAGAACAATTAGCAGTTGCGCTTCCTTTTTACAAGCAACTAGAAGCTAAATTCAATACAAAGTTTGATCAAAAATTTACAACCAAAAAAGTTTTTAAATCAATAGAAGACCAAAATAATTGGTTTGAAGCTTCCGATAAACCAAAGCTTGTAGATTATATAGATCCTAATTTAGATACCAAAAGTTACAACGGAGTATTAGCAGATTTTTCATTTGGAAACGTAAAAGAAACTGGAAGAATAGATACTAAAAAACTAGTTGAAACCTATAGGAATTATCTAGAAAGTGAAAATGCTATTAGATTCGAGAAGTTTGAACATCAACAAATAAAATTTCAAGAAAACACAGTTAAATACGAAGAAATAGAAGCAAACAATATTGTTTTTTGTGAAGGTTTTGGAGTTACTGAAAATCCGTTTTTTAATAAGTTACCTTTAAACGAAGCAAAAGGTGAGCTTATTACCATTCATGCGCCAGAATTAGATATTGATTTCTTATTAAAATCAACATTATTTGTACTTCCTTTAGGAGATAATATTTACAAAGTAGGTGCAACTTTTAATTGGACAGATAAAACATCTAATCCTTCTGAAGAAGGAAAAAAAGAACTTGTAGAAAAGTTAGAAAAGGTAATTAACGTTCCCTATAAAATTATTGAGCAAACAGCAGGGATAAGACCAACGGTAGCAGGAAGAAGACCTTTAGTTGGTGTACATCCAACATATAAAAAATTGGTTGTTTTAAATGGTTTAGGAACTCGTGGAGTTATGATTGCACCAACAGTTGCAAAACAATTGTATAATCACTTAGAAAATGGTGCAGACTTAGACCAGGAAATCGATATTATAAGGTTTATCAAAAAGTTGAAAGCTTAAAAAAACTTATTTTTTCTTTTTGTAATGTACAAAAATATTTATCCAAATAATTCTAGAAAGACGTAAGCAAAAAGGTGTAAGTAGTATTGATACTATTATTATTGCAATAAAACTTTCTAAAATTGTAAGCCCTAAAAGTACTTTAGCAATAATAAATACAGCTACAAAAGTTGCTACGGATAAACCATAGTTTACATACATTGCTCCATAATAAAAAGAAGGCTCTAGCATATATTTTTGGTTGCAAACTTCACAATTATCGTAAATTTTAAGAATTTTTGAAGGTTTAATTGTAAAAGGATACTTAAAGAATTTACCTTCATGGCAATGTGGACATTTACCTGTAAAAATACTGTAGAGTTTTGTTCCTTTTTTAAACATCTTGCGTTATAATTTATATACTTTTGCAAAGGTAATTTTTTTATCCATTTAATTAAGTAACATTTATTACATTCTATGCTTAACGTACACAATTTAACGGTTTCTTTTATGGGAACTGATTTGTTTTCTGGTATCACTTTTAAATTAAATAAAGGTGATAGAATTGGTCTTATTGGTAAAAACGGAGCAGGGAAATCTACTTTATTAAAAGTGTTGTCTAAAGATATTGAGTCTAGTGGAGGTTCAATGGCTTTTGATAAGGATATTAATATGGGTTTTTTACGTCAAGATATTGACTTTGTAGAAGGAAGAACAATATTGGAAGAAGCGTACCAAGCCTTTGAAGAAATTAAAGAAATAGAAGCAAAGCTAGATGAAATTAACGAGCAATTAGCTACAAGAACCGATTACGAAAGTGAAGAGTATTCTCAATTAATTGTAGATCTAACAGAATTTACAGAGCGTTACGAACTACTTGGTGGTTATAATTACCAAGGAGATACTGAGAAAATATTACAAGGTTTAGGTTTTCAAAGAGAAGATTTTGATAAACTAACAGATACTTTTTCTGGAGGTTGGAGAATGCGAATAGAATTAGCAAAATTACTACTTCAAAATAATGATATTTTATTGTTGGATGAGCCAACAAACCACTTGGATATTGAATCTATTATTTGGTTAGAGAACTTCTTAAAGTCGTATTCTGGTGCAATTGTATTGGTTTCTCACGATAAAATGTTTTTAGATAATGTAACAAATAGAACTATAGAAATTTCTTTAGGTCAGATTTATGATTACAAAAAACCATATTCACAATTCTTATTATTAAGAGCTGAAATAAAAGAAAAGCAGCTTCAAGCACAGAAAAATCAAGAAAAAGAAATAAAGCAAAAACAGCATTTAATTAATAAATTTAAAGCTAAAGCAAGTAAAGCTTCTATGGCACAATCTTTAATGAAACAACTTGATAAAGTTGAATTAATTGAAGTTGACCAAGATGATAATCAAGCCATGAATGTTCGTTTTAATATATCTAAAGAGCCTGGTAAAATTATTGTTGAAGCAGAAAACCTTAGTAAAAGTTATGGAGATAAACATGTTTTAGAAGGTGTAGATTTATTAATTGAACGTAATAGTAAAATTGCCTTTGTTGGTCAAAACGGGCAAGGAAAATCTACATTAGCAAAAATGATGGTTGGAGAAATTCCTTTTGAAGGACATTTAAAACTAGGTCATAATGTAGAAGTTGGATATTTTGCTCAGAATCAATCAGAACATTTGCCACCAGAAAAAACGGTGTTGCAAATTATGGAAGATGCAGCTACAGATACAAACAGAATGCGTGTTAGAGACATGTTAGGTTCGTTCTTATTTGGAGGAGATGCAGTAGATAAAAAAGCAAAAGTACTTTCTGGAGGAGAAAGAAATAGACTTGCCTTGTGTAAATTATTATTACAGCCATTTAATGTATTAATAATGGATGAGCCAACAAACCACTTGGATATTGCCTCTAAAACTGTATTAAAAGAAGCATTAAATAATTTTAATGGAACGTTAATTGTTGTTTCTCACGATAGAGATTTTTTACAAGGATTAACCACAACAGTTTATGGTTTTAAAGACAAAGAGATTAAAGAATATTTAGGTGATATAGATTATTTTTTAGAACAACATAAAATTGAAAATCTTCGCGAAGCAGAAAAAAGAACCGTTGTAAAAGTTGAAAAAACACCTGCTAAAAAAGAGGCACATCAATTATCTAGAGATCAAGAAAAAGCATTAAAAAAGTTAAAGAATAAACTTAATAAAATTGAAACTGAAATTGCCGATTTAGAAAAGGAAATTAGCAAGATTGATTTGCAATTAGCAGAAAACTATGATGAAGTTTCTTCGAAGCCTAATTTCTTTGAAAACTATAAAGCCAAAAAGAAAAAAGTAGAAGATTTAATGACAGCATGGGAAACAGTAGAGGAACAAGTTACTAATTTTTAGTCTTTAAAGATTTACCAACAAGGTAAACATAATAAAAGTCTATAATAAAAGTAATAAAGCCAATATACATTATTGAGTCTATTTTGCCACCTAGACGGTTAATTCCAAGAACACCAACAAGAATTGTAATAGCTAAAGTTCCTATACATTTAGCAGATGCAATTAATAAAGACTGTCCTTCTAAATTACTTCTTTTATAAAACAATCTAATAAATAGAATAGACATTAATAAGTTAATCCAAAAGCCAGCATAAACGGCACCTTGAATTAATCCTAATTTATAACCAATATAATGTTGAAGGCAAAAAGATAGTAGCAAAATTGAAATTGAGTATAGGTAAAACGTTTTTTTATCTTTCCCTAATTCTTTATTTCCATACTTAAAATAAGTGTATAGAATAAGCATATCTAATAAAGTCCAAACAATATTTATTTTTGTAGAAATATGAAAACCTGCAAAAAGATATCCTTGTATTGTGTTGTAAACTTCCCAAGAAAAATTAAGAGACAATGCTAAAAAAGGCATTGCATACGTTTTATCTTTTAAGCCTTTTCTAGCAACAGCTATATAAGTTATAGACCAAAAAGCACCACAAATAATTAACAAGATTAACTTTAAATTCATAGGTTTTCTTTTTTTGTTACCTTTTTGGCTAATTTATTAAAATAAACCAATTTATTTGGTTTATTGAATTGATAAATATAATTTTAAAAAGCATTCAAATAAATAATGATTTCTTTCTTGTTTTAAATTATTTTTATAATTTTAAGCCAAAGTTACTATTATTATAAAGTTAAATTTTATTAAAAAATAAACGTTTTTTATAGGTTTTCGTTATTATAAATACAAAATCAAACACTATTTTTGCAATTATCTAACCTTTTGGTAAAGATAGAAATCTAACTGAATAAATTTATAAATCCAGTTTTTGGAAAATACTAATATGAATATTTTTAAAGAAGGAATTACAACCCAAAATCAACAAATTAATCTTTCTATTCTAGAAGAAAAAGGAGTGGAGTTATTTGTAAAAAGAGAGGACGCAATACACCCTTTTGTTTCGGGTAATAAATTCAGAAAATTAAAATATAACCTTCAAGAAGCACAAAAATTAAAGAAAAAAATATTATTAACTTTTGGAGGAGCTTTTTCTAATCATATTGTAGCAACAGCTGTTGCAGGTAAGAAAAGTGGTTTTAAAACAATTGGTGTTATTCGTGGAGAAGAGTTAGGTCTTAATATAAAGGAAACTTTAAAAAACAATGCAACTTTAAGAGAGGCACATGAAAATGGAATGCATTTTCAGTTTGTTCCTAGAGATGTTTATCGTCAAAAAACATCGTTTGGTTTTATTGAAAAGTTAAAAAACAGATGGGGAGATTTTTACCTTATTCCTGAAGGAGGAACAAATTGCTTAGCTGTAGATGGTTGCCAAGAAATTTTAACAGAAGAAGATAGTCAGTTCAATTATATTTGTAGTGCAGTTGGTACTGGAGGAACAATTGCAGGGTTAGTAAATTCAGCAAAAAAGAACCAAAAAATATTGGGTTTTCCTGCTTTAAAAGCCTATTCTTTAGCTGATGATATTAAAAAGTATACAACTAGAAATGATAATTGGAAATTGCAAAAGAAATATCATTTTGGTGGATATGGAAAATATAATGAAGAATTAATTAGCTTTATTAATCAATTTAAAGAGGAAACATCAATTCCATTAGATCCAGTTTATACAGGTAAAATGCTATTTGGAGTTTTAGATTTAGTAGGTAAAGATTACTTTGAAAAAGGAAGTAAAATTTTAGTGATTCATACTGGAGGTTTACAAGGAATTGACGGAGTTAACGCGCAATTAAAAACAAAGAATAAAGAGTTAATATTGGTTTAATGAAGTTAAAGTATTTAATAATAATTGTTCTATCAACTTTAGCGTTTACAAGCTGTGGTTCTAAAAAAAAGGTTGTTCAACCAACAAAGCCAGTTGTTGTAATTGTTGAGGAAACACCTGAAGAACAGCCAAATGTTAATCAAGAAGAACATGTGGAAGAGATTATTAAAGCGAATCCTAATTTAAACAGATATACTTTACAATACATTAATAAATTTGCACCAATTGCTGTTTCAGAAATGCATGCGCATAAAGTTCCTGCAAGTATTACATTAGCACAAGGAATTTTAGAATCTGGAAATGGACGTAGCGATTTAGCAACGCGATCTAACAATCACTTTGGAATAAAATGTCACAGAGGTTGGCAAGGTCAAAAAGTATTGCATGACGATGATGAAAAAGGAGAATGTTTTAGAAAATACCAACACCCAGATACTTCTTTTAAAGATCATTCACTTTTTTTGGCAGGTAGAAAAAGATATGCAAGTTTATTTACTTTAGATCCTAAAGATTATAAACGTTGGGCAAAAGGATTGAGAAAAGCTGGTTATGCTACCGATCGTAAGTATCCAAGTAAATTAATAAGTATTATTGAAAGGTATAAATTGTACGAATTCGATTATGCTAAGCCACAAAATAACCATACAATTGTTGAAGATAATCCTGAAATTGTGAAAGAAGAACCTAACATTGTAATAGAAAATACTGTTGGTAATTATTATCAAGTTGTAAAAGGAGATACACTATATTCAATTTCTAGAAAGTACAATACTACTGTTGAGAAGTTAAAAGAAATTAACGGACTAACAAGTAACGAAATTAGTATTGGCCAGCATTTATTGTTAAACTAAAAAGTTCGCAGAGATTTCTAACAATCTCCACGAACCCACTAACTAAATCAACCAAACTTTTTTACCAAGTATAACTTTTCTTTTTTGCTTGTTTTTTAATAGCATTAATCATCACGCTATTTAGCTCATCTTTATTGGTTTTTTCTTGCTGTTTTTTAGTAACAAAAACTCTACGTTTTTTATCTAATTCCTTAATTTCTTTTTGAATTTTAGCACGCTCTTCACTTTTGGATTTTACATATTTTTTAATTTCTGAAGTAGATTTCCCTTGCAATTCTTTAGGTAATTGCGTCTTTTTTATCTTGTTGTAATTAAAATCAGCTTCTTTTTCAGCATCTACTAAATCCCAGTTTTTATTATTATACAAGCGAGAACTTTTACTAACCGCACGTTTTACAACTACAACTTCGTCTAATGTTTCAGCATTCATATCTTGCGTGTATTGGCTTGCAAATTTAGAAGCACCCTTATTGCCATAATAAACGTAAGTTTTGTTTAAACGCTTGTTTAAGATGATAATTTCATCATCATAAGGAGTTACAACGTGTACAATTTTTTTATTGTGGTTTATCGTCATGTAATCTCCATTTCCATGCGTAGCTCCATCTTGCCACATTCCTGAAACTCCAGTTCTGTAATCTCCACAAAAAATAGTATTTACCACAACGTCATTTTCTTTTGCATTGGTAATTGCGTCTTTATAAAACACATTTCCTTGCGTAAAAGGTTCGTTACCAGCAATAAAAATCATTTTTAAATCACCTTTATTTTTGCCCCATTCTAACTCGTTTATTGAAGTCTGAATAACTTTACCACAATACTCACTTCCGCCGTTTGTAGTTAAAGAAAACAAGCGCTCTGAGATTTCATCTAAATCCGTGCTAAAGTGTAAAACCTTTCTTATGAAACCACTTTCTGAAGATATTCTGTCGTTTCCATATTCATACAAAGCAATTTCTAAATTAGGCTTATCGTTGCCACATTTTGCATACGAAAGTTCGTTTACAATTTCCCATAATTGTGCTTTTGCTTGGTTTATTAATCCGCTCATGCTTCCGCTTGTATCGAGTAATAAAGCAACTTTAATGGTGTTTTTTTTCTTCGGATGTTTCTCTGAAGCATTTGCGTTTCCGCAAGAAATTAATCCTAAGAAAAGGAATGAAAGGACGAACGTTTTTACTGATGTTTTCATAATATTTTGTTTTAAATGATACAATTAATTGAGTTTGGTTTGTGGTATTATTTAATTTCAAACTTTACATAAAAAGTTGCTGTTATTTTTATTTTTTGAAATTGAACAGCGCTTCTTTTTTTGTAAGATTGCTCTTCTATTTCATAAGAAGAAATTTTGTTTATCGAACGATTTGAATGGTTTGCTAACACATAATTTTGTTGCTGTTTGTTAGTAAGATCATTTATAACAATAGGTTTTCCTGTTTTTTCACCAATGGCAGTTAATAAATCATCTGCTTTCAATTTTGCCTGTTTAATTGCTTTTATTCTAATTTCTCTCCTTATTTCTTCAATTTTAGAATGTGTTGCTCTGTTTATGTATGCGTTTGTGATTTTTAGTTTTTCAATAGCTTCGAACACTTTTTTTAGTTGAAGAGCGCCGTTTACTTTTAATTCATAATTAGCTTTAGATAGCACATTTTTTCTCCACCAACCAGTTTTAACAATCACAGCGTTTATGTCTCCAATTGAAAGATTTTCAATTGGAATACCTGCATTTTTGAGCGCTGTTTTTAATTCGCTTTCTTGTTGTTCAATTGTTATTTTCTTTCCCTTTTCCATTCGTTCCTCTAAACAGATATCGATGTAAATTTCATCTGGAACAATTTCTTTTTCCGCTTTTCCGGTAACTTCTATGTATGGCTTTTCAAAAGGCTTTACAGTTTGCGCTATTAATGAAGTTGAAATAATAAGTGTTATAATAAATGCAATTTTTTTCATAATGTTTGTTGTTTGATGGTATAAAACTACTGCCAACTTTCTTCTTAAAAAAACCAGAATGAGTGAAGTGTACTTTTGAATGAGTGAACGAGAATAAGAATTGAGTAAACATGGTTTTTTAGCCATTTTATCAACTATATATTAGGTTTTGTGGTTTTTTTGGTTGGTTTTTTGTGATTAAGTTTACCAAGAAATTAAAACAAATTATTATGAAATATCAATTATCTATTCCGAAACCATGTCACGAAAACTGGGCTAAAATGAGTCCTGTTCAAAAAGGAAAATTTTGTAAAAGTTGTAATAAAGAAGTGGTAGATTTTACAAAACTTACAGATGCTAAAATAACACGTATAGTTTCAGAAAGTAAAAATTTATGCGGTCGTTTTAAAAACTCTCAATTAGAAAGAGAAATCGAAACTCCACAAAATAAAAGTTTATCTAAAGTAGCTGCAAGTTTCGCATTAATGTCTATGATTTCTACTGCTGAGCCAATATTGTCTCAAGATAAAGTAAATAAGGTTGAAAGTCATCATTTTAAAAAAGTAGATCCAACTATTGAGGCTGTTTTTGTAGATAAAGAAGTTAAGACAGATAGTATTTCAATAAAAGGAAAAATTAGTGATGTTACAGGTCCTTTACCTGGAGCAACAATTATGTTAAAAGGAACAACAATTGGAGCAGAAACAGATTTTGATGGAAATTTTTCTATAGAAATACCCAATAAAAAAAGAAAGTCTCATATCTTAGTTATTTCTTATGTAGGTTTTATGACTCAAGAAATTGATATTTTATCAATTAAAAAGCCACTTGTAATTCTAATGGAAGAAGATGATAGTATTTTAGGGGAAGTTGTAACTGTAGGAATGATTGCTGTTGCAGAAAAACCTAATTTTTTTCAAAGATGTTTAAATATTTTTAGAAGTAAAGAGAATAAAAGATACTAATGAACAAACAAATTAACATACTTTTTATATTCCTTTTTGGAGTTGTTTTTTCTGTGTTTTCACAAGAGAATGAAGCAGTTTCAAATCCAAAATCCTTTATAGTTAAAGTAAGGGTAGTAGATAAAGAATATAATAATGCCATAAAAGATGCCGAGGTTCAGGTAAATGGTTTTGTTACTTCATTTGCCGATTTTAATGGAGTTTATAAAGTGAAAGCTAATGTAAATGATGAGTTAATAGTTAGTCATCCTGATTTTGATACGGTTCATTACACGATAAAATCAGATGAAGATGTTAAGATTTTGGTTGAAGGTTTTCCTCGGAAAAGAAAATCTAAATATGTATCAAAGTCCAGCGTAGTAAATCAAACTCATTTTTTAGATTCAGCTAATTTCTACAAGAAAAAAGACATTGATAAAAGTTTATCTTTTATAACGGAAGCATTAAAAAATAACGCGTCAAAAGACAATAATTCAGTAGCGTATAAAACATTAGGAGATGTATATTCTTATTGGAAACAATACGATTTAGCAATAGAAAACTATACTATTTCACTTCGTTTAACTGATAAGGTAGATACGCGTTTACAGTTGGCTAAAAACAAGTTTTTATTTAAAAAATATAATGATAGCGAGCAAAATTATAAAACACTTTTAAGTAATAAGTTGACTAGTTATCAGGTAATTGTGGTAAATGAAGGTTTAGGAGATGTCTATTTGGCGCAGCAGAAATTTAACCTTGCAAAAACACATTATCAAACAGCGTTAAATGTTGCTAAGAAAAATTTAGTAACACCAAAAATTACGGACTTAAATTCAAAATTAGCGGAAGTTTCTGCAAATCTTGGTAATGCAATAGAGGCAGAAACGTTGTTTAAAAACTCTTTAGATTTAGCGTCTAAAGAAAACAAAAAACGTTCTTTAAAAGAGCAAGAAAGAGTAGCAGATTATTACAATAAATCTAGTAGATATGACGATGAAATTAAACTCCGTCAACAAACGTTAGAGGAAGCTGAAGAGATTGAAGATTTAGAGTTGGAGACTCCAATTGCTATAAATAAAGACTCAATAAACACGCAAAAAATAAACTATAAAATTGGGAATGCTTATTTGTTAAAAGAAGAATATCCTAAGGCAATTAGTTATTTTAAAAAGAGTAAAAGCGAGGCAAAAAAAGAAGGCGATTTTGAAGTTGAAAAAGATGCAACACGTAGAATTTCTGAAGCTTTTGCAACCGTTGGAAACGATGCAGAAGCATTAAAAAATTACAAAGAATATGTAAAGTTGGTAGATGAAGATTATGTGAGAAAGCAACAGGAGATTCAACAAACAAAACGTTTTTCTAAGAAAATTTCTGACAATCAAAATAGGATTTCAAGCCTCGAAAAAGACAAGGAATTAAATAATAGCAAAATTAGTTTAGCGTATAAAGATCAGCAGCTTACGCAAGAAAGTAATAAACGACAACAATACATAATTTACTCTTTAATTGCAGGTTTTTTATTGATGAGTTTGTTAGCGTATTTTATGTTTAGAACCACAAAACAACAAAAATTAGCTAACAATTTGTTGGCATTAAAATCGATGCGTTCTCAAATGAATCCGCATTTTATTTTTAATGCTTTAAACTCAGTAAACAGTTTTATTGCGGTAAATGACGAGCGAAATGCAAACCGATATTTATCTGAATTTTCAGTTTTAATGCGTTCGGTTTTAGAAAATTCTGACGAAGATTTTATACCGTTTACAAAAGAAATTGAATTGTTAGAATTGTATGTGAAATTAGAGCATAATAGATTTAAAGATAAGTTCGATTATCAAATAAACGTAGCTAAAAATATTGATTTAGACCAATTTTCTATTCCGCCAATGTTATTGCAACCGTATATTGAAAATGCTATTTGGCATGGTTTGCGTTACCGAAAAGAAAAAGGAAACTTATCCATTTCTATAATTCAAAAAGATGCTGAAACGCTTCAGGTTTCAATTGAAGATAATGGTATTGGAAGAAAGCAATCGCAGGCATTGAAAACTAAAAATCAGTTGAAGCAAAAATCGAAAGGAATGAGTACAATTAAAAATAGAATTGCCATTTTAAACGATATGTACAAAGAAAAAATTTCTGTAACAATTACTGATGTTTCAGCAGACGGAAGCGGAACAAAAGTGGACGTTTTTTTAAAGAAATAAAAGAAGTAAGCAAACAAGTTTAGCCCTGATTGAAGTGATATCCTTTTTTTATTTTTCATAAAAAAAGATATAACGGAAAGCAGGAAATAGCTTCAAAAAATTAAACATGAAACTAAAAGCAATAATTGTAGAAGACGAACAAATAAGCAGAGATATTCTCCGTAATTATTTAGGTAAATACTGCCCAAATGTAACATTGTTGGGTGAAGCAAGTAACATAGAAGATGCGTATAAGTTAATTCAAAAACACGAACTTGATTTAGTTTTTCTAGACGTAGAAATGCCGTTTGGTAATGCGTTCGATTTGTTAGAAAAAGTAGCAGACAGAACCTTTGAAACAGTTTTTGTAACCGCTTATGATCATTATGCAATTGAAGCCTTAAACAACCATGCAAGTTATTATTTGCTAAAACCAATTTCTATAGATGAGCTTATTAAAGCTGTAAATATTGTCACAGAAATTAAAGAAAAAGAGAATCAATTACAGCATCAAGTTTTAACACCAACTACAAATTCAGCTTCAGGAAAAATTACAATTCCACAACAAGACGGCTTTGAAGTTTTAGATATAAACGATATTGTTTTTTGTAAAGCAGATGATAATTATACCGAAATTCATTTAGCAAATTCCAAAAAGTTGGTCAGTAAAACGCTGAAGTATTTCGAAGATATTTTAAAAGAATACACCTTTGCAAGAATACATAAATCGTATTTGGTAAACGTAAATGCAATTACTAAATACAAAAAAGGAAAGGGTGGAAGTGTAATAGTTTCTAACGGAAAAGAAATTTTGGTTTCTGCCTCAAAAAAAGCTAATTTGTTATCTTATTTTAAATAGTATGAGAAAAATAATTTTAGTATTAATATTTTCTTTCTTTGTTTCTTGCAAATTTTACAAAGAAAATGTAATGTTTGAAATTAAAAATAATTCCAATTCTGTTTTAGATTCCTTAATAATTCAACCTAACTATAGTAACTTTATTAGCTTAAAATCTGGAGAAACCAAAAAGTATATTGTAAATATGAATAAGGTTTCTAAAGGAGACGGTGCTTATGTTTTACAGTATAAAATTAATGATGAGAGAAAAAGTTATGCTTTTGGTTACTTTACTAATGGAATTCCATTTGACGATTACTTTATTGTTACTATAGAAAAAGAAAAAGTTAAATTTACTTCAATTGATAAATAAATTAATATGCCAATAATAAAACCCGTAAACGGAAAACATCCACAAATACCAGAAGGAACTTATGTTGCAGAAAACGCTACCATTGTTGGTGATGTACAAATGGGACAAGAATGTTCAATTTGGTTTAATGCAGTAATAAGAGGCGATGTACATTTTATTAAAATGGGTAATAAAGTCAATATCCAAGATGGCGCAGTAATTCACGCAACCTATCAAAAATCGCCCACAACAATTGGCAATAATGTCTCTATTGGGCACAATGCCATTGTACACGGTTGCACAATTCAAGACAATGTTTTGGTTGGCATGGGTAGCATAATTATGGACGATTGTGTGGTGGAATCTAACTCAATTATTGCTGCTGGAGCTGTAGTTACAAAAAACACACACGTTAAAAGCGGAAGCATTTATGCGGGCGTTCCTGCCAAGAAAGTTAAAGACATTTCGCAAGAATTAATCTCAGGAGAAATTGATAGAATTGCTAATAATTACGTAAAATATTCGAGTTGGTTTAAAGAATAGTTGGGCGTTACCTAAAGGTCAGGCTTTCCGCACTCGCTTTTTTTTAAGAAAAATAAAAAAAGAGCTCAAACAAGTGCTTCAATCCCTAACGCAGGCGTATTTGTTTGTTTATGGCGTTTATTTGTCTATTAGTCTTCTGTGGTAATTTATTTGCCCAAGATGATACGTTAAATGTGTGGTTAAATGAACCAGTAAATACTCAACGGATTCAGTTTTAGAAAACTTTAAAAGCGTGTAGTCTTTCTTTAAATCCTCTTCCGATAAAGGAGAAAGTGCTTTTTTAATCATTTTTAAAGTATTTTTTATGCTTTCAATTAACACTAATCTTGAAACATTTTTTTGATTAAATTCTAGCGGTCTATTTCTTACATAATTTGTTTTACCAATTTCTTTTCCAATAAAAGTGTGTAGATTTCCAATAATATGAAGCGTTAAATTTCCAGCAGAATTAGAAATATGTTTTTCTGTTAACCACATATTTTCTTCCTTTTTGTAAAGTTCTAATTCAGCAGTTAATCTGTTTAAATCTCTTTCAAAAAATGTTATTATTTCGTCTTTATTCAAAGTTTCAATTATTAGGATAATTACAATAACAAAGTTAATAATTTACGTTAAGTTAAAGTAGGATTTAAGAAACAAAAAAACTCGATTTCCTTTTACCGAAACCGAGTTTTTCAATCAAAAAACTAATCAACTAAACTAATTTATTTTCTATTTTCTTTTTTGCCTTTACGCTTCTTATTCATCTTTCTTTTCATTTTTCCTTTTTGCTTTGCAAACTTCTTTTCAAACTTGGCAAATTGCTCATCGTTTAAAATATTTTTCATCTTGCTTTTCATTGCAATTTGCTTGTCTAATTTTTTACTTTGCATAGCGTAGCGTTCGTCGGCAGAAAGTTTTTTACGTTTTTCTCCGCTTTCTTTCATTGCTTTACGCTTCTCAAACATTGCTTTTCTTTCAGAAATTTGCTCTGTAATAAGTGACTTCATTTGAGTTTGTTGGCTTGCTGTTAAATCTAAAGCTAAAGTCATTTTCTTAAGTTTTAAATCGGCCTGTTGTGCAACGGTTAATTTTTCAAAATCTCCACGTTTTTGTTTTTTCTGTGCTTGTGCAGTAAAAGTTACAGCAAACAATAATGCTACTATTGTTACTATTTGTTTCATCTTTATTATTTTAAGTTTATAAATTATTTACATATCTAAGACCGTCAGATTTTAAAAAGGTTTAACTTTGGTTTTTACTTTAACAGATGATTAACAATCTTCCAGCTATAGAAAATCGTACTCTAATGAGAAACTTATTATTTATATTCCTATCAATAACTACATTTACTTTTGCTCAAAATACTGAGAAAGTAAATCTTTCCAATCCTAATGCTACAATTTACACACATTTGTATTTTTTGCAGTCGGATAGTTATTTTCCTAAGAAAGCGGCAAAGACTATTAATGGTTTGCCAGAAGATTTGGCTATAAAAAAAGCGAAAAGGATAAAACAAGTTTTAGATGGAAAAGGTTTGTTTGTGGATTTTAGTAAAATACCAACAAACCCAAATTATAACGATACTATTGGTTATGTGAAATCTTATAAATATGTTTTGTTTCCAAACAGAATGCCATTAATTTCGGTTGAAAAAACGGATAAAAATTGGCATTATTCAGAAGAAACAATACAAAATATAGATGCACTTTATAATGAGGTTTATCCTTGGTATGTTAGAAAAATTCAAGACTTTGTTCCAGATGCTGGTCATAAAAAACTATTTGGCATAGAATTGTGGCAAATACTAATGAGTCTTATTTTATTTGGAATTGCCTTTGTAATTTATTTTATCTGTAAATGGATTTCGTATTTCATTTTAAGAAAAGTTCAATACAGGATAACACATAGTAAGAATGCAGAAATAAATTCATTTTTAAAAAAGTTAGCGCATCCAATTAGTTTGTTGGTTGGTATATGGTTTATAGAAACTATTTTTCCGTCTTTAAAATTTGGCTTACATGTAAATAAATGGGTTTTCTTAATTTTAAATATTGCAGCAACAGTTTTTTGGATTTATGTGTTCTTAAAATTGGTGAAAGTTGTAATGAGAATCTATTCTGAATTTACAGAAAGAACACACGGAAGATTAGATGATCAATTAGTGCCAATTTTGCATAAATTTTTAACAGGAATTGTGCTCTTTTTAGGTTTCTTAAAATTATTAACTTTATTAGGAATAGACACAACTGCGGTAATAGCTGGAGTTTCAATTGGTGGTTTGGCGTTAGCATTAGCCTCTCAAGACACGGTTAAAAATTTAATAGGAACGGTTATGATCTTTTTAGATAAGCCGTTTCATATCGGAGATTGGGTTGAGGCAGATAGTATTTCTGGTGAAGTAGAAGAGGTTGGTTTTAGATCAACCAGAATTAGAGGAGTAGACACATCAATCTATCAAATTCCGAATAGCAAATTAGCAGAAATCACTATTAATAATAAAGGTTTGCGTTTATTTAGACGTTACAATACGCAATTGGGTATTCGTTACGATACTCCGCCAGAATTAATTGAAGCCTTTGTTAAAGGTGTAAGAGAAATTATTATTGCGCATCCAGAAACAAGATCAGAATCTTATAATGTTGAGTTTAATGGTTTTGGAGATTCGGCATTGCTAATTTTAGTAAATGTGTATTTTAAATCTTTAGAATGGGGTGTTGAGCAATCTTCAAAGCATAAATTCCATATAGCAATTGTAAAATTAGCAAAAGCATTAGGGGTAGAATTTGCTTTTCCATCATCAACAATTATGATAGAACAATTTCCTGATAAAAAATCCGTAGATTTAGCCTATAATACAAATCCAGAAAATATAAATACATCTATTACTAAAGTAGTAGAGGAATTCACTAAAAACCATCTTAAATGAAACGCTTTTTTAAAACACTAAGTTTATTTGTTTTTTTATTATTAATTGCTTTTGCATTGTTTTTTGTTTGGGCATCTTCTCCAACCATGGAAGAAAACCAGTATGAAAAATTAATTACAAAAGAATATCCAACAATTACAGATAACGATAGCGTTTATAGTATTGTAACCTATAATATTGGTTATTTAAGCGGAATGACAAATAACAGAGCAGTTGCAAAACCAAAAGAGCTGTTTGATAAAAATTTAGAAATTGTAACTACCGAATTTAAAAAAGTAAATGCAGATATTATTGCGTTTCAAGAAATAGATTATGCCGCAGCAAGATCTTATGATGTAGATCAGCAAGACGAAATTGCAAAATTAGGCTATAACTATATTGCTGAAGGTACAAATTGGGATGAAACTTATGTGCCTTTTCCGTATTGGCCACCAAGTATGCACTTTGGTAGAATGCATTCTGGGCAATCAATCATCAGTAAATATCCTATAAAAGAATATAAACGTATAGTTTTAGAACGCGTAGCAGATGCTCCGTTTTATAGAGATGCTTTATACATTGAACGTTTAGCTCAAATAACTAAAATTATAATTGAAAATAAAGAGGTTGTAGTTATAAATGTGCATTTAGAAGCGTTTGATAAAACTACAAGAGTAAATCAGTTTAATGCTGTTTTAGAATTGTTTAATTCTTATAAAAATGAATATCCAACCATTTTATTGGGTGATTTTAATTCAAGAGCCAGAGACAAAGAAGCAATAATTCAAAAAATGTTTGCTTTAGAAGATGTTGGTAATGCAGCTTTTAATACTGAAAACCCAGGAAACACATTCGATTCTAAAAATCCTATTGAAAGAATAGATTACATTTTTTACACAAAGAATTCAATAGAGTATGTAAATGGAAAAGTGTTAACACAGTTTGGTGAAGCTTCTGATCATATACCTGTAGAGATGCGTTTTAAATTGAAGTAAAATATTATAAATATCTGCTTGTTTTAAATAGTTATTATTATTATGCCAATGTTAAGTTTTGCTCCCTAGTCTTAATTTTCTTAATAATTTCTTAAAATTTTCTTAAATTCCGTCTATATTTGTTTTAAATTGAGTTTTTATGCTCATTTTTTTTATGAAATTGAATTAAAAACTAGGCATTCGACTAAGTGTCCGTGTGACATTTACCTAGAAATTGTGTCTAAATTTTAATATCATAGAAAATTACATTTATTTCAATTCAAGTTTTTAGTTCAAAGAACTTGATGTAATTTTTAGTTTAAATAAATCACTTAACGCTCCCTTGTATGAGAATATTTTACATTAATTTAAGAATTAGTAATAATCTTAAAAAAACATTAATATCAGCTTTCTTTTTGATATTAGGGTGTTTTTCAGTCAGTGCTCAAACACAAACTTTAGCAGAAATACAAGCAAAACCAGGTTGTGCTACAATTACGCAAGCTGTTGTAAATGAGTTTTACAATCCAATACCTGCATCAGGAAATAATCCAGGGGATGCTGGAATTGTTGTAACAATAGATGTTACTGCAGAAACAGCAGCAGGAGATGCAAACCCTACTAATTATCAAGCAACAACTACTGGTAATTTAACCGATGCTCAATACTGTCAGGTAGGAACTGAAGGGCCAGATTTTCTTTTTAATTTTACAGTACCACCTGGAGAAACCACAACGTGTTCAAACGCAACAACAGTAATTAATACGCAGGGAGATTTTAATAGTGGTACAGAATGGGTGCTTGTAATTGATGAAAATAATGAAGTAATTGGAGGTATTCCTCCAAGTAGATTAGGTGAGTGTTCTGGTACAGTAAGTACCGTAACTATAGATTTATTAGGAGATGATATAAGTGCCTTAGCTGCAGATGGAGTAGTTAGTTTAGAATTGAGGTCAAAAGGAGGAACTGCTGGTAATAGTGGTAATGAAACTGATGGCCCATGTTCTGCTCCAGGAAATTGTGCACGTATAGAAAGTATCACTTGGGATGTTTTTTCAAAACCTACTATAAATTCACCTCTACCATCATCAGATTTATGTGTTGGGGAATCAGCTGCAATTACTGTAGATGCTAGTGGAGATTTGCCCTTAGCGTATAGTTGGAATGTTATTTCAGGGGATATTACTTTAACAAATACGGATCAGGAAACTGTAACTGTAACAGCAGGTAATACACCAGGTCCTTATGAGTTGAGTGTTACCGTTAGTTATATAGATGAACCTAGATGTACCGATACATTCTCAGATTCTGCTACTGCTCAAGTAAGACCTAATCCAACTTTTTCAACGTATTCAATTGAAGAGTGTGAAGAATTTCCAATACAGACATTAGACGCTAACGATGCTTTACCGTTACAACCAGGGGAAAGTGCGACTTGGTATGATGCTTTAACAGGAGGTAATATAGTACCTAGCCCAACATTAGATTCAGTTGGTACTATTGTGTATTATGCTGAGGTTGGTAATTCTTTTGGTTGTGTTAGTGCTTCCAGATCAGATGTAACATTAACAATTTTCGATTCACCAGTAGGAACAGATACTTCTGAAGCGGTGTGTTCTGATGATCCATTTTCATTAGATTTAACAACAGTGTCAGATGGAACAGATTTTAGTTATACAGCCGTTTCATCAAATGCAGGAGTAATCCCTTCTCCAGCAGCTGGTACTGGAACTACAATTTCTGGTACTTTTAAAAATGAAAGTCTAAACCCAGTAAACCTTACGTATACAGTAACACCAATAGGTCCATCTCCAAATAATTGTCCTGGAGATCCTTTTGAAGTTATTGTAACTGTAAATCAACAACCCAAATTAGCAAGTGTACAAGACTTAATAGAATGTTTTAGTGGGCAAACACTAGACGCTAATGACGCCATTACTTTAAACCCTAATACAGGTGTAAGATGGTATGATGCTTTAACAGGAGGTATTCTAGTTACAAGTCCAACTCATAGTACTGTTGGTTCAACTTCATATTTTGCTGAAATTTTTGATACAGCAACTCCTTGTGTTAATCCAGTTAGAGAAGAAGTGGTTTTAAGATTAGAATCACCACCTTTTCCAGATTTAACAGAAGCAGTTTGTTCAAATGAAGCATTAAATATTGGAATATCTGCATTTCCAGCAACCTATACAGTTTCATCTTCAGATCAATTAAACGTTCCTGCAGGTGCAGATCGTACAACTGAAATGACTGCAAATATTACGGATACTTATGTCAATACTACTGCAGCGCCAGTTACAATTATTTATACTGTAACTATTGGAGGGGTTTCTGCATGTGCAGGAGAAGTTTTTGATATAACAGTTACAGTTAGTCCTGAGCCAGTTGTTTCAAGTACATTAAATACAACAGTTTGTAGTGATAACACTATTGACGTGGTTTTAGATGTGCAACCAACAAGTGTTGCAGCTGCATCTTGGAGAATTATTAGTGTTAGTCCTCAAGCTGGGCTAGTTGCAGGAAGTTCTAATGTTGCTACGGGACCAGGAATGGCTTCGAATGCAATAGCAAATGATGTGTATACAAATTCAACAACAGGAGACTTAACAGTAGATTATGTTGTGGAAGCAACATCTGCTTCAGGTTGTACTGGTGAAACAGAAACGATTACTGTGACTATAAACCCTGCTCCAACATCAAATGTTGGAACAGAAACGGAAGCAACAATATGTTCAAGTGAGATGTATACTTTTTCTGATGGAACGTCGTCAGGAGGAACTGTCTCTTGGTCTACAAGTGGAACAGGAGCATTTAGTAACGCAACAGATGAAAATCCAACATATACACCAAGTACAGCAGATGTTTCAGCAGTAACGGTAACGTTAACAAAAACAGTGAACGGAGTTGGTACTTGTTCAGGTACACTAGTAACTTCGGAATTTACATTAAATATAAGTGAAGAGCCAACAGTTGAAGCTGGTCCAAATACCACATTATGTGAAGGTTTTGGAAACTATCAATTATCTGGGTCAAGTATTGGAGGTGGTGCAACAACAGGAATTTGGACAGTTACAACCAATCCAGGAAGTGCAGGTTCAGTAACTCCAGCAACTGCTACCGCAACACCAGATAGCGTAAACTTTAGTGCTACTGCAGCAGGAGTTTATGTATTAACTTTAACAACAGATGTAACAGCTCCTTGTGTTGCCGTAAGTGATACGGTAACAATAACTGTTGATGCGACACCAACATCAAGTGTAGGTACAGAGACTGAGGGTTCTATATGTCCGGATGCAGTGTACACTTTTACAAATGGAACATCATCAAACGGAACAGTAGCATGGACTACAAGCGGAACAGGTACCTTTAGTAGCGTCTCTAATGAAAACCCTACATATACTCCAAGCGCTGCGGATGCTACAGCTGGAACAATAACTTTAACAAAAACTGTAAACGGAACAGGAAGTTGTTCAGGTACACCTGCAACTTCAGATTTTACATTAACAATTTTTGATTCCCCAGTTGGTACAAATACAGTTGGAGCAGTTTGTTCTGATAATCCTTATTCATTAGATTTAACAACTGTTTCAGATGGAACAACTTTTAGTTACACAACTGTTTCTTCAAATCCAGGGGAAATACCAGCTCCAGCTCCAGGAACTGGAACTACAATTTCGGGTACTTTTAAAAATGAAAGTTTAAACCCAATTAATTTAACTTATACAGTAACTCCAATTGGACCAGCTCCAGGTAATTGTCCTGGAACTCCTTTTGATGTTGTGTTAACTATAAATCAACAACCAAAATTAGCAAGTGTTCAAGATTTAATTGAGTGCGAAAGTGGGCAAACATTAGATGCTAATAATGCTATTACATTAAACCCTAATACAACTGTAACATGGTATGATGCTTTAACAGGTGGTGCACAGGTTGCAAGTCCTACTCAAACTGGTACAGGTTCTGTATCATATTTTGCAGAGGTTTCTGATCCAGGAACTTCATGTGTAAACCCGGTGAGAGAAGAGGTAGTTTTAAGGTTAGAAGAGCCTCCTTTTCCAAATTTAACAGAAGAAGTTTGTTCAAATGAAGCATTAAATGTAGGTATATCAGCATTTCCTACAACGTATACAGTATCGTCATCAGATCAATTAAATGTTCCAGCAGGTTCAGATCGTACAACGGAAATGTCTGCAAATATTACGGATACTTATGTAAATAACACTGCAGCTCCAGTTACAATTATTTATACAGTAACTATTGGTAGTGGTGCAGGTGCATGTTCAGGTCAAGTTTTTGATATAACAGTTACGGTTAGTCCAGAGCCCGTTGTTTCAAATACATTAAATACAACAGTATGTAGTGATAATGTTGTAGGTGTTAATCTAGATGTAGCATCAACAAGTGTCACGGCTTCATCTTGGAGAATTATAAGTATTACTCCGCAAACAGGTTTGGTTGCCGGTGGTTCTAACGCTACAACCGCAACAGGTTTACCATCAAATGCAATAGCAAATGATGTGTTTACAAATACAACAACTGGAGATTTAACAGTAGCTTACGTTGTACAAGCAACTTCTACTGCAGGTTGTGAAGGGGATACTGAAACTATTACAGTTACAGTAAGTCCGGCGCCAACTTCAAGTGTTGGAACAACAACATTTGCATCCATATGTACAGGAGCAATGTACACCTTTACAGATGGAACATCATCAAACGGAACAATAACTTGGGCAACAAGTGGTACAGGTGTATTTAGTAGTCTTTCGAATGAAAACCCAACATATACACCAACTCCTGCAGATGCCTCGGCAGGAACTATAACCTTAACAAAAACGGTAACTGGAACGGGTAGTTGTTCTGGAACATCTGTAGTTTCAGATTTTGTATTAAGAATTGATGCATTGCCAACACCACCAACATCAGGCGGAGATATCACAGAGTGTGAAGCATCACCAATTCAGACCTTAACAGCAACAGCAACCCTAGTAGAAGGAAACAATACATTAACATGGTATGATGCAGCAACGGGTGGAGCTGTAGTTACAACACCAATATTAGATTCAGTAGGAACGGTAACCTATTACGCGGAAGCAAGTAACAATGCAACCGGATGTATTTCAGGTTCAAGAACCGCAGTAACGTTAACTATAAATGCAGCTCCAGTAGCACCTGTTAGTTCAGGAGATTTTACTGAGTGTGCATTAGAGCCAGTACAAACTTTAGATGCTAGCACAACAGTTGCGCCATTAGCAGGTATTACTATTACTTGGTATGATGCAGCAACAGCAGGGAATTTAGTAAGTGCCCCAACATTAAGTTCAGTAGGAACGATTACGTATTATGCAGCATCAACAAATACAGATGGTTGTTCAAGTTTAACAAGAACACCAGTTGTATTAACAATCAATGCAGCACCAAATGGTATCGCAAATCAAACTGATGTAGTGTGTTCAGACGAAGCATTAGATTTTGATTTATCAGCATTATCAGCAGGAAGTACATTTACTTATACAGTAGCTTCATCAGATGGCGGAAATGTACCAGCAGGAGGAGCAAGAACTACAGGAAGTGCAGCAAATATTACAGACACCTATAATAATGTTACAGCAGATCCAGTAATGATAACATATACAGTAACACCAGAAGGCGCAGCACCAGATAGTTGTGTAGGTACACCGTTTGATGTAGTTGTTACAGTAAACCCAGAACCAGTAGTTTCAACAGCATTGGATACTACTGTTTGTAGTGACGGGCCAATCGGGGTAACTTTAGATGTTTTACCGACTAGTGTAGCAGCATCTACATGGGAATTAGTAAGTGTAACACCAGATTCGGGATTAGTTGCAGGTGGAAGTAACGCCACAGCAGCAACAGGCTTACCATCAAATGCGATAGCAAATGACACCTTTACTAACGCAACAGGCGGAGCATTAACGGTAGCTTATGTAGTTACACCAACATGTTTAGGAGGTTGTGTAGGAAATCCAGAAACAATAACGGTAACAATAGATCCAACACCAGAGGTAAATGCCGGATCAGATGAATCAATTTGTGCCGATGGCGGAAGTTTTGATTTAAGTACAGCAACCACAGTTGCAACATCAACATCAGGGACTGTAACTTGGACAACAAGTGGAGACGGAACTTTTGATGATGCCACCGCAGAAACACCAGTTTATAGTTTAGGAACAGCAGATCAATCTGCATCAGTAGTTCAATTAACAAAGACAGTAACAGGAATTGGAAGTTGTTCAACAGTAGTATCCGATGTTATGAACTTAACAATTGATGCCTTACCAACGCCACCAACATCAGGCGGAGATATCACAGAGTGTGAAGCATCACCAATTCAGACTTTAACAGCAACAGCTACTTTAATAGATGGCGATACTTTAACTTGGTATGATGCAGCAACAGGAGGAACCGTAGTTTTACCAGCAAATGCAACATTAGACTCTGTAGGGACTGTTACTTATTATGCAGAAGCGAGTAATAGTGCAACCGGATGTATTTCAGGTTCAAGAACCGCAGTAACGTTAACTATAAATGCAGCTCCAGTAGCACCTGTTAGTTCAGGAGATCTTACTGAGTGTGCATTGGAGCCAGTACAAACTTTAGATGCTAGCACAACAGTTGCGCCATTAGCAGGTATTACTATTACTTGGTATGATGCAGCAACAGCAGGGAATTTAGTAAGTGCCCCAACATTAAGTTCAGTAGGAACGATTACGTATTATGCAGCATCAACAAATACAGATGGTTGTTCAAGTTTAACAAGAACACCAGTTGTATTAACAATCAATGCAGCACCAAATGGTATCGCAAATCAAACTGATGTAGTGTGTTCAGACGAAGCATTAGATTTTGATTTATCATCATTATCAGCAGGAAGTACATTTACTTATACAGTAGCTTCATCAGATGGCGGAAATGTACCAGCAGGAGGAGCAAGAACTACAGGAAGTGCAGCAAATATTACAGACACCTATAATAATGTTACAGCAGATCCAGTAATGATAACATATACAGTAACACCAGAAGGCGCAGCACCAGATAGTTGTGTAGGTACACCGTTTGATGTAGTTGTTACAGTAAACCCAGAACCAGTAGTTTCAACAGCATTGGATACTACTGTTTGTAGTGACGGGCCAATCGGGGTAACTTTAGATGTTTTACCGACTAGTGTAGCAGCATCTACATGGGAATTAGTAAGTGTAACACCAGATTCGGGATTAGTTGCAGGTGGAAGTAACGCAACAACAGGAACAGGATTAGCATCAAATGCAATAGCAAATGACACCTTTACTAACGCAACAGGCGGAGCATTAACGGTAGCTTATGTAGTTACACCAACATGTTTAGGAGGTTGTGTAGGAAATCCAGAAACAATAACGGTAACAATAGATCCAACACCAGAGGTAAATGCCGGATCAGATGAATCAATTTGTGCCGATGGCGGAAGTTTTGATTTAAGTACAGCAACCACAGTTGCAACATCAACGTCAGGTACTGTAACTTGGACAACAAGTGGAGACGGAACTTTTGATGATGCCACGGCAGAAACACCAGTTTATAGTTTAGGAACAGCAGATCAATCTGCATCAGTAGTTCAATTAACAAAGACAGTAACAGGAATTGGAAGTTGTTCAACAGTAGTATCAGACGTTATGAATTTAACAATTGATGCATTGCCAACGCCAGTTATAACAGCTCCAATTTATGTTTGTGCAGGAGAACCAGCTTTAGACTTAACAACAATAGTTACTCCTGCTTTTAGTTCTGGAGGAACAGGAACAGTTATTACAATTAATGGTACTGCAAATACAACTTTTGATCCAGCAGTTTTAACAGCAGAAACTTATACAATTGAGTATACTTTTGTAGACGCAACTACTGGTTGTATAAATTCTACAACTGCAGAAATTATAGTTTGCGATCCATCTTTAGAATTGGTTAAAACAAGTTCTTATGCCGACACAAATGGCGATGGCGTTGTAAGTCCAGGTGATCAAATTAACTATACGTTTGTAGTAACCAATACAGGAAATGTAACAGTAACGAGTATTGATGTAACAGATAGTAACTTAACACCAACATTAGTAGGAACTATTGCGAGTTTAGCACCAATGGCGAATCAGACCTTAAGTGCAAGTTATACGATTACGCAAACGGATGTAAATGCAGGACAAGTAATCAACGAAGCAGTTGCAATCGGAACTGATCCAAACGGAAATTCAGTAAGTGATGATTCAGATTCAGGAAATGCGAATGATGGACCAAACGATGATGATGATACATTAACATTATTACCATTAAGTTCAGAGTTGACATTAACAAAAAGTTCAACATTAGATTTAGCAACGAAGACTATTACATATACGTATACAGTTGAGAACACAGGAAATACATCAATAAATGATATAAGTGTAACAGAAACAACGTTCTCAGGAACAGGAACTACACCAACACCAGTTTATACAGGAGGTGGAGTAGCTTTAGGAGGCGATGCAACTATTTTTGATGCAAACCCAGGAGACGTTTTACAGTTTACAGCAAGTTATGTATTAACACAAGCCGATATTGATGCAGGAGTTGTAACCAACGAAGCACAAACAAGTGGAACGGATCCAAGTGGAGCAACTATAATGGATGCTTCAGATTCAGGAAATGCAGGTGATGATACAGGAGCAGGAGATGATGCAACAGCAACAGCAATTCCAGCAAGTCCAGAATTGACTTTAATAAAAACAAGTACGTATGTTGATAATGCGCCAACGGGATTAGATACCAATGATGTAATCAACTATGTTTATACTGTAGAAAACACAGGAAACGTAACGGTGAATGATGTAACAGTAGCTGAAACAACGTTTACAGGATCAGGAACAGAACCAACACCAATGTATAGCACAGGAGGTGCAGATTTAGATGGAGAAGCAGATGCATTTGATGCGATTCCAGGAGATGTAATTACGTTCACAGCAAGTTACATGATTACACAAGCTGATATCAATGCAGGAACAATTAGTAACGAAGCCTTAGCAAGTGGAACCGATGCAAGCGGAACACCAGTAACTGATGCTTCAGATTCAGGAAATGCAGCTGATGATACAGGAGCTGATAATGATCCAACCAACAGTCCATTACCAACCACAAGCAGTATCGCATTAACCAAAGGTGTAAGTCCTTTAACCGATACAAATGGCGATGGTTTAGTAGGAGCAGGCGATCAAGTAACCTATACATTTACAGTAGAAAATACAGGAAGTACTACTATTGAAGCTGTAACGGTAACCGATGCAACTATTGGCTTAAGCAATGCGGTAGTAACACCAGCAACGTTACAACCAACAGAAACAGGAGTAATTACATCAGTATATACAATTACACAAGCCGATGTAAATGCAGGAAATGTGGAAAACACTGCAACAGCAAGTGGAACCGATCCAAGTGGAACAGGAGTATCAGATACCTCAGATAGTACGAATCCAAATGATGACGAAGGTCAACCAGGAAACAGTGATGCAGATACAGATGATACCAATGATCCAACCAACTTAGCAATTGCACCAACACCAGCATTAGAGTTAGTTAAAACAAGTTCTTATACCGACACAAACGGAGACGGCGTTGTAAGTCCAGGTGATCAAATTAACTATACGTTTGTAGTAACCAATACAGGAAATGTAACAGTAACCAGTATTGATGTAGCAGATAGTAATTTAACGCCAACATTAGTAGGAACTATTGTGAGTTTAGCGCCAATGGCGAATCAGACATTAAGTGCAAGTTACACGATTACCCAAACGGATGTAAATGCAGGACAAGTAATCAATGAAGCCGTAGCAGAAGGAGAAGATCCAAACGGAAATTCAGTAAGTGATGATTCAGATTCAGGAAATGCGAATGATGGACCAAACGATGATGATGATACATTAACATTATTACCATTAAGTTCAGAGTTGACATTAACAAAAAGTTCAACATTAGATTTAGCAACGAAGACTATTACATATACGTATACAGTTGAGAACACAGGAAACACATCAGTAAATGATATAAGTGTAACAGAAACAACCTTCTCAGGAACAGGAACAACACCAACACCAGTTTATACAGGAGGTGGAGTAGCTTTAGGAGGCGATGCAGCTATTTTTGATGCAAACCCAGGAGATATTTTACAGTTTACAGCAAGTTATGTATTAACGCAGGCAGATATTGATGCAGGAGTTGTGACTAACGAAGCACAAACAAGTGGAACGGATCCAAGTGGTGCAACTATAATGGATGCCTCAGACTCAGGAAATGCAGGTGATGATACTGGAGCAGGAGATGATGCAACAGCAACAGCAATTCCAGCAAGTCCAGAATTGACTTTAATAAAAACAAGTACGTATGTTGATAATGCGCCAACGGGATTAGATACCAATGATGTAATCAACTATGTTTATACTGTAGAAAACACAGGAAACGTAACGGTGAATGATGTAACAGTAGCTGAAACAACGTTTACAGGATCAGGAACAGAACCAACACCAATGTATAGCACAGGAGGTGCAGATTTAGATGGAGAAGCAGATGCATTTGATGCGATTCCAGGAGATGTAATTACGTTCACAGCAAGTTACATGATTACACAAGCTGATATCAATGCAGGAACAATTAGTAACGAAGCCTTAGCAAGTGGAACCGATGCAAGCGGAACACCAGTAACTGATGCTTCAGATTCAGGAAATGCAGCTGATGATACAGGAGCTGATAATGATCCAACCAACAGTCCATTACCAACCACAAGCAGTATCGCATTAACCAAAGGTGTAAGTCCTTTAACCGATACAAATGGCGATGGTTTAGTAGGAGCAGGCGATCAAGTAACCTATACATTTACAGTAGAAAATACAGGAAGTACTACTATTGAAGCTGTAACGGTAACCGATGCAACTATTGGCTTAAGCAATGCGGTAGTAACACCAGCAACGTTACAACCAACAGAAACAGGAGTAATTACATCAGTATATACAATTACACAAGCCGATGTAAATGCAGGAAATGTGGAAAACACTGCAACAGCAAGTGGAACCGATCCAAGTGGAACAGGAGTATCAGATACCTCAGATAGTACGAATCCAAATGATGACGAAGGTCAACCAGGAAACAGTGATGCAGATACAGATGATACCAATGATCCAACCAACTTAGCAATTGCACCAACACCAGCATTAGAGTTAGTTAAAACAAGTTCTTATACCGACACAAACGGAGACGGCGTTGTAAGTCCAGGTGATCAAATTAACTATACGTTTGTAGTAACCAATACAGGAAATGTAACAGTAACCAGTATTGATGTAGCAGATAGTAATTTAACGCCAACATTAGTAGGAACTATTGTGAGTTTAGCGCCAATGGCGAATCAGACATTAAGTGCAAGTTACACGATTACCCAAACGGATGTAAATGCAGGACAAGTAATCAATGAAGCCGTAGCAGAAGGAGAAGATCCAAACGGAAATTCAGTAAGTGATGATTCAGATTCAGGAAATGCGAATGATGGACCAAACGATGATGATGATACATTAACATTATTACCATTAAGTTCAGAGTTGACATTAACAAAAAGTTCAACATTAGATTTAGCAACGAAGACTATTACATATACGTATACAGTTGAGAACACAGGAAACACATCAGTAAATGATATAAGTGTAACAGAAACAACCTTCTCAGGAACAGGAACAACACCAACACCAGTTTATACAGGAGGTGGAGTAGCTTTAGGAGGCGATGCAGCTATTTTTGATGCAAACCCAGGAGATATTTTACAGTTTACAGCAAGTTATGTATTAACGCAGGCAGATATTGATGCAGGAGTTGTGACTAACGAAGCACAAACAAGTGGAACGGATCCAAGTGGTGCAACTATAATGGATGCCTCAGACTCAGGAAATGCAGGTGATGATACTGGAGCAGGAGATGATGCAACAGCAACAGCAATTCCAGCAAGTCCAGAATTGACTTTAATAAAAACAAGTACGTATGTTGATAATGCGCCAACGGGATTAGATACCAATGATGTAATCAACTATGTTTATACTGTAGAAAACACAGGAAACGTAACGGTGAATGATGTAACAGTAGCTGAAACAACGTTTACAGGATCAGGAACAGAACCAACACCAATGTATAGCACAGGAGGTGCAGATTTAGATGGAGAAGCAGATGCATTTGATGCGATTCCAGGAGATGTAATTACGTTCACAGCAAGTTACATGATTACACAAGCTGATATCAATGCAGGAACAATTAGTAACGAAGCCTTAGCAAGTGGAACCGATGCAAGCGGAACACCAGTAACTGATGCTTCAGATTCAGGAAATGCAGCTGATGATACAGGAGCTGATAATGATCCAACCAACAGTCCATTACCAACCACAAGCAGTATCGCATTAACCAAAGGTGTAAGTCCTTTAACCGATACAAATGGCGATGGTTTAGTAGGAGCAGGCGATCAAGTAACCTATACATTTACAGTAGAAAATACAGGAAGTACTACTATTGAAGCTGTAACGGTAACCGATGCAACTATTGGCTTAAGCAATGCGGTAGTAACACCAGCAACGTTACAACCAACAGAAACAGGAGTAATTACATCAGTATATACAATTACACAAGCCGATGTAAATGCAGGAAATGTGGAAAACACTGCAACAGCAAGTGGAACCGATCCAAGTGGAACAGGAGTATCAGATACCTCAGATAGTACGAATCCAAATGATGACGAAGGTCAACCAGGAAACAGTGATGCAGATACAGATGATACCAATGATCCAACCAACTTAGCAATTGCACCAACACCAGCATTAGAGTTAGTTAAAACAAGTTCTTATACCGACACAAACGGAGACGGCGTTGTAAGTCCAGGTGATCAAATTAACTATACGTTTGTAGTAACCAATACAGGAAATGTAACAGTAACCAGTATTGATGTAGCAGATAGTAATTTAACGCCAACATTAGTAGGAACTATTGTGAGTTTAGCGCCAATGGCGAATCAGACATTAAGTGCAAGTTACACGATTACCCAAACGGATGTAAATGCAGGACAAGTAATCAATGAAGCCGTAGCAGAAGGAGAAGATCCAAACGGAAATTCAGTAAGTGATGATTCAGATTCAGGAAATGCGAATGATGGACCAAACGATGATGATGATACATTAACATTATTACCATTAAGTTCAGAGTTGACATTAACAAAAAGTTCAACATTAGATTTAGCAACGAAGACTATTACATATACGTATACAGTTGAGAACACAGGAAACACATCAATAAATGATATAAGTGTAACAGAAACAACGTTCTCAGGAACAGGAACTACACCAACACCAGTTTATACAGGAGGTGGAGTAGCTTTAGGAGGCGATGCAACTATTTTTGATGCAAACCCAGGAGACGTTTTACAGTTTACAGCAAGTTATGTATTAACACAAGCCGATATTGATGCAGGAGTTGTAACCAACGAAGCACAAACAAGTGGAACGGATCCAAGTGGAGCAACTATAATGGATGCTTCAGATTCAGGAAATGCAGGTGATGATACAGGAGCAGGAGATGATGCAACAGCAACAGCAATTCCAGCAAGTCCAGAATTGACTTTAATAAAAACAAGTACGTATGTTGATAATGCGCCAACGGGATTAGATACCAATGATGTAATCAACTATGTTTATACTGTAGAAAACACAGGAAACGTAACGGTGAATGATGTAACAGTAGCTGAAACAACGTTTACAGGATCAGGAACAGAACCAACACCAATGTATAGCACAGGAGGTGCAGATTTAGATGGAGAAGCAGATGCATTTGATGCGATTCCAGGAGATGTAATTACGTTCACAGCAAGTTACATGATTACACAAGCTGATATCAATGCAGGAACAATTAGTAACGAAGCCTTAGCAAGTGGAACCGATGCAAGCGGAACACCAGTAACTGATGCTTCAGATTCAGGAAATGCAGCTGATGATACAGGAGCTGATAATGATCCAACCAACAGTCCATTACCAACCACAAGCAGTATCGCATTAACCAAAGGTGTAAGTCCTTTAACCGATACAAATGGCGATGGTTTAGTAGGAGCAGGCGATCAAGTAACCTATACATTTACAGTAGAAAATACAGGAAGTACTACTATTGAAGCTGTAACGGTAACCGATGCAACTATTGGCTTAAGCAATGCGGTAGTAACACCAGCAACGTTACAACCAACAGAAACAGGAGTAATTACATCAGTATATACAATTACACAAGCCGATGTAAATGCAGGAAATGTGGAAAACACTGCAACAGCAAGTGGAACCGATCCAAGTGGAACAGGAGTATCAGATACCTCAGATAGTACGAATCCAAATGATGACGAAGGTCAACCAGGAAACAGTGATGCAGATACAGATGATACCAATGATCCAACCAACTTAGCAATTGCACCAACACCAGCATTAGAGTTAGTTAAAACAAGTTCTTATACCGACACAAACGGAGACGGCGTTGTAAGTCCAGGTGATCAAATTAACTATACGTTTGTAGTAACCAATACAGGAAATGTAACAGTAACCAGTATTGATGTAGCAGATAGTAATTTAACGCCAACATTAGTAGGAACTATTGTGAGTTTAGCGCCAATGGCGAATCAGACATTAAGTGCAAGTTACACGATTACCCAAACGGATGTAAATGCAGGACAAGTAATCAATGAAGCCGTAGCAGAAGGAGAAGATCCAAACGGAAATTCAGTAAGTGATGATTCAGATTCAGGAAATGCGAATGATGGACCAAACGATGATGATGATACATTAACATTATTACCATTAAGTTCAGAGTTGACATTAACAAAAAGTTCAACATTAGATTTAGCAACGAAGACTATTACATATACGTATACAGTTGAGAACACAGGAAACACATCAGTAAATGATATAAGTGTAACAGAAACAACCTTCTCAGGAACAGGAACAACACCAACACCAGTTTATACAGGAGGTGGAGTAGCTTTAGGAGGCGATGCAGCTATTTTTGATGCAAACCCAGGAGATATTTTACAGTTTACAGCAAGTTATGTATTAACGCAGGCAGATATTGATGCAGGAGTTGTGACTAACGAAGCACAAACAAGTGGAACGGATCCAAGTGGTGCAACTATAATGGATGCCTCAGACTCAGGAAATGCAGGTGATGATACTGGAGCAGGAGATGATGCAACAGCAACAGCAATTCCAGCAAGTCCAGAATTGACTTTAATAAAAACAAGTACGTATGTTGATAATGCGCCAACGGGATTAGATACCAATGATGTAATCAACTATGTTTATACTGTAGAAAACACAGGAAACGTAACGGTGAATGATGTAACAGTAGCTGAAACAACGTTTACAGGATCAGGAACAGAACCAACACCAATGTATAGCACAGGAGGTGCAGATTTAGATGGAGAAGCAGATGCATTTGATGCGATTCCAGGAGATGTAATTACGTTCACAGCAAGTTACATGATTACACAAGCTGATATCAATGCAGGAACAATTAGTAACGAAGCCTTAGCAAGTGGAACCGATGCAAGCGGAACACCAGTAACTGATGCTTCAGATTCAGGAAATGCAGCTGATGATACAGGAGCTGATAATGATCCAACCAACAGTCCATTACCAACCACAAGCAGTATCGCATTAACCAAAGGTGTAAGTCCTTTAACCGATACAAATGGCGATGGTTTAGTAGGAGCAGGCGATCAAGTAACCTATACATTTACAGTAGAAAATACAGGAAGTACTACTATTGAAGCTGTAACGGTAACCGATGCAACTATTGGCTTAAGCAATGCGGTAGTAACACCAGCAACGTTACAACCAACAGAAACAGGAGTAATTACATCAGTATATACAATTACACAAGCCGATGTAAATGCAGGAAATGTGGAAAACACTGCAACAGCAAGTGGAACCGATCCAAGTGGAACAGGAGTATCAGATACCTCAGATAGTACGAATCCAAATGATGACGAAGGTCAACCAGGAAACAGTGATGCAGATACAGATGATACCAATGATCCAACCAACTTAGCAATTGCACCAACACCAGCATTAGAGTTAGTTAAAACAAGTTCTTATACCGACACAAACGGAGACGGCGTTGTAAGTCCAGGTGATCAAATTAACTATACGTTTGTAGTAACCAATACAGGAAATGTAACAGTAACCAGTATTGATGTAGCAGATAGTAATTTAACGCCAACATTAGTAGGAACTATTGTGAGTTTAGCGCCAATGGCGAATCAGACATTAAGTGCAAGTTACACGATTACCCAAACGGATGTAAATGCAGGACAAGTAATCAATGAAGCCGTAGCAGAAGGAGAAGATCCAAACGGAAATTCAGTAAGTGATGATTCAGATTCAGGAAATGCGAATGATGGACCAAACGATGATGATGATACATTAACATTATTACCATTAAGTTCAGAGTTGACATTAACAAAAAGTTCAACATTAGATTTAGCAACGAAGACTATTACATATACGTATACAGTTGAGAACACAGGAAACACATCAGTAAATGATATAAGTGTAACAGAAACAACCTTCTCAGGAACAGGAACAACACCAACACCAGTTTATACAGGAGGTGGAGTAGCTTTAGGAGGCGATGCAGCTATTTTTGATGCAAACCCAGGAGATATTTTACAGTTTACAGCAAGTTATGTATTAACGCAGGCAGATATTGATGCAGGAGTTGTGACTAACGAAGCACAAACAAGTGGAACGGATCCAAGTGGTGCAACTATAATGGATGCCTCAGACTCAGGAAATGCAGGTGATGATACTGGAGCAGGAGATGATGCAACAAATACATACATTCCTCAAGACGCAAGTATGAACTTGGATAAGACAGGAGTATTAGTTGATGGAGGAGATGGTTTGCAAGCTGGTGATACTATTGATTATAATTTTACTTTGACAAATACAGGTAATACAACTATTACTGATGTAAGTTTAAATGACCCATTATTAGGAGGTATTATTTCTGGTCCAGTTTCTGGAGATGACAATACAGATTCAATTTTAGACTTAGAAGAAGTTTGGATTTATAATGCAACATATACATTATTACAATCTGATATAGATGCAGGAATGGTAGAAAATTCAGCAACTGTAACAGGTGAAGCTCCAAACGGTGCTCCAATAACAGATATATCTGATGATCCAAACAATAATTCAAATGTAGATTCTAATGGAGATGGGAATCCAGATGACCCAACAATAATCGACTTTGGTTGTATGCCAGACATCGTTTTATATAAAGAAGATATTTCTTTTTCAGGAGATGTTTCAAATCCAGTTCCAGGTGATATTATTACTTTCCAATTTACAGCAGTAAATACTGGTAATATTACATTATTAAATGCAGAAATATTTGATGCATTACTTGGTGGATTTGTTGGAGAATTTGAAGAAATTCTTGTAGGGCAATCATTAACTACAACACAGAGTTATACAATTACTCAGGCAGATATTGACTATGGACATGTTTTAAACACTGCATTTATAGTTGCAGATCCTGTAGGAATAGATTGTGATGAAGTTAGAGATGTATCTCATGATAGAGACTATGCAACAAGTGGAGTAGATTCTAATGCAGATGGAAATCCAGCTAACGATCCATTAATAGATTCTGATGGAGATGGAGAACCAGATAATGATACAGAAGTATTTTTACAGCAAAATCCAGTAATTAATTTAACTAAAACATTTGTGTATTTAGATACAAATGGAAATGGAGATATTGATTTTGGAGACCAATTACAGTATAACTTCGTAATAACTAACAATGGAAATGTAACTATTACAGATATTGTAGTAAATGATCCATTACTTGGTGGAGTTGTAGGAGTTGTAGATGTGTTAACACCATCTGATACAGGTAATGTTACTGCAACATACAATTTAACACAGGATGATATTGATACAGGAAATGTAACAAATACAGCAACTGCTATTGGTAATGATCCTTTCGATAATGATGTGGCTGATGATGATACCGTAGTATTCTCAATTGCAGAAATGCCAAGTTTATCTTTAGTAAAAGGAGCACAAGTTATAGATACTAATGGTAATAACTTAACAGATGCAGGAGATGAAATCGCTTATACTTTTACGGTAACTAATACAGGAAATGTAACTATAGATAACGTAATTATTGACGATACAACTATCGGTATTTCAAATTTACCAGTTGTGCCATCAACTTTAGAGCCTAATGAAACAGGTATTGTTATTGCTAATTATACAATGACACAAACTGATATTGAAAACGGTAGACTTGTAAATTCTGCTATTGCTAGTGGAACAGATGCTATGGGGCAACCAGTAACAGATATTTCAGATAGTGCAAATCCAGCAGATGATACAGGAGCAGGTGATGATCCAACAGTAACAGAATTTGAAATAGCAAGAATTTCATTATTAAAAGAAGCTGAATATGTAGATGCTAATAATAATGATGTTGTTGATGAAGGAGATGCTATTCATTATTCATTTACAGTAACAAATACTGGTAATGTGAACTTATTTGAAATTACTATTACTGATGATTTAGTATCAGTAAATGGTGGTCCAATTAATTTATTGGTAGGAGCAACTGATAGTACAACATTTACAGCTATATATAACTTAACAATTGCAGACCTTCAAGCAGGTATGGTTGAAAATACTGCAACGGCTAAAGGGCAAGACAGTAACGGTAATATTGTTAGTGATATATCTGATGATCCAAGTAATCCGTCTGATATAGATGTAAATAATGATGCAAATCCAGATGATCCAACAATTACAATGTTAGAGACTCAAAACGATTTAGAAATCTTTAATGAAATATCTCCAAACGGAGATGGAGATGGTGATTTCTTTGTGATTCAAGGTTTACATAATTATCCAAACAATACATTATATATCTATAATAGATGGGGTAATATAGTGTTTGAAGCTAAAAACTATCAAAACAATTTTGAAGGTATTTCAAATGGAAGAGCAACAGTTGCAAAAGATAAAGAGTTACCTGTAGGAACATATTATTACCTATTAGATTTAGGTGATGGTTCTAGAGTAAATTCAGGATGGATATATATTAACAGGTAATTTAAAAGAATAAATTAAAAAGAAGACAGATTAAACTTTCTTCAAAATAAAATTTTATATGAAATTAAATTTAAAAACAATAATAGGAGTGTGTTTGCTAGCTTTAGGAAGCAATGCTTTTGCACAACAAGATCCTCAGTTTACCCAGTATATGTACAATACATTGTCGGTAAATTCTGCTTACGCGGGTACAAGAGGTCATGTTGCAATTACAGCAATTCATAGATCTCAATGGGCAGGTTTAGAAGGAGCACCAGAAACACAAACATTAAGTTTTGATTCTCCGATAGGTAGAAATTTAGGTTTAGGTATTTCTATTGTTCAAGATAAGCTAGGACCATCAAAGGAAACTTATTTTGATGCTAATCTTTCATATTCAATAAAAACTTCTAAAACTCATAGGTTATCATTAGGGCTTAAAGGAGGATTAAGGTTATTGAATATTGATTGGTCTAGAGGAAATCATCAAGCAAGTGGAGATATTCTTTTTCAGGAAAATATCAATAGAACACTTCCAACTTTAGGTGCAGGATTGTATTATTATAGTGAAAAGAGTTATTTAGGTTTTTCTATTCCCAATTTTTTCGCAGATCAACATTATGACGATATTCAAGGTGGAGTTGCAACAGAACGTTTACATATGTTTTTTATCGGTGGATTGGTTAGAAATATAAGTGATAATATAAAATTTAAACCAGCATTTTTATTAAAAAGTGTTTCGGGTGCTCCGTTAATTTTAGACTTATCAGCAAACTTTATGTTTAATGAAAAGTTTAGATTGGGTGCAAGTTATAGATGGGACGATTCTGTAAGTGGTTTAATTGGTCTACAAGTTTCTCCTAAATTATTGTTAGGGTATTCTTATGATTATACAACAACAGAGTTGCAAAGAGTAAATTCTGGAACGCATGAATTTATGCTTCGTTTTGAGCTTATATCTAAAGAAAGAAAATTAAAATCACCTCGATTCTTTTAAAAAAAACATCATATGAAAAATATAATAACTTTAAGTTTTATTCTTATTTCTGTTAGCCTAAGTTATGGGCAAGAAACTTATAGAGCTGCTGATAAGGTTTTTGAAAAAATGCAGTATTTAGATGCAGCAAAAATGTATGAATCTAAATTAAGTAAGGGAGATTATTCTAAAGAATTACTTGAAAAAGCTGGCGACGCTCATTATTTTAATACCGATATGGCTAAAGCTAATAAGTGGTATGATATTTTAATAAGTGATTATTTAAATGAAGTTGATGCGGAATATATTTTTAGATACGCACATACTTTGCAAGGTATAGGTGAAAATAATGCTGCTAAAAAGTGGATGAAAATTTTTGCAAAAAGAGCTAAGCAAAATGATAAACGAATTGAAGATCATTCTGAAGGAGATGTTGTTTTAGAAAATGTATTGAGTATTAAACCTCAGTTTAGATTACAAAACTTATCAATTAATACAAGGAATTCAGATTTTGGACCAATGTATTATAAGAATAAATTAGTCTATTCATCAGCTTTAGATTCGTCATATTATCACGAAAGAATATATAATTGGAACAATCAGCCATACTTAAGTTTCTATTTAGGTAGAATTAATGCAGTTGAAACTGATGTGAAATTTATAGAAGAATTTTCTGAAAATATAAACACAAAATATCACGAAGCTACTTTAGCCTTCTCACCAGACAATCAAAAAGTATATTTTACAAGAAATAATTATATTGATGAATTAGGTAGAGATGATGATGGTGTAAATCATTTAAAATTATATAGCGCTGAGTTATCAGTTGATACTTTATCAAGAACAAAAAGAAAAGAATGGCGAAATATAAAAGAATTACCATTTAATAGTGAAAACTATTCAGTTGGTCATCCAACAGTTAGTAAAGATGGTAAAAAGTTGTATTTTGTTTCAGATATGCCAGGAACTATTGGAGCTACAGATATATTTGTTGTAGACATTTTGGAAGACGATACCTACTCAACTCCAAAAAACTTAGGATCAAAAGTAAATACTTCAGGTAGAGAAATGTTTCCATATATTACTAATAACTCATTGTACTTTGCTTCAGACGGTCATATTGGTTTAGGAGGATTAGATGTTTTTGAAAGTGCTTTAACTTCAGAAACATTTCAAAAACCTACAAATTTAGGAGCTCCATTAAATAGTCAATTAGACGATTTTAGTTTTATTATTAAAGAAAAAGAAAACATTGGTTTTGTTTGTTCTAATAGAGAAGGAGGTAAAGGAGATGATGATATTTATTCTTTCGAAAGATTTAAAGCAATAACTCCAGTTAAGGTAGAAGATTGTCAGCAATTTGTTAAAGGTTACGTGTCTAACAGTAAAACAGGAGAACGTATACCAGATGCAACAGTAACACTTTACAATGAAAAAGATGTAAAACTATCTCAGACACAGAGTAGAATAAATGGAGATTATGCATTTAACTTCGACTTAGGATGTAGTAAAAAACATTATATAAAAGTTGAAAAAAATGGATATAATCCAAATCAAAAGATATTTGTGACCTCAAGTATTTCTTCGGAAACTATTGTTCCATTAGATATTGAAACAATAGATGAATTAATTGTTGAAGATAATGGGCTTTTAAAAATTAAAATAGGAATTATATATTTTGATTTAGATAAGTTTTTTATCCGTGATGATTCTGCTAGCGAATTAAACAAAATTGTAGTGTTAATGACTAAGTATCCTAAAATGGTTATTAATATTGAATCTCATACAGATTCTCGTTCTAAAGATGATTATAACTTAGAATTATCAAACAATAGAGCTCAAGCAACCAAAAACTATATAATATCAAAAGGTATTTCGGCAAACCGAATTAACAATGCTACAGGTTTTGGAGAAACTCAGTTAATTAATAAATGTAGTAATGGTGTTTCTTGTACTGAAGCTCAGCATCAACTTAATAGAAGATCAGAATTTATAATACTAAAGATTTAAAATAATATATTTACTACTTCAAAAGCCCAAACATAAGTTTGGGCTTTTTTGATACTTCTATTTGTTGTTTAACAAATGTTCTAACTTTTCCTCTTTTTTAATACCTTTTATTCAGGAATTATTAAAAATGGAATTTCTAAATGATGTCCTAGTTTTTTTATTACTGGTTCGTGTAATAATTTTTCAAGAAAACTATGTTTATATCGTATCATAGCTAAAATATCGATATCAAAGTCAAAGATGAAATCAACTATTTCTCTAGTTTTATCAGCATAATTTGACATTAAATGATAGCTGGTCTTGACATTACTTCTATATAGGTACATTGTTAATGCGTCTAAGTTTTTCTGTTGCTCTGCACTTAATTCACCTTCAGTATTTATGTGCATAATTCTAACTATTGAATTACTAATTTTAGCCATACCTTTAATAGGATTTAATAATTCACTTTTATATAATCTATTGAAATCTGAAGGAAAGCCAATATCTTCTGGCATTAAAATATCTACCATAATTGGTACAGCTAAAACTGGGCAATCATTAATTTTGTTTATAACATTTATAGTATTGCTACCCAAGAGTACTTCTTTTAAACCACTTGCTCCTTTGGTTCCCATAACAACTAAATCTATTTGATGGTTTTCTATGGTAATTTCTATTGCTTGTTCTAAATCATGACCACTTTCAGAAATTTTGAAGGTATGCTTAGAGTTTGAATCTACTTTTTCTGCTCTTTCTTGTAAGTGTTTTAAGTCTGTTATAGCATTTTCTCTCATAACATTGGTTAATTTCTTTGAGATGTTAGATGCCATAGATACACCTATTTTTGTTGAGTGCAAGAAAAAGAACTCGCACTCTTCACTAGAAAAAAGATTTAGAACATATTTGGTAGCAAACCAAGCGTTGTCAGAAAAATCGGTAGGTATTAATATTTTTTTCATTTTAATAAGGTTTATTGTTTATTAAAAGTAAAAGATAAAAAGGGGTAAAAAGCTGATATTTATCAGTACTTAAAAAATAAAAACCAATTAACTTTGTAGGGTTAATGTTTTTAAATACTGGGTTTTATGAAGATATCTCTAAAAATATTCTTACTATTTTTTATATCAATACTTTTTAATAACTGTACAACTGCAGATTTGGTTGGAAGTTGGAAGAGTCCGGACATTGATACACTTACCGTAACCAAAATTTTGGTTATTGGTATGACTCCAAATGTCAACGCACGTAGAGAATTTAAAAAAAAAATAAAAGATGAATACGCAGTAAGAGGTATAGAGGCAGTAATGAGTTTAGATGTGCTTGATTCAAATTTTACTTTTGATAGTCTACCTGAAAATCAAATTAAAATTATTGAAAATATTTTAACTTCCAATTTTTATGATGCTGTACTTTTTACCAAAGTAAAAGGAATTGAAGATAGAGTAGTGTACAATGATAATTTTGAAAGAAAAGAATATTTAGATGTTAAATTTAAGGAAGATTATAATAATCACCTAAAAATAATAAATGATCCAAAGTATTATGATAAGTATAAGGTTTATCATGCGGAAACATCTTTATATTGTATTTGCCCTACAAAAGATAGAGATTTAGCATGGAAAGGCTCAATTAATATAGTAGACCCAACATCAGTAGAAGAAACAGTTAATGATTATGTTAATGTGCTTATATTAGCAATGGAAGAACTGAATCTAATACCTGAAAAATAAATTAGTTTAAAATTTATTTAATTAAAAAAGCCCAAACATAAGTTTGGGCTTTTATGGTGGTGCCTCCAGGAATCGAACCAGGGACACAAGGATTTTCAGTCCTTTGCTCTACCAACTGAGCTAAGGCACCATTGCGTTAGCGGATGCAAATATAAGACCCTTTTTACTTATTAACCAAATAAAAGTTAAAAAATCTGTTGTATTTTTACAATATATTAAAATTAAAAGAATGTACTTAATTATAGATGTTGGAAATACAAGAATTAAAGCAGCTGTTTATCAAAATGATAGCTTGTTGGAACTTGTGGTATTTGATAAAAAAAGAATTATTTCTGAAATAAAAAAAATAGTAAAAAAGTATACTATTTTTAAAGGAATTATATCTTCTGTAGCTACAATCTCAAAATTTAAGATGGATAAATTGAAAGATGTTCTACCTATTGTGGAGCTTTCTCATCAAACTAAAGTACCTTTTAAGAATAATTATAAAACTCCAAAAACACTTGGTGTAGATAGAATTGCATTGGTTTCTGCTGCTGTTCAACAATTTCCTAAAGAAAATACCTTAATTATAGATGCTGGAACTTGTATAACGTTTGATTTTGTTACAAAAGAAGGAAAATACTTAGGTGGAGCAATATCTCCAGGAATTAAAATGCGCTATAAAGCACTAAATACTTTTACGTCTAAACTACCGTTATTAGAAAATAAAGAGATAGAAAATTTTATAGGGGATTCTACAGATACTTCTATCCATTCCGGAATAGTTAATGGAGTTTGTAATGAGTTAGACGGTGTAATTAATCAGTATAAAAAACAATTTAATGATTTAACAGTAGTTTTAACAGGAGGAGATACAAATTTCTTGGCTAAACAATTAAAAAGTAGCATATTTGCGACTCCAAATTTTGTTTTGGAAGGATTACACACAATTTTGATTTACAATTCTAAGAATGATTAAGAAAATATTATTTGCGTTTATACTATTATCAACTTCAGTAATAATAGCACAAAGAAACAATTCATCACCATATTCTTTTTTTGGTTTAGGTGAAGAGTTTAGCTCAACAACAGTAGAGCAATCTTCTATGGGAGGTATTGGTGTTGCTTTTAAGACAGATCATTATTTAAATTTCATCAATCCAGCTGCAAACGCTAATTTACGTTTTGCAACTTATGGAATAGGAGGTTTAATGACCGATTTAACATTAAAAGAGAGTTCCGGAGAACAATCTGGTTCTGCAACAAGTTTACGATATATTGCTCTTGGTTTTCCAATTGGTGATAAAGCTGGTTTTTCTGCAGGATTACAACCTCAATCTTCAGTTGGTTATGCATTATTAAATCAAAAATATGATGCAGATGATAATTTAACAGAATTTACCCGTTTTACAGGAACTGGAGGAACAAGTAGATTGTATGGTGCTTTTGGTATAGAGGTTTTAAAAGGATTATCTTTAGGAGTAGAAGCATCCTTTGTTTTTGGTACAGTTGATAATGATATTTTAAATCAAAGAGAAGGTTTAGCTTTAGGAACAAAAAATGAGGAAACTACTAGAGTTAGAGGTGGTTTATATAAAGTAGGTATGCAATACCAAAAGGAATTATCTAATAAATTACAATTAAATGCAGGTGTGTCTGTTCAATTAGAAAGTAATTTAACAGAAAAAAATCAAGCTTATTTATATTCACTTTCTTTTGATGGTTCAGGATTTGAAATTCCAAGAGATACACTCTCAGCTTCATCAACAGTAACTACATTTAATATTCCTTTAAAAACCAATTTAGGAGTTGGTCTTGGTAAAAGAGATAAATGGTACGCTGGTGTTAATTACGAGTTTCAAGATGCATTAGATAATAATTCAGCAATAGGAAGTACTTATATGTATGGAGAATCTAATAAATTAGCTATTGGTGGTTTTTATTTACCAAAAATAAACTCTATTTCTAGTTACTGGAATCGAATAACTTACCGTGCAGGATTAAGGTTTGAGGACACTGGTTTATTAGTTGATGGGAGTGGAAATGGAAATAATTTTACACCAATTAAAGACTTTGGCATAAATGTTGGATTAGGATTGCCGTTGGGTAACCGAGCTTCTAATATTAATATAGGATTAGAGTATGGACAAAGAGGAACAACTGACAATAATTTAATACAAGAAAATTATTTTAATTTTAGATTAAGTTTATCTTTGAACGATATTTGGTTCAAGAAAAGACAAATAGATTAACAAAAAAATACGGACAGATGATGAAAAAAATTACACACTTATTAACAGGATTATTTTTCTTAGCAGCAATTGGTGTTAACGCACAGGCACAAGATTGTAACATTAAATACAACCTTTTTAAGGGAAATGTAACAACAAAAAAATATACCGAAGCTAAAACACAATTAGATGGGTTATTAACTAGCTGTCCTACTTTGTCTGTTAATATTTACAAATATGGGACAAAAGTAGCTGAGAGCTCAAAAGACCATGCGTTAGTAAAAAAACTATATGAAATGCGTTTAGCTAACTTCCCTAATAAAGGAACAGCAAAAGCACATAGTGATTACGCTACGTATTTAGCTAAGAATAATTTAGGTTCTGAAGATGAAATTTTTTCAATCTTAGAAAAAGCCTATAAAATTTCACCAAAAGATATGGGTGTTAAAAACATCTATAAATATTTCCAAGGTGTAACAGATAAATATAAAGATTCTGATCCTCAAAAAGTATTTAACACTTATGATGACGTAATGGAATCTGTAGGAGAAAAATTAGATGATTATTCTAAAAAGATTGGTAAAGCAAGAAAAGATTCTGCAAACTTAGATAAAAGAGGTTTAAGAAATTTAAGAGCTTATAAAATTAACTCTAAATCTTTAGGGCAAGTAGAAGGTGGTTTGGATAACATTATTTCTGAAATTGCAACATGTCCAAGATTAATACCATTATTAAGTAGAGATTTTGACGCTAACAAAAATGACGCAACATGGTTAAGAAGATCTGTTTCTAGATTATATAACAAAGGATGTCAATCAGATCCATTATTTGAAAAAATGGCAAGAGCTTATGCTGAAGCTGCACCATCTGCAGACTCATACAAATTCTTAGCAGGTGTTTTATCTAATAATGGAGACGAAGCAGGAGCTATACAAATGAGACAAAAGTCATTTGATTTAGAAACTGATCCTTTTAAGAAAGCGAAAATAAAATTAAGTTTTGCACAACAAGCAGCTTCTGCGGGGCAAAAATCTAATGCAAGAGCTTTAGCTTTAGAAGCATTAACATTTAACCCTAATTATGGTAAAGCATACTTATTAATTGCAAACCTATATGCAAAAAGTGCTAACAGTTGTGGTAGTGATGAGTTTGAAAAAAGAATGGTGTATGCAGCAGCATTAAAAATGGCAAGAAAGGCACAATCTGTAGATCCAGGTTCTAACGCCGGAAGATATGTGTCTAGTTATAGAGCATCTTTACCTTCTAAGAAATTAATTTTCCAAAAAGGAGTCGCATCTGGAAGTTCTTATAGAGTTGGATGTTGGATTGGAGAAACGGTAAGAGTACCTTAATAGTTTACAATTTGAAACATATAAGAAATATATATATTAACATTGCTACCATATTTATGGTGGCAATGTTTTTTTCTTGTACAAACAATGCTAAAGAAGTTCGTAATTTTTTAGCTGAAAAAAACTTACCAATTGCAGTTGCAAAGAATGCTCATCACGTGTATAAAGATTCTGGTAGAATAACTTCTAAATTAACAACACCTTTATTACACGATTTTTCAAATAGAAATGAACATCCGTATAACGAATTTCCAGAAGGAATTAAAATTGTAACAATTGATAAAAACGGAATAGACTCAACAACAGTTACAGGGAATTACGCATTATCTTATACTAAAACTTCGATTTCAGAAATTAGAGGAAATGTTGTGGTTGTTAATCATACTGGAAAGTCTAAATTAGTTACAGATCAATTATATTGGGATCAAAAAATCGGTTACTTTTTTTCCGAAGATAAATTTATACTTATTAAAGAAAAAGATACTTTTACAGGCATTGGATTTGAATCTAAAGAAGATCTAACAAAATGGATGGCAAAAGATGTAACTGGTAATTTAGAAGCAAAACAAAATTAAGATGAATAAACTTTGGAAAATAATACAATACGGTTATTTAGTTGTAGCTGTAATTTGCCTTGTAGAAGGAATAATTAGATTCAATTCTGATAGAAATAAAGCATATCTATTTTTAATAGTTGCAGTTTTAGTTACCTTTATGTTTTTTGTAAAGAGAAGATTAAGACAAAAAATAGAGAAAAGAAATAATAATAAACCCAATTAATGCAAGTAGAAATCATAATTGCAATAGCTTCCATTTTATTCTCAGCTTTTTTTTCTGGGATGGAAATTGCTTTTGTTTCTGCAAATAAGCTTCACATAGAATTAGAGAAAAAACGAGAGGGGTTTTTACCTAAAATTCTAACAAGACTTACCCATAAATCTTCAAAATTTATTACCACAATGTTAGTTGGTAATAATATAGCCTTGGTAATTTATAGTTATTTTATGGGAAGAATCTTACTAAGGTTTCTTCCAGTAGCAATGTTTTCTAATTTTATTATTTTAGTAATACAAACACTTATTTCTACATTAATAATTTTGGTGACTGCTGAGTTTTTACCAAAAGCTATTTTTAGAATTTATGCAAATGAAGCTCTTAAGATATTCGCAATTCCTGCTTATATTTTTTATGTGGTTTTTCATTTTATTTCAGAATTTATAACAGCTATTTCAGATTTTTGTTTGCGTGTAATTTTTAAGACTAACTCTAAAGAAGAGCAAACAGAATTCAGTAAAGAAGAACTTGGGAATTACATTACAGAACAATTAGAAACTACAAATTCTGACGATGAAGAATTAGATTCAGAAATTCAAATTTTTCAAAATGCATTAGAATTTCATAATGTAAAAGCAAGAGAAATTATGGTTCCTAGAACCGAGATAATGGCTGTAGAACTACGCCAAACGGTTACTAATTTAAAAAAAGAATTTATAGAAACCGGTTATTCTAAAATATTAGTTTACAAAACTTCTTTAGATGATATTATTGGATACGTAAACGCATTTGAGCTGTTTAAAAGTCCAAAAACAATTAAATCTATTTTGCTTCCTGTAGAAATAGTACCAGAATCTATGATGATTAATGATGTGCTTAATGTTTTAATGAAAAAACGTAAAAGTATAGCTGTAGTTGTAGATGAATATGGTGGAACTTCCGGAATGATAACTGTTGAAGACGTTGTTGAAGAGTTATTTGGAGAAATTGAAGACGAACACGATAGTCAAGATTTTTTAGAAGAGAAAATTAATGATAGCGAGTTTAACTTTTCTGCACGTTTAGAAGTAGATTACTTAAATGAAACCTATGATTTAAATATAGTGAAAGAAGAAGCTTATGAAACTCTTGGAGGTTTTATTATACATCATACAGAAAACATTCCTGAACAAGATGAAGTAATTATTATAGACAATCTTCACATTAAAATCTTAAAAGTTAGTACCTCAAAAATTGATGAAGTTTATGTAAAACTTCTAGATTTTGAAGAGTAAAATTTAGCTCTTTCAAAGAGCTGAAAATCTTGCTTGTAAATCATTGCATTTTACAAACCCAAATTGTATCTTCGCCCACTGAAAATAAATTAAATTACGTATGGCAATTTTATCGAAAATTAGAGAACGTTCAATGTTCTTAATTCTTGTAATAGGTTTAGCACTTTTTGCATTTGTGTTAGATCCATCAACTTTAGGAGATTTTTTTAATTCTTCTAAAATAAATGAAGTAGGAGACATCAATGGAGAAACTATTTCTAGACAAGAGTTTGCAGAAGCTTTAGAGTTATATCAAACACAAAATGGTAATAGAGTTTCAGAAATGCAAGCTTCTAAAACTGTTTGGGATAATTTAGTAAGACAAAAATTATACACAACTCAATTAGAAGAAGCAGGTATAACATTAGGAGAACAAGATATTATGAATATTTTGTATCAAACACCTTCTGTACAAAATGATCCAAGGTTTCAAACTGCTGGTATGTTTGATAAAAGCAAGTTTTTAGAATATTTAGCTACCATTAAAGAAGATTCAAGTCAAAAAGAAACTTGGAATTCTTGGCAAAATTATATGAGTTCTATTGGTGATAATTTAAAAAGAACTACTTATGACGATCTAATAGGAGCTGGATTAGGAGCTTCATTAAAAGAAGGAGAAGCTCAATACTTTAATGAAAATACTAAAATCTCGGGTAGTTTTGTATATGTACCTTACGCTACAATAGTAGATAGTTTAATTGTTTTGAAAAAGAGTGATATTCAAAACTATATAGATAAAAACCCAGCAGATTTTAAAACTGAAGCTTTAAGAGATCTTAAATATGTAAAGTTTGATATCTTGCCTACGGCGGAAGATGAATTAGCTATAAAAAATGAAGTTGGTGCTTTATTAGAAGATAATGAGCAATTTGCATCTAAAGGATTAAAAAATACAACAGATTATGTAGCTTTTTTAGATGAAAATAAATCAGACGAGCCTTTAAATAACAATTATATGTTTAAGAATGATCTTTTTGCAGAAGTAGCAGAAGGTATTATTTCTAAAAATGAAGGTGAAGTTTTTGGTCCTTATAAGGATAGAGGTTTTTATAAGATATCTAAAGTAAGAGAAGTTGCTCAAATGCCAGACTCTGTAAAAGCGAGTCATATATTAATTCCTTTTTTAGGGTCTAGATCAGCTACAGCAGAGACTACTTTAGTAGAAGATGATGCAAGAATACAAGCAGACAGTATTTTATCTGTATTAAAACGTAATAGAAGTAAATTTACAGCTTTAGCTAAACAATTTTCTGCAGACCAAACAAACGCAGATAAAGGTGGTGAGTTAGACTGGTTTGCTTACAATAGAATGGTTCCTGAGTTTAGAGATTATTCTTTTAATAATAAAAAAGGGGACATTGGTGTTGTAAAATCACAGTTTGGTTTTCACATTATTAAAATTGATGATCAGACTAAAAAGCAAAAAGTTGTAAAATTAGCAACATTATCACGTAGAATTGTGGCTTCAGAGGCAACAGAGAATACTATATTTCAAAATGCAGAAATATTTGCTTTAGAGTTGTCAAATGGTAGTTCAATTGATGATGCAGCTAAAAGTAAAGAATTGCAAGCAAGGGCATCAGTTGGTTTAAAAGTTTTAGATGAAAATGTTGCAGGTATAGGTAACCAAAGACAAATAGTTTCTTGGGCTTTTGGAAATGATGTTGAACCTGGAGATTTTAAAAGATTTGATATTGACAATGGTTATGTAGTTGCTACAGTTACGGGGAAAACTAAAAAGGGTTTATTATCTGTAGAAAAAGCAACAGCAAGAGTTCGTCCGTTAGTTTTAAAAGAAAAGAAAGCTGAATTAATTAAAGATAAAATGAACGGAGCTACTTTAGCAGATATAGCAAGTGCTAGTGGTCAATCTGTAAAAAATATTTCTTCAGTAACATTAAATTCTCCAACAATTTCAGGTGTAGGTAATGAACCAAGTGTAGTTGGAGCAATGATAAATGCTAAAGAAAATGAATTATACAATAAGGTAGAAGGAGAAAAAGGTGTATTTGCTTTTAGTGTTTCTAGAAAAGAGTTGCCAACTGCTTTACCAAATTACGATACTTACAGAAAACGTATTGCAGATCAGAGAAAAAATCAATCTTTTAAAATGTATGAAGCAATTAAAAAAGCTTCTAATGTTGAAGATAATCGTGCTTCTTTTTACGGAATTCAGTAAAACAAAACATCATATATAGAAAAACCGAAGCATTTGCTTCGGTTTTTTTTTGCTTAATGTTAATGCTTTTAATGTTCAATTCTTTATTACTTGTAATTAGTATGTGTAGGAATTAACACAAATAAAAAACACCTTTTTGATTTATCAAAAAGGTGTTTTTTATTTAATAATAATAACGAGTTAATTAACCATTCATAGAAATTAAGAACTCATCGTTGTTTTTAGAATACTTAACCTTGTCATTAATAAACTCCATTGCTTCAATAGGGTTCATATCTGCTAAATATTTTCGTAAAACCCACATGCGTTGTACGTTTTTAGGATCTAAAAGTAAATCATCTCTCCTTGTAGATGATTTAATTAAGTCGATAGCAGGATAAATTCTTCTGTTAGAAATATTTCTATCTAATTGAAGCTCCATATTACCGGTTCCTTTAAATTCCTCAAATATAACTTCGTCCATTTTAGAACCAGTGTCAGTTAATGCAGTTGCAATTATTGTTAATGAACCTCCATTTTCAATTTTTCTCGCCGCTCCAAAGAAACGTTTTGGTTTGTGTAAAGCATTAGCATCAATACCACCAGATAAAATTTTACCAGAAGCTGGCGCTACAGTATTATAAGCTCTTGCTAATCGAGTAATAGAATCTAAAAGAATAACAACATCATGGCCACATTCTACCAAACGCTTTGCTTTTTCTAAAACAATATTAGCAACTTTAACATGCTTGTCTGCTGGCTCATCAAAAGTAGAAGCAACAACTTCTCCACGTACATTACGTTTCATATCTGTAACTTCTTCAGGTCGTTCATCAATAAGTAAAACTATTTGATATACTTCTGGATGATTTGCAGCAATTGCATTGGCAACATCCTTTAATAACATGGTTTTACCAGTTTTAGGTTGTGCTACAATCATACCACGTTGTCCTTTACCAATTGGAGAAAATAAATCAATAATTCTAGTAGAAAGCGAACTTCCTTTTTCAGCTAAATTGAATTTTTCTTGAGGAAAAAGAGGTGTTAAGTGTTCAAATGAAACTCTATCTCTTACAATATTTGGATTTAATCCATTAATTTTTGATACTCTAATAAGGGGAAAATACTTTTCACCTTCTTTTGGAGGTCTAACAATACCTAAAACTGTATCTCCAGTTTTAAGACCAAATAATTTAATTTGAGATTGAGATACATAAATATCATCTGGAGACGATAAGTAATTATAATCAGAAGAACGTAAGAAGCCGTAGCCATCTTGCATCATTTCTAACACACCCTCACTTTCAATAATACCATCAAATTCAAAATCAGGGTCGCGATATTTATTTCCGCTTTTATGACTTAAATTTTGATTTTTCTTATTGTTATTTCGGTTTTTATTTGCGTTGTTATTTTGTGCTTGTTTTGGATGTTGAGACTTAGGTTGCTGAGGTTTTTGTACTTTCTGTTGCTTGTTCTCAGGTTTCTTGTCTTCCTTTACAACCCTGTCATTTGTTGCGGATTTTTCTTTTGTATATTCTTTTCCAACTTTTGTAGCCTTCTTAACTTCTCTAGTCTTATTAGGGACTACTTGTTTTTTAACTTCTGGTTCCTTTTTTTCTATAGTTACAGGAGTAATTTTAGTTTCCGCTTTATTTGTAGCCGTATTTCTTACTACGCGTTTTCTCTTTGGTTTTTCTGAAGTAGTATTTTCTTTTTTCGCAGCATTAGATTCTGCTTGAGCATCTAGTATTTTATAAACTAAATCTAATTTTTTAAGTTGACTAGTTTTTTTTAAACCAATTGTTTTAGCAACTCCTTGTAATTCGGGAAGTGTTTTTGCTTTTAGTTCTTCAATTTCGAACATTCTGTATATGAATTAATTATTTTTTATAATTTCTTAATGATAATTAAGATTGAGAGGTGATGTTTTTTTTGAATAGAATGCTAAATAGATGGAATTCAGCATCAACTGTTGTGTAGTTGAATATATAGCAAATATAGTATATTATTTTAATATGCAAAGTTTCTTATTAAAAAAGAAAATGCTACTTTTGCTATCTCAATTTTTAAAGATGATTCAGAGAATACAAACTATATACTTAATACTTGCAGCAATAGTAGCTGGAGGATTAATTTTTGTTTTTAATATTTGGACTGTTTCTAATAATACACTTTTTGCTCAAGATTTTATGCAAGTAGTTGATGTAAAGCAAAAAGCAATACCAGTATTATTTATTTTATCATCTTTAATATCCTTAATAACTGTATTTCAATTTAAAAAAAGAAAGCTACAGTTTGTTTTAGGAAGAGTAGTAATTTTGATTAACCTTCTTTTATTAGGACTGTTGATATATCTAATGCTAACATTATCTGGAGAAGCTTCGGTTTCTGAGAAAGGTATTGGGATGTTCTTACCTATTATTGTTATTTTGCTTACTGTGTTTGCAAATAAAGCCATTAAAAAGGACGAAGATCTTGTGAAATCTGTAGATAGATTACGATAAACCTAACATCTTAGTAATATTTTGTGCGAGAAAACCGAAGTGAAAGCTTCGGTTTTTGTATTTTTGTAATTAGCTATAAAACAGCTTGTTAATTGTGTTTAGTGTAGTTGATTTACAATTTTTTAAAAAATAAGTAACCAAATTTGCGGTAAAACCGAAGGCTATTTGCGGTAAAACCGCAGAAACGTTTCGTATTTTTACCATTGTAAGATATAAAATAACCCCATAGATTTGTAACGTAATAATGAAACAACAGATACAAGTTCACATTGCTGACGATCACAAAATTTTAATTGAAGGAATCGTAGCATTATTAAATACTGATGATGAGATTAATGTTGAAGGATATTCTTTAACAGGAAGGCAAATTATAGAATGGTCTAAAAATAATAGTGCAGATGTGCTTATTTTAGATATTAATATGCCGGAAATGGATGGAATAGATGTTTTAAAAACATTTAAAGCCAGGAACGTTGATCAAAAGACAATTATCCTATCAAGTTTGCAAGACCCTAAGCTTGTAGATGAAATGATTAAGTTGGGAGCAAATGGCTTTATTGAAAAAAGCGCAGCAAGCGAACATCTAATAAAAGGAATAAAAACAGTACATAATAATCAGCAATACATAAGCGATAATGTAAAAGAAAATTTGTTCGAAATGTATTTCTCTAACACTCAAAAAGCAAGTGAAAAAGAAGAGTTAGAAGAAGAATTAACAGATAAAGAAATAGAACTTTTAAAGTTAGTAGCACAAGAAAAAGATACTATCCAAATAGCAGAAGCTATGAATGTTAGTATACGAACAATAGAACATTACAGAAGTCGATTAATTAAAAAAATAAATGTAAAAAATGCAGTAGGTTTAGCAATGTACGCAGTTAAAAACAATATACTTTAAGCCCCCTAATTACCCTTCAGCTTTTCTATCCCCCTAAAGAAAACTTGATTCCCCCTAATTATTGTTATTGTATATTGCTAAAACCACTCATTTTAAATTAAATAAACCAAATATAACCAAGTTAAAGACTTAAATAAGTCTTTAAAATAGTAAAACTACCTCTTATGAAAAATTTAGTATTAAGTGCTTGTGCTTCAGTTCTTTTTTTAGGATTAACATCTTGTTCAAACAATGAATCTCTTGACAATGTTGAGCTAGGTACTCAAGGAAAACTATTAAAGTCCTATAAGTTACAAAAAGATGTTAACGGACGTTACTCTATGGATTATACCTTAAATGATAATACAACAGCAGAAGTTGTAAAAAGTAATGGTGCTAAAGAGATTTATTTATATGCTGGAGAATTAACAGGAACGAAGAAAAATAGTGAGGAGTTATCTTTAGACAATAATCAATTAAGTGTAGATTTTGTTGAAGATTCTCAATCAAAAACATCTTTTGTTATTGAAGATGAAGACATTGTTTTAGCAAAAGGAGAAAGTAATATTAAATTTTTACAGCAGCATAGTTTCTTTGTAAATAAAGAGGAGCAAACAGTTGAATTAGATTTTAAAGTAAGAAAAGGAGTAAACGTTTCTTTCGCTTATAATGAAGCAGAAGAGATTTATGAGATTCACTTAAAAGAAGGAGAAAGTAAAGGGACTACATTTTCTAAAATATTTTCAAATGATGGAAATCCTATTAAAATTGATTTCGTAAATCATTTAAATGAATTTTCTCGTTCAGAGTCAGTTTCAGCATCATTAGTTAGAAGACCAAGAAGTATAATTATATTATAAAAAGATCATATTGAAAAATAAGATTATTAGTACAATAATAATAACGTTAATCCCCCTTGTTTCATTATTTAGTAATAGAGTTAATTATGAAAGTGAAGAAGTTGAGTTCCCCCGCTCAGCTTCTTTCACTTTCTTTGTAATTCAAAAAGATTCGATATCTAAAGAATATTATAAAGCCATAGATAAATTTAAGAGAAAAGAGTTTTCTGAAGCTCTAGAGTTATCTTTTGTAGCTCTTGAAAAATCAAATGCACAAGAAGAAATTATTAATGTAAATTATTTAATAGGAAATATTTTTAGAAAAACGAATAATCATAACAGAGCCATTAAGTATTATTTAAACACTTTAGAATACTTTAAAAATAATGCATCTATTATTCAGGAAAATAATTTAATAAATGAAGATTTATTAAGTAATCTGTATTACCGTCTTGCTACTGAATATCAATTAAATAAAAATATTGACAGCTCTCTCTTTTATTACGATAAATTATTTGAGTTAAATTTGATAAATAAAAAAGCCTCTTTGTTAAAATCTAATGCTTATAATAATCTTTCTGCAATTTATAGGGATAATAGTAGTTTAAAGGATCTTACAAAGGCAAAGTTTTTTATTAACAAAGCATTAGATATAAACAAAGTATTTGGAGAAAACTTAGTATTAGCTTCTAATTATGGAAATTTAGCTAATATCTTTATGGAGGAAGAAAATTTTAATAAAGCAAAATCTTTATATCTTAAAGCAATAAAACTTCTGGAAAATGACAATAGAGAAGAAGCAGTAAAATATAAAGAAGTTTTATATGATAATATTGGTTGGACTCTCTATAACATGAAAAACTATCGTGCTTATGAATATCTAGATAAATCTGTTGCAATAAGAGATAGTATAAATGATATCGGATTAAGAAAAGCAATTAAAGAAATTGAAACAAGAAATAATGTGGAATTGGCTACAAAAGATGCAGAATCTAAAAGAATTATAGCCGAAAAAAATGAATTACAAGCAAATCAAACTACTTGGTTAGTAGGTATAGCTGGTTTTGCTACTATTGCTCTTTTATTGTATTTAGTAAATGTTTATAAGCTTCGTCAGCAAAAACTTAAAACCCAACTATCTGAAAATGAGTTAATTCAGCAAAAGGATATAGAAAAAATTAAGTTAGAGTCTCAAATAAAAATTTTAAATGCTACGTTAGATGGTAAAGAAACAGAACGAAAACAAATTGCAGAAACTTTACACGATAATGTAAGTGCTCTTCTATCTTCGGCAAACCTTCATTTACAAGCAAGTCAAAAACAATTTAACGGAAATATTCCTGTAGAGTTAGATAAAACTCAAGAAATAATAAAGCAAGCATCTCAACAAATTAGAGACTTATCGCATAACTTAGTCTCTTCTATTTTATTGAAATTTGGATTAGAATACGCTATAAAAGATACAGCTGATAAATTTTCGAATTCAGAAATCTCTTTTTTCACAAAGATTGAAGGAGTACGTCGTTATGATCAAAGTTTTGAAATTAAAGTGTATAACATGGTTCAAGAATTTGCTAATAATATTTTAAAGCATAGTAAAGCTAATGAAGCTTTTTTAAGTGCTAAAGAAGAAAACGGAGTGTTAGAAATCCTAGTTGAAGATAATGGAAAGGGCTTTAATTCAGAAGATCCAATTAATAAGGATGGAATTGGCTTAAATCAAATTAATGCAAGAGTTAAAATGTTAAATGGAACTTTTGTTATTGATTCTGCAGAAAATGAAGGCACTAAAATTAAAATTACCCTACCAATTCAAGAAAGAAAGAAGACATTTATCGTTTAGCAAGTTCTATTACTTCCATTTCTTTTATATCTCCTTTACTAATCTGAAAACGAATCATTGTACGTATCTTATGAAAACCATGTTTGCCACAAGCTCCAGGATTTAAATGAAGTAAGTTTAGCTTTTGATCAAACTGAATTTTTAAAATATGGGAATGACCAGAAATAAATATTTTTGGAGAATTTTCTTTTATTTCTTTCCTAATACGTTGATAATAGTTGCCAGGATAACCACCAATATGTGTAATCCACACAGAAACACCTTCTAAAGTAAACTTATTATCTAAAGGAAATTCAGCTCTAGCATCTTTATCGTCAATATTCCCAAAAACAGCACGTAATGGCTTTATTTTTTTTATAGTATCGGTAACTTTTAAATCACCAATATCGCCTGCATGCCAAACTTCATCAGCTTGTTTTACAAACTTTAATATTTGATCGTCAATATAACTATGAGTATCTGAAAGTAATAAGATTTTCTTCACACTGCGAAAGTACAAAGAACAAAATAAATTCAGTAATTTTGATGTTTCCAAAAAACAACTTTGAGATACTTTTTAGAACTAGCATATAACGGAAAAAATTATCACGGTTGGCAAGTACAACCAGACGTAATTTCTGTACAAGAAGAAATTAATAAAGCACTAAGCACAGTCTTGCAAACTACTGTTAACGTTGTAGGAGCAGGAAGAACCGATACTGGTGTTCATGCTTCTCAGATGTTTGCACATTTTGATATTGATAGAGAAATAGAAGAAAATTATGTGTTTAAGTTTAATTCAATTTTACCAAAAGATATAGTAATTTATAAACTGATTTTGGTAGAAGATGAAGCTCATGCGCGTTTTGATGCACTAAGTAGAAGTTATCAATACAACATTTGGTTAGGTAGAAACCCATTTACGTTAGAGAATTCTTGGCAAATTCATTCACAAAAATTTAATGTAAGTTTGATGAATGAAGCCGCAAAAATTCTTTTTGAATATGAAGATTTTGAAAGCTTTTCAAAAGTAAAAACAGAAGTATATACTTTTAACTGTACTATAACTGAAGCAATATTTAAACAAAACGGAAACGAAATTATCTTTTATATATCTGCAAACAGATTTTTAAGAAATATGGTTAGAGCCATTGTTGGTACATTATTAGAAGTAGGACAAGGAAAAATTTCTATTGAAGATTTTAGAAAAATTATAGAAAGTAAGAATAGAGGTAATGCAGGTTTATCAGTTCCTGCAAAAGGATTATTTTTAACAAAAGTAGCATATAATTATATTAAAAATTAAATGAGTAATAAAACCGGAAACGCATTCGATATAAAGATTTTTGCAAGAATAATGAGTTTTGCAAAGCGTTATCGTATGCAATTTATTATTGCAGCCTTATCAACAATTTTACTAGCAATAGTATCTGCTGTAAGACCTTATGTTTTGGTTTTAGCGGTAGATGACTTTACAGAAAGCAAAGATTTAAATAATCTAGTAAACTTTGTGTTACTAATGTTTGGCCTTCTAATTGTAGAAGTTTTATTACAATTTGTATTTATTTATTATGCAAATTGGGTTGGTCAGCATGTAATTAGAGATATGCGAGCTAAAGTTTTTCGTAAAATATTAGCCTTTAAAATGACCTATTTTGATAATACTTCCGTTGGAAAATTAGTAACAAGAGTCGTTTCAGATATAGAAACAATTGCAAACTTTTTTACACAAGGAGTGTTTATGATTGTGAGTGATTTGCTAAAAATGATTGTAATAACAGGAGTAATGTTATACATAAATTGGAAGTTAGCTTTAATTGCATTAGCAGTTTTACCAATTTTAATTTATGCAACAAAGTTATTTCAAATAGCCATAAAAGCCACGTTTCAAGATGTTAGAGATCAGGTTTCTAATTTAAACGGATTTGTGCAAGAACGTGTTACAGGAATGAAAATTGTGCAATTATTTAATAGAGAGAAGATCGAGTATCAGAACTTTATGAAAATAAACGATAAGCACAAAAAAGCACATGTAAAAACAGTTTGGTACTATTCAATTTTCTTTCCAATTGCAGAAATATTTTCATCAATAGCAATTGGTTTATTAGTTTGGTATGGAGGTTTCCAAGCTATTGGAGACGAAGCTGTAACTGTTGGTGCAATTATTGGATTTATAAAAATGTCTCAAATGTTATTTCGTCCTTTGAGGCAAATTGCAGATAAATTTAACCAATTACAAATGGGAATTGTAGCGGGAGAACGTGTTTTTAAAGTAATTGATACTGAAAGTTCTATTGATGTTTCAGGAACAACATCCGCAGAAAACTTACAAGGAAATATAGATTTTAAAGATGTTCGTTTCAGTTATATAAAAGGAGAAGAAGTCTTAAAAGGAATTTCATTTTCAGTTAAAAAAGGACAAACTGTAGCCATTGTTGGTTCTACAGGAGCAGGAAAATCTACAATTATAAATCTAATAAATAGGTTTTACGAAATAGATAATGGTGTAATTTCAGTTGATAAAACGCCTGTTCAAGAATATGATATTGAATCCTTAAGAAATAAAATAGCGGTAGTTTTACAAGATGTATTTTTATTTTCAGATTCAATTTTCAATAATATAACCCTAAAAAACGAATCTATTTCATTAGAAACGGTTCAAAAAGCAGCAAAACAAATTGGGATTCACGATTTTATAATGACACTTCCTGGCGGTTATAATTATAACGTTAAAGAACGTGGCGCAATGTTGTCATCAGGTCAACGTCAATTAATAGCTTTTTTAAGAGCTTATGTTAGCAAGCCAAGTGTGTTAATTTTAGACGAAGCAACATCTTCAGTTGATGCGAATGCAGAACAAATGATACAATATGCAACCGAAGAAATTACTAAAGGAAGAACTTCAATTGTAATTGCACATAGGTTAGCAACAATTAAGAAAGCAGATAAGATTATTGTGATGGATAAAGGAGAAATTGTGGAAGAAGGAACCCATCAAGAATTATTAGCTAAATCAAATGGATATTATAAAAATTTATTCGACAAACAATTTAGCACACAAGTAGCATAAATAACGTAAAAAATGCTTGTTTACTTGTAGGAATCTGCTATTTTTGTTGTTCAATCAAAACATTAAAATCAAAACAAAATGAAAAAAGTAATTTTATCTGTATTTGTTGCTGGAGCATTATTAGCAACTGGATGTAAAAAAGCACAAGAAGCAGGAAAAGATTTAAAAGATGCAACAGTAGAAGCAGCTGATAAAGCTGGAGATGTTGTAGCTGATGGAGCTAACAAAGTAGTTGACGGAGCAGAAAGTGTTGTAGACGGAGCAAAAGATTTAGCTGATAAAGCTGGAGATGCTTTAACTTCTGCAGTAGAAGGAGTAACTATTCCTAAATTTGAAGACCCTAAAGTTGGTGAGCACTTACAGGCTTATACTGCTTACGCAAAAGAATATATGGCAGCTGGAAAAGATGCTTATAAAAATGCTGAGTTAATGAAAAAAGGTAAAGATTTACTTGCAAAAGGTAAAGAAATCGTTGCTAACTTAGATGAAGATTCTGCAAAGAAATTCAAATCAGTAATGAACGCTATCCAATCTAAAATGGCACCAGCTAACTAATTAGATTAGAAAATTATAATTAAAAAGGCTCTCAATTATTGAGAGCCTTTTTTTATGCTATAGTTTTCTTATTTGTAGCTATTTCCTGCTTTCCGTTATATCTTTTTTCTGAAAAAGAAAAAAGGATGCCACTTCAATCAGGGCTAAGCTAATTTATAAAGGTAGCTTTATTATTTAACTAATTAGTGATTTTTTAACCAACTAAATCACCACGAAGTTTTTCTGCAAGTATTTCAAAATCTTTATACAGTACAAACTCACCATCCTTAATATATGAAATTTCTCCTGTTTCTTCAGAAACTAAAATACAAACAGCATCTGTTTTTTCAGTAACACCAATTGCTGCTCTGTGTCTTAAACCAAAACGTGCTGGAATTTTAGTATTGTTAGAAACCGGTAAAATTACTCGCGTTGCAACCACATAATTGTCTCTTATTATAGTTGCACCATCGTGTAACGGACTATTTTTATAGAAAATACTTTCTAAAATGGCTTCGTTAATTAACGCATTCATTTTATCACCAGAGTTTATAAGAAAATCTAAACTGTTAGTGCGTTCTACAACAATTAACGCACCTGTTTTGGTTGTACTCATTTTTTTACAAGCGCCTAAAATAATATCACTATCAGTTTCGGAACTAATTTCTGATTGTAAAAACTTTAATTGCTTTAAAAAACTCTTTTTGGTAGAAAAATTGGTAGTACCAATCATTAATAAAAACTTACGTATTTCTTGCTGAAACACAATAATAAGTGCAATAACTCCACCAGAAAGTAAGTAGCCTAAAATACCACTTAACATTTCCATTTTTAAAGCTTGTGTTACTTTCCATATTAAAAAAATTAGCGCAATTCCTATAAAAATATTAATAGCAACAGTTCCTTTTAATAACTTATAAATATAATAGAGTAGTGTTGCAACCAACAAAATATCTAAAACATCCAAAAAAGAAAAATCGATAAAATCTAACATTAAAAAGTTTGTGTTTTGGGTAAATGTACTAATTATTTACCTTTTTGCCATATCTGGACTAACATCAATATCAGAAATTAATAAAGGATATTTTTCTCGTATGTTTTTAATTTTTTCTAGAATTGGCGCTTTGTTTTTGTCTGATTTCTTATAAGTTGCTTCTAAACTATTGTAGTTTTTACCATAAAGTTTAACCGAAAGTTTGTTTCTAAGTTGTGCATAAGCACTATTTAAATTGTCTAAAACGGTAATGTATGTTCCGTAATCTGCATTTCTATCCGCTTCAATTGCTATAACAGCTTTTGTTGGATGATCTGAAGATTTTGGATTCTTATCACCATTACACCAAGAACAGTTTTGTCCGTCTTTATTAAATCCGCCACCATTATCTATAAAATTTAAAGCAATTTCTTTGAGTTCAGAAATAGCAACTGTTTGCTCGTTTATAAATAACTGGTTGTTTTTGTTGATTGTAATTTCTAAAAGATTTTTCTGTTTGATATCAATTGGTGGAGGATTTTTTTCTTTCTGTGGTATTTTTTTTAAAATACCAGAATCTACATCCATAGTTGTGGTAACTAAAAAGAAAATTAATAATAAAAATGCGATGTCTGCCATTGAGCCAGCGTTAATTTCTGGCGAATCTTTTTTGCTCATAATACGTAGTTTTTAAAAATTAATAAATTGATTTTCTTTTCAATAATTATTGAAAAGCAGTATTAAAGTTTAAGTTGGTTGCGCTTATGGTGTTAACATAATTTTAACAAAAAGAGTGCCAAAGAATCTTTTTTAGATTTCTCAATCGCTAAAAAGCTCATTTCGAAATGACATTATGCTAAAAGTTAGCAAACAAGTTTAGCCCTGATTGAACGGTTTGTCTGAGCTCTTTTGAGGAACGAAAAAAGCGAGTAGTGAAAGCAGGAAATAGCTTCTAAAAAGAAATTTGATTCACAATTTTTATAGCTTCAACGGCTTCTTTTACATCGTGAACACGTAAAATATTTGCGCCATTTAAAAGTGCAATTGTGTTAGCCGAAGTTGTTGCGTTTAATGCTTCTTGAGCTGTAATGTCTAAAGTTTTATACAACATAGATTTACGAGAAATTCCAGCTAGTATTGGCGCATCTAAACTTTTAAAAAGCGATAAGTTTTTAAGTAACTCGAAATTATGTTCAATGGTTTTTCCGAATCCGAAACCAACATCGAGTATAATATCGTTTACTTTTAGTTGATGTAAAATGTTAATTTGTTCAGCAAAAAATGAGATAATTTCTTTGGTAACATTTTTGTATTCTGGATTTAGTTGCATGGTTTGTGGCGTGCCTAACATGTGCATTAAAATATACGGAACTTGCAATTTTGCAACGGTTGTAAACATGTTTTCGTCCATTTTTCCGCCAGAAATATCGTTAATAATTGCTGCACCAGCATTTATAGTTTCTTGAGCAACCTTACTTCTAAAAGTATCTACGGAAATAATAATTTCAGGGAAATTTTTAACCAATAATTCTATAACAGGAATAATGCGTTGCAATTCTTCTTCTTCAGTAATATGTTTAGCTCCAGGACGAGAAGAATACGCGCCAACGTCTATAAAAGTTGCGCCATCAGAAAGCATTTTAGTTACTTTATCTAAAATATCCTTTTCGTCTTTGTAAGAACCGCCATCAAAAAAAGAATCGGGTGTAATGTTTAAAATCCCCATTACTTTTGGAGAAGATAAATCAATTAGTTTTTCCTTGCAATTTATAGTCATATTAAGATACTACTTTGTTAATAACATGCCCAATTTTTGGTGCTTTGTAATTGTTCATTTTTTGCATTAATTGGTTAACGGAAGTTCCAACTAATAACATGTCTCTATTGGTTTGTTTTAAAAAACCTTCTTCAATCATTTTATCTAATTGTAATAAAACAGCATCAAAAAAACCATTTACATTTAAAAGACCAATTGGCTTTTGTTCAATGTGTAATTGACCCAAAGTTAAGGCTTCAAAAAGTTCGTCTAAGGTTCCGAAACCACCAGGAAGTGCAATATAACCATCAATTAATTTGCTCATTATTACTTTGCGTTCGCTCATTTTTTTGCAAACAATCATTTCTTCAACCCCAGTATGAACAACTTCTTCTTTCTCTAATAATTCAGGAATTACGCCAATAACTTCGCCGTTTTTATCTAAAATAGTGTCAGCAAGAACTCCCATCATTCCAATTTTTCCACCACCATAAACTAAACCGATTTTATTATCAGCAAAATAATTTCCTAATGAAATGGCAGCTTCTTTATAAACAGGTTTAAAACCTGTGCTTGCACCACAAAAAACAACAATTCTTTCCAATTTAATGAGTTTTAAAATTCTTATGTAAAAATAAAAGAAAAGCATATAGGATTTAGTATTTTTGAACAAATACTTTTTTAACAAGAGAAAATGCAGAAAACCTCAAAAGAATACGATTCAGTTATTAACGAATGTAGAAGTCTATTTATTAAAAAAATGAGTGATTACGGTAGTGCTTGGCGCATTTTACGTTTGCCATCACTTACAGATCAAATTTTTATAAAAGCACAAAGAATTCGTCAGTTGCAAGAAAATGAGGTTAGAAAAGTTGATGAAGGAGAAAGACCTGAATTTATTGGAATTATAAATTACTCAATAATGGCGTTAATTCAGTTAGAATTAGGCGTTGTTGAAAATCCTGATTTAAACACTGAAGAAGCAACTGTTTTGTATGATAAGCATAGTAAAATAACCAAAGAGTTAATGCTGAATAAAAATCATGATTATGGAGAAGCTTGGCGAGATATGCGCGTTTCTTCTTTAACAGATTTAATTTTACAGAAGCTTTTACGCGTTAAACAGATTGAAGATAATAAAGGAAAAACCATAGTTTCTGAAGGTATTGATGCAAATTATCAAGACATGATTAATTATGCGGTTTTTGCAATGATTCATTTGGGGTAAAAGTAGTTGCAGAGTAGCAAAGTTACAGAGTAACAAAGTAATTATCATTGCGAGGAAGGAAGTAATCTCTTGTTATTGAGAGAAGAGTAATCACAACCTGTCACTTCGAGTGATTCCGATTTTTTTATCGGAATTGTATCGAGAAGTTTTAAAAATAAAGTAGAGTAGTCAAAGTAATATTATATAAATGAAAACACTAACACACATAATTAGATTTATAGTCGGAGGATTATTCATCTTTTCAGGCTTTGTAAAATTGGTAGATCCAATTGGTTCGCAATATAAATTCCAAGAATATTTTTCAGAAGGCGTTTTAAATTTAGAATTTTTAATTCCGTTTGCATTGCCATTTGCAATCCTTTTAATTATTGGAGAAATAGTTTTAGGTGTTGCGCTTTTAGTAGGTTGGCTGCCAAAATTAACTTTATGGAAACTTTTAGGATTAATATTAGTTTTCTTGTTTTTAACTTGGTATTCTGCTTATTATAACAAGGTTACAGATTGTGGTTGCTTTGGAGATTTTATGAAACTTACGCCTTGGCAATCGTTTTATAAAGATGTTGTTTTAACCATTATGATTGTCTTTTTATTGTTTCAACAGAAGCATATAAAGCCAATTTCTTCTCAGAAAATTGTTGCAAGTATTACCATTTTATCATTTTTCGCATGTATGTATTTGTCATTTCATGTATTAACGCATTTGCCGTTAATCGATTTTAGACCGTATGCAATTGGTGAAAATATTTCGGAAGGAATGGAATACAAAGGCGATGGAGAAATCCCGAAAGTACACGATTTTTCTTTAGAAAGTGCAGAAGCAGATTTAACCGAAGAGCTTTTATCCAAAGAAAAAGTAATGCTTGTTATTGTTTATAATATTGATAAAGCTGATGAAAACGGTTTTCCTGCAATTAAAAAAATGACTGACGAAGCAATTGTTAAAGGTTATACCGTTTATGGAGTTTCAGCTTCTTTTGAAGACGACTTAGTAATTGCTCAAAATAAATACGATTTACCTTTTGAGTTTCTTTTCTGTGATGAAACAACCTTGAAAACTATAATTAGAGGAAATCCAGGAGTTGTAATTTTAAACAAAGGAACTGTTACAGGAAAATGGAATTATACGGATGTTGCAGATATAGAATTATAATGAAACAACTGTTCTTAGTTTTTATTGGAGGTGGATTTGGTAGCGTACTTCGTTTTATGATAGGGAAGTGGCTGAACAATTCTGAAAATGGGGTTCCTTACGGAACTTTTGCGGCCAATATTTTAGGAAGTTTGTTAATCGGAATAATTTTAGGCTTAGCGGCAAAAAATAATACACTTACAGAAAATAGTACATTGCTTTTAGCAACTGGTTTTTGTGGAGGTTTTACAACCTTTTCTACCTTTGCTTATGAAAATCATGTGTTTTTAAAATCGGGTGATTTTACAAGTTTTGCTTTTTATACCATTGCAAGTTTTATAGTTGGGTTTTTAGCAGTTTTTGCAGGAATGTATGTAGTTAAATTTATATAAACAATGTCAGTTCGAGCGCAGTCGAGAACTATTTAATAAAAATTAAATGAACGAAGTAGTAAAATATCAATCAGAAGAAAAGTACGCAATTATAAAAATTGAAAACGGAAAAGCAAACGCAATTTCACACGAAGTTGTTGAAGGTTTAAACTTAGCTTTAAATAAAGCAGAAGCTGATAAAAAAGTAGTAATTCTTACTGGACAAGCAGGAATTTTTTCAGCAGGATTTGATTTAAAAATAATGACTGCTTCGCCAGAAAGTGCAAAAGAATTAGTAACCAAAGGTTCTAAATTATCGCACAGAATGTTGTCTTTTCCAATGCCAATAATTGTTGCTGCTACAGGACATGCAATTGCAAAAGGTGCGTTTTTATTACTTTCTGCTGATTATAGATTAGGTGTAGAAGGATCGTTTAAAATTGGTTTAAATGAAGTTATGATTGGTATGACAATGCACCAAGCTGGAATTGAAATAGCCAAAGCGCGTTTGTCTTCAGTATATTTTGAAAGAAGTGTTTGTAATGCAGAAATGTACAATCCAAAAGATGCAATTACGGCAGGATTTTTAGATAAAGTTGTTCCAGATACTCATTTGTTACCAACGGCTATTAAAATTGCTGAAATGTTTTCACAATTGAATATGAAAGCACATGCTGGAACTAAATTAAAATCGAGAAAACCTTATTTAGATAAGTTAGCAGCTGCTATTGAATTAGATTTGGTTTCTGATATTTCTATAAATTCTTAATTATTTTTGTCATTCCTGCGAAGGCAGGAATCCATAATTAGAATATTAATAAGCGTTGTTTTTTATTGTAAGAAACAACGCTTGTAGATTTGTTTAGCCCTGATTGAGCGGTTTGTTTGAGCTCTTTTTTGGTTGTTGAGCGTAGTCGAAACACTAAAAAAAGCGAGTAGCGAAAGCAGGAAGTAGCTCCTAAAATTAATGTTTGTTAAAAGCTTTAACGCCAGCGTTAATTTCTACATCTAAATGATTTTTGCGTGGTGTAATTGGGCAAGAATATTTTGGATTATAAGCGCAATAAGGATTATAGGTGTTGTTGAAGTTTAAAAGCACTTTGTTATTTGATGAAATATCTGAAATAAAAACATCCATATAACGACCGCCCCCGTAAGATTCATTTCCACTTGTGTGGTCTGTGAAAGGTAAAAATAGATAATCGTCATATTTTTTATCTCTGTCTAAACTTTGATCTTGATAAACCGTTAATTCTCCTTCTTTTCCGTTAACGGTAAAGTTTAGTACGCCATATTCTTTGTATAAAGGTCTTCTGTCTGTAGTTGTTTTCATTTCAAAAACAGGCGCATCAATTGTTGGTGTAAGTGATGCTATTACAATGTAAGAACTGTCTACAGGGAAAAAATCTAAACCTTTAAAATTCTTTAAATCGTGTTTGGTTAATGGAGATTCTGAGGCGTCTTTATAACTTGAATTTAATTCTTGTTGATACTTGGTTTCGCCAATTAAAGCTCTCTTTTTTTGAGAGTTACAGCCGTTTATAAAAAATGAGACAAGAATTATTAGTGCTAATTTTTTCATTATTTATTGGGATTAAAACCAGGTGTTAATGGAGATTGGTATTGGTTTAATAGTTTTGTAGACAATTGATCAAACTGATCTTTTTCAGAAATTTCTTTTAATGTATTTGGGTCAAAACTTCCTTTTAAATAAAAAACTGAAGTTTTTGCAAGTGTAGAATTGAAAATAATGGCTTCTTTAACAACGTCTCCATCTTCTACTACAGACAAAATTTTTGTTTTTTCAACCTTATTTTCTCTTAAAATATCGGTGTATTTATTTGCTGTTACCAAACTCATTTGATTGATGAGTTCGCTTTGTTTTATGTTGTCAATTTCATTGAAAGTGATAAACTTAAAATCTTGAATGTTATCAAAAACGCCACCCATTTCTGGAGAAATAGAACCTAACAAGGTTCTCATAAAATTGGGAACTTGAAAGGCAGTTACGCCAATGTCATTTTTATGATCATTAAAAAAACTTTGAAAAGATTTTCCGCTTCCGCAAGAAATAAATAAGAATAAGGTTAAAGTTAATATTGCAACTCTTTTCATAAGGGTAAATTAATTTCTTTTTAAAATTATAAAATTATCGTCCATAACATTACCAACAAAAATTAAATCTCCAAACGTTACAGCTACTGTAGAAGCAGACATTTCTGTACCGTCTTCCATATAAACTTGCTCAATTGTATAATCTCCTTTTGCTTTGTAATTGATTTTAATTATTTCTGATGGTGATGTTTCTTTGTTTCCTTTTGCGTATTCGGCAAAGTGTAATAAATTAGGATGAGAACCAATCCAAAGATTTCCTTCTTCATCAAATTCAATATTATCAACACCTGTACCACATTCTATATCTTCAATAAAAGTTAAGGTATTGTCTTTGTTTTTTTGATACACTTTTACAATGAATTTTCTTGGTGAAGCAAGAAAGACTAAATCTCTTTTTTTGTCGATATTTATTCCGTTGGCAAATGCAATTCCGTCTGCAACTTCTGCGTAGTTTTCTCCATCAAAAAACACAACGTTTGCTATTTCTACGCCAACATAATCTTCTACAAGTCTACCAATTCCGGTTTCATATTTATGATCATTACTAAAATAAAAACTGTTTTTATCTAACCAAACAACATCATTTGGACTTGTCATTGATACATCTTTAAACGTTTTTTGGTGTGTTAATGTTTTTCCATTGAGTGTGAAAACTTCAATTGTATGGCCTTTTTCAGTATGATTTATCGCTGCAATTTTATAAGTGCTATCCACTTTAATCATTGAAATTCCATGCGGAGCAAATTGAGTTTTAAACTCTGAAGTTAAATTTATAGGTTCAAAATCGTTGGTTTTTAAATCTAGATAATACAATCCGCCAGTTTCATAATTCACTTTTGGTAAAGCTCTCCCTTTGGTTGATGAAATAATAGCAAAGCTGTCAATTCTACTAATAACAATGTCTTCAGCTCCTGGAAGGTTTATTTTTTTAATGATTTTTCCATCAAACTTATTTTCAATAGTTCTAAAAAAACCGGTTGAAATAAAAACATACGCAACAAAAATTAGAGTACCTAAAAACAGGATTAAAAAAAATCTTTTAAATAATTTCATTTTATAAAAATACAACTTTCAATTATTTTGTGTAGTTTTGGAGTATAAATAATTAAGAAATGACAATTTATAATTCATATAAGAAACAATTTACGGCTGTGAGAAACGGAAGAAGTTGGGCTGTGTATGTGTTATGATAATATCAATATAAAATCATTCAATCATAAAAAGTCCGACTTCGCAGTCGGACTTTTTATATTTATACAATTAACCAAACCATGAAAAAATTATACAACAACTACATAAACACTTTTAGAGGTCTCTCTATAGAAGTTTGGTGGCTTTCATTAATAACACTTATTAATAGAGCAGGAACCATGGTAATTCCGTTTTTATCAATTTATTTATCTGAAAGTTTAGATTTTGAAAAGTCTGATATTGGATGGATTATGACATTCTTTGGATTAGGTTCTGTAGTAGGAACTTGGATTGGAGGAAAATTAACTGACAAAATTGGCTACTATAAAGTGATGTTGTACAGTTTATTTGGAACAGGAATTTTGTTTGTACTCTTACAATATGCTTCAACTTTTGAAGAGTTTTGTCTCGGAATATTCTTAGTAATGTTAGTAGCAGATACTTTTAGACCTGCAATGTTTGTAGCTCTAAGTGCGTATAGTAAGCCTGAAAATAAAACACGTTCGGTTACTTTAATTCGTTTAGCAATTAACCTTGGCTTTTCTGCTGGACCTGCAATTGGCGGATTGATAATCACGTTTTTTGGTTATAAAGGTCTGTTTTGGATAGACGGAATTACCTGTACTTTGGCGGCAATTTTATTATTACAAGTTTTACATCCGAAGAAAGCAAAAATTTTAGACGAAGTAAAAGTAGAAAACCCTGTTTCGGTTTATAAAGACAAAGCATTTTGGATATTCTTTGTTGCAATGTTTATTTTCGGATTTGTATTCTTACAATACTTCTCTACAATGCCATTGTATTATAAAGAAGCAAGAATGCTAACAGTTTTAGAGGTTGGTTTGTTAATGGGATTCAATGGTGGATTTATTGCGGTTTTTGAAATGCCATTGATAAAATGGTTAGAAACTACCAAGAATTCCAAAACAAAATTAGTTGCTATTGGTTTGTTTTTAGTTGCAGTTAGTTTTTTAGTTTTAAACTTAACTACTTGGGCAGGAATACTAATTTTAGGAATGTTTTTAATGACTATTGGGGAAATGATTGCGTTTCCGTTTTCTAATGCCTTTGCTTTAGATAGAGCTAAGAAAGGAAATCAAGGAGAATATATGGCGTTGTATGCAATTGCTTTTTCATTATCGCATATATTTAGTCATAACGCAGGTATGCAAATGGTAGATAAATTTGGTTATGAGTTTACTTGGAATGTTATAACCGTTTTAGCTTTAATTGGTGTTTTGGTTTTACTTTGGTTAATGGCAGTTTTGAAGAAAGAAAAAGGAACTACAATTTTGTAGTTCCTTTTTCAATATTTTATAGATTCCTGCCTACACAGGAATGACAGAGTTTCTATAAAGTCTCCACAAACAAACCTTCGTCTGTTTTAGAAACTTTTGCAACCTCTTTTTTAGTTAAACCTTTAATGGTTTTGTCCCATTTTTTATTAGACAAACCAGATTGCGTTTTCAATTCGTTTAAATCTATTTTTTCAGCTTTGGTAATTATATCTAAAACAGCTTTTTCTTCATCGTTTAATTCAATAGAAGGCGCTTTTTTCTCAGGTCGCATTTGAGGAAAGAATAACACTTCTTGTATGGATTGATTGTTAGTTAAAAACATAATTAATCGGTCCATTCCAATACCTAAACCAGAGGTTGGTGGCATTCCGTATTCTAACGCACGTAAGAAATCTTCATCAATAAACTCTGTAGCTTCATCATCACCTTTTTGCGCTAATTTTAATTGATGCTCAAAACGTTCACGTTGGTCAATTGGGTCGTTTAATTCAGAATAAGCATTTGCAATTTCTTTACCACAAACCATTAATTCAAAACGTTCTGTAAGTTCAGGATTATCTCTATGTTCTTTACAAAGCGGAGACATTTCCTTAGGATAATCAGTAATAAAAGTTGGCTGAATGTAGTTTCCTTCACATTTTTCTCCAAAAATTTCATCAATTAATTTTCCTTTCCCCATGGTTTCATCAACCTCAATATGCATACCTTTTGCTGCAGCTCTAATTTCATCTTCTGTTTTTCCATTAATGTCAAAACCAGTAAAATGTTTAATTGAATCTGCCATGGTAACTCTTGCGTATGGCGCCTTAAAATCTATTTTATGTTCACCAAAAGTAGCTTCTGTAGTTCCATTTACAGCAGTAGCACAATGCTCTAAAAGTTTTTCGGTAAAATCCATCATCCAGTTGTAATCTTTGTAAGAAACATAGATTTCCATGGCTGTAAATTCAGGATTATGCGTTCTATCCATTCCTTCATTTCTAAAGTTTTTAGAAAACTCATAAACACCATCAAAACCACCAACAATTAATCTTTTAAGATATAATTCGTTTGCAATACGCATGTATAACGGAATGTCTAAACTATTATGATGCGTAATAAATGGTCTTGCTGCAGCACCTCCAGGAATTGGTTGTAAAACAGGAGTTTCAACTTCAAAATAACCAGCATCATTAAAGAAAGTACGCATTGCAGTAAACAATTTTGTACGTTTAACAAACACTTCTTTTACATGCGGATTTACAACTAAATCAGCATAACGTTGTCTGTAACGCATTTCAGGATCTGTAAAAGCATCAAAAGTAACACCATCTTTAACCTTTGGCATTGGTAAAGGTTTTAAGGCTTTACTCAATAATTTAAAGTTTTTTACACGAACTGTTTTTTCTCCCACTTTTGTGGTAAACAATTCACCTTCAATACCAACAAAATCGCCTAAATCTAGTAATTTTTTAAAAACTTCGTTGTACAATGTTTTGTCTTCACCTTGGCAAATTTCATCTCTGTTAAAATAAACTTGGATTCTTCCTTCACCATCTTGTAATTGCGCAAAAGAAGCTTTTCCTTGCACATTAATTGCCATTAATCTACCTGCAATTATAACCTGTTTACCTTCAGAAAAAGACTCTTTAATCTGTTTTGAGTTAGAATTTAACGGAAATAAATCTGCTGGATACGGATTTATACCCAAAGCACGTAATTTTGTTAACTTTTCTCTACGGACAATCTCTTGTTCTGACAACTGCATATCGGTTTATTTAGATAGATTTTTAAAAGACGTAAAGATACAAACACTCGTAGAATTAGGCAATGTAAAAAAAAACGATTTTTTGTTGCAGTTTAGGTTAAAGTATTTATATTTGCAGGCTGTTTATTTTTAAGCAGCAGTTGTGTTGTTAGGCACTTAAATGTGTCAAGGTTTTTGTTAAACCGATGGAAAGCTTCCCTTAAATGGGACGCTTTTTTTTTGCACTAAATTCAAAATGCTTTTTTTTGAAGCTATTTCCCGCTTTCCGTTTTATCTTTTGCCGAAAAAGCAAAAGGATGCCACTTCAATCAGGGCTAAACTTGTTTGCTAATGTATTGTCTTGCTTTTAACCTATTTTTAATTTTGCTTATTGCTTACTGAAAGAACACTCCTTTATATTCCCAAAACTGAACTAAAAACATCACAAAATACACAACTGCAATAGAAAATTTAATAGTTGCAGAAGCTAAAAACCCTAAAAAAGCACCAAATGAAGCTTTTAAAGCACGATTTGTGTCCTTTCCGTCATACATCAATTCACCAATAAATGCACCTAAAAAAGCACCAATTAACATTCCAAACGGAATAGGAGAGAACAAGCCAATTAGTAAACCAATTGTGGTTCCGTAAACTCCGTATTTAGTTCCGCCAAAGCGTTTTGTTCCCATGGCGGGAATAAAATAATCGAGAATCCAAATAAGTATGGCAATAGCCAATGTAATTCCGAGAAAAGTCCAATCCATTGGAAAAATCTTAGTAGAATGTAATAAAAGTAGTCCAATCCAAGAAGTTAAAGGTCCAGGTAATACTGGTAAAAAAGAACCAATGATGCCTAAAACAACAAACACAAATCCTAATAAGAGTAAAAATATATCCATAAATAAAAATCCTTGTTATAGCGATGAGGTATAATGAAGCAATCTCTCATTCTATTGTATTTGTTGAGATTGCTTTGTACTTCGCAATGACATTTTCTACTAATATGACGAACAAATTTAAAGTTTGTTACAAATTAATCAACTAAAAAATTAGTTTAAACTAATTTTTTAGTTATATTTGGAGTGTGGAAGAGTTTGTCATTCCTGCGTAGGCAGGAATCTCAAAATTAAAGATTCCAAAATATAAAACAAGATTCCTGTTTTCACAGGAATGACAGAAAATATAAAAATAGTTTATAAGAATATAATATATGAGCAAACAATTAACAAAAGCAGAAGAGCAATTAATGCAAGTTTTATGGAAATTAAAAGAAGCTTCGGTAAAAGAAGTAATTGAAGAATTGCCAATACCAAAACCAGCATACAATACAGTTTCTACAATTATTAGAATTTTAGAAACTAAAGAATTTGTTGGTCATAAAGCCAAGGGTAGAGGTTATGTGTATTTTCCTTTGATAGAAAAATCTGAGTACAGCAATCAAAGTTTACACAAACTTATGGATGGTTATTTTGAAGGTTCGTTTAAAAGCATGGTTTCGTTTTTTGTAAAAGAAAACAAAATGGATATGAATGAATTGGAAAAGATTTTAAAAGAAGTTAATAAAAGCAGTAAGCAGTAAGCAGTAAGCAGTAAGCAGTAAACAGTAACAGTAAACAGTTTTCAGTTGCTGTCAGTTCGAGTGAATTTTGAGGTACGAAAAATTTGTATCGAGAACTTTTAAAGGAAAAATCTCCTAATAAAAAGATTTCTCAATCGCCAAAAAGCTCATTTCGAAATAACATAAGTGACCATATAATAAAAAACAAAAGTTATGATAAACTATATAATTCAAGTAATTCTATTTCAAGTATTGTTTTTAGCGGTGTACGATTTGTTTTTAAGTAAGGAAACTTTTTTTAACAAAAACAGATGGTATTTATTAGGAACAGCAATTGGTTCGTTTTTAATTCCTTTTATTAAAATACCAAGCTTTCAAAAAGCAGTTCCTTTAGAATACAGTGTTTTGTTGCCAGAAGTTGTTTTGTCTCCTCAAAAAGTTATTGAGAGTACAACAATGTATCAATCTGCATCAATAAATTATATTCAAATACTATTTTGGTTGGGTTGTGCAATTTTCTTTGTGTTATTTCTCTATAAATTAGAAAAGATAATCCGATTGATTTTAAAGAACGAAATAGTAAAAAAAGTAAATTATAAACTTGTTTTATTACCAAAAAAAAGCAATGCTTTTTCATTTTTCAAATTCATTTTTTTAGGAAAAGAAATTTCTGAAGTACAAAAAGAAAAAATAATTGCGCATGAGTTGGTGCACAGTTCTCAAAACCATTCGGCAGATTTATTAATCTTCGAGTTTTTAAAAATAATAATGTGGTTCAATCCAATGATTTGGATGTATCAACACCGTATTTCTTTAGTACACGAATACATCTCAGACAATATAGTTGCAAAAAAGAGCGAAAAAGAAAATTATATAAACACCTTACTTTCCGATCTTTTTCAAGTAGAAAATATCTCGTTTATCAATCAGTTTTATAAACATTCATTAATTAAAAAAAGAATTATTATGATGACAAAAAGAAAATCAAATCAAACAAAACAATTACGTTACTTATTGTTAATTCCAGTGTTGACAAGTATGCTTTTTTATACGGCTTGTACGGATGAAGTACAAACTACTGAGGAAGAAGTTGTTGTTGAAAAACAAAACATGAAAACCTACCTTTCCAAAGATAAAAGTTTTTCAAGTAAATCATTAGAAACATACTTTGATTTATATATTGGGAAATTACCAGATACAAAAGAGTTTCAATATTCAGACTTAACAACTCTTGAGAAAGAAGAATATGATAAGTTTAATGATAAAGCAGAAGGAAGTAAGTTTTGTAATCCAAAAATATATCAAGCCTTTGATTCAAAAAGAAAAATGTTAGTTTATGATAAGGACATTATGACATCAAAAGTAGAAATCCAAGAATTAGATGAAAACGGAAAAGCAATTGAAGACGTTCCTTTTTCAATTATAGAAACACCACCAACATTTCCAGGTTGTCCAGAAGGAGATAAAGATTGTTTCAATAAAAAAATGAGAGAATTTGTAAGAAGTAATTTTGATGCCAAATTAGCAAATACTTTAGGTCTATCTTCAGGAAAAAAGAAAATATACGTGCAATTTAAAATAGCTAAAGATGGTTCAATTACTAACTTAAAAGCACGTGCTCCTCATCCAGATTTAAAAGCTGAAGCTATGAATATGATTGGGAAGTTGCCTAAATTAAAATCAGGAAAACATAGAGGTAAAAAAGTTAGAGTTGGTTATACATTGCCGATTACATTTATGATAGAGTAAAATAGAAATATGAAAAATAAGATCTACTTTTTCTTTTTTATGTTGTTTGCTCTAAACTTAAAAGCACAACAAATTCCTGATAGTTCTTATGTGCCAAATATTATAAATAAAGCATATCCAAATTTAAACGGGACAACAGTTTTTATAGATGAAGCACATAATAATTTTCATACAAAAGACAATCGATTTTTAGCATTTTCAAATGTTTTAAAAGCAGATGGTTATAGTGTTAAATCTTTTACAGAAAAATTTACTGTAGAGAGTTTAAGTGGAGTTAAAATATTAGTAATATCAAATGCTTTAGAAGAAAATGCGAGAGGTCCGTTTGTAATTCCTACTAAAAGTGCTTTTACTAAAGAAGAAGTAAAAAGTGTGAAAAAATGGGTAGAAAAAGGTGGTTCGCTATTTTTAATTGCAGATCATATGCCTTTTGCTGGAGCTGCATCTAAATTAGGTGAAGCATTTGGATTTACATTTTATGATAGTTTTTTATTCGATGAAAATAGAAGAGGTATTTTAGATTTTTACAAAGAGAAAAAAGATTTAGGAAAACATAAAATTACGGACTCAATTAGTAAAATAAGAACGTTTACAGGGCAAGCTTTTAAAATACCAAATAAATCTGTTTCAATTTTAAACCTAAAAAAGAAATACAATGTTTTTTTGCCAGACACAATGTGGGTTTTTAATGATAAAACTAAAAAGTTTAATGCAAATAATTTATCACAAGGTGCAGTTTTAGAATTTGGCAAAGGTAAAATTGCAGTTTTTGGGGAAGCAGCTATGTTTACTGCACAATTAGCGGGTAGAAATAGATTTAAAGCTGGAATGAATTCCGAAGACGCATCTGAAAATTATAAATTATTATTGAATATTATACATTGGCTTGATAAAGTAAAATAAACTATGAAAAAGAAAATTTTAGTACTATTTGTTTTAATTTTTCTAACAAAAGTCGAGGCGCAAACTTCGGCTTTTGCTACGATAGATAGTTTGTTGCAAAAAGGACGTTATAAAATTGCTTTACAGCAATTAGAGAATATGCCAGAAAGTTTTGTGTCTAACTATAAAACAGCTTCCATTTTTGAAGCAATAGACAATAATAAAGAAGCAGTTTTATATTATGAAAAAGCACTTAGTTTTAAAGACGATTATGCAACAAAAGTAAAACTTGGTAAAGCGTATCAAAAATTAAAGAAATATAAAAAAGCCATTTCAGTTTTTGAAGAAATTACTAAAAACGATTCAGAAAATCTATTAGTAAATTATAGGATTGGTCGTTTGTATTTGTTGACCAATCAACCTAAAAAAGCAAAAAATATCTTTCAAGAACTAATTAAAAAAGATGCTGAGAATGCTAATTATTCCTATCAGTTAGGTTTAGCGTATGCGATGCTTAAAAAAAGAAACTTAAAAATTAATAGTTTTTTAGAAACGTATAAAAAAGACGATGAACATATAAAAGCAATTCATCAATTAGCGACCTCTTTTATCTTGTTAAGAGATAGAGATTCAGCAAATATTTTTATTGAAAGAGGTTTGGTAGTAGATGCAAATCATATTCCGTTAAATAAACTAAAAGCTAATAAGTTATACAGAGATAAACGCTATTTAGACGGAATTAGAATTTTAGAAAAATTAGATTCACTTAAACCTAATGAAAAGTTTACTCAAAAGATGTTGGGGAGAAGTTGGTATAAATTAAAGAATTTTGAAGAAGCTAAAAAGTATTTTAATAAAGCCAAAAAAATAGATCAAAGTGATTATAAGAGTTATACCTATTTAGGTCAAATTGCTTTAGAAGAGAAAGACTTTAAAACTGCTTTTTTTCAATTTAGCATGGCAACTTTTACCGGTAAAGATAGGAGAGATGAAGAGTATTATGGTTTAGGTCAAGTAAATTTGGAAACCAAAAAAATAAAAGAAGCAATTGCTATGTTTAAAAGAGCATATCAGGAAAATCGTGCTAATTATAAAGCTTTATATCAAATGGCTACCTTATCTCAAGAATATTATAAGGACAAGAAAATAGCGTATAAACATTTTAATAATTACGTGGATAAGTTTGAAGAAAAGGATAGTTTATTAACTAATCATGCAAAAGAACAATTAACAATAATTAAGAAGTATTATTTCCAAAAAGGAGAAATTTTAGATTAGTTTTTGTCATTCCTGCGAAGGCAGGAATCCATACAAACTTATTCATAGATTCCTGCTTCAGCAAGAATGAAAAGTATAAAATTAATAGGTAAAATTTATTAATCTAATTTTTGTATTTTCACGTAATAATTTATATAACTAAATGCGTGTATTGTTTTGTTTATTGCTGATAATTTGTTGCACTTCGTGTACGTATTTTTCTTCGGATAAAAACAAAGGACAGCAAAGTTTAGATACAATTATCAATTTTAATAAAGTTGATGTTTTTCCATCATTTGCTGAATGTAAAGACAAAATTGATGAAGCTAAAACAAGTTGTTTTAGAGAAACAATTCATCGGAAAATTGCTGATAACTTATCGCAACATCATTTAGAAATTAAAAAAGAAATTGATGCCATTGTAACGGTAGAATTAGAAATTTCTACTGAAGGAAAATTTATCTTAAAGAAAATAAATTCATCAGAAAATATTAGAGAACAATTACCTAAGCTAGATAGTTTACTAGAAGTTTCTGTAAACACTTTACCTAAAATATTTCCTGCTATCAAACGCGGAATTCCTGTTGCTACGCAATATTCTTTACCAATTAGAATTCAGTTGAAGGAATAAAAGGTTATTATTTGTCATTCCTTTGAAGGCAGGAATCTATGCAAATAAATTTATTATACTATTGTCATTATGGATTCCTGCCTACGTAGGAATGACAGACTGTATGAAAATTTATCTGTCAACCTGAACTTGTTTCAGGTTCTCATTATTGTATTAGAATGTGTCTGTTTTTAATATGAGATTCTGAAACCAGTTCAGAATGACAAGTCATAATAAATGTAACTTAATTGTTTAATTCAACATTTTCCATAGTTTATCTTTCAATTCAGTAATACCTTGTTGGGCAACAGAAGAGATAAATAATGCTTCAATACCTTCTGGTAAATCTTGCTTAATTTCTTCTTTTAATTCATCATCCAACATATCTGATTTTGAGATTGCTAACAACTTATCTTTATCTAACAATTCGGGATTGTGTTTTTTAAGCTCGTTTAGTAAAATTTCGTATTCCTTTTTAATATCATCACTATCAGCAGGAACTAAGAATAACAAGGTAGAATTACGTTCTATATGACGTAAAAAACGATGTCCTAAACCTTTTCCTTCTGCGGCTCCTTCAATAATCCCAGGAATATCTGCCATTACAAAACTCTGATAATCGCGATATTCTACAATACCTAAATTAGGTTTTAGTGTTGTAAAAGCATAATCTGCAATTTTTGGTTTTGCGGAAGTTATAACAGATAATAAAGTTGATTTTCCTGCATTAGGAAAACCTACCAAACCAACATCTGCTAATAATTTTAATTCTAATCTGTACCAACCTTCTTGACCTTCAATACCAGGTTGCGCATAACGTGGAGTTTGATTTGTAGAAGATTTAAAATTCCAGTTTCCAAGTCCACCTTTTCCTCCAGGTAATAAAATTACTTCTTCTTGATCTTCTGTTATTTCAAACAATATTTCATCAGTATCAGCATCTCTAACAATGGTTCCTAATGGAACAGGAATTACAGCATCAGAACCATCTGCACCAGAACTACGGCTTGCACTTCCGTGTCCGCCATGATCTGCTCTAAAATGCTTTTTAAATTTTAAGTGAAATAATGTCCACATATTTTTATCACCACGAACAATTATATGTCCGCCACGACCACCATCTCCACCATCTGGACCACCTTTGGTAATAAATTTTTCACGATGTAAGTGCACCGATCCACCACCGCCTTTTCCAGACTCTGCGTGTATTTTTATGTAATCAACAAAATTTCCTTCTGTCATAGTTTTAATTTCTGTCATTCCTGCGAAGGCAGGAATCTAATTAAACTTGTTCTAAATATTTTGAGATTCCTGCCTGCGCAGGAATGACAAACTACAGTTTGTCAAAAACTTCAGATAAACGTGCTGTAATTTCTTCAATAGAACCTACACCATTTATACCAAAGTAATTTCCTTGCGCCTCGTAAAAATCTTTTAAGACGGCAGTTTTAGTATTGTATTCGTTAAAACGATTTCTAATTTTAGATTCGTCTGTATCATCAGTTCTTCCACTAGTTTTACCGCGTTCTAATAAACGCTCCACTAATAAATCTTCTGGAACTTCTAAAGCAACCATACCGTTAATACGTTCGCCTTTTTCCGCTAAAAAAGCATCTAAAGCTACAGCTTGATCTTCAGTTCTTGGAAAACCGTCAAAAATAAAACCGTTTGCATCCGCATTTTTTTCAACTTCAGCTTTTAACATGTTTATAGTTACTTCATCCGGAACTAAATCTCCTTCATCCATATATTTTTTGGCTAATAAACCAAGCTCAGTTTTATTTTTGATATTGTAACGAAATACATCTCCAGTAGAAATGTGAATTAAGTTATACGTGTCTTTTAAAACGGTTGCTTGTGTTCCTTTTCCAGCTCCTGGAGGACCAAATAATACGATGTTTTTCATTTTAGGTTGTGTTGTTAGTTGGTATATAGAAGGTAGGTTTCTACCTAATTCGTTGTAATCTAATCCGTAGCCAACAATAAATTTGTCGTCTATATTTTTACCAATATAATTTATTGGCAATTCTTTTTTGTAAACATCTGGTTTAAAGAATAATGTTACAATTTTAAGTTCTTTTACATTGTGATTTCTAAAAATTGTATAAATCTCCTGTAATGTTGTTCCAGTATCAATTATATCTTCAAGAATTATTACTGTTCTACCAGTTAAATCTTCATTGATACCTACCAGTTTTTTTACATTTTCGGTTGAAGATGTACCATTATAAGAAGCTAGTTTTACAAATGAAACTTCGCAATTACCATTATATTCTCTAATAAAATCTGCGGCAAATACAAAGCATCCGTTTAAAATTCCAACAAATATTGGCACTTCATTTTTATCTAAATCGCCTTCTACTTGTCTTGCTAAGCTTTTAACAATACTTGTAATTTCATCCGAAGGGATAAATTCTTTAAAATATAAATCGTGAATTCTTGTTATTTTCATCAGGTTGTAAAGATAGTTGCTTGATATTAAATACAAAAACCGTTTTAGAGTTACTGAAATAAATTCAGCACAAGAAAACGGTTTTTGAATATTTTGTAAAAAGAGTTTTAGTTCTTTTTGTTTTCTTCTTTTTTAGAAGTGTCGAACATTAATGGAGTCGCCACAAATAATGATGAATATGTACCTACAACAACACCTACAATTAAGGCAAACATAAATCCTCTAATAGAATCTCCTCCAAAGAAAAAGATTGCTAACATTACTAATAATGTTGTTAAAGATGTATTTATTGTTCTTCCTAAAGTAGAGCTTAATGCACGATCAACATCACTTTCTGCAACTGTTTTCTTACCACCAACAAAGTCTCTAATTCTATCAAATATAACTACGGTATCATTTAATGAATATCCAACTACAGTTAATATAGCTGCAATAAATGATTGTCCAATTTCCATATCAAATGGCATTATTTTATAGAATATTGAGAATACTCCTAATACGATTAATACATCGTGAAATACAGCTCCAACAGCTCCAATAGAATAAGACATTTTTCTAAAACGTAATAAGATGTATAAGAAAACAACTAATAATGATCCTAAAACTGCCCAAATTGCAGATTGTTTAATATCATCTGCAATAGTTGGTTCTACTTTCATGTAGCTCATAACCCCGCTTCCAGCTTTTTCAAAACCTGGTTTAAAGCCTTCATAAGTTGTATCTCCTAAGTAAGATTTTAATCCAGTAAACAATGCATTTTGAACATCGTTATCTACATTTTTACCTTCTTCTTCAATTTTATAAACGGTTGTTATTTTTAATTGATGATCATTTCCATAAGTTTTAACTTCTGGAGCAGTACCAAATACATCTTTTAATGAATTAGAAACTTCTGTTGGGTTCATTGTTTGGTCAAAACGAACAACATAAGAACGTCCTCCTTTAAAATCAACTCCTTGTTTTAATCCTAAAGTTCCAATAGAAACTAAACCAGCTAAAATAATAGCACCAGAAATAAAGTAAGCAATCTTACGTTTTCTTAAGAAGTTTATGTTAATGTTTTGGAACCATCCTTTAGAAATTGAAGTGTTAAACGTTAAGTTACTTCCTCTTGCAACAGCACCATCAATAAACAAGCGAGTAATAAATACTGCTGTAAATAAAGATGTTAAAATACCAACCATTAATGTTAATGCAAAACCTTTAATTGGTCCTGTACCAAATACATATAAAATAACTCCTGTTAAGAAAGTAGTAATATTTGCATCAATAATTGCAGATAAGGCTCCTTTAAAACTAAAACCTTCTTCTACAGATTGTTTTAAACCTTTTCCTCCGTAAAGCGCTTCTTTAATTCTTTCAAATATAATTACGTTTGCATCTACAGACATACCAATTGTTAAGATAATACCAGCAATACCAGGTAATGTTAACACCGCATTAAATGAAGCTAAAACACCAAAAATAAATAAGATATTTACTAATAATGCAATATCAGCATATAAACCAGCTTTACCGTAGTATAAGAACATCCAAACTAATACTAATAAAATTGCTAATCCAAAAGACCAAGTACTTGCACTAATAGATTCTTTACCTAAAGATGGTCCAACAACTTCCGATTGAATAATTCTTGCAGCAGCAGGTAATTTACCAGCTTTTAAAACCGTAGCAATATCTTCAGCATCTTCCACAGTCATATTACCAGAAATAGAAGTTCTACCTCCAGTAATAGCTCCAGGAACAGATGGTGCAGTATATACATAATCATCTAAAACAACAGCTACAAATTTACCAGTATTATCACCAGTTAATTTTGCCCATTTCTTAGAGCCAACACTGTTCATTGTCATGCTAACTTCAGGCTTACTTAATTGATCGTAAACTTGTGCAGCATCTAAAATAACATCACCTTCTATGTTTGCAACATCATTTCTGTTACCTTTAATAGCATATAAGCCAATGTATTCAGTTCCGTCTGTACCTGTATTAGATTTATAATCCCATAAGAATTTTGTGTACTTTAAGTTTGCAGGTAATAAAGCTCTAACGTCTTTCATTGCTAAAAGAGTATTCACTTTAGCAGTATCTAATACACTTGCGTTAGCAACTAAAGAGCTAATTTGTTGTTGGTTTTGAGCAACCATTGGTTGTAAATACTTAAACAACGATTCTTGTTGAGCAACCTTTGTAGAATCTGCACTTTCACCTAAAAGATCATCAATACTATTTGTATCTGTAGAATCTTTAGCTTGTTCAGTAACTGAAGTATCTTTTAATAACTCGCTTACTTTTGCGTTAGCTTCAAAGAAAAAGTTTTGTACTTCTGCATTTGTGTGTACTTCCCAGAATTGTAATTCTGCAGATGCAGTAATTATTTTCTGAACACGTTCTATGTCTTTAGCTCCAGGTAATTCAACTTGAATTCTTCCAGAGTTTCCAATACGTTGTATGTTTGGTTGTGCTACACCAAATTGATCAATTCTACTACGTAATACTTCAAAAGTAGTATTAATAGAACTGTTAATTTCTTCTTGTAATATAGGCTTTACTTCAGCATTTGTTTTTTTAAAGTCAATCTTTTCACGTAAAGCTTTTGTTCCAAAAACTCCAGGATCACTTAGCTTTATAGTTCCGTTTGCTTCCTTTTCAAAAGCATCAAAAAATAAGTCTAAGTAGTTATCTTGACTATCTTTCTGAGCTTCATCAGCATTTGCTAACGCCTTTTTAAATACTACACTCTTAGAATCGTTAGATAAACCAATTAAGATATCCTTTACAGATACTTGTAAAATGGCATTAATTCCACCTTTTAAATCTAACCCAAGGTTCATTTCCTTGTCTTTAATATCATTGTAGGTATAACCCGCAATAATATCTTTGTTAGCAACACTATCTAAATATTTTTTCTCTAGCGTAGCAAGTTCTCTACCTGTTTTTTCAATAGCCATTTCCTGAGAATAGGCTTTTGCGCTGTTCTCTACATTGGTTGTAAAAAACGAAAATGATAATTGGTATAAACTAACTAATCCAAAAAGGATAGCGAATACTTTAATAAGTCCTTTGTTTTGCATCTTTATATTTTTGTTCGACTTTTGTGTAAAAACGTGCAAATATAGTATTTCAAATACTCTTACCCAATTCTTTTTTAATACAATTACAAGTGTTTTAAAAAGTTAACTTTTTTACTTACAAAAAACAGTATATTTACTTGGTTTTTATTGTATTGAAATATTGTTGTTTGGGCGTTCGAGCGGGCTTTCATTACTCGCTTTTTATTCGTGCCTCATAAAAGAGCTCAAACACGCCATTCAATCCCTAACGCAAAACCAAAATCGAACATAAACAACTAAATAGATAAGAATGAGTTTTAAATCGGATATAGAAATTGCACAAGAAAAGCAATTATTACATATAAAAGAGATTGCAAAAAAACTTGCTATTAAGGAAGATGATTTAGAGATGTACGGAAAATACAAAGCTAAATTACCTTTAGATTTAATAGACGAAAATAAAATAAAGCACAACAACCTAGTTTTAGTTACTGCATTAACACCAACGCCTGCTGGCGAAGGAAAAACAACAGTTTCCATTGGCTTAACCGAAGGTTTAAATAAAATTGACAAACAAGCAACCGTAGTTTTAAGAGAGCCTTCTTTAGGACCAGTTTTCGGAATAAAAGGTGGAGCTGCAGGTGGTGGATTCTCACAAGTTGTGCCAATGGAAGACATAAATCTTCATTTTACGGGTGATTTTAACGCTATTGAAAAAGCTAATAATTTATTGTCTGCATTAATTGATAATAATTTACAAAGCAAAGAAAATAACTTAAACATAGATCCAAGAACTATTCTTTGGAAACGTGTTATCGATATGAATGATAGAGCATTGCGCGATATTACCATAGGTTTAGGAGGAACAGCAAACGGAATTCCAAGACAAGACGGATTCAATATCACACCAGCTTCGGAAGTAATGGCAATTCTTTGTATGACAACCGATTTTGAAAACCTTAAAAAACGTTTAGGTGATATCTTTATTGGATTTACGTTTGATAAAAAGCCAATCTTTGCGCGCGATTTAAAAGCTGAAAACGCCATGGCAATTCTGTTAAAAGATGCTATAAAACCAAATTTAGTACAGACTTTAGAAGAAAATCCTGCCATTATTCATGGAGGACCGTTTGCAAATATTGCACAAGGAACAAATACCTTAATTGCAACCAAAATGGGACTTTCATTATCTAATTATGTAGTAACTGAAGCTGGCTTTGGAGCCGATCTAGGCGCAGAAAAATTCTTAAATATTAAATCTGCTTTTGGCGGTTTAAACCCTAAGTGTGTAGTTTTGGTCGCAACCATTAGAGCATTAAGACATCATGGTGGAGCTAAAAAAGAAGCATACAATACACCAAGTTTAGAAAAAGTTAAAACCGGATTTTCAAATTTAGAAAAACATATAGAAAATATTAGAAAATTTAATATTGAGCCAGTTGTGGCAATCAATTCTTTTATTTCAGATTCTGATGAAGAAGTGAATTTTGTGATAGAGAAATGTGCAAGTTTAGGTGTGCAAGCAGTTTTGTCTAAAGGTTGGGCAAATGGAGGAGAAGGAACTAAAAACTTAGCAACTGCGGTAGTTGATGTTGTAGAAAATAAAGCCACACAATTTAAACCGTTATATAATTGGGAATCTCCTGTAAAAGACAAAATTGAAACAATTGCCAAAGAAATTTACGGAGCAACTTCTGTAGAGTACGATAACAGAGCAAAATTAAATCTACGCAGAATTGATCGACTTGGCTTTAACAATTTTGCAATTTGTATGGCAAAAACACAAAAATCATTTTCAGACAATGCTGCTTTAATTGGTAGGCCAGAGAATTTTGTTGTTACCGTTCGCGAAATTGAAATTGCAGCAGGTGCACAATTTATAATCCCAATTTTAGGTAAAATGATGCGAATGCCAGGTTTACCGTCCAAACCTGCTTCCGAAGGAATGACAATAGATAATAATGGTGTAATTTCTGGATTGTCTTAAATTTTAGAGAAAAGAAAAACTCCAAATTTAAAAGTTGGAGTTTTTTTATACGTTTCGCTAACTTAAATGATATGCCGAGTTTTAATTCGATATATCAGGAGTTAGCGAAGTTCGTGTTTTTTTACGAGAAAGTCAAGTGCCAAAAAACCAAAAAAAAAGCAACTCAGAAGAGTTGCTTTTTTAAATACTATTAAGTTCATTATTATAATTCTAACGCAGCGTTGTTATTTTTAACCGCTTCTGCAGAAGAACTTAAATGCGCTTTTTCAGCGTCAGATAAATTAATTTCAACGATATTTTCAATTCCGTTTTTTCCTAATACAACAGGTACTCCAATACATAAATCAGATAAACCGTATTCTCCATCTAATAATGCAGAACAAGGAAAAATCTTTTTAGTGTCACAAGCAATTGCTTGTACCATTCCAGAAACTGCAGCACCTGGTGCGTACCAAGCAGAAGTTCCTAGTAAACCAGTTAATGTTGCTCCACCAACTTTAGTGTCTTGCATAACTTTGTCTAACCTTTCTTCAGATAAAAATTCTGAAACTGGTACAGAGTTACGTGTAGCTAATCTAGTTAAAGGAACCATTCCTTTATCTGAGTGTCCACCAATAACCATTCCGTCAATATCAGAAATCGGAGCTCCTAAAGCTTCGGCTAATCTATATTTAAAACGAGCAGAATCTAATGCTCCACCCATTCCAATAATTCTGTTTTTTGGTAATCCAGTTGTTTTATGAACTAAATACGTCATTGTATCCATTGGATTAGAAACAACGATAATAATTGTGTTTGGAGAGTGTTCAATTAAGCTTGCAGAAACCATTTTTACAATACCTGCGTTTATTCCTAATAACTCATCACGAGACATTCCTGGTTTACGAGCAATACCAGAAGTAATTACACAAATATCAGAACCTGCAGTTTTAGTGTAATCTCCAGTAGTTCCTGTAATTTTAGTGTCAAAACCGTTTAAAGAAGCGGTTTGCATTAAATCCATTGCTTTACCTTCCGCAAAACCTTCTTTAATATCTACTAATACAACTTCTGAAGCGAAGTTTTTAATGGCAATGTACTCTGCACAACTTGCACCTACGGCTCCTGCGCCAACAACTGTTACTTTCATTTTATATTTTATTTAATTGTGTTATTAATTTAAGTTACACAAAAGTAGTTATTTAGCTAGTTATAAAAAAGTAAAACTCCATTGAAATTTCAATGGAGTCCATATAAAATAATGTGATTTTATTTTTATCTAAAACTAAATGCAATACCTGCATTTACTGAGTTATATTCTTGAAAGGTATAACTTCCAAATATTTTGAAAAACCCTAAACTTATTCGTGTTCCAAGTGTTGCATTCATTCCGCTTGAGTTGAAGTCTAAATTTAATGGATCGTTTAGTGTTCTTTGATTTAAAGAAGCGTTATAAGAAACAGTATATTTTCCAGACATTACAAAAGAAGAAGAACCGCCATTATAACCCACACCTCCATAAACATTAATGACAGGAAAATTTAAAGAAGCAATAGCTTGAATTGTATAAGAATTTAAATCAAAATCTACTTTACCGTTTTCAATTTCAATATCATCAGAAGGATCTTCGTCTGTAATATTATAGTCAACATTCATGGTAGAATAAGCTGCTAATAAAGAAATGTGCAGTGGTGTTTTTCCTAATGGTCCAAACCAGTCTGTTATTTCTTTTTTCAGTCCAACACCAAATAAACTTCCCTTTACGTCATCATCTCCAACTTTAGGAACATAGCGCACCATAATATCAGATTGAAATGGAAGTCCTAAACTTGCTTGTATTGCCGGAGCAGGAACAGCGTTAATTGGTAAATCTTCTTTTATTCCGCCAGGCATATCAAAAGTCCCGGTAAATGTAATTCCGTTTTCTTGAAACGTAACTGTAGCGGTGCTTCCGTCATTTTCTGAGCCAGCAATTGTAGCTGAAGTTAAATTTCCTGATGGTTGATTGATTGAATTTAAGTTTGTTAATGAAAACATTTCGTCTTTTGAAGGAACTATAGATCCGCTAACTCCAATTGTAATGTCGAATCCAAATTTTTTATGAACTTTTGCTGTATGATACCAACCATTATTCATGCTTAAAATTAGTCCGTTCATAACAGGGTTTACGTATCCTTCTGCTAAACGGTTTGTATCTTCTGAAGCCGCAAAAAGAATTCCTTCTGCACCATCTTGAGAGTACATATTAATTGTTGAGGCTGAAAATAAAAGTAGTAAAAGTATTTTTTTCATGTTGATTTGATTTTAAAAAGTAAATATATGAAACTGAAATTTAGTGCATAAAAAAAAGCCCAATTTAAATTAATTGGGCTTTTTAAGGTTGTTGCTAATATTTAAGCATCAATATTTGCATATTTAGCATTTCTTTCGATAAAATCTCTACGTGGTGGAACTTCGTCTCCCATTAACATAGAGAAAACTCTATCTGCCTCAGTAGCGTTGTCTATAACAACTTGACGTAGTGTTCTAAATTCAGGATTCATTGTAGTGTCCCAAAGTTGTTCTGCGTTCATCTCACCAAGACCTTTATAACGCTGAATATTTACTGAACCACCCATTTTTTGAGCAATTAAATCACGTTGATTGTCATCCCAAGCGTATTCTCTTTTTTGTCCTTTTTTTACTAAATATAATGGAGGAGTAGCAATATAAATATAACCTTGCTCAACCATTTCACGCATATATCTAAAGAAGAATGTTAATATTAAGGTGGCAATATGCGATCCATCTACATCGGCATCACACATAATAACTACTTTATGGTATCTTATTTTTGATAAGTTTAATGCTCTTGGATCTTCCTCTGTTCCTATAGAAACTCCTAAAGCAGTAAACATGTTTTTGATTTCTTCGTTTTCAAAAACCTTATGTTGCATTGCTTTTTCAACATTTAAAATTTTCCCACGAAGTGGAAGAATTGCTTGAAAGTTTCTGTCACGACCTTGTTTTGCTGTTCCACCTGCCGAATCTCCCTCAACTAAGAAAATTTCACATTGTTCTGGATCAGTTTCAGAACAGTCAGATAATTTACCAGGTAAACCTCCAATAGACATTACAGTTTTACGTTGTACCATTTCTCTGGCTTTACGTGCTGCATGTCTTGCGGTTGCTGCTAAAATTACTTTCTGAACAATAGTTTTTGCATCATTAGGGTTTTCCTCTAAGTAATCAGTTAGCATTTCTGAAACTGCTTGAGAAACTGCAGAAGATACTTCTCTGTTTCCTAATTTGGTTTTTGTTTGCCCCTCAAATTGTGGTTCTGCAACTTTTACAGAAACAATGGCTGTTAATCCTTCACGGAAATCATCTCCAGCAATTTCGAACTTTACATTTTTTAATAAACCAGATTCATCTGCATACTTTTTTAAAGTGTGCGTTAATCCACGTCTAAAACCAGATAAATGCGTTCCGCCTTCGTGCGTATTAATGTTGTTTACATACGAGTGTAAATTCTCTGAATACGACGTATTATAAACCATAGCAACTTCAACAGGAATTCCGTTTTTCTCGCCTTCCATAGAAATTACTGTAGCCGTTAATTGCTCGCGAGTAGAATCTAAATATTTGATAAATTCTGGTAATCCTTCTTTAGAGTGAAACGTTTCAGAAACAAAGTTTCCTTCATCGTCTGTATTTCTTTTATCTGTTAAAGTGATTGTGATACCTTTATTTAAATACGCTAATTCACGCATACGTGTTGCTAGCGTTTCATAATTGTATTCTGTAGATTGCTGAAAAATAGAAGTGTCTGGTAAGAAAGTAACAATTGTTCCAGTAAAATCGGTTTCTCCAATTGTTTTAACTGGATATAATGTTTTTCCTTTAGAATATTCTTGTTGCCAAACTTTTCCTTCTTTATGTACTGTTGCGGTTAAGTGTTCAGATAATGCATTCACACAAGAAACACCAACACCGTGTAAACCACCAGAAACTTTATAAGAATCTTTATCAAATTTACCACCAGCACCAATTTTTGTCATTACAACTTGTAATGCAGAAACGCCTTCTTTTTTGTGAATTCCAACAGGAATTCCACGACCGTTATCTTTGGTTGTAATAGAGTTGTCTTCGTTAATTGTAACTTCAATTGTGTCACAATAACCACCCATTGCTTCATCAATAGAGTTATCTACAACTTCGTAAACTAAATGGTGTAAACCACGTACGCCAACGTCTCCAATATACATTGAAGGACGCATTCTTACGTGCTCCATTCCTTCTAATGCCTGGATGCTGGACGCATCATAATTATGTTTTTTTTCTTCGCTCATTATAAAGTGAATTATTAAGGTTTAATATCATAAAAAATCGTCTTTAAATAAGACGACTTGAATTGTATCAAATTTACGAAATTTTGATGTTAAATGAAAGCTTTTAATGGAGTGAAGTTGATAATTATCAACATTTGTTAAGAAGGAAGAAAGTGGCTTAAATCGCTGAAAATTGACTTTAAATTTAATTCTGATGTATTTTTGTTTTGATGCATAATTGAAGAAACAAAAAAACCTCGCAGAAGCGAGGTTTTAAGTTTGGTGTAAACTGTGTTTTATGCTAATTTAATCACTAAATCTTCTGAGTTTACCATAACTCCAGCTTTTAAAACTAACTGTTTTATGGTTGCGTCTTCTGTTGCGGTAATGGTGGTTTCCATTTTCATGGCTTCAATAATAAATAAAGGTTGGTTTTTACTTACTTTTTCACCTTTTTTAACCAAAATAGTAGATAACATTCCTTGTAAAGGCGCACCAATTTCTTTCTCGTTGGCTTTTTCAGCTTTTACGTGTTCTACTTTGTTAATTTTTATAGATTCGTCTTTTATTTGAACTGTTCTAACTTGACCATTTACTTTAAAATAAACTTTTACTATTCCGTCTTCATTGGCTCTTCCAATAGAATCTAAAGTGATTAGCAGCGTTTTTCCTTTGTCTAATTCTACTATAATTTCCTCGCCACGTTCCATTCCGTAGAAGAAATTTTTGGTAGGTAAATTTATTAAACTGTCGTATTTTAAATGCTTGTTGTAGGCATCTGTAAAAACTTTTGGATATAGTTTATACGATAAGAAATCCGTAAAATCAATTTTCCTACTTAAATCGTTTTCAAATATTTTTTTGAAATCGGCATATTCAGCATCAATGTCTAAAGGTTCAATATGAGCGTTTGGTCTATCTGTGTAAGGTGCTTCATCTTTTAAAATCAACTTCTGAAGGTCTTTTGGGAATCCACCAACGGGTTGCCCTAAATCTCCTTTAAAAAAGCTCACTACAGATTGTGGAAATGAAATAGTGTCACCGCGTTCTAAAACATCTTGTACTGTTAGATTATTACTCACTAAATATTGCGCCATGTCTCCAACAACTTTAGAACTTGGAGTTACTTTTACAATATCTCCAAAAAGTAGGTTTACATCGCCATACATTTTAGTTATTTCGTGGAATCTATCTTCCAAGCCTAATGCTTGCGCTTGTGGTTTTAAATTTGAATATTGACCACCAGGAATTTCGTGTTTAAAAACTTCACCAGAACCCGCTTTTAAACCAGATTCAAACGGATAATAATATTCTCTCACAGTTTCCCAATAATTAGAATATTCATTTAAAGAATCGATATTTAAATCACTTTCTCTTTCGTTGAATTTCATCATTTCGGCAACCGAATTAAAGTTAGGTTGAGATGTTAATCCAGATAAACCACCCAATGCAACATCAACAACGTCTACACCTGCTTCAATAGCTTTTAAATAGGTTGCTGATTGAATAGATGAAGTGTCGTGAGTATGTAAATGAATAGGAATATTTACCTCTTGTTTTAATGCTGAAACCAATTCGAATGCTGCATATGGTTTTAATAAACCAGCCATGTCTTTTATGGCAAGAATATGCGCACCTGCATTTTCGATATCTTTTGCTAAAGTTGTGAAGTATTTAAGATTGTATTTTTTGTTTTTAGGGTCTAATATATCGTTTGTATAGCAGATTGATCCTTCGGCTAAACCGTCCGTTTTATTTCTAACGTGCTCTATACAAGGTGCAATTGATTTCATCCAGTTTAACGAATCGAAAATTCTAAAAATATCCACTCCGTTTTCCCAAGATTGTTGCACAAAACTTTCAATTAAATTGTCTGAATATGCGGTGTAACCAACTCCGTTTGAACCTCTAATTAGCATTTGAAGCAATACGTTTGGCATCGATTTACGTAATAATTGCAATCGTTCCCACGGATTTTCCTGTAAAAAACGCATACAAACATCAAAAGTTGCGCCTCCCCAAACTTCCATACTAAAGATATTCGGATTGTTTTTTGCATATCCTTCAGCAACTTTTAGCATATCGTAGGTTCGCATTCTGGTTGCCAATAAACTCTGATGTGCATCACGCATTGTGGTGTCTGTAAAATGAACTTTCTTTTCATTTTTTAACCACTGAGAAAATTTATCTGGGCCTAATTCTGTTAATAAATCTTTTGTTCCCTTCGGGAAACTTGCGTTTGCATCAAATTTAGGAACAACAGGTGTTACAAACGTTTTTGTTGGATCTAATTTTTTTACATCCGAATTTCCGTTTACAATAACATCACCTAAATAGGTAACTAATTTTGTAGCTCTATTTCTTGGGGCTTTAAAATTGAATAAATCAGGATTTTGTTTGATAAAGTTTACGGTAACTTCTCCTTTTCTAAAAGTTTCGTGTTTTAGAATATTATCTAAAAACGGCATATTTGTTTTTACACCTCTAATTCTGAATTCTGCTAAAGCTCTTCGTACTTTTCTGCAAGCACCGTCTAAAGTTCTACTATTTGCAGTAACTTTTACCAACATAGAATCGAAAAAAGGTGAAATAATTGCACCTTGATACACGCTACCTGCGTCTAAACGAATTCCAAACCCTGAAGCACTTCTGTAGGTTGTAATTTCTCCATAATCTGGTTTAAAATCATTTTGAGGATCTTCCGTAGTAATTCTACATTGTAAAGCGTAACCATTTACTTTTACTGCTTCTTGATTTGGTATTTTAATTTGCTGATCTGCCAATTTATAGCCGCCAGCAATAAATAATTGAGTCTTAATTAAGTCGATATTTGTTACTACTTCGGTAACGGTATGTTCTACCTGAACTCGTGGGTTTACTTCAATAAAATATATAGAACCATCATCATCAACTAAAAATTCTACAGTACCAATATTATTATAGTTTACAGCTTTACAAATGTTAATTGCGTATGTGTAAAGTGCATCTTTTGTTTCTTGTGCTAAATCAAACGAAGGTGCAAATTCAATTACTTTTTGGTAACGACGTTGCACAGAGCAGTCACGTTCAAAAAGATGAACTGTATTTCCATAATTGTCGGCAACAATCTGAATTTCAATATGTTTTGGGTTTTCAACAAACTTTTCAAGAAAAACAGTATCGTCTCCAAAAGCATTTAAAGCTTCACGCTTACTTTCGTTAAAAGCACGTTTTAATTCATCTGCTTTTCTAATAACACGCATTCCTCTTCCGCCACCACCAGAAGCGGCTTTTAGCATAATAGGGTAGCCGATTTTATCAGCTTCGCTTAAAGCAGTTTCAATATCTTTTAAAGGTTTGTCATTACTTTTAATAATTGGAATATTGTTAGCAACAGCAACTTCTTTTGCGGTGATTTTATCACCTAAAGATTTTAAAACAGACACTTTTGGTCCAACAAAAATAAGACCGTTGTCTTTACATTTTTGAGCAAGATTTGCATTTTCAGATAAAAATCCATAACCAGGATGTATCGCATCAGCGCCACTTTCTAAAGCAACTCTAATAATTTCATCAATGTTTAAATAAGGCTTTAAGGGTTCGTTATTCTCTCCAATTTGGTAAGATTCGTCAGCTTTATATCTGTGTAGAGAATATCTGTCCTCAAAGGTGTAAATTCCTACAGTTTTAACGCTTATTTCTGTACAAGCTCTAAAAATTCTAATAGCGATTTCTCCTCTGTTTGCGACAAGTACTTTTTTGATTTTCATTTGTTGTTGTGTGTTTTGAATCCTGTTAGCGAATGTTCGCTACAAAAATAGGAAACGCAATTTTAATTAACAATAAAAAATTAACTAGAATACTGTTGCTTATTAACAATCTAGTTTTTTTAGTGTCACTTTTAATTATTTTAAAGCATGTGTCCAGTGTCGTTAAAATATTTATTTAATGAAAGTGTACGTAATATTTCGCGTTATTTTACAATATCTGTAATTAAATATCAATATTTTACAAATACTTCAATAGCTTTATAAAAATAAGAGAAAGAGGTTTTTGTACCATATTTTCTACATATATTTGTCAGTAATATAACAAAAATGACAAACAATAATAACAATCGTAATTTCAATAATCCTAATTTATAGGACGGAAGGTTGTTGTTTAGAAATATATAAAGCCTTCCAAATTTTGGAAGGCTTTTTTAATTAAAGAAATGTTTCTCGATTTTCTGCGAGGTTTCAAAAGAATTGTCATTCTCACGAAAGAGGGAAACTAAAAATAAAGAGATGAGTAAAATAATGACTGTCGACATTTTGTCGAGTATTAAAGGAGCTAAAGAATCTGAAGCTGTAAGTAAATTGTTTGACGCAATTAAAAGCGCAAACACTTCAAATAATAATGCCGTTAATACAAATCATAATAACGCAGTGTCTTTAGATGATTTAAGAGAAGATGTGGTAATTGATAGTCCGCAAGCGGAAAAAGAAATCATTATTGAAAACTTCCCGAAAGAAAAGAACGGATACTTAGTAGTTGCTAAAGTGATAGAAGAATAATTATGGAATCTCAAATACATAAAATTCATCAACAATTGGTGAGCAAAGAAATTTCATGTACAAAATTAGTGCAAGAAAGGTTAGATTTATTAAAATCGAATACACACAATACTGTTAACTCACTTTTAGATACTTTGGCGTTAGATTTAGCGGCAAAAGTAGATGTTAAAATTGCAGGTGGACAAGAAATTGGTTTGTTAGAGGGGATTCCTTTCGGAATTAAAGATGTGTACATGGTGCAAGGAACTTTAACAACTGCAAGTTCAGATTTGTTGAAGAAATACAAATCGCCATATACGGCAACAGCTATTCAAAAATTATTAGATACAGGCGCAATCCCGTTAGTAAAAGAAAATTGTGATAGTTTTGGGCATGGTTCTTCATCAGAAAACACCATTTTCGGCGCTGTTAAAAATGCAATTAATACAGATTTAGTTTCTGGAGGATCAAGTGGAGGTTCTGCTGTAAATGTAGCAAAAGACTTTACGGTTTTTTCAATTGGTGGAGATACAGGAGGTTCTGTTCGTCAACCAGCAGGTTACAATAAAATTTATGGATTAAAACCAACCTACGGTAGAATTTCTAGATTCGGATTAATGGCGTATGCTTCATCTACAGATTGTGTTGGACCCATTGCAAAATCGATAGAAGATATTAGAATTGTTTTAAATGTGATGAGTGGTAAGGATATTAAAGACCAAACTACGTATCAATCCAAAGCAATATCAGAACAAAATATTTTAAATGCTGATGAAATTAAAACCGTTGGTTATTTTAAAAATTTCATTGAAACGGATGCAATTGATGCAAAAGTAAAAGCAGATTTTTTATCAGCAATAGGAAAAATAAAAGCCAAAGGAATTGAAGTTAAAGAGTTAGATTTCTTTGAATCTGACACCTTAGTTTCTACGTATTACACGTTGGCAATGGCAGAAACAGCATCAAATCTTTCTAGATTAGATGGTACAAATTACGGAAACAGAATAGAGGGAGTTAATTTAAAAGACACGTATTCAATTACGCGATCTGAGAATTTTTCTGAAGAAACAAAACGTAGAATAGTTGGTGGTAATCAAGTGTTATCGCAAGGTTTTTCTGATGAAATCTATTTAAAAGGATTGAATTTAAGAGATCAGATTTCTGAAAATTTTGAAAAAGATTTTAAAGAAGTTGATATTATTTTATCACCTGTTACTCCAAATTCGCCACCAAAAATTGGCGATAGTTTAAAAGATCCATTAGCAATGTATTTGTCTGATGCGTATACGGTTGGGTTTAGTTTAGGACAATTACCAACGTTAACAGTGCCACAAGGAACAGAAACTGGATTGCAAATTACGGCTGCAAAAAATAATGACGAACTCGTTTTGAAGTTTGCTAACTTCTTAAAAGATACGATATAATGGAATTGGAACAATTAAATGAGCTTATAGAAAAGCACGATTTAGAGTTAGTAATTGGTTTAGAAACACACGTTCGATTAAATACAAAAACAAAGTTATTCTGTTCTTGTGCAAATCAAGAAATAGAAAAACCAAATCAGAATATTTGTTCTGTTTGTACTGGGCAAATGGGTGTTTTACCATCTATAAATAAAGAAGCAATTACAAAAGCTATTTATTTTGGAAAGGCTGTAGAGTCTACTTTTTCTAATGAAGTAATCTCGTGGGATCGTAAACATTATGAATATCCTGATAACCCTAAAAATATTCAAATTACACAGTTTCATAATCCTGTAATTCCAGACGGAAAAGTTTCTTGTTATAGAAATGATGGGAGTCAATTTACAGTAGAATTAACGCAAGTTCATATTGAGGAAGATGCAGCAAAATTGATGCACGAAAAGAAAGTTTCTTTGGTTGATTTTAATAAAGCGGGTGTTCCGTTAATTGAAATTGTTACGGAACCTTGTGTTCGTAATATTGAAGACGCATCTATATACGCACAATACATTCAGCGTATTGTTCAGAATTTAAAAATATCGGAAGCAAACCTAGAAAAAGGAGAGTTTAAATCGGATGTTTCTGTATCCTTAAGAAAGAAAAATGATACAGGTTTAAATCCGCGTACAGAAATCAAAAACTTAAATTCTTTTAAGTTTATGGTTGATGCTTTAAAGGAAGAAATTGAAAAACAACTAAATTACTATATAGAAAATAACGCGTTTAGACCAGATCAAACAACAGTTTTATGGGATGCTGATTTAAAGCAAACCAAAACAATGCGTAAAAAGGAATTTGAAGCAGATTATCGTTTTATTTCTGAGCCAGATTTACCTTTTGTAAGCATAAAAAATGTTGTAGAAAGTATAGATGTTGATGTAAGTTCTTTGCCTTATGCAGTTGAATCAATTTTGATTGAAGGTGGTGTTTTACCACAAGATGCTAAGTTTTTTACAGCAGATTCGTTGCGTTCAGAAACCTTTGTAGCTATTAATAATAAGGTGAATGATGCTTCTTTTGTAGCAAAAACGTTAACCAATAATATTAAGCCAGAACAATATAAGGATATTCAGAATATTGACGATTTAAGCGCTATTTTCTCTTTATTAAAAGAAGATAAAGTAACGGTTGTGTTGGCTCAAAATGCTATTACATCTTTATTAAAAGATTCAAAATTTGACTATACAGCATATTTTAAAACAAATACAATTTCAGGAGCTCAAATTGAAGCTGCAATTCAGAAGGTAGTTTCAGAAAATGAAGCAATTGCAAACGATATTAAAGCAGGAAACCAAGGTAAAGCAGGTATTCTTGTTGGTAAAGTAATTGGAATTATAGGCAAAGGAGCTTCCGGAAAAGTAATTAGAGAGGGAATTATAAGAGCTGTTAGCAATTCGCCTTTAGATAATAGCCAAGAGCAAACAGCCAAAAGCGAACAGCCAAAAGCAAATAGCGAACATCCAAAAGCAGAAGAGGAGTTACCACAAATTCCTATTATTATAAAAGAAGAATACAGAACACATAAAATTTCTCAATTATCCGAAGCTTCAATCAAAGAAGAAGTAACATTATCGGGTTGGGTTGCAAGTGTTAGAGATCATGGAGAATTAATTTTTATCGATTTAAGAGATTCAAGTAATCAAGTTTTTCAAGTACGTTTAAGTAAAGAAACGTTTCCTAATTTAGACGAATTAGTAAAGCTGAAACCAGAATCGGTAATTGCTGTAACTGGTGTTGTAGTGCAAAGAAATGAAGACGATTATAATGTAGGTTTAAGAACTGGTAAATTAGAATTAGAAACGGCTAGTTTAGAGATTTTAAACCTTTCTAAAACGTTGCCTTTCGAAATTAAAAGAGCATTTAAAAGTAATGAGCAGGTTCGTTTTCAATATAAATTTTTAGATCATAGAAATGATGAAGTTCGTAAAGCAATTGTAAACCGTCATAAGGTTATCAAGCTAATGCGAGATATTTTAGACGAAGAGGAATTTTTAGAAATTGAAACGCCAATTTTAACTGCTGGTACAGATGAAGGCGCAAGAGAATTTATTGTTCCAACAAGAAAACAAGCAGGTTCTTTTTATACGCTTCCACAAGCGCCACAACAATTTAAACAAATGTTAATGGTGGGTGGATTTGAAAAATACTTCCAAATTGCACGTTGTTTTAGAGATGAAGATTCTCGCGGAGACAGACAACCAGAGTTTACACAATTAGATATTGAAATGGCGTACGCAAGTATGCAACAGATTATCGATTTAAACACCAAAATGTTTAATGAAATTGTACGTAAAATTTATGGTAAAAAATGGATTTTACATCCGTTTGAAGTCATAACATATAAAAATGCAATGGATAAATATGGTTGCGATAGACCAGATTTACGTTATGGATTGCAAATGCAAGACATTACAGACATTGTAAAAGATACAACGTTCCAAGTCTTTAGTAAACCTATTGAAGAAGGCGGAATTGTAAAATGTATTAAAGTTTCTGCAAAAGAGCAAGGAAACAAAAGAATGTCTAAAGGTCAAATTGAAAACCTAACAGCTATTGCACAACAAAATGGTTTAGGCGGTTTGGCGTATATTATTGTAAATGAAAACGATTTACAATCGCCAATTATTAAATTTTTAGGCGAAGAAATTGCAGCAAATATTATAAAAGTAACCAATGCGCAAGTTGGAGATATTGTGTTTTTCTCTGCGGCAGATTATGCAACAGCAAACAAAGCATTAGACGCTGTTCGTCAAGAAATGGGGCGCTTGTTAAAATTGATTAATCCTAAAGAGTTAAGGCCTGCTTGGGTTGTAGATTTTCCAATGTTTGAAAAAACAGACGAAGGAAGATGGACATTTACACACAATCCATTTTCTATGCCAGCAATCTACGATTTAGAAAAGCACATGACTGGAGAAGGTGAGGAAATAGGAACCATTATTGCTCAACAATATGATTTAATCTTAAACGGTTATGAAATTGGTGGAGGTTCTGTTCGTGCACACAAATCAGAAATTTTAGAAGCAACCTATAAAAACATGGGTTATGATAAAGAAGAAATGATGAAAAGTGTAGGAACCATGTACAAAGCATTTCAATATGGAGCGCCACCACATGGAGGAATTGCTTGGGGAGTTGACCGTTTAATGATGATTTTAGAAAAGAAAGCTTCTATTAGAGAAGTAATGGCTTTTCCTAAAACAGGTTCGTCTGAAGATTTATTATTTAACGCACCATCAATTTTATCAGATAAAAAGGTTGAAGAAATGAATGTGAAGATAATTAGGAAATAGTCTTTATGTATCCTTGAAAAATATAAAAATCTCGCTTTAGCGAGATTTTTTTGTTAAAAACAGGTTATTGTAATTTTTTATTAATAATCTACTATTAATTATTAGCTTTAAGCTCTCAAGAGATAAGCAATATGAAAAAAAAGAAGCTTTCAAACGGAATTATGGGATTGATTTTAGCAGATGCCTTAGGTGTTCCTGTTGAATTTCAAACAAGAGAACAATTAAAAGAAAATCCAGTTGTGGATATGCGTGAATACGGAACTTATCTACAGCCAAAAGGAACTTGGTCAGACGATAGTTCGCTCACCCTTTGTACATTAAAAAGTTTGCAAAAGGGATTCAGTTTAAAAGATATTGCCAAAAATTTTATTGCTTGGAAGTTTGAGGCTGCATTTACACCACACGGAGAAGTTTTTGATATTGGTTTTACCACAAGTAAAGCTATAGCTAAATTAGTGACCATTATTGAAGCTAAAAATTACAAAGAATTAGAATTGTTAAAGTTAGAAACTGATGAAAAAACAAACGGTAATGGCTCTTTAATGCGAATTTTACCTTTGTATTATGAAGTAAAAAAGAAAGGAGTAGAGCAAGAGTTTGAAAAAATATGGAATGTTTCTGCATTAACGCATGGACATATACGTTCTGCAATTTCGTGTTTAGTCTATCTTGTTTTAATAGACGAACTGATAAAGGGAAAAGAAAAACAAACAGCTTATAAAAACACGCAAAACCGTGTGAAAGTCTTCTTTAAAGAAAATGAAATATCAGTTTATGAGCAAGAAAAATTTGATAGCTTAATTAAAAGCGATATTTCTAAATTAGATGAAAATCAAGTAAAATCTACAGGTTATGTAATTGATAGTTTAGAAGCAAGTATTTGGTGCTTTTTAACTACAAACTCTTATAAGGAAGCTGTTTTAAAAGCTGTTAATTTAGGTGAAGACACCGATACTATTGGAGCAATAACAGGAGGTTTAGCAGGTGTTTTTTATGGGAAAGATAGTTTGCCAAAAGATTGGTGGCAAGATGTTGTAAATTATAAATATGTTGAAAAGTTATCTATTAAATTAGAGAGAGGTTTTATATCTTGGTGGAAAATTTAAATGTGTAAAACATTTATTAAGATTGTTAGAGAGTATTAATGTTTAAATAAAATGTTATAAAAGTGAAAAATGAATTTCTATTAAAAAATGAGTATAAAAATTGGTTAATTGAAAATACTCAAATTACGGAAGGGTCAGCGATATCATATTTAAGTTATGTTTCTGGAGTAAATAAACTTATTTCCTTTTCTAAGGAAAAGAAAGAAGAACAGTTGAATTTATTTACAACGCTTAATACAGAATTTGAAAAAAAGAACTATAAAGCTATTAATGAAATCTTGTCTTTTGTAATTGACGAATTATCAATAAAAAATGTTGAAGTTATTTTTGGTCGCCCTAAAAAAACTCTACAAAATTATAAAAGTGCTCTTTATCGATACTTAGAGTTTTTAATAGAGTACCTTCCTGATTCTGAGGATGATATTGAAAGTGGAGTTAAGACTAGTGAGGAACAAGTAGAAAATATGCAAATTTTCACTACTAAAGGAAAGGTGCTGTCTAGTGGAATAGTAGATAGAGTATATTTAAAAAAAGATTTAGTAAAAACTTTTCTGTCACGAATTAAAACACAAGATCGCACTTATGAAAACATATTTTTTCCTATCAGATTTATAACTCGTATTTTTAGATTGAAAAAAGAGCATAAAGCTTTTAATAAATGGTTAAATGATTTACTTTGTTCTATTAATATATTTGTAAAGGATAGTGAAATATCTTTTAAAGATGTAACGAAGCTGTGTATTATAAATAATGAAGTTTATATTACTTATAATGGAGTATCTAAATTAGCGTATACAAAATTGTCTGACAATAAAACAATTGAACCGTTTGATGTACCAGCTTTGAGGAAGATAGCGATTGATCACGATCGTTCTTTGTTTAATGTTATGAATGATAACTTAAAGAATTTACCAACAATTCTTTTGATTACAAACGAATTAAAAGAAAACATTCATGGAAAAATAACTTACCAAAAGCTGTCTAAGCTAAGCCATTCTAATAAATTAGATGAGTTTATTAAAAAAAATATAAAAACTGATTCTTTGCTTAAAGAGTTAAAGTTAATTGCCTCTGAGACTAAATTACAGTTAATGGATAATTCTCAAAATGTGAGTAAAGGGAAAAAATAAAATTTTTAGAAATAAATATAGGATTGTAATTTTAATCAAAATCACCCAAGAATCGCGTATTTAAAAAATAAAATTTTTATTTTTTAAATACGCGATTCTCAGTTTTTGTACTGGTGTGTATCGCGAGTTCTAAAAAGGTCTTTTTTTAGTTAAAATAGTGTTAAATTATGTTGAAAATTGACGAAAAGGTTAATTAAAAGCAAAAATATGGATAATACAGGTAATTAACTTTAAAACAAAGATTATGAACAATTACCCAATTTTTTATGTTGTACACGCAGAGTTTTTTGAAAATTCTGATCCAAAAGAGAAAAAACTCAAAAAAATTACAAAGGTTTTTGAAAATAAAAAACCTAAAAAACTGAGAAAAAAGGCGTTAGGTTTTTTCGACGAAATTAGAGACCAATTTTTAGGTAAAAACACTTGGATAAATTGTCCGAGATTTCCTTATTCAGAAAGAAGAAAGCAAGAGCAACAAAAAAGACCTTATGTAGATACAATACAAGATGTGTATTTTTATACAAAGAATGCATGTTATGGAAATATTGCGCTAACTGTTTCTTTTGGTATTAAAGGACGAGAACGTACTTACGATTACAGTAAAAATTTATACCCTATTTGTGCGGTTGGTCCTTCTTTACATGAAGTTGAAGATGGATTAAAAATTAGCCTAATTTTAGAAAGACAATTATATAAAAACTACAAAATAGAAGATGCTCCTAAAGAACACTATGTTAAAAATTTTATTAGTAATGAACTTAAAGACAGTTATGTTTTAGATAACCTTTTTGTGGAACACAATTATTTAATTCAAAAGTTTTTAAAAGATAATAGGCGACATAACAATAATAATGATAATCGATTTTTCTCAACATTTCAGTTTTACGAAGTAAAAAGTGTTAAAGAGGATAATGCTATAAGCGAAAAAGAAACTTTTTTAGAACTGTCAGTGCGCTTGGATAAAAATAGAACGTTACAAAAAACAGCCATTTATAAAAAAGAATTGGAGTTGCTATCTCATTTTAATACAATTATTAGCGGAACTAAAATTAATTTATTAGAAAGTAATGCTGAACTTTTTAGAAAATCAAACAGCTATTTTTTTAGTAATTTTTTCACTTCAGAACAATTAAAAATACATGAAGAAATGAAAGGGGTAAAAGAAGTTTCAAAAGAGCAAAAAACTTTAGAAAGATATATTAAAGATTGGTTGTAGAATTTAGTAAACGATAAAATTAAAAAAATGAAAACAAGTAGAATGTTTTATGTAGTTCATGCTCAGTTTTATGTGAACTTGGGTGTAAATGGTAAGCGTTTAAAAAAAATAACAAAGTTTTTTAATAGTGCAATTCCTAATGAATCACGTGAAGAAGCAATTCAATTTTTTACTAATATAAAAAATGAATATCTTATTAAAAGCGGAGCAGATTGTGTTTCCTATGATGAGTTTTTTAATCAAAGGAGCAAAGATGATGTTGATTTTTCTTTATATGATATAAATTTTCTGGGTAAAGCAAATTCTAATATTGCCTTAACACTTTCTTTTGGAGTTAGTGATGAGGCAATTTATAAAGAAGATATTGAAAATAGTTATTACGCTAATGTTATAAAACCAATATGTGCTGTTGGTGCTTCGTTAAATGAAATAGAATCTGAGTTGTTAATTAATTTGTATGCCGAATGGCATATTTATATTCTTTTAAAATATAAAACTCAAGAAGAAATTACAATTAACAATACGGTTGATAAGGTCTTTTTAAGAAAATATTTTGCAGTTAATTTTTTAAGAACGTCAAGTTTTATAATAAAAAATGTTGATGTATTTAATAATGGAAATTTTACAAGTGATTATAATGTTGTTAATAATATTACAGATTTAGTGAAAGTAGAAAATTTTAAAATATTGCCAACTCCTCAATTTACTAAAAGCGAAAGTGAAAAAGTAAGTATTGAGAAATCGCGGAATGGTTGTTACATTGATTATCTAAAAAGTAATTTAAAAGTAAAACATGATAGTGAGCTACGGAACTATAAGATAGAGTTGGAGAATTTGTCAAGTTTTTTTACAGTCCGATTAGGAAGAAGGATAGATGTTGCTAAAGGCTTAAAGTTAGAATTAACCAATTTGTATGGTAAAAACAAAGAAGATTATTTTTTTGTTAGTTCTCAAAAAGAAATACACCAAAAAATAGTTGATAATTGGCATTATCATGGTTTTGTAATAGAGTGGGTTTAATTAAAAAATAAAAAATATGATTTATTTAGTCAGCGGATTTCTATACAGAAATCCAGAACATAAAGAGAGTGAATTAATAAGTGTAAATGAAGAATTTAAAGATAAAAACCCTAAAGTAGCTCGTAAAAAAGCGTTTGATTATTTTAAAAGTCTTGTCGAGGTTTTATTAGAATCAAAAGGAATAACATATCAAAATGACAAACAAGCAGAATATGATTTAAAAGTGTTTTTTGAGTCTAACAGAATAGAAAACCATCCGATATTGCCGCATGTTAGTTATAATTTAGATAATGATAAATTAATTACAATTTCATTTTCTACAAAAGTAAAACCCGATTACGTAACTAAAACAGGAATTAAATTTTATAATGATGAAAAAATAATTCAGGCTTTTGGGTATCAGTCAGAGTTATTGGAAGAAAGAATCATTAATAATTTACAAATAGAAAAAAAATAAAAAATTATGAATAGGAAACAGGAACTTTGGAAAAATTATAATTTGTCAGCAAAACTAATGAAAGATGAATTAGGGAGAACGAGTAATATTGTTGGAGAGTATGCTGAACATCTTGTTAAAGATTATGTGGGTGGAGAGTTACTTCCTCCATCTAATAAAAGTGCAGATGTTAAAGCGAAAGACGGTAGGTTATATCAAGTGAAATCAAGAAAGGTTAAAGGAAAATTAACTGGTTCATTGGGTATAATTAGAAGTTGGGGTTTTGATTATTTAACTGTGATTTTATTTGATGAATATGGAGGAGTATTATACGCTATAAGCTCACCAAAAAAAGTTGCAAAAGAATATGCTAAAAGTAACGACCTTCAGAACGGAGATGTAATTTCTATAACTCAAGATTTTATTAATGATATTAGAAATATAAATATTACAAATGCTATTATGAAAATTAATTTACAAGAAGTTGATGAAAGCGTTTTTGAAATAAAAGAAGAGATTTTAAAAATACCAATAGGTAAATATGTTAGGTTAAAGCTAAATGAAGTATTAGGAAAAGAATTAATAAATGAAGAAGAACTTAAAAAAATGCAAGACTTAGAATATTCTAAATTTACTTTTGGAATTCAATTTCCATTTTTTAAGTCAGTAAAATCTATTGAAGAAGTCAAGGTTTCTCGTTATTGGAAAGAGCCCGTAACGGTTTTAGATGAAAAATACTTTGTTTGTTCTGAATGGTATGAAAGAGAAGGGAACAATGATAGACCATATTTTGAAGAGTGGTTATCTAAAATAGTTAAATAAAATCATTTTTAAGGTTGTTTAATATAAAAATCTACCTTACTTTTGTTGCACAATGAATAAACAATTAAACATATCTTGGTGGTGGAACTCTCTTAATTAATAAGTGAGAATAAATCCTATATGTAAAAAATATAAAAAAGGCTTATCTCACGATAAGCCTTTTTCAATTTAATAAAATGAAGAAAATAAAATTTAATACGATAACAAAAAAACGAATTTCAGACACAATTACTCCTGTAGGATTGTATTTGCGCTTTAGAGATAAGTTTGCCAACACCTTGTTATTAGAGAGTTCTGACTATCATAGTAAAGAAGAAAGTTTTTCTTTTATAGCTATTGAACCTGTTTTTTCGATGAAAGCAGATAAGAACGTTTTTTCTACGAACTATAAAGGTAGAGAAGTAGATAATCATAAAATTGATGGTAATTTCTATGAGTTATTTGATGGATTTTGTAATAATGTAGATTTAAATTGTGATGAAAATTTAAAATCTTTCAACGGATTATACGGTTACACAACTTTTGATTCTGTGCAGTATTTTGAAACCATAAAGTTCGACAATCCAGATGCGCCTTCTGCAATTCCGCAGATGCAATACAGTTTTTATCGATTTATCATTGCAATCAATCATTTTAATGATGAATTAACATTGATTGAAAACATAGAAGAAGGCACAGAATCAAGAATTTCTGAAATTGAAACAATCATTGAAGCGCAAACTTTCAATACACAAAAATTTGAAATTGTTGGTAATGAAACTTCAAATTGTACCAACGAAGATTTTAAAGAATATGTAAGAAAAGCAAAACAACATTGTAAAAGAGGAGACGTTTTTCAACTGGTATTATCACGCCAATTTCAGCAAAAATTTAAAGGAGACGAGTTCAATGTGTATAGAGCGTTGCGTTCTATAAATCCGTCGCCATATTTATTTTATTTCGACTACGGAAGTTTCAAATTAATGGGTTCTTCACCAGAAGCACAAATTAAAATTTCCGAAGGAAAAGCAACTATAAATCCAATTGCTGGAACGTTTAGAAGAACTGGAGATATGGCTGAAGATATTAAGTTAGGTAAAAAACTTTCTGAAGACAAAAAAGAAACAGCAGAACACGTAATGTTGGTAGATTTAGCGCGTAACGATTTAAGCAAACATGCAGATAATGTTACCGTTGAGGTTTTTAAAGAAGTTCAGTATTTTAGCCATGTAATTCACTTGGTTTCAACAGTTCGTGGTAAAATAAAAGGAGATCCGATTGAAATTGTTGGCGATACTTTTCCGGCAGGAACATTAAGTGGTGCGCCAAAATACAAAGCGATGGAATTGATTAACAAATATGAAAATCAAACCCGTGGATTTTATGGTGGCGCTGTCGGAATTATCGGTTTAAATGGCTCGGTAAATTTGGCGATTGCAATCCGTTCTTTTGTCAGTAAAAACAACGTGTTGTATTCGCAAGCTGGAGCCGGAATTGTAATTCATTCCGACGAAAAAAAGGAGTTACAAGAAGTAAATAATAAGTTAGCTGCGTTAAATAAAGCGTTGATTTTAGCAGAGAATATTTAGAAAATTGCTTTCAGCTGTTTGCCGTTAGTTTTTTGCTAATTGCTAAAAGCCAAAAGCCAAAAGCTTTTAAAATGAAAATATTAATATTAGACAATTACGATTCGTTTACCTATAATTTGGTTCATATGGTTGAGAAAATTACCAATAAAACGCCAGATGTGTATAGAAACGATGAAATTTCAATTGAAGGAGTTGGAACATACGATTTAATTATGTTGTCTCCAGGACCAGGAATTCCAGACGAAGCAGGAATTTTAAAAGATGTAATTAAAACCTATGCTGGAAAAAAACCAATTTTTGGTGTTTGTTTAGGTTTGCAAGCAATTACAGAAGTTTTTGGTGGGAAAATCATCAATCTAGACGATGTTTTTCACGGAGTAGCAACAGAAATGAAAATTACTGATACAACAGCTACTATTTTTAAAGATGTTCCAGAAACATTTTTAGCAGCACGTTATCATTCTTGGGCTGCAACAGATGAAGGTTTTCCAGCGGATTTAATTGTAACAGCAAGAGATGAAGATGGAGGAATTCAGGCTATAGAACATAAAACATTTCCAATTTCAGCTGTACAATTTCATCCAGAAAGTATTTTAACTGAAGTTGGGGAGCAATTAGTAACAAACTTTATAAATAGTGTAAAAAAGTAAATATGCTGTCATTCCTGCGAAGGCAGGAATCTCAATGTTAAAAAGGTAAATAAAAATAGATTCCTGCCTACGCAGGAATGACAAAGAAATGAAAGATATTTTAAACGATTTATATCAACATAAAAGATTAACGCAATCTCAGGCAAAAGAGGTTTTGATTAATATTGCTTCAGAAAAATACAATGATGCACATTTAGCGTCGTTTATGACTGTTTTTATGATGCGCCCAATTACGGTAGAAGAACTTTCTGGGTTTAGAAATGCATTAAAAGAATTGGCAATAAAAGTAGATTTTTCAGACTATAATACTATTGATATTGTTGGAACTGGTGGAGACGGAAAAGATACATTCAACATTTCAACCTTAACCTCATTTATTGTTGCAGGAACAGGACAAAAAGTTGCGAAACACGGTAATTACTCTGTGTCTTCAAAGTCAGGTTCTTCAGATATGTTAGAAAGTTTTGGTTATGAGTTTACAAATGATGAAAACACGTTAAAAGAGCATTTAGAAAAAGCGAATATTTGTTTTTTACATGCGCCAAAATTTCATCCAGCAATGAAAGCCGTTGGACCAACAAGGAAAGCATTAAAGTTAAAAACGTTCTTTAATATATTAGGGCCTTTGGTTAATCCGAGTTCGCCACAGAACCAATTATTAGGAACTTTTAATGTTGAGGTTGCTCGTTTGTATAATTATATTTTACAAGAGGAAAATACAAACTACGGAATTGTACATGCATTAGATGGTTATGATGAGATTTCGTTAACAAGCGGATTCAAATTATTCACCAAAAACGGTGAACAATTAATAAATCCAGAAGATTTTGGTCAGAAAAGAATAGAACAGTCAGAAATTTTTGGAGGAAATTCTGTTGCTGATGCAGCAAAAATTTTCAAAGATATTTTAGAAGGAAACGGAACGGATTCACAAAATTCAGTTGTGTTAACAAATGCAGCTTTCGCATTACAAATTGTAGATTCAAATAAAAATTTTGAAACAGCTTTTGAAGAAGCAAAAGATTCTCTTTTCGGATTGAAAGCAAAACAAACATTAAAGAAGTTAATTACGAATTAATAATTATGAATTATGAAAAAGGATAATGTAATTCAGATTAAAAGCTATGATTTTGCTGTTCGAGTTGTAAAATTATACAAACATTTATCTCAAGAAAAGAAAGAATTTGTATTAAGTAAGCAGTTATTACGTTCAGGAACATCAATTGGAGCTAATGTTGAAGAAGCTATTGGAGGTCAAAGTAGAAAGGATTTTTTTGCTAAATTAACTATAGCTTATAAAGAGGCAAGGGAATCTCATTATTGGATTAGATTATTAAAGGACACTGATTTTTTATCAGACAAAGAATCAGAATCATTATTAAAGGATATTGAAGAAATTTTAAAAATTATTGGAAGTATTCAAAAAACTATTAGAAATAAAAAATCGTAATTCATAATTTTGAATTCATAATTAATTATATGACAATTTTAGATAAAATAGTAGCTTTTAAAAAGAAAGAAATTGCAAAGATTAAAGCAGACGTTCCATTAAAGAAATTAGTGGAAAGTCCAAAGTTTAAAAGATCTGTAATTTCTTTAAGATCATCTTTATTAGAAGTTGGTTCTACAGGAATTATAGCAGAGTTTAAACGTCAATCTCCATCAAAAGGAATAATTAATGATAAAGCTACCGTTACTGAAGTTACCAATGGATATTTAGATGCAAATGTTGCAGCACAATCTATTTTAACAGATACTTCTTTTTTTGGAGGAACTATGGCAGATTTAATGGAAGCAAGAGTTATCAATAACATAAAACCAATTTTAAGAAAGGATTTTATTGTTGACGGATTTCAAATTGTGGAGGCAAAAGCCATTGGTGCAGATGTTATTTTGTTAATTGCTTCTTGCTTAACTGCTGAAGAATTAAAGAATTACGGGAGCTTAGCAAATGATTTAGGTTTAGAGGTTTTGTATGAAGTGCATACGCAACAAGATTTAGATAAAATCAACAATTTAGACAATAAAATAATCGGAATTAATAACCGTAATTTAAAAACGTTTGAAGTTGATTTAGAACATTCTATAAAATTGGCTGGTCAAATTCCTGATACTTGTATTAAAGTTTCAGAAAGCGGAATTTCAGATCCAAGAATTATTACAGGATTAAAAGAATACGGTTTTCAAGGTTTTTTAATTGGAGAAAACTTTATGAAGACAGAGAATCCAGGAGAAGCTTGTCAAGAATTTATCAATCAAATTAGGTAAGATGAAGCTGAAAGTTTGTGGAATGAAATACATCGAAAATATCCAACAAGTTGCAGATTTGCAACCTGATTATTTGGGGTTTATTTTCTATGAAAAATCAAAGAGAAATTTTGAAGGTATTATTCCTGAACTTCCAAAATCAATAAAAAAGACAGGTGTTTTTGTTAATGAATATTTAGAGATTGTAATTTCTTTGGTTGAAGAATACCGCTTAGATGCCATTCAATTACATGGAGATGAATCTGTGGAATATGTTACAGAATTAAAAAGTCAGTTAGCAGACAGAAGGGCTTTGTTTATTGAAGAAAATAAGCTGCAAAAAAAGAAAAAAAACAAGCAATATGTTGCTGAGTTTCCAATTGAAATTATAAAAGTATTTGGAATTAAAGATGAATTCAATTTTGATGTTTTAAAATCGTACGAAGAAGTAGTTAATTATTTTTTATTCGATACAAAAGGAAAAGAACGAGGAGGAAATGGTGTAACTTTCGATTGGAAAGTTTTAGCGGAATATCCGTTTTCAAAACCATTTTTTCTAAGCGGAGGAATAGGATTAGAGCAGATTAAAGAAATAGAAGAAATTAAAAAAACTGACTTGCCAATTTATGCTTTAGATGTAAATAGTCAATTTGAAATTGAGGCAGGATTGAAATCAGTAGAAAATATAAAGAAATTTAAAGATGAAATTTCAACCAAGTAAAGACGGTTATTACGGGCAATTTGGAGGCGCTTTTATTCCAGAATTATTGTATCCAAATGTTAAAGAGTTAGAAGATAATTATCTAACAATTTTAGAATCAGAGGCATTTCAAACTGAATACAAAGATTTGTTGCAGCATTATGTTGGACGACCAAGCCCGTTGTATTTAGCTAAACGATTGTCGGAAAAATATGGAGCTACAATTTATTTGAAACGAGAAGATTTAAATCATACCGGTGCGCATAAAGTAAACAATACAATTGGTCAGATTTTAGTAGCCAAACATTTAGGAAAGACTAAAATTATTGCAGAAACTGGCGCTGGGCAACATGGAGTTGCAACAGCAACTGTTTGTGCATTAATGGGCTTAGAATGTACTGTTTTTATGGGTGAAATTGATATTAAACGTCAAGCTCCAAATGTAGCCAGAATGAAAATGTTAGGAGCCAAAGTTGTTGCCGCTACAAGTGGAAGTAAGACTTTAAAAGATGCAACAAATGAAGCAATTCGTTATTGGATTCAGCATCCAGATACTTATTATTTAATTGGTTCGGTTGTTGGTCCACATCCTTATCCAGACATGGTAGCACGTTTACAAGCAGTAATTTCTGAAGAAATGAAAGCACAATTAAAAGCACAAACAGGAAATGAAAATCCTGACACAATTATAGCTTGTGTTGGTGGAGGTTCTAATGCTGCAGGTGCATTTTATCATTATTTAGAAGATGAAAATGTAGAGTTAGTTGCTGTAGAAGCTGCTGGTTTAGGTGTAAATTCTGGAGAAAGTGCAGCGACTTCTCAATTAGGAGAAGTTGGTGTAATTCATGGAAGTAAAACCATTTTAATGCAAGATGAATATGGGCAAATTGTAGAACCTTATTCTATTTCTGCTGGATTAGATTATCCTGGAGTTGGACCATTACATGCTTTTTTACACGAAACAAAAAGAGCAAAATTTTTGAATGCAACTGATAAAGAAGCATTAACAGCGGCTTACGAATTGACAAAGATTGAAGGGATTATTCCTGCCTTAGAAAGTGCACATGCTTTGGCAGTTTTACCAAAAATGAAGTTCAAAAAAGACCAAGTTGTAGTTGTAAATTTATCAGGCAGAGGAGATAAAGATTTAGAAACGTATATCAATAATTTAGAAAAGTAGCTGTCATTCCTGCGAAAGCAGGAATCTCATGATTATAAGAATACATAAAAAATAGATTTCCGATTTCTAGGGAATGACAAAATGAAGAATAAAATGAACTCAATTCAGCAATTATTTCAGAAAAAAGAGAAAAATGTATTGTCTATATATTTTACTTCTGGTTATCCGAATTTGAAAGACACAATAGAGGTTATTTCTCAATTAGAAAAAAGTGGTGTAGATTTTATAGAAGTTGGTTTGCCGTATTCAGATCCTTTGGCAGATGGACCAACTATACAAGATAGTAGTCAAGTTGCGCTACAAAACGGAATTAATTTAGATATTATTTTTGAGCAATTACTTTCTATAAAAAACACTAATAAAACTCCTTTGGTTTTGATGGGCTATTTAAATCAGATGCTAAAATATGGTGAAGAAAAATTCTGTCAAAAAATAGTTGATTGTGGTATAGATACGGTAATTCTTCCAGATTTACCAATGATAGAATTTGAAAATCATTACAAAGCGCTGTTTGAAAAATACGGAATTACAAATGTGTTTTTAATTACCCCGCATACTTCAGAAGAAAGAATAAGAAAGATTGATTCGTATACAAATGCATTCATTTATGTAGTTGCATCTGCATCAATTACTGGTGCAAAAGGAGATATTTCTAACAATCAGGTTGCTTATTTCGAAAGGATTAAAAACATGAATTTACAAAGTAAATTAATTATTGGTTTTGGTATTTCTGATAAACAAACGTTTACAACTGCTTGTAATTACGCAAACGGAACTATTATAGGTTCTGCTTTTATAAAACACTTAGGAAATAACGGAGTTGAAAGGATTGATAATTTTATAAAACCAATAATTTCATAAAACAAAAAAGCGAAACTTAGTCAGTTTCGCTTTTTTGTTATTTAGATTTTACACCACTAAAATGTTGATTTTTCAATTTAAACAACACATTAAAAGTTGTTAAACTTCCATAGATTCGGGTAATATATTGTTGCAAATCAATTTTATCTTGATTGTCTAATGTTTTACTGGCATTTACTTTTTGTTCCATTACACGGATTCTATCACGAACCATAACTATTTTATTAAAAAAAGTGTCCATCGGAATTTCTTTAGAAGCTAAATTAGTGTCTTTTGGTTCTAGAATTAGTTTCCCACCTTTCCATTTGTCTGCAATATGTACAACTTCAGAAATGTCACTATATTGCTTTAATAAGTTTCTCAATGTACTTTCAACTTCATAAAAACTTACGGTGTCTAATTCATCTTCAATAGCCTCAATTATTTCTATTTCACTATTAATCTCAATAGTTTCTAATCCATTTTCTTGAAAAGTTACCCAGTAGTTTTTACTATCAACATTGGTTACAACTCCAAAACCAAACTCTGGATGATTTATTCTAGATCCTATTCCTAATATTTTCATTTCTAATTATTTTAAATCGAAGATAAATAAATCGTAAATATTGATTCGTATTTATATAAATTATTTTATTTTCAATAATTATTGAAAGTTTAAAAAGTAATTGTATATTTGCCTTATGAAATTAGCAGATGCAAAAATAAAATACATTCATACTTGGGGAAGTTTAGCAACTTCTTGGGGAATAAATAAAACAATGGCACAAGTACACGCGTTATTATTGGTTTCTACAAAACCACTTTCTGCTGAAGATATTATGGAAGCGTTGCAGATTTCTCGTGGAAATGTAAATATGAATGTAAGAGCATTAATTGATTGGGGAATTGTAAGAAAAGAATTTGTAGTTGGTGAGCGTAAAGAATTTTTTGTTGCCGATAAAGATATTTGGGAATTGTTTAAACAAATTACAAAAGAGCGTAAGAAAAGAGAAATTGAACCTGTCTTAAAAGTTTTAGAAGAGTTGCAACAAGTTGATGAAACTTCTGATGAAGCAAATGAATTTAAACAAGTTCTTGATGATCTATCTAAAGTAACAACAACTGTAAATGGTATTTTAGATAAAGCTATAAAAGCTGATGAACATTGGCTATTGTCTAACTTTACAAACATTATAAAAAAGTAAAAAAATTTGAATATAAACTTTCAAAAATTATTGAAACTATGAAAATAAGTATAATGATAATGACATGGATTAATAGGTTCTTAATTATTCCTTTTTTGCTATTTATTCTTTTAGGGTGTTTTATTGCTGATTTCTTATATCTGGGCTTAATTTTAGCATTTGGAATAGGTGCTTATCAAGTTTTTTAATTCTTATTTACTTTGTTTTATTTGAAACTAATTGAAAATAAAATAAGAAGTATGATTGGTATTTATATAATTTCTGTGTTAATATATTTTATTAGCTGTTTTTTTATAATAGAGTTTGATGTAAGTAAACCTAATATAATTTTCTATATAATCTATATTATTCCAGTAATCTTATCAATCTTTTGGACATACGTTTTAGAAACTGTAAAAAGAATAAAATGAACCAATTCACATACATATTATACATTTTATTATCAAGTTCAGTGGTTATTTATGTTGGAGATTTTTGTTATAGAAACGGAAAAACCTACATATTAAGTTATTTTTCTAACGATATAAATTTTGGAAACGGAATTAATAAATTATTAAGAATAGCATATTATTTACTAAACATAGGGTTAGCAATTTGGAGTTTGCATTCTATGAAACAAATACAAAATTTAGTTGAAGCAATTCTTGAAATAAGTTCAAGAATGAGTTATATATTATTAATTATATCTGCGCTTCATTTCATTAATATTTACACAGTTTATTTAATTCACAAACATTTTAAAAATCAATAATTATGAATACTTCATTAGAGTTAATCGCATACATCATTTATTTACCAATTGCTATTGGGTTAACAACATTTGTTTCTCAAAATTTATTTAAAAATAGTAAAATTTTTATGTTAGATATTTTTAATCAGAAAGCAGAAATTGCGTTAGCAACCAATCGTCTTTTTAAAATAGGTTTTTATCTTTTAAATATTGGGTTTGCACTAAGAATTATTAAAATTTACAACTTGGTAAGTTATAAAGATCTGGTAGAAACGTTAAGTGCTAAAGTTGGAGGTTTCTCTATTTACTTGGGTATTGTAATGATTTTCTTTATTCTATTTTTCTTAAAAGGAAGAAAAGCGAGTAAAGAGAATAAATTGAAGCTTAAAGAAAATGAATTATAAAAAATTAAAACTATGAGTTTCTTAAAAGCAGAATGGAGAAAGTTGGTAATGATAAATTATGAAGTGAATCCAAAAATATTAGAAAAGTATCTTCCAGTTGGTACAGAGTTAGATTTTTTTCAAAATAAATGCTATGCAAGTGTAGTAGGTTTTATGTTTAAAAACACAAAACTATTAGGAGTTAAAATTCCATTTCATATAAATTTTGAAGAAGTTAATCTTCGATTTTATGTAAAACGAAAAACTAAAGAAGGTTATAAAAGAGGTGTTGTTTTTATCAAAGAGATTGTACCAAAATCAGCTATTACTTTTGTTGCAAATACTTTTTATAATGAGAATTATGAAACCCTACCCATGATACATTCTTGGGAAGACAAAGAAGGTAGTCTTAAGGTAACTTATCAATGGAAGAAGAATAAAAAGTGGAATTATATTAAGGTTGAAGCCGAAAATTCACTCAATAAAATTGAAGAGAATTCAGTAATAGAATTTATTTCTGAACACTATTGGGGATATGCAAAAGAAGATGATAAATCAACCACAGAATATGAAGTAAAACATTCTAAATGGGAATATTATAAAATAAATACTTATACTGTTTCTATTGATTTTGAATCAAATTATGGTTCTGATTTTTCCTTTTTAAATGATGAAAAACCAACTTCAGTAATGCTTTTAGAAGGTTCTGAAATTTCTGTTGAAAATAAAAAGAGTATAAAATAAAAATCCGCACAAATTGTGCGGATTTTAAATTATCTAAAGGCATTGCCTTTTACATATTCCTTCTATACTGTCCGCCAACTTTAAATAGCGCTTCAGTAATCTGACCTAAAGAACAGAACTTTGTTGCTTCCATTAATTTGTCAAATAAATTTTCATTCTGAATTGCCGCTTCTTGTAAGATGGCAATTTGAGCAGCTACTTTATCAGGATTTGCTTTGTTTAAGTTTTCTTTAGTTTGAATTTGGAATTGCTTTTCTTCTTCAGTAGCTCTAATAACTTCCGCAGGTTGCACCGTTGGAGAACCTTTAGAACTTAAGAAGGTGTTTACACCAATAATTGGAAATTCTCCTGTATGTTTTAACGTCTCATAATACAAACTTTCTTCTTGTATTTTAGAACGTTGATACATTGTTTCCATCGCTCCTAAAACTCCACCACGTTCAGTAATTCTGTCGAATTCCATCAATACAGCTTCTTCCACTAAATCGGTTAATTCTTCAATAATAAATGAACCTTGAATCGGATTTTCATTCTTTGTTAATCCTAATTCTTTGTTGATAATCAACTGAATTGCCATGGCTCTTCTTACAGATTCTTCCGTTGGCGTTGTAATTGCTTCGTCGTACGCGTTTGTGTGTAAAGAATTACAGTTATCGTTAATTGCGTATAAAGCTTGCAGTGTAGTTCTAATATCATTAAAATCAATTTCTTGAGCGTGTAAAGAACGTCCAGAAGTCTGAATATGATACTTTAACATTTGTGCTCTCGGATTTGCTCCGTATTTGTTTTTCATGGCTTTTGCCCAAATTTTACGAGCAACTCTACCGATTACTGAATATTCTGGATCAATTCCGTTTGAGAAAAAGAACGATAAATTCGGTCCGAATTTATTAATATCCATTCCTCTTGATAAATAATATTCAACGTATGTAAATCCGTTTGATAATGTTAACGCCAATTGTGTAATTGGATTGGCACCAGCTTCTGCAATGTGATAACCAGAAATAGAAACCGAATAAAAGTTTCTTACTTGTTTTTCAATGAAATATTCTTGTACATCACCCATTAAACGCAATGCAAATTCTGTAGAGAAAATACAGGTATTTTGTGCTTGATCTTCCTTTAAAATATCAGCTTGTACAGTTCCTCTAACTTGCGCTAAAGTGGTTGTTTTTATTTGTTGATAAACATCAGCAGGTAACACTAAATCTCCAGTTAAACCTAACAACATCAAACCTAAACCATCATTTCCTTCTGGTAATTCTCCTTGATATGTTGGTCTTTCTAATCCTTTTGAATCGTAAATTTCTTTAAACTTTGCTTCAACAGCTTTTTCTAACTTGTTTTCTTTGATGTATTTCTCACAATTTTGATCAATTGCCGCATTCATAAAGAAACCTAACAACATTGGAGCTGGACCATTAATAGTCATAGAAACTGAAGTCATAGCATGACTTAAATCGAATCCAGAATATAATTTTTTAGCATCATCCAAACAGCAAATGGAAACTCCTGCGTTTCCAATTTTACCGTAAATATCTGGTCTTTCTCCAGGATCGTTTCCGTATAAAGTAACCGAATCAAAAGCAGTTGACAAACGCTTTGCATCCATTCCTAAACTTACATAATGAAAACGTCTGTTGGTTCTTTCTGGCCCACCTTCACCAGCAAACATTCTTGTTGGATCTTCACCTGTTCTTTTAAAAGGATACAATCCTGATGCAAAAGGAAATTCTCCAGGAACATTTTCTTGTAAATTCCAACGTAACAAATCTCCCCAAGCTTTGTATTTTGGTAAAGCTACTTTAGGTATTTGTGTATGTGACAGCGACTCGCTGTGCGTTTCAATATTAATCTCTTTATCACGAACTTTAAATGTGTAAATAGGGTTTTTATATTTGGCTACTTTATCGTTCCAGTTTAGAATAATTTCCCAGTTATGTGGATCGAAATTTAGTTTTACTTTTTCGAATTGTGCTAATAAAAGTTTAGCAAAATCTTTTTCATCATCTTGAACTTGTTTCAGGATCTCATCATTATCTAATCCGTTTTTAGAAATGAAAGATTCCTTCACTTCGTTCGGAATGACAGATAAAATCGTTTGATGAATTCCATATAATTTTTGAGCAACAATAACTTGATCGTCAACTTTTTTGTCATACGCTCTATTACTTTCAGATATTTCAGATAAATAACGAACTCTACTTGGCGGAATTACAAATATCTTTTCAGACATTTCTTTGGTGATTTCCATGCTCGTTTTTAAATCTGCATTTGTTTTTTCAACCAATTTATCCATAATACGTTTGTACAACGTATTCATTCCAGGGTCGTTAAATTGCGATGCGATTGTTCCAAAAACAGGCATGTCATCCATATGAACATCCCATAAATTATTGTTGCGCATGTATTGCTTTTTTACATCACGAATTGCATCTAAAGCACCTCTTTTATCAAATTTATTGATGGCAACTAAATCAGCAAAATCAAGCATATCGATTTTTTCTAATTGTGTTGCAGCTCCAAATTCTGGAGTCATAACATATAAAGAAGTGTCTGAATGTTCTATAATTTCTGTGTCCGATTGTCCAATACCAGAAGTTTCTAAAATAATTAAATCGAATTCTGCAGCTTTTAAAACTTGTACGGCTTCGTTTACATATTTAGATAAGGCTAAATTGGATTGACGTGTTGCTAAAGAACGCATGTACACACGCTCGTTATTAATAGCATTCATTCTAATTCTATCTCCTAATAATGCTCCACCAGTTTTTCTTTTAGATGGATCTACTGAAATTAATCCGATTGTTTTTTCTGGAAAATCGATTAAAAAACGCCTTACCAATTCATCAACTAAAGAAGATTTTCCCGCTCCACCAGTTCCAGTAATTCCTAAAACTGGAGTTTTAGAATTCTTATTTTTTTCGTGAATAGCATTTAATGTTTCTTTGGCAACTTCAGGGAAGTTTTCCGCAGAAGAAATGGTTCTTGCAATACTTCCAATTTCTTTTTTTGCTAAATCTTCAATTTTTACGTTTAGTTTATCTCCAACAGCAAAATCAGATTGTTGTACCAAATCATTAATCATTCCTTGTAAACCAAGTTCACGGCCATCATCTGGAGAATAAATTCGCGTAATTCCATAATCCATCAATTCCTTAATTTCTTCAGGAAGAATTACGCCGCCACCGCCGCCAAAAATCTTTATGTGCGAAGCACCTTTTTCCTTTAGCAAATCATACATATATTTAAAATACTCGTTATGACCTCCTTGGTAAGATGTCATTGCAATAGCATTTGCATCTTCTTGGATTGCACAGTTTACCACTTCTTCAACAGATCTATCGTGTCCAAGGTGAATTACTTCAACTCCGGTAGATTGAATAATACGTCGCATAATATTTATGGCGGCATCATGTCCGTCAAAAAGCGAAGCTGCAGTTACAATTCTAACTTTGTATGTTGGTTTATAAGGTGTAATTTGTTCCATTCGTAAAATTTATAGAAAATTGATGTCGCAATTTACGAATTTCTTAAAATAAACAAGAATTCTTTATCAATTATAAATAGTTAATAAAAGCCCAATTTTTTCGAGTTTTAGGATACTTAAAATCGTGTTCATTTATATAAGCTTCACGTTCAAAACTTAAGTTCTTATAAGTAATAAAAGCATTTTTATATTTGAAGAATTTTATTAAAAACTCCAAGCCGTAAAAAATATAAAAGAAAATAATTAATAATTCTTTTTGTTGTTTTAGATGAATTTTTTCATGATTGATTAAAATCTTGTTCGTTTTTAACGCTCTCTTTTTTAGAAAGATAAATGGAAATAAGGTGATTCCAACAAACCCTTTTGGAACAATATATTTAGAAATAAAAATCATTAATTGTAAAATAAACAAATATCAGTCCAAAATAAATATATTTGTTTACAGATACAAAAGAAGTTTAGTAATGACATTTAAAGAGCAAATACAACAAGGAATTCCAGCTGTTTTACCAGTAAAAAAAGTGTATGATTTAGCTATAAATCACGCACCAAAGAGAAAAGATATTTTATCTGCTGAAGAAAAAAAATTAGCCCTTAAAAATGCATTACGTTATTTTGAAGCAAAACATCATGCAGAATTATTACCAGAATTTGCTGAAGAATTAGAAAAATACGGAAGAATTTATATGTATCGATTTCGTCCAGATTATGAGATGAAAGCAAGAGATATTGCAGAATATCCAGGGAAATCTGTGCAAGCAAAATCTATTATGTTGATGATTCAGAATAATTTAGATTATGCTGTGGCGCAACATCCACATGAGTTGATAACTTATGGAGGAAACGGAGCTGTTTTTCAGAATTGGGCACAATATTTATTAACGATGCAATATTTATCAGAAATGACAGATAAGCAAACGTTAACAATGTATTCTGGTCATCCAATGGGATTATTTCCATCAAACAAAAATGCACCAAGAGTTGTGGTTACTAACGGAATGGTAATTCCTAATTATTCTCAACCAGACGATTGGGAAAAAATGAATGCTTTAGGTGTTTCTCAATATGGACAAATGACTGCGGGAAGTTATATGTACATTGGTCCACAAGGAATTGTGCACGGAACCACAATTACGGTTTTAAACGGATTCAGAAAAATAAAGAAAGCACCTAAAGGAGGTTTATTTGTAACGGCTGGTTTAGGCGGAATGTCAGGAGCGCAACCAAAGGCAGGAAACATTGCGGGTTGTATTACGGTTTGTGCTGAGGTAAACCCGAAGATTACACAAGTTCGTTTAGATCAAGGTTGGATTGATGAAAAAATAATCGATTTAGATGAATTGGTTACTCGAGTAAATTCAGCTAAAGAAAATAAAGAAACGGTTTCCATTGCTTATTTGGGTAACATTGTAGAAGTCTGGGAAAAGTTTGATGAAGCAAATGTTTATATAGATTTAGGTTCAGATCAAACATCTTTACACAATCCTTGGGCTGGAGGTTATTATCCAGTTGATATTTCGTTTGAAGATGCCAATAGTATGATGGCGGAAAATCCTGAGTTATTCAAAGAAAAAGTTCAAGAAACATTAAGAAGACACGCAAAAGCAATAAATAAACATACTGATAAAGGAACATATTTTTTCGATTATGGAAATGCTTTTTTATTAGAAGCAAGTAGAGCAGGAGCAGATGTTATGAATCCGAATCCAACTATAGGAAGAGAATTTAAATATCCATCTTATGTACAAGATATTATGGGGCCAATGTGTTTCGATTATGGTTTTGGGCCATTTAGATGGGTTTGTGCTTCGGGAAAGCCTGAAGATTTAGCAAAAACGGATGCAATTGCCTGTGAAGTCTTAGAGAAAATAAAAGAGAATTCGCCAAAAGAAATTCAGCAACAAATGGCCGATAATATTCAATGGATAAAAGGCGCACAAGAAAATAAATTAGTAGTGGGCTCACAAGCAAGAATATTGTATGCAGATGCAGAAGGAAGAATGAAAATTGCGAAAGCATTTAATAAAGCGATAAAAAAAGGGGAAATTGGTCACGTAGTTTTAGGAAGAGATCATCATGATGTTTCTGGTACTGATTCGCCTTATAGAGAAACTTCAAATATTTATGATGGCTCTCAATTTACAGCTGATATGGCAATTCAAAATGTAATTGGCGATAGTTTTAGAGGCGCAACTTGGGTTTCAATTCACAATGGAGGCGGCGTTGGTTGGGGAGAAGTTATAAACGGAGGTTTTGGCATGCTTCTTGATGGTTCTAAGGAAGCATCAAAGCGCTTAAAATCAATGCTTTTTTGGGATGTAAATAACGGAATCTCAAGAAGAAGTTGGGCAAGAAACAGTGAGGCTGTTTTTGCAATTAAAAGAGCAATGAAATCGGAGAAGAAACTAAAAGTTACACTTCCTAATTTTGTAGATGATGCTTTATTAAAAAACTTTTAAAACCTTTAAAATGAAACTTAAAAACTTACTTTTTTTACCACTAATTGCACTTTTAGTTACTTCATGTAGTTCTGTAAGAGTAACAACTGATTATGATACCAAAGCAAATTTTAATAAATATAAAACATTTGCATTTTATAAAACAGGCATTGATAAAGCAACGATTTCTGACTTAGATAAGAAACGTATTATGCGTGCTATTGAAGCTGAATTAACGGCTAAAGGAATGACCAAATCTCAAAATCCAGATGTTTTAGTAAGTCTTTTTACTAAAAGTAGAGAACGTGTAAATGTAAATAGCAACAACGCAGGTTGGGGTTATGGATACGGTTTTGGTTGGAATCCATGGATGTATGGCGGAATGAATAATAACGTTAATGTTTCGCAACATACGGAGGGAACCTTGTTCATTGATATTATTGATGGTAAAAAGAAGGAATTAGTGTGGCAAGGAATTGGTTCAGGAGCTTTAAGAACTAAAAATGTAGAAAAGAAAGAAGCTCGCATTAAGGAATTTGTTGCCGAAATTATGGCAAAATATCCTCCAGGAGCTGATAAAAAATAATTTAAGAATTATTAAATTTTAATAAATTTATAACGTCAAACTAAATTGAATTCAATTTAGTTTGACGTTTTTTGTAGATATTTATAAAGCATGAGAAATAAAATTTTAAAACCAGAACCTCACGAGTATTATGAAAACGAGCAAGGTTACCGAGTTTTTAAAGAAAATTACCATTTAAGAAGAGGTTATTGTTGTAAAAGCGGATGTAAACATTGCCCTTACGGTTATGATAAAAAAACTGACGGTTTCAAAAAATAATAATAATTCGTGTTTTTGACCAGTTGTATTCAATAAATTAATAAATAAAAGATGATTAAAAAAGTAGTACTATTATTAGTTGTAATTAGTTTTTCTGGTTGTGCAGAATTACAAAAAGTAGTGAGCCAATTACCAACAGGAGGCGTTTTAACGCAAGAGCAAATTGGTGGAGGTTTAAGACAAGCATTAGACAATGGAATAAGCAATCAAGTGTCTAAATTAACATCAGAAAACGGGTTTTATAAAAATGATTTGGTTAAGATTTTATTACCAGAGGAATTACAAACAGTAGATAATGCCTTACGTAAAATAGGTTTAAGTAATTTAGCTGACGAAGGAATAAAAGTTTTAAATAGAGCAGCTGAAGACGCAGTAAAAACAGCAACTCCAATTTTTGTAAGTGCTGTAAAAGACATCACATTTGCAGATGCTAAAAATATTCTTTTAGGGGAGCAAAATGCAGCAACTTCTTACTTACAAGGAAAAACCGAAAGTGCATTGTTTAGTAGCTTTTCACCAGTAATTAAAAATTCTTTTGACAAAGTAGGAGCAGATAAAATTTGGGCAAACTTAATTAATAAGTATAATACTATTCCTTTTGTGAATAAGGTAAATCCAGATTTAACAAATTATGTTACTACTGAGGCATTAAAAGGTGTTTTTACAATGATTGCTGTTGAAGAGAAAGGAATTAGAGAAAAAGTAGGGTTACGTAATACAGCTTTATTAAAGCAAGTATTTGCATTACAAGATTAAGAGGTAAAACCTCTTTTTTTACTTAGTGTTAAAATTAATTGCTTATAAGTTAAATAATTATGTATATTTATAAACAATTAATTTTTTGCATTATGTCAAGACTAAATCAACTTAAAAGATATCGAAAGCACTTAGAAGAACGCTACAATAAATTGGTAGAAAGAGCTAATGATTATAAATATGTTGATGAAGGTAAAAGTGATAGATCTGCTTTTAAAGCTATGAAGGTTTTAGAAAAATTAAACAGAATTAAGTATTTAGATCAAGAAATTTCAAATGCTATTTCTTAGCGTTTTAAAATATTCAAAAGCTTTTAAAAGTCTACTTCCGTACCAAGAAAACATTTCTCCATCAACAAGTATAACTTTTACGTTAGGTAGTTTTTTTTGTAATTCTAAAATGTGCTTTTCTTTAAAAGGATAAGGTTCGGACGATAATAAAATAGCATCAACAGAAGATCGTTTTGTTATGTCAACTTCAGGATAGCGTTCTTTGTCTCTAAAAACATTCTCAAAATTATTTAATTCCAATAAATGATTGATGAAAGTAGTATTTCCGGCAACCATCCATGGGTTTTTCCAAATAAAATAAGCAACTTTTATCGTTTTTTCACCTTTTATAAATTGCTGAAAATTGGTTAGTTTATTAGTTAAATCATCCAAAATTTCTGAAGATTTAGAAACACAGTCAAAAATTTCTCCATACTGATTGATGAGTTCTATTACATCATCAATCGTAAAAATATCAGAAACATGTGTTGGCGCAATTTTAAGGCAAGCTTCAACAATTTCTTTTGTATTTTCTTCTTTATTGCAAAGAATAATATCTGGTTGTAAAGTTTTTATTTTTTCAGTATTGATGGTTTTTGTCCCACCAACAATCGTTTTTTCTTTTCTTAATGAAGATGGATGAATGCAAAATTTTGTAATACCAACAATGGAATCTTTTAAACCTAAATCAACCAATAATTCAGTCTGACTTGGCACTAAAGAAACAATTCTTAGAGGAGTTTTTTTTAACCCCAATACATTTCCAATTTGATCTTGATAGGTTTTCATAATTATGAGATTCCGTATCAAGTACGGAATGACAGTTAATTGTTAAGAATAACTTCCATTTGAGTTTGCAATTCCTTTGCTTTTTCGGCAGCAGAATTGGCAAAATTTTCATCTTTAGAAGCGTAAATAATTCCACGAGAAGAATTAATTAGCAAACCAATATTTTCAGATAAACCGTATTTACAAACATCTTGTAAATTACCGCCTTGTGCGCCAACTCCAGGAACTAATAAAAAAGAAGTCGGAATTATTTTTCTAATTTCAGCAAAATATTCAGCTTTTGTAGCACCAACAACATACATTAAGTTTTCGCTATTTTTCCAAGATTTAGAAGTCTCTAAAACTTGTTTGTATAGCTCTTTTCCATCAACTGTCTTTGTTTGAAAATCAAAAGCACCTTCGTTAGAAGTTAAGGCTAACATAATAGTGTGTTTGTTTTCAAAAGCTAAAAAAGGTTCAACAGAATCTTTTCCCATATAAGGCGCAACGGTAACAGAATCAAATGCTAAATCTTCAAAAAAAGCTTTTGCATACATTGTTGAAGTATTACCAATATCGCCACGTTTAGCATCAGCAATTGTAAAAATTTCAGGATGCTTTTCGTTTAAGTAATTAATGGTTTTTTCTAAAGATTTCCAACCTTTTATTCCATAAGCTTCATAAAAAGCCGTGTTGGGTTTGTAGGCAACACATAAATGATGAGTTGCATCAATAATTGCTTTGTTAAAGGCGAAGATTGGGTCTTCTTCTTGTAATAAATGTGGCGGAATTTTAGCTAAATCTACATCTAAACCAATACATAAGAAAGATTTCTTTTTGATAATTTGCGCTACGAGTTGTTTTGTTGTCATTATTTTAATCTAAATAATATTGAATAGAAAATGTATTGTATTTCTTATTACTTGAGTTATAAAAAAAGGTGTAATTATTATAAACATCATTATTCAAAAAGTTTAAATGAATATCTTCAGGAATTGAATTATCAATAGAAAATTTGTTTTGTAAAATAGATTCTTCAATAATTTTGAAATCAGATTCATTAAATATTAATTTTGAAGCCCATAAAATTCTCGATAAAATATAATCTTTATTTTGTTTGAAAGTTATTGACTTTGGAACAATAAATTTAGCATTTAAAGCAAAATGGTCACAACCACCTCTATAAATTTCTAAAACTTCATTTTTAGAAATATTTATTGTTGCTGTTTTTGTTTTTTTATCCCAAGAATAATTTTTCAATTCTACAATCCCTTTTAAAAAATCATCATTTTGAGTTTCTTGGTCAAAAATACAATCTTCTATAATGATATTTTGTTTAGTTTTTATAGTATCTAAAACTTTCTCTATTAATATAGATTTATGTTTTTTTTCTTCTTCCTTTTTAAAATTACATCCAAAGAAAAGAAAAGAAAAGAATAATAAAATTAAAGAAATATTTTTAAATGTCATTACTATGTATAAAAGTTAAGCAAAAGTACACTTTTTTAACGCTTTCTACTATCTTTGTTTTAATGATACGTTACTTTCTTAATAAAATTTTCTACGGATTTTTAACACTTTTTGGTGTGGTAACCGTCATTTTCTTTTTGTTTAATATTTTGCCAGGAGATCCTGCAAGAATGTTAATGGGACAACGAGAAGACACAGCACAGTTACAAAACATCAGGAAAAAGTATGGTTTCGATAAACCTGTTTTTACGCAATATTTATATTATTTAAATGATGTTTCTCCACTTTCTTTTCATAGTAAAGACAAAGAAAATTACACTTTTTTATCCGAAGGGAAATATACACATCAACAACTATTTTCGGCAGGAAATACAAATGTGGTTTTAAAATATCCATATTTAAGAGAATCATTTCAAAAAAACGGAAAAAGTGTTTCGTCAGTTATATCAGAAACATTACCAAATACAGCAGTTTTAGCCGTTTTTGCAATTGTTATTGCTATCTTTTTCGGAATAATTTTAGGCGTTTTTTCCGCCTTGTATAAAGATACTTTTTTCGATAGAGTTATAGCTGTTATAAGTACATTAGGAATGAGCGTTCCGTCGTTTTTCTCGGCAATACTGTTTGCTTGGTTCTTCGGATTTGTCTTGCACAAATACACCAATTTAGAAATGACAGGAAGCTTATACGAAGTAGATAATTTTGGAGAAGGAAGCTATATTCAATGGAAAAACTTGATTTTACCAGCAATCGTGTTAGGAATTAGACCATTAGCGGTTGTAATTCAATTAATGCGAAATTCTTTGTTAGAAATATTAAATCAAGATTATGTAAGAACTGCAAAAGCAAAAGGACTAACCTTATACCAAGTGGTGAAAAAACATGCACTTAAAAATGCATTAAATCCTGTTGTTACTGCAATTTCTGGTTGGTTTGCATCCATGTTAGCTGGAGCTGTATTTGTTGAATATATTTTTAACTGGAACGGTTTAGGTAAAGAAATTGTAAATGCATTAAACACCTTAGATTTACCCGTAATTATGGGAAGTGTTTTGGTAATTGCCACGTTGTTTATAATAATTAATATTCTGGTTGACTTTATTTATAGTTGGCTAGATCCAAGAATTAGATTGAATTAAATGAAAAAACTTATCGTATTAATTACACTTGTTTTTTCAAGTTGTAATTTTGAAACTCCAACACAATTTTCTGAAAAAGCAAATAAAGATATTCTCTATTCTTTAGAAGATACACCACAAACTTTTAAAGAAGTAATAGATCAATATAAAGGCAAAAAGGTCTTAATAGACGTTTGGGCATCTTGGTGTGCAGATTGTGTAAAGGGTTTACCAACCGTAAAAGAATTGCAAACAGCATTTCCAGAAGTGGTCTTTTTATTTCTTTCGGTTGATAAAAAAAGTAACTCTTGGAAAAACGGAGTTAGACGTTTTAATATTGAAGGAGAACATTACAATTTACCAAGAGGAATGAAAGATGGTGATTTTGTAGACTTCTTAAATGCTAATTGGATTCCGCGTTATGTAGTAGTTGATGAAGTTGGAAATATTTCTTTATTTAAAGCCACTAAAGCTTCTGATAAAAGAATTGTAAAGGCTTTGGAAAACAATACAGAATCGATTTAGTAAGTATTTCTTTTTTTGAATTATATTTACAGTCTAAAATAACTTAGAATTATGAGGACAAAAATAGTTGCAGGAAACTGGAAAATGAATAATGACAAAGATGCTACAAAGTCATTATTAAAGGATCTTAAAAAAAGTGTTAATAATTTACCTTTAAAAAACACAAGAGTTATTGTAGCTCCAACGTTTGTGAATTTATCTTCAGCAATAAAAAGAACAAAGAAAACTGAAATTGAAGTTGTTGCTCAAAATATGCATCAAGCAAAAAATGGTGCTTTTACAGGAGAAATTTCTGCTGAAATGCTAAAAAGTATTGGTGTAGAAACGGTTATTTTAGGACATTCAGAAAGAAGAACGCTTTTTGGTGAAACAGATGCTATTCTTGCCGAAAAAGTAGATACTGCACTTGGAAATAAAATGGAAATTATTTTTTGTTTTGGAGAATTGTTAGCCGATAGAAAATCAGAAAATCATTTTAAAGTAGTAGAAAGTCAACTTAAAAAAGCACTTTTTCATTTAGAAGCAGCTGCTTTTAAAAACATAGTTTTAGCATACGAACCTGTTTGGGCAATTGGAACAGGAGAAACCGCAAGTCCAGAACAAGCACAAGAAATGCATGCTTTTATTAGAAAAGTATTGGCAGAAAAATACAATCAAAATACAGCTTTAGCCGTTTCTATTTTATACGGAGGTAGTGTAAAACCAGCAAATGCAGAGGAAATTTTTTCTAAACCAGATGTAGATGGAGGTTTAATTGGTGGAGCAGCTTTAAAGGCTGAGGATTTTACAGCAATTATTAAAGCAATTTAAAAGTAGTTAATTTGTAATACTTCTAAAGAAAACTAATAAATTTGCATCGAGATTTTAAAATCTTGATGCATTTTTTTTTGAATACAATTTTATGGATAATATTTATATAGAGTACAATTTTTCAGTTTCGCCAAAAGAGCCTGGAGTAGAAATTTTAATTGCAGAATTAGGAAACGTGGGTTTTGAGAGTTTTGTAGAAACTGAAGAAGGTGTTACTGCTTACGTTCAAAAAAATGATTGGAATTCAACAATTCTAGAACCAATTTTTATTCTTTCTTCGGAAGAATTTAAAATTGACTACACTAAAGCTGAAGTTGCACAAACTAATTGGAATGCAGAATGGGAGAAGAATTTTCAACCAATTGAGGTAGATAATTTAGTTAGTGTTCGTGCTCCGTTTCATGAAAACCCAAATTTAAAATACGATATTGTAATAGAGCCAAAAATGAGTTTTGGAACTGGTCATCATGAAACAACCCACATGATGATTCAGCATTTAATTGATTTAGATGTTGAAAATAAAAAAACATTAGATATGGGTTGCGGAACTGGAATTTTAGCAATTTTTGCTGAAATGAAAGGAGCAAAACCTATTGATGCAATAGATATAGACAATTGGTGTTATGAAAATTCTGTAGAAAATGTAGCGCGTAATAAACGTGAACATATTTCAGTTTTTGAAGGAGATAGCTCTTTGTTAGTTGATAAAAAATACGATGTAATTATCGCAAACATTAACAGAAATATTTTATTAAATGACATGAAAACGTATACAGATTGTCTAAATAAAGAAGGTGTTTTATTGTTGAGCGGGTTTTATAAAGAGGATATTTCTACAATAGATGCAGAAGTTTCTAAATATGGGTTATCTTTAGCAAAAACAATAGAACGTAATAATTGGGTTGCTTTAAAATACCTAAGCAAATAATTAAGTAAGTATGAAGAAAATTAATATTCATATAAAAATAACAAAGTCTAGCACAAAAGAGAAAACGCAAGAAGAGGTTGATGTACTCGAAAAAGAAGTAAATCAACATCAAATTGTATTGCATAATGATGATGTAAATACATTTGATCATGTTATAGATTCTTTAATGGATGTTTGTGATCACACTTTGGTACAAGCAGAACAATGTGCAACTTTGGTGCACTACAAAGGAAAGTGTACTGTAAAAACTGGTGAGTTTAAGGATTTAGAACCTAGATGTTCTAAATTATTACAGTTAGGTTTATCTGCAGAATTAACATAAAAGTATGGAGAACGTTTTTAGATATTATGATTTTTCTACTTTTTTTATAGACAAATCGGGTGCTTTTTCAGGAAATGAAATAGCGTACACAGAATTAAATACCGAACATTTTTTAATTTTTGAAAAAAATATTGAAAATAATTTAGAACATTATAATTTATATGTTTCTAAATATATCGGTAAAAAGGAAATAGGGCAGAAACCTCCGGAAATACTGCAATTGTTGGTGGAGAATTATGACAAATCTTTACCAGAACATCGTTTAAAAATTAAACAATATTTATATTAAAATCTCAAAAAAAATCTTTTTTTGAGATTTTTTTTGTTCTTAATGTGACCTATCAAATAATTGTGTGTCATAAGAGTGTAGATAAGTTAGTAATATTTATAGAATTAGTTAAGTTCAGAGTAAAAAATAGAAGACATAGTTCCCTTAAGAATTAGTCCCTAATAATTAAAACTTCTCAGAGTACGTTTTACCTCTTAGTTTTTCGCAAGAAAGACACTCAGAAATGAGAAGTTTAATTAAGAAATTGTAGCACTGCAAAGTGCATTAAAGATAGTAGTAGTTAGTTTTATACTAAGTTTGGTTAGACGAAAGACCTCAAGCACTTGCTTGGGGTTTTTCTATTCATATAATTAACTAAAACCCTTGAGATTCTTTGGTTAAACCATTTAAGTCAAGAATAAAAATATCTTTACCCGTTAACTGTATGTATTTTTTCTTTTTAAATTCAGACAGTAATCGAATTGCACTTTCTGTTGCAGTACCAATAATATTGGCTATATCTTCTCTAGTTAAGTTAATGTCAATAGCATTATTGTCTTTTTTTGGGAATTTTTCATCTAAATAGATAAGTGTTAAGGCAAGTCGTTGTTTAACTGTTTTCTGCGCCATGTCTACAATAACATTATCTGCATTTTTAAGAGATAACGCCATGTTTTTTAAAATATCCATAGTAAAGTTTGGATTCTTTTGTAAGTCGTTTATAATTTCCTCTTTAGGAATAAAACAAACTTCCATGTCATTAACAGCAGTAGCTTTAAGGTTGGAAACTTCTGCATTAATTAAACTACGTTCTCCTAATAAATCGCCCTTTTTAATTAAATGAATAATTTGCTCTCTACCATTATCGCTCATTTTAGAAACCTTGCAAATACCATCTTTAATGCAGAAAACACCATTAATATGTTCGCCTTCGTTAAATAAAACCTCGCCTTTTTTAATTATAGAAGTAGTCTTGCAACTAGAAATTCTAACTAGCTCATCTTTGGTTAGCGTTTTAAGTGAGTTAAATTGACGAACTATACATTGGTTACAGTTACTCATAGATAAGTAGTTTTTGGTAGAATATCAAAGATAATTAAAAGCTGATAAATATCATATTTTAATTTGAATGAATCATTGAAATTTGCCACAGGCAAACGAGTAAATATGAAAGACATAACGTGTTTTCATTGTGGTAATGAGTGCGATACAAACAAAATAACCATTGAAGAGAAATTTTTCTGTTGTAATGGTTGTAAAACTGTTTTCGAAATTTTTTCTGAAAACGATTTAACTTGTTACTACGATTTTCAAAACAATCCTGGAGCAATTCCAGAAGAAATTTCTGGGAAATATGATTTTCTAGAAAATAAAACTATTGTAGAAAAATTACTAGAATTTAGCGATTCTAATATTCAAATTGTAAACCTATACATTCCACACATACATTGTAGTTCTTGTATTTGGGTGTTAGAAAATCTACATAAACTACAAAAAAATATAAGCTCTTCACAAGTAAATTTCCCTAAGAAAACGGTTAGAATTACTTTTAATGCTGAAAAAACAACACTTAAAGACATTGTTTTTCTATTGAGTTCTATAGGTTATGAACCTTATATAAGTTTAGAAGATTACGAAGTTGGTAAAAAGAAAGTAGATAGAAGCTTAACCTATAAACTAGGAATTGCAGGTTTTGCCTTCGGAAATGTAATGTTTTTATCTTTTCCAGAATATTTTGAAGTTTCAGGGTTTTGGTTGGATCAGTATAAGAATGTTTTTCGTTGGTTAATGTTTTGCTTTTCATTACCTGTAGTTTTTTACTCTGCACAAGATTATTTTATTTCAGCTTATAAAGGTTTAAAAGCAAAAATTTTAAATATTGATGTTCCAATTGCACTTGGAATCTCAGTTTTATTTATACGAAGTTCCGCAGAAATAATATTCGATTTAGGAACTGGTTTTTTTGATAGTTTAACAGGTTTAGTTTTCTTTTTATTATTGGGTAAGTTTTTTCAACAAAAAACATACAACTTCTTGTCTTTTGAGCGCGATTATAAATCGTATTTCCCAATTGCTGTTACCAGAGTTTCTTCAGATAAAAAAGAAGAAAATATACAGATTTATGATGTGAAAAAAGGTGACAGGTTATTAATTAGAAATCAAGAGTTAATTCCAGTTGATGGAATTCTAATCAACGGAAATGCACAAATTGATTACAGTTTTGTAACAGGTGAATCAAAAACGATAAGAAAACAATCTGGAGATAAGCTTTTTGCTGGAGGTAAGCAAGTTTCTGGCGCTATAGAATTAGAGGCTTTAACATCTGTAGAGCAAAGTTATTTAACGCAATTGTGGAGCAATGATGTTTTTAAAAAAGAGCATAAATCTAATTTTAAAACACTTACTAATTCAATAAGTAAACATTTTACAATAACAGTATTATTAATAGCAATTGTATCGTTAATTTTTTGGTTGTTTTTTGATGCGAGCAAAGCATTAAACGTATTTACAGCAGTGCTAATTATTGCGTGTCCCTGTGCAATTGCATTGGCGGCTCCGTTTGCATTTGGTAATTTACTACGCATTTTAGGTAAGCAAAAGTTTTATGTAAAAAATACAGATGTTTTAGAGCAATTAGCAGCAATAGATACGTTGGTTTTTGATAAGACAGGTACCTTAACTTCAAACAAAAAAAGTACTATAAAATATGAAGGGGATTCACTTTCTGAACCTGAAGAAATATTGTTGAAAAATACACTTCGTGGTTCTAATCACCCGTTAAGTAGAGCTTTATACAGCTTGTTAGATGAAAATGATATTATCACTTTAGATTCTTACGAAGAATTTGTAGGAAAAGGAATTGAGGCAAGTTATCAAAATAAAAACATTAAGGTAGGTTCGGCTAAATTGGTCAATAGTACTATTGAAGAAAAAGAGTTGAACACTGCTGTACACATAAGTACAGATAATACATATAAAGGAAAATTCACTTTTTATAATAGCTACAGAAAAGGAGTTTCAAAATTGTTTAATAAGCTAAAAAAGCAGTATAATTTGGTAATTCTTTCTGGTGATAATAATAGTGAAAAAGAGAATTTAGAAAAGTTACTTCCTGCAAAAACAAAACTGATTTTTAATCAAAAGCCAGAAGATAAGTTAGAATATATCAAATATCATCAAACAGAAGGTGCAAAAGTTGTAATGGTTGGCGACGGTTTAAATGATGCTGGCGCGTTAGCACAAAGTAATGTTGGTATAGCAATTGCTGAAAATGTAAATGTGTTTTCACCTGCTTGCGATGCTATTTTAGATGCTTCAAAATTACACCTCTTAGAAAAATATATTTCAATCGCAAAATCTGGAATCTCAATTGTGAAATGGAGTTTTGCTTTGTCTTTTATCTACAATAGCATTGGTTTGTATTTTGCAATTACTGGGCAATTAAAACCAGTAATTGCTGCAATTTTAATGCCTTTAAGTTCTATAAGTATAGTTGTGTTTACAACAATTGCTACAAATTTAATTAGCAAAAAAATAAAGTAAAAGATGAAGAATTCACTAATTCAAAAATACAATATTCCAGGACCAAGATATACTAGTTATCCAACAGTTCCTTATTGGAATAATGACACTTTTTCTAAAGAAAAGTGGATTAAAACATTTAAAAAATCTTTTACAGAAAGTAATTCTGAAGAAGGAATTAGCGTTTACATTCACTTGCCTTTTTGTGAGAGTTTGTGTACGTTTTGTGCATGCCATAAACACATTACAAAGCGTCATGAAGTAGAAGAGGAGTATATTGAAACTGTTTTAAAAGAATGGAAACTATATGTTGCTTTAGTTGATGAAAAACCAATTATTAAAGAATTGCATTTAGGAGGAGGAACCCCCACTTTTTTCTCTAAAGAAAACTTGCAATATTTAATGGATGGTATTTTTAAATTGGCAGAAAAACATCCAGAATCTGAGTTTAGTTTTGAAGGGCACCCAAATAACACTACCAAAGAACAGTTACAAACGTTGTTTAACTGTGGTTTTACAAGAGTAAGTTTTGGAGTACAAGATTATAATGAAAAAGTGCAAAAAGCAATACATAGAATTCAGCCTTTTGAAGCTGTAGCACAAGTAACCAAATGGTCACGAGAAATAGGCTATACATCTGTAAGTCACGATTTAATTTTTGGATTACCACATCAAACTTTAGAAAACGTAATTCATAGCATCAACAAAACAAAAGAATTACAACCAGACCGAATCTCGTTTTATAGTTATGCTCATGTTCCATGGGTAAAAGGAGTTGGTCAACGTGGTTTTAATGAAGAAGATTTACCGAAAAATGAAGAGAAAAGGGAGCTTTACCAAACAGGTAAGGAACTTTTTGCAGAATTGGGCTATGTAGAAATTGGTATGGATCATTTTGCGTTAAAAACAGATAGTTTATACAAGGCAACCATTAACAAAACATTACATAGAAATTTTATGGGTTATACGGCCAATAAAACGCAATTAATGATTGGTTTGGGAATGTCTGCAATTTCCGATTCTTGGTATGCCTTTTCTCAAAATGTAAAAACGGTAAAGGAATACCAGAAGTTAGTTAACGAAGGAGAAATTCCAGTTTTTAGAGGCCATGTTTTAACGGAGGAAGATGCAATTATAAGAAAACATATTTTAAATATGATGTGTCATTTTTCCACTTCGTGGGAAGAAGAAAGCATGAAAATTAATACCATTGAAACACATTTAGCATTGTTGAAAGAAATGGAGAACGATGGTTTGGTTGCAATAGATTTAGCATTCAAATCTTTATCAATTCCAGAAAAAGCAAGACCATTTGTAAGAAATATTTGTATGGCTTTTGATGTACATTTATTAGAGAATAAGCCCAAAACAAAATTGTTTTCTATGACGGTTTAGATTGGTCTAAAATTTTCAAAAGAAAAGTTAAACATGACAAATATCATATTTTAAGAAATCAATCAATATTATTTTTGATGTATAATTTATCAGGCAAGATATGAGCGTAATATACCTACTGCTTTCACTAAGTATTCTAGTGGCAATTGTATTCTTTATCGCATTTATTTATTCAGTAAAAAATGGACAGTACGACGATTCGTACACACCATCTGTGCGTATGTTGTTTGAAGATGAATTGGTTAAAGAGCAACCAGAAGAACTAACAAAAACTAAACATTAAATTAATTATGGAAATGCAACAATTTTATTACGATAATAAAATCGTTAAGAAGTTTATCTACGCAACGCTACTTTGGGGGATTGTAGGTTTTAGCGTAGGTTTACTTCTTGCTTTTATGTTCTTATTTCCCAATGTAACTAGCGGAATTTCTTGGCTAAGTTTTGGGCGTTTAAGACCATTGCACACTAATGCAGTAATTTTTGCCTTTGTAGGAAATGCTATTTATGCAGGAGTTTATTACTCATTACAACGTTTGTTAAAAGCAAGAATGGCAAGTAACTTTTTAAGTAATTTTAATTTTTGGGGTTGGCAATTAATAATTGTTGCTGCCGCAATAACATTACCTTTAGGATATTCTAGTTCTAAAGAATATGCTGAGTTAGAATGGCCAATAGATATTGCTATCGCTTTAGTTTGGGTAGCTTTTGGGGCAAATATGATTTGGACAATCTTACAGAGAAGACAACGCCATTTATATGTTGCTATTTGGTTCTATTTAGGAACTTTTGTTACAGTTGCCGTCTTACATATTTTTAACAGTTTAGCATTACCGGTTAGTTTTTTAAAATCATATTCTGTGTATGCAGGTGTACAAGATGCTTTGGTGCAATGGTGGTACGGACATAATGCAGTAGCATTTTTCTTAACCACACCTTTTTTAGGATTGATGTATTATTTTGTTCCTAAAGCAGCTAACAGACCTGTGTATTCATATAAGTTATCAATTGTACACTTTTGGTCTTTAATTTTTATATACATCTGGGCAGGACCACATCACTTATTATATACCTCTTTACCAGAATGGGCTCAAAATTTAGGAGTAGCATTTTCTATTATGTTATTAGCACCTTCTTGGGGTGGAATGATAAATGGATTGTTAACGCTTCGTGGAGCTTGGGATAAGGTTAGAACAGATCCGGTTTTAAAGTTTATGGTTGTAGCAATTACTGGTTATGGTATGGCAACTTTTGAAGGACCAATGTTGTCTTTAAAAAATGTAAATGCAATTGCACATTTTTCTGATTGGATTATAGCACACGTTCACGTTGGAGCTTTAGCATGGAACGGATTCTTAACTTTTGGTATGTTATACTGGATGATACCAAGATTATTTAAAACAAAATTATATTCTACAACGTTGGCAAACTTCCATTTTTGGATAGGTACTTTAGGTATTATAATGTACGCTTTACCAATGTATGTTGCAGGTTTTGTGCAAGCGTCTATGTGGAAACAATTTAATCCAGATGGTACATTAACGTATGGTAACTTTTTAGAAACTGTAAATGAAATTATACCAATGTATTGGATGCGTGCAATAGGAGGAAGCATGTTTATTTTAGGAGCTTTTGTAATGCTCTATAATGTTATAAGAACTGTTAGGTCAGGAAGTGATGTTACAGATGAATTGGCAGAAGCACAAGCGTTAGAAAAAGTTTCTAAGCATAGAACGTCTGGAGAAGCATGGCATACTTGGTTAGAAAGAAAGCCTATTAAATTAACAATTTTTGCAACTATTGCAATTTTAATTGGTGGTGCAGTACAAATAATTCCAACATTGCTTATAAAATCGAATATTCCAACAATTAGTACAGTAAAGCCTTATACACCTTTAGAATTAGAAGGTAGAGATATTTATATAAGAGAAGGTTGTGTAGGTTGTCATTCTCAAATGGTTCGTCCTTTTAGAAGTGAAGTAGAACGCTACGGAGAGTACTCTAAAGCTGGAGAGTTTGTGTATGATCATCCATTTTTATGGGGATCAAAAAGAACTGGGCCAGATTTACACAGAATTGGAGGGAAGTATTCAGATAGCTGGCACTTAAACCACATGTATGATCCACAAAGTACCTCTCCAGGATCAATTATGCCTTCTTATCAATGGTTATTAAAAGATAAGTTAGATAAAACAGGAACTGAAGATAAGTTAAAAGTTATGGTAAGTCTTGGTGTTCCTTATACAGAGGAAGAAATAGCTAATGCACAAGCAAACATGGACGCTCAAGGAAGAAAAATAGAAGAGAACTTACATCAAGATCCAGATTTTGCAAAAACGTATGAAGCTGATAAAAAATATGCACAAGAAAATGGGCAGGATTTTATTGAAATGAAAGACAGAGAAATTGTAGCAATTATAGCTTACTTACAAAGGTTAGGTGTAGATATTAAGCTAAAAGATGTTCAAGACAAACTAACTTCTAAAAACTAAAACGATGTTGAAATTTGTAAAAAAACACATGGAAAGTATAATTGGAATAGAAATTTATCCAATAATATCTTTAATCATATTCTTTACCTTTTTTGTAGTCTTATTTTGGTGGGTTTTTACTGCTAAAAAAGAGTATATAAATAAAGTAAGTCAATTACCATTAAACGATTAAAAAGAAATTAAAATGAAAAAATATATACAATCAATAGTGTCTTTTATTTTTGTTTTTTCGATGCCATTTCTATTAGTCGAAGTAACAAAAGCATATAATGAGCCTTATAATTTTCTTGAAAACCCATTGGTTTGGGTGCTTATTTTGTTTTTTGGATTAGTAGTTGTGTTCAAAGAAGTTTTAGCAGTAACTGCAATAAAAAAAGCAGAAAAACTTCAAATGGAAAAAGATGGAGTTGTTCCAGAGAAAGTTGATCCTTGGGCAGCTATAAAAGCTATTATTCAACGTTGGACAAATTCTAAACCAATAGAACAAGAAGGGGAAATTGCCTTAGATCATAATTATGATGGAATTAGAGAATTAGACAATTCGCTTCCACCTTGGTGGAAATACATGTTTTACGCTTCAATAGTTTTTGCTGTTGTGTATTTAGTTCGTTTTGAAGTTTTAGATGGCGATAATCAAATTGTTGAATATGAAAAAGCTGTAGCTCAAGCACAAGCTGAAATCAATAAATTCAAAAAATCTTCACCAGATATTATAGACTTAGAAAATGTAACATTATTAACCGAAGCATCCGATTTAAGTAGAGGTAAAGCGGTGTTTAATTTAAACTGTGCGTCTTGCCATATGGCAGATGGAGGAGGTTCTATTGGACCAAATTTAACAGATGAAAACTGGATTTTAGGTGGCGGAATTAAAAATGTATTTGCAACCGTTTCTAATGGTGGTAGAGATGGAAAAGGTATGGTTGCCTGGAAAAAAATATTAAAACCAATTGATGTGCAAAAAGTTGCAAGTTATGTGTTGTCTTTACAAGGTACAACACCCGCAAAAGCAAAAGCACCTCAAGGAGAGGTTTGGAAAGAGGAAGCAAAATAATAGTGAAAGAGAGTTTTTAATTAGTTAATTATGGAAACACCCGAGAATGAATATTTTAGAGATAGTATAGGTACTATTGATGAGCAAGGTAAACGTTCTTGGGTATATCCTAAAAAACCCAGCGGTAAGTTTTATAAATATAGAACTACCGTTAGTTATTTTTTGCTAGCTTTTCTCTTGGCTGCACCTTTTGTAAAAATCAATGGGAATCAGTTTTTACTCTTTAATGTTTTAGAGCGTAAGTTTAACATTTTTGGTTTTCCATTTTGGCCACAAGATTTTCATTTACTCGTAATTTCTATGATTATTGGAGTAGTTTTTGTAATTCTTTTTACAGTAGTTTTTGGTAGAATTTTCTGCGGATGGATTTGTCCGCAAACCATTTTTCTGGAAATGGTTTTTAGAAAAATAGAATACTGGATTGATGGTGATAGAGGAAAACAAATTCGTTTAGAGAAGCAAGCTTGGAATGCTGAAAAAATCAGAAAAAGAGTTACTAAATGGATTATCTTTTTTATCATTTCATTTATTATCGCAAATGTGTTTTTAGCTTATTTAATCGGTGGAGACACTGTTATTGAATATATAACAGGTAATCCGCTAGATAATACAAGTACGCTAATTTCATTGTTAATTTTTACGAGTGTTTTCTATTTTATTTTTGCTTGGTTTAGAGAGCAAGTTTGTATAATAGCTTGTCCTTACGGGAGGTTGCAAGGCGTTTTATTAGATAATAAAACAATAAATGTTGCTTACGATTATAAACGAGGAGAAGGAGAGAAGGGAAGAGCAAAATTCAAGAAGAATGAAGATAGAAAAGAAGTTGGAAAAGGAGATTGTATAGATTGTAAACAATGTGTTGTTGTTTGTCCTACAGGAATAGATATTAGAAACGGTACACAGTTAGAGTGTGTAAATTGCACAGCTTGTATTGATGAGTGTAATCATATAATGGAAAAAGTTGGTTACCCTAAAGGATTAATTAGGTATGCAAGTGAAGAAAATATTGAAAAGAAAACACCTTTTAAGTTTACACCAAGAATCAAAGGATATTCTTCTGTATTACTAATTTTAATAGGATTTTTAATAGGAATGTTGTTTTTAAGGAATGATGTTGAAGCTAGTATTTTAAGGCTGCCAGGGCAATTGTATCAGCATAAAGAAGGTAATGTTATAAGTAATGTTTATACCTATAAAGTGGTAAATAAAACTACAAAAAATATTGAAAACGTTCAGTATAAATTACTATCTCATCAAGGAAAAATTGAATTAGTAACACACACAAACTTCGAAGTTCCAAAACAAGGTTTAGCAGAAGGAACATTGTTTATAGAAATAAACGCATCAGCATTAAAAAAAGATAAAGAACAACTTAAAATAGGTGTTTTTAGTGGAGATAAATTAATTGAAACCACAACAACCAATTTTTTAGGGCCAAGAAGTTATAAATAGTTAGTTTGAAGAGTGAAGTTGAAGGAAAATTATAGTATAGGAAAGATTGTTATTTCGACTTTAAGAGAAATCTCATTATAAAATTTTTAGGTTTGCAAAATATATAAATTATGAAAGTAAATTGGGGAACAGGAATAGTAATTGCAATTATAGCTTTTATGGGATTCATACTTTTTTTTGTGATAAAAATGAGTAGCAATAAAAAATATAGTTACGATCTAGTTTCAGAGAAATACTATCAAAAAGAGTTGGTATATCAACAAGAAATAGATGCTGCAAATAATGCAGCAGAATTAAAAGAAAAAGTTACAATAAAAAGAACTATTGAAGGTTTACAAATCTATTTTCCAAAGGATTTTTCTTCTGAAGAAATTAAAGGAAAAGTGTTCCTATATAGACCATCTAATAAACAGTTAGATTTTGAAATACCTATTTCACTTTCTAACACATATTTGCTCGTGCCTGAGGATCGTTTATTAGATGGTCGTTGGAACATTATTGTAAAATGGAAAATTAAAGATAAAGATTTTTTATTTAAAGAAGAATTAATTTATTAATGTTAGCAACAGCACTTATATTTGGTTTATTGGGTAGTTTTCACTGCATTGGTATGTGCGGACCAATAGCATTTATGCTACCATTAAATAGAAAAAATAAGTTTAAACAATTCCTACAGGTTGCTAGTTATCATTTAGGTAGGCTTTTTACCTACAGCTTAATCGGTTTGCTTTTTGGAGTCTTAGGTAAAGGTTTTTATTTCTTCGGATTTCAGCAAGTTATTTCTATAGTAGTTGGTGTTTTAATGATTCTATTCATATTGCTTCCAAAGGTGTTTAATCAGTTTAAATCTTTTGATTTTATTCAAAGAAAACTGATGAAAATAAAAAGTAAATTAGGAAAAGAATTAGCAAAAAAAGAAAATGATACTTTTTTTACAATCGGATTTTTAAATGGATTTCTTCCATGCGGATTGGTGTATATGGCACTTTTTGGTGCTCTAGCAACTGGTAACGCCTTTAAAGGAAGTTTGTATATGTTTCTTTTCGGCTTAGGAACTGTTCCTTTAATGACAGTTGTTGCTTACTTCGGAAACTTTTCTAATGTGTATTGGAGACAAAAGATTCAGAAAGCAATACCTTTTGTAGTTGTCTTTGTCGGAATTTTATTTGTATTAAGAGGTTTGGGTTTAGGAATTCCATTTGTATCGCCTCTAGAGCCAGTTTTAACCAAAACTTTAGAAGCTACATCTGGTTGCCATTAATTTATATCTTCTTTATTTTTACCGCCAAGTACTAAAACTAATACTGCCGCAATTAAAAGAACGCATACAATTGCAAAAACAGCAATCATAAAAACACCGTTTCCCCAAGAAACTAAAGGTAAATTCTGTAACATCATAATTTTTAAATTTTCATCAAAAATAAATTGATAAAACTGTTTTAAAAATGACTTTTGTCATAAAACAAAAAAATATGATGTAGTGAAATAAGCAAAAAGGAGAAGGAATAAAAAACCCTATCAATTAATTTTGATAGGGTTTTTCTTGTGACCATGCTAGGATTCAAACCTAGAACCTCTTGAGCCGTAATCAATTATTGTACTATTTGTTTGTGTTGTGTTTGTTGTTTTCTGTTACTGTAAATCAATGACTTGTGTTTATTTAGTATTGTTTGTTACTATCTAGTATGTATCTATTATTGTTTTTTGTGGGCAAATTGTGGGCAAATGATTACTTTTGTTTTTAAATGCTAGACAATGATTTATACTATTTCAATTGTATTGGACAAAAGACGCTTAAAAAGTAATGGAACTTATCCTCTTAAATTAAGAGTGTTTAATCGTCAGCTTAAAAAGGACAAACGTTATTCTTTAGATATTGATTTATCAGAAAAAGAATATACTGAAATTTGGAAAAACCCCGATGGCTTAAAATTTAGAGGTGCTAAAAAGGAACTTGAACTAAAACTGAAAGGAATAGAAGCAAGGGCAAATGATGAAGCAAAACAAATAACTGTTTTTGACTTTGAACAATTTGAAATTAAATTTTTCAGAAAGTCTTCAGATAAAAACAGCGTAAAATATTATTTTGATACTGTTATTAAAAATAAAATTAAGGAGAACAAAATTGGTACAGCAGAAAGTTACAAATACACTTTAAACTCGTTAAAAGAATTTAGCGAAATTGAGAACAACTTAAATGTTGATAAACTTACCTTTAGTATAATTACTTATAGTTGGTTAAAAGAGTACGAAAAGTTTATGTTGGCAAAAGGAAAAAGCTACACAACAATTGCAATTTATACTAGAACATTAAGGGCGGTATTTAATATCGCAATTGAAAATAATGATATAAGTAATGATATTTATCCTTTTGGGAAAAATAAATACAAAATACCAAGAACCAAAAAAGTGAAAAAAGCATTAAACTCAGTACAATTAAAAAAGTTATTTAATGCTGAAACTTTAAATGATAATGAACAGAAATGTAAAGATTTTTGGTTTTTTAGTTTTGCTTGTAATGGTATGAATTTAAAAGATATTGCTCTTTTAAAATATTCAGATATTAAAGATGACAGGTTTAGGTATTATAGAGCCAAAACATTTGATAAGTCTGCTGAAAAAAGTGTTATAACTATTTATTTAACGGATTTTACAAGTTCTGTAATTAATAAATATGGCAATAAAAATAAAAGCGGTTTTGTATTTAATATTATTGATATTAAAGAGGATGACGAAACTCATTACAAGAAGATAAAAAACTTCAATCGTTATATTAATGACCATATTAAAAGAATAGCAATAGCAAACGATTTACCTAAAGACATTAGTTTCTATTATGCTAGACATTCTTTTGCAACTAATTCTTTAAGAAAAGGTGCTAGTATGGAGTTTATAAGTGAGGCTTTAAACCATAGTGATTTAAATGTAACTAAAAATTACTTTGCAGGTTTTGAAGATGAAGCCAAAAAAGAATTTGCTAATACAATAATGGATTTTTAGATTTATATGATTTTAGAAAAAATAAATATTATTATTAGAAATAAGTTTGGAAGTATTGAAGAAGGAGATGGAAATTTAAGTGAAATTGAAATCATTGATAAATATTTAAACTTTACAGATATAAAAGTAGAAAAACACCACATTTGTCTTCTTAGGGACTATATGGATAATGATATTTTATTTGAGGAGAAATTGAAACTTTTTTCACCAGAAATTCCTCTTTTTAAAAAAGAAATAGAACACGATTCTTGTATCGATTGTGAATTAAATTGTTTTTCTAATTTGAACTATAATTTAGATTCATCTACCCTATTCTTTATTATGCAAATCCATAATATGGAAGGCGTTTTAAGTAAACAAGACAAAAAGAAGTTAAGTTTAGAGTTTTTCAATCAGTTTTATGTTTTAAATGGTATTTGGTGTTATAATCCAAATAGAGTAGGTAAACTTATTAAAGACTATTATTTAGAATTTTTAAATAAATCATTTTATAATCGCAATGCTATTGAGAACCTTAAAGACTTGTATTTATCTAAAGACATTTTATTAAATGTTTCTGAACGGTTTAAAAATATGAGTGAAGAGGAGAATTTTGCTGAAGGGGATTTTCTTATCAGATTTATAAACAATAAAATTGAATATTATGAAAAAATGTATGCTATTGAGAAAGAATTGAAAAAACCATCATTGAGTGTAGATGAAAATAGTGATGCTGGCAACTTTAATGAAAAAACAAAAAAAAAGAAAAGCGAAATTGTTTTAGAAAGAATAAATGAATACGGATTTTCTGAACTTGAAATGTTAAAAGATGTAAATGTAGTTTCTTTAATAGAGCATATTTTTATTAAAACTAAACTTCCCTATCAAATAGCTTATTTATGGCACTTGGGTTTTGTTGATAAGATTGATGCTGAGCAATGTAACTCACAGAAAGAACTCCATAAGTTATTAGGAAGAATAATTGACGCAGATGAAAGAGCTGTAAGAGGTAATGTTAATGGAATAAAACAAGAAAAATCTACTGATAGAAAACGATATACTGCTTATAAACATATTGAAAAAGTAAAAAAACACTATCAAACTTTAAAATAGGGAGTACTCCCTCGTATTTGCCCCTAAATGACCTTCCTACAATTGTACTATTATTAATTTAAAAGTATGATTATGATATCATTTGAACAAACGCAACAAGATGTTGCAGAGGTTAAAAAAGACCTCAAAGAATTAAAAGCCTTACTACTTGAAAAGGCAGAAACTACAACTGGAGGTGAAACTCCAATTAAAGTTGATGAAGTTTCCAAACTCATTGGTTACAAAAAACAAACTATCTACAAGTATTGCCGAATTAACAAAATTCCGCATCACAGAAAGAGTAATCGTTTGTTTTTCTTCAAATCTGAAATTACAGATTGGGTAAAACTAGGGAAGCAAAAAACGATTACCGAAATTGAAGCTGATACTGATGCTTTTTTGTCTAACCGAAAAAAAAGGCAGAAATAATGGAAAACTATTCAGTAAAAGACAGTGGTCTTACGAGAAATGCAATCATTCTTTTAGAAAGAATCATAGTTGTATTAGGTAGATTGAGAGTTGATAGGATTTTAGATTTAAATCTCTGTCGGACAATTGAGCATTTAATTTTAGAACTCGAAAAAATTAGAATTCTAATTAATTTACTGCCAAGGCTAGATTGGATTGCTATTCAAAATATAATTGACGAAGCCTATTCTAGAGACAAAAGCTCTACTGGTGCAAATATTATGTTACGTTGGAAGGAATGTAAACCAGAAGATGAAAGAATTTTACTAATCCATTACAAAATCACTAAAAACAAATAATTATGGAGTTTAAAAGGATAGGTACTGACTATTTTAAAATTTGCAATGTGCCATTGCTAAGTGGCGATAGTATTAAGATGTTAAGAAAGTGGACAAAAGGAGAAATAATTACAGATAATGGTAAAGATTTCCTTCAGACAATAAAAAAATATGATGGTTTTATAACAATTCCAGATCATGTAAATTATAAGCAAGAAATTAATTCTTTCTATAATGAGTATGAGAAAATTGAACATAAACTTATAAAGGGTGAGTTTCCAAAAACAATAGAATTTTTAAAACATATTTTTGGAGAACAATATGAAATAGGTATTGATTATCTAACTATTTTATGGCAAAAACCAATTCAGGTTTTACCAATTTTATGTTTGGTAAGCGAGGAGAGAAAAACTGGAAAAACTTCTTTTTTGAATTGGTTAAAATTAGTTTTTCAATCAAATATGACTATCAATAAAAATGAAGATTTTAGAAGTAGATTTAATAGTGATTGGGCATCTAAACTAATAATTTCTGTAGATGAAGTGCTGTTGGATAAAAGAGAAGATAGTGAGCGAATTAAAAATCTATCTACAGCTAACACTTACAAAACCGAGAGCAAAGGGAAGGATAAGGTTGAAACCAATTTTTTTGGCAAGTTTATATTATGTTCTAATAATGAAGAAAATTTTATTCAAATAGATAATAAGGAAATACGTTACTGGGTAAGAAAAGTAAATACTATCACTAAAGAGGATGTAGATATGTTAATTAAGCTAAAGTTAGAAATTCCTCAATTTTTATATTTTCTAAATACCAGAAAAATTAAGTCTGAAAGATTAACAAGAATGTGGTTTACAAAACAGCAAATTTACACACCAGCTTTAGATAAAGTTGTTAAAGGTAATAAGACATATTTAAGCCAAGAAATAAAGGAAATTTTAATAGATGATTTTGTTGCGTTCGAAGTTGAAGTATTGAGATACACTGCATCTGATTTATTAGATAAATTAATTAAAAGTAATATAAGAGCCATACGTAATAAAGTTTCTAGTACTATAAAAAATGATTATGGTATAGATACTAAAAATGGGAGTTATAAAAAGTATTTTTCATCAATTAGTCTTGAACAAAAATCTATAGTTTGTTCTGAAACTAAAAAAGGTAGATATTTTGAGTTTAGAAAAGAAGATTTTATAAACGAAAGTGTTGATAGTTGCTTATTTTAAGAAAAAATAATGGTAGCAAGGGTTTTGCGATGTAACAAGCAGTCAACAAAGTGTCAACGGTTCAACTTTTAAAAGTGCTGTTGACACTTTGTTGACTTGTTGTTTTGGTTTAAGTTGTTGTTTGTGTGTTGTTTACGTGTGTTTTGTAACAGGACAACAGGATTTAATGATTTTAAACAATAGAGTTTTTAAATTGTAGTTTTTTTTAAGTATAGCAACAGTTTTGTTTAGGTTGTAACAATACTTTTTATAACGGATTTATAAACTATTTTTAAAGATTTGGTTTTTTAAGTTCATCAGAATTTTTTCAATAGTTCCGTTTTTAAAACAAGAGAGAGTGTAACCTTCATTAAATCTATTAGAACGAATTATACAAGTCATTACTTTGCATAAAGAGATTTTATCTAAACTAGAATAATCAAAATTATTATTTGTTAAAATCTCTTTGCCAAGTTTCCAATCTAACCAGTTAAAAACTGGCGGTAAATTTAATTCATATATAATGTTTAAAGTTTTACTAATAATTTTAGCACTATCTATGTAATTTCCAAAATCTTTAGTTTCCATAATTTCTGGAATACAATCAAAGAGTTTGTTCCATTGATTAAAAGTTATTTGATTTAAGTGGTTTTCTAAATTTTCAATTTCAATCATTTCTTTTATAATAATACTAATTTATTCGTTATTTCTAGAGATTAGCATTTTGTAAGGAGACACTATAGGTAATATCATTCCTTTAAATTTAGTGTCTTGTAGTTGTTGAAAAATTAGTCCTCTGGCAGTTGAAAAACTGATACCAATTAAGGTGGCTATAAATTGACCTGAAAAAACAGCTTTATTATCTTTGTTTAACTGATATTGGTCTTTTAGGTCTTCGATAGTGTAATGAAAGTCTATGTGATACTTAACACCAATATCATTGTTAGAAAGTAGGTTGATAAATAACTCTATTTTAACTCTTTCTTTTTCAAGATTATGTTTAGTGTTGTGAGCTACACTAAATTCAAGGTTCAAATTATCAGTAATAGTGTCATCATTAATATAGGTGTTAATAACATCAATATTAAATAACTTTATTTTATCAGGCACTATTGTGTTTTCTTCCATTATACTGCTTCTTGTGTATAATAAGTTTGTTCGTAATTATCTTTAGCCGTAGCTACTTCATTAGAACCGCCTTCGACCATACCAAGATAAACATATTGTGGTTCAGGGTTTAATAAATTGGTGTTTAAAGCAACTTCCATTTTGGTTATGCTTTTTAATGTTAAATTATGTAATCCTGAGAGCCACTTAGTAACTTCTGAAGGTCGTTTATTTAGCATTTTAGCAAACTCACTTTTCTTTATACCTTTTTTCTTTAATATAGAGCACACTTTTTGTGTAATCTCTAAATTACGCTCTATAAACCTATCAATTTCAGGGTTTTTGTTTTCTGTTAACCAGTTATTTAGTGTGTTTTCTTTTGGGAATTCCATTTTTGTTTCTTTTAATAATAGAGTATAAAATCTTTACTACAGCTTATTAATGTGCAATCTTCGTTCCAAATAATATCTTTTTCTCTAAAAGCATTATCTATGGCTTTAGTTAATGTGTTTGCTAAATTAAAATGCTTTCTAACATTTAGACATTCTTGGGCTTTTTGTTTTGTTTTAATATCGCCATTAAAAAGGAATACGACATTGGGGCTTGCTTTTAAGCAATACAATCTTAAATTGTTTGCTTTTTTCTTGCCAAACTCGACATAGTAAGGTTTTTGGTCTTTGCCAATTGGCGGTAATGCAGAAGTGTCTGCAAATTTTGCTTCATTTCTAAAAAAACGATTTTGTGCACCATATTTTTCACCTATTAATTGTAACCATTTTTGAATATGATATAACTTGTCCTTGTTTTCAATCGTATGTTTTTCAACAAATTCTTGATAAAGAGTTGTTTCATTATCCTCTAAACAAACAGAGTAATATGCTACTCTGTTGAATTTGAATAATGGTTTTATGCGTGCAAAGTTATTCACTTATAAGTTAATTTACAAATTTATTTCACTTTAAAGTGAAATTTTAACGTTTTATGTTATTAATAACGTGTCCTTAGATTAATTCAAAAGTACAGTTATTATAATATTTTAAAAAAATAAATATAGAAATAGTTGTTAACGATTAACTATTCTCTACAATTGCAATTTCCTCCTCAGTTAAACCATACAACTCATACACCATTGCATCTATTTCTTTGTCTGTTTGGTTAATTTGTGTTTGTAATTCTTGTGCTTTTTGTTTGTTTTCTTCAAAAAGGTCTAACCACTCAAACTCGTCTTTTTTGGTTAAAGTTGGTATAATTTCATAAGGTGTGCATTCTTTTAAAGCGCCTTCTGGTTCTCCTAAATCTATAATTGCATCTTTTTGGCGTTGCTTATTGGTTGCTTTTATGGCTTTGTTAAGCTCTTTTATAAAATCTCCAAATTCTAATTCGTGCCAATTTTGTAGTTTTTTGGAGAGTTTTTCTAAGCTAAATTTTTGTTTTAGGTAGTTTTGGAATTTATTATCAATAAGTTGAAAATTTTTAGTTTCTGAAAGCATTAAATCTACTTTCTCTATAAAAGGAATTTGACTTTCAATATTTTTAAGTTTTGGTAATGGAAAGGGTTCTAAATATTTTGTCTTAAATCTAAAATATCCACCTCTTAATACAGCACCAGTTTGTTGTAAGTAATACCAAAAAACAGAAGAGTTTAAAATAGCTAACCAAAATTTATTATCTAGTACAATATTTTTGTTTTTTTCAAGGGTGTAGACTTGTGTATTATGATAATAACCAAAACTATCAATAGTTAAATTACCACCAAGGGAAGTTTCAGGAGTTACAATTTTTTCTTGTTCAAAAAGACTTATTTCTCTAGACCTGTGCAAACTATACCATGCTTTAGGGTTTGTTTTATATCTAACTTTTTTTTCTATTAATTCTTCTTTAAAAGGTAGCATATAATTATAAGCTAATGGATAATTTTCCTTTAAATATTCTTCATCTAATGGTATTGTTTTTCCCTCTTTTTCAGAATGTGGATATAAACAGAAATAGTCATTATTTAATGAAGCGTATTTTTTTACATTTTCGCCTTTTAATAATGGTTTTACAATGTTGGCTTCAAGTATAATTTCACCATTAATTTTATCAGAAAAACCAATAAATTTATCGCCTTTAATAATACCTTTCATTAAAAAAATATCATCACCAACTGAAACTACACCTTGACTTATGTTTTTAAAAACATCTTTTACTGTCCAAGGATTAGTGTTTAATTTTCTGAAAAGTTTTTCTATTGTCTTACTTTTTAAATTCCATTTTTCTTTAGATAATGAATCATAACTACTAATTTCAAAATCAAACGGATTAAGAATATCAATAGGTTTAACATCTTTAAATTTAATAACAGAATTGCTGTGAGCTAAATTTATTATGCAAGTATAAGTTGAAGCATCAGAAAAGACCATCTCAGAACCAAAAGTTAATATCGATTCTACAGATTTATTATCAACAAAGAATTGCCTAATACCTGTTCCAAAATCACTAACTAAGAACTTGTGAGGAAGTATAAATGATACAATTCCATCATCATTAATTAGGTCAAAAGATTTTTCCATAAAAAGTACATAAACATCAAATCTACCAGTTGCAGATTTAAACGTTTTTTCATAAAAAATAGATTCCCTCTCGAAATTTTCTCTTAATCCTTGAACTCGTAAATAAGGCGGATTCCCAATAATTACATCAAAACCACCATTTTCAAATACTTGTGGGAAGTTTTCTTCCCAAGAAAAGGCTTTGTCTCCAGCAACTGTTTTACTATCAATTAAAGAATTACCACATTTAATATTGCTACTTAAATCGTTTAACTTTCTACGTGGTTGTGCAGTTCTTAACCATAAAGATAATTTTGCTATTTCTACAGATTCTTCGTTTAAATCTACTCCAAAGATGTTGTTTTCTAAAATGGTGTTTTCAATATCAGAAAATTGTAATCCGCCTCCTAAAACCTTAGTTTTAAGTTCGTCTATATAATTGTGTTCTTTTATTAAAAAGTCTAACGCTTGGTTTAAAAATGCTCCAGAACCACAAGCTGGGTCGCAAATGGTTAATTGTAACAACCATTCTCTATAAGTATCTAATATTAAAACTAGATTTGTAATTGTGTCTTTATGTCTTTTTTTACGTCCTCTAAAATACTCTTCTTCTTTAAAACCGAGTTCAATTTTCTTTTCTGTACATAATTTACCAATGGTGTTTTCTACAATGTATTTGGTAATGTATTTTGGTGTGTAAAAAACACCGTCTTTTTTACGTTTACTGGTTTGCTTGTCAAAATCAGATCCTTCAATTTCTGCATTTACACTTTCTATTTCATTTAAAGAGTTTTCAAAAATGTGCCCTAAAATATTAACATCAACTTGGCTTTCAAAATCGTAAGCAGCTAATTTGTGCGTATGTCTGTATAATAACTCATTATCTATTTCTAAAGCATCTAATAAGGCATCTTCTTTAAATAATCCTCCATTATATGCATAGATTTCTGCATTGCCACCTTGTGCTTGTCTTCCTTTGTCTAAAAAATTAAAGTAGAGTTTAAAGAAATTATATAGAGGTCTTACATCTCCATAATCATAATCTTTTTTCCATCTTTCTAAAATAAGTTCTGTACTATTTGCTGGTAGTAAACTTCTATCTTCAGCAAAGAATATAAAAAGGAATCTATCTATTAATTTTTGAGATTTTTTAAATAAAGTAAGTTTTACATTTTTTTCTAATGCTTTTGTTTCGTTTTCAGATAGGGTAGCGGTTGTTGCAAATTTTGTTTTTAAACTTTTTGCGTTTTGTTTTACTAAATCTCTATATAATTCTCTTTTAAAGAGTGAATAATCTTTATAAAAGCCTTTTGTAATTTGTTGCTCTTCTACAATAGATGCTTCTTTAATTTTTAAAGGAGCATTGTTTATGATATTGTCTTTTTGTAAGCATAAGTAGAATAACTCAAAACGTTCTGGAGTTAATTCAAATAAATTAAACTCTTCAAATTCTGTTGCATCATTTATATAAAAACGGAGTTTCTCAAAATTAGAAGTAATTACATACACACAACCTTTTTGGTTTGCTTTATAATCAAACGCTTGCTTGCGTATGCTTTCTAAATCTTTGGTGTTTGTACCTTTTAATTCAATTACACCTATTGCAATATCTTTATGCAAGATTGCACCATCTGCTTTACGTGCATTAGTTTGGTTTTTATATTCTGCAACTAAATTAAAATCTGCTTTTGGTTTTAGGGTGTAATCTAAAATATTAACAAACAGTTCAGTTAAAAAAATACCTTGGTATTCTTCTTCTTTAGAACTACGGATGTTTTCTTGTATTGTTGGATTTAAAAAATACGTGACATATTTTTTGTAGGCTTTATTTACTTGCTCTTTATTTTGTTGGTTGAGGTATCCTTTTAGAACAGAAGTTTGGAATAATGACATTTGTAGCTTGCAATTTTTTTGAAGCTTAAAAATATAATTTTAATAGAACAATACGGTTGTTTTATTTTTAAAATTTAAAACAACAAGAGTGTTATTCTTTTTTTATAATTGAATTACTGTTGTTGCAATACTTCATGTGAAACAATTATTGTGTTGAAATGTTGTTTGTTTCACAGCAATACTTGTGTTGTATTTTTAATTAAGTAGTTGCAATACTGTTTAATTCGTAGCAATACTTATTCTATATTTTCAATTGAGTTGTTGCAATATTGTTTAATTTGTAGCAATACTTATGTTGTGTTTTAAATTAAGTAGTTGCAATACTGTTTAATTTGTAGCACTACTTATTCTATATTTTCAATTGAGTTGTTGCAATACTGTTTAGTTGGTAGCAATACTTATGATGTATTTTTAATTAAGTAGTTGCAATACTTTTTAGCTGAATTGTTTTTGTTGAAGTCTGTTGGAAAAACGAATCTTATTTAAGATTAATTTTCATTTCATGGGCAAATCGTGGGCAAATGAAAAAACCAGTACGTTCAAAATGTCTTTGAAAGTACTGGTTTTATTAGTGACCATGCTAGGATTCAAACCTAGAACCTCTTGAGCCGTAATCAAGTGCGCTATTCAGTTGCGCCACATGGCCTTTTTGCGGTTGCAAATATAAGATGTTTTTAGAAATTAAAAAGACTATTCTTCAATTTCTTTTTTATAAGTTTCAATTATTGGTTTAGCCTTCTCTAAATCAGTATTTAAAATAAATAATTGAGCCGATAAAGAATGAGACCCAAAGCCAGCTAATCTGCCAGATTCTGCTTCATCTTTTAGTATTGTTGGTATCTCTGCCTGCTCTAAAATTGTTTTTAATCTGCTAGCAATTATAGGCATTCCCGTAAAAATTTTAACATGTTCTTGCATAATTAGTAGTTTAAGTTAATCTAAAGAATTCATTGTTATAAAAGCTTTCCAGCCAATTATTGCTAATTGAAATTTAGAAGCTTTAGTTATATCCAACTTCTGTTTAGTAAAAGAAGGTAAAAGAGCTTTGTTTAATTTTGCTATAAATTTAAAAAAATGTTTTTTCATTATAAGTTTGGTTGTACGCCAAAAATAATCATTTTTTTCTTTTATAGAGCAAAGCTACTTTAATAGCCTTGCTCATTTAGGTAGATGTTAGTTGTCTTTTTCTTTTAGCAAATTTCCCACATTAAAAATAAATAGATATAATAGATATTGTGGATTCAATAGTTTCAATTGTTAGTGTAATGATAATTGTGAACATAGTTTTGTAGTGTATTTAAGTTAGTAAATTAGTGTAATTCTAGAATTGTCTTCTCAATATATGAGGGTTGTAAATCACTACCAAATTTTTTCATCACTATTGATTTGTTTGACTTTATATATGAAGTTTAAAAAGCAACAACTGTTTTAAAATGTTATGCAGTTGTCTATGATTTAATTTTAATTTGTATTCATATTAAGTAAATAAGGTTTTAATATGTTATTAAATAAAGGTTTTTTTTAGAGGCTTTTTAAAAAGTAAAGGGATTTACTTCTTTTAAAAGCCCGTTTTATAGTGTTTCTATCTTTTTAGAAAAATATAAACTGATATAAGTCATAGTTTTAATGATGTTATTTTTGTATCTATTTCAGGTAAAAAACGAAGAATTAAATTCGGCAAAGTTCTATCTTCGCAAAAAAAATATTTAAATGAGTATTGCTTATATTATTATTGGATTAGTCCTTTTAGTTTTTGGAGGAAATTTTTTATTGAAAGCAGCAGTTGGTTTATCACTTAAACTGAATATTCCAAAAATAGTCATTGGTATGACGGTTGTATCTTTTGCAACATCTGCTCCTGAGTTAATAGTTAGTATAAAATCTGCCTTAGATGGAGCAACTGGTTTAGCTGTAGGTAACGTTATAGGTTCTAACATTGCAAATATTGCTTTGGTTTTGGGTGTAACTATAATTTTATCTACAATTAATGTAGAGAAAAGTTTTTATCAAACAGATTGGCCGGTAATGATGTTTGCATCATTATTATTTTATTCTTTTATAGCGTTTGATAGTACTATTCAACAATATGAAGGAATAATAATGGTTTCACTTTTAATTGTGTTTTTAATCTATTTATTGAAGTTTCAAAAAACAGCAGTTGTAGATGAAATGCCAGAAGATGATGAAGAGTTGCCTTTATATAAAATCGTGCTTTTTTTAGTTTTAGGAGGTTTAGGACTTTGGGGTGGTTCAGAATTACTAGTTGATGGAGCAACAACATTAGCAAAAGGTTTAGGAGTTAGTGAGGCAATAATTGGTGTTACTATAGTTTCTATTGGTACAAGTGTTCCGGAATTGGCAGCTTCTATAATTGCGGTATTAAATAAAGAGAAGGCAATTTCTTTAGGAAACTTAATTGGTTCTAACATCTTTAATATTTTAGCTGTTTTGGGTATAACTTCTATTATTACTCCAATAACAGTAAACCCAGGAGATATGAGTTTGTTAGATCATGATATTTATTGGATGTTGGCTATTTCCTTCATTATATTACCATTAGTGTTTTTTCCGAAAGGATATCGTTTAAATTGGCGCGACGGAATTGTTTTACTTTCTTTATATGGATTATTTATTTATCAAACGATTACTTAAAAGAACTTAAAAATTAAGAATAAAAAAACGCTAACAAATTAATGTTAGCGTTTTTTGTATATACAAAGCTTTGAGATTATTTAATCGGCTTAACCGTTTTAATAATTCTTGCTGCAATTTTATATGGATCTCCGTTAGAAGAAGGTCTACGGTCTTCTAACCATCCTTTATATCCTTTTTCTACTGCGATAATTGGAATACGAATAGAGGCTCCTCTATCTGAAACTCCCCAAGAGAAGTCGTTAATAGAAGCAGTTTCATGATCTCCAGTTAAACGTTGTTCGTTATGCTCACCATAAACTTCAATGTGTTCTTTTACTAAAGGACGAAAAGCTTCACAAATTTCAGCATACTTTTCTTTAGAACCACAAGTTCTTAAGATTGTGTTAGAGAAGTTAGCGTGCATTCCAGATCCATTCCAGTCCATATCTTTTCCTAATGGTTTTGGGTGGTATTCAATATACATTCCTTTACCTTCAGTTAACCTATCTAATAAATAACGAGCAATCCAAATTTCATCTCCAGCTTTTTTAGCGCCTTTTGCAAATAATTGAAATTCCCATTGACCAGAAGCGACTTCTTGGTTAATTCCTTCAAAGTTTAAACCAGCATCAATACATAAGTCTGCATGTTCCTCAACTAAATCACGTCCATGGGTATTTTTACCACCAACAGAACAATAGTACATTCCTTGTGGAGCTGGGTAACCACCTCTTGGAAAACCTAAAGGTAATTCTGTGCTAGTATTCATAATAAAGTATTCTTGTTCAAATCCAAACCAAAAATCGTTATCATCATCTTCAATAGTTGCACGTGCATTAGAAACATGTGGAGTACCATCTGCATTCATAACTTCAGTCATAACTAACCATCCATTTCTACGAGTTGGATCTGGATAAATAGCCACTGGTTTTAAAATGCAGTCAGATGCTCCTCCAGAAGCTTGTTTTGTAGAAGAACCATCAAAAGACCAAAGTCCTAATTCTTCAACTGTACCTTTAAAGTTTTCATGCTCTTCAACTTTGGTTTTACTTCTCATGTTTTGAGTTGGGTAATACCCATCTAACCAAATGTATTCTAATTTAATTTTTGCCATAATGTGTTGTTGTAATGTGTTAAAACTTAGCAACAAATATAAAATATTTTTAAGCTTTTGACTTAAAAAATGACAAGATTGGGTGTTTTTTACCAAATCATTAATTTTAATACTTTATTTTACTGATATTATAATTTTATATAACTATAAAAAAAGATACAATAAGATAGGGATGTTATAAATGATTTAGAAATACACTTAGCAGCTATAGGTATTTTTCCTATATTTTAGAATGTGAATAAAGTTAATATTTCATTGAGGGGCTTGTTTTTGTTGAGTTTTTATGATTTTTATAAATTATATATTGTCGTTTTAATTGTATAGATGTTTTTTTTTTGAAAAAAAGTTATATATTAGCAGTGTTTAAACGAACAAACTATATAGTTTATAAGTACAACTCTAAATTTGAGTTGATGAAAATGTAAATTACACCTTAATAAATTACATTTTACCCTGATTTTATTTTACCCTTAAATTTTTATTAAGCATTAATGTATTCTATTGTAAAAAGAATATGAATATTTTTTATGCAAATTTTTAACTAACGTATTTTAAAATTATTTATCATGAAAAAATTATTAAGTTTAGCTATGGTATTAGCTACAGGAGCGCTTTTCGCGCAAAACACAAACAATTCTTACCAAAACGGTTTTTTTAACGATGTTACTGTTACTCAAATGGGTATCAATAACAGTTCTAATGTAAATCAAGATGGTACCTTTTATGGTGCAGGAAATGGTGGGGATGATAATATGGCAACTATTAATCAAACAGGATTATTAAATAGTTCTGATGTAAGTCAGCAAGGTAATAGAAATATTGGTACTGTTGATCAATTAGGATGGGGTAATGATGCTACACAAGATGTAGGTGTTGGTAATGCAGAAGACAATATGGCTTCAGCTGATCAAACAGGAGGATTAAATACTTCTATGCAAAGACAACGTTTTGATAATAATAATGCTTCAGTTACACAAATTGGTACAGGTTTCTTAGGGTATGGTAATAACTATGCTAGACAAAACCAAAGTAGTGGAGCAGATGGTGTTGCAGGTAGTACAGCTACTATTTATCAAATGGGTACAGATAACCGTTCGGTTCAAAGACAAAGAGGTAGTAATAATGACGCTACGGCTGTTCAATCTGGAGCTAACAACTGGTCTAGAGAAAGACAAACTTCAGTAGCTGGTGGTTTATATGCTAGTACTTCTTTAGTAATCCAATCTAGTGCTACAGATGGTCATAGAGCTGATGTAACTCAAAACTCAACAGGTGCTGCTAACTCTAGTATTGTTTTACAAGGAGATTTATTAGGATTTGGAGGAAACTCTGCAATTGTAAACCAAGATGCAATTGGAAGTGGAAATGCTAGTTTAGTAGTTCAATTCGGAAGAAATACTGCTACAATTAACCAAACTGGTATGTAATATTTAGTCTTTTGACATTATTTAAAAAGCAAGAGATTTTTTTAATTCTCTTGCTTTTTTTAAATTTAACAAGTTTTAAATTTTTGATTATGAAAAAATATATAACAGTTTTATTAGTGCTAAGTATACTATTAATCAGTAATTCTTTGTTTTCTCAAAAATCACCTACTTATTTTTCAAATGAACAAAATACTTTTGATCAAAGTAAATTAATAACAACAAATAACATAAATTCATTAATAAGCGTTAATCAGTTAAACATTGGGAATCAGAATCAAGTTATTCTAAACCAAATAGGAACATATAATGTGGCAGATGTAACACAATCTCAAAAAACACAACAAAATATTAGTCAAATAGGGAGAGAAAATTATTATGGTTTTATTGATTATTATAATAAAACACCAATTAATTTTAATATTTTGCAGGAAGGTAATTCTAATTCGTTACAAATTTATGGTTCAAATTCAATAATGAACGGTATGGAAATAATACAGAAATCCAATTTTAAGAGCATAGTAATTAAAAACTATAAATAAAGTAAATGGGTAAGAAATATCTACATACCTTTCTGTTTATTTTTATCGCGTGCACTTTAAGTTCACAAACAAACAAAGATATTTCCAGTAAAATTAATGTTGAAAAGCAAGATAATTTTGTTATCTTGAGAGCGCTTGTAGAAAATGAAGGTCAATTATTTAAAGATCAATTAACATATAATTTTATAGCGCTAAAAAAAGGAGAAGATGGTAATTACTCAAACAATAAACAGTCTGGAGAGTTTTCTTTAAAACCACACGAAGAAAAAGAGCAAGCAGTAATTAGGCTAAATTTAAGCAATAAAGAAGAATTACGTTCTTATTTATTTATAAAATATAAAGATAAATTGATTTCAAAAGATTCTATTTGGATCAATGTTAAAGGAGTTGCTAAAAAAAGAACACAAGGTCAAATAGAAAATAATTTTGTTTTAAAAGGAATAGTCACAAATGAAGCTTTTACAAAAATAGGTAGAGACTTTCACGATTATTTCTACCAAGCCTATTTGCTTTCTAGTAGAAAGTACCCCTTTATAATAAAGATAAAAGAAAAACCAGGAATGGGAAGATCTAGCATATTATCTATAGAGGTTGAAGATTATAAAATCCATGAGTTCTTTTCAAAACCAGGAGAAGAATATCTAAAAGCACATGTAAAGTATGTGTTAGAAAGAATAAGTAGTTATGATAAAAAGCGTAGAGAGATATATAAAACTAACAAATATTAATGTTATGAAAATTAGTAAAAATATTTTAGTAATGCTATTTTTTTTAGTTACAAATGCTATTTTTTCTCAAGCAATAGTATATAAACCGATAAGCATTTTCTTTGGAGGAACAGATGCTTTTGCTTATCAACAAGTTTTAGCTTCAGCAAATGCACAAAATGATTTTCAAGAATCATCTAACAATCAATTTGAGCAACCTTCTGAAATAGATAACTTTACAGAAAATTTAAATAGACAACTCTTAAACTCTTTATCACAAAGTTTATTTCAAGAACAAATTGGTACAGAAGATTTATCTGTAGGAACTTATGTTTTTGGATCTTTAGTAGTAGAAGTTGCACCAGGTGTTGGTGGTTTAAGTGTTAGTATTTTAAATACATCAACAGGAGAACAAACTTATATAACTATACCAAATAACTAACTAAAAAGACTATGAAAAAAATTACCATAAGCATATTGTGCTTATTATTTGCTTTTTTATTTGTTGGTTGTGGCGCTTACTTTAATCAGCCATTAATTCAAACAAAAGCTAGAATTGGAGAAAACACATCTACCGTTTCTAGTGTAAAAAATATATTGCCAAAAGCTAAAAAAGTTGTTGGAGTATATAAGTTTAAAGACCAAACAGGGCAATACAAACCTGTAGAGAATGGATCTACATTTAGCACTGCAGTAACTCAAGGAGGTACAACTATTTTATTAAAATCCCTTGAAGAATCTAATTGGTTTACTACTATAGAAAGAGAAAATATTAGTAACTTATTAAATGAACGTCAAATAATTAGAAACACAAGGCAAGAGTATTCTAATAACAATCAACCTGTAAAATTATATCCGTTATTATTTGCAGATGTTATTATTGAAGGAGGCGTCGTTTCTTATGATTCTAATATAATAACAGGAGGTTCTGGTTTAAGATATTTTGGAGTTGGTGCTTCAAACCAATATAGACAAGATAGAATTACAGTTTATTTAAGAGCTGTATCTACTAATAACGGAAAAATATTAAAAAACGTTTACGCCTCCAAAACTATATTGTCTCAAGGTATTTCAGCAAACTTATATAGGTTTGTATCTTTAAGAAGGTTATTAGAGGCAGAAACTGGAGTAACAAAAAATGAACCTGCTCAGTTAGCAGTTAAAGAAGCGATAGATAAAGCAGTAGAGCTGTTAATTACAGAAGGGATTATTGATGGATTGTGGCAACCAGCAGGTGGAGAAGCGGTTGTAGATTTAGTGAAAAAAAATTACGAAGAAGAGAAAAAAGAAGCAGATGCTACTAAGTTATTTAATAGAAAACAAGAATTAAGAAGAGGAAGAAACTCTATTAATGCTACCGCAGGTGCCTCAAGAATTAATGGAGACTATAGTAACGCAGCATTTAGTTTTGGTTTCGATTTTAAATTTAAATATTTATTAAAAGATCCAAGATTTGCTTTATCTCTTGGTGTAGGTAAATTTGAATTAGAAAATACAGGTATCTTTTATGAATCTTTTATAAACTCTAACGCCAATTTCGAATATAATATTTTGCCTTATGATAGGTTTACACCTTTTTTATATGCAGGTATAGGTTCTGTTTCAAAGAAAAACCTTAGTGATACGTATTTTAAATTTCAATATGGATTTGGTTTAGAATACCTTCTTACTAATAACTGGGGCTTAACTGTAAATGCAGAACATAATATTCTATCCACAGATAGTTTAGATAATTTAGTTCGTGGCCAAAGAAAGGACCAAATTTGGAATATTAGAGCGGGTATTAATTTTTATTTTTAAACTAAGAAGATGAAAAAATTACAAAAAATATTAATCTTATTAATTTTTACAGTTTTTGTTAACTGTAGTGAAGATAATACTGTTGGTGGAGTAGAATTTGGTGAGATTACAGGAAAGGTTGTAAAAGCTAATAGTTTTGAACCAATAGAAAACGCAAAAGTTACACTCTCTCCAACAAATAATACAACATTTACTGATGCAAATGGAAATTTCATTTTTGAAGAAGCACCAGTTAATGAATATTCAGTTGAAGCTTCAAAAGAAGGATTTTTAAACACTTTTGAACCTGTTACACTAGATGTCGGAGCTACAGTAAACATCGTTTTTGAAATGCAAATTTCTTCTGCTTTAAACAATCCGCCTACAACTCCAGAATTAATAGCACCAATTGATGGTACTATAGATACAGATAATTCTGTAGAATTAGTGTGGTCTTCTTCAGATATAGATGAGGATCCAATAACGTATAGATTAGAAATTAAAAACGATTTTAATTCTGATGTAATAAATGTAGAAAGCCTCACAGATACTACTTATGTAGTTTCAGATTTAAAATTTGGAGGAAAATATTTTTGGCAAGTTGCTGCAAACGATAATATAAACACAGAAGTATTAAGTTCATCAAACACTTTTACAGTAACAGAAAATCCTGAAAACAGATACACTTATGTTAAGGTGGAGGGAGGTAATAATGTAATTTATTCATCTAACATAGATGATGATTCTAGTGCAATAAATACAGTTCAATTAACAGAAACATCAGCTAATTCATGGAGACCAAGGAAAAATAATACAGTTGGCCTTATAGCTTTTCTAAAACTGTTTAACAATGAAGCGCATCTTTTTACAATGAAACCAGATGGTTCTGAGATAAATAGAGTTACTTCAAATGTACCTATTAATACTTTTGATTTAAATGAAATTGACTATTCTTGGTCTACATCTGGAGATAAATTTATATATCCAAGTTTCGATAAATTGTATATGATTAACAAAGACGGAAGTGGTTTACAGTTAATTCATCAAACAACAAATGGGCACTTAATTACTGAGTGCGATTGGAGTAACGATGGAACTAAAATAGCTGTAAGAACCAACGATTCTGATGGTTATGATGGTTATATTTATACAATAGATATGAGTGGAACAATTATAGATACAGTTGTTTCCTCTAACGTAGGTGCCTTAGGAGGTTTAAATTTCTCAATAGATGGTAACACGTTGCTTTACACAAAAGATGTTAGTAATTTTCAAGCTTCAAATTATAGAAAACTAGATAATAGAATTTTTATATATGATTTTTCTTCAATGATAGAAAATGAAATTCTTACAGGAAAACCCTCAGGTACTAACGATTTAGATCCAAGGTTTTCTCCAAATGAAGCAGAAATTATATTTGTAAACACATCTAATGATGGTATATCAGAAAAGAAAATATTCTTTTCAGCTGTTAGTGGTGGAACTAAAGAAGAAATTTTTCAAAATGCTTTAATGCCAGATTGGGAATAACATCAAATAGAATATGTAATTATAAAAACCGAATGATGAAAATCATTCGGTTTTTTTTATGATGCCAAATAAAAGAAAGTTAAATTTGCATTCACAACACAACAACAATTATATAATGAGTCAAGAAGTTTCTAAGAGATATGCACAAAGAGGTGTTTCTGCGTCTAAAGAAGATGTTCATAATGCAATTAAAAATATAGATAAAGGATTATTTCCTAAAGCATTCTGTAAAATTGTACCAGATTATCTTACAAATGATGAAGATTATTGCTTAATAATGCACGCAGATGGCGCAGGAACAAAAAGTTCTTTAGCGTATATGTATTGGAAAGAAACGGGAGATATTTCTGTTTGGAAAGGAATTGCACAAGATGCGTTAATAATGAATATTGATGATTTATTGTGTGTTGGTGCAACCGATAATATTATGTTGTCTTCAACCATTGGAAGAAATAAAAGTAAAATTCCTGGTGAAGTTTTATCAGCAATTATAAACGGAACAGAAGAATTAATTTCGGATTTAAAAAAGTTTGGAGTAACAATTCATTCAACGGGTGGAGAAACTGCTGATGTTGGTGATTTAGTAAGAACAATTATTGTAGATTCTACAGTAACAGCTCGTATGAAACGTACAGATGTTGTTGATAATGCAAACATAAAAGCTGGTGATGTAATTGTAGGTTTAGAGTCTTTTGGACAAGCAACCTATGAAACTGAATATAACGGCGGAATGGGAAGTAACGGATTAACATCTGCAAGACACGATGTTTTTCATAAATATTTGGCAGACAAATATCCAGAGAGTTTTGATGCTGCTGTTCCAACTGATTTAGTGTATTCAGGAAATACAAAATTGACTGATGCCGTTGAAAATTCTCCAATTGATGCAGGTAAATTAGTGCTATCTCCTACAAGAACCTATGCGCCAATTATAAAAGAAATCCTTTCTAAGTTTACTTCGGAAGATGTGCACGGAATGATTCATTGTTCTGGTGGCGCGCAAACTAAAATTTTACATTTTGTAGATAATTTACACATTGTAAAAGATAATATGTTTCCAATTCCGCCATTATTTAAACTAATACAAGAACAATCTAAAACCGATTGGAAAGAAATGTATCAAGTTTTTAACTGTGGACATAGAATGGAATTGTATGTTTCTCCTGAAATAGCAGAAGACATTATTTCAATTTCAAAATCGTTTAACGTAGATGCTAAAATTATTGGTAAGGTAGAGGCTTCAGAGTCTAAAAAACTGACTATTATAAGTGAATACGGAACTTTTGAATATTAGAGAATTACATTAAAATTGTCATTCCTGCGAAGGCAGGAATCTCAAAATAAAAATTAACAAAAATAAACCAGTAACCACACTGTAATTTCTTCCCTTCGGGAAGATTAAGATGGGCTAATATGATTAAAAGAACACGCGCAGAAATAAGTAAATGTATAATTCATAAAGTAGGGAACAAGTACAATAGCGGACAGAATGCTATGTCTGAAAGTTTGGTGCGTTTTGATGAAGAAAGTTACGAATTATTAATGCCGTTTTTATTAAAACCCTTTGCAAATGTTACGCAAAGTTACCGTTTTAATCATCATGCAGATGTTCGTTTAAACGAAATGAACAACTATTCTCATGAAGTTTTTGGAGATAATGAAACATTTATTGAATATTCTAAAAACATTGTAAATCATTTGTATGAGCAATCTAATTCGGCGCAAATTAAAGCAGGAGATGTTTTAGTGGTGTTGTTTGATAATTTAGATTACAAAGACATGATGGTGCAAGGTGTTGGTGTCTTTAAAATTGAAAATAAGGTCGATTTTTTCCAAACCTATTTAGAAGAAGATAGTTTTGATGTGGTGGTTCAAAAAGGGATTTCAACCAAAAAATTAGACAAAGGTTGTATCGTTTTAAATACAACAGATGCTGAAGGAACCGTTGTTTTATCAGTAGATAACAATAATTACGATGCACAATATTGGATTAAAAACTTCCTGAATGTAAAATATGCTGATGACAGGAATTCGCACACACAAAACTATTTAGAAATGTGTAAAGAATTTTCTGAAGAAGTAATAAAACCCGAGCTTGGTAAACAGGAGCAAAGTACTTTTTTAGCCAATACGGTAGATTATTTTAAAGAGCATGAAAATGTAGATTATCATACTTTTAAAGATGAAATTTTTGAAGAAGAAAAACACAAAGAAAAGTTTGAAGACTACAAAAAACACTTCGAAGGTTTAAACGATGTCTTAATTAGAAACAATTTTGAAGTTTCTGATGTAGTACTTAAAAAGGAAAAAAGTAAGTTTAAAACTGAAATTAAACTTGATACAAATATCAAAATATCAATAGATGTAGATGCGCCAGACGCTTCTTCAGAATATTTAGAAAGAGGTTACGACGAAGAGAAAAAAATGAAATACTATAAAGTGTTTTTTAATGAGGAGAAGTAAATTTACTATTTTAGTATGTTGATTATAATCATCTGTGAATTATAAACGTTATTAACTATAATGTTTATTCCCAAGTATAATTATATATAAATTCTGAAACCCCTTTTTTTAATTCACTCTCTAAAAAGAACCAATAATTTTCTTTTAATTTCAAATCGATGTTTCTCATTTGAAATTTATGTTCAAAATACTTTTCTTGATTAGTTTTATTATCTGTTTTTTGAATTTTAATTATCTCTTTACTTTCTATTACTTCAGCAATAAACCCATTAGGATTTATCTTTATTTTTTTTAAATTTAGTAGAAATGGGTTTGGGAAATCTGAAATCTTTTCAATTGTTTTTCTTTGATAAACTGGATGAAATACCCAAAATGATTTTTCTATTCCATTTTTAATTATTGAAGTATAAGCAATTATTGACCAAATTAGAAAAGATTTTCCTTTATATTCCATTATAAACAATCCTTCTTCGAGATGATTTGTTTTCTGTTTTATTAATTTGAGTGAATTTTCTAATTCTAATATTTCATTCTTTGTTAGAAATACAGAATTAATCATATTGATAATATGCTTGAAAGTATTAATTAAGATAATTCCCATTAATCTTCCTGCTTTATGATGAGCAAAAGTATTTCTTAAGTTTTTAGAATGTAACCATTCTTTATGAAGTTCATTTGATGAATATTTTTCAAGTCGTTTTATTTTAGAATTAAGAGATTCAAACCCTTTTTTCTCAATTTTTAACTCTTCGATTTTTAAATTTATGCTTGCTTCGAAAATCCTTGTCAATTTCCCAAATGCTTCATCAATTATTGGATAATTGTAGTAACTAAAGAATAATAATCTTTCAACTATTTTATAATCATTTTTAATTTTTTCAGGGACATTTTTATGAAATCTTCCTTTAGTAATTATTTTATTAATAAAATCTTCTTGAGATTTAATTCCTAAAATATCCCAAAACTTATCAGGTTCTAAAAACTCCTTAATTTGTTCTTTAGCTTTCATTTTCTTTATTCCATTCTCTCAAAAACAAACTCCACATCAAATTCATCATTAGAAACCTTCGCTTTTAATTGTTTGTTTTCTAACCAATATTCAATTTTTGTTGGGAATTCATTTTGTGGATTTTCACAAACAAAAGAACTATCCGTTTGTTCGGTAAATTTAAATAAAGTTGGTTGTTCATTTACACCTTCAACTTTTAAATGTAGCGTATCATTTTTAGAAATTATACTTAATGTTTCTTTGAAAACAGTATCGTTTTTCTTTAAAGTAAATCCTATTCCTGTATAATTATCTTCCCAATTCTCAAAAGTTGTTTTTCCAAGTTCATCATTTGTGCGTTGCCATTTTCCTAATAGAAAATCAGGGTAGTTTTGTTTGGTTTCCGTTTGGCAAGAATTCAGTAAGAAAAGTAGTATTAGTATGGAACAAAATGTTTTCATTTATAAGTTTTATAAGAATGTTTTTCAAACTTACTAAATTTAAAATTGAAAGAGATTTGTTTTTGCTTTTATAAACTTCTTTTTTCTATGCTCTCTATTCTTTTTTCTCTTTTTAAAAACGTAAATTCGCATTTCAGAAAAGACACCCAATGTTAGATAAAATAAGAATTGTAAAGCAGCGTTTTGATGAGGTTTCCGATTTAATAATTCAACCAGAAATTATTATGGATCAGAAACGTTATGCTAAATTAAGTAAAGAGTATAAAGATTTAGGAGATGTTGTAAAAAGAGGTGATGAATACCAACGTTTACAAAACAATATAGAAGAAGCAAAAGAAATTATTGACGACGGAAGTGATGCGGAAATGGTGGAAATGGCTAAAATGGAAATAGATGAAGCAAATACTCGTATTCCAGAATTGGAAGAAGAGATTAAGTTTTTACTAATTCCTAAAGACCCAGAAGACAATAAAAATGCGGTTGTAGAATTGCGTGCTGGAACAGGTGGAGACGAAGCAAGTATTTTTGCCGGAGATTTATTTAGAATGTACACAAAATATTGCGAAGGTAGAGGTTGGAAAGTTTCTACGGTAGATTATTCTGAAGGAACAAACGGTGGATTTAAAGAAATTCAGTTTGAAGTTACAGGAGATGATGTTTATGGAATTTTAAAGTTTGAAGCCGGTGTGCATCGTGTACAACGTGTTCCTCAAACGGAAACTCAAGGTCGTGTGCATACTTCTGCCGCTACTTGCATGGTTTTTCCAGAAGCAGAAGAGTTTGATGTTGAGATAAACCCAAAAGACGTACGTATAGATTTTTTCTGTTCATCAGGTCCAGGAGGTCAATCTGTAAATACAACCTATTCGGCGGTTCGTTTAACGCACATTCCAACAGGTTTGGTTGCGCAATGTCAAGATCAAAAGTCACAACATAAAAATAAAGAGAAAGCCTTTAAAGTATTACGTTCTCGTTTGTACGATATGGAATTGGCTAAAAAACAAGCAGAAGACGCCTTAAAACGTGGTTCTATGGTTTCTTCTGGAGATAGAAGTGCAAAAATTAGAACCTATAATTACGCACAAGGTAGAGTAACAGACCACAGAATTGGGTTATCTTTATATGATTTGCCAAATATTATGAATGGCGATATTCAAAAAATATTAGACGAATTAATGTTGGCAGAAAACACCTCTAAATTAAAAGAATTAGGAGAAAGTATTTAATATTCCAGTAATTGCACGTTTCGAAGTTTCGGAAGAAGCAATTTTAAAATTAATAAACATAAAAAAACCAAGTTGAAAGACTTGGTTTTTTCGTAGAATACTTACTATAAAAATTTTTTGGGCGTTCCCTTTTAGGTCGGGCTTTCCGCACTCGCTTCACGCAAAAAAGCGTGAGAGCTCAAACAATTGCTACAATCCCTAACGCGCGTATTTGCTAACTATTTTCATTAGCATAAAACATATAGATTTCTTGTTTAAATAATATTTTTAAATGGATTGAAGTCCTTTTTAAATATGTTAAAACTTATGCCGAATATTGCAAGAGCACTAACAGCTGCTACAGTTAAGGTTGTTAAACTAGTTTTTAGTAGAGAAAATTTTCTTTTCTTTATCTCTTTAATGTCTTTTTCTGAGATTTTTAAATTTTTCCCTTTTGATAATATTTGAACTGTATCATTATAAAAGCCAACAATCTTTCCTTTTATTCTTTTTGAGTTTTTTAAATCAATCTTATATTTTTTTAATAATTCAATATCTTTTTCATTACTTTTTATCGTTTTGTAGCTATAACAACTTTGAAAAAGAATACAATAAGATAAAAGAATTGAAACATGTTTTAAATAATTTATAGCTTTCATATAAAATAGTTTTAAAGTTACATTTTATAAAACTAAACCTCTATTTAAATTTAATGTCCGAAAACGTCTAATATTGAACATTCTCGGACAAAGTTGGACGTTTTGGGACATAATTTAACATAAAAAAGAAAATCCCAAGTTCTTAAACTTGGGATTTATTTGTTTTAAATACTAAATACTAAATACTAAATACTAAATACTGAATACTGTTTTACTTCATATACCAATCACGTAAGCGAACTTCAATATCTAATTTTTCAGCATCAACAAGTTCTTTAAATTTTTTAGTGTCGCTAACCATTCCTTTTCCTCTATAATGATATGGATACATAATTTTTGGTTGAAAAGCTAAAACGCCTTCCGAAGCTTCATTAATATCCATTGTGTACGGTAGATTCATACAAACAAATGCCAAATTAATTCCATATAACATTTTCATTTCTTGAATAGCTGAAGTATCACCAGAAATATAAATATCAAAATCTTCAATACTTATTGTATAACCATTTCCACGCCCTTTTGTATGTCTGCTATCTTCAGTTTCTGGTAAATTATACATAGGTATTGCAGAAATAAAGAAACCCATTCTATGAACACCTTGTTCGTTTTTTAAAGCTATTGAGTTTTTTTTATAAGTGTAAGTTAATTCATTTGCAACCACTTCAGGAGCAACAATTACAGCATTCTTTGCATCTAATTCCTGTATAGTTTCCATGTTAAAATGATCTCCATGTATATCAGTAATAAGAATCATGTCTGGTTTTGCAATTCCTGTGTAGGCTTTATTTCCACCAGTAGGATCAACATAAATAGTTTTTCCGTTATAAGTTAAAACTAAACTTCCGTGTTTTATGGGTTGAACGGTTAATTCTCCATAGCCTGTATTAATAATATCGGCTTTTGGTAAGTTGTTTTGTGCTTGAATGTTTCCGAAGAAAATTATAGTAATAAAGGTAAAGAGTGATTTCATCTATTTCATTTAAAGAGTTAAATAAATTTATGCTTCTATTAAATGCCTATTATGGGCTTTTGGTTTATGTATTAGTTTGCAAACAATGTACCAAAATTACTAAAAACAAAAAAACTCTCAAAAGTTTATTCTTTTGAGAGTCTGTATTGATTCTTGTTTCTAAAAACCTTGATTCTTTAATTAAACACCACGTTGTTTATTAATTTCATCTTGTAGTTGTCTACGTAGTTTCTGTTCTTTTTCAATAGTTTTCTTACGGTGTTGTTCTAATTCTTGTTCAACATCAGACAATGCTTTTCTTGCCTCACTAGTTAATGAATTGCTATTATTATATCTGAAGATAAAAAATAATAAACCAGCTAATAAGCCAGCTATAATTCCCCATAAAATAGTGTTATAAGTAATTTTGTTTAACTGTAGTCCAAAAAGAGATATGTTATCTTCTTTAGTCATAGAAACAGTTAAGTCTTTATTAGTTTTAGATATTGTACTTTCTAAAGAGCTAATTGTTTTTTGTTGAGAATTAATAGTTTGTTGTTTATTAGAAGCTTCTTTTTTAATAGCAGAAATACTATCTAACACATTCTTTTGTAACTTTAAAAAATTATCTTTTCTCATTACCTTATAAACTTGGTAATTGTTAGATTTTTTGTAAAGTTTTTGAAACTGACCTTCAATAGTTTTAGGAAATTCTTGAACTTGATTTGGTTGTTGCGCGAAAATATTTAAAGTTAATAAAGCGCTTAAAATAGTTAGTTGTATAGTTTTCATCTGAAAAATAATGTACAGTTGGTTTTATAATATAATAAGTGTAAAAAAACCCAAACGTAAAGTTTGGGTTTTTATTATAAGCAAGGTTATTAAAACTTATTTTACTTTTTCTACAATTGCCTTAAAAGCTTCTGGATTGTTCATCGCTAAATCAGCTAAAACCTTACGGTTTAATTCGATATTGTTAGCTTTTACTTTTCCCATAAACTGTGAGTAAGACATTCCATACTGTCTAGCTCCTGCGTTAATACGCACGATCCATAAAGAACGGAAGTTTCTCTTATTGTTTTTACGGTCACGGTATGCATATAGCATAGCCTTTTCAACCGCATTTTTTGCTACTGTGTAAACGTTTTTACGTCTTCCAAAGTAACCTTTTGCTGCCTTCAAGATTTTTTTTCTTCTTTTTCTTGAGGCTACTGAATTTACTGATCTTGGCATAATTTCAATGTGTTTTGTAGTAGGCGATTCTAAAATTTGAATTCTTTGAGCCTAATACATGGTTAATAATTAAATTCCCTTATTAAACTTACTTTAAGTTTAACTGTTGCTTGATGTTCCCTTCATCAGCCTTGTGGACTAATGTTGAGTGTGTCAAGGCTAGCTTACGTTTTTTAGACTTCTTTGTTAAGATGTGACTTTTAAACGCGTGCTTTCTTTTGATTTTACCAGTACCTGTAACTTTAAATCGTTTTTTGGCACTAGATTTGGTTTTCATTTTAGGCATCTCTGTCTCTCGTTTTTATCTTGCTTATTATCTTTAGTAATTAAAGTTGAAGGTTTATAAAGTTAAAAAGTTAAGTATGAACTAATACTTTAAAAACTTTAAGAACTTTTAAACTTTAAAAACTCTTTTTATTTCGTTTTCTTAGGAGAAATAAACATAATCATACGTTTACCTTCTAATTTTGGCATTTGTTCTACTTTACCATAATCTTCTAACTCTTGTGCTAGTTTTAATAGTAAAATATGACCTTGTTCCTTAAAGATGATTGAACGCCCTTTAAAAAACACAAATGCTTTTAATTTAGCGCCATCTTGTAAAAATTTAATAGCGTGCTTCTTTTTAAACTCATAATCATGCTCATCAGTTTGAGGTCCAAATCTAATTTCCTTTACGATAACCTTTGTAGCCTTAGATTTCTGAGCCTTTTCACGCTTCTTTTGTTCATACATAAACTTTTTGTAGTCTATAATTTTACAAACAGGCGGTACAGCTTTCGGTGAAATTTCAACCAAATCTAATTCTTGTTCTCTTGCAAACTCTCTTGCCTTTGAAATCGGATAAACTCCAACTTCAATATTTTCACCAACTAAACGCACTTCTTCTACGTCACGAATCTTTCCATTGATTCTATGTTGATCTTCTTTAATTACTCGTAATGGTCTTCTCGACCTTTTTCTTCTAATTGCTATGACTAATATATTTAAAAGTTAATTTCTATTTTTATTTAAAAGGAACTAGGGTTTTACTAACTTCATTCTGTATTAGAGAAATGAATTCTTCAATAGTAAAGGTACCTAAATCACCTTCTCCATGTTTTCTTACAGATACCGTGCCATCTTGCTCTTCCTTTTCACCAACAATAACCATAAATGGTATTTTGCTTACTTCGGCATCTCTAATCTTACGTCCCGTTTTCTCATTACGTGAGTCTACGAGGGCGCGAATTTCGGAATTTTCAAGCAGATTTAAAACTTTTTCTGTATATTTTTCATATTTCTCACTGATTGGCAGTATAATAACTTGATCTGGTGTTAACCAAAGAGGGAAATTACCTCCTGTATGCTCAAGTAATACGGCAATAAAGCGTTCCATAGAACCAAATGGAGCTCTATGAATCATTACAGGTCTGTGAGATTGATTATCTGAACCTTTATACGTTAAATCGAAACGTTTAGGTAAATTATAGTCAACTTGTATAGTTCCTAATTGCCAACTTCTACCTAAAGCATCCTTTACCATAAAGTCTAACTTAGGTCCATAAAAAGCAGCTTCGCCTTCTTCAATAACAAAATCTAAACCTTTATCTTTTGCTGCACTAATAATTGCATTTTCAGCAATATCCCAAGTTGCTACATCACCGATGTATTTGTCGGGGTTCTCAGGATCCCTTACAGAAACTTGCGCTGTAAAATTTTCAAAACCTAAAGAACCAAAGACATATAATACTAGATCTATAACTTCTTTAAATTCCTGGTCTAACTGTTCAGGAGTACAAAATATATGAGCATCATCTTGTGTAAAACCTCTAACACGCGTTAAACCGTGTAGTTCTCCACTTTGTTCATATCTATAAACCGTTCCAAATTCAGCAAAACGCTTTGGTAAATCCTTATATGAATAAGGTTTAAAGTTATATACCTCACAGTGATGTGGACAGTTCATAGGCTTTAATAAAAACTCTTCATCCATTTTCGGAGTTTTTATTGCCTGGAAACTATCTTCACCATATTTTTCATAATGACCAGAAGTAACATATAGTTCTTTTTGTCCAATATGAGGGGTCATTACCATTTCGTAACCAGCCTTCTTTTGTGCTTTCTTTAAAAAGTCTTCCAATCTTCCTCTTAAAGCAGCACCTTTTGGTAACCATAAAGGTAAACCTTGTCCAACTTTTTGAGAGAATGTAAAAAGTTCTAACTCTTTACCTAATTTTCTGTGGTCACGTTTTTTAGCTTCTTCTAAAACTTCCAGATACTCAGTAAGCATCTTTTGTTTAGGAAAACTAATTCCGTAAACACGTGTAAGTTGATTATTCTTTTCATCACCGCGCCAATAAGCACCAGCAACGTTCATTATCTTTATAGCTTTTATAATTCCTGTGTTAGGAATATGCCCACCACGACATAAATCAGTAAAGTTACTATGGTCACAAAAAGTAATATCGCCATCCGTTAAGTTTTCAATCAACTCAACCTTATATTCATTATTCTCTTCCTTATATAAAGACAAAGCATCCGCTTTAGAAACCGATCGCATAGAAAACTCATGTTTACCACGAGCAATCTCTAAAAATTTCTTCTCCAATGCAGGGAAATCTTTTTCAGAAAGTGTTTCATCGCCTAAATCTAAATCATAATAGAAGCCATTATCAATCGCGGGTCCAATAGTTAACTTCGCATTCGGGTGAAAACTTAAAATAGTTTCCGCTAAAACGTGTGCAGAAGAATGCCAAAAAGCCTTTTTTCCTCCATCGTCATTAAATGTATATAGTATTAAAGAACCATCTGTGGTAAGTAGAGTAGTGGTTTCAATAGTAGTTCCGTTAAAATTTGCCGAAATAACGTTTCTTGCAAACCCTTCACTAATGCTTTTAGCAACATCCATTGGTGTGCTATTCTTTTCAAATTCTTTGACGTTTCCGTCAGGTAAAGTAATATGTATCATTATATATGTTTCATTTCCCTACAAGCGGAAATATTCGAAAGGCAAAGATATTGTAAAACTAAAACCTGTACAATATATATGTATACATATATAGGAGTAATTTTTCGTTTGTGCGTTACTTTATCCTGAAGGCGTTCAGGACCAAGGTCGGGCTTTCCGCTATATCTTTTTTATGCTGAATTTAGTTCAGCATCTTTGTTTTTAGAAGCAATTTATTGTTTAGATAAGCCGTTTAAGTTATTTTGGTATAAAAAAGGATGCCGCTTCAATCCCTAACGCGGGCGTATTAATAAAGAACATTACCTATATATAATAAGGTAATAGTTTATGTTGTGTAAAATAAAGTTTAGATTTCCATCTAACCATCTAACCATCTAACCATCTAACCATCTAACCATCTAACCATCTAACCGACCAGAAACTATGTTTTCTATGTTACGATGTGGTATCTTAAGGTTGTTTTAATATGAAAATGAAAAAACTTTAAATATAAACCACTCTTAATCAGTGTATGTAAAAAAAAGATTAAAAAAAGATTAAAAAAGTTAGTTTAGAATAGAAAATGTGTTGTATGTTTGCAGCCGCTAACGGAGTAAGTACTTAGTTAGTTTAGTTCATTGAGATTGTTGTTAGAGTAGGCGTAAATAGTAGAAGCTATTAATTGAGTAAGGTAAATAAAAGTTAAAAAAAACTTTAAATTTTATTTGGTTATCAGGAGAAAAAGGTAGTATCTTTGCAGTCCGATTTTTTCGGCAAATAAGTTCAGTTTTCTTGAGGTTTTAGATAACGGTAAAAAAGATTAATTTTTTATTGTGAGATTAAAATAAAGTTTTATATTTGCAGCCGCTAAGAAATACAGCAAATTAGTTCACAGAAATTTTGGAATGACAGTTTAAAAAGTCAGTTAGTTCGAGTCTAGCATTTCTACAAAATATTAATTAGGATATCGATTGAAATAGGATTGATTATTAAGGTTAATAAAGTTCATTGAAAATATTGAAATTGACAGCGTAAACAAAGAGTAGAATAACCATGTTTAAATTTATTTAGACAAATTCTTTTGAAACTTATTCATTCATATTATTAAAAATATACAATGAAGAGTTTGATCCTGGCTCAGGATGAACGCTAGCGGCAGGCTTAACACATGCAAGTCGAGGGGTAACAGGAAAAAGCTTGCTTTTTTGCTGACGACCGGCGCACGGGTGCGTAACGCGTATAGAATCTGCCTTGTACAGGAGGATAGCCTTTAGAAATGAAGATTAATACTCCATAATGTTGAGAAGTGGCATCACTTTTTAATTAAAGATTTATCGGTACAAGATGACTATGCGTCCTATTAGCTAGATGGTGAGGTAACGGCTTACCATGGCAACGATAGGTAGGGGTCCTGAGAGGGAGATCCCCCACACTGGTACTGAGACACGGACCAGACTCCTACGGGAGGCAGCAGTGAGGAATATTGGGCAATGGAGGCAACTCTGACCCAGCCATGCCGCGTGCAGGAAGACGGCCCTATGGGTTGTAAACTGCTTTTATACAGGAAGAAACAGTCGTACGTGTACGGCCTTGACGGTACTGTAAGAATAAGCACCGGCTAACTCCGTGCCAGCAGCCGCGGTAATACGGAGGGTGCAAGCGTTATCCGGAATCATTGGGTTTAAAGGGTCCGCAGGCGGTCAATTAAGTCAGAGGTGAAATCCCGTCGCTCAACGACGGAACTGCCTTTGATACTGGTTGACTTGAATTATACGGAAGTAGATAGAATAAGTAGTGTAGCGGTGAAATGCATAGAGATTACTTAGAATACCGATTGCGAAGGCAGTCTACTACGTATATATTGACGCTCATGGACGAAAGCGTGGGGAGCGAACAGGATTAGATACCCTGGTAGTCCACGCCGTAAACGATGGATACTAGTTGTTGGGCATTAGCTCAGTGACTAAGCGAAAGTGATAAGTATCCCACCTGGGGAGTACGGTCGCAAGACTGAAACTCAAAGGAATTGACGGGGGCCCGCACAAGCGGTGGAGCATGTGGTTTAATTCGATGATACGCGAGGAACCTTACCAGGGCTTAAATGTAGTATGACAGGTTTAGAGATAGACTTTTCTTCGGACATATTACAAGGTGCTGCATGGTTGTCGTCAGCTCGTGCCGTGAGGTGTCAGGTTAAGTCCTATAACGAGCGCAACCCCTATTGTTAGTTGCTAACAGGTCATGCTGAGGACTCTAGCGAGACTGCCTACGCAAGTAGTGAGGAAGGTGGGGATGACGTCAAATCATCACGGCCCTTACGTCCTGGGCCACACACGTGCTACAATGGTATGGACAATGAGCAGCCACTGGGCGACCAGGAGCGAATCTATAAACCATATCACAGTTCGGATCGGAGTCTGCAACTCGACTCCGTGAAGCTGGAATCGCTAGTAATCGGATATCAGCCATGATCCGGTGAATACGTTCCCGGGCCTTGTACACACCGCCCGTCAAGCCATGGAAGCTGGGAGTGCCTGAAGTCGGTCACCGCAAGGAGCCGCCTAGGGTAAAACTGGTAACTAGGGCTAAGTCGTAACAAGGTAGCCGTACCGGAAGGTGCGGCTGGAACACCTCCTTTCTAGAGAAAGATGGTGAGTTACAAAAGGAAATTTTACTCTTTGCTGTTAATTTTAAAAAATAAGTATTAAGCTATTATAGTCTCGTAGCTCAGCTGGTTAGAGCGCTACACTGATAATGTAGAGGTCGGCAGTTCGAGTCTGCCCGGGACTACAAAAATTTAATATTAAAGGAAATTCTGGAAACTAGAGAATTCTAAATTCGTAATTCTGAATTCAAAATTCTGAATTTCAAATGGGGGATTAGCTCAGTTGGCTAGAGCGCTTGCCTTGCACGCAAGAGGTCATCGGTTCGACTCCGATATTCTCCACAACGGTCAATATTAATATATAGACCACAAGTTCATTGACATATTGGTAAAATGATATCGTAAAGAAATCAAGATAGAGAAGTTAGATATTTATATCTAACGAAATATTTTTATATAAAATTAAATTATAAAGAGTTCATAACTAGAATTTATTCTAGTGCAAAAAGTACAATAAGCTAAATAAGGGCGTATGGAGGATGCCTAGGCTTTCAGAGGCGATGAAGGACGCGATAAGCTGCGAAAAGTTACGGGGAGAAGCACATATTTTATGATCCGTAAATATCCGAATGGGGCAACCCAGCATGTTGAAGACATGTTACCCGTAAGGGGGCAAACCTGGTGAACTGAAACATCTAAGTAACCAGAGGAAGAGAAAACAATAGTGATTCCGTTAGTAGTGGCGAGCGAACGCGGAACAGCCCAAACCAATATTGTTACGGCAATATTGGGGTTGTAGGGCCACAATATTCGATGCTACGTGAATTAGAACTGTTTGGAAAGACAGACCAAAGAGGGTGATAGTCCCGTATAAGTAAGCAAAGTTAAGATAGTGGTACCCTGAGTAGTGCGGGACACGAGTAATCCTGTATGAATCCACCGGGACCATCCGGTAAGGCTAAATACTCCTGAAAGACCGATAGTGAACTAGTACCGTGAGGGAAAGGTGAAAAGAACCCTAAGTAAGGGAGTGAAAGAGAACCTGAAACCGTACGCCTACAAGCGGTCGAAGCACATTTACTGTGTAACGGCGTGCCTTTTGCATAATGAGCCTACGAGTTACTGTTGCTAGCAAGGTTAAGGATTTAAGGTCCGGAGCCGAAGCGAAAGCGAGTCTGAATAGGGCGACCATAGTTAGTAGTAGTAGACGCGAAACCGAGTGATCTACCCATGGGCAGGTTGAAGCTGTAGTAACATACAGTGGAGGACCGAACCAGTTGACGTTGAAAAGTCTTTGGATGACCTGTGGGTAGGGGTGAAAGGCCAATCAAACTCGGAAATAGCTCGTACTCCCCGAAATGCATTTAGGTGCAGCGTTGAGCGAAAGTTTTATAGAGGTAGAGCTACTGATTGGATGCGGGGGCTTCACCGCCTACCAATTCCTGACAAACTCCGAATGCTATAAAATGTTACTCAGCAGTGAGGGCATGGGTGCTAAGGTCCATGTCCGAGAGGGAAAGAACCCAGACCATCAGCTAAGGTCCCCAAATATATGTTAAGTTGAACTAACGAGGTGAAACTGCTTAGACAGCTAGGATGTTGGCTTGGAAGCAGCCATTCATTTAAAGAGTGCGTAACAGCTCACTAGTCGAGCGGTTTTGCATGGATAATAATCGGGCATAAACATATTACCGAAGCTATGGATTTATACTAAGTATAAGTGGTAGGGGAGCATTCTATGGGTGT